>NZ_CP168139.1:0-1493263 GCF_048270605.1 Campylobacter sp. LH-2024 | reverse complement strand
AGAGAGTGCTAAGTAATCATTTGAAGCTAAATTTAAAAGTTTTTTACTTTCCTTATAAACAAATTTTCCCTCATGACGTAGATGAGGTAGAGTTCTAAAATTGTGATCATTTTTTAAATCTTGTAAGATTTTATCAACGGACATTTTTTTCCTAAAAATTTAGAATTTTAAAGTATTATTTTGCCACATTATTTTTAAAAAAGAAGTTAGATTATGGATAATGAATTTTTAAAACAGCTTGATTTAAAACATATTTGGCACCCTTGTACTCAAATGAAAGATCATGAAAATGTGCCTTTAATCCCTATAAAAAAAGCTAAAGGAGTTTGGCTTTATGATTTTAATGATAAAAGATATTTAGATTGTATCAGTTCTTGGTGGGTGAATCTTTTTGGGCATTGTAATGAAAAAATCGCAAATGCTATTAAAAAGCAAGTTGATGAGCTTGAGCATGTGATTTTAGCCGGTTTTACGCATGAGCCTATTATAAAGCTTTCAACTAAGCTTTGTGAAAAAGTTGGGAGAGATTTTAATAAATGTTTTTATGCGGATAATGGATCAAGTGCTGTAGAAATAGCACTTAAAATGAGTTTTCATTATCATTTAAATCAGGGTTTTAAAAAAAATAAATTTTTATCTCTAAGCAATTCTTATCATGGTGAAACTTTAGGAGCATTAAGCGTAGGAGATGTTGCGCTTTATAAAAATACTTATAATCCTTTGCTTTTAAAATGCCTTAATACTCCGGTTCCAAAAAGTAAAAATTATGAAGAAGAGCTTTTTATTTTAAAAGAGATTTTAGAAAAGCATTCTAGTGAAATTTGTGCTTTTATCTTAGAACCTTTAGTGCAGTGTGCTGGAAATATGCATATGTATGAGGCAGGATTTATTGATGAAGCCATAAAAATTTGTCATGAATTTAATGTGCAAGTTATCTTTGATGAAATTGCTGTAGGTTTTGGACGCACAGGGACACTTTTTGCTTTACACCAATGCAAACAAACTCCAGATTTTATTTGTCTTTCAAAGGGAATTACTGGCGGATTTATGCCTCTTTCTGTAGTGCTTACTAAGGACGAAATTTATCAAGCTTTTTATGCACCCTATAAAGAGTATAAAGCTTTTTTGCATTCTCATAGTTATACAGGAAATACTTTAGCTTGTGCTGCTGCTAATGCGGTTTTAGATATATTTGAAAATGAAAATATTTTAGAAAAAAATAAAATTTTAAGCACCTTTATCGAGCAAGAATTTTCAAGACTTAAAAAATTTGATTTTCTTGGTAATTTTAGAATTTGCGGGATGATTAGTGCTTTTGATATTTTAAATTCAAAGTATGAAAGAGCTGGGCTTGAGGTTTTTAAAAGAGCTTTAAAAAAAGATTTGCTTTTAAGGCCACTTGGAAATACGATTTATTTTATGCCCCCTTATGTGATTACAAAGGAGCAAATTTCTTATGTAGTGGATAGTTTAGAACAAATTTTTAATGATTTTTGAAAGTTTTTCGCAAACCCTATCATTAAAATCTATGATAGGAATTTGTGTGTATTTGCTGATAAAATCCTTACTAAAATGATCCTCACTTTTTAAAACTAAAGCAAGGATAGGTATATCTTTTTGTTTTAAAGCTTCTATACTTAAAAGAGTATGATTGATGCTTCCTAGATAATCTTTTGCGACTAAAATAGTAGGGCGTTTAAATTTTTGCATAAAATCAATCATGGTTTTTTCATCATCAATAGGTGAAAAAAGACCACCTGCAAGCTCTATAATGAGTTTATCACTTTGAGGCAAAGCAATATCAAAAGCTTTATAATTTAATCCTTCTAAAGTTCTTGCCTTATGGGGTGATACAGGAGTTTGTAAAAATATACCTTCTTTAAAAATTTTAGTTTTTGGGCTAAATTGAGCTATGATATCACTATCTTTTGGAGTGCCTGCTTGAATGAGTTTAAAATAATCAAAACCTAATTCTTTGCAAATTCTAGCGCTTAAATATGTTTTTCCAACATCAGTATGAATACCGCTGATATAAATTTGCATTTTAATCCTTTAAGAAAGTAATTTTAAAGCTATGGTAGAAACTAAAATCACTAAAATAAAAAAGAGCTTTAAGAAATTTTTACTCTCTTTAAATAAAACCACACCCACTACAACACTACCAACAGCACCAATACCCGTCCAAATAGCATAAGCAATACTCATTGCAATGCTTTGCATACTTAAACTCAAACTCATAAAAGAACACATAAAACACACTATAAGAGCTAAAAGATATTTTTTTGCGTGTGTATTTACGTATTTTTTCATGATGATAACACCTATAATTTCACAAATTCCAGCAATGATTAAAAATATCCAAGCCATTAATTCTCTTTAGAACTGAATTTTAAACCTATTACACCGAGCAATAAAAGCAGTATGAAAAAGATTTTTAAGATAGAAAATTTTTCATGAAAAATAGCAATTTCAGCCACTACAATACCAGCGGTTCCAATGCCTACAAAAACACTATAAGCTATGCTAATTTCTATTTTTTTACATGCTTTTAAAAAACAATTAAAAGAGATAAAAATTCCAATAGCTGTTAAAAGATAGTGCCAAATTTCATAGGAGTATTTTAAACCACTCACCCAAAAACATTCTATTAAGGCTCCAAAAATAACCCATAACCAAGCAGTATTTAATTCTTTTTTCAAAAAAATATCCCAAATATAGTTTTAAATCGTAATTATATACTTTTTTACTTTTAACTAAGCCAATATTAGATAAAATTAACGCTTATTTTTTTGAAAGGATAAAAAGATGTTAGAAGGTATCGTTAGAGAGAGTATCGGTAGAAAAGCAGCTAAAGCTTTAAAAAGAGATGGTTATCTAATAGCAAACATCTATGGTAAAGGACTAGAAAATATCCATGCTGCTTTTAAGGTCAATGAATTCATTAAAGAAGTTCGTAAAAAAACAACTTTAGCTTTTGATGTTAAAGTAGGTTCTCAAACTTTAAATGTTGTAGTTGTGGATTATCAAAAAGATCCAGTTACAAGCGATTTAAAACACGTGGACTTAAAAGTTGCACAAAAAGGTGTAATTTCTAAATATATGATCCCAGTTAAAATCACAGGAACCGCTATCGGTCTTAAAAATAAAGGTGTTTTAATCCAATCTAAAAGAAGATTAAAAGTTAAATGCAAGGCTGAAAATTTACCAAATTTCTTTGAACTTGATGTTAGCAAACTTGATGTAGGTGATGCTTTACTTGTTCGTGATGTAGTAGTTCCTGAAGGTGTTACTATTTTAGACGCTGATAGGATAGCGGTTGTTGGCGTAGAAAAAGCTAGATGATATTAGTCGTAGGGCTTGGCAATATAGGCGAGGAATATAAAAATACTCGCCATAATGTAGGCTTTATGCTCATTGATTTAATCTTAAAAGATCAAAATTTTACAAATCTTACGAATTCAAAATTTAAAGGAGAGCTATTTAAAATCGGTTCTTCTTTGCTTCTTCTTAAACCTAGTACTTACATGAATAATTCAGGCATTAGTGTTAAAGCGGTTAAAGATTTTTACAAATGTGAAAGAATTATAGTTATACATGATGATATCGATATTAATTTAGGAGCTTTGCGTTTTAAAAAAGGTGGATCAAGCGGTGGGCATAATGGGCTAAAAAGTATCGATTCTTTATGCGGAAATGATTATGAAAGAATACGCATAGGAGTAGGAAAAGGAGAGAATGTTATTTCGCATGTTCTAGGACAATTTAATAATGAGGAAAAAATAATTTTAGATAAAATCTTAGAGCACTCTAAAAAAGCATTATTTAAACTAGTTGAAAAAGATTTATCAAGTGTTTCATCTTTGTATAGTTTAAGAGCTTAAAATGTGGATTTTTTTTCGTTTTATTTCAGAAATTTATCTTAAGAATTTTTTTATAATATTTTTATCTTTAATTGGTTTTTATTGCGGTATTGATTTACTTTTAAATTTTAAAGATTTGCCACAAAGTGTGAATCTTCAATTACTCTATACAGTTTTTTTAGCTTGTTCTGCTGTACCTTATATTTTACCACTTTCTATTGTTTTTGCATTTATATTATCGCTCATTTCAATGATTAGAACCAATGAGTTTGTAAGTTTTTATGCTTTGGGTATCAGTAAAAATTTGGTTGTTATTTTCCCTTTTTTATGGGCTTTGTTTTTTTGCTGTATTTATATTGGTTTAAATTTTACTTCTTTTGCTTATGCAAATGATTATAAAAAAAATATTTTAAAAAATGGAGTTTTAAATAAACAAGGTGGAGAAGTTTTTTTAAAATTTAATAATGATTTTGTTTATATTTCCAAAATAAATAATGGTCAAAATAGTGTCCAAAATATAAAAATTTTTGATCTTAATAACTCAACCTTAAATTCTTTTGTTGAAGCTAAAACAGCATCCTTTAAAGAGGGAAATTGGATCTTAAAAGATGGAAATTTAACCACACTTCCTAAAGAATATATTCTTGGAGCCAAAGGGCTTGATGTGCAAGAATTTAAGGAATTGAGTGCCTTGGAGGGTTTTAAACCAAAAATTATTGAAAGTGTTGCAAGCAACAGTAATTATTCTATTTTAGATGCTTGGGAGAGTTTAAAGCTTTTTAAAGATCAAAATATTAGTATAGAAACACTAAAAATTAATCTTTATAAACTTATATTTATGCCTTTTTTTGCCCCTTTTTTAATGCTTATTATGTATTATTATTTTCCTGTTATTTCTAGATTTTTTAATCTTGCTTTTGTCGCTTTTGTCGCTTTTATTGTGACATTACTGTCTTGGGGGCTTTTATTTTTGTTTTCAAGATTAAGTGAAAATGGTGTTATAATCAGTGAAATTGGTATTGTTTTACCTATTGTATTATTAGGTTTTTTTAGTTTAATGAAATTTTATAAAAATCGCTGATTAAATATTAAAATTTAAAGAAGGAAAATATGGATTATAAAAAACTTAAAAATGAATTTCAAACCCCTTTTTATATTTATAATTTTGATGCGATTAAAGAAAAATTTTTAGAATTAAAAAATGCTTTTAAAGCTAGAAAATCACAAATTTTTTATGCAGTAAAAGCTAATTCAAATTTAAGTCTTTTACAAATGCTTGTAAAATTAGATAGCGGATTTGATTGTGTAAGTATAGGTGAAGTTAAACGCGCTTTAAAAGTTGGTGCAAAACCTTATAAAATTATTTTTAGCGGAGTGGGTAAAACTGCAGAAGAATTAAAACTTGCTTTAAAATATAATATTTTATATATTAATCTTGAAAGCGAAGCTGAAATGATGCTTTTAGAACAAGTAGCTAAAGAATTAAATACTAAAGCAAGAATTAGCATCAGAGTTAATCCTAATGTAGATGCAAAGACTCATCCTTATATTTCTACTGGATTAAATGAAAATAAATTTGGAGTTGAAATTGAGTGTGCTAAGAAGATGTATATTTATGCAAATAATTCTCCTTTTTTAGAGCCTGTTGGGGTGCATTTTCATATAGGTTCTCAGCTTTTAAATTTAACTCCTATATATGAGGCAGCTAGTATTGTTTCAAAACTTGTTAAAGAATTAAAGGCTTTAAAAATTAATCTTAAATTTTTTGATATTGGTGGAGGACTTGGTGTAGCTTATGAAAAACAGGATTTAGAGCCTAATCTTTATGAGTATGCTCAAAGAATTTTATCTAACCTTAATGGACTTGATGTGACTATTGGAATGGAACCTGGACGATTTTTAGTGGCCAAAAATGGAGAATTTGTTTGCTCAGTTCTTTATGAAAAATATAATAAAACAAAGCGTTTTATCATTGTTGATGGAGCGATGAATGATTTAATACGTCCAAGTTTATATGAGGCTTATCATGAAATTTATATGCCTTACAATCAAGGAGAAGAAACCCCTTGTGATGTTGTGGGTGGGGTTTGTGAAAGTGGTGATTTTTTTGCTAAAGCAAGATTGTTACCTTATACACAAAATGGTGATATAATGGTTATTAAAAATACTGGGGCATATGGCTTTAGTATGAGTAGTAATTATAATACTAGAAATAAGGTTTGCGAATTAGCTTTAGAAGATGGTATAGTAAGATTGATTCGCCAAAGAGAAAGCTTTGAAGATCAAATTGCTTTAGAGGAGAAGTTTGTAAAGGTTTAAAATGTTTTTTCTAGATGTTCAAGGAACTCTTATTTCAGATGCTGATAAATCTTTGATTTTTGGGGCTAAAGAATTAATTGATTTTTTAAATACAAATAATCTTGCTTATGTTATTATCACAAACAATACTAAAAAACTTAATTTTTTAGAATTTTTAAGACAAAAGGGTTTAAATATAAAAGATAATGCCTATTTAGATCCTTTTTGCATTTTAAAAACTCTTTTTGAGCCTTGTAAGGTTGCTGCTTTTGGTGCTAATGAATTTTTACAAAGTCTTGAAATGCTCGGATTTAAATTAGATTTTAAAAACCCAAAATTAGTTTTTATTGCTAGTTTTGATGATTTTAAATTTAAAGACTTTGCCAGTATTATAGAAATGATTAAAAATGGAGTTAAAGTTGTGGCAATGCATGAAAGTAGTATTTATAAAAAAGATAACAAATCTTACCCAGGAGTAGGAAGTATAATGGCTATGCTTAAAAATGCTGTTCATTTTGAATATGATGTTGTGGGCAAACCAAGTTTTCTTTTTTATAAAGAGGCTTTAAAATTATTAAAAATGCAAAATCAAAATGCTCGATTTGAGGATATAAAAATAATTAGCGATGATTTTAAAGGAGATTTACTTAAAGCAAAAGAATTAAATATGAAAACTTATTTGGTTTTAAGTGGAAAATTAAATAATACTAAAGGTATTGATGCAGGTATTCTTGATGGAGTTTATCCTAGTGTTTTTGAAATTTTAAAGGAAGAGCAATGCTTGATTTAAAAGAATTAAGAGAAAAAATTGATAAAATAGATGATGAAATTTTAGAACTTTTAAATGAAAGAATGACTTATGTTAAAATAATAGGAGAGATTAAAAAAAATCATAATAAAAAAATTTACTATCCTAAAAGAGAAAAAGCAATTCTTGATCGTTTAAAAAATAAAAATCTAGAAAATTTAGATCACAATGCAATAGAATTGATTTATAATAAAATTTTTTTTGTTGCAAGAAGTTTAGAAAGATTTTAAAATAAATTTTATATTTTTTGTAACAAAATATAAAATTAAATATAAATTTTTAAAAATTATAAAGTGCTTTTTGCTAAAATGTTTTTGATAATATAAAAATATTTTATGAGTTTAGTAAATAAATTTGGTAAAATTACATTAAAATTGATAAAATTTGCTGATTAATTGAAATTTTTAAAGAATTAAAATATAAAAATCATTAAGCTAAGGACTGAAAATTAATGGATTTTAAAGAAATGCTGCACCAAATCGGACAACTTTTTCAAAAATTAACTCGTAAGCAATTGATTGTTATTGCTGCGTCTATAGTAGTGGTTGTAGGTTTTTTGGTATTTTTAGCATTATTTCGCGGAGGTGGAAACGGTTCTAGCGATGGATATGCAGTTTTAGTAGAAAATGTTAGTCCTAGCTCTTCAGCTGCTATTGTGGCTAAACTCGAACAAAATAATATCCCTTATAAGCTTGCCAGCGAAAATAAAATTTTAGTCCCTAAAGATCAGGTTTATCGCCAAAGAATGTTTATTGCAAGTGAAGGACTTATCAAGGATAGTCGTATAGGTTTTGAAGCTTTTGATCAACAACAATTTGGAGCAACTGATCAAGATATCGCTATAAAATATAGAAGAGCTCTTGAGGGTGAACTATCAAGAACAATTGAAACTTTAGAGCCTATTCGTAGCGCGGTTGTGCATATAGCTATTCCAAAAGATTCTGTTTTTACAGAAAGACAAATTCCACCAACTGCTTCAGTAGTGGTTAATGTTAAAGAAGGATTAAGACTCACAGCAAAGCAAATTGATGGGATTAAAAATATTGTTTCTGCTGCAGTTGCAAATCTTAAAAAAGATAATATTAAAATCAGTGATCAAAGAGGCATCCCTTTAGATGATAAAGATAATAGCGATGATTTGGTTCGAGAACAGATTAAATATAAAAGCGATCAAGAGAAAGCTTTAGAAGATAAAATTATAGAGAATTTAGCTCCTTTTGCAGGGGGAACGGATAAGGTAAAAGTAAGTGTAAATATAGATTTTGATTTCTCTAAGCAAGAATCTCAAAGTGAAATTTATGATCCAAATACTGTTGTAAGAAGTGAGCAAACCTTGAATGAGGAAAGAACTGGAAGAAAGGATCGTGAAGTTCAAGGTGTTCCAGGTGCAGTTTCTAATATAGGTCCTGTTGAAGGACTTGATAATAAAGGAGAAATTGATACTTATAAAAAAAATCAAGTTACAACAAATAATGAAATTTCAAAAACAATTACAAATACAAAAAAGCAATTTGCAACTATTGTTAGAACTTCAGCTGCTGTTACTATTGATGGAAAATATCAAGATGTTGTAGATGCAAATGGAGATGTTAAAAGCGAATATGTTCCTCTTACAAAACAAGAATTAGCTAGTATAGAGAGTATCGTTAAAAGTACTATTAATTATAATCAAGCTAGGGGTGATAGCGTTGTAGTGCAAAATTTACCATTCCATCGTGAAACTATTAGGGTTGAAAGTAAGGTTAAAACATTTTACAATCGTTTTATTGAACCTTTTATTCCGCCTGTTAAGTATTTTATTGCGGCAATATTGCTTTTTATTTTTTACAAAAAAGTTATTACTCCATTTACGCAAAAAATGCTTGAGGATATGGCTGCTCAAGAAGAAGCTCAAGAGGGCGGTGTTAATGCGATTATAGATGAAGCTGAAGATGCATTAGAAAAATTCAATATGGCTAGAAAAAAAGTCGAAGAACAACTTGGATTTGGAGATAGCTTTAATGAAGATACTATTCAGTATGAAGTTTTACTTGAGAAACTAAGAGGTTTAGTGAGTGATAAAGGTGAAGAAATTGCTGTACTTTTACAGAATTTAATTCAAAATGATAGCGAATTTGGTGATAAGGATATATAGATGATCAAGCTTAGCGAAGAACAAAAAATGGTTTATGATGATTTATCAATGCCTGAAAAGGTAGCGATTTTTCTTATACAACTTGGTGAAGATGCTACAACTTCTGTTTTTTCGCATATGGAAATCGATGTTATTACAGAAATTTCACGATATATTGCTATGGCTAAAAATGTTGATAGATCTGTAGCAACAGCTGTTTTAGAGGAATTTTACACTTTACTTCAATCCAATCAATATATTAAAAGTGGTGGTTTGGAATATGCTAAAGAAATACTATTTCGTACTTTTGGTCCTGAAATTGCTAATAAAATTCTTGAAAAACTTACTAAAAGTATGGAGAATAATCAGAATTTTGCTTATTTGGCGCAAATTAAGCCTCAGCAACTTGCTGACTTTATCGTAAAAGAACACCCACAAACTATTGCTCTTATTTTAGCGCATATGGATTCAATTCATGCTGCTGAAACTTTAGAATATTTTAGTGATGAATTAAGAGCTGAAGTTGTTATAAGAATGGCAAATCTTGGTGATATTTCTCCAAGTATTATTAAAAGAGTTTCTGCTGTTTTAGAAAGTAAGCTTGAAAGCCTTACTTCTTATAAAGTTGAAGTGGGTGGTCCAAGAGCAGTTGCTGAAGTGCTTAATCGCTTAGGACAAAAGGCTTCTAAATCTACTATTACTTATATTGAACAAAGCGATGAGAGATTAGCTGAAACTATTAAAGAACTTATGTTTACTTTTGATGATATACAAAAACTCAGCACTCAAGCAATAAGAGAAATTTTAAAAGTTGCAGATAAAAAAGATCTTATGATAGGTCTTAAAGGAGCTAGCGAAGAGTTAAAACAAAAATTCTTAGCAAATATGTCTACGCGTGCAAGCGAAGCTTTTCTTGAAGAAATGGGATTTTTGGGTGCAGTGCGCGTGAAAGATGTTGAAGATGCGCAAAGAAAAGTAGTTGAAGTGGTACAAAAATTAGCAGAGCAAGGCCTAGTCCAAACAGGTGATGCTGATGAAATGATAGAGTAGGTAAAAATGGCTAGTCGTAGTAACGTTATTTCAGGTGCAACCTCAAAACAACATGTTGTTGAAGGTTATCATTTTAAGGTTATCTCAGAGTTTGATAATAAAGTAGAGAAAAATACTCAAGAAATTGAAAAGTTAATTTCCAATCCTGTACCATCAGAGCCAAAACAAGAAGAAGTACCTAATTTAGAGCCTATTGAAAATGAATCCAATGTATCACCTTCTTTTCAACCAAGTTTTGTAGAGGATTTGCTTAAAAAAACCGATGAAATGTCAAGCAATATTATAAAGCTTCAAATGCAAATTGAAAGCCAAGAAAATGAATTTAACAACCGCTTAAATTCTGAACTTGAAAATGCTAAGGAAAAATTTTCAAAAGAAGGATATGAACAAGCTAAAATAGAATTTCAAAAGGAGTTAGATGAATTAAAAGATAAATATTTAAAAAGTGTAGCTAAGCTTGATGAGGCCTGTGTAAAATTAGATTCTTTTATAGAAAAAAATGAAAAAGAATTAGCTGATACAGCTATAGATATAGCTAAGGAAGTTATCATTAAAGAACTTGAAGATAATTCTAGTAAAATTGCATATGCTTTAGCCCAAAATTTGGTGAGTGAATTAAAAGGGGCTAGCGCAATTGAAATTAAGGTTAATTCTAATGATTATGATTATTTAAAAGAGCATTTTAATGAGTTTAAACACATAAAAATAAGTCTTGATGATGCTATTAGCAAAGGAAGTGTGATTATCTTAAGTGATGCTGGAAATATAGAATCTAATTTAAATTCTCGTTTGACTAAAATTAAAAAGATGATCAATAATGAATGAGATTTTTACCCACACTCAAGAAAAACTACAATCTTTAAGCATTAAAGAACTTGAAAATCTTGCTCAAAAAATTAGAGAAGAAATTATAAAAATTGTTTCTAAAAATGGTGGACATTTAAGTTCTAATTTAGGAGCAGTAGAGTTAACAATAGCTATGCATACAGTTTTTGATGCAAAAAATGATCCTTTTATTTTTGATGTTTCACATCAATCTTATACTCATAAACTTTTAAGCGGAAAAGAAAAAATTTTTCATACTTTAAGACAAATAGATGGACTAAGTGGTTATACAAAACCTAGTGAAGGAGACTATTTTATCGCTGGACACTCTAGCACATCTATTTCTTTAGCAGTTGGAGCTTGTAAAGCTATAGCTTTAAAGAATGAAAAACGCATCCCTGTGGCACTCATAGGTGATGGAGCTTTAAGTGCAGGAATGGCTTATGAAGCTTTAAATGAGTTAGGAGATTCTAAATTTCCTTGTGTTATAATCTTAAACGACAATGAAATGAGTATTTCAAAACCAATAGGTGCTATTTCAAAATATCTTTCTCAAGCAATGGCGACACAGTTTTATCAGAATTTTAAAAAACGAGTCGTAAAAATGTTAGATGTTTTACCTGATTCTGCAACTTATATGGCTAAGCGTTTTGAAGAAAGTTTTAGATTGATTACTCCTGGGCTTTTATTTGAAGAGTTAGGACTTGAATATATAGGTCCTATAAATGGACATAACTTAACAGAAATTATTTCTGCTTTAAAACAAGCAAAAGCAATGCAAAAACCTTGTGTAATTCATGCTCAAACCTTAAAAGGTAAGGGTTATGCTTTAGCAGAAGGTCAGCATTCTAAATGGCATGGCGTAGGAGCTTTTGATATTAATAGTGGTGAACTTTTAAAAAAAAGTTCTACTAAAAGTGCAACTGAAATTTTTTCTCAGAAATTATTAGAATTAGCAACAAAATATGAAAATATTGTAGGTGTTACAGCTGCTATGCCTAGTGGAACAGGTCTTGATAAATTAATTGAGAAATTTCCTAAAAGATTTTGGGATGTTGCAATTGCTGAGCAGCATGCAGTGACTTCTATGGCAGCCATGGCAAGAGAAGGATTTAAACCTTTTATAGCTATATATAGCACTTTTTTACAACGTGCTTATGATCAGGTGATTCATGATTGTGCTATTATGAATTTAAATGTTGTTTTTGCTATGGATAGAGCTGGTATAGTAGGTGAAGATGGGGAAACACATCAGGGTGTTTTTGATGTGAGTTTTTTAGCACCTTTACCTCATTTAACTCTTGTTGCCCCTAGAGATGAGTTAATGATGGAAAATATTATAGAATATGCTTATTTTCATAAAGGACCTTTAGCTTTTCGTTACCCTAGAGGTAGTTTTATTTTGGATAAAGAATTTAATCCTTCTAAAGTAGAGTTAGGCAAAGCACAATGGCTAATAAAAAATGAAAAAAGCGAAATTGTTTTTATAGGTTATGGACAAGGCGTGGGCAAAGCCTGGCAAGTCTTAAATGAAATGCAAGAAAAAATTGATCTTATAGATTTAATTTTTGCTAAACCTTTGGATGAGATGCTTTTAAAAGATTTAGCTAAAAAAAGTAAAATTTGGTTTGTATTTAGTGAAAATGCTAAAATTGGTGGAGTAGCAAGTTTACTGCAAGCTTTTATTCAAAAAAATGATTTGGAGATCAAGATCATTTCTTTTGAATATGAAGATGAATTTATCGAGCATGGAAAAACAAGTGAAGTAGAAAAAAAATTAAAACTTGATATTGAAAGTATAATAGAAAAAATAAAATTATATTTGCAATAATTAATTTTATTTTATTAGATGATAAAAAATATTACTTGATATAAACTTCTTTTAATGAAAAATTTATTATCATTCCTTTCATTATAAATTTTTAAGGATTGTTGATAATGGAAATATTACAAATGCTTAAAAAGCATGATTTAAAAGCTACTCCACAAAGATTGTGCATCTTAAAGATTTTAAAAAGACATGAACATCCAAATATTGAAGAGCTTTATAAAGAAATCAAACAAGAATATCCTTCCATATCGCTCGCTACGGTTTATAAGAATTTAAATACTTTAAGAGAACAGGGTTTAGTTGTTGAAATCAGTGCTTTAAATCAAAAAACTTGTTATGACATTTATGAAGAAGAACATATGCATATTGTTTGTTCTAAATGTGGAAATATAGAGGATCTTAGTTTTAAGGATGTGAAACTTAAGGAATATCAAGAATTTTTAGAAAAGAAAATAGGAAGCTTGATTAATTATTTAGCGGTTTGCACCTATATTGATAGTTGCAAAAAGTGTCATTAAGGAAAATAAAGTTAAAATAACCTATTAATTTAAAGGTTATTTTAATGGTATATGAAATTCAAAAAAATTTTTTACTTCCAGATACTACGCTTTTAAAAAATCTTCAAGAAGACGGTATTTTATTTAAAATTCACGAACTTGAGATTTTTTATACTAAAATAACCTACTCTCAAAGTGTAAAATTTAAGAGTCTTGATGGCTTTTACTATAAAATTATAGAAACTAATGATAAAATTCTAGAACAGAATCAAGAAGAACAAATATCAAAAAAAGAATTTGAAAAAGCTCGTAAAAAAAGTATAGGAAAAGGTATTAAAAAGAAACGTTACGAGTTTAAATTTTGTTCTTTGAAAAGTTTTATTGAGGTTTATAATAAATCTAAAATTTGTATTTTAAAAATTTTTTTTCCAACTTTAGATGAGGCAAATCGTTTTATCTTACCATATGAATTTAAAATTCAAAAAGAATTTGATTATATTTTAGATTCTAAATTTATAACTCTTTATGGTTGTGATTTTGAACAAATTAATATAGAAAAATATTTTAAAAGTATTGAAAAGAATCAGGTCTTTGATTTAAAATTTTCAGGTTTAATCAATGCTTTTGAAGGTTATAGAATTTTTCTATTTTATCTTTTTAAAAAATTAAAATTTTATTGGAATTTAGCTTTAGATAAGAAAAAAGAAGAGTATTTTTATCAATTTATTTCTTATGCTGATAAAATCAATATAATTTTATCTGATACTGAAGAAATTTTTGATAAGAATTTGAATACAAATTTATCTTTAAGATTTCAAGAAATTGTTGAAAAATCTAATATTTTTTTTCAAAATGATAAAAATATTGAAGCATTACTTTTATTTTTAAGTAGTGAAAATTTACAAAGTTTGTTTAGCGATTTTGATTTTTTTATAAAAGAAAATTCTTTCTATGAAGGTTCTCAAAAGGATAAACTTTTTAAACAAATTTTAGCGGATGAATTTAGAAAAAAATTGATTTTTTTTAAAAAAAATTTATTGAAAAATTTTGAGAATGAAAAATTTTCAAGAAGTTTTTCAGGATTATTAATTTTTTTAGAATATTTTTGTAATTTTTTTGATATAAAACCTTTAAATAAACTCAATGAAAAATTTTTTCTTTTTAAAGACAGGGAAAAAGCAATTGTAAAAATCATAAAAAAAAGGGAAAAATTTTTTAAATTAATCTCTAGAATAAATAGAGAATTAAAAATTTACAAAGGGTATTAATGCAAAAACAAGATAAAATCATAGAAATGTTCAATGAAATTGCTCCAAGTTATGATAAGGCTAATAGAATTTTAAGTTTTGGAGTTGATATAAGTTGGCGTAAATACGCTTGTAAAAAGGTTTTAAAGTATTATAAACCAGATTTTATCAGTATAGTCGATGTTGCATGTGGAACAGGCGATATGATTGCCATATGGCAAGAAAAAGCTAGAATGCTTTCTAAAAATATTACAAGTATTAAAGGTATTGATCCAAGTGAGGGTATGTTAGAAATTGCTAAACAAAAATTTCCAAATATTGATTTTATACAAGCAAAGGCTCAAAATTTACCTTTAGAAAACCAAAGCGTTGATATTGTAAGTATAAGTTATGGAATTCGTAATGTGGTAGAAAGAAAACAGGCTTTAAGTGAATTTTTTAGAGTCTTAAAAAAAGGAGGAATTTTTGTTATTTTGGAATTTACAAAAAGAGAAAAAGGTGGATTTATAGCAACTTTAAGAGATTTTTATTTGAAAAATATTTTACCAACTTTAGGTGGAATTATCAGTAAAAATAAAAGTGCATATGAATATTTGCCTAATTCTATTGATGAATTTTTAAGTAAGGAAGAATTTATAAAAGAATTAAATGATTGTGGTTTTGAAATATTAGATTTTAAAAGCTTTAGTTTTGGTGTTAGTTCAATGTTTATAGCTAGAAAATTATGACCCCAAGTGAATTAAATTTAAAAGCTAAGGCTTTATTAGAAACGCATTTTATTGATATTGTACTTAGTGGTGAAATTTCAAAAATCACTATCCATGGTTCAGGACATTGGTATTTTGACTTAAAAGATGAGAAATCAAGCATAGCTTGTGTTATGTTTAAAAATAATAATTCAAAAGTTCACTTTAAACCCGAAGTAGGGGATTTACTAGAGTTAGTTGGCAATGTTAGCTTATATTCTGAAAGTGGACGATATCAATTTGTTGCCAATAGTATGAAAAAATCTGGATTTGGCGATTTGGAAAGCCAATTTATTGCCTTAAAAGAAAAATTACAAAAAGAAGGTATGTTTGATAGTATTCATAAAAAAAACTTACCTAAATTTCCAAAAAAAGTAGGAATTATCACTTCGAAAACTTCAGCTGCTTTGCAAGATATGTTAAAGCTTATTTATCAAAAAGAATATTTTTTAGCTAAAATTTATGTATTTAATACTTTAACTCAAGGTAGTACAGCACCAAATTCTTTGATTAATGCTCTAAAAAAAGCTGATGCTATGAATCTTGATGTCCTTATTATAGCTAGAGGAGGCGGTAGTCGGGAGGATCTTTTTTGCTTTAATGATGAAAATTTAGCAAGAGCAATTTTTAAAGCCCAAACTCCTATTATTTCAGCTATTGGACATGAAATTGATTATGTTATTAGTGATTTTGTTGCTGATCTTAGGGCTCCAACACCTTCAGCAGCTATAGATTTTTTATTTTATTCCAAGTTAGATTTAGAGCAAAATTTGGACAACTTAGAAGAAAAATTTAGAAAAGAAATAAATCAAAAGATACAAAATTATCAAGATTTGCTTTTAAATTTATATCAGATTTTTAAAGCTAAATCTTTTAAAAAAACTATAGGAGATAAAGAAGAACAAATTACATTTTTGATTAAACAGATTAGACTTTTAATTAAAAATAAATTAGAAAAAACGAATTTAAAATTAGAAAAAATAGAAAATTCTTTTTTTCAACACGAAAATTTTTTTAAAAAAAGTGAAAATTTAATTTCATTAAGCCATAATGGTAAAATAGTAAAATTACAAGATTTAAAACATGGCGATACGGTGCTTTTAAGCTCTCAAATTATACAAAAAAAAGCAAAAATTTTAGAGGAGTGAAGATGAGAAAGATTAATTTTAGTGCAGGTCCTTCTACTTTACCTTTAGAAATTTTAGAGCATGCAAGAAATGAATTATGTGATTATCAGGGTAAAGGTTATTCTATTATGGAAATTTCACATCGCTCTAAAGTTTTTGAAGAAATCCATTTTGGAGCTATGAAAAGGGCTAAAGAGATTTATGGTTTAAATGATGAATATGAAATTCTCTTTTTGCATGGAGGTGCTAGTTTACAATTTGCAATGATACCTATGAATTTATCTTTAGGTGGAATTTGCGAATATGTTAATACAGGAATTTGGACTAGTAAGGCTATTAAAGAAGCTCAAATTTTAGGCGTTAATGTTAAAGTGGTTGCTAGTAGTGAAGAAGATGAATTTAATCATATTCCAAATATTGATTTTAGTGATCATGCTGATTATGCTTATATTTGCTCAAATAATACTATTTATGGAACACAATTTAAAGATTATCCTAAAACAAAAAGTCCTTTGATCGTAGACGCTTCGAGCGATTTTTTTTCTAAAAAAATTGATTTTTCAAATATAGCTCTTTTTTACGGTGGAATACAAAAAAATGCTGGAATTTCTGGATTAAGTTGTGTTTTTATACGCAAGGATATGGTTGAAAGATCACGCTATAAAAATTTAACTAGCATGCTTAAATATTCTATCCATGCTGAAAATCAGTCTTTATATAATACACCTCCAACTTTTGCTATTTATATTTTTGATTTGGAAACAAAATGGATTTTAAAGCAAGGTGGACTTGATCAAATATATAATAGAAATTTAAAAAAAGCTACAATGCTTTATGATTGTATAGATTTAAGTGAAGGATTTTATAAAGGGCATGCTTATAAAAAAGATAGATCTTTGATGAATGTTAGTTTCTCGATTAATAAAGATCTAGATCCTATTTTTGTTCAAGAGGCTGAAAAAGAAGGATTGATAGGTTTAAAAGGACATAGAATTTTAGGTGGAATTAGAGCGAGTATTTATAATGCTATCTCTTTAGAACAGGTGCAAATTTTATGTGAATTTATGGAAGAATTTAAAAGGAAATATCAATGATAAAACGTTATGATGAATGTCAAAGAATGTCTCAAATTGTTGTTTATGATGATTATTTTACAACAGCTGGGCAAGTAGCTTTTGATCCTAAGGGTGATATTAAAAAACAAACAAAAGAAGCTCTAAAAGAAATTGAACTTTTACTTAAAAAAATAGGTGCTGATAAAAATTCTCTCATACAAATTCAAATATGGCTTTCCAATATGGAAGATTTTGAAGCTATGAATGAAATTTATGATGAGTGGATTAAAGAATATGCTAAACCTGTAAGAGCTTGTGTTCAAAGTATTTTAGCAGAAGGTTACCTTATAGAAATTCAAGCTTTTGGTAAGATAAGCAATAAATAATTAAATTTTTATTGCTTAAAGTTTTCTCCTCCAAATTTTAATAAAGCAGATCCCCAAGTAAATCCCCCTCCAAAGGCGTCAAGTAAAATCAAATCCCCTTTTTTAAGACGTCCTTCTTCATAGGCATCATTCATAGCCATAGGTATAGATGCTGCTGAAGTGTTGCCATATTTATGCACTGTAACAACACATTTTTCATCGCTTAAATTTAGCCTTTCTTGAACAGCTTTGATTATGCGTAAATTCGCTTGATGAGGAATAAAAAGATCTATATCTTTAGAGTTAATATTGTTTTTTGTTAGAATATCGATAACATCATTGCTAAGTGTTTGTACTGCTATTTTAAAGACCTCGTTTCCTTTCATTTGCATCATTAAAGGATGGCAAATGCTAGATTTTTTGGATCTTTGTGTCATTAAAAGATGTCCAAAGTTACCATTGCTTGCTGTGTGAATATCAAGGATAGTATTTTGTTCATCAAGACTTACAATACCTGCTCCTGCACCATCTCCAAAGAGAATACACATGCTTCTATCATTATAATCAATAATAGAGCTTGTTTTTTCTGCTCCTATAATAAGAACATTTTTTTTAAGACCACTTTCTACAAAAGCTTTAGCTTGTTCTAATAAATAAATAAATCCAGTACAGGCAGCTGAAATATCAAAAGCTGTGATATCTTTAAGTCCTAAATTTGCAGCAATTTTGCAAGCAGTAGATGGCATAGTAAAATAATCAGGACTTAAAGTTGCAACAAGTAAAGCATCAATATCTTCAATTTCTAAATTCGCTCTTTGAATAGCTTTTATAGCCGCTTTTGTTCCTAAATCACTGGTTTGTTCATCATCATCAGCAATTCTACGTTCTTTTATTCCAGTGCGTTTAACAATCCATTCATCGGTTGTATCTACCATTTTTTCAAGATCAAAGTTATTTAAAATTTTATTAGGTATATAAGAAGCTATACTTTTTAAACTTGCTTTAGCCATTGTATTTCTCTAATTCATTTTCGATTAAAGTATTAATATTAGATTTTCCAAAATTGATCGCTTGAAAAATAGCATTTTTAATTGCCCTAGCATCGCTTTTTCCATGACTGATTATCACACAACCATTTACTCCTAACAAAGGTGCTCCACCATATTCTTGCCAATCCATATGTTTCTTAAGCTTTTTAAAACAAGGTTTCATCATCAAAGCACCTAATTTTGCGAAGATTGATTGTCGAACTTCTTTTTTTAAAATTTGAAAAATAGCTGTCGCCACTCCTTCGCACGCTTTTAGAATCACATTGCCACTAAATCCATCACAAATTAAAATATCAATTTCGCCATTAAAAATATCTCTACCTTCAGCATTTCCAATAAAATTTGGGATTTGTTTCATCATTTGATGTGCTTCTTTGGTAAGTTCATTTCCCTTACATTCTTCTTCTCCATTGGATAACAATGCTAGACGAGGTTTAGAAATTTTCATCAATTCTCTAGCATAAATATCCCCCATAATAGCAAATTGAAATAAATGTTCAGCCTTGCAGTCTGTATTCGCTCCTACGTCTAAAAAAAGAGTTTTGTTGACTACATTTGGCATTAAAGTAGCAATTGCAGGTCTTAAAACCCCTTTTAATCTTCCAAGTCTTAAAGTAGCTAAAGACATACTTGCTCCACTATGACCAGCCGAAACAATAGCCTTAGCTTTGCCATCTTTAACTAATTCTATAGCTTTATAAATTGTAGTATCTTTGCGTTTTAAAGCATCAGTTGCATTTTCTTCCATAGAAAAAACTTCACAAGCTTCTTCATATTGGATATATTGCTCAAAATCTTTTGGAATTAGGGGTTTTAAAATCTTAGGATTGCCTACAAGTATAGCATTAAAAGGCTTTTCTTTTAATGCTTCAATAACGCCTTCTATAATAGGTTTTTCCCCAAAATCTCCCCCCATTGCATCAACAGCAATGCTTATCATTGATTTTAATATTCCTTGGTATTTGGATTAGCACGATGTGGCATTTTATAACTGCCATCTTTATCTTTTATAGGCATAGGAAGATTAACTTTATAGTGAGTTCTTCTTTTTGCTGCACGAGTTTTACTTACTCTTCTCTTAGGTACTGCCATTTTATCTCCTTTTAATATAAATTAATTTTTATTTTTACAGTGATTACAATAAAAATAATCACTCAAATAAGCTTCAAGTTCACTAATCGCAACTTCTATAAGATCAATTTGTCCATCAAAAAATTCTATGGTATTGCTTAATTTATTGTCTTCGTCTTTAAAGATACCATCACTTGCAAAAAGGTTCTAAATTCTCATGAACATGAAGTTCCAATTCTTCACCACAGCTATCACAAGGTCTATAAACAAAACCTTGCATTATCGCATTTATTTTAACAAGTTTTGTATTTATTTTTGCTAAATTTCCTTCAAAAATTATATTTTCAAGATTAAGTTTAAAAGGATAGTTTGTATTATTAATCTTTGAAAAATTAATTTTCATTTAGCAAATTTCGTTTGATTTAAAGAAAAACTCAATTTCGTTATTTGCGTTTTCTAAACTATCACTTCCATGAACGGCATTTGCATCAATACTTTCTGCAAAATCTGCTCTAATGGTTCCTGATTTAGCTTCTTTTGGATCAGTTGCTCCCATTAATTCTCTATTTTTCATTACAGCATTTTCACCTTCCAATATAGAAACAACAACTGGACCACTAATCATAAAATTTACTAAATCTTTAAAAAAAGATCTTTCTTTGTGGATAGCATAAAAATTTTCTGCTTGTTCACTTGTAAGTTGAATTTTCTTTAATGCAATTATTTTAAGCCCATTGCTTTCAAAGCGTTCTAGAATTTTACCTATAAGATTCTTTCTAACAGCATCTGGTTTGATGATCGATAAAGTTCTTTCCATGATAAACTTACTCCTAAAATAATACCAAAAGTAATTAAGATTTGTTTTTTGTATATTAAGCAAAGTTGAAATTATACTGGATTTTTTTTAAAAAAAATTAAAGAAAAGCTAGTAAAAACTAGCTTTTTTATAGATTAAGCAAAAACTGGAGTATCTCCATTTCTCATATCTGCACCGATATTATCACGGCTTGGTTGCCCAGAAGCAACTTCACTCCATACTATACATCCATCAGTTGGGCAAGCACTTGCACAGGCTGGTTGATCATTGTGACCTACACACTCAACACATTTATCTGCATAAACATAATAACTATCTTGTCCTTCTGGATTGCTAGCATCATCAACAATAGCACTTACAGGACACTCATCAATACAAGAGCCACAAGCAATACAAATATCTGTAATTTTTACAGCCATCTTTTTTCCTTTTAATTTGAGATTTTACAAAAAAATTGTATCATACTATTCTTAAAAAAACTAAAATTTTGATAATCAAAAAATTAAAATTTTGATAATAATATTATAATACTATAAAATTACATTTATAAAATTACTTATTAAATATTTGCTAAATTTAAGTTTGAATAATATATTTATTGCAATTATTTTAAAAATTTTTTAAAGATTTAAATGATATAATTTTGTTACTAATAAAATTTATTAATTAGGAGAAAAATATGATCGTTACAAAAAAAGCTTTAGATTTTACTGCGCCTGCAGTATTGGGAAATAATGAAATAGTTCAAGATTTTAATCTTTATAAAAATATAGGACCAAAAGGTGCTGTAGTATTTTTTTATCCAAAAGATTTTACTTTTGTATGCCCTTCAGAAATTATTGCTTTTGATAAAAGATATCAAGAATTTAAAGATCGTGGTATTGAAGTAATTGGAATTTCAGGAGATAATGAATTTTCACATTTTGCTTGGAAAAATACACCGGTTAATCAAGGTGGTATTGGCCAAGTTAAATTTCCACTTGTAGCAGATTTAACAAAACAAATTGCTAGAAATTTTGATGTTCTTTATGCTGAAGCAGTAGCACTTAGAGGTTCTTTCTTATTAGATGCTGATGGAACAGTTCGTCATGCAGTTATTAATGATTTACCATTAGGTAGAAATATTGATGAGATGATTAGAATGGTAGATACTATGCTTTTCACAAATGAACATGGCGAAGTTTGTCCAGCTGGTTGGAATAAAGGTGATGAAGGTATGAAAGCCGATCCTAAAGGTGTTGCTGAATATCTTAATAAAAACGAAAATAAACTATAATAAATATGCCTCTTTAAAGGGGCATTCTTTCTTAATAAAACTTCTAATAATTTTATTGAATTTCATAACTTTTCATTATATAATTTTCTTATAATTTTAATTAGGATTACCAATGCCAGGCGAAGATCAAGAAAAAACCGAAGAGCCCACGTCCAAAAAAATAGAAGATGCCCGCAATGAAGGTAATGTTCCAAAATCTCAAGACGCTGCAGCTATAGTAACTTTAATAATAGGCTTAGCCGTTACTTTATTCACTATGGGTTTTATAGGGGAAAGAATTACAAATTTATATAGATATTATCAAAGTTTTGTAGGCGTAGAGTTAGATTTGCGTATTGTTCAAGGTATTATGATTAAGAGTATTTTAGAGGTTTTAATCATGCTTGCCCCTATAGTTTTAAGTATTATGGTGGCTGGAGTTTTAGGTAATATTATGCAATTTGGTTTTATTTTTACCACTAAACCTATTATGCCAAATTTAGGAAAAATTAATCCCTTAAAAGGAATTAAAAATTTAATTTCTTTAAAAAAGATATTAGATACTTTTAAAATTCTTTTAAAAGTAGGGGTGGTTTTTACTATAGCTTTTGTAGTTCTCTTAAAATTTATGAATGAATTACCACTTCTTGAACGCTACAACTTAGTTGAACAACTTAATTGGCTTAGAGATAAAGTTATTATTTTAGCTTCTATTGTAATTATTGCTTTTTTAGTGATCGCTGTTTTAGATGTTTTTTTGGTACGATTTCAATATTTTAAAAGTTTGCGAATGAGTAAACAAGAGATAAAAGATGAATACAAGCAAATGGAAGGAGATCCGCAAGTTAAAGGTAGAATCAGGCGTTTGCAAATGGAAGCTGCGAGGCGTCGTATGGTGCAAGATGTTGCTGGAGCTGATGTTGTAATTACAAACCCTACACATTATGCTGTTGCGATACGTTACGATACTACAAAAGAGCAAGCACCTCGCGTAGTGGCTAAGGGAGTTGATTTTCTTGCTTTACGTATCAAACAAGTTGCCTATGATAATAACGTAGTGGTTTATGAAAATCCCCCTTTAGCAAGAGAGCTTTATAAGGTTTGTGATGTTGATGATTTAATTCCTAGGGAATTATTTAAAGCAGTTGCTGAAGTATTAGGCTTTGTTTATAATACTAATAATAAAGGGCGTTTAGCTGGCCAAGTAAAGAAAAATAATGGTTAAAAAGAGTAAATTATTTACTCTTTTGAATAAGATTTAATACAGATTGCTTAGCATCTTTATCTTGTGTATCGACTTTAAAATAAATTTCTACTCGATTATTTTCTAAAGCTTGAGGATTTCCATTTAAAGGATCATTAAGCCCATAGCTTTTTAAGGTAATATTTTTGGTGTTAATTCCACCTTCCATAAGATATTTTAAAACACTTTGAGCTCTAGCATATCCCAATTCATAACTTCTAAGAGAAGATTCGCTATTATCTGTATAGCCTCTTATTTCAATTTTTACTTGAGGTGGTAAATATGAAATGAGCTGAGCTATGCGTTTTAAATAATCTTGAATATCAGCAGATTCTATTTCAGAGCTATTTTTTTTAAATTCAACTTTAGAAGGTAGATTGAGTATTTCTTGATTATCCGATTGATCCAGTGCAGCTTGAAGTTTTTTGATGATTTCTTGTTGTGTAAGAGTCATTTTTTTTAATTTATTTAATTCATCATCTTTTTCTTCTTGAGAACCTTTAAATTTATGGGTATCTTGATTTTGTTGTTGTATTGTTTGAGTTGCAGTATAATCAAAAATTTTAACAAATTCAGTTTTTAAGGCTTCTACTTTAGCTGGATTGGATTTTGAAATAGCCCAAAGAGCGATAAAAAGTGCTAAAAGTAAAGATAAAAAATCTGCATAAGGGACAGCCCATTTTTCACCAGCTGGGCATTCTGGACATTTTACTTTTTTAGCCATTTTTAACCTTTATCAAATTGTGAAATTCTAACATCATCATGACTTAGAAAATTAAAGAGTTTAGCTTCCAAATCCCTAGGATTTGCTCCTTCTGCTATACCTTTAATAGCTTCTGTAATTACAATCTGCTCTTTAACAAACTCCATTCCATTAGCTTTTAATTTTCTACCCCATGGAGTATATAAAGCATATGCCCCAAAGATTCCTGTAACTGTAGCTGTAAATGCACCTGAAATACCTGCTGCCATTGCTTGAGGGTTATCTAAAAGTTTAAGGGCTAAAATCAAACCAAAAACAGCTCCAACGAGTCCCATAGTTGGACAAGTTTCTCCAAAGACTATCCAATATTCAGCACATTCTTTATAGTGTTCTTCTAATTGTTCGGTTTGAATTTCCATGCTTTCATGAATTTCTTCAAAACTTTTGCCATCAACGAGCATCATCATAGCATTTTTCAAAAATTCATTTTCAATTTCATTAGTTCTTGATTCAAGAGCTAAAAGCCCATCTCTACGTGCTATAACTGCAAATTCAATCAATTGAGCTATTCTTTCTGGTAAATTAACCCCAGAGCCTTTAAAAACAATTTTTAATTCTTTATAGGCCGCTTTAACGATTTTTTTATGAGTTGAAGTCATTGCACAAAAAGCAGCAGTTGGCATAACGATAAGAAAAGAAGAAAGGTGAATAACATGTAAAGGATTCCCCCCTTCTAAAATATCCCCTACAGAAATACTTGTTACCGCAAGAACCATCCCTAGTATGGTTGAAAGATCCATTAAATTCTCCTTATTTACTCAAATCGCCCCATTTTTTGGCGATGCTAGAACTTGTTTGCAATTTTACTTTTAATTTTACTATATTTTCCATAATATCACTAGCTTTTTTAACAAAATTTATACATAAATCATCTTTAACTTCAAAAATTAATTCATCATGAATTTGTAAAATAAGTTTTTTGTTTTCATTTAAATCTTTTGAAATTTCTATCATGGTTAATTTTATAATATCCGCAGCAGATCCTTGCAAAATAGAATTAATACTTTCTCTTTCATACATAGCTAATTGCATAGGTTTTGCATTTTCAAAATCAAAATAACGTTTGCGTCCTAATAGAGTCGAGATAAAACCATTTTGTTTTGCTTCTTTTTTAACCTTTTCAAAATAATTTTTAATACTAGTGAAATTTTGAAAATATTTTTCTATATAAGATTTTGCAAGATTGGTTTCAATTTTTAAATTTTTACTTAAAGTTTTATAACCCATTCCATAAATGAGACCAAAATTAATACTTTTTGCTATGCTTCTTGTTTGATAATTATTTTCTCCAAAAATCATTAAAGCTGTTTTAGCATGAATGTCTTCATTTTTTTCAAAAGCGTTTAAAAGTTTTTCATCTTCACTAAAATGAGCTAGCATTCTAAGTTCTATCTGAGAATAATCAAGACTAATAAAACTAAAACCATCTTGAGCGATAAAACATGATTTATAATCTTTAGCGTATTGTCCATGAGCAGGGATATTTTGTAAATTTGGATCTTTTGAGGAAAGACGTCCTGTAGCAGTCCCAGTTTGTAAAAAACTTGAGTAAATACGTGAATTTTTATCTTTTAAAGCTAATTTTATTAAAGGTTCGCAATAAGTAGAATAAAGTTTTGCAAGCTCTCTATAATCTAGAATTTTGGCTACAACTGGATGTTGATCAATGATTTCATTTAAAACTTTTTCATCTGTAGAATACCCAGTTTTGGTTTTTTTGCCACTAGGAAGTTTTAGCTTTTCAAATAGTATATCTCCTACTTGTTTTGGTGAGTTAAGATTAAATTTATCTTGGCATAGCGTATAGATTTCTTCACTTAAATTTTTAATTTCATTCTCGAATTTTTTCATTAAATTTTCAAGTGATTTTGTATCAAGTTTAATGCCATTTTCTTCCATCATCATAATGATTTTTATGAAATTAAATTCATAATTTTTAGCAATTTCTAATAAGCTAGGATCAAGATTTCTTAAAAAATAAAGATAAAATTTTAAGGTAATATAAGCATCTTCAGCTGCGTACTCGCAAGCTTTTTCAAGTTCTACATTTGCAAAATTTTCACCTTTTTTTACAATATTTTCAAAATGCAAAGTTTCATAATCAAAAAGTCTAAGGGCTAAATCATCCATATTAACTTTTAAAGATGGATTAAAAAGCCAAGCTAAAACCATAGTATCTGCGTAATTTTTTGGAGGATTTAGAGCAAAATTATTTTGAATAATTTGAAAATCATATTTTAGATTGTGTCCTATTACAAAATGTTTAAAAATTAATTCTATTGCTCTTTTAGCACTAATAAGTGAAATTTGCTCCTTGACTCCTAAATAGCTATGTGTCAAAGGTACATAAAAGGCTTCATTTTCATTGATGCAAAAACTAAATCCTACAATTTTAGCTTCTTTGGTATCAAGTCCTGTAGTTTCTGTGTCAAAAGCTATAATACTTTCTTGATCAAGTGAATTTAAAATGTCAAAAAGTTTATTTTCATTTAAAATTAACTTAGCTTTAAAATCTAATTTTTTATCTTGATTTTCAGCGTTATTGTGTATTTTTTTTAGTAAAGAATTAAGCTCATAATGTTTTAAAATTTCAAGCACATTTAAAAGAGGTTCACCTTCAGGAAACATAGATTTTTCAAGTAAATTTTCAAATTTTAAATCTTCATATAAAGAAGTGAGTTTTTTGCTCAAAAAAGCACTCTCTTTTCCTTCTAGAAGCAAAGAACGAATTCTTTCATTGCGAATCAATGTTAAATTTTCATATATATTTTCAATATTTTCAAATTCATCAAGTAGCTTTTTAGCTCCTTTAGCTCCTATACCTTTAACTCCTGGAATATTATCTGAAGTATCGCCACAAAGTGCTAAAAAATCTCTAATTTGACAAGGTTTAACGCCATATTTTTCTAAGCAAGCTTCCTCGTTATACTCATTTTTTGAAATAGGACTATAAATACTTGTTTTCCCATTTTTTATAAGCTGATAAAGATCTTTATCTTGGGTAATAATACGGATAAAAATATCCTTATCTTTAAAAGTTTTTACTACAGAAGCGATGATATCATCAGCTTCATATCCTTCGCAAGAAATATTCATAAAGCCCATTTTTTCTATCATTTGTATGCAAATTGGAATTTGTTCTAATAATTCAGAAGGTGGAGGAGTTCTATTTTGTTTATAATTTGGATCGATATCACTTCTAAAAGTTTTTCCTTTAGAATCTAAGGCAAAAATAATGTAATCACTTTGATATTCATTTTTTAAACTATAAATGAAGTTGGCAAAGCCACTAATCATTCCACTAGCTTGCCCTTGTGAATTTTTAAAACCTTTTAAAGCGTAAAAAAGTCTAAAAAAAAAGCCAAAAGTATCTATAATTGTTAAAGTTTTCAATTTTTTCTCTTTATTTTTTAAATTTTTAAGATTTTTATATTATGTCAATTTTTATATTAAAAACTCATGATTTTAAAAATAACTTGATAAAAAAATGATGAAAAAATAGCGACTAAATTTTCCAAGTAAAATAAAAAATGCACTTTTTAAAAAAGGATATTTTGCAAAACCTAGCCCAAGTGCAAAAATATCACCAACCAAAGGCAAAAAAGTAAAAAAAGCAAAAAAGGCACCGAATTTAAAAAAATTTGTATCCCATTTTTCAAGCTTTTTTAAAGATTTTTTAAAATATTTTTCCAAAATATTTTTTTTACCTAAAAAAGCCAAACCATAGGTACTTAAGCTTCCTAAAGTGTTACCTAAAGTAGCTATTATGAGCACAAGTGATGGGTTGAAATTAAGTTTTATAAAACCTAAGACAAAAGCTTCGCTTGCCAAAGGTAAAAGAGTGCTTGAGAGAAAGCATACTAAAAAAAGTCCTAAGTAGCTTATATCACTATATAAAAAATCAAACATTTTTAATCCATCAAATAAAAATAAATATTATATTAAAAAATTATAATTTTTATAGTTAGGATTAGAAATAAGACAATGAGTAAATTTTTTCTCACCGTTTAATCAAATTTGATTTTTCGCTTGTTTAATATTAAGCAATATTTTTGATATTATAATTGTTTTTATATCAATAATTTTAATCATAAAAAGGGTTAAAATGAAAAAATATTTTAAGTTTAGTAATATCACTTCATTATCCAGTGTTGCTTTAGCTCCAAAGTATAGTAATGAAAATACTAAATAATTCAATAAAATAGAATTTTAATTCGCAAGGGATTTTATAATTGTCAAACAACAAATTAATTTATTTGCTAACATGAAGTTTGTACTAATTAGATATTTGTATATATCACTAAAATAATTATTATGGAATTGGTATATTCTCAATTATTGATACGACTTTGCGTTATATATCAAAACTTCTATTAAGCTTGAAGAAACAAAGCTTATATAGTAAAATGAGAAAAATAAAAAAATATCAAAGTAAGTAAAGATATTAATAAAAATGTCGATAATCAAACATACACTAGCAAAAAAGATCGGCTTTTAATTATATCTACTTAATCTTTAAAAGGACAGTAGGTTTTGTTTCTTTGTCTATTAATCTAGAAAGTCCTTGCACTCTTTTACAAATCATAATATTTAAATTAGGTATGGATTCGCTTTAGTTAGTTATTAAAAAAGTTTTTATTATTCTATCATTAGAACTGTCCAATCGACATAATTCAATAAAATTTTTTGTGAAATAATTATTTTTATATCTAGGTTAAAAAATTCTTTAAAATGGTATATTTTGCTTTTTAGTAATAGCTATAAATATCCATTTGCATAATTTTAAGTTCTGGCATAGGCAAAAAGATTTAAATTATGATTATAATTTTAACAACACTGCTTATAGTTTTTATCCATTTCTATATGGTCTTATTTTGAAAATATCATCATTTTAAGTTTAAAAAGCTTGAATTTAGATATATTAGAATATTTTTTATTCTAAAAAGCCTTTGGTTGTGTACTTCTACCAAGAGTTAAAATTCTATGTAATATATTAAGAGGTTTTTCATAAAGCCTTTTAATAATTTATATTTACTCTTTTAATACTTGGAGAAGCACTTTGAATAAGGGATAGAATATTCCATAGAAAATATGCAAGAGAGAATTTTGATAAAAAATCAATCTGTATTTCGACTAATACCTATTTAAAAATTTCTAAGAAACTAGGCGTTTCTTGCTCTTTTTTATTAACATAGTAGAGCAAGAACTTTTATTTGTGTATTTTAGATTAACTTTATTCCTTCGTACTTCCTATTTTACTAATTAAGCTATTAAAAAATATAGCATTTAGGTATATATAGTATTTCTAGGTTGTAATGGAATTATAGGTTTGGAAATTTTGAATTAAATTGTATTTCATAGACCTATTACACCAATACGTGTGTTTTCATAATGAGAATTAAGTACTAAGTCTATCATAGCATTGGCATAATCACTATAGCTGATTTTACTTTCATTGTTAGCATTAACTTCAAATTTTTCGCCTATGATTTTATAATGATTGGTTTTTGGAAGATCTGGTGAAAAAATAGCAGATGGACTCACATATACCCATTTAAAACCTTTTTCATTGCGTAAAAATTCCAATACTTCCGCATTTGCTTTAGCTATATCCAAATACTCTTTAGGAAAATCAGGCATATCCATAAGTCTTGTAGTATGATTCTCATCCATATATAAACTTCCAGCACCCCCTACAACAAATAATTTAACCTTGCTTCCTTGTAAAATTTCACTCAACCATTCTATATGCTTTTTATGTAAGCTTAAATTTTCCCATTCTCCAAAAGCGTCGATAATAATATCAAAATCTATCAGATCTTTAGAATCAAGCTCAAAAAGATCTTTTTGTACTATTTTAGCTTGAGGTAAAAATTCATTCATTTTAGAGCTATTGCGTACAAAACATACCGGCTCTAAATTTCTTTTTAAAGCTTCTTTGCTGATTTCTTTGCCTACTTTACCACTTGCACATAAAATTGCTATTTTCATAAATATCTCCTTTTTAAGTATTTTACATAAAAAATGCAATCTTGAAATTATAAATATATTTACTACTAAAAATCAAGTAGATATTATTTTATAATATAGTATCTATTTTAGGAGTATTGTGTTATTTTAATATTTTAATGAGATAAATTTTTTAAAAATATGTTATAATTTTAAAAAATAAGGATTATAATGAAAAAATATTATTCTCTTTGTCCTATTGAAACCACGCTTAATTTGATAGGAAATAAATGGAAAATTTTAATTATTCGAGATTTATTGCAGGGGACTAAAAGATTTGGAGAGTTGAGAAAAAGCATTTCATCTACAAAAAATCAAAATATCTCTCAAAATGTCCTTACACAAAATTTACGAGAATTAGAAGAAGCAAAACTGATCAAACGCAAAGTTTATGCAGAAGTTCCTCCAAGAGTTGAGTACTCACTTACATCTTTAGGCAATAGTTTAGAACCCATCTTAAAAAGTCTTGAGAATTGGGGAGATAGCTATAAAAATATCGTTTAAAAAATAAATTAATATATCAATATATATTGACATATTAATTTATATATGTTTATTTTTGGAAATATTTTTACAAGGATAAAAAATGCAGTCTTTTTTAAATACTTTCAAAGAGTTTTTATATCTATTTGCTGAGCTTTCTATACTTTTTATAGCTATTTCTTTTTTAGTTTCTATATATCAATCAAAAATACGAAGGAATTTTTAAAACAACTTGCTGGTAGTAAAATTTCAAGTTATTTTAAGCTATATTTTTAGGTACTTTAACGCCATTTTATTCTTGTTCTACCATACCACTTTTAAGAGCTTTTTTGGAAGCGAAAGTAAAACTTAGCGTAACTTTAGTTTATCTTTTTACTTCGCCTGTTATTAATCCTATTTTTTTCCATGCTTTTTGTAACTTTTGGTTTAAAGTTAAGTTTGATTTATGTGGTTTTTTTGATATTTATTATTTCTTTTGCTTTTTCTAAATTTAATGAATAGAGTTTTTTAAAACATATTTCTAAAAAATACAAAATCAAATATTTTTATTCAACCTTACAATCCTAGCGATTTTATTTTTAAACAAAAATCATGTTGTGCAAATACTCAAGATAAGCCTAAAAATATAACGATAAACTATAAAGAATTATTCAAAGAAAGTTTGAAAAATTATAAAAATTATTACCTTATATGGTTGTGGCAGTTTTTATTGGTGCTTTTATTCATGGTTTTATTTCTCAAGAAATTTAAAAATACCTAAATAGCAATGAAATTTTAAGCATTATATTAGCGGTTTTTTAGGAATTTTCCTTTATTTAAGAGTGGAAACTATTATTCCTATAGGCTTAGCACTTTTGCAAATGGGAATTTCTCAACGAGTGATTATAAGTTTTTTAATCGCTGGTACTGGATGTTCTTTATCTGAGCTTATTTTACTCAAGCAAATGTTAAAATGAAATTTTTATTTGTTATGATTATTTTAGGCGTGGTTATATCTTTTGGAATTTTTATTAATTTAAGGAAATAAAATGCAAAAATTTTTAACCATTATTTCAGCGATCAATGATGAAAGTAGGGTTTTGATTTTGTATCATCTTTTAAGATATAAAGAACTTTGTGTTTGTGATTTGCAAGAGTTTTTAAACATGGATCAATCAAGACTTTCAAGACATTTAAAAATTTTAAAAGATGCGGGTTTTTTGTATGTAAGACTTCAAGAAACTTGGGCGTATTATGGGATTAATGATGAGCTTTTAAAACTGCATTTAGATATTTTTGACAATATTAAAAATTTAGAGCTTAAAAATGCTATTAAAAATGAAAATATTATTATCCAAATTTGCCTTTAATATAAAATCAGCCCTTGAACTTATGTAATTTATCACAAGGTTGATAATCCTTACTTTCTAGATTAAACCTATCAATTTGATCTTTTAACATATCATACTAAATTTTTATTTTTTAGCTAGAATTTTTTCACTTTTTTAATATTTTGATCTGATTTTGTAATTTTTTCTTTATTTGCTTTAGCATCTTTTATCTTTTTTGGCAATTTTTATATCCAAAGAGTAAAATGTTTTATATAATGCTTAATTTGTTCTATTGATATACTTGAATTTCTAAGCCATTCTATCTATTTTACCCATCCTGCATCGCTTTTTGAAAAATATTTTACACTATTTTCAATCTTTTTGACAAAAAGGAAACAAATCTTTTTATTAAAGTATGGGCACTAATTTTTGTTTCTTTTTATACTTCTTTTATGGTAAAGCCATAAATTTCTTCTTTTAAATAATTATTTACAATAAAAGTTTATTTTGTATTTTATTTGATAAAATAATATTAAAAATTTTAGTTTTAAACTAAAATAAGCATAAAATATATTTTTCAAGATATTTTTAAAACTCTTTAGTATTTAATTTTTTCTATTCTTTTGGTTTTTTTAAATTTAGAGTAAATTTTTATAATCTTATATGTATCAGGATTTGTTATAGCATATAATAATTTTTGCTCTAGTTCTATAAAGTTAGGTAGCTTAATTTTATTAAAATCGCTATAGTATTTAACTTTCATTATTCATTTGTGTATCTAAGTAAGCTAATCAAATTAAGGAGTTTTTATGTCTCCCCTATGGTTTCAACTTTAAGTTTTAAAAAAACCTAAAATTTAGATATAATTTCACAAAATGCTTACTATATCACTTCATAGTTAAATTTTGATTAAGAAATTTCACCAAGGGTTAAAACTTAAGGCAGATTTTATTATATTAGAATGCAAATTGTTAATATTTTTTATCTCTTTTGATACTCGTTTTCTGCCCTTTTTTCTCCTTTTTTAAAATATAATGTTTATAAAGCTTAAAAAGTATATTAAAATACTTTAAAATTAAAGAAGGAGTTTATGAAATTTATTATACTTAATTTTATTAATAATTTCCATATTTGCTTATATTGATAAAGTCAAAAAGAAAAAATTATTTTTTAGTATTGTTAATTTCTAAATCCAAATAATATCCAGTATAAGATCCAGTTTTTTTATGATCTTTTGCTACTTTTTCTACATTTCCTGTGCTGATTACTTTTCCACCTTTTATCCCACCTTCTGGACCCATATCGATGATATAATCAGCATTTTTAATTACATCTAAATTATGTTCTATAACAAAAACAGAATTTTTAAGATCAACTAAATGTTGCAATACGGAAATAAGTTTATTAACATCTTCAAAATGAAGTCCAGTAGTAGGTTCATCAAGAATATAAAGTGTTTTTCCAGTATCACTTCTACTTAATTCTTTAGCAAGTTTAATTCTTTGAGCTTCTCCGCCACTTAAAGTTGTGGCATTTTGTCCCAAAGTAAGATAATCAAGTCCTACCTTAACTAAAGTGTCTAGTTTTTGACGAATTTTTGGCACTGAAGCAAAAAATTCATTAGCTTCTAAAACACTCATATTTAATACTTCACTGATATTTTTTCCTTTATAATTAATTTCTAAGGTGGCATCATTATAGCGTTTTCCATGACAAGTATCACAAACCACCATAACATCGGGTAGAAAATGCATTTCTATTTTAATTTCTCCATCACCACTACATTTTTCACAACGTCCTCCTTTAACGTTAAAAGAAAAACGTCCAGCTTTATAACCTCGCATTTTTGCTTCTTTGGTAGCTGCAAAAAGATTTCTTATTTCATCCATAGCACCTGTATAAGTAGCAGGATTAGAACGTGGAGTTCTTCCTATAGGACTTTGATCAAGATAAATAACTTTATCTAGCTTATCAAGTCCTTCAATTTCTACGCCACCAAGTTTTTTAACTTTTTTGGCACGATTTAATTCTTCTTGAGCGAAGGGCAAAAGAGTTTGCAGAATAAGAGAACTCTTACCCGATCCTGAAACACCAGTAATAGCAACTAGATTTTGTAAAGGAAAACTAACGCTTAGATTTTTAATATTATTAATATTAACATTTTTAAGTTCTAGCCATTCTTTTTGTTTTCTGTTATAAAGTTGTGAAATTTGTTTTTTGCCATTCATATAAAGCGCGGTTTCACTTTTACTTTTTAAAAGTTCTTTATAGGTTCCGCAAAATACAACTTCTCCGCCAAATTTTCCTGCTTTTGGGCCAATATCTACTATAAAATCTGCTTCTTCAATAGTCATTTTATCATGTTCTACAACAATTAAAGTATTACCTTTTTGTTGTAAATTTCTTAAAGTTTTTATGAGTTTTGCTGTATCTCTTTCGTGAAGTCCAATACTTGGCTCATCTAATACATACATAACTCCACTTAATCCACTTCCAATTTGAGAAGCAATGCGAATTCTTTGTGCTTCGCCACCACTTATAGTTCTTGCATCACGTCCTAAAGAAAGATAACCAAGACCTACATCATACAAGAAAAAAAGTCTTTCATTAATTTCTTTTAATATGGGTTTTGCAATAAGTTTTTGTTGCTTACTTAAATAGGAAAAATTTTTTTCATTGGAAAAAAAAGTTGTGCTATCTTCTATGCTCATATCTAAAATTTCACCTAAATCTTTTTTTGCAACGCGCACAGCTAAACTTTCAGGTTTTAAACGATGTCCTTGACAATCTTTACAGATTTTTTCACTCATGTATTCGCCTAAATCTTTTTCATCTTTTAGCATCTCATAAGCCATTTTAACAACACCCTCAAAAGTTCGTTTTAAACGATTTCTTTTCCAAAAAAATTCTATAGTTTTTGCATTGCCATATAATACAAGACGTTTTTCTTCTTCGCTAAGTTCTAAAAAAGGTTTTTTGATGGAAATTTCATTTTGTTCGCAAAAGGCAATTAAAAATTTATAATAATAACTTTTATTAAAACCATACATGATTTTTACAGCACCATTTTCTATACTTAAATTTTCATCAATAATCTTTTTCATATCTAAAGTATAACGAATACCTAATCCATCACAAGATTGACAAGCGCCTTTTGGAGAATTAAATGAAAAGCTTAAAGGTTCTAGGGGAACAAAAGAAATTTTACAATTAAAACAGGCTGAATGCTCACTATAATGGTAGTGTTTATTAATACCCATTTCTTCGTGATTTAAAACTTCAATTTCAATTTCTCCAAAACTTTCTTCCAAACCTTTTTCGATATCACTTGCAAGCCTTGAAAGTAAATCTTCACTAATTTCAAGACGATCAATAACTAATTTTATCGTGTGTTTTTTTGTTTTTGCAAGTTCTATTTCTTCATCAAGTCTAACTAAAACTCCATCAATTTGAGCTCTAACATAGCCTTTATTGCGTAAATTTTCAAGCAAATCAGTATAGGTGCCTTTTTTTTCTCTTATTAAAGGTGCATAAATAATAATTTTTGCTCCTTTGGGAAATTTTAGAATTTCATTGACTATATCATTAGCGCTCATGGATGAAATTTCTTGACCGCATTGATGGCAATGTTGTATACCTATTCTTGCATATAAAAGTCTTAAATAGTCATAAATTTCGGTAATAGTTCCAACAGTAGAGCGAGGATTTTTAGAAGTTGTTTTTTGATCAATAGCAATAGCAGGAGTTAAGCCTTCTATTTTATCCACATCAGGTTTTCCTACTTTATCCAAAAATTGTCTCGCATAAGCACTTAAACTTTCTATAATAACGGCGTTGTCCTTCAGCATAAAGTGTTCCAAAAGCAAGTGTTGATTTTCCGCTACCGCTAAGACCTGTAAAGACTATAAGTTTATTTTTTGGAATTTCGAGATTAATATTTTTTAAATTATTTTCTTTGGCGCCAATAATTTTAATTTTATCATTCATAGTTTTTCCTAAAAATTTATATAAAAAATCTAAAATTTTAACACAATTTTACTAAAAGCTGATAATTGCAAGCTTTTTAAGCAAGGAATGCGTTGTTCCAAGTATCGATAAAGCGTAAATGCAAAGTAAAATTTTTCTATGAGAAGAAATTTGCATTTTTTCAATAATTTTTATACCAATAAAAACTCCTATCATTGAGGCAATACCTACAATAATACCTTTATGAATCACCACATGATCGATAACTCCTGAAGTTGATAGAGATAAAACTCCAGAAATAGAGGCAAAAATAACAAAAAATAAGGATAAAGAAACTACTTTTTTACTATCATATCCTAAAAAATAAGCTAAAATCGGAGCAATTAAAAGCCCACCGCCTATACCTAAAGAAATTGCAAAAATTCCAGTAAAAGAACCAGCTATAAACAAAATAATATTTTTTTGCAAAGTGCTTCTTTCATTTTTAACAGCATTTTCCTTAACACCAAAAGCATATTTTATAAAAAAAACACAACTAACACATAAAAAGATTGTTGTTAAACTAATATCATTTAAAAATTTTAAAAGTAATCCACTAAAACTTGCTCCTAAAAGCCCACCAAGTCCTATAACAATACCATCTTTAATATTTAAATTTTTCTTTTTATAATTAATATAAGATCCAAAAATTGCAGCAAAAATCATTTGTAAAACTGAAATTCCAATTGCATGATGAGAGCTTTCGTTTAAAACAAGCATTGCAGGGACTATAACCATGCCTCCACCTATACCAAAAAGACCTGAAGTTATACCCGAAAATATGCCTATTAATAAATAAGGTAGATCTGAAAAATTCATATTTTTTCCTAAGTGGTTGGTTAATTTTATAAGTTAAATATTTTATCTTATTAAACTAAGTCTTATCTTACATTTAGTGATAAAAAGTATTTTAATATTTATCTTTTCGTGTTATTTATCTAGTTTGTATAAATAGTTTATAAGCAAATTTATTTTATTATAATTTATAATAATTATTATAGGGTTTTAATTAAAGGCGGTTATATATTATGTTAAAAACTCTTGAATATTCCATAGTCCATTTTTTTGAGCACATTTTAGAGATCCATATGGAACCTGTTGAAGAATTAAAAGGTGAATTTTATGGCTCTAGTATTTCTGTAGTAGAAAGAAATAATAGAGAATATAATTTTTATTTATTTTTTTCGACAGAATTTTTACATTTAGTTTCAACAATTTTAATTGGAGAAGAAGATTTTCAAGAAGATGATAGGTGTGATCTTGCTAAAGAATGTGCCAATCAAATTGTAGGATATGCAAAAAAATTGCTCAATGATGCTAAAGGTAGTGATGATGAGTATAAGCTTGGCATACCAGAATATTTAGGAAGAATAAATAACCCAAATATTATTTTAGACCAGTCATTAACTTATGGTTTTAAAGATTATTGTTTTAGAATAGGATATTGTCAATAATGAGTAATGAAATAGAATTTGAAGCTCATGGACTCTTACAATCTTATGAGGATATTTTAGATATCAGTGTAGATTTTGTCAGTGAGCTTGGTACGACAAATATGAGCGTGGCAGATCTTTTAAGATTAGAAGTGGGTTCTGTGATTGATCTTGAAAAACCTGCTGGCGAAAGTGTGGAGCTTTATATCAATAAACGTATCTTCGGTAAAGGAGAAGTGATGGTTTATGAAAAAAATTTAGCAATAAGAATTAATGAAATTTTAGATTCTAAAACTGTACTTCAATACTTTAAAAAAGAAATATAGAATGAGATTTTTTTTATTGTGTTTTTTAACTTTACCTTTGTTTGCAGTTAAATTGGTTGATTATAATATTTATGATCGAAATGATCGAGTGGATTTGATGCTTTCTTTTGATAATGCTTATAATGGAAAAATTTCTCAAACAAAAGATAAAAATTTCATTCTTTTAACTTTTAGTAAGCTAACATATTCTAAAGATGAATTAAAAAATTTAAGTTCTAAGCTCGTTGATAGAATCAGTATTAGCTCCAAAAATAATGATACTTATATTATGTTAAAAAACAAACAAAATATTTCACTTAATGTGAGTTCTATTAATGATAAATTCGGGGTAAGAATTAGAGTTACACAAGAAAATAAGCAAAAAGAATTAACTCAAGATTCTATTTTAAAATCAAATCATGAAAAAGAAACTCCATTTGAATTTAAGGATAAAAATTTGGTTAAATATGATTATACAAACTATATTTTAGTTATGGTAATTTTAATAATTTTACTTGTGATACTTTGGTGGCTTAAAAATTCTTTGATTTCAAAAAAAAGTGGTATTTCAAGAGATTTTCGTATGGTTTTTCAAAGATTTTTAGATAAAAATAACCAATTAGTTGTTTTTGAATATGATCATAAAAGATATACTATGATAATAGGTAATTCCAATGTTATTTTAGAAAGTATGAAGATAGAGCAAGAAAAAATTGACTCAGAAGAAAAAGAAAAAAATTTTGATTCTTTTTTTGAAGAAAATAAAAAACGCATACAAAATCTTATAGAGCAACGTCAGAAAAAATGATACTAAGGTTTTTGATTAAGATTTAAAGCTATTGATGCTGGCTTTGCAATTTTTTTCAATTCTTCTTTTGGCAAATTTAATTCTTTAAATTCATTAAAAATATAAAGCGTATTATCTAAAACAGAAAAATTAATTTTGCTCTCATTGGCATTATTTAAGGTTTTTGCTAAATTAAGTATAAAATTTAGCCAAGAAAGAATATGGAAATTAGGTAAAAGTTGCTTATGGGGTTCTAGATTATAAGGGTTGATTTTTTTTCCATTTAGTTTGATAATATTTGCGATTAAAACTTTTTCTTTGTGCGAAAAACCATAATTTAATCCACCTAAAACAAAATGGGCAGAATGTTCATTTGAAAAATAAAAATTTAAATATTCTCCTATATGACACAACTTAGCTGCAGCCAATAAACTTTGTTTATAATAATCATGAATTTTATGAATATTTTTTAAAACATTAAATAATTGCATTGCGAATTTGGCTGTATGATTGTTTTTATCTTCTTGTAAAAATCTATCTTGCAAAGATTTTAAGCTAGGGTTAAAATTTGTAGGAAAATGATTGTTTGGGCGTAATAAATCTTTTAAATATATACCTTCTCTAATTCCTACTCCACTTGTTATAATATGTTTTGTATTAAGCTTTTGGGCGATTTTTAAAAATATAAAAATTCCTTTTTTTATAGTATCAAAACGATCTTTTTTGATGCCAAAATTTGCCAAAGAATCAACTTTAGCTTCAAGAATTTTTTCGATATGTTCTCTTTCATCTTCTAAATCATAGCGAAAATCATGTAAATTTTTCAAAGGATAGGAATTTTTTTGCATAATAGAATTTGAAATAGCTCTTAAACTTCCACCTATTGCTATGAGATTGTGATTGCAAAATTCTTTAGGGATTTGTTTTAAAATAGGATCGATAAATTGATCTAAAGATTTAGCAGTTTTTCCTTTATCAAAAAACAATTCTTTTAATCTGACTGTTCCTATATCTAAAGAAATACAAGAAACTATTTTATTGTTTTTGATCAAACAAAGTTCGCTTGATCCTCCACCTATATCAAGAGTAGTAGCGTCTTTAAAAGGGCTTAGAAGATTTAAAGCGGCTAAACCACCTAGATAGCTTTCTTCTTTTCCATCAATACATCGAATATTTAAATTTAAATTGGTTTTAATTCTTTTTATAAATTCTTTAGAATTTGGAGCGTCTCTTAAAGCTGAAGTTCCTATGATGAAAATTTTTTTACACTTGTGTTTTAAGGAACATTGTTTGAAAAATTTTAAAGCATTTTCAGCCTTTTGCATAGCTTCTTCTTGAAGAATTTTGCCATTATTATAAGAATTTTCACCCAATCTTACTTTACGCTTATATTCACAAGTTGTGTAAAAACCATATCTTGAAGTTTTTTCAAAAATCACCATTCTAATTGAATTTGATCCCAGATCAACAACAGCGGTTTTTTTAGCCATTATAGATCTCTATTGCGATTTTTTAATTTTAACTCTTCTATACTTTCTATATTATCAGGATCTGGAATAATGCATTCATAAGGACAGGCTACTATACAAGCAGGTTCTGAAAAATCATTGACGCATTCGGAACAAAGATCAGCATCAATAACATAAATTGGACTATGTTCATAAATAGCCTCATCGGGACATTCTTCTCTGCAAGCGTCACAACATACGCAATCTTTTGTTATTAAAAGAGCCATTATAACCTTTCTATAAACTAAATAATATTTGTCTAGTTTATACAATAATCAAACTTAAATATAATATAAAAATAAATAAAAAAGATAAATTTTACACCATTTATTTGGTGCAAAATTTTTATTAGGATTTTTTAGGGAAGCAGAAACGATATCCTCTTCTACGAACTGTTTCAATAGTGGAAATATTTAAAGGTTTATCCATTTTTTGACGAATTTGATTGATAGCTACTTCGATAACATTTGGAGTTACAAGTTCAGGTTCTTCCCAAATAGCATCTAAAAGTTGCTCTTTGGAAACAATTTGATCCGAGTGTCTAGCTAAGTGAGTTAAAACCTCAAAAGGTTTTCCTTTAAGTTCTATATCTTGTTCTTTATAGGTGATTTTTTCTTCATCTGGATCAATAATAAGATCTTCAATTTTAATTACATTTGTTCCGCCAAGTCTTAATCTTGCTTCGATTCTTGCCAATAAAATATCAAAATCTAAAGGTTTTTTTATAAAATCATCAGCACCTGCTTTAAGAGCTTTTATTTCTGTTTCTTTATCGGTTTTTGAAGACATGATAACTATTGAAGTTCTAGGAGATTTTTGTTTTATGATATTAATAAGCTCTGAGCCATCGCCATCGGATAAATTCCAGCTAGCTAACACTAGATCATAATGTCTTATTCCAATATAATATTCTCCATCTTTAAAATTTTCCGATGAATCTGTTTGGTAACCAAATTCATTAAGTTTATCTATAATAGACTTATTAAGGCTAATTTCATCCTCTATAACTAAAATTCTCATTGTTTTATCCTTCATAATAAGAAAATTTTAAAAAATTATAACATAGTTTAAGTAAATGTTTAGATATCTTTAAAAAAAAATTAATATCTTTTTTTTAATTTTACCCCAACTATGCTATTTTTTATTATTTTAGGTTTAAAAGTTGCTATTTTTAAATAAATAATTTGAGGAAATTTAGAATGAAGTTTTTCACATACAAAATCTACAGATTCTTCTAAGGTAAAAAATTTCTCTTTTTTATAAATTTTTTTAATTTTTTTTGAAACCTTTTGCATAGTCTAAAAAATCATTTGCTTTGGCTTTTAGTTTGACGCAAATTTTTTGTTTTTTTTTGCGTTCAAAGTTTAAAATTCCAATAATACATTTAAAATGTATTTTTATGCTTATATGACTTTGCATTCTTTTTTGAAAATCAATCTATAGATATTTGGAATATGTTTATAAAAAATAAGAAAAGCTATGATAAATACTGGTGCATGAGTGTTAATAACCTCCATATTATAATTGAAAATAAAAGAGCTACCAATAAAAGTTACCAAAGCTAGTAATGATGCTAAAGAAGAAATTTTAAAAATTTTACCCACAATAAGCCAAATAATAAAAGCCGTTATAACTTCTAAAGGCAAAAGCACAATCATAGCCCCAGCACCTGTTGCAACACCCTTGCCGCCTTCAAATAATAAATAAATTGAATAGCAATGTCCAAATACAGCTAATACAGCAACACTCCAAAGTATGTTTAAATCATAATTTAAAAATTTTAATATAAATAAAGGTAATGCAGCTTTTGCAAAATCTAGAATCACTGTTGCAATGGCAAGTTTTTTAGCTAAAGTTGGATTGTATTGTTTTACAACCCTTAAAACATTAGTTGCTCCTATATTTTTTGATCCTTGATTTTTAATATTTATATTTGCAAATTTTTTTGTCAAAATTAGTCCAAAAGGAATTGCGCCTAGGCAATAAGCCATAGCATAAATAATTAAATTTTCCACTGTAATAAACCTCGTAATATTTTTTAGGTTTTTATAATTTAAGGTATTATAGATAAAAAAAATAAATGAGTCTAGTTAAGAATAAAAAATACTAATACATATTTTTTATTCTTATTTAAGTATTAAAAGAATACTATTTATTCATAATTTATTAAGATAAATTAATAAATTTAAAATTTTAATTCCATAGTAAGGAGTAAGGATGAGAACTTTATTGTTTACAGCAATATTTGTTGCTTCAAGTCTAAGCGCAATGAATTTAATTGATGAAGCTAAAAATTCTGGTTTAAAACCTTTGCCAAAAGATCAAAAAGGTGTTGAGGAAATTTTAAAATCAAATGGAATAAAAGCAAGCCATTTTGATCTTAGAAAAGTTGAACTTGGTAAAAAACTTTATTTTGATCCTAGACTTTCAAAAAGTGGTATTATTTCATGTAATACTTGTCATAATTTAGGCTTAGGTGGTGCAGATGGAGTTTCAACGGCTATAGGAAATAAATGGAAAGAAAATCCTCATCACTTAAATTCTCCAACTGTTTATAATGCATTTTTAAATAATGTGCAGTTTTGGGATGGTCGTGCTAAAAATTTAGCAGATCAAGCTAAAGGTCCTATACAATCAGAACCAGAAATGGCTACTCCTGCAAAATTAGCTGTTGAAAAAATTTCATCTTTACCTGAATATGTGAAAGAATTTAAACAAATTTATGGCAAAAGCGGTGTTAGTTTTGATAATATAGCTGATGCGATAGCAAATTTTGAAAGGACTTTAATTACTCCATCACGTTTTGATGCTTTCTTAAATGGCGATGAAAAAGCTTTAAGCAATGATGAGAAAAAAGGTTTAAGACTTTTTATAGATAAAGGATGCGTAGCTTGTCATAATGGAGTTAATTTAGGTGGAAATATGCAACCTTTTCAAGTAGCTGGAAAATATAAATTTTCTAATTTAGGTGATTTTAAAGGGGATGCAAATGGAATGGTTAAAACACCGACTTTAAGAAATGTTGCTGAAACAGCTCCTTATTTTCATAATGGTGCAATTTGGAAATTAACTGATGCTATTAAAGAAATGGGAAGTGTACAACTTGGAATCAATATTTCTAACAAAGATGCAGAAAGTATCGAAACATTTTTAAAATCCTTAACAGGTGTTAAACCTAAAATAATTTATCCTCAGCTTCCAGCTTCTACTGAAAAAACACCACTACCTCAATTTTAAATTAAACTAATAGACTTTTTAAGTCTATTAGTTTTTTAGACTTTATTTTTTGTTATAATTTAAAGCAATACTATCAAAAAAAGGATACAAATGAAACTTTTTGGAACAGATGGTGTAAGAGCAAAAGCTGGAGAATTTCTAGATAGTTTTTTAGCAATGCGTTTAGCCATGGCTGCTGGAATTTATTTTAAAGATAAGAGTATTACTAATAATATTTTAGTAGGTAAAGATACTAGACGAAGTGGTTATATGATAGAAAATGCCATTGTATCAGGTCTTACTTCTATAGGATATAATGTTATTGAAATAGGACCTATGCCAACTCCTGCCATTGCTTTTTTAACAGAGGATATGCGTTGTGATGCGGGTATAATGATTTCAGCTTCTCATAATCCCTATTATGATAATGGTATTAAATTCTTTGATGCACATGGAAATAAGCTTAATGAAGATATTGAAAGAAAAATTGAAGAAATTTATTTTAATGACAAGCTTATACAAGATTCCAAAGTAAGCATGGATCAGATAGGACAGGCTAAAAGAATTGATGATGTTATAGGACGTTATATCGTTTCAATTAAAAATTCTTTTCCTAAAGATTTGACTTTAAAATCATTACGTGTTGTTTTGGATGTGGCGCATGGAGCTTCTTATAAAGTGGCTCCAACTGTATTTAGGGAACTTGGAGCAGAGGTTATTGTAATCAATGATCAACCAAATGGGCTTAATATTAATGAAAATTGTGGAGCTTTGCACCCTTCACATTTGGCATCTGAAGTAATAAAATTTCGTGCAGATGTTGGTTTTGCTTTTGACGGAGATGCTGATCGTTTAGTGGTGGTAAATGAAAAAGGCGAAGTAGCACATGGAGATAGCTTATTGGGTGTTTTAGCTCTTTATTTAAAAGAACAGGGCAAGCTAAAATCAAGTGTTGTTGCAACTATTATGAGTAATGGAGCATTAAAAGAGTTTTTAAATAAGCATGAAATTTTACTTGAGACTTGTAATGTTGGAGATAAATATGTGCTTGAAAAATTAAAGACAATTGGTGGAAATTTTGGCGGAGAACAAAGCGGACATATTATTTTTAGTGATTATGCTAAGACAGGAGATGGACTTATAGCAGCTTTACAATTTAGTGCATTAATGCTTTCAAAGAAAAAAAGCGCTAGTGCGATTTTAAGTCAAATTAAACCTTATCCGCAACTTTTAACAAATTTAAAAATTTCTGAAAAAAAAGATTTAGAAAAAATTAAAGGTTTGAAAGAATTAAAAAAAGATTTGGAAAATAAAAATATTAATTATTTATTTCGTTATTCTGGAACTGAAAATTTGATTAGACTTTTGTTAGAGAATAAGGATATTAAAATTTTAGAAAAAGAAATGAATAATGTTATTAATTTTTTCAAGAAAGCTTTAAATGAATAAAAATTTAACATTTATTTTTTGTTTCATAGCAGCATTTGTTTTAGATCAATGGGTTAAGCAATTAACTTTAGGTGGAATGAGATGGCAAAGTGAATATTTTGATTTAACTTTTGCTTTAAATACTGGTATTGCATTTTCAATGCTCAGTTTTTTAGACCATTATTTAAAATACTTTCATTTGGTGTTTATATTAATACTTGCAATATATCTTTTTTGGCAAAAAAAATTTTTAAAAGAACATATTGTAGCTTTTGGAATAATGTTGGGTTCTGGGTGTTCAAATCTTTTGGATCGTTTTGTACATGGTGGGGTTGTAGATATGTTTTTTTGGCACAAATGGTTTAATTTTGCTATTTTTAATGTAGCTGATGTTATGATAAATATTAGCGTTGCGTTAATTTTTATACAAGAAATTTTTTTAAAAAGAAGGAGTAAAAATGACAGAATGGATTAATGAGTATTATTTTTGGATTAAATGGGTGCATTACTTAGCTTTTGTTTCTTGGATGGCTGGACTTTTTTATTTACCAAGACTCTTTGTGTATCATGTGGAACATAAAGAAAATAAAGGTTTTGTTGATGTGGTAAAAATTCAAGAAAGAAAACTTTATTTTGCTATACAAAATCCTGCGATGATTGCGACTTTAATTACTGGAAGTTTAATGCTACATGCCCATAAGGAAATTTTAATGGAAGGGGCAGCTTATATGCATGTGAAACTTACCTGTGTAACGCTTTTAATCCTTTTTCATATACATAATTATTTTTGTTTAAGAGCTTTATCTAAAGATATTTATACAAAAAGTGGAAAATATTTTAGAATTTATAATGAATTTCCTACAATTATGTTTATTATTATCGCTTTAATGATTGTCGTTCGTCCATTTTAATTTTAATTCGCTTTGAACTCCATACTAGCGGGTTCAAGTGGATTAACATTTTCTTTCATAATGTCAATAAAATTTTTATTTTTAATACGTTGATTATCCCTGAAAACTGCACGAACAAGATCCATTCCAGTATAAAAATCTTTCATTAAAACTACAAAAAGATATTGACCAAATTTGCTTGTAGTTAAAAAATTTCCCTCTTTCTTAATAGCCCCGCTTATTTTAAGACCTAAAAGTTCTATAAAAAGCTCCTTTTCAAGATCGCAATTAAGAGTTTTATTAAAGCGTTCAATATCTATTTTTCCCGCAAAAATTTCAGTTAAAAAGACGTATTTTATAATCTCTTTTTTGTCAAAATTAGCTTTTGCAATATTTGCATTTTGTTTTTCTTTTATCAGTTTTGAATAATCATTTAAATCAAAAGCATTAATTAAAAGTTCTCCATCTAAAAAGCTAAAAGCACCACTACCAACACCTAAATATTCATGGTGAGAACTTACATATTCATCATTGAATGTATTTTTTTCCAAAGAAAAACTCCATCCATTATTTTGTTGGTAATCTTTAAAAAAGTCTCGTATAATTTGATAAAATTTAAATTCATTATCTTGAATGCTTACGCCCAAACTTTTAGCTATATTATCTTTGGTTAATCCCGATTTCATTAAAGGGTAAGTTGTAATTTGTTGAGGAGCTAAACTTTTAGCAATTGTTAAATCATTTAAAAGTTGCTCTATAGTTTGTCCTGGAAGATTAAAAATCAAATCAATACTAAAAATAGGCAAAATATTCATTGCTTTTGAGATTTTTTCTTGAAGCATTTGCGAAGAGCCAAATTTATTATACCTTGCAACTTTTTTTAAAATATCATCATTAAAACTTTGAACACCGCAACTCAATCGATCAATTATACCTTTAAACATAGAAAGTTTTTCAGGTTTTATATGATTTGGATCTGTTTCGCAAGAAATTTCTTTAATGTCAAAAATTTTTTTACAAAGCTCTAGGGTTTTTAATAATTCTTCTTCGTGAATAAGAGTTGTACCGCCGCCAACATACATAGAGGTAAAATTAAATCCCTTTTCTTTGATCAAGATAATTTCTTTTCTTAAATTTTCAAAATAAATTTTAGCTAATTCTTCATCATAATAATATTTATGAAAACTACAATAAGGACAAAAGGTATGGCAAAAAGGTATATGAGCATAAAGCATATAAGTTTTATCTTCTTTTGGATTTTTTTCTTTTGGCTCTTTTAAAAGTTCAACATTAAAACCCTTCTCTAAAGATTTTTCCATCATGATATGAGAATATTTTAAAGCTAAATTTTGAAATAAATTCATAGAATAAACCTAATAATTAAAGTATAACAAAGAACTTTATCAAATTTTTACTAAATTAATGGTAAATTTTTTATATTTCGATGAGAAATTATTTTAAAAGGATAATATATTATGGAAATTCTTTTTTGATGAAAATATTGAAAAATAAAAGGATAATATATTATGGAAAAATCAGAAATTGTTAAGAATTTAAATGCTTTATTTAAAAAAAGATCAGAATTTTATTCTTTTTTTGATGAAAATATTGAAAAATTACAAAATACTGAAGTTTTTGATTTTAAAAATGCAAAGAATTTAAATGCTGAAGAGATGTATAAATTGTTTTATCATTATGATTATGCAATAAGAAAAATATTACCAGCTATTTATAAGGCTTATAAAATTACAAGTGTTGATTTAGAAAAAGATTTCTAAATCAAGCATTTATTTTAAAGAGTTTTCTAAATTTTGAATTTCTTCTTTTTGAGTACTTTCCCAAGAATTTTCATCTTGTTGATTAAATCCTCCACCAAAAGCTTTAATAACATCTACTATAGAGTTAGCATAAGAGTATTTTGTATTGTTAAAATTAATTTGAGAATTAAGCCAATTTTGTCGAGTTTCTAAATAATCTTGTAAAGACATTTCTCCTATATCATAACGTTCTTTAGCAATTTCATAAATTCTTTTATAAGCTTGCTCACTTGATAAAGCATTGTCATATTGCAAACGTATATTTTTTCTAGAAATTAAAGCATATCGAATTTCTCCAAAAGCTGTTTTTAAAGTATTTTCATAGTTTATAAAGGCCTCATCTTTATTTAATTTAGCTAAATTAATATTTTCATTTATTTCGCCCCAGTGAAAAATAGGCATTAAAAAACTTCCACCTATATTCCAAGTTTTAGATCCATTTTTTACTAAAGTATCTAAATCATTACTTTCAAAACCTAAAAGCCCAGTTAAAGAAAGACTAGGCAAGAAAGCCGAACGAGCAACACCTATAAGATAATTTTTTTGCATGAGTTTCTCTAAAGAAGAGCTAATATCTGGGCGTTGCAATAAGATCTCACTAGTAATTCCAGTTGGAATATCAAATTCTTTAAGATTAAAAGTTTGATAGTCTTGATCTTGATAAAGTATGTCATTTAAATCATTTGAAGTTAATATTTTTAGAGCTTTGAGATAATTTTCTTTATTAAGTTGCGCTTGATTATACTGTAAAGAAATACTTTCAAGATTAGCTTTAGCTTGGAATAATTCATATTCTCCAGTAGTTCCTGCTGAAAATTTTTCATTATTAATGCGATAAATTTCTTGTGCTGCTTCATAGGCTTGTTGCAAAATATTTTCATTTTCATATGCATTCACAAGATTGAAATATGTTTGAACTGTATTTGAAATGATAGAAAGTCTTGCTGCTTCATAATCATATTGACTTGCCTCAAAAGAAGATTTACTTGCTCTGTAAGAATCTCGGTATTTACCCCAAAGATCAATTTCATAGCTTAAATTAAGACCCATCTTAAAGTCATTGCCATAATTAAATTGACCGCTTTTGTTTGTTGGTGCATTTATTGAAGTTTTACTTCTTAAAGCATTTGCACTTGCATCAAATTTTGGCATTAAATTACTAAAATCAATTCCTAATTGAGCACTAGCTTGTTTTAAATGTATATAAGCAATTTTTAAATCAGAATTGTTTTTAAGAGCTAAACTGACGAGTTTATTTAAATGATCATCTTCAAATTCTTTCCACCATTTTTGATCAATGTTATTATTATTTTGTTTATCATTGGCAAAAGTATAATTCGCTTCAGCAATATTTAAATTCGGACTTAAAGAGCAAGCTGAAATAAATAATCCAAGACTCGCAGTAATACTCATAGAAATAATTTTATTCATGGATCTTACCTCTTTTTTTATCAATCCAAATACTTAGATTTTCTAAAAGATAGAAAAATAATGGAACAAAGAAAATTGCTAGAGTTGAAGCAGCAATCATTCCACCTATAAGTCCAGTTCCTAAAGCATGACGAGCAGCGCTTCCTGCTCCATGGGCAAAAATCATTGGTAAGACGCCAAAAGTAAAAGCTAATGAAGTCATAACAATAGGTCTAAATCTTAATTTTGCAGCACTAACAGCAGCATCAAAAACACTCTTTCCTTTTTTTAGATGTTCTTCCATAGCAAATTCGATAATCAAAATTGCATTTTTTGCCGAAAGTCCAATTAAAAGTAAAAGTCCAGTTTGAAAATATATATCATTGTCAAACCCTGAAAGAGCTACTAAAAGAAAAGAACCAAATGCAGCAAAAGGAACAGCAGTAACAACAGCAAGTGGAATAAGCCATCTCTCATATTGGGCTGCTAGAATTAAAAATACAAAAACCATTCCTAAAATAAAAGCATATAATCCAGTTCCTTTGGAATTAACTTCTTGATAAGCTGATCCTGACCAAGCAATAGAATAATCGCTTCCTAAAGTTTCTTTGGCAACAGTTGAGATCGCTTCAATGGCCTGCCCAGAAGTATAACCTGGTGCGGGATCACCTTGTATAAGAGCAGCTGGAAAAAGATTAAATCTTTTAACATCATCAGGTCCAGCACTTCTAGCAAGGGTTAAAAATGAGTTAAGAGGTATCATTTTTCCATCATTTGATCTTACAAAGATATTTCTTAATGCATCTTGAGTATTTCTAAAATCTCCTAAGGCACGAATATTGACTTGAAAATTTTTTCCTAACATAGGAAAGTCATTAACATAATAAGTTCCTATTGTTGCACTGATGGTATTGAAAACATCTTGCATATTGAGATTAAAATATTTCATTTTATCTCGGTCAATAATAAGCTTATATTGTGGAAAATTGGTATCAAGTGTTGTTCTTACATTGGATAATTCTTTTCTTTTTCTTGCTACTTCTAATAATTTATTAATATCTTGTTGAATTTGATCATAAGTTTTCCCGCTTTTATTTTGAGCATACATCTCAAAGCCGCCTGTTAGACTAAGTCCAGGAATTGCAGGAAGATTAAGGAAATAGCTTTGAGCATTTCTATCATTTGCATATTGACCAAATAGCATACCAATGATTTGATCAGAGCTTAATTTTCTTTCACTCCAATCTTTTAGTTTTAAAAATGTTGCCGCAGCATTTTCTTTTAGAGAACTTGTGAAAAGATCAAAACCTACAAGAGAAACAGCCGATTCTATACTATCAATTTTGCTAATATTTTTATTCATACTTTCTACTTCTTCTATGGTTTTATGTATAGGAGATCCAGCAGGTAGATTGATAATACTCATAATAACACCTTGATCTTCGGTTGGCACAAGTGAGTTTGGCACAATTTTATATAAATAAAAAATCGCCCCTAGCATAATACAAAAAATGAGAACAAAGCGAATAGTACGTTTAAGCATATAAGCTACACCAGCACTAAATACAGATGTGCTCCAATCAAAAAAATCATTAAATTTTTGAACAAAATAGAAAGGTTTTGACTCATTTCTTGTTAAAAAAATTGCAGATAATGAAGGAGTTAATGTGAGTGCAACAAACCCCGAGATAGCAACAGAAGCGGCTAGAGTTAGGGCAAATTGCTTTTGAATTTCTCCTACAAATCCTGAAATAAATGATACAGGGATAAAAACAGCACAAAGAACAAGAACAATAGAAATAACTGGTGAACTTACTTCATTCATGGCTTGTATAGCTGCATCTTTGATTGAAATATTAGGATCAGAATGTATGATTCTGTCAATATTTTCAACTACAATAATAGCATCATCAACGACAATACCTATAGCTAAAACAAGAGCAAAAAGAGTTAAAAGATTGATACTAAATCCAAGTAAATAAAGTACAGCAAAAGTTCCCAATAATGAAACAGGAACAGCGATCATTGGAATAAGAGTTGATCTGAAATTTTTCAAGAAAAGATACATAACAATAAGGACCAAAATTAAAGCTTCAGCAAAAGTTTTAATCACTTCTTTAATAGAGGCCTTAACGAAAATTGTTGTGTCAAAAGGAACTTTATATTTTAAACCTTGAGGGAAATTTTTAGAAAGTTCCTCAAGTCTTTGATTAATTAATTTTGCAGTGCTAACTGCATTAGCACCTGATTGTAAATTAATCATGATTGGAACGGCTGGTTTGCTACCTAAACGTCCAGTTGAACTATATTCTTGAGATCCTATTTCTACATTTGCTATATCTTTGATTCTTAAGAAAGATCCATCTTTATTGGTTCTTAAGATAATATTTTCAAATTCTTTAGGAGTAGAAAGTCTTCCTTGCATTGTTATAGAAAGCACTTGAGCAGACTTATTAATAACTGGTTCTTCGCCAATTTTTCCTGTTGCGTATTGAGCATTTTGTTCATTAATAGCATTAATAACATCAGTAGTAGTTATATTAAATTTGTTTAACAGATCAGGTTTTAGCCAGATTCTCATGGAATAATTTTTACCCCCTATGGCACTAGCATCTCCAACCCCAGGAATTCTTTTTAATTCATCTAAAATATTTAAAGAGGCGTAGTTAAAAATATCTACATCACTCATTGAGTTATCATCTGAATAGATAGAGATAACTTCAAGTATCGAAGAAGAAGATTTTCTAACCGTTACTCCAAGCTTTTTAACTGCTTCTGGGAGTTTTGCTGTTGCAGCGGAAATCCTATTGTTTACATTGACCGTTGCTTGATCAGGATCAGTTCCTATATCAAAATAAACTGTGAGTTTCATTTGACCTGTAGAACTTGTAGAGTCCATATAAATCATATTATCAACTCCATTGATTGCATCTTCAATAGGAGTTGCAACGGTTGAAGCGATAGTTTGGGCATCTGCACCTGTGTAACTTGCCGTTACTTGGACTGTAGGAGGAGTTAGTGCAGGATATTGCTCCACAGGTAGATTAATTAAACCTATAGCTCCAGAAATTGAAATGATAATAGCAACAACAGAGGCAAATATTGGTCTTTCTATAAAAAATTTAGAAAACATTATTTACTCCCAATTTCTTGAACTTCAGATCCAATGTGAATTTTTTTGAAATTATCTAAAATAATTTTATCGCCATTTTTAAGCCCAGAATCGATAATAGCATATTCATTATTTTGGTAGCTAATATGAATTGGACTTTTTGCAACTTTGTTATTGACTATGGTGTAAACATATACCTCATTTTGATCTTGTTTGATGGCACTTTGTGGTATTTTAAAGCCATTTTTTTGAATGAATCCTTCTGAAGTAATTGTGGCAAATGCCCCTGGTAAAAGACTAGAGTTATTATTATCAAAAATAGCTTTAGCTTTAACAGTTCCACTATCTGCATTTATTACAGAATCAATAAAATAAAGTTTTCCTTTAACCTGTTCCCCATTTAAATTTAATGTAGCTTGGATATTTTTAAGATCCCATTCCCCACTTTGGGTGTTTCGCATAATATTAAGTTTATCTGTATCAGAAATATAAAATTCTGCATAAATTGGATTAAGGTTTGTAACACGAACTAACTCTGTATTTGCAGAATTAACATAATCTCCTATATTAACTAAAGCATCTCCAACAACTCCATCAAATGGTGCAAGAATTTCAGTATGATTAAGATCGATTTTAGCATTTTGTAAATCAGCTTTTGAACTTGCAAGTTCTGCTTTTGCGCTATCAAAAGTTGCCAAAGAAGCATCATATTCTTTTTTTGAAATAGCTTTTTTTGAAAATAAAATTTTATTTCTTTCATAATCTTTTGAGGCATTATCAAAATTAGCTTTTGCCATCAAGAATTTCCCTTGTGCAGAATTAACGTTTGCTTCAAATTTATCGGGTTCAATGAGAAATAATTTTTGACCCTCTTTAACCATATCACCTGCTTTAAAATATTTTTTTAATATCACTCCGCTTACTTGAGGTTTTAATATCACATCATAATCACTCACAAGTTTTGCTGGATAAGTAAAACTAAGGGGCAAATTTTCAGATTTTGCTTCCATAAAGCTTACTGGTATTGGATTTTGTTGCATTTTAGGAGTTTCTTTTTTTTCGCAGCCACAAATTAAAAATACAATACTTACTAAAAGAATATTTTTTATAATTAATCTCATCACTTTTACCTTAATTTTCGTTTTTTTATTATGAAAATATTTTCATATTTTAGCTTAAATTTTATTAATTAAACTTGATTTGGTATTTCACAGGCTTTATTTGAAATGCCATTTAAAAAAAGATCGACTATAAATTTTATATGTTCTTCTTGTTCTTTTTTACTCATAAGCTGGGAGTCTACTAAAACATTTAAAGTAAAATAAGGTTCTTTTAACATATTGCAAAAAGTGATAGCTAATCTTGCAGCATTATCTTTGATAAATTGATCTTTTTGTTTTGAAAAAAGATCTGCTAGAAGATTATGGGCAAAGAATTTTTGATTATCTTGCATCCAATTTTGAAGATAATTTATATTATAAACTTGAGAAAAAATAATTCTTCCCAAAGAAATCATTGAGACTGTATTATATATTTTAATAAAAACTCTAGCAAAAGAAATTAAATTTTCTTTTAATTCTTTATCTTCAGAAATATGAATTTGAGAGGCAATTAGCTTGAAATGTTTTTTGCAAACATCATTTAAAATTTCGAAAAATAAACCTTCTTTGCTTTGAAAACAATCATAAATATTAGAATAAGAGCCTCCAGAGATTTTTATAATATCGCTTAGGCTGACTTCTTGAAATCCTCGTGCTAAAAAAAGTTCACAAGCAACCTTTTTTATTCTATCTTTTCGAGCTAAATTTTTCTTAGAAAGCGTCTTGTTTGAATTCATTTAACCTCCTTAAAAATTGAGATTTTAGGATAAATAAAAATCGTTTTTCTAAAAATAACAATTTTGTTATCATCTTTAGCATAAGCTTTTATATGAAGTGGAAAAATAACATCTTTTTGATTATCATTGGCAAGTTTTTTTGTAGCCCTAATAATAACAATTTTTTTACTTTGTTCTCCGGCTTCAAGTTTAAAAGGTTTGCTTGGGCGAATAATTTCAATACCATTATCAATGCCTTCTAGTTTAGCTTCAAAATAATATTCATGATCTTTTATATCCGTGTTTTGAAATAAAAATGTATATGCATTTGAAACCTCTATATTGTCCCCTACGCGTGAAATTTGGTATAGTTCGCTACTTCGGTTGATATTTAAAAGCATATGTTCTTTTTTGCTACCCATAATAATTAAGATAGTTAAGATAATTCCAATAACAATTAAATATCCAATAGTTCTAAAGCGAAAATAATTAATTTTCTTATCTGTTTCTATTGATTTGATACTTGTCCAGTTGATTAAGCTTGGACGATTAAATTTATTTTGAATTTTAGAACAAGCATCGGCACATTCTAGACAATTAATACATTCAAGTTGCATTCCCGCTCTAATATCAATATGTGTTGGACACACGCTTACACAGGCTTCACATCCTATGCATTCTCCTTGAGGAGGTTTTTTATGAAGTTTAAATTTGCCATCAAAAATAACTCCACCACGTTTTTCATTATAAATTACTTGCATGGTATCGCGATCAAACATAACCGATTGTATTCTAGCATATGGACAAACATAGATGCAGAATTTTTCTGCAAAATAAGTAACATCAAGAGTAAAAAGTATACTTCCAAAAAATAAAATTCCTATTAAAAGAAAATGTTCATTAGGATTTTTTAAATATTCAAAATAGTCTTCTGGCGGAATAAAATACCAAAGTAAATTACTTATAGCAATTAAAGAAATAAGGTAAAATAAAATAACAGCAATAATTTTTTTAAAATATTGTCCAGGATATTCTTTTTGCTTATTATTGATATTTTTTCTAATTTTCAAAATTTTTGTTTGAATTAAATCTCTATAAATAACCCTAAAAATAGTTTGTGGGCAACTCCAAGCACACCAAATTCTACCACCTAATGTTGTTATAAAAAATATAAATAGAAAAAGAAGTATAAGAATAAAAGGCATAAGATAAAATTCTTGAGTGGAAAAAGAAATAAAAAATAAATTTAATTTAGCATGGATAAAGCTTAAAAGAAAAAAATGATTCCCATTAATTTCTATAAATGGTAAACTCAATGCAATAATACTAATAATAGCATAAATAATATAACGCCTTTTTGTGTAATTAGTAATAAAATTTTGCATTTATTCCCTTTTTTATGTTGTTTTTTATGCTATTATAATTTATAAAAACTAAAATAATTTTTAAATGTTTTCTAAGTTACCTTTAAATAAGAATTATTTAATGATAAATACTTTATAATCTTTCCCCTTAACAATAAAAATTTTTAAATTTTGTTAAGCAGAATTAAATTTATGAAAGGTGGTGAGGATAGTGCCAGGAATTAAGGTGCATCCTAACGAGTCTTTTGATGAAGCATATCGTAAATTCAAAAAACAAGTTGATAGAAATCTTGTTGTAACTGAAGTTAGAGCGAGAAGATTTTTTGAGCCTATGACTGAAATTCGTAAAAAGCAAAAAATTTCAGCACGTAAAAAAATGCTTAAAAGACTTTATATGCTTAGACGATACGAATCAAGACTTTAAAATCAAAAGCCTTTTAAGGCTTTTGATAAATTCTTTAAAATCTTATATCAAACTTTTTTAAATACAAAAATTATTTTAATACAAAAGAATGAATTTATTATTTTTTGTTAGAATTAATCATTAATTTTTGATTATTAGGTGCTAGATACTATGAAAAGAATTAAAAAAATTATACAAATTGGGATGATGAGTGGTTTAGCAGCTGTAGCAGGAGGTGCTTTAGTTGCTTGCAGTAATGATAATTCAGAGACTTCAAATCAAAATTCAAATATGAAGGGTGCTTTTGTTATTATAGAAGAAGTTGCTCCTGGTCAATATAAAATAAAAGATCAATTTCCTAGCGATGAAACTAGAGTGGTTTTGAAAGATTTAAATGGTACAGAACGAATTTTAAGCAAAGAAGAAATGGATATGCTTATAAAACAAGAAGCAGAAAAAATAGATAATGGAACATCTAATTTGACTCAAAGCAATCCTCAAATGAGCAGTGGCGGATTAAGTTTAGGTGAAACCTTGCTTGCGAGTGCTGCTGGAGCTATTATAGGAAGTTGGATAGGTTCAAAACTTTTTGGGAATCAAAATTTTCTTAATCAACAGCGAGGAGCTTTTACAAACCAAAGTGCTTACCAAAGAAGCGTAAATAGCTTTAATAAAGCAAGTACAAGCAAAGCTTCAAGTTCTTCTAAATCCGGTTTTTTTAAAGGTGGGCTTAAATCATCAAATTCTGGATTTGGTTCTTAAAGGAAGATTTATGAGATTGTTAAAAGTTGATAAGCTTCAAAAGGATTATTTAGAAAATATAGGTTTTTCTTGGCATACTGATGAAGATGGTAGTGATTATATTAGCGATACTTTAGTTTGCGTTAAAGAAAATGAAGCAAATGCTTATTATGAAGCATCTAATGAGCTTTATGATATGTTTATAGCGGCTGCACAAAATGTGATTGATAATGATCGTTTTGATGAGCTAGGTATTCCTTTTAATCTTGTAGAAGCTATTAAAATGAGTTGGGAAAATGATGTTCATTGGCATTTATATGGAAGATTTGATTTTGCTGGAGGCTTGGATGGAAAGCCTATTAAGCTTTTAGAATTTAATGCAGATACTCCAACAGCTCTTTTTGAGAGCGCAATTTTGCAATGGGCTATTTTAAAACAAAATAATATGGATGAAAATCATCAGTTTAATAATATTTATGAATGTTTAATGGAGAATTTTAAAAGACTGATTACGCTTGATGATGATACTAGTTTATTTCAAAATTATTATCAAGGCTGGAAAATTCTTTTTTCAAGTATAGCTGGAAACAAAGAAGAGGAAATTACAACGAAATTATTAGCTTATATTGCTAATGAAGCGGGATTTGAAACTAATTTTTCTTATGTAGATGAGGTTGAATTTAGCGATGAGGGTATTTTTAAAGATGGAATTAACTATGAATATTGGTTTAAACTGATTCCTTGGGAAGATATAGCAATAGAAGAAGGAGATCTTGCAATGCTTTTAACGCAGATCATGCGTAATCAAAAAGCTATCATTTTAAATCCTGCTTATACCTTGATATTCCAATCAAAAGGTATTATGAAAATTTTATATGAACTTTATCCTAATCATCCATTACTTTTAGAAACAAAAGATCAACCTTTGACTGGAAAAACTTATGTTAAAAAGCCAGTTTTTGGTAGAGAAGGAGCTAATATAAGCATTGTTAAGGGTGAACAAATTTTAAAAGAAAATGAAGGACCTTATGTAAACAATAAATTCATTTATCAAGAATATGTAGAATTAAATTCACATGAAAATGAGTTTTATCAAGCAGGAGTATTTTTTGCTTATGAGGGATGCGGTTTAGGTTTTAGAAAAGGTGGAATGATACTTGATAATTCTTCAAAATTTGTTGGACATATTATTAAGGAGTAAGCAATGAAATTAGTATGTTTAGATGCAGCAACTTTAGGAAATTATGATTTTAGTGTTTTTGAAAAATTCGGAGAAATTAAACTTTATGGTACAACCAAAAATAAAGAACAAACAATTGAACGTTTAAAAGATGCTGATATTGTTATGACTAATAAAGTAGTGATTGATAAAGAAATTATAGACGCTTCTTTTAATCTCAAACTTATATTAGAAACTGCTACAGGATTAAATAATATAGATGTTGATTATGCTAGAGAAAAAAATATTGTAGTAAAAAATGTAGCTGGATATTCTACAATGAGTGTTGTGCAACATACTTTTGCTTTAATTTTTGCTTTTTTAAATCATATTCCTTATTATGATCAATGGGTGAAAAATGAAAAATGGTGTAAAAGTCCTATTTTTACAGATTTTAGTAGAATTTTAACCAGTATAGAAGGTAAAAAACATGGTATCATAGGGCTTGGTTCCATAGGAAAAGAAGTTGCTAAAATTTCAAAAGCTTTTGGAGCTAAAATTTATTATTCTACTAGTGGAGCAAATGCAAATTCAGAATTTGAACGCTTGGAATTAGATGAGCTTCTAAAAAATTGCGATATTATAAGCATTCATGCCCCGCTCAATGATCAAACTATGAATTTATTAAATTTGGAAAAATTGGAATTATTAAAAGATGATGCGATTTTGATTAATGTTGGTAGAGGTGGTATTATAAATGAATTAGATTTAGCAAAAGTGATGGATCAAAAAAATATCAAAGTTGGGCTTGATGTATTAGAAAAAGAACCTATGCTAGAAAATCATCCACTTTTAAAAATTAAAAATAAAGATAATCTTATTATTACTCCGCATGTTGCATGGGCATCTAAAGAAGCTATTAATATTTTAATGAATAAGGTTTATGAAAATCTTAATGAATGGATAAAAAATGGCAAGTGAACATAGTTTTGATATTTCTGCAGCGATTGATAAACAAGAACTTAAAAATGCTTTTGAACAGGCAAAAAAAGAATTGGATTCAAGATATGATTTAAAGGGTATTAAAACTGAAATTCAATTCAATGAAAAAGACAGTATTTTTAAGCTCAGTTCCTCAAGTGAATCAAAGCTTGATGTTTTAAAGGATATTGTTATTTCTAAACTTATTAAAAGAGGTATTAATTCTAGTGCCATTAAAGAACTCTCTCGCGAAAATGGAGCTATGTTTCACTTAAATTTAAAGGCAAATGATTCCATAGATAGTGAAAATGCTAAAAAAATCAATAAGGCTATAAAAGAGAGCAAATTGAAGGTAAATTCTTCAATTAGAGGAGATGAAATTCGTGTTGTAGGAAAACAAATTGATGATTTACAAGTTGTGATGAAAATTGTTCGTGAGCTTGATCTTGAGTTAAATATCAGTTTTAAAAATTTGAAATAAGGTTTAAAATTTTGAAAAAAGTATTTGTTTTCTTTTTAATATTATTGTTTTTTAATGCTTGTGCTATCAAAAATCAAAATAATTTTAGTCAAAGCATAGCAATAACTATCAATTCTCCATTTCTTAAAATGAGTGATTTTGGATTTTTAATAAAAGAAAATCAAGCTTTAAATTTAGAGGTTTATCATTTAGGTCAAGCTTTTTTTAATTTAAAAATTAAAGATAAGATCTGTCTAAATGCCGTATGTTATGATAAAAGAGTTTTTAATAAAAAATTTTTTAAAAATGAATATTATGATGATATCTTAAGTGATATTTTAAATGCAAAACCATTATGGCAAGGAAAAAAAATACAAAAAACCACTGATGGATTTAAACAAAATTTAAAAGCAAAAAATTATGAAATTTTTTATGAAGTTTCTAAAAATAAAATCATTTTTTTTGATAAAGTTTCACGTATAAAAATCATTTTAAATTATCAAGGATAAAAATTTTGAAATTTTTTTTATTTTTATTTTGTATAATCAGTCTACTTTTTTCTAAAAACTATAAAGGAGAGGTATTTTTTTATAATTTAAAAGACAAGCAAATTTTTGCTATAATCTATGAAAATGCACCTTTTATACCTGTATTTGATAAAGATATTAATCAAACGAGTCCTAGTTTTATAGTTTTAAGTGATCTTAATACGAGTATAGAAATTCCTATTTTTAAAATTTCAAATGTTTGGAAAGACGGGGATAATATTTATAAAATTAATGATGCCAAAGAGTTAATATTGGATAATAAAAAAATTAAAGCTCAAAAACTAGGTTTTGCAAATTTGTATCTTTTTGAAGATCAAAATAATATTAAAATAAAGAGCTGTTTAGATTTTTTAAAAAATGATGAATTTAATAAAATTCATCAACGAAGTAACAAAGAATTTGATTTTGAACAAATTATTCAAAAGCCTATATTTTTAAAAGATGGAAAATTAAGTTTTCAAGAGCAATATTATTTTTATAAAGATGATATGGAGCGTCCAATTTTAGAACTTAATAATTTTATTTATGATATGAAAAAAAATGCTTTTATTCATTTAAGTCAATTGTATGATTTAAAAAATCATCGATTTTTAGATCTTTTGCATCAAAAACTTAAAAATTTTTGTGCAGAATGTTTTGAAGATATTGAAAAAATGGATTTTAATGATAATTTTTTATTAACTCCTTATGGGGTTAAAGAATGCTATTTGCCTTTTGAAAATCATTTTTTAGATGAAAATATTTGTATCGATTTTTCCAATAAAGAAATAGAGGAATTTAAAAAATAATGTTAAAGCTTAAGGAATTTCTAAATCTAAAAACTATAGAAAAAACTCAAATTTATAAAGAACTTAAGTGTTCTAAAAATGAAGCTTTGATTTTAAGAGAGCTTTGTAAAAATTATGTTATTTCCGTTGCCTCTGTAAATGCATTTACTCTATTATCTAGTATTTTTGGTATGGAAAAATATGCGTATTTAGATGTTTTAGGAGATTTAAAAAAACTTATAGAAAGAGGTTTTGTTAATCAAAATTCTAGCTTTTTCAAAAATATTGAAAGCAATAAAAATCAAACTTTGAGTTTAAATTTATTACAGTGTGAATTAAGTTTAAGTGAATATTTTTTAGAATTTTTAGAATCAAAATCTAATAATTTAGATTTTAGTAAAAAAGAAGCTTATGCTGATTATTTAGAATATCTTAAAGATGAATTTATACGAGTTGAGCTTTATGAAAGATTGAGTTTTATTAGAAAAAGTGCTTATAATAGTGAATTAAAGGAACAAATTAAACTTTGTGAAGACTATATTAAGGAGCGTTTGAAAAAAAGTAAATTTTATAATGTTTTAGCTGATATTTTTAAGGAATTCAATCTTAATCAAAAAGAACAAATTATTTTTTTAACACTTTTAAGAGAAGAATATTTATTGAGTAATGAAAATTCTACTTTTAGAGAAATGAACTTTTTATTGTCTCTTATAAGTGAAGATGAACTTGACAAGCATAAAAATAAAAGATTACTTCAGGAAAATTCTCCACTTTTAAATTTAATAGAATATGATGAGTATTTAAATTCTTTCGGAGATATTTCAAAAAGTTTTTTTATTACGGATGAAATTTTGCAAAGGGTTATTAATTTTGAACCAAAACAAAGCAAAAAGGTTAAAATTGAAAATGTTTTAAAAGATCAAGATATTTTTGAATTAATAGAACCAAGGGTTAATATTAATGATATTATTATGCCTGAAAATACTAAAGAGCTTTTGCAAAGTATTCTTAAGCAACAAGATAAAAAAGTACTTGAAAGATTAAATTTATGGGGAATAAAAAACAATAAAAATATAGAGGCTAAGATTATTTTTTATGGGCCTCCTGGTACGGGAAAAACTATGTCAGCACTAGCTATGGCTAAATCAATGAAAAAATCGGTTCTTAGCTTTGATTGTTCTAAAATTCTTAGCAAATGGGTTGGAGAGAGTGAACAAAATGTTAGAAAAATTTTTGATACTTATAAGAATATAGTACAAACTTGTAAACAAAGTCCTATTTTATTACTAAATGAAGCTGATCAATTTTTAAGCACAAGAATTGAAAGTAGTGCAGGAAGTGATAAAATGCATAATCAAATGCAAAATATTTTTTTAGAGCAGATTGAGCGTTTTAATGGAGTAATTATTGCAACTACAAATTTTTTAGAAAATTTGGATATAGCATTCTCTAGGAGATTTGATTATAAAATAGAATTTAAAAAGCCTGAATTTAAAGATAGATTGAAAATGTGGGAAAAATTTTTACCTAAAAAAGCCGAATTTGATAGAAAATTTGATATTAATATTTTAGCTAATTATGAATTAAGTGGAGCTCAAATATTAATGATTATTAAAAATACAGCTTTAAAAGTTGCAATTTCTAAAGAAGGAATTTTTTATATGCAAGATTTTTTAGAAAGTATACAAAAAGAACTTAATTCTAGTTTTGACAAAAGTAAGATCGTAGGTTTTTAATATAGCGTAAAATAAAATAAATCATTGACAAGATTAAAGCACTCCATTCCCAAAACATAGGGATTTTAGGACTTAAAAAATAATGATAACTTGCGATGATTAAACATAAATATCCTAATTTTCTTATTTTATATATTTTTTTAAAGAAATTAAAAGAACTTAAAAACATTAAACAAATAATAATAAAAGCCACAAATCCAGTTGTCTCTAAAAAATGATATAAGATGTCATTAAATAATCTATAAATTTGAGCATTTCTATCAAAAATAAAATAATTTAAAAAATGGATAATACTCCAAAAAGTTGCAGAAAATCCCAAAAATTTGGGATAATTTTTTGTTGATTTGAATTTAAATAAAGAAAAAAACAAACTTAAATTAAAAAATATTAAAGCAAAAATTCCTGTATTAAAATAAATTTCTTTTACAAAATCAAAAGCTCTAAAAATGTTATAAAAAGAATAAATCAAACTTGCCAAGAAAGCTATAAAAGCGATAAAATTAAAATATTTACGCATTAGAAATTAACCTTTAGATCCATACCTTTGTAAAGTTTTGCAACTTCTTTTTCATATCCATTAAACATCAAAGTAGGTTTTGTGAAAAAATCACCTAAAGCTCTTTCATTTGCTTGAGACCACCTTGGATGGGATACATTTGGATTAACATTAGCGTAAAAACCATATTCATTTGGGGCATAATTTTGCCAAGTTGTGCGAGGTTGTTTTTCTACAAATTCAATTTTTACAATAGACTTGATACTTTTAAAACCATATTTCCAAGGAACAACTAAACGTATAGGGGCGCCATTTTGTGGTTTTAAAGGTTTTTTATACATTCCTACAGCAAGTAAGGTTAATGGATGCATTGCTTCATCCATTCTAAGTCCTTCAACATAAGGATAATCTATAGTTGGAAAAAGTGCATTTTGATCAGAAAATTGATTTTTGTCTAAAAGTGTTGTAAATTTAACAAATTTAGCTTTTTGGGTAGGTTTTACCTTTTCTATTAGTTGACGCAATTCAAAACCAATCCAAGGAACTACCATAGACCAAGTTTCAACGCAACGAAATCGATAAATTTTTTCTTCCAAGGGAAATTTTAATATATCTTCCATGCTTAAAATTATTGGCTTTTCAACTTCTCCACTTATTTCGATTTTCCAATTTTGAGTATTAAAATTCTGAGCTAGAGCAACAGCCTTTCGCTTATCAGTAGAAAATTCATAAAAATTAACATAATTTATTGCTAACTCTTCATCGCTTACTTTTAGATTGTTAAGATTTTTATCTTCAATAAAATTAAAAGCAGAAAGTTTAGAGCCAATTAAAGTTGAGCTAACAAGAGCTCCAATGCCTAATTTTAAAAATTCTCTTCTTTTTTGATATAAATATTGGGGTGTAATATGCATAATTTTTCCTTATTAAAAATTTTTATTATTAAAGCATATTAGAGCTAATATAAGATTATTTTTAGGTTATTTTGTCAAGTTCTAGATTATAAAGAATTTCTCCACATAATTCTTTATAATTATTTGATAGTTTTAATTTTGAAATTTCTTGCATAAGAATTTGCACTTCTAGTTCTTTAAGTTTTGCAAGTTCGCGTTTAAAATTTTGATCTTTTGGATATAATAAAGAGTATTCTTTTAAAATGATTTCGTAAATATTAAAAGACCCATCAATAAGATAATTAATCGCTTTGTCAAGATGTTGATTGTAATCTTTTAAATTAAGAGAATTAAGAACCATGATGCAAAGGTGGATCATTGCTAGGTGAAAGTAATTAAGACATCTTTCTGGAAGAGTTAAAATATCGCTTTTTTTAAAATGATCTAAATTTTGAAAATTCTCTATTGAAAATTTATATCCAAAGCTTTCATCAATACTAGATATAATAATTTGGAGTTTTTGATCTTCATTAAGTTTTTGTCTAAAGGCTACAAAATAGCCTAAAGCTTTATAAAACATTTCAAAAAAAATAATATGTTTGTTTTCTCTTAAGCAAGAAAGATTAAGACTTTTTGGTGCTATAGAGTACTGTTGCATATATTTTTGAACTTTTAAGGCAATTTTATTTCTTATACCTGTTAAGTAATTAAAATCTTTTTGTTTTAAAATTTGATGATAAAAAAACACAAAATCTTTAATTAAAATTCGATTGTTTTTTTCAAAAGAAATAGTTGAATCCACGCTAATAAATTGGTTATAAAGATTAAAATAATCACATTCTAATTGTTGATAATTCAATACTTTATCCCGCACTTTTGATAAAATTCTTTCAAGGCTTTTTCCTTATCGGGTTGAGTTTTAATCCATTCTTCAAAATTTTTACAAATATCCCATTCTTTTTTTTGATTATTTTCATAAATTCGATCTATATTTTCTTCATTTATTTTTTCTTTACTCATCTTATATGCCTCAAAATCTTTTCACAAATTGCTTTAGGATTTTTATCTTTATATATAGGACGTCCTATAACTATAAAATCACTTTTATTTTCTTTAGCTGTTTCTAAATTTGCTACTCGTTTTTGATCATCATTATTTTCTCCAAAAGGACGAATACCTGGTGTTAATGTTAAAAAATTTGGATGAGTATTATTTTTAATATTTTTACTTTCAAAAACAGAACATACCATTCCATCAAGTTTATTTTGATAAGACATTTTGGCAAAATTAATTACAGCATCGTTAATACTTTGTTTATAAATATTGAAAAAGTTTTCTTCATCAAAGCTAGTGAGTGCAGAAACAGCTAAGACTAAAGGACGTTTAGGGAGTTTATTAAGTCGGTTCATCACTTCTTGCATCGCTATATTTCCAACGCTTGCGTGGATATTAATCATATCAACCCCAAGTTTGGCAATTTCCTCACAAGCATCCGCAGTTGTATTAGGAATATCGTGAATTTTTAGATCCAAAAAGATTTTAAAATCATCTATTTTTTTTAACTCTTCTATAAATTTAAAACCATCTCTTAGATAAGCTCTTAGGCCTATTTTAAGCCAAAGATCTAAACCTTTTAATTCTTTGGCTATATTAAGACATTCTTCTTTGGTAGCAAGATCTAAAGCAACACATAATTTCATTTTTTAGCCTTAATTAATGAATCTAAAACTCCGTTGATAAATTTAGGAGAGCTATCATTGGCTAATTCTTTGGCTAATTCTATTGCTTCATTGATTATGATTGCGCTTGGTGTATCTGTAAAAAGTAACTCATAAGCTCCAAGTCTTAATATAGCCCTTTCTATATATCCTAACTTTTCAATTTTATTTTCATTAAGATGAATATTTAATTTTTCATCAATATCATAAAGATTGTGAATAATGCCTTGGTATAAATTCAAAGTAAATTTTTTTTGATCATTACGAATTTTTTTTTCATCTAGATAATCATTGATAAAATGTTCATTTCTTTCATTTATTTCTAAAGCATAGAGCAAAGAAATGACACTTTGTCTGACTTGATGACGTGTTGCCATTAAATTTCCTTACTTAAATTAAGCATTTCTATAACTGTAACCATAGCTTCAAAACCTTTATTTCCAGCTTTACTACCTGCTCTTTCTATAGCTTGTTCTATAGTATCTGTTGTAAGAACACCAAAACTTACAGGAATATTATGATTTAAGCTTATATTAGCGATACCTTTTGTAGTTTCTGCTGCAACATAATCAAAATGCGGAGTTGAACCTCTAATAACAGCACCTATACAACAAATTGCATCAAATTTCTGACTTTCTATAGCTTTTTTTAAAATAAAAGGAAGTTCAAAAGCGCCAGGAACAAGAATAAGGCTTAAATTTTCTTCTTTACCCCCATGTCTTAAAAAAGCATCTTTTGCACCTTCGACAAGACGATCGGTAATAATATGATTGAATCTTGCATTAATAATTGCAATTTTTTCATTAGAATTAAGATTGAGTTTTCCTTCAATAATTTTCATTAAATATCCTTTATAATATTTTGTATTTGTAAAAGTGTTTCGACACAATTTTTAAGGCGTGAAATATCTAGCATATTTGGTCCATCGCATAGAGCTTCGCAAGGATTGATATGGGTTTCAAAGAAAAATCCATCTACGCCAACTGCTGCTGCTGCTCTTGCTAAAGGTTCTACAAATTCGCTTTTTCCTCCACTTTTTCCATTAGCAGCTCCTGGCATTTGAACACTATGAGTTGCATCAAATACAACAGGTGCAAATTCACGCATAATGACTAAAGATCTCATATCTACAACTAAATTTCCATATCCAAAGCTAGAGCCTCTTTCAGCAACAAAAACTCCATTTTGTTTAGCTATTTCATAACCTTCTTTATTTATACTTCTAGTTTGAAGAATTTTTTTAACACTATATTTAATGTCACTTGGATTTAGAAACTGTCCTTTTTTAATATTAACTTTTGATCTAGTTTTTCCAGCTGCAACAAGCAAATCAGTTTGACGGCATAAAAATGCTGGAATTTGAAGTACATCAGCAACTTCACTTACAATTGATGCTTGAAAACTTTCGTGGATGTCGGTTAAAATTTTCATATTAAATTCATTTTTAACACTTTCTAAAATTTTAAGCCCTTCCTCGATTCCAGGGCCACGAAAAGAGTCAATACTTGTGCGATTAGCTTTATCAAAGCTAGATTTAAAATAAAATTCTATATTTTTATTTTCATTAAAAATTTTAAGTTGTTCAGCGACTTTAAATACTAAATCTTTACTTTCTATAACGCAAGGACCAGCAATTAATATCATTTTTTTCATTTTTTTCCTTTTACGACTAAAATTAATCCTCCACAAATTATTCCTATTATACCTAAAAAAACCATAGCACTTGGTAAATTATCACCCAAAATTAATCCAACAATTAAACTAAAAATGACATCAAAATAACTAACGCCTGCAACAATACCAGCTTGTTTAGCTATTCCATAAGCTTTGGTTACATGAATTTGATAAATGGTTCCTAAAATTCCCATAATTAAAATAATTATCCATGATTTTAAACTGGGCATGATAAATGGAGCTAAGATAAAATCCATATGTAAAGAGTGAAAATTAAAAAATTCAGCCCCTATCATTGAAAGTAAAGGCATGAGCGTACCAAGAAAAATAAACGAAAATGCAATTTGTTCCGTGGTATAAGATTTTCTAAGTTTTCTTACGCTTGTGAGTGCTAATGCTGCTAAAAAACCACTTGTGATACCTATGATAGAGTTTTTTAAATCAAAACCTGAATGATAAGCTTTATCAGCCCAAGGTTGGGTAATTAAGAGCATGCCTAAAAAAGCTATAACAATTCCCATCCAAGCTTTTTTTCCTATGCTTTCTTTGAAAACAAAAAAAGCAATGAGTGTGATAAAAATAGGTGCTGTTTTTTGAAAGGCAAAGGCTCCGCCTAGGGTGATATTTGAGATATTATAAAAAAACATATAAAGTGAAAGTGTGCCTGCAACACCTCTAAATACTAAAAGCCAAAAATGTCCACCTTCTTTATGAACTTTCGATCGTTTTGATAACCAAAGTAAAAATACAACTCCTATAATATTTCTAAAAAACATAATTTCAATAGAACTCATTTCTTTGCTTAAAATTTTAGCACAAGCTCCCATAAGTGTAAAATCTAAACATGCTAAAAGCATAAAATAAATTCCTAGGTTGTGTTTAATAAGTTTTCGCATTTTTATTCCTTTAGGGACAAACTTGAAAAATGGATTAATTCTAGTCTTTTTTGCTTAATATTAAGGCAAATTTTATATAATTTTCCTTAAAAAATTTCATTTAAAAATAGGAAAAAAATGCAAAGCATTATATTGATAGGAAAACCTAATGTTGGAAAATCAAGTCTCTTTAATCGGATGGCAAAAAGAAGAATAGCAATTACAAGTGAAATTTCTGGCACAACAAGGGATACAAATAAAACTGAAGCTTGTATTGGTTCTAAAAGTGCTTTTATTATTGATAGTGGAGGACTTGATGAAAGTGATGAGCTTTTTAGAAATGTTAAGAAAAATACCTTAAAGGTTGCCAAAGAAAGCGATATTATTCTTTATTTGGTTGATGGAAAATTAGCTCCAGATGAAGAAGATAGACGCTTTTTTTATTCTTTAAAAAAATTAAATAAACCATTGGCTTTAGTTATTAATAAAGTAGATAATAAAAAAGATGAAGAAAGAGCATGGGAATTTTCAAATTTTGGTGTAAAAGAAATTTTTAATATTTCAGTAACTCATAATGTTGGACTTGACGAGCTTTATAATTGGTTGGAGCAATTTTTAAATGAAACTAGTTTAACTCCTGATGAAGAGCAAGATTTGGAGGATTTTTTAGAACATTATGATGAAAATAAACAAGAAATACAATTTAAAGAAGTAGATCAAAACCATATTAGAATAGGAATTGTTGGTCGTGTTAATGTTGGAAAATCAAGTCTTTTAAATGCATTAGTTAAGCAAGAACGTAGTGTTGTTAGTAGTATTGCTGGAACTACAATTGATCCTGTAAATGAAACTATAGTTTATCAAGATAAAACAATAGAATTTGTAGATACTGCAGGCATTAGAAAGCGTGGAAAAATTCAAGGATTGGAAAGATTTGCTTTAAATCGTACAGAAAAAATTTTACAAAATTCTCAAATCGCACTATTAGTTTTAGATGCAGATGAGGGTTTTAATGAGCTTGATGAAAGAATAGCAGGGCTTATCGCTAAATATTATTTAGGTGTTATTATAGTTTTAAATAAATGGGATAAAAGTCAATTTGATTTTGATAAAGTGGTTAAAGAATTAAAACTTGATCGTTTTAAATTTTTAGCTCATGCGCCTATTGTGAGTGTTTCGGCTTTAAGTGGAAAAAGAGTACATGTGATACTTGATAAAATTTTGCAAGTTTTTGAAAATTTTATACAAAAAATTCCAACCTCAAAACTTAATAATTTAATTGAAAGTGCAACTAAAGCACATCCATTGCCACATGATTATGGAAAATTGGTTAAAATTTATTATGCTGTACAATATGATATTGCTCCGCCAAAAATTGCTTTAATTATGAATCGCCCTAAGGCCTTGCATTTTAGTTATAAACGTTATTTGCAAAATAAAATCAGAAAAGAATTTAATTTTGAAGGAGTGCCTTTAATCATTGCTTCACGTAAAAAAGGAAGCAGGGAAAATGATGAGGGATAATATTGTTTTTATTGGTTTTATGGGATGTGGAAAAAGCACTATGGCAAGAAAATTGGCTATAGAATTGGATCGAATTTTTTTAGATAGTGATTTGTTAATTGAGGCAAAATTTAATCAAAGTATCAATGAAATTTTTGAAAATAAGGGAGAATATTTTTTTAGAGAGCAAGAACAAAAGTTAGCTGATTTTTTTATCCTTTGTCAAAATACTTGTATTGCAAGTGGTGGTGGTTTTATTAATGTGAAAAATTTAGAAAAAATAGGATTGAGTATTTATTTAAGGGCTGATTTTGAGTATTTAAAAAAACGTTTAAATAAGGACGAAATTGCTAAAAGACCCTTATTTTTTGATGAAATTAAAGCAAAAAAGTTATATAATGAAAGAATAAAAATTTATGAAAATAAAGCTGATGTCATATTGGATATTGAAAATAAAAGTATTGATGAGCTTATAAGAGAATTGAAAAAGGTAGTTAAATGAGAGTATTAACCGGAATTCAGCCTAGTGGAGATTTACATATAGGAAATTATTTTGGCGCAATTAAGCAAATGATAGACACCCAAAATACAAGTGAGATGTTTATATTTATTGCTAATTATCATGCCATGACTTCTTTACAAAACGGAGAAAAATTAAAAGAAAATTCCCTCAAAGCTGCTGCAGCTTTTTTGAGTTTTGGTATAGATCCACAAAAAAGTATTTTTTGGCTACAAAGTGATGTGAAAGAAGTTATGGAACTTTATTGGATTTTATCACAATTTACACCTATGGGTTTGTTAGAGCGTGCACATAGTTATAAAGATAAAATTGCCAAAGGGCTTAGCGCTTCTCATGGGCTTTTTTCTTATCCTGTTTTAATGGCGGCTGATATTTTACTTTTTGATACTCAGCTTGTTCCTGTGGGTAAAGATCAAATTCAGCATGTAGAAATTGCACGAGATATCGCTTTAAAAGTAAATAATGAATGGGGAGAAATTTTTATTTTACCTGAAGCTAAAATCAATGAAGAACTCGCTGTTATTGTAGGTACTGATGGATCTAAAATGAGTAAATCGTATAAAAACACTATAGATATTTTTAGCGATGATAAAACCTTAAAAAAGCAAATTTCATCAATAATAACAGATAGTACTGCTTTAGAAGATCCTAAAAATCCTGAAGAATGCAATGTTTTTAAAATAGCAAAATTGTTTTTAGATGATGTAGGGCAAGAAAATTTAAGAAATCGTTATTTAAAAGGAGGCGAAGGATATGGACATTTTAAAATGTATTTAAATGAATTAGTGATTGATTATTTTAAAGAAATAAGAGAAAAATATAATGAACTTTTAAATAAACCTTCTTATTTAAAAGAGATTTTGGATTTTGGTGCGAGTAAAGCAAGAAAAGTTGCTCAAGAAAAAATGCAAAAAATTTATACTAAAATAGGCTTATGAGGGGTGCAAAATGCTTGATTTAAAAAAATTGCAAAATCAATTTGATGAGGTGAGTCAAAAGTTAAAAAATAAAAAAGCTGATGAGGAAACGTTAAAAAAATTAGCTGATTTATTTGCATTATTAAAAAAAGAAAAAATAATTTTAGAGGAGCTTCAAGCTTTTCAAAATAAATTTAGCAAAGAGCTTGCAAGTGCACAAGATAAAGAAGAACTAAGAACAAAATTGAGTGAAAATAAAATTAAAATCAATGAGCAAAATCAAAAAGTAAATGTTTTGGAAAATGAGCTTGAAAATATTGCCCATGCTATTCCAAATATTCCAGATGATATCGTTCCTGTGGGTGAGGATGAAGATGAAAATGTAGAAATTAAAAAAGTTCTTACTCCACCAAATTTTGATTTTAAACCAAAAGAGCATCACGATTTAGGTGAAAGTTTAGATTGGCTTGATTTTGCTAGAGGGGTTAAAATTTCTGGAAGTCGATTTTGTGTGCTTAAAAATGAAGGTGCTTTATTGAGTAGAGCTTTAGTGAATTATATGATTGATTTTAATAGAAGTCGTGGTTTTGATTTTGTTAATGTGCCTTATTTGGTCAATAGTGCTACCATGTTTGGAACTGGACAATTGCCAAAATTTAAAGATGATATGTATAAAGTAGATGATGAAGATTTATATCTTATTTCAACCTCTGAAATTCCAGTAACTAATCTTTATAGTGGAGAAATTTTAGCAAGTGAAAGTTTGCCAATAAAAATGACTTGTTATAGTGCTTGTTTTAGAAAAGAAGCAGGTAGTGCAGGGCGTGATACAAGAGGAATTATTCGTCAGCATCAGTTTGAAAAAGTGGAGCTTGTAAGCATTACTAAACCTGAACAAAGTGATAGTGTGTTTAATGAAATGGTAGAATGTGCTAGTGATTTACTAAGTTCTTTAGGTTTAGCTCATAGACACTTGATGCTTTGTACAGGAGATTTAGGTTTTAGTGCTGCAAAGACCATTGATCTTGAGGTTTGGATTCCTTCTCAAAATAAATATCGAGAAATTAGTTCTGTATCTAATTGTCGTGATTTCCAAGCAAGACGTGCCAAAATTCGTTATAAAAATGAGCAAGGCAAAAATGAATTAGTTCATACTTTAAATGGATCTTCATTAGCGGTAGGTAGAACCTTAGTTGCTATTATGGAAAACTATCAAGATAGAGAAGGAAAAATTATTATTCCTGATGTTTTAAGAAAATACTTTTAAAGAAAATAAATGGCAGAAAAAGAAGATATAGTATTAGAAAAATCAGAAGACGATTTAAATAATAAAGAAAGACTTGATGAGAGTTTAGGAGAATTTAAGGGGCAAGAAGGGCAAGCTCCTGATGATGAAGAGTTTGTTTCTTTATCCGAAGAATCCAATGAAGATGATACAGGTTTTAGTTTTACAAGAGAAAGCGCACCTGAAGAATTTTCATCTTTTGAAAAAACTCAAAATCAAGAATTAATCCCTTGGTATAAAGATAGAAAATTTATGTCTCTTGTTGGACTTTCTTTGATTATTATTTGTGTTTTGGTTTTTACTTTAACTTATTTAGTTTTCAATGAAGGAAATATTAAAGCAGATATTATAGCTTCAAAACCAGTTGAAAAATCTGAAATTGTTCCAGATGAATCTTATAAATATGAAGATATGGCTAAAGTAGATGCTATGATACAAAAGGCTAATGCACTCTATCTTAAAGGCGAAATTCAGCAATCTTTGAAATTATATAAGCAAATTGCAGTTTATAATGAGTCTTTATCTAATTATAATTTAGGTGTTTCTCAAATGAATGAAGGAAAACTGCAGGAGGCTTTTGAAAGTTTTAAAAAAGCTATAGCTAGCGGTGAAAATCAAACTGTATCTGCTATTAATGCTGCAGTATGTGCTTTAAAGCTTAATGATGAAGAAAAATTTAAATATTATATTGATTTAGCACAAGTTTATCTTCCTAAAGAAGGAAAATCAAAATTATATAATTATTATTTAGCTTTGATAGATTATTATAAAGGATATTATCCAGAAGCTTTGCAAATGTTTCAGCAAGTAAACATCGATCCTTATAATGATATTTCTAAATATTTATCGGCTAAAATTTATGCCAAGATGGATTTTGATACTAAGGCCGTGCAGCAACTAAATTCACAAGGAAATTTTGAACCTAGTCTTTCTTTAGGTCTTTTATATGCTAGAATGGGAGAATATGATAAAGCTAAAGCCTCTTTAAGTACTGCTATGAAAATTGATAGAGACTTTAATCAAAGTTTAGCAGCTTTAAGTCTTGTTGATATTAAAACAGGAAATTATCAAGATATGCTTATGCGTCTACAAAATGCTTATAAAAAAGAGGAAGATCAATATAAAATTTTAGATCGATATAAAATTAAAGTACGATTAAATAATGATTTATTTAATATTGCTATAGCGCAAAGTCATTTTTCTAAAGATTTATTGAAAAATTTAAAAAATCAGTTTGATTTACTTTTTTATTATGCTCCTTATCAGGTTTTTGATTCTAAACAGGCATCATTGTATATAGAAAAAGCTAATATTACAAATTTTGTAGATGATAGTGCAGATTCTGGAGGATATTTGGCAACGAGCAATGTTTTATCTTCTACAAATGTAAAAATTGCCAATATTATTAATCATGCCCTAAATCAACAATTAAGACTTGCTAATGAAGAATTTCAACAATTGTTAAAAAACTATCCAGAACATAGTATTTTACAATATAATTTAGCATTATCTTATGCCCAAATGCAAAATTACGAATTAGCCTATAAATACTTTTTTAGCTCCTATCATTTAAATCCTAAAAATTATCTAGCAGGAGTTTTTGCTTTATTTTGCGCTAAATTAAATGATTTGGATACAACTAAACTTTATAATGAAATTGTTGAAAATATGGGTGCTGATACAAATTTTAAAGCAAATATGCAAAAAAGTATGCTATTTTTGGTTAAAAATGATTATGTTTCAATGCTTCCATATTTAGATGAAAAAACTTCTAATACTCCTTTAAGTTTAATGTTTAAGGCAATTATTGCTAAAAATAATAATCTTAGCAATCGAATGGATGTTGAAATAGCTAAATTAAGATCACAACTACCAGAAGATATTATTGCAAATATTTTATATTTTAATTCTTTAAATTCTAACCTTAATATTAAAGAATATGCCCAAAATGCACAAATTCATTTTAAAAATTTAAAACTTGATTATCGTAGCGTTTTTGGAGGTCCTAATATTGCAAGAGAATTCTATGTTGATTTGATGCATGTATCTGGAATTTTAAATTTAGAAAGAAATAAATTTAAAGAATTGATGAATACTTCTAAATTTGAAAGCGAAAGTATAATACAAACTCTGGCGTATTTAGATATTTTTGCTAAGCAATTTGAAGAATCTTACGCGCTTTATAACATTTTAATTGATGATTATAAAATTAAGGATACTAGAACTTTATTTTTAGCTTCAGTTGCAGCCATAGGGGCAAACAATCCAAATTCAGCTATAGCATTATTGCAACTTTCGAAATTAACCGATAAAAATAATAAAGAAAGTAAAGCTGCTCTAGGTTTACTTTATCAAGAAGTACAAAATTATGAAGCTGCTATCAATCAGTATAAAACATTACCAAATAATTTTAAGAGTAAATTTTTTACTTTTGATATTAAAAATTAAAGATGTTTAAAAAATATTTAAACATCTTTATAGATTAAGCTTGAAGATCTAAAGTTTTTCCCCCGAGTTCGTCAATGCGATCAGTAACTTTTTTAATTGCTGCATCCATTGTATCTTGGCTGATTTGAGGAAGCTTTTCACCCCACATTTTTTCTGCTTGCTCAAATCCTTTTTTTATCCCATCAAGCCCCTCTTTAAGTTTATCAACATCGTTTCCTGCTCCGTTGATGACAAAATCAGCAATACGATTTGCCGTATTATCAACACCAAAAAACCCATCTTCGCTTATAAGCTGCTTTAATTCATCGGTGTTCATTGAAAGTGGATTTTTACCACTATAACCTAAAGATGCAAAATCAATATTAGAAAGAATAGATTTTGCGGTGTCTAAATTTCCTCCATTTAATAGGCCTTCAATTCCAGCTTGAGTACCGCTTGTACCAAAAACTTCATTCATGGTTTGTTGTTGAAACTGAACCATATAAATTTGGGTAATACCTTTTCCTCCAAGTGAGCTTAGTTTTTCAAGAGTATCTTTATTGATATCTTTACTTGAGCTAGCACTTTGAAGATTTGCATCTTTGGTATTTTTTTTAGTATCTTCATCTGCCTTTTTATTGCTAACTTGGGTTTGAGTCATGCTAGCGATATTTGAGTAAGTATTCACTTGCATTTTTGCTCCTTAATAGTGAGGTTATATTTTATATCGACTTTTTTAATAAAATTTTTATATTATTTAAAAACTATTTTAAATAATAAGATATTTGTTCTTTTTCAAGTATTCTAATAAGATTACTTGTGCCTTCTACTCCTGTTGGAAAACCTGCTGTTAATATATAACATTGATCTTCATTAATAAAATCTTTTTCTACACCTAGTTTAACTGTGTTTTTTATTAATTCGGTTAAATGATCACTTTTATTAACCAAAATAGCTGGATTAACTCCCCATACTATACTTAATAAGTTAAGAGTTTTTTCCGAATGAGCTACAGCTATAATATCCATGCTAGGTCTATATCTAGAAATTTTCATTGCTGATTTTCCGCTACTTGTAAGAGAAAAAATTGCATCAGCGTTTAAATCTTTGGATAAATTTGCACTTGAACGCATTATTTTATCTGTATTGTCTAAATTTTCAAAATCATTAAATTTATTATAAGGATAATTTTTTTCTGTTTCTATGATGGTTTGGCACATGATATCAACAGCATTAGCAGGATCTATGCCTACAGCACTTTCTTCGCTAAGCATTACAGCATCACTGCCATCTAATACTGCATTTGCCACATCCGAAATTTCAGCTCTTGTAGCGGTTTTGCTTTTTGCTAAAGAAAAAAGCATTTGAGTGGCTGTAATAACTGGTTTTGAAGCATTATTAGCTTTATGAATAATCTCTTTTTGAATATTTGGAACTTTATAATAAGGTACTTCAATACCCAAATCACCGCGTGCCACCATAATACCATCACTAGAATCAATGATTTCATCTATATTTTCAACCGCATCAAATTTTTCAATTTTGGCAAAAATAGCTATTTTCGCATTATGTTTTGTTAAAATTTCCCGCACTTCATTAATATCATGAGCATTTTGAACGAAAGAAATAGCAAGAAAATCAACTCCATTTTCTATCCCCCAAATCAAATCATTTTTATCTTTTTGAGTGATTACATCAATATTAATTTTTGTATTTGGAAAATTAATACCTTTATTTGAATTTAAAAAACCATCATTTTCAATAAGAGTTTGAATTTTCTCAGAATCAATACTAATTACTTTAGCACGAATAGAGCCATCATACAAATAAATATAATCGTCAATTTTTAGCATATTTAAAATTTCTCTTTGATTGATGCTAAGTTTGTAATGATTATCTTTAATTTTATCTCCTAAAATTGTTTCATAATAAAAATCAAGCCTATCTCCTTTTTTTAATTCAAAAGGAGTTTTCAATTCTCCTGTTCTAATTTTTGGACCACTTATATCTTGTAAAATTCCTATTCTAGTATTGAGTTCTTTGGCAACTTTACGTATAGTTTTAAGATTATTTTTATGATACTCATGAGTTCCATGAGAAAAATTTAATCGGAAGACATTAACACCATTGATAATCATTTGACGTAAAACATCTTCGCTTTCACTTGCTGGTCCAACAGTTGCTACGATTTTTGTTTTTTTAAGCATGAATAATCCTTATTTTATAATAATTCTGAATTAAATTTATCTTCATCAAATTTAGCTCCTAAATATTGACACATTAATTTCGCATCTCTTTGCGCATTCCCTAAACAGCTTGTTGCACCTGGACTTGGAGTCATATTAAAAATGATTCCAGGAATTTCAGCAATACTTGCTTCTCCTAACATCAATTCTCCTCTTTTTTTATCAATAACTTGAGGACGAACTCCACCAAACCCTTTTGCATAATATATATCGTTAGCTTTTAAACTTGGAACTATTTTTTTAGCGTCCTTTACAAAGATATTTTTATTAATAAAAGGTAATTCAAAAAGATAGTTATAGAGTATATAATTTCTAATAGTTGGATCTTTAAACATATTAAAAGTAACCCTAAGAACAGTTTTATCAAATTTTAAAGCCTCGAAAAATTCGGGTACAGATTTTAACCCATGATAGCGTTCTAATTTTGGAATAACGAGTGCAGTTGGTCCAAAACGTGTATTCATGTTGGCAAGTAAATCAGGATCTCCATGCAATGCTGCAAAAGGTAATTTTGGGTTTTGAACCATATAAACTTTACCATTGAGTAATTTTTGTTTTGTAAGATAAAAGCTACCTGCAACAGGCCAACAAGACTTATCTAAGCCTAAATTCATTTTATGTGCTAAATATAAAGAATGTGCGCCAGCATTTACAACAACAGCTTTGGCATAATATTCTTTATAGGTATTTGTTCGTAGGAGAAAATAGCCATCTTTTTTTTCTATATAGATGATTTCTTCATTAAAAGCTACAAAAGTATTTTTGTTTTGCAATTGTCCTTGTTCTATAAGACTAATACTCATCTTTTCAAAATCAACAGTTGTAAAAATTTCTCCAGCTTCTACGCCCATAGCACAAATATTTTCAGGTCTATCATGTATCCCATCTTTTCCAAGAGCTACCTTAGGTTCAATGGATTTGATTTTCTCTTTATTAAAAAATTTTATATAAGGGTAGAGTTCTTTAAATTCTTCGTAGCGTTTTTCCATATAATCACATTCTATATCATCAACAGCTAAGGCCATTTTTTGATGAGAAAACATAAAACGATTTTGAGCATTTTGCAAAATACCGTATTTTACTATCATATCTGCTGTCGTTTTAACTTTTTTAGCTTTTTCTAAAGTATAATTTGTTTCAATATCACCACAATGTATGGTTTGAGAATTACTTGTTCCTTTTGAATTTAAAGTCGAAGGAGAATGATATTTTTCTATTAAAGCGATATTTTTGATATCTGTATATCGTGCGATTTCATAAAATAATGCAGATCCAGAAATTCCAGCTCCTATGATTAATATGTCAAATTCTTTTTTAGGCATTATTTTTTCCTTTTTTTATAAATCATAGAATTTATTTATAGAAGTTTAATTGAATTTGTTTTACAAATGGTTAAAATGTGTCAAAATAATATTTTTAATGAGAATTTTTGTAACATTCTATATTAACAAATTGGGATTTTCTTGTATTATTTTTTTCATACCTCTAAAAACTAGAAGCTTATCATAAATAGCATTATCAAAATAATTTGCTAAAAATTGTCCATCACCACCGGTAAAATAAAGTTTTTTATTTTGTGCTGTATCTTTAATAAGCAAATAAATACTTTTAAAAACTCCATAACTTAAAGCATCTTTTGTTTTTTGCGGAAACGCATCGAAACTTACTTGAGTGTTAAATTCATATTTTAATCTAGGTGAAATATGGGCATATATTTTTCTAAAATTTGTGATTCCTGGTAAGATAAATCCCCCAAGATGTATAGAATTGGCAATAATATCAATTGTAATGGCACTTCCAGCATCTACAATAACTCCATCATCTATCGTATAGCATGCAGCAATACGATCAATCCCTAATCCTTGATAAATAGTATCAAAAACAAAAAATGGCTCCAAATCGATAAAATTTTTTCGCGCTTTTAAATGATTTTTTAAATTTTCATTAACATTTATATAAAAAATTTTTTGTTCACTTTTATATTCTAAAAATTGTTCAATGCTAAGTGTAAAATATTTATGATCTTCTAAAAAATTAGCATTAGAATTACCAATATCACAAAATAGCATAAATATTAAATCCTTTTTCGCTAAGATATTGATTTGCTTTAGAGCAAAGAGCACTTTTAATAAAAAATAACTTTTTGTTTTGATTAAAATTGTTTGCTAAATTTTCTAAAAATAAAGCATTTTTTAAAATAAAACGAGATTTTCCAGTATAAATAAAAAGCACAATTTCTTTATTTAAAGCACATAAATAAGTTTTTTTTGTAGTTAAATTTTTTAGATCAAAAGTTTTAAGATCTAAATTCAAAATATCTAATGCTTCTTTTAAAATACTCATTGTAAATCTAAAATTTTATCTCCATAATAAAATTTACCATTACCCATAAAAGACATTTTTTCAACAGGATCTGAGAATTTAAATATTTTTATATTTTCAAGATTTAAATCCGATTTTATTAAATATCCTGTTTTTTCAAAAGCATATAAATGATCATGATATAAATTCACTTTTGTAAAGATGGCAAAATCGAATTTTTTTTGCTTCAGTATTTTTAAATTATAATCAGTTTTAACAATATTTCCATTTTTTTCAAATATAAAAATTGCATGATCACTTACTACAATATCTTTAATATCAAAATCTTGATAAATAGTTCTTTTAGGATCAATTATCATTACTCTTTTTGCTGTAGCTGCTACAATTTGATTATTTTGAATACTTAGATGAATAATATTGTTAAAAAAGTTTTCTGCAGAAACAACAATGTCTTTGACAATATTTAAGGTGTCTTTTGATAAAACTATGATTTTTCCATCTAAGGTAGGATAAATGATAACATTGTCTAAGAATATCGGATTTGCAACACGATTATCTTGGGCTGGTGCTGAAGTAAGAGTTTGGATAAATTTAATACCTAAAGAACGATTTGCTAAAACAATACTGTTATTGGCTAAAATAAGCGCTAAATCATCTCCATTTAACGCAATTCCTACAACAGTAGCGTCAAATTTATAAGAATAAGTTTCTTTATGAGCTTCATTGTAAATTTTTAAATTTCCATTATTATCAGCCTCAATAAATTCTCCATCTTGATAAGCTAAGAGAATGTAATTTTTATCAAGTTTAAAATTATCAATTGTTTGAGTATTTTTTAAAATAATTTGATTATTGCTAAGTTTAGCAGAAAATAAATTCCAATCAATAATACTCCCTTTTAAATTACCATTATGATTTAATTTTCCATTTGTATAAGCTGGTTCAAAGTATTGCCTTTTTGTGCCGCAAGCGCAAATGAAAATTAAGGTAAATAAAATTATAAAAAAATGTTTCATTGTGAAATACCTTGATAATGTTTCAGATTTTTGGCAATTTGTTTAAGACTTGAGTTTTCATTAATTTGAGAAAGTAATACATCTGCTTGTCCAATTTTATTTTCTTCTAAAAGTTTGCAAGCTTCTAAAAGTTTATCATAATCTTTTAAAAATATCGATTTTTCTCCTAAAAATGCAAAAATGATATTTTGCAATAAAGGATTTAACTCAGAATTAGAGCTTATAGTTTTGAGTTGATTTTTTAAATTTGTATTATTGTTATCTTTTTGGATTTCATTAATAAGAAATACAGCATAAAGATTTACATTTTTTTGTTTTAATTGATTTAAAAGACTTTCATCATTTGGATATTTTAATAATTGAGTGTAAATTCTATTGCTTTCTTTTTTGTTATATTCTTCAACTTCAGAAATTCCAAAATTAATTGCAAACCAGACAATAGCAATAATTGCAATTAGAAATATGTATATTTTGTATTTTTTTATTAATCTTTCACTTCTTATAAAATTTTCTATCATTTTTTCTTCAGTATTAAGATCTGTTTTAATAGATTTTAAATTATCTTTTAAGCTCAAATTTAATCCTTAAATTTTTATTTTATATTTTTTAAGTTCAGTATTATTGTAACATAAATTTATAAATTCTAAGATATTGTAAAATAATTAAAGCTTTTTTATGTTATAATTTTTATTATTGTTTAAAATTGAATCAAGGTTATAAAATGCAAATAAATGAAGAATTGCTTACTAAACTTGAAAAATTAAGTGCTTTAAAAATTGCAGAAGATAAAAGGGATAAGTTAGTACAAGAGCTTGAAGAAATTGTTAATTTTGTTGAAAAGCTCAATGAGTTGGATTTGAGTTCTTCTGAAGTGACAGTAAGTACCATTAAAGGTGGCACTCCTTTAAGATTGGATCAAATAGAAAATAATGATATAATTAAAGATGTTTTAAATCATTCTCCAAAAAAAGATGAGAATTTTTTTGTTGTACCTAAGATTATAGAATGATTAACTTATTATTTAATACTTACTTGTAGAATAATTTAAAGAATTAAATGAAAGTGAATGAGATATGAATTTTTATTGGTTTGATGCTTTTATTTTAGGTTTTACTTTACTGTTAGGTCTTAAGGGTATTATTAATGGTTTGATTAAAGAAGTATTTGGAATATTAGGAATTATTGGTGGTGTATTTGTTGCTTCAAAATATTCTTCATCAGCTTCTATTTTTATAGAAAATACTTTTTATAAAATTGAAAATCAAAGTTTAGCCAATTTTGCAGGCTTTTTAGCGATTTTAATTATTTTTTGGATTGTTTGTCTTTTGCTTGGAAATTTTCTTTCAAAATTAGTTAAGCTTAGCGGATTAGGTTTTTTAGATCGTATAGGTGGATTTGTTTTTGGTTGTGCAAAAATATTTTTTATTTTTTCTATTTTTATTTTTTGTATAGCAAGAATAGATTTTTTAAATGTTAAATTAAATTCTTTTGCTAAGGATAGTTACACTTTAGAATTACTTAAAGATACAGGTTCTTTTATTATGAATCAACCTTTAGCTGAAGATAGTCTTAATAAAATCAAAAATACAACTAATAATCTCAACAGCTTTCAAGAGGAACAATAAATGTTGATTGAAAATGTAGAATACGATGTATTATTAGAAAGATTTAAAAAAATTTTAAGACAAGGTGGTCTTAAATACACAAAACAAAGAGAGATATTATTAAAAACATTATATCATAGTGATACACATCATACTCCAGAGAGTTTATATATGGAAATAAAACAAGTTGAACCAAATTTAAATGTTGGTATTGCTACTGTTTATAGAACTTTAAATTTACTTGAAGAAGCCGAAATGGTTACCTCCATCTCTTTTGGCTCGGCAGGAAAAAAATATGAATTAGCCAATAAACCACACCATGATCACATGATTTGTAAAAATTGTGGTAAAATTATTGAATTTGAAAATTCTATTATTGAAAGACAACAAGCTTTAATTGCTAAAGAATATAATTTTAAATTAACAGGACATTTAATGCAGCTTTATGGAATTTGCGATGATTGTAATCAAAAAATTAAGGTAAAAATCTAATGTTTGATAATATTTTAGAACAGCAAAGAATAGAAAAATCGAATGAATTTAAAAAGGCTGGTATAAACCCTTATCCGCATTTTCTAAAAAAGGAAATGTCTTTATTAGATTTTAAAACTAAATTTTCTTACGTACTTCAAAGCGAAACTAAACGAGATGAAAATAGTTTTGGTATTGTTGCAGGACGTTTGAAACTTTTAAGAATAGCTGGAAAGTCTATTTTTGCAAATATAGAAGATGAAAATGCTAATTTGCAAATTTATTTTAGCAAAGATAGTATCGGTGAAGAGCAATTTAATTTACTTAAAAAAAATCTTGAGGTAGGAGATATTGTTTTAACAAAAGGTTTCCCTTTTGTAACCAAAACAGGTGAATTCAGTCTTCATGCATGCGAAGTAAATCTTGCTGCTAAATCTATTGTTCCATTGCCTGAAAAATATCATGGGCTTACAGATATAGAACAACGATATCGTAAGCGTTATGTTGATTTAATTATGAATTCAGATGTAAGAAAAGATTTTTTAATTCGTTCTAAAGTGGTAAGTTTAATCCGTCATTTTTTTGAAAATAAAGGTTTTTTAGAGGTGGAAACTCCTATGATGCATCCAATTGCAGGAGGTGCAAATGCTAAACCTTTTATTACATTTCATAACTCATTAGGCGTTGAAAGATTTTTAAGAATTGCGCCAGAACTTTATTTAAAAAGACTTATAGTAGGAGGTTTTGAGGCAGTTTTTGAAATCAATCGTTGTTTTAGAAATGAAGGTATGGATTTAACACATAATCCAGAATTTACAACGATAGAATTTTATTGGGCTTATCATAATTATAAGGATTTAATGGATCTTACAGAGGAGCTTTTTTCTTTACTTTTAGATCAATTAAATTTAGAAAAAATTATAGAATTTGATGGCTATAAAATTGACTTTTCAAAACCTTTTGAAAGAATTTCATACAAAGAAGCCCTTAAAAAATATGGTGGTTTAAATGATGAAATTATAGAAAATAAAGATAAAATTTTAATTCAATTAAAATCTGATGGTTTTGAAGCTAATGAAAAATTAGATTTAGGGCATTTACAAGCAGAATTATTTGATAATTATGTAGAAAGCAAATTGATTAATCCTACTTTTATTACAGATTTTCCAATTTCTATTAGCCCGCTTTCTCGTCGCAGCGATAAAGATCCTAATATAGCTGAAAGATTTGAGTTGTTTATTTGCGGAAGAGAGTTGGCTAATGGTTTTAATGAGTTAAATGATCCTTTAGATCAATATGAAAGATTTTTAAAACAAATAGAGGCAAAAAATGCGGGCAATGAAGAAGCCTGTGAGATGGATGAGGATTTTGTTAATGCTTTAGGTTATGGTATGCCGCCTACAGCAGGACAAGGAATAGGTATTGATAGATTGGTTATGCTATTAACCAATAAAAAATCTATCCGAGATGTTATTTTATTTCCAGCTATGAGACCATTAAAATCAGAATTAAAGGAGGGTAAAGAATGAGTTTAGAGTGTTTTGATCAAGAAATTTTTGATTTGGTAAATCAAGAATTAAAGCGTCAATGCGAAGGTCTTGAGATGATAGCAAGTGAAAATTTCACTTTACCTGAGGTTATGGAGGTTATGGGAAGTATATTAACAAATAAATATGCTGAAGGATATCCAAATAAAAGATATTATGGTGGTTGTGAAGTTGTTGATGAAATAGAAAATTTAGCAATTGAGAGATGTAAAAAACTTTTTAAATGTAATTTTGCTAATGTCCAGCCTAATTCAGGTTCTCAAGCCAATCAAGGCGTTTATGCAGCTCTTTTAAATCCAGGCGATAAAATTTTAGGAATGGACTTAAGTCATGGTGGTCATTTAACTCATGGTGCAAAAGTAAGTTCTTCTGGAAAATTTTATGAAAGTTTCTTTTATGGCGTAGAACTTGATGGAAGAATTAATTATGAAAAAGTAAGAGAGATAGCTCATATAGTTAAGCCAAAATTGATCGTATGTGGTGCAAGTGCTTATGCTAGATTTATTGATTTTGCTAAATTTAGAGAAATTGCAGATGAGGTTGGAGCCTATCTTTTTGCAGATATAGCACATATTGCAGGACTTGTTGTTGCTGGAGAGCATCCTGATCCTTTTCCTCATGCTCATGTTGTAAGTTCTACGACTCATAAAACTTTAAGAGGTCCAAGGGGCGGTATTATTATGAGCAATGATGAAGAAATTGCTAAAAAAATTAACTCTGCAATATTTCCAGGAATTCAAGGCGGTCCTTTAATGCATGTGATTGCTGCTAAAGCTGTTGGTTTTAAATTTAACTTAAGCCAAGAGTGGAAAATTTATGCAAAACAAGTAAGAAGTAATGCTCAAGTTTTGGCTAAAATATTGATGGATAGAAAATATAAGCTTGTAAGTGATGGTACAGATAATCATCTTGTTTTAATGAGCTTTTTAGATCGTGAATTTAGTGGAAAGGATGCTGATATAGCTTTAGGAAATTCAGGTATAACAGCAAATAAAAATACAGTTCCAGGCGAGATTAGAAATCCATTTATAACCAGTGGATTAAGGTTGGGAACTCCAGCACTTACTGCTAGAGGTTTTAAGGAAAAAGAGATGGAAATTGTTGCAAATTATATAGCAGATATTTTAGATGATATCAATAATACCAATCTACAAAAAGATATTAAATTAAAACTTGAAGAACTTGCGAAAAATTTTATAATTTATACAAAGGCTATGTTTTGATTTCACCTATGGATATGTCATTAATTAAGATAATTGGTAGTCATTATTATGTCATGAGGAATAGAATTGTCAATAAAATTACCCATCGCGGACGTTTATTTTTTGATAAATTTGAAAAGATTGATTCTCCTTTAAATTTAAGTATTATGAGGGAGCATGCGGCTAAAAAAATTATTGTTGCTCATGATTTGATTACTAAAGACAATAAAGTCGAAAATATTGTTTTTGACTATAATGGTTTTAATGCTGAAAGATTTTATCATCGAGCTCAATTGATTTTGCGTGAAGAAGGTTTTATAAATTTTACAGCTTATAAAACAAAAACTCCAGGGCATTTACATTTGTATATTCATAAAGGTCATACTTCATTAAACGAAGGTTATTCTTTAGCATCTAAACTTTCAATGATGTTTGCAAGCAAAATGCCTGTAGAGTGGAAAGTTTTCCCAAGTATGGATGTTCCAAGGGAATTTAATATTTTAGTTTTACCTTATGAGGTTTATCAAAAAGAACGTGGTAGTTCTTGGTCTAAACATATGTAAGAAAGGAAAAATATGGAAAACAATAAAAATGATTTTGATGATATTATTTTAGAAAAAAGCAACAAGAGTGAAAAGATAAAAAAAATTCTTTTAAGAGTAATTGCTTTAATTATTTTATTTTTAATCATTATGATTGTTATGAAATTAATCAATAGTGGAAGTGATAATAAAAATCCAACAGTTTTACCTAATGAGCCTACAAGTACCACTCAACAAGATAATAATACAGATAGTTCTTTTGAAAATATGCCTATTGCTACAGATAATTCTGCAGAAGATCAATTTGAAGCTCTAAGAAAACAAATTCAAGGCGATCAAAATGATAGCAGTTTAGAAACTAGTGCTTTAGATCAAAATCTTGATAATGCAAATTTTGCATCATCTAATCAAGACTCTATCCAAGATTTAAATTCTAACAATTTAGACGAGAAAAAACAAACTGTTGCAAATACTACAGTTAAAACCGAAGAAAAACCAAAAGAACAAGTAAAGGAGCAGGTTAAAGAACAACCTAAAAAAACTGCAACAAAAGATAATACAGTTAAAAAACAAGAACATACTGTAAAACAAAATCACCAACAAAGCACTAATGATTTATTTAAAAATGTAGATGCAAAACCTGTTAATCCGGATGGTTTGCCTTCTGGAATTTATGTGCAAATTTTCTCTGTGAACAATTTAGATCAAAAATCTAAAGAACTAGCAGCTGTTAGAAAAAAAGGTTATGAATATAAACTTTATAAAACAACAGTTGCAGGTAAAGAAATAACTAAAGTTTTAATTGGACCATTTAGTAAGTCAAATATTTCACAAGAGCTTGCTAAAATTAGAAAAGAAGTAGCTAAAGACGCATTTTCTTTTACCTTAAAATGAAATTCTTAGCCGTCATAGGCAATCCTATTATGCATTCTAAATCACCTAGAATGCATAATAATGCAATTAAATTTCTTGGATTAAAAGGAATTTATACCCGTTATTGTTTAAATAATGATTTATTTTTAAAAGAAGAATTATTAAAAATAGGTTTTGATGCTGTAAATATTACGGTTCCTTTTAAGGAAAAAGCTTGTAAAATTGCTGATTTTAAAGATGAAATTTCAACTCGCGTAGGTTCTGCTAATACTCTTTGTTTTAAAAATAATAAAATTTATGCTTACAATACAGATGGAATAGGTTTTTTACAATCTATTGAAGAATTTAAAGATATTAAAAAAACTTTAATTTTAGGAGCAGGAGGAACAGCTCTTGCAATAGCTTATGTTTTAAAACAAAGAGGTGTAGATGTTTATATTGCTAATCGTAGTAGCAAAAGACTTCAATATTTTAATGCTTATAAGAATAGTCTTTATAAAGATTTACAAGATTTCAATTTTGATTTGATAATTAATTCCACCTCAGCAGGTTTAATGGATGAATATTTACCTTGTTCTAAAGAAATTTTACATCAACTTTTATCTAATGCTAAATTTGCCTTTGAAGTTATTTACAACAAAGAAACTCCTTTTTATAAACTTTGCAAAAAATATGATTTAAGAGTAAAAAATGGATTTGAAATGCTTTTATGGCAAGGAGTATTTGCTTTTGAATTATTTTTTGATCTTAAAAATCAAAGAGAAGAGATTAAAACAGCAATGTTGCAAGCTTTAAATTTTGATTGATTTTTTGAAAAATCCTATAAGAATTTTTCAAAAAATTTTTATTCAAAAATTATAACCCCATCTTGATTTTTATTAACGTTATTTTCTTTTTTTGCATTAGAATTATCGTTTGGAGTATTTTTAAAAGATTTCGATGGCTGAAAAGAATTTTCCTCAAAAGAAGAATTATTTTCAAAGCTATTAAATTTTTCAGGATTATTTGAAGGTTGTGCTGTATCTATAGCTTTTGGAAGATTATTATAGACTGTATTTAGAGTATTTTTATAAAAAGCTATAAAACTTCTATCAATTTCAAATGCTGGACGCTCTAAACCTTTGTTAAGTTGGGTTGGAACTGTAGATATGGTGGTTTTAAACATGTTGATTCCATCATCATTTTTTATAGGATAGGTAAGAGCGATTAAAGAATTTAATTTAGTATTGCTTGTTAAATCGGTTGAATTTTGGGAATTGCGAGCGTCAATAAAGCTTATTTTTCCTTGAAATTGAATTCCTAGATTAGATTTAACATAATCTCCACTTACAAAGCTATCTGATTTTTGTGGATTTTGTTCTTCTATATAAATACTTATTAAACTTTTAAGGGTATAGTCTGGATTTGAATTAACTATTTTATAACCTTTAAGTTTCGCTATAGTAGCCATTTGCTCTTCTAAATTTTCTTTTAAAAGTTCAATTTCTTTTTCTATGCGGATCTTAAGCACAGAATTCTCAAAATAATCAGAATAATTATTATTTTGTTCTATATTAATAGGCTCAAGAGCGATGGTAATGCCAGAATCTATAGACTCTGTTTTAATAGGAGTTTGAGGTTTAAAATTGGGCATTGAAACATTTACAAAGGTGCTACTAGTATTGCTGCAAGCGCTTAAAAATAAAAAAATAAAAATAAAAAAATATTTTTTCATGATTTATCCTTGTCAATGATTAAAATTATATAATTATAGCAAGTTAAAGTTTTTTTGCTATATTCTTAGAAAACAAAAATTTAGGAAAATATATGGAATTTTGGAGACATATTTATTCAAATTTTGATGTAGTTGCATTCAGTATTTTTGGCCTTAAAGTGCATTGGTATGGAATCATGTATGTAATAGCTTTGATTTTGGCTCTAACTTTAGCTAAATTTTTTTCAAAAAAAATGAATATGGGTATTAGTAATAAATGCTTAGATAGTTATTTTGTTTGGGTAGAAATTGGAGTTATTTTAGGTGCAAGACTCGGATATATTTTAATTTATGATAATCATACAATGTATTATATTATTCATCCTTGGCAAATTTTTAATCCTTATGTTAATAATGAATTTGTAGGAATTCGTGGTATGAGTTATCACGGGGCTATTGTTGGTTTTTTAATAGCAACTTTTTTATTTTGCAAAAAATATAAAGAAAATCCTTGGAAATTTTTAGATTTAGTAGCTTTAAGCGTGCCTTTAGCTTATGTTTTTGGACGTATTGGAAATTTTTTAAATCAAGAACTTTTTGGTCGTATAACCAATGTACCTTGGGGAATTTATGTTGATGGAGTTTTAAGACATCCATCACAATTATACGAAGCTTTTTTGGAGGGTGTTGTTGTTTTTATTGTTGTTTATATAGCAAAGCTAAAACAAACTTTTTGCGGAGAGCTTATTATTGTTTATGCCTGTATGTATTCTTTAGCACGTTTTATTTGTGAATTTTTTAGAGAACCTGATTTTGGAATAGGTTTTGTACTTTGGGGAATGAGTATGGGACAAATTTTAAGTTTAATTATGCTCATTATTGCTTTGTTATTTTATGTTTGGATAAAATTTAAAAAAGTAAATATTTAATTTATATTAAAGATTATTGTAATATAATCAAAAGTTTTTATTTTTTTTGTAAAGGAGTATAGATGAGTGGGCTTATCGAAGGTTATTTGGGTAAGAGCATTGAAGGCAAGAAAAGCAAAATGCCTGCAAAATTAGATTTTATCCAGAGTGCTTCAGGTCTTTTTTTAGGTCTTTTTATGTGGGCACACATGTTTTTTGTGTCTACGATTTTAGTAAGCGGGGATTTTTTTAATTCTGTTGTTCATTTTTTAGAATTAAAATTCGTTTATAATAATCCTATAATGAGTTATGTCACCTCTTTTTTAGCAACTTGTGTTTTGGTAGTATTTTTTGTCCATGCTTTATTAGCTATGAGAAAATTTCCTATTAATTATCGTCAATATCAAATTTTAAGAGTGCATACTAAAACTATGAAACATAGCGATACTTCACTTTGGTGGGTTCAAGCATTGACCGGATTTTTAATGTTTTTTTTGGGTTCTGCTCATCTTATTTTCGTTATCACAAATGCAGATAAAATTAGTGATGGTATGTCAGGAGATAGAGTAGTAAGCCATTTTATGTGGCTTTTTTATGCTGTGCTTTTAGTATGTGTAGAGCTTCATGGAAGTATCGGTCTTTATAGGCTTTGTGTTAAATGGGGTTGGTTTGAGGGAAAAAATGCGAAAGAAAGCAGAAAAAAACTTAAAGTAGCTAAATGGATTATAAGTATATTTTTCTTAGCTTTAGGTATTTTAAGTCTTTTAGCTTTTGTAAAAATTGGTTTAGCAAATTTAACTGTTAAACAATTTATGATGGAGCAATTTTTTAACAACTATAATGGAGCAAATTTATGAATATACAATATAGTGATGCTTTAGTAATAGGTGGAGGTTTAGCAGGTCTTAGGGCTGCAATTGAGGTTGCAAAAAGTGGTCAAAGTGTAACACTTTTGAGTATCTGTCCAGTAAAGCGTTCTCACTCTGCGGCTGTTCAAGGAGGAATGCAAGCAAGTCTTGGAAATGGCGCCAAAGGCGAAGGAGATAACGAAGATCTTCATTTTGCAGATACAGTTAAAGGAAGTGATTGGGGTTGCGATCAAGAAGTAGCAAGAATGTTTGCACAAACTGCACCAAAAGCTGTTAGAGAGCTTGCAGCTTGGGGTGTGCCTTGGACTAGGGTAACAAAAGGGCCAAGAACTGTAGTTATTAATGCACAAAAAACAGTTATCGAAGAAAAAGAAGAGGCACATGGTCTTATTAATGCACGTGATTTTGGTGGAACTAAAAAATGGAGAACTTGCTATATAGCTGATGCTACTGGACATTGTATGCTTTATGGTGTAGCTAATGAAGCTATTAAGCATCAAGTTAAGATTATTGATAGAATGGAAGCGGTAAGAATTATTCATGATGGTAAAAAATGCTTAGGCGTAATTGCAAGAGATTTAACAAATGGACAATTAATCGCTTATATTGCACGTGGAACCATGATAGCAACTGGCGGTTATGGAAGAATTTATAAACAAACTACTAATGCAGTTATTTGCGAAGGAACTGGTGCAGCTATAGCTCTTGAAACTGGACTTTGCAGACTTTCAAATATGGAGGCTGTGCAATTTCACCCAACACCTATAGTTCCAAGTGGAATTTTGCTTACTGAAGGTTGTCGTGGAGATGGTGGAATTTTACGTGATGTAGATGGTTATCGTTTTATGCCTGATTATGAACCAGAAAAAAAAGAACTTGCAAGTCGGGATGTTGTTAGTCGTAGAATGATGGAGCATATTAGAAAAGGAAAAGGTGTTAAAAGTCCTTATGGGGATCATTTATGGCTTGATATTTCTATACTTGGTCGTGCTCATGTTGAAAAAAATCTTCGCGATGTTCAAGATATTTGTAAAACTTTTAATGGAATTGATCCAGCAGATGAAGGTCCTAAAGGCTGGGCCCCAGTTTTACCTATGCAGCATTACTCCATGGGTGGAATTAGGACTAAGCCAACTGGTGAAAGTCAGTGGTTAGATGGTCTTTTTGCTTGTGGTGAAGCAGCTTGTTGGGATATGCATGGATTTAATCGCTTAGGTGGAAATTCTTGTGCTGAAACTGTAGTTGCTGGAATGATTATAGGAGATTATTTTGCTCAATATTGTAAAAATAATGGAGAAGTTGTTGATACAAATATTGTAAAAGAATTCTTAAGTAAAGAATATCAATATCTTAAATCTTTAGTTGATAAAGAAGGTAAGTATGATGTTTTTGAAATCAAAAATAGAATGAAAGAAATAATGTGGGACAAGGTGGCTATTTTTAGAACTGGAGAAGGTCTTAAAGAAGCTGTAGATGAATTAGAAAAACTTTATAAAGATTCTCAAGATGTTAAAGTGCATTGTAAAGAACTTGATTGTGCTAATCCAGAACTTGAAGAAGCGTATAGGGTCCCTAGAATGTTAAAAATAGCACTTTGTGTTGCCTATGGAGCACTTTTAAGAACAGAAAGTCGTGGAGCACATTATAGAGAAGATTATCCAAAAAGAGATGATTTAAATTGGATGAAAAGAACAAATACTTATTGGGTTGAGGGTGAGACCTTGCCACGCGTAGAGTATGAAGAACTTGATATTATGAAAATGGAAATGCCACCAGCTTTTCGTGGGTATGGAGCAAAAGGCAATATCATTGAAAATCCTTTAAGTGAAAAACGTCAAGCTGAAGTGGATGCAATCCGTGAAAAAATGGAAGCAGAAGGTAAAAGCCGTTATGAAATTCAAGATGCTTTAATGCCTTATGAACTTCAAGCAAAATTTAAAAAACCAAATCAAAGAATAGGGGTGGATTATGAGTAGAAAATTAACTATAAAAGCATTTAAGTATAATCCTTTAAGTAAAATTTCAAAACCACATTTTGTGACTTATGAGCTTGAAGAAACTCCTTTTATGACTGTTTTTGTATGCTTGACTTTGATTCGCGAAAAGATGGATGCCGATCTTAGTTTTGATTTTGTTTGTCGTGCGGGAATTTGTGGATCTTGTGCCATGATGATTAATGGTGTTCCAAAACTTGCTTGTAAGACCTTAACAAAAGATTATGAAGATGGTGTTATCGAACTTATGCCTATGCCAGCATTTAGACATATTAAAGATTTAAGTGTGAATACTGGAGAATGGTTTGAAGATATGTGTAAACGTGTTGAAAGTTGGGTTCATAATGAAAAAGAAACTGATATTTCAGCATTAGAAGAGCGTATAGAGCCTGAAGTTGCAGATGAAACTTTTGAACTTGATCGTTGTATAGAATGCGGAATTTGTGTTGCTTCATGTGCAACTAAGCTTATGAGACCCAATTTTATAGGTGCTACAGGACTTTTAAGAACAGCAAGATATTTACAAGATCCACATGATCATAGAAGTATAGAAGATTTTTATGAATTAGTGGGTGATGATGATGGCGTTTTTGGATGTATGTCTTTGCTCGCTTGTGAAGATAATTGTCCTAAAAATTTACCTTTACAAAGCAAAATCGCCTACATGAGAAGACAACTTGTTGCACAAAAAAATAAATAAATTCCTCCCCTTTTTTAAGGGGAGCATATGAAAGATTTACTTCAAAAAATTTGGAAAAATAAACTTCAATTTTTAGATTTCAATCTTAATTTTACTGATAAAAATATTTTAGATGTATCAGAGCTTGCTATTATTTTAAGCATTAATCAGGAAAATTATGAAAGATATTTTCTTTTAAATGAATTTAAAATTATTTTTGAAAAAATTAATTTAAGAGTGGATATTTTTGGTGCCCAAAAGGCTCAAATTTGTGCAATTAATCTTTTTAAATCAGGATTGGTTAAAAAACAAGAATTATTAGATGCTTTGCAAATTTTACAAAAAATTTCAAATAATTATGAAATTTTTAATTTCATTGAAAAAACGGAAATTAAAATTATAGATAAAAAAGAACTTTTTTTAAAAAATTGCAATCAATTAGATGTAATTGCCTTAGAGCTTTGTAAATTAAGTTTTGATGAGAATGCAAAAATAAGACTTCATAAAAAAATAGATAAATTTAAAAAATTAGATTTTAATATTGCTGTTACTGGAATTATGAATTCAGGAAAATCTAGTTTTTTAAATGCTCTTTTAAAGCAAGAATTTTTAGGAGTATCAAATATTCCAGAAACAGCCAATTTAACTGTTATAAGTTATGGTGCAAATAAAGAAGCTATGATTTATTTTTGGAATAAAAATGAGTGGCAAAATATATTAAAAACTTCTAGTTTTAATAAAAAATTAAAAGCTTTTTTTGATCGTTTAGTTTTAGAGATTGATATCAATAAATATATAAAAGATGAAACTTTAAGTCAAAAAATTAATTTAGAAGATTTGAAAAAATTTAGTTCTGCTAAAAATAATATTTCAGCTTTGATTAAAAAAATAGAGATTAAAAGTGATTTAGAATTTTTAAAAAATAATATTTCTATTGTTGATACTCCTGGACTCGATGATGTCGTTATTCAAAGAGAAATTTTAACAAATGAATATTTAAAAGAGAGTGATTTTTTGATCCATCTTATGAATGCTTCACAAGCGCTAGCACAAAAAGATATTGATTTTTTAACCCATTGTTTATTAAATTCACGTTTGAGCAAATTTTTAATTATTTTAACAAAAGCTGATTTGTTAAAAAAACAAGAACTTAATGAAGTTGAAAATTATATTAAAAAAATTCTCACAAATAAGCTTAAGGATAAAAATTTGGTTACAAAGATTGATTTTTTATCTATAAGTGCAAAAATGGCTAATGATTTTTATAAAAATCTTGTCAATAAAGAAAGTTTTCAAAAAAGCGGAATGCAAGAATTTGAAAATTATTTATTTAATGAATTGTATTCTGGAAAAAAAAGTAAAATTGCTTTGGAGTCTTATAAAAAAGAATTGTTATTGGAGCTAGATCATCTCTTAAAAGAATACGAGTTACAAAATAAATTTATACAAGAAAAAGAACGAAATTTAGGTGAACAAAGCAAGCAATTTTTACTTGAGATGCAAAATAAAAGAAAATCTTTGCAAGAAACCAAAGAGGAAATTTTAAATTCTATTTTAGAACTTAAAAATTTAGAAAATGGAGTTGATAATCTTGTATTGTTATTAGCAAAAAAACTTAAAGATAGATTGGTTGATGAATTAAAATATTTTAAAAATAAATCTCAAAAAGTTGATATGCAGCGTATTTTAATGATTATAGATACTACAATTAAAGACGGTGTGAGTGATATTTTAAGAGAAGTTAAATTTAAAAATATGAAAAAAATTGAAGAATTAAAGCTCCATTTATCTTTAAAATACGATTTTTTAAAAGAAAATTTTAATGATGATTTTGAAAATTTTAAGGATAAGATTTCTAAAGATATAGAAAATATTTTTAATGATGAAAAAATTATATTTTTAAAACTTGAAATTGAAAATATTATCAATCAAAATATTAATTTATTTGATCTTGAAATTAAATTAACTCAGACTATCAATGCTATTTTTAAAAATTTTAATCTCGAAAATATTTTGCAAAGTCTTGATATTAATGGAGCATTTTTTCATTTTTTAGATAAAAAACTTCAAAATTATGAAGAAATTCAAAAAGAAAAGTTAAAAAATATTGAAGATTTAATGGGTAAAATCAATGATAAAAATACTAATATATTAACTTCTTTTGAAAATAATTTAGAAAATATCGCTAAATTGCAACAACTTAAAATGGATCTTTTGCATGCAAATTAATATTTTAAATGATTTTATAAATTCTTATAAAAAAGCTTATATTAATAATTATGACGATAGTTTTAGTGGAAAAATTAAAACAATATGTCAAAATCTTAATGAACCTTTTATGAATCCAAGTCCTGAATTAAGTAAAGAGTTACAAGAAATATCTTTTTTATTGGATAAAAATATCAATATAGCTATTATCGGGCAATTTTCTAGCGGTAAATCGAGTCTTTTAAATTTAATTTTAAAAAAAGAATGCCTACCTACAGGTGTTGTTCCTGTAACTTTTAAGCCAACTTTTTTACATTATGCAAAAGAATATTTTTTAAGAGTCGAATTTGAAGATGGTAGCGATCTTATTACAGATGTTGAAAATCTCGCTTTATATACAGATCAAAGAAATGAAATTAAAAAAGCTAAAAATTTGCATATTTTTGCTCCTATTCCTTTATTAAAAAAAATTACTCTTATTGATACTCCAGGTTTAAATGCAAATAAAAATGATACTTTAACCACTTTAAGTGAGTTAAAAAATATTCATGTGGCTATTTGGTTAAGCTTGATTGATAATGCTGGAAAAAAAAGTGAAGAAGAGGTGATTAGGGAAAATTTGGAAATTTTGGGCGATTATAGCATTTGTGTTTTAAATCAAAAAGATAAATTAAATCAACAAGAATTAGATAATGTTTTAAATTATGTTAAAAAAAATTTTTCTCAATATTTTAAGGATATTATTGCTATATCTTGTAAAGAAGCTCAGTTTCAAGAAAGCTATAAACATTCTAATTTTGAATTTTTGATCCATTTTTTACAATCTATTGATGATAAAAAAGTCAAGGAAAAATTCGCAAAAAGAAAGATATTTAATTTATGCAAAATTTTAGATAATGAAAATAAACTTTTTTTAGATATTTTCGATCAACTTTTATTAAATTTTCAAACTTATGAAGAATATGCAAATTCTGTATTTGAAAGATTTTTAAATGAAATTGAAATTTTAAACCATCAAATTTTAAATCAACTAAAAAGTATTAGTGAAAAAATTTCAAGTGAAATTTTTAATTCTATTAAAGAAAAAGAAGCTTATTTTTATCAAAAATCGACAAAAATTTTAACAAAAAATTTATACGTAAAATATGCCTATAAAATACCTTATATTTCAACTGATGATACTTATTTATCGATGTTTTATCATTCAGAATCTATGAGTAAAGAATTTAAAAAAATTAAAAATGATATCTATCATTCTTTTAAGCAAATCAAAGATAATTTGGTTAATTTAGTAAATAATTTAGAAAATAAAATTTTATTTTTTAAGTCAGAATTTTCAAATATTCAAAAAGATAATATTTTTCAAAGCGATATAAATTTTAGCGAACTTAGAGTATTTTCAAATGCCAGTGAAGAATATTTTTTAAAAGATTTTAAGGAGCTTTTGTTTAAAAATTTATTAGAGCTTGATTTATTTTTTGAAAAACTTAATTTAAAAGCTTTTGCAAATTATGAAAATGCAACAAGACTCACCATTAGTTTTTTAAGTGATAAAATAAATCAAAGTCGTGTTCTTTATGAGCTTAATAGTTCTGAATTTACTTTATTTTATCCTCAAAAAAATGAAATTTACGAAAGAGTCTTAAAAGAACTTAATGTTTATGAATTTGAAAATTTATTGATTGATAAGCCAGTCATTATAAAAATAATCAAGGATTTTTTTAAAAATAATAAAATTTTAATTGAAAATAAAAAACACTTAATAGAGATAAAAAAAAGAGAGCTTGATAAAAGAAAAAGTCAGATTATTAAATCTTGTGAACTTTTAAAGGAATAAAAATGTTAAAAAGAATTCTAATTTTACTATCGATTTGTTATAGTTGCATTTTTGCCATTAGTGATTTAGAAAAGGCTTTGCAGCTTTATGAAGAAAATAAATTTTCTAAAGCATATAATTTATTTGAAAAGCTTTGTAAAAAAGATAGTGCAAAATCATGTTTTTCTATGGCCTATATGTTAGAAAATGCTCAAGGAGTTCCAAGAGATCTTGGTACTGCTTATAAACTTTATAATAAAGCATGTAATCTAGGTTTATCAGAATCTTGTTTTAATATGGGTCTTATTTTGAAAAATCAAGGCTATACTAACGAATCGATTTTAGCTTTTAATAAAGCGTGTAATTTAGGAGATGTGAAAAGTTGTAACAATATAGCTCTTTTTTATGAAAAAGATCAAGATGGAAAAATGGCAACTTATTTTTATAAAAAATCTTGCCAATTAAAAGATGCTCCAGCTTGTTATAAATTGGGTCTTTTGTATGAAAAAGGGGAATTAATAAAACAAAATATAAAAAATTCTTTATTTTTTTATTCTAAAGCTTGCAATTTGGGTTATGCTGAGTCATGTTATCTTCTTGGGCGTTATAATCAACTTGAAACAAAAGATTTACAAAAAGCTAAAATTTATTTTGGTATGGCTTGTGATAAAAAACATAAAGAAGCTTGTGCTGCCTATAAAGAATTAAATTCTAAAGCTGTAGAAATTTATTAAAATTTTTATAGCATTTATCTTGAATTTCTGTTTTTTTATAATTCTAATTATTTTTTGATTTAAAGTCTAGTTAATATTAATAAGAGTAACATAATTTTAATTGCGTATGTAAAGGAGAAACAAAATGCAAGATAATATTATAGATAGAAGAAGTTTCTTTAAATTAGGACTTCTGGGTGGCTCTGTTGTAGCTGCAAGTACTTTAGGTGGTGGCGCTGTATTAAAAGCAGCAGAGCTTACAGATTCTCCAAAATCTTTACAAACTAAATCAAATAAAATTAGAGGCAGAATGTTTTTTCAAACTCAAACTGAATTTGATACTTTGAGTGCAGCTTGTGAAAGAATTTATCCTAAGGATAATCAAGGAGAAGGAGCTATTGGATTAGGCGTTCCTTATTTTATTGATAATCAATTAGCTTCAGCATATGGATATAATGATAGAGAATATATGCAAGGACCTTTTATGGATGGTAAAGAGGAGCAAGGATATCAAACTCCTATGAAACGTAAGGATATTTTTTTAGAGGGTGTTCATGCTTTAGAAACAAATGCTAAAAAACGTTATAAAAAATCTTTTTCTTCACTTAAAGGAAAAGAACAAGATGAAATTTTAAGAGATTTTGAAAAAGGTAAAATTCAGACCATAGGTTTTAAATCTTCCTATTTTTTTACTCTTTTAAGAGAAATGACAATTGCAGGGGTTTTAGCAGATCCAATTTATGGTGGAAATGATAATAAAAACGGTTGGAGAATGATGCAATATCCTGGAGCTCAAATGAGTTATATAGATAAAATTGCAAGTGATGAATTTTTTGATATAGAACCTGTAGGTTTAGCGGATATGGAGGATTAAAATGGCTGAAATATTAAAAAAGGTAGATGTAGTAACAGTGGGTGCAGGTTGGACAGGTGGTATTATAGCCGCAGAACTAACAAAGGCAGGACTTAATGTCCTTAGTTTAGAGCGCGGACATATGCAAAGTACTGAAAATTTTAATTTTATCCATGATGAATGGAGATATGGAATTAATTATGGTTTAATGCAAGATTGTTCTAAAGATACTGTTACTTTTAGAAATGATTTAAAAGAGTTAGCTTTGCCTTATAGAAAAATGGGTTCTTTTTTGCTTGGGAATAATGTTGGGGGTGCTGGAGTGCATTGGAATGGCTGGACTTTTAGATTTATGCCTTATGATTTTGAAATTAAAAGTAGAAGTTTTAAACGATATGGAAATAAGTTAGGTGATGATTATACTTTGCAAGATTGGGGTTTGACTTATAAAGATATGGAACCTTATTATGATAAATTTGAAAAAACTTGTGGGATTTCTGGAGAGCCTAATCCACTTGCTGAAAAAATGGGTTCTTTTAGATCAAGTCCTTATCCTCAAAAACCTTTAGAAAATACAAAAATACTCAAACGTTTCGAAAGTACAGCAAAAGAGATGAATTTGCATCCATTTAGATTACCAGCAGCTAATTCAAGATCTGGTTATACTAATCCAGATGGCCAAGAATTAGCTCCTTGTGAATATTGTGCCTTCTGTGAAAGATACGGTTGTGAGTATGGAGCAAAAGCAAGCCCTATAACAACAGTTATTCCTAAAGCTATGAGTACAGGTAAATATACTATACGCACTTATAGTAATGCTACGCAAATTCTTAAAAAAGATGGCAAGGTAACAGGAGTAAAATTTGTAGATACTAGAACTATGAAAGAATATATTCAACCTGCTGATATAGTTGTGCTTACAAGCTATGTATTTAATAACGCTAAGCTTTTAATGGTGAGTGAAATAGGATCTCAGTATGATCCAAAAACAGGTAAAGGAACTTTAGGTAAAAATTATTGTTATCAAATGAATATGGGAACAACAGCATTTTTTGAAGAACAATTTAATACTTTTATGGGGTCAGGTGCATTAGGAACAACTTGTGATGATTTTATAGGAGATAATTTTGATCATTCTAAGGAAAAATTTTTACATGGAGCTATGATTTATAGTGTTCAATCAGGAAATCGTCCTATACAATCAGCTCCAGTTCCTCAAGGAACACCTTCTTGGGGTGCTGAATTTAAAAAAGCATTAAATTATAATTTTACAAGAAATATTTTTATAGGTGGGCAAGGTGCTTCTTTACCTCATAAAAATAATTATTTAAGTTTGGATCCAACTTATAAAGATGCTTTTGGGATGCCACTTTTACGCTTAACGTATAATTTTACAGATCAAGATAGGGCTTTGCATAAATTTATTACAGATAAAACAGCTCAAATAGCAAAAAGAATGAAGGGTGTGAAATCAATTAAAAAAGGTTCTTATCTTAAAAATTATAGCATTGTGCCTTATCAAACCACTCATAATACCGGAGGGACAACTATGGGGGCAAATCCTGAAATGAGTGTAGTAAATACTTACTTACAACATTGGGATGCGGATAACCTTTTTGTCGTAGGGGCTGGTAATTTCCAACATAATAGTGGCTATAATCCAACAGATACTGTAGGAGCTTTAGCTTATCGTTGTGCTGAAGGAATTTTAAAATATCATAAAAGTGGAAAAATTCTTGCTTGAAAGCTTTTGCTTTCAAGCTTATTAATATTTATAAATTTTGAAAAATTAAATTACTGCAAAACTTATAAAGCTAGGTTTTAAGAGGCAATGTTAAAATTAATATAATTATCTTGAGAGTTTTGTTGATAAGTTTTAGCTACAAAATTTTTAAAATCTTTATCAAAATTTGAATTTTTATCGTTGCTTTTTGAATCTTTATCTGTTTTTTCTAAGCTATTTTCTGAATTTTTTTCATCTTTTTCTTTATTTTCTTCTTCTTTTTCTTTGGCCTCTTCGGCTTTAAGTTTCATTGCTTCAGCTCTTGCTTCAAATTCCATTTTTGTGGCATTAGCTGCGACTTTATAATCTTGTGGGCTAGGATCAGCAGGAGCCATAGCTGCAGCTACAATTTGGCGTGCATTAGCTATAGTTTCTTCTGGGGTATTTCCCTTTTGCATACTGATAGGAACTTCACCAGCAGTAGCATACATTTGATTATCTGGTCCTCTAGTATAAGTAAAGCTTGCAGCCCCTGCTAGACCACCACCAGCAGCTTGATGTGCAGCTTCATGCGCTTTTACGTTTCTATCTATATTTTGGAGTTCTCTAAGTTGCTGAATTTGTTTAGCGTCAAGTTCAACACCATTAACCATTTGTGTTTCTTGTTGGTTATTTTCATCTGATGAGGTATCATTTTTATTGTTTGAATCTGCAAGATCATTATTTTTTAAATCTAAAAAATTGTTATTTTTTGAGTCATTAGAAGAATGATTGAAATGATAATATGAGCTAAAATTGAAGCCAATCTGCATTTATTCTCCTAAAATTTTATATTAGTAAAGAATTTTATCTATTTTATCTTAAAAATTTGATAATTTTTGTACAATATTTTATGATTTTAGTTAAATATTCTTAAGGTGTAATGATGATTTATAAAAATGATTTAATTTATATAGAAAAAGAACAATCACAAATACCTTGGATTAAAATTTTTACTCAATATCCTTACAAGGAACTAAGTGATTGTCCTAGTGATTTACAAAGAGAACTTTTTGATAAAATTTTACTTTGTGAAAAAGCTATGATTGAATTTTATAAGCCAGAAAAAATCAATATAGCCTCATTTGCAAACTATGTACCAAGAGTTCATTTTCATATAATGGCTCGTTTTAAAGATGATGCTTATTTTCCAGAATGCATGTGGGGAAAGCAACAAAGAGAAATGAAAGATTTAAAACTACCAAATTTTGATGATTTTGTGAAATTTTTACTCAATATTTTAAAATGATATTAATTATTGATTATTGTTTCTTTTATACAATTTTTTGACCCAAATTATTATAAAGGAAAAAAATGAAAAAAATTTTATTAAGCTCTTTAGTTGCTGCATCTTTCTTGAGTGCAAGTTTATTTGCACAAGAATATTCTTTAGATAAAGCTCATACCGATATTGGTTTTAAGATTAAACATCTACAAATCAGCAATGTAAAGGGAAATTTTAAAGATTATAGCGCAGTTATAGATTTTGATCCTAAAACTTATGAATTTAAAAAACTTGAAGCTGTAATCAAAGTAGCCTCTGTTAATACTGATAACCAAACTAGAGATAATCATTTAAGACAAGATGATTTTTTTAAAGCAAAAAAATACCCTGATATGACATTTGTAATGAAAAAATATGAAAAAATTAATAAAGAAAAAGGAAAAATGACAGGTATCTTAACCATAGCTGGAGTTTCAAAAGAAGTGATTTTAGATACTGAAATAGGCGGTATGGCTAAAGGAAAAGATGGCAAAGAAAAAATAGGTTTTTCTTTAAATGGAAAAATTAAACGTTCTGAATTTAAATTCGGTGCTGGAACTTCTACACTTACTTTAGGCGATGATATCACTTTAAGCATTGATGCTGAAGCAAATGAAAAGTAATACCAATCTAAGAGAGCTTTTCTCTTAGACTTTCTAAGATATAAGATAAACTTCTATCCTTATTTTCTTCCCATATAAGTTTAAATTCTGGTTTAAAGCTTTCATTTTCTAGTTTTAATTCTGTATTTTTTAAAGTAGATTCTAGAAAAGCAAGGTGATTTAATGCGGTATTTTTGTCATCAAAAATTAAAATAAAATCATTATTTTGTATAAAAATTTTTATCTTAAAGCGTTTTAAAATTTTAGCAATTTGTTTTAAAATAAGCTTGACATAAGATTCTTGAGTATATTGCAATTCATGAAAATGAAGCAAGGCGATGATGTAATGATCTTTTCCTTTAAGATAATGCATTAATTTTTTTTCATTAGGCAATTTTGTCAAGGTATCAAAAAATAAATTTTGATATATTTGATACAAAATAACAAAGCAAAAAATCAAACTAGCAAATTCAAAGTATTTAACACCACAAAAAATATCAAATAAAAATTGTAAATTTGCTCCAACAAAGGCTAATAAAAGATAATATTCTTTTCTTTTAAAGCTTTGTATGATCAAGATAAAACCATAAAGGATAAAAAATAAAAAAGCAAGTTCGTTAATGGGTTTAAGTAAGGTAAAATTTAAATGAAAGTCCAAATTGCTAGCATTGAAATTGGTATTATTTGGAAGGATGAAACCTAAAATCGCTATAAAAATGATGATTAAAACAGAGCTAAGATTATTTTTTTCTAAAATTTTATTGGATATTTTTTTTACTCCAAGTAAAACAAAAATCAAAGGCAAAAATAAAGAAACAAACAAGTGAGCTTGAAATATACTATTGAAAAAATAAGGCAAATGAAAGATGAGTAAAGAAAGAGTGATAAAAAATATACGCGTATTTTTAAAATAAAAAGCTAAAAATAATGCCAAAAATTCAAAAATCAAACTAAAATAACTTAAAAAATCTAAAAAAAACATCAATCAACCTTAAATAATAAAAATTGAGAATTTTATATAAAAAAACTTAAAAATTAGTCTTTGTTAAATTTTGAGATTTCCTCTTGGATTTGTTGCTCCATGTGAAGGAGTTCTTCGTAGTCTTTTTTCTGCTTTTCTAAAAGTTCATCAAATTTAAATCCTAGCATGACAATACGATATAAATTAGGCTTATGTTTTCTCCAGTTATATAGTGTGCTTACATCAACATCAATTTCATACGCCATGTCGCGTTTGCTTTTTTTGATCATCTAATTCCTATTAAAATTTTTAAAATTCTACATTAGTTTTTCTTTATTAAAAACATTTGAAATATTCAATTATTTATTATAAAAATATTTAATATTTCAATATTAATTAAGTTTTAATGTGGAATAATTCCAAAGTTTTATTTATTTTTAAGGAGTTTAGTTTATGGATTTTAGCAATGTTCTTTTTTCTGTGCAGGATAAATTGCCAAAAGATGGTATATCTGCTATGACTTTAAAAGAAAAATTTGAAAGCTTAAGTGAAAGCAAACAACAAGAAGTTGTAAGCAATCTTCCTATGCTTGGGCTAAAAAGTCCAGCTTTAGTCTTTTGGGTAGGGACTTTTTTATTTGGTGTTTTTGGAGTAGGACGTTTTATGATAGGCGATATAGCACTAGGATGTGTTCGTTTAGGACTCTTCTTAGCTTGGATTATTTTTGCAATACTAGGTGTAGTAATAAGCCCAATATTTTCAATTTTATGCATATTTATTAGTTATTTGGCTATACCGATTTGGCAAATAGTGGATATGTTTTTAGTGGGTAAAAAACTTCGTAAGAAAAATTTTGAAAAGATCTTAAATCTTATGCAATGATTATTTTAGCTGTAAATTTATAAAATGGAGATGAAAATGAGTAAAAAATATGCACCTTTTGAAACAGAACCCACTTTGCTTTATGGCAAAGATACTTTTAAAATCGTTGCAGGAAAAGCATATACAAATAAAGATGAAAAATTTTGCATCGGTTTAAATTCTAATGGTTTTCCGGCAAATGCTTATCTTATATTTCCACCACAATTTAATTTAAATTTATTACAAATTCTTTTAGGGGAAAGCGATTCTAGGGATGATGAAATCATGAAATTTATTAAAATCATAAAGGAGGAGAATGAAAAAAAATAACATAATTTGCAAAATATTTTTATTAGGCTTTTTGATAAATTTAGCCTTTGCAGATATTGGAAGTGAAGCCTTTGTGAAGTCTTATACAGCAAGTTGTGAGGTGCAATCAGGAAATAAAGATTTTTGTTTTTGCATGGCAAATGAAGTGTTAAATTCTTTAAATGACAAAGAAAGATTGCTTTTAAATGCTTCGTCTATCACACCAGATATTTCTCAAGATTTTCAAAAATTGCAAATGAAAATAATACAGCTAAGTGCAGATGAAGAGTTATTAAAATATTGTTTAGGTGAATAAAAAAGGAGAAAAAATGAAATACTTGAATGTAAAATTTATATTTGTTGGAATTTTAACAATACTTTTGGGTGCTTGTAAAGGTGATATTCCAAAGTGTGGTGATAAGGATGTGCAAAATGTATTATCGGATATTCTTTTAGAACATACTTTTTCTAGTTTTTCTGAAGTGGATCGCAAAAAATTAAAATTTACTTATGGTGGCTTCATGAGTGATTTAACCGATAAAGAGAGCAAAACGCAGTATTGTAAAGCTCAGGTAAAAGTAAGTGGAGTTGTTAATTCTCGTCCATACAAATGGGATAATTGGATCAATTATTCTGCTAGATATACTGATGATGGTATGGTTTATGTTGAAATTACCAGATAAGATATCTAATATACTTGAGAGATTATATGGATTATAATGTGTTTCTTTTGAATCTTCAAAATAAAGTCAATAAAGAAGATTTCTTTAATTTAACTATGAAATTTAATAATATGGATGAAGCTAAACGAACAAAGATTGAGCAAAATATTTATCATTTGCAACTTTGCGATACTCTTACTCCAATGATTGCTAGTATTATAGCAGGATGTTTATGTTGTGGTTTTTTGGCTTTAGATCGATTTTTGATTAAAGATTTCATGATAGGTATTATAAGATTGATATTTTCATTATTTATACCATTGTGCTTTTTTTGCTTGGCTTGTTATTGTGAAGATATTAATGAACAAGATATAGCAGATGTTTTGTGGTTTTTATGTGGAATATCAGTCTTTTTTGCTATTATTTGGTGGGCAGCTGATTTATTTTTTGTTTATAAGAAAGTGCAAAAAAATAATTTCAATCAAATTAATACATTCTTAAATAATTTTTAGAGCAATAAAACATTGCTCTAAATTCCAATCAAACTAAAATCAAGCTTTTTTTGCTACAATTTCTCAAAATTTTTTATAAGTAAAAATCTAAGGAATCTTTATGGTTGAAGTAAGAAATCTTACCATGCGTTTTGCAAATCAACTTTTATTTGAAAATGTCAATTTAAAACTCGTTCGCGGGCAAAGATATGGACTTATAGGCGCTAATGGTGCTGGAAAATCAACTTTTTTAAAAATTCTTTCAGGTGAAATAGAATCAAGTAGTGGCGAAGTCGTTTTTAATGAGGGCTTAAGGATCGCAGTTTTAGGGCAAGATCAATTTGCTTTTGAAAACTACACCATCAAAGATGCAGTGATGTGTGCAAATAAGCGTTTGTATGAGGCTTTAAAAGAAAAAGAAAAGCTCTATATGAGTGAAGAATTTACCGATGAAATCAATGAACGTTTAAGCGAACTTGAGATGATAACTGCCGAAGAAGATCCAAACTATGATTGTGAAACGCGTTGTGAAAAAATTTTAAGTTCTTTAAAAATCAAAGATTTTGATGCTTTGATGAGTACTTTACAAAGTGCGGATAAATTTAAAGTTTTACTTGCGCAAGTTTTGTTTTTAGGTGCAGATGTGCTTTTTTTAGATGAGCCTACAAACAACCTTGATTTAGAGGCAATTTCTTGGCTTGAAAATGAACTTTTAAGACATGAAGGAACTTTGGTTGTCATCTCTCACGATAGGCATTTTCTTAATAAAATTTGCACGAGAATTTTAGATGTTGATTTTAAACAAATTAGGGATTTTGCCGGAAATTACGATGATTGGTATATGGCTTCGACGCTTTTAGTAAAACAAGCTGAGCTTAAACGTGATAAAACTTTAAAAGAAAGAGAAGAATTAGAAAATTTCATCCGTCGTTTTAGCGCAAATGCGTCTAAGGCAAAGCAAGCTACAAGTAGGGCTAAAGCACTTGAAAAATTAGAGCTTGAAGAGATTAAAATTTCAAGTCGCAGGGATCCTAGTATCGTTTTTCGCTTGGGAAGAGAGATTGGTAATGAAGTTTTAGAGCTTAAAGGTATTAGCAAAGCTTATGAACATAGTTTGTTTTCAAATTTGGAACTTAAGATAGAAAAAAATGATAAAATTGCTTTAATTGGAGCAAATGGTGTGGGTAAATCAACTTTAGCAAAAATTATTGCAAATGCCATTACTCCAGATGAAGGCAATTTACATTTAGGTGCAACTATAGAGCTTGGATATTTTCCACAGGATACAAGTAATATTATCAATGAAAATTTAAAGCTTTATGAATGGCTTATGAGCGAAAAATTTAAAGATTTAGATGAGATTAGAAAGTGCTTAGGAAGGATGCTTTTTAGTGGAAGCGATCAAGAAAAAATGGCTGCAAATTTAAGCGGAGGCGAAAAACATCGCTTGATGCTTTCTCATCTTATGCTAGAGCGTCCAAATTTTTTACTTTTAGATGAACCTGATAACCATCTTGATCTTGAAAGCATTATTGCTTTGGGAGAAGCTTTGTATAATTTTCAAGGAGTGGTGCTTTGTGTGAGTCATGATAGAGAACTTATTGGATCTTTTGCAAATCGCATTTGGGAACTAAAAGATGGAAAACTTTTGGATTTCAGGGGAAATTATGAAGAATTTTTAGGAGAAAATAATGGCTAAATTTAGAATTCAATACAGTGCAGGTTTTGGGCACTTTACTCAAAATCATAAGGGTTTTGGTCCAACCATTTACATAGAAGAAGTTGTAGAATTTGACAATGGGAAAGATTATTTTGATTATATTGATTTTTATAAGACTTATTCTAAACCCGACGATACTTATTTTCATATCAGTTTTTTAGAAGATAGACCTTTAAGCGATAAAGAAATTACTATACGCAATGAATATCGAAAAATGCGTGATGAAAACTGCAAAAAAGCTAAAGAAAATTTCATAGCAAATCGTGAAATTGATATGGAATATATACCAACTCATCACGATTGATTTTTAAAAGGAACGATTTTTGCTTGTATAATTTTTGCATATTTTGAAAGGAGAAAGTTATGCAAGTAGGTTATAAAACCATAAGCTCATATGAATATGATGCTATCAGTGGTCAATATAAAAAAGTCGATAAAGAAGTCGAGGATTATTCTTCTAATTCTGATTTCACAAGTCTTTTAGATAGATTAGGCGAGAATGAGAATTCGCAGAATTTAGATTCTAAAATTAATAATGAGAATTTAAATTCAAATCATTCTTTAAGTACATATGCACAAAATTCAAATGTGTATGCTTATCGCTTTAGGCAAAATGAAGGAGAGCTTTCTTTAAGATCTCAAAGTGCAAGTGTACATAATGATCTTGTAAATCAGAATGAACAAAAGAATAGTAGTCTTTTAAATGATTTGCTAAATGCAATTTGATTAAAGCTCCATTAAGGGGCTTTATTGTCTTTGTATTTCCAAAGGTGTAAAATTTTTACAAAATATTTCAAATTTTTCTTTTTCATTAGCATTAACATAAAAACTTAAAATAACTCTTTCATTTATAAAATTGCGTTCAAATTTTAAAGTGTTTGAATTTAAAAAATATTCCAAACGTCCAAGATTTTTTATATTGATAGCAATTTCAATTTTTTCTTTAATTTCAAAAGGTATTAAAGTTGCATGAAAAATAACTTCATTAACCGCATCGCTATAGGCTTTTACAAGCCCTCCTGTTCCAAGTTTTATTCCCCCAAAATATCTTACTACAATAACAGCTGTATTGATCAGATTAAAACCTCTTAAAACATTTAAAGAAGGCATTCCAGAAGTTCCCTTAGGTTCTCCATCATCGCTTTTATCTTCTACAATTTGATTAAAATTATTTAAATATCTATAAGCATAAACAAAATGTACGGCTTTTAGGTGCTTTTGTTTTAAATCGCTTAAAAGCGTTTTAAAATGTTCATAAGGGCAAAGAAAGGCTAAAAAGGTTGATTTTTTGATTTCAATACTATTTGTATAAATTTGAGTAATAATCTGCATTTTAACCTTAAATAAAATCGAAAATTTATGATTTATATATCTTGATTAAAATGAATAATATCAGCTTTAAGCTAAATTTATAATTTAAGATTAATTTGTTAGAATTAATTTTATGAAAAAAATTAAAAAAACACATTTTATTATTTTGTTGATCTTTGATTTTTTAGCCCTTTTGTATGGAATTTCTACTTTAAGTATTGGTAGTGATGAGGCTGAAATTTATTTTGGAGAAAGGAATTCTCTTTTATTTTTTTCCCATGATTTACTTTATTATATCACTCATTTTGGGACTTTTATTTTAGGAAACAATGATTTTGGCTTAAGATTTCCTATTTTATTATTTCATTTTTTAAGTTGTTTTCTACTTTATAAATTAGCACAAAAATATACAAAAACGCCTTTAGATACTTTTCTTTCGCTTTTGCTTTTTATTTTACTTCCAGGGACTGTTGCGAGTGCTTTATTGGTTAATGAGGCCGCTATAGTTATTTTTTTAACATTGGCAATACTTTGTGCTTATGAGTATGAAAAAAAATGGCTTTTTTATCTTCTTTTGATTTTGTCTTTATGTGTAGATAAATCATTTAATATTTTATTTTTAACCTTTTTCTTTTTTGGAATTTATAAAAAAGATGTTCTTTTATTGAATTTATCTTTAATACTTTTTGGGATCAATATCAGTTTTTATGGTTTTGATATAAGCGGGCGTCCAAGAGGGTATTTTTTAGATACCTTAGGAATTTTCTCCGCTTGTTTTTCTCCGCTTGTTTTTATTTATTTTTTTTATGTTATTTATCGTTTAATGTTTAGAGAGAAAAAAAATTTGCTTTGGTTTTTGATGAGTATTACTTTTATTTTTTGTTCTTTGCTTTCCTTGAGGCAAAAGCTTTACTTGGAAGATTTTCTCCCTTTTTGTGTTATTTGCACCCCTTTGATGGTAAAAACTCTTATGGAAAGCTATCGAGTAAGATTACCTATATTTAGATTAAAATATAAGATTTTTATAGAATGTACAGCAATTTTTTTACTATTTTGCTATTTTGTTATTATAGGAAATCAATTTCTATATTATATAGTTTCAAATCCTAAAAGAAATTTTGCAAATAATTACCATTTTGCTAAAGAATTAAGTCAAGAATTAAAAAAACAAAATATTTTCGCAATAAGAGTTTCTGATTCTTTGCAAAAAAGATTGAGATTTTATGGAATTAAAGATAGCAATATCTTTTATTTAAGTGCTATAAAAAATGATAAAGAAAATAATGAAAATCAAAAAATAATCAAAGTAAAGTTAGGTAAATTTGAAAAAAAATATCAAATTAAAAGCTTTAAATAAAGCTTTTACTCTTTTAGAACTTGTTTTGGTTATTTTTATTTTAGGTATTATTATTTCTATAGCTAAAATTAATATAAAGCAAGATAGACTGATTTTAGGTGCAAAGCAAATTCTTAATGATATAAACTATCTTAGAAATTTAGCTATGATGCAAGAAAGCTTTAGAAATTCAGATTTAGCAGTAGCTAAAAGAGAATGGTATAAAAGCAGATGGCAACTTTATTTTATTAAATCTGCAGCGACTGATTATGAGCAAACTTATACTATTTTTTTGGATAAAAATGGCGATGGAAATGCAAATTTAGGTAAAACAGATATTAATATTGATAGAGAAATTGCTATAGATATTTTAAATCCTAAAAAATTAATGAATTCAGGTCAAAGCGGAGTAATTGATAAGAATGATGAAAAAGTAACCAAAAGATTTAATATTTTCAAAACTTTTGATATAGAAAAAGTTGAATTTAAAGGATCTTGTAGTGGCTCTACAAGAATTGTTTTTGATGAGATGGGAAGATTATACTCTCCTCTTAAAAATTCCAAAAGCCCTTATGATAAAAATTTAGCTAAAAGTGGTAAAAATTGTATCATTCGATTAACATCTAAATATAAGCGTCAAATTTGTATAGTGATAGATTCTTTAAGTGGATATACTTATATTCCTAAATTCAGTAATTTTAATAATCAATTGCTTATTTACAATGAAAAAACAATTGAGTGTTCTAAAATTTAAATAAAAATATTTATTGCTAATTATTTCGTTCCACTTATCCAAAGCGGAACACTTCTTGCTTATATTTATTTATAAGATATTTAGATTTGAAGGCAGAACAATTCTAAAATCAAAGGAATAAATATGAGTATCTTTAGCATCAATGATAACTCAAACTATAATTCTATACTTTCACAAGCAAAAGCCAATAAAGAAAGTAAAGAAAATTCTAAAATAAGTTTTGCTAATGCTTTTTTAAAACAAAATGCCACTAAGTTAAATGAAATTCAAAGTGCAAATTCACAAACTCTAGCAAGAAGTGAAGTATTAAATTCTACTAATACAACAAATACTAGCAATAATACTAATTTTAGTATAAGTAGTAAAACAAATTCTCCTAATTATAATATATCAAGTGAATTTAAAAACTCTATTTATACTCTAAAATATAAACAAGCAGATATAAGTAATAATACAGCCTATGGTTATAGTGTAGATAAAGATGGCTATATGGGAAGTGATTTTAATAAAGCTGCAGGATTGCCAAAAGATTTTAAGATACATAAATCTACTTTGGATGAGATATATAGGTATAATACAGATTTTAATGCTCATACAGCTAATTATTTAGGAGTAAGCAGTTATTATTCTAATATAGATATGGCAAATACTATAAAACAATATTATAACAAATTTGATGAGATATTAAATCACACTTTTAACAATGCGAATAAAACAAGTTTTACCGAAGTAGATTTAAATAGTTTACCTAAGGGTGTAAGTATGTCAGTAGGAGATTTTGATTTTGCTTCGCCTTTAAATTTGGAAAGCAAAACTATAACAAATTATTATAATACTCAAGAACAATACGATGAAATGGAACAATTAGGAACGATTGCAAGTATTAACGTGGGATTGCAACCATTAAATTTCACTCCACAAAGTATGCAAACTCAAAATACATCAAACAAATATATTTTTAATCCTGATATGTCAGTTTATCCACAAAATGAAGATGGAAGTTATTCTAAAGAAGCTTTATTTGTGAGTTTTTTAAAATCAACGGGTGCTGATGTTTTAAAAGGTGGCAATACCACAATGAATCCTATAGTTAAATCTTTCAAAGAAGCTATGGCTAAAGAAAGCTTTGATGGATCATTAGCTTCCTTAGATGACATCATGACAGGCAAGGTAGATTTTGCAAGTTTATTAAAAGGCTATGCACAAGATGGCTGGCTTGACGCAGATATTTATGCAATGGAAAAAGGAATTAAATGGCAAAATCACATAGGTTATGGTGGTGGAGCTTGGTTTGAAAGAGAGCTTAATCAAGCAAAAGCTAATGGCTGGAAAGCAAGTAGCCAAAGTATAGATTCTTATGTTAATTCTATAATGGATAGACTTAATAATCTTTTGGGACAAACTAGGGTTTAGGCTTTTAATTAAGGATTTTAATAAAATCCAAAATGTTCTATTTCAAAATTTAAAGATTTGGGTAGATTGAGTTTGTAATCTTTGAGTTGTTTTTTAGGATTAACAACTAAAGCAAATCCACCTTTATTGTATCTATCCCAAACACTATAAAATTCTCTTTTAGAACTGATATATTCTCCATAACTTGGATCAAGTATTTGTAAATAATTACCTTTATGATTTATAATCACTACAAAATGTGGAAAACGTGTATCATCTTCAATCTTTACTAAAATAGGAATTCCTGCAAGTTTTCTTTAATTTATTTAAAATAAAATATAGTTTTTCAAAAAAATAAATAAACAATTCAAAATTTCTTCCAAACTTATTGACACTTTAAACCCCCTTTAAGCTTAATTAGTTATACTTTCATTTCCTTTTTTAGAAGGGCTTAAAATCTTAAAAGAAGTTTCATAAATATTTTAGAATAAATTATAGTTTTAATTTTTAATTAAAGCTTTGCTTTAATTTATAATTATTAAAATATTTTTTATTTTAAAGTTATTATTAAAAATAAAACTTCTCATATAATCATTATAAATGTTTTAATTTAAAAAATTAAAAAGTATTTTATTTTTTAATGATTTAAAAAGATTTTTTGTTTTTGTTCTTTTAATTTAATATTGTTATTCAAATCTTATAGTCAATCTTTGAAATCTAAATAAGTGATCGATTGAGCCAGATTAATAGATTTATTATTTTATAATCAATAATAAATCAAAATTTATATTAATTATTAGGGTTAATAAAGTTTTCTTTATTAATCTAAAATATATTAAATACTTTTTCTTTGAAGAAAAAGATTAAACTTTTCTATAATTTTTATGGAGAGTTTGATCCTGGCTCAGAGTGAACGCTGGCGGCGTGCCTAATACATGCAAGTCGAACGATGAAGCTTTTAGCTTGCTAGAAGTGGATTAGTGGCGCACGGGTGAGTAAGGTATAGTTAATCTGCCCTACACTGGGGGACAACAGTTGGAAACGACTGCTAATACCCCATACTCCTACTTAACATAAGTTGAATAGGGAAAGTTTTTCGGTGTAGGATGAGACTATATAGTATCAGCTAGTTGGTAAGGTAATGGCTTACCAAGGCTATGACGCTTAACTGGTCTGAGAGGATGATCAGTCACACTGGAACTGAGACACGGTCCAGACTCCTACGGGAGGCAGCAGTAGGGAATATTGCGCAATGGAAGAAACCCTGACGCAGCAACGCCGCGTGGAGGATGACACTTTTCGGAGCGTAAACTCCTTTTCTTAGGGAAGAATTCTGACGGTACCTAAGGAATAAGCACCGGCTAACTCCGTGCCAGCAGCCGCGGTAATACGGAGGGTGCAAGCGTTACTCGGAATCACTGGGCGTAAAGGGCGCGTAGGCGGATTATCAAGTCTCTTGTGAAATCTAATGGCTTAACCATTAAACTGCTTGGGAAACTGGTAATCTAGAGTGAGGGAGAGGCAGATGGAATTGGTGGTGTAGGGGTAAAATCCGTAGATATCACCAAGAATACCCATTGCGAAGGCGATCTGCTGGAACTTAACTGACGCTAAGGCGCGAAAGCGTGGGGAGCAAACAGGATTAGATACCCTGGTAGTCCACGCCCTAAACGATGTACACTAGTTGTTGGGGTGCTAGTCATCTCAGTAATGCAGCTAACGCATTAAGTGTACCGCCTGGGGAGTACGGTCGCAAGATTAAAACTCAAAGGAATAGACGGGGACCCGCACAAGCGGTGGAGCATGTGGTTTAATTCGAAGATACGCGAAGAACCTTACCTGGGCTTGATATCCTAAGAACCTTATAGAGATATGAGGGTGCTAGCTTGCTAGAACTTAGAGACAGGTGCTGCACGGCTGTCGTCAGCTCGTGTCGTGAGATGTTGGGTTAAGTCCCGCAACGAGCGCAACCCACGTATTTAGTTGCTAACACTTCGGGTGAGCACTCTAAATAGACTGCCTTCGTAAGGAGGAGGAAGGTGTGGACGACGTCAAGTCATCATGGCCCTTATGTCCAGGGCGACACACGTGCTACAATGGCATATACAATGAGACGCAATACCGCGAGGTGGAGCAAATCTATAAAATATGTCCCAGTTCGGATTGTTCTCTGCAACTCGAGAGCATGAAGCCGGAATCGCTAGTAATCGTAGATCAGCCATGCTACGGTGAATACGTTCCCGGGTCTTGTACTCACCGCCCGTCACACCATGGGAGTTGATTTCACTCGAAGCCGGAATACTAAACTAGTTACCGTCCACAGTGGAATCAGCGACTGGGGTGAAGTCGTAACAAGGTAACCGTAGGAGAACCTGCGGTTGGATCACCTCCTTTCTAGAGTACAAAGTAATAAGTCTCACAACTATTACTTCATATAAACTCAATCGTCCTTGTTTAGATTTCAAAGATTGATGAAAAGCTAATTTATGGGGAATTAGCTCAGCTGGGAGAGCGCCTGCTTTGCACGCAGGAGGTCAGCGGTTCGATCCCGCTATTCTCCACCATGATAAGGGCCTATAGCTCAGCTGGTTAGAGTGCACCCCTGATAAGGGTGAGGTCACAAGTTCAAGTCTTGTTAGGCCCACCATTAAATTAAGATTTGAAATTAAAACCTAAAATAAGTATATAAATTGATTTAAAAACTAAAATAATATTTTATATGTTTATTTTAGGTTTTAAACCTAAATGTTCTTTTACTTACCAATGTTAAGAGTCACAAGCAAGTTTTAAAAACAATTTTACTGAACTTGTTAAAGAATAAAACTTCACTGTCTTTTTCTTTAAAAAACTAAAAAGAATTTAAAATTAATGTTTTTAGTGCTTTATTAATTATTTTTTATCATAAATAAATATTTAAATAAAAAATTAAAAAATATATTTAATTTTCTTTCTTTATTTCTTTTTTAAAGAATAAGTTTTAAACTTCACAGCTTATATTGTTGCTTAATATAAGTGTTTAAATGCTTTCCGTCTTAAGACAGATATTAAAGAAGTCTTATTATAAAAACTTTAACAAGGAAGTGATGCGTTTTAGAATCAACTAAAAAAGGTAAAAAGGTAAGCTACTAAGAGCGAATGGTGGATGCCTTGACTGGTAAAGGCGATGAAGGACGTACTAGACTGCGATAAGCTACGGGGAGCTGTCAAGAAGCTTTGATCCGTAGATTTCCGAATGGGGCAACCCAATGTATAGAGATATACATTACCTAATATAGGAGCGAACGAGGGGAATTGAAACATCTTAGTACCCTCAGGAAAAGAAATCAATAGAGATTACGTCAGTAGCGGCGAGCGAAAGCGTAAGAGGGCAAACCCAATGCTTGCATTGGGGGTTGTAGGACTGCAATGTGCAATAAGTGAGGTTAGCAGAACATTCTGGAAAGTATAGCCATAGAGGGTGATAGTCCCGTATGCGAAAACCAAACTTTAGCTAGCAGTATCCTGAGTAGGGCGAAACACGTGGAATTTTGTCTGAAGCTGGGTCGACCACGATCCAACCCTAAATACTAATACCAGATCGATAGTGCACAAGTACCGTGAGGGAAAGGTGAAAAGAACTGAGGTGATCAGAGTGAAATAGAACCTGAAACCATTTGCTTACAATCATTCAGAGCCCTATGGTGCAAACCAGGGTGATGGACTGCCTTTTGCATAATGAGCCTGCGAGTTGTGGTGTCTGGCAAGGTTAAGCACACGCGAAGCCGTAGCGAAAGCGAGTCTGAATAGGGCGCTTAGTCAGATGCTGCAGACCCGAAACGAAGTGATCTATCCATGAGCAAGTTGAAGCTAGTGTAAGAACTAGTGGAGGACTGAACCCATAGGCGTTGAAAAGCCCCGGGATGACTTGTGGATAGGGGTGAAAGGCCAATCAAACTTCGTGATAGCTGGTTCTCTCCGAAATATATTTAGGTATAGCGTTGTGTCGTAGTATAAGGGGGTAGAGCACTGAATGGGCTAGGGCATACACCAATGTACCAAACCCTATCAAACTCCGAATACCTTATATGTAATCACAGCAGTCAGGCGGCGAGTGATAAAATCCGTCGTCAAGAGGGAAACAACCCAGACTACCAGCTAAGGTCCCTAAATCTTACTTAAGTGGAAAACGATGTGAAGTTACTTAAACAACCAGGAGGTTGGCTTAGAAGCAGCCATCCTTTAAAGAAAGCGTAATAGCTCACTGGTCTAGTGATTTTGCGCGGAAAATATAACGGGGCTAAAGTAAGTACCGAAGCTGTAGACTTGACTTTGTCAAGTGGTAGGAGAGCGTTCTATTTGCGTCGAAGGTATACCGGTAAGGAGTGCTGGAGCGAATAGAAGTGAGCATGCAGGCATGAGTAGCGATAATTAATGTGAGAATCATTAACGCCGTAAACCCAAGGTTTCCTACGCGATGCTCGTCATCGTAGGGTTAGTCGGGTCCTAAGCCGAGTCCGAAAGGGGTAGGTGATGGCAAATTGGTTAATATTCCAATACCAACATTAGTGTGCGATGGAAGGACGCTTAGGGCTAAGCAAGCTAGCGGATGGAAGTGCTAGTCGAAGGTTGTAGGAGCTTATACAGGCAAATCCGTATAAGAATACTCCGAGAACTGACAGGCTTTTTGAAGTCTTCGGATGGATAGAAGAATTGCTGATGCCGTCGAGCCAAGAAAAGTTTCTAAGTTTAGCTAATGTTGCCCGTACCGTAAACCGACACAGGTGGGTGGGATGAGTATTCTAAGGCGCGTGGAAGAACTCTCTTTAAGGAACTCTGCAAAATAGCACCGTATCTTCGGTATAAGGTGTGGTTCGCTTCGTACTAGGATTTACTCCGAAAGCGAAGAAACTTACAACAAAGAGTCCCTCCCGACTGTTTACCAAAAACACAGCACTCTGCTAACTCGTAAGAGGATGTATAGGGTGTGACGCCTGCCCGGTGCTCGAAAGGTTAATTGATGGGTTAGCATTAGCGAAGCTCTTGATCGAAGCCCGAGTAAACGGCGGCCGTAACTATAACGGTCCTAAGGTAGCGAAATTCCTTGTCGGTTAAATACCGACCTGCATGAATGGCGTAACGAGATGGGAGCTGTCTCAAAGAGGGATCCAGTGAAATTGTAGTGGAGGTGAAAATTCCTCCTACCCGCGGCAAGACGGAAAGACCCCGTGGACCTTTACTACAGCTTGACACTGCTATTTGGATAAGAATGTGCAGGATAGGTGGGAGGCTTTGAGTATATGACGCCAGTTGTATATGAGCCATTGTTGAGATACCACTCTTTCTTATTTGGGTATTAACCAGCTTGAGTTATCCTCAAGTGGGACAATGTCTGGTGGGTAGTTTGACTGGGGCGGTCGCCTCCCAAATAATAACGGAGGCTTACAAAGGTTGGCTCAAAACGGTTGGAAATCGTTTGTAGAGTATAAAGGTATAAGCCAGCTTAACTGCAAGACATACAAGTCAAGCAGAGACGAAAGTCGGTCTTAGTGATCCGGTGGTTCTGTGTGGAAGGGCCATCGCTCAAAGGATAAAAGGTACCCCGGGGATAACAGGCTGATCTCCCCCAAGAGCTCACATCGACGGGGAGGTTTGGCACCTCGATGTCGGCTCATCGCATCCTGGGGCTGGAGCAGGTCCCAAGGGTATGGCTGTTCGCCATTTAAAGCGGTACGCGAGCTGGGTTCAGAACGTCGTGAGACAGTTCGGTCCCTATCTGCCGTGGGCGTAAGAAGATTGAAGAGATTTGACCCTAGTACGAGAGGACCGGGTTGAACAAACCACTGGTGTAGCTGTTGTTCTGCCAAGAGCATCGCAGCGTAGCTAAGTTTGGAAAGGATAAACGCTGAAAGCATCTAAGCGTGAAGCCAACTCTAAGATGAATCTTCTCTAAGCTCTCTAGAAGACTACTAGTTTGATAGGCTGGGTGTGTAATGGATGAAAGTCTTTTAGCTGACCAGTACTAATAGAGCGTTTGGCTTATCTTTTTAATAAGCATCACTTCCTTGTTAAGGTTTTTACCTTAAAAAGAAAGAGTAAAGTTTTTAACTTGCTTTTAACATTGTTTTTTAAGTATTTTTAATAAGAATATTTAAATAACAATGTCCGTGATTATACAGATGTGGAAACGCCTTGCTCCATCCCGAACCAAGAAGCTAAGCACATCGTGGGTGATGATACTACGCCTTACTGGCAGGGGAAAGTAGCTCATTGCGGACTTGTTATTATTCTACTTCTTAATTATAATCTTTATTTAATCTTTTATTCTTTTTAATATAATAAGTTTAGTTAATGTTAGTTTGCTTAGTTATTTATATAGATTTATTTTACTTTTTAAGTTATTAATTGGTTTAAGGTTTTTATTTGTGTCTTAATTTAGATTATAGTTTTTAACTAATGTTTGATTGATTTAGTTTAATCTTTATTTTTTATATCTTTGATTTGGTTATTTAATAAAAGAATTTAGTTTAAGGTTTGTATTTGCTTGTGTAGCTTTATCTTGTTTCTTTAGCTAATGTTTGATTAGTTTTTGTTTTTCTTGGTTGTTATCGTTAAGTTAGTCTTGTATAGTTAAGCTTTTTAGGGTTAGTCTTATTAAAAAATGAGTTTTATGGATCTTGTTAAATTAGCCTTTTATTTTTTTATTTGAATACTTTGTATGTTTTAGCTTTTGTTGTTTTAGTTTGTGAATTGATTGTATATAGGAGTTTTTAGTTTAGGATTTTAGTTTATTTAATGATTTAATAAGATAGGTGTTTGTAAAAAATAGTTTTTAAAATTTAACCTAAACCCTAGTTTGTCCTATAAGATTATTAAGTCTATCCATTATATTATTTACAAAAGAATTTATACTTTCACTGCTTGCTTTCCAGCCATTAGCTTTTGCTTGATTAAACTGATTATCAAACCAAGCTCCACCATAACCTATGTGATTTTGCCATTTAATTCCTTTTTCCATTGCATAAATATCTGCGTCAAGCCAACCATCTTGTGCATAGCCTTTTAATAAACTTGCAAAATCAACCTTACCTGTCATGATGTCATCTAAGGAAGCTAATGATCCATCAAAGCTTTCTTTAGCCATAGTTGCTTGATAACTTTCTATTCTAGGATTTAAAGTAGCACTACCTTCTCTTAGTGACACACCTGTAGACTTTAAAAAACTCACAAATAAAGCTTCTTTAGAATAACTTCCATCTTCATTTTGTGGATAAACTGACATATCAGGATTGAAACCACCTTCTAGCGAAGGACCTTGCTCCATACTTTGTGGAGAAAAGTCAAGTTTTACAAGGTTCATACCCAAATTCATAGTAGAATATTTAATCGCTTGTGCTTCGTGAAATTGTTCTGCATTGAATATATTTTTTACAACTTTTTCTTGATTATCATTACGACCATAATTTAGTCCTTTAGGCAATTGTTCTAAATCCGCTTTGCTAAAACTTGTTTTATTGGTATCGTTAAAAGTATGATTTATAATTTGATTAAATTGATTATAGTATTGTTTAATAGTATTTGCCATATCTATATTATCATAATATTTATCCACACCTAGATATTCTTTTATTTTTGCATTATAAAAGTTATTTTCAGCTACTCTCTCTATCTCATCCAAAGTAGATTTATGTATCTTAAAATCTTTTGGCAATCCTGCAGCTTTATTAAAATCACTTCCCATATAGCCATCTTTATCTACACTATAACCATAGGCTGTATTATTACTTATATCTGCTTGTTTATATTTTAGAGTATAAATAGAGTTTTTAAATTCACTTGATATATTATAATTAGGAGAATTTGTTTTACTACTTATACTAAAATTAGTATTATTGCTAGTATTTGTTGTATTAGTAGAATTTAATACTTCACTTCTTGCTAGAGTTTGTGAATTTGCACTTTGAATTTCATTTAACTTAGTGGCATTTTGTTTTAAAAAAGCATTAGCAAAACTTATTTTAGAATTTTCTTTACTTTCTTTATTGGCTTTTGCTTGTGAAAGTATAGAATTATAGTTTGAGTTATCATTGATGCTAAAGATACTCATATTTATTCCTTTGATTTTAGAATTGTTCTGCCTTCAAATCTAAATATCTTATAAATAAATATAAGCAAGAAGTGTTCCGCTTTGGATAAGTGGAACAGGGAGAGTGAGAATTAATATTTGCTTTTGAAATCTCTCATGATATCCATAGCATATTGTCCCCAACTTGTAGAATAATTAGGAAAAATTGTCCCTAAAGTTCCATTGTTATAGCTTTGCAAATAATATTCTTTTTGATTATTTACATAGCGGTATTTAGCAAGAACAGTGCTATTTGAACTTATTTGCAACTGACTATTATCTGCATCAGTTACAATATAAGCATAACTTCTAATGCCTGTGCCATAATCAAAATTTGGGGCTCTTTTAAAATAATACCCACCCTTAACCTCTTTTATCTCATCAAGGTTAAGAACTTTAACACCTGCACTATTATCACTAATTACTCCATTACTGACTTTAGCAAGAATATCTTCTGCAAAAGCAGAACTTGACAATAAAGCACTTAAAGCTACAACACTCAATAGTTTAGCTCCTTGTTTTAAAATGTAATATATTTATTTTAGATTGTTAAACTAAATTTTTTTAAAGTCTCAATTTTTAAGGGTTTGAAAATATTTATAATGAATTTTAGTGTTTTAAAAATTTTTATTTTAATCATATATAAATTTGTAATATTATTTTAGTAATTAATTTTTTATCACCAAGCTTTAAAATTGTTTTTTATATTATTTTTATAAGTTTTCTTTGTTTTTGTTTTCTGTTTGCATAGGGGTTTGGAAATTTTTTATCTTTGCTTGAAAATTTTCATCGGTTTGTTATTTTTCGGCTTTTATTAATATAATAAAAATATTAAAATTAAATTTTATTGATACATTCTTTAAAAGTTTTTCCGCGTTCTATATAAGAACTAAATTGATCTAGGCTGGCACAAGCGGGACTTAAAAGAGCGACTTCATTTTTTTGAAGAACTTTTGAAATTTCTTCTACAGCTTTGCTTAATATTTCACATTTGATTATTTTTATATCAACATTTTCGGCGTAATTAAGCATTTTTTTCGTGCTTATACCTATAGCATAAAGTGTAATGTCAAATTTTTTCATAAAATTAAATAAAGCACTTAAATCCACACCCTTATCATCTCCACCGATAATTAAATGGATTTTTTTATCCTTGTATCGATTTAGTGCCGCCATAACAGCACTTTCATTGGTTGCTTTTGTGTCATTTACCCAAAGTCTTCCTTGGGCATCAAATAATTCTTCAAGTTTGTTTTCTTCAAGGGTAAATTGATTTAAAAAATCATAACTTAAAGTATCTAATAAAATTTTTTCTATAGCTAAAGCCATAACAGCATCTAGTAAAAAAGGACTTTTAAAAGAAATTTTATCTATATTAATACCAAATTTATTTGCTAAATCTTTTTCATCTTCATAAGAAATAATATACGCTTTAGTAGGGGTATTCTCATAAATTTTTGGTAAAATTGCTATATCACATTCATTCATTCTTTCTAAAACACTCAGTTTGTCTTTGACATAATTTTCAAAATTTCCATGCCACGAAAGATGATCAACACTTATAGGCAAAAGAACGTAAATTTCGGGTTTGGCAATGTGAGTATAATGAAGAGTGAAAGACGAAGTTTCAAGCACCCAAAGTTTAGCATGAGTATCAAGTTCAGCTAAAGGAATGCCGATATTTCCACCCATTATGGCATCTACATGTGATAATAAATGCGTTGTCATTTGCGTGGTTGTTGTTTTTCCGTTTGTACCACTAATCCAAACAGATCTTGGCATAGCATCATAAAAAAAGTCATATTCGCTTTGTAAATTTTTTGCTTTTTTTATTAATGCATGGTTTGGCGGAAAACCTGGACTTGGAATTTCAAGATCGCTTGAATTTTGATCAAAATCTTTAGGGTTTAAAAGATAATTACCTAATTTGTCTTGAGCTGTGTTTTTGAAATGATCATCATAAATATTAAAAACACCAAATTTATTAGCAAGATTTTTTGCTATAGCCTGTGTTGTTTTTCCATATCCAAAAAGAGAAATTTTCATCAGCGTAACTTTATAGATGCAAGTGCGAGCAAATTTGTAAGAAAAGCGATCATCCAAAAGCGTACTATGATTTTATTTTCCACCCATCCTACTTTTTCAAAATGATGATGAATAGGTGCCATTTTAAAGACTCTTTTGTTAAAAATTTTAAAGCTTCCCACTTGTAAAATAACTGAAATAGTCTCAAGAACAAAGACAAAACCTATAAGCAAGAGTAAAACTTCATTTTTGCTGATTATGGCTAAAAATCCTATAAATCCTCCAATTGCCAAACTTCCACTATCTCCCATAAAAACTTGGGCGGGGTAACAGTTATACCATAGAAATCCCATTAAAGCACCAATGAGCGCAGCACAAATAATACTGACTTCGCCTAAACCTTGAATTTTTGGTAGAAGCAAGTATTCGCTATAGTTAAAATTTCCGCTTAAATACAGAAGAATGCCTAAAGTTGATAAAGAGAAAATACTAGGTACAGTTGCTAAGCCATCAAGTCCATCGGTTAAATTTACAGCATTAGAACTTGAGATCAAGACTAAAATCCAAAAGAAAAGTGCAAAAATTTCCATATTAAAAAGAGGATACTTATAAAATGGAATATAAAATTCGGTATTAAATTGAGGACTAAAATATAAAGGTAAAACACAAATTAAACTAGCACCAATTTGAGCTAAAAGTTTCATTTTTGGACTAAGTCCTGAGTGATTATTTTTTTTTAAAACCTTACCCAGATCATCAATAAGACCAATAAGACAAAAAAGAGTAAGACAAAGTAAAGCGCTTATAGCGAAAATATTTTCATATCTTATGCACAATAAACTTGCTAAGAGGGCAGAAAATATAAATACAAGGCCACCCATAGTTGGAGTATGTGATTTTACTTTATGATTTTCAGGGGCATGTTCATAAATAGGCTGATTAGCATTTTTAATTTTTGCCCAAGCTATAAATTTAGGCATTAAAAATAAAGACAAACATAAAGCAATAAAAAATGCAAAACCAGCACGCACACTAATATAAGTAAAAAAAGCATAATTGCTTAAATCAGAAAGATAATACAAATTGAACCTTTTTTTGGTTTTTGAAAGCTTAATTTTATTAAAATGTAACCAAAAAAATTCTTATAAAGTTTATAATAATGAAACAAAAATGCATTTTAGTGATTACAGATGGAATAGGTTTTAATAAAGATAAAAATTTTAATGCTTTTGAGATGGCAAAAAAACCCACTTATGAAAAGCTTTTTAAAGAGGTGCCTTATTCTTTATTGAAAACCAGTGGCTTGGCGGTAGGTTTACCCGAAGGTCAAATGGGCAATAGCGAAGTAGGTCATATGTGTATAGGTAGTGGACAGATTATTTATCAAAATTTAGTACGAATTAACCAAGCTATTAAAAATGATCAACTTAAAAACAATTTCAATTTAAAAAGTTTATTAGAAAAATGTAGAAGAATCCATATTATAGGTCTTTATAGTAATGGTGGAGTGCATTCTATGGACACGCATTTTAATGCTTTGCTTGAAATTTGCGCTAAAAATGGCAATGAGGTTTTTGCTCATGCAATCACTGATGGACGAGATGTGGATCCAAAAAGTGCTATAGGTTTTATTGAAAATTTGCAAGAATATTGTCATAAGTTAGAAATTTGTTTTGCAACTCTGTGTGGACGTTTTTATGCAATGGATAGGGATAAACGCTGGGATAGAATTGAAGAATATTATCAATGTTTAATAGGTAAAAGTCAAAGTACTGATAATTTTATAAAATATATAAAGCAGAGTTATCAAGAACAAGTTACGGATGAATTTATAAAGGCGATTAAACATAAAGATTATAAAGGAATTGATGAAGATGATGGATTGATTTTTATTAATTTTAGAAATGACAGAATGAAACAGCTTGTTGAAGCACTAAATTTTAAAGATTTTAAAGAGTTTAAACGAGATAAAATCTTTAAAAATTTATTAACTATGAGTGTCTATGACGATAATTTTAATATTCCTGTAATTTTTCAAAAAGAAAAAATTCACAATACTTTACCTGAAATAGTTTCTAAAGCAGGATTAACTCAACTTCATACAGCAGAAACAGAAAAATATGCCCATGTTACTTTTTTCTTTAATGGTGGTAAAGAAGAATTATTGGAAAATGAAACAAGAGTTTTAATTCCAAGTCCTAAAGTTAAAACTTACGATGAAAAACCTCAAATGAGTGCTTTTGAGGTATGTGAAGTTGTAAAGAAAGGAATCAATCAGGGTGAAGATTTTATCGTTGTTAATTTTGCTAATGGAGATATGGTAGGGCATACTGGGAATTTTAATGCAGCTATTGAAGCTGTAGAAGCTGTAGATGTTTGTTTAGGTGAAGTAATTGAATATGCTAGAAAAAATAATTATGCTTTCATTGTTACAAGCGATCATGGAAATTGTGAAGCTATGCAAGATGAAGAAGGTAATCTGCTTACCAATCATACAACCTTTGATGTTTTTGTATTTGTAGAGGCAAATGGAGTAAGAAAAATTAAAAATAATATGGGGCTTAGTAATATAGCTGCAAGTGTTTTAAAAATTTTAGGATTAAAAATTCCAAAAGAAATGAATGAGGCTTTATTTTAATTGATTTGCTTTTTTCTTTTTAAATTTGTTAAAATTCTAAGACTAACAAAATTTTTAAAAGATTAATTTTTAATTCAAGGATAAGATTATGAAATTTAGCGGAAAAAATGTTTTAATAACAGGAGCAAGCAAAGGAATAGGCGCTTCTATCGCAAAAACTTTAGCTAGTTTTGGACTTAAAGTTTGGATTAATTACCGTTCAAAACCAGAATTAGCTGATGCTTTAAAGGATGAAATTATTGCAAAAGGTGGTAATGCAGCAGTAATTAAATTTGATGCAAGCAAAGAAGATGAATTTGAAAATGGTATAAAAACGATTATTGAAAGTGATCAAGAACTTAGCTACCTTGTGAATAATGCAGGCATTACCAATGATAAATTGGCTTTAAGAATGAAATTAGATGACTTTAGTTCTGTTGTAGATGCGAATTTAAATTCGGCATTTTTAGGATGTAGAGAAGCTTTAAAAATAATGAGCAAAAAGCGTTTTGGTGCTGTAGTTAATATTGCTTCTATAGTTGGAGAAATGGGGAATGCTGGACAAGTAAATTATTCAGCAAGTAAAGGTGGAATGATAGCTATGACGAAATCTTTTGCTAAAGAGGGAGCAAGTAGAAATTTACGATTTAATTGCATAACTCCAGGATTTATCAAAAGCGATATGACCGAAGTATTAAGTGAAGATATTAAGAAAATGTATCAAGATAGTATCCCATTTAAACGCTTTGCTGAGCCTGAAGAGGTAGCTTATTGTGTAGCATTTTTATTAAGTGACTATTCTTCTTATATTACAGGAGATGTACTTAAGGTTAATGGTGGCTTGTATATGTAATTAAAGGATTTGTGATGAATTTAGAAGAAATAATGCAATTTTTGGATAATAATCCGCCAGCTTTTTTGGCAACTCTAGGTACTTGTGGAAATCCTAGAGTTCGACCTATACAGAGTCCTCTTTTATTTAAAGATAAAATTTATTTTTGCACTTCAAATACCAAAGGGCTCTATAAGCATATAAAAAACTATAATGGGATTGAATTTTGTTCTTGTTCTAAGGATGGAACTTTTTTAAGACTTAGGGCCAATGCAATTTTCGAACCTAATTTAGAAGTTAAAAAAATGATGTTTGAAAAATATCCTTACTTAAAAAATTTATATAATACTCCAGAAAATTCAAAATTTGAAGTTTTTTATCTTAATAATTTAAGTGCTAGAATGCAATTTAATAATGGAGAATTTAAAACCTTAAAATAAGAAAAATCTTATTTAGGTTTAAATATTTGTTTGCATTGTTAAAGAATGCTCCCAAAAAGCAATTTCTAAACGAACAACATTGCGGAAAATTGAATTAAGTCTTTTAAATTTTTTTTCAGAAATTTGATTACTATAAGAATTAACAAAATCTTCAAATTCTTTTACCGTTGTTTGAAATTCTTGACTTGAATAAGTTAAAATCCATTCTTTGTAGGGATGATTTTGTAATTTTTCTTGTGAAATATTTTTATAAATTGCATTTCCTATATATCCATAGCCTATTGCACAAGCACTAAGAGCAATTAGCATATCTAAGAAATCTCCATTTTCTCCAACGCTTAATATATAACGTGAATAAGCAATATTAATAAGACTTTCATCTTTTTCGCTAAAATTATTTATATCAATACCTAGATTGAAGATACTTTTATGAAGTTCTAATTCTCCTTCTAAAGTGTAATTTTGAAATTTAATAGCAAAACGCAGTTCTTCTACTGTATTTGCATTTAAAGCGAGGCGCGCATAACATTTTGAATAATTAATAAGATATATATAATCTTGTTTTAAGTAAAAAAGAAATTGTTCCTTGCTTAAAGTTTCATTTTCAAGTTGTTTTACAAAATTATGCTGTATGTATGCATTCCAAATTTTTAAATTTTCTTTGATAAGTTTTTGAAAAAGCATTTTTTCATCCTTGGTTGATTTAATTTTTTTTAAAGTATAATCAAAAACTATAAATATTTTAAGTTTTTTATAGTAAAATACGCTTTATTTTTAATTTTTATATTTTAAGGAGTTTATAAATGGCAACATTTGATGATGTAAAAGCGGTAGTAGTAGAACAATTAAGTATTGATGCAGATACAGTTAAAATGGAATCTAAAATTATTGAAGATTTAGGTGCAGATTCTTTAGATGTCGTAGAATTAATTATGGCTTTAGAAGAAAAATTTGAAGTTGAAATTCCAGATAGTGATGCTGAAAAACTTATTAAAATTGAAGATGTTGTAAATTATATTGATAATCTTAAAAAATAATTTTTATTTAACTTTGCAAGGAGTCTATTCTTGAAAAGAGTCGTGGTTACAGGTATTGGGATGGTTAATGCCTTGGGTTTAGACAAAGAGAGTTCTTTTAAAGCTATTTGTGAGGGTAAAAGTGGAGTAAAAAAAATTACTCTTTTTGATACAACAGATTTTCCAGTTCAAATAGCAGCAGAAATCACTGATTTTAACCCTTTAGATGTTATAGATCCTAAAGAAGTAAAGAAAGTAGATCGTTTTATTCAGTTAGGTATAAAAGCTGCTAGGGAAGCAATGAAAGATGCTAATTTGGATGATAATTTTAACCAAGAAGAATTCGGCGTAGTATCAGCTGCTGGTATAGGAGGTTTACCTAATATAGAAAAAAATTCAATTATTTGTTCTGAACGAGGACCGCGAAAGATTTCTCCATTCTTTATTCCTTCAGCTTTGGTTAATATGTTAGGTGGCTTGATTTCAATCGAACATGGGCTTAAAGGACCGAATATTTCTTGTGTAACTGCTTGTGCTGCTGGAACACATGCTATTGCTGAAGCTTATAAAAGTATAGCTTTAGGTACTGCAAATAAAATGCTTGTTATAGGTGCTGAAGCTGCTATCTGCCCAGTAGGGATAGGTGGTTTTGCTTCTATGAAAGCTTTATCAACTAGAAACCATGATCCAGAACGTGCTTCAAGACCTTTTGATAAAGAAAGGGATGGTTTTGTTATGGGAGAGGGTGCAGGTGCTTTGGTTTTTGAGGACTATAAAGAAGCTAAAAAAAGAGGAGCTACTATTTATGCAGAACTAATAGGTTTTGGTGAAAGTGCTGATGCGCATCATATAACTGCTCCAACTTTAGATGGTCCTTTAAGAGCTATGAAAAAAGCTTTAAATATGGCTGGAAATCCTAAGGTTGATTATATTAATGCACATGGTACTTCAACTCCGGTTAATGATAAAAATGAAACCGCTGCTATCAAAGAGCTTTTTGGTTCTAATATTCCATTGATTAGCTCTACAAAAGGACAAACAGGACATTGTTTAGGTGCCGCTGGAGCAATCGAAGCGGTTATAAGTATTATGGCCTTAAGAGATGGTATTGTTCCACCAACTATAAATCAAATTGTAAAAGATGAAGAATGTGATTTAAATTATGTTCCAAATTTTGCTAAAAAAGTTGATTTAAAAGTAGTAATGAGTAATTCTTTTGGTTTTGGCGGTACAAATGGTTGTGTTATTTTCAAAAAAGTAGATTAATATGGCTTCATATTTAGAATTTGAAAAAAATATTCAGCAGCTTGACGAAGATATATCTAATGCTCAGATCAAAGGAGATTTTGACGCTATTGCTATTTTAAAAAAAAATCTTGAAAAAGAAATTGTAAAAACTTATAAAAATTTAAATGATTATGGTCGCTTACAACTTGCTCGTCATCCTGATAGACCCTATGCTCTTGATTATATTGATCTTATATTACAAGATGCACATGAAATTCATGGGGATCGTGCCTTTAGAGATGACCCTGCTATTGTTTGTTTTATGGGGTATTTAGGTAATAAAAAAATAATTGTCATTGGTGAACAAAAAGGTAGAGGAACTAAAGATAAAATAGCAAGAAATTTTGGAATGCCACATCCTGAAGGTTATCGAAAAGCTTTAAGGATTGCAAAACTTGCAGAGAAATTTCAAATTCCAATTTTGTTTTTAATTGATACTCCTGGTGCCTATCCTGGTATTGGTGCTGAAGAACGTGGACAAAGTGAAGCTATTGCTAAAAATCTTTATGAATTTAGTGATTTAAAAACTCCTACTATAGCTATAGTAATTGGAGAAGGTGGTAGTGGTGGAGCTTTAGCTATAGGAGTTGCTGATAAACTTGCAATGATGAAAAATTCTGTTTTTTCTGTTATTTCTCCTGAAGGTTGTGCAGCAATACTTTGGAATGATCCAAGTAAAATTGAAGTAGCAACTAAAGCAATGAAAGTTACAGCGGATGATTTAAAAGAACAAGGTTTGATTGATGATGTTATAGAAGAACCTATTAATGGAGCACATAGAGATAAAGAAGGAGCCGCTATTGCTATTGCTGATTATGTAAAGAAAGTTTTAGATGAATTAAATATAATAAATCCAAATGAACTTGTTGCTAATCGTATGCAAAAAATATTGAAGCTTGGAGCTTTTTTAGAAACTTAATTATATTATTTTATCTTAGTTTAAAATACCCGCGATATTATTAATAAAAAATTATTTTATATCAAAGGTTTTTTAATGGCATTTAAAAATTTAAAAGAAATATCATTTGATTATTCTGAATATATTAAACCTAAACGTTTCACTTATGAAAGTAATAATAGATATTGCACTTGGGATTTTATAGAAGTAAAAGATAGTGTTTCGGTGCTTTTGTATCATCAAGAATTTAAAAGTTTTGTTTTTGTTCGACAATTTAGAATACCTCTTTGGTATCATCAAATCCATCATAAAAATTATCAAAATCAAGAAATAGGATATACTATAGAGCTTTGCTCCGGTTTGATAGATAAGAATTTATCTTTAGAACAAATAGCTAAAGAAGAATGCATAGAAGAAGTAGGATATTGTCCTAAAAAACTTGAAAAAATTAAGGATTTTTATACTGGTTTTGGATCCGGGGTAAGTAAGCAAAGTCTCTATTTTGCTGCTATAAATGAAAATGATAGGATTTCTGATGGCGGAGGAATAGATGGAGAGCAAATTGAAGTTATTTTTGTAAAAATTGAAGAATATGAAAAATTCTCACAAAATATTATTTGCAACCCTTTATTAGATTTTTCTTATTTATGGTTTCTAAAAGAAAAAAAAGATTTTTACCTTTAAAAGAAAGGTAAAAAGGATTATTTTTTTGTGCTTTCGTGAAGCATTTCTTTAAAGACATCAAATAAGTTTAAAGAAGCATTCTCAGCTGTTTGACATCTTTCTATAATTTTATGTTGAGTTAAATTTAAGCTAACATCTTCTGTGGCAGCTATATCAATAGCACTATTCATATTTTCATGTACTTTTTCATGTGGTTCTGCAATTTTTAAAAAGCTTTTGCTAGAGCCAAATCTTTCCTTTCCTGTTCCAGCTAGCCATTTTCCAAGACGACAACTTGTATGATCTGCTAGTCTTTTTCCAGTTTTTGTAAAAATTTCTCTATATCCGTTTAGCTTAAAAGCAATATGATCTAATTTAGCTAGAGATATAAATGCTTCAGAAGCAATATTAACAGCATTAGAATTTGTAGAGTGTGCTTCGGTTACAAGATGAGAAAATTTCTCTGAAAAATTTACAATATGAGCACTAGAATCAAGAGAAATTTTTTCTACTTGTTCGCTTTGACTATACATTTCATTAGCATTTTGTTTTAAAAGATTAATATTCATTTCTACTTCTGTAGTTGCTTTTTGTGTTTTTTCTGCTAATTTTCTAACTTCATCTGCCACAACAGCAAATCCACGTCCATGTTCTCCTGCGCGTGCAGCTTCTATAGCTGCATTAAGTGCTAAAAGATTAGTTTGATCGGATACATCTTTGATTAGATTAATCACATTAGTAATTTCATCAACGCTACGATGTAAAGTTCCAGCAGTATCACGTGTTTTATTGGCAGATTCAGTAATATTGCTTAAAGAAGCATTAATTGAATCTGCAATATGGCTTAATTCATCCATTTCTACAAGTGAAGTTTTAGAGTAATTAGATATAATTTCAGCTTTATCAACATTTTCAAGCATATCACTTTGAACTATAGTGATATTTTTTAAAATACCATTTAATAATACATTTAAAAGATCGGTTTTTAATTTAGATTCTAAAGCTTCTTGTTCTAAACTTGAAATTTTATTTTTTAATTCTAAATTTTCAGCTTTTATTTTTTGAATTTGATTTGAAAGATTTTTATTTTCTTCTTCTAATTTTTGAAAATTTTCATAATTAGTTTTTTTGCTAAACATAGTTCCACCTTTATTTTTTATAATTTTCTAAATATTTTTTTAATTCATCTTTAACATGAAGTTTTTCTTTTTTAAGATTCGAAATTTCAGTATCGCTAAGAGTTGAAATTTGACTTTTTTCTGCATTTTTAATCTGATCATCAAGCTCATTGTGGCGTTCAAATAATTTATCAAAATGAGCATCTTTGCCTTTAAGATCTGAAATAAGATCGCGATATTCGTGTAACATAAATTTCTCCTCTTGTCGTAAAGTTTAGTTATTATAAATTAATTATATCTAAGTAAGTTAATATTTTTACTTAAAAAATATTAAAAATATAAGCAAGTTAATTATGTATAATTTTAGAAATTTTTAGTATAGTTTTTGAGGATAAATCCTCAAAATATTATTTAGAATTTTGTTTTTTTAAGGTTCTTAAAGTAGACGCAGCAACTTTCATTTTTCTAGTAGTACCATCCTCTAAAGTTACTCGAACTGTTCTAAGATTAGGTAAAAAACGTCTTTTTGTTTTGTTATTAGCATGGCTAACATTATTGCCTACCATTGGCCCTTTGCCTGTGATTTGACATATTCTTGCCATTTTAGTTCCTTATTATTTGGGATAATTTTTAAATATGAATTCTAACAAATTTAAACTTAAAATATTCAAATATTTATACTATTTTTATTTATAAAAAGATAGAATATTTTTCTAAAAAATTATTCTTGATTAAGTAAGGTTTTTTTAATGTATGTTGCTCCAAGTTTATTAGCTGCTAATTTTTTAAATCTAGAAAAAGAAATTAAAGCCATACAAGAGGCAGGAGCTGATCTTTTGCATATTGATGTAATGGATGGTTACTTTGTGCCTAATTTTACTTTTGGACCTTGTGTAATAGAAAAAATTTCTACCATCAGCAATCTTCCTTTAGATATACATTTAATGGTAGAGGATGTTAAAAAATTTACAGATTTGTTTATTCCGCTAAAACCTAAGTTTATTTCTTTTCATGTAGAAATAGAAAAACACCCCATAAGAATGTGTGAATACATACGATCTTTTGGAATTCATCCAGCAATAGTTTTAAACCCTCATACTCCTATAGATTCTATTAAACATATAATTGATTTTGTGGATATGATTCTTTTGATGAGTGTAAATCCTGGATTTGGCGGACAAAGTTTTTTAAATTTTACCTATGAAAAAATTAAAGCATTAAGAGAGATTATTGATCATAAAAATGCTAAAGTTTTTATCGAGGTTGATGGCGGTATCAATGGTTTAAATGCAAGTGAGTTAGAACAAGCTGGGGCAGATATTTTAGTTGCTGGAAGTTATATCTTTTCTTCCAATGATTATAAAACTTCTATTTCATCATTAAAGTTGGAATTTTGAGTTCTCAGCAAGTTGAACAGATTATTTCTGTTTTAAGTAAGCAGAGTAAACCTTATAAATGGGTAATCGAGCAATTTTGCAAAGTTGATGAACTCCAAGATTATCAACTTGATTTAGAAACTTTTGAACTTTTGGGTTTGGGTTTTTATTTAAATCATGATAATCATTTAAGCTTGAAAACGCGTACTACTAAAATTAAGGAAGAAATTTTTTGCGTAGTAGATATAGAAAGCACCGGCGGTATTAAGCATGGACAAATTTTAGAAATTGGAGCTGTAAAAATTAAAAATTCTAAAGAATTGGATCGCTTTAATAGTTTAATAAAAGTTGATCAAATACCGGAAAATATTACAGAATTAACAGGAATTAGTTTTGATATGGTTAAAAATGCTCCAAATTTAAAACAAGTTTTAAGAGATTTTAAGCTTTTTTTAAAAGATAGTATTTTTGTGGCGCATAATGTTCGCTTTGATTACGGCTTTATTTCAAAAGCTTTATGTGAATGTGGTTTAGGAATTTTACTTAATCGTCATATTTGCACTATAGAATTTGCACAATGTTGTATACAAAGTCCCAAATATAAACTCGATGTTTTGAAAGAATTATTAGGGATAGAAAGTATTCATCATAGAGCTTTAAGTGATGCTTTAGCGGCAGCTGAAATTTTTAAATATTGCCTATCAAAGCTTCCATATCATATTCAAACTACAGAAGAACTAATAAAATTTATAAAATTTTCTCGTACTCAACGTAAAATTGCGATATAATAATACAATAAATGACGGGAGCTTGTGAAACAGGCTGAGAGTAAGCTAAAAGCTTAGACCGAACCGGATCTGGATAATGCCAGCGTCGGGAAGATTTTATTATTAAACGCTTTAAAATTTTTATACTCACCCTTCATTTATCCAAAAATTTTTTAAGGATAAAATATGAAAACCCAAATGCTTTACGCAAAAGAAGGTATTTTCACCAAAGAAATGCAAATTGTCGCCCAAAAAGAGCAAGTCAGTCAAGATTTTTTACTTGAAAATATTGCTTGTGGTAAGATCATTATTCCTGCTAATATTAATCATAAAAGTCTTGATCCAAACGGTATAGGATTTGGACTTCGCACCAAAGTAAATGTTAATTTAGGTGTTTCAAATGATTGTATCGATTATAGTGAAGAGATGAAAAAAGTAGAACTTGCTCATAAATTTGAGATTGAAGCCATTATGGATTTAAGTAATTATGGAAAAACAAGTCATTTTAGAGATGAACTTATTGCTTTTTCAAGAGCAATGATAGGCACGGTTCCTGTTTATGATGCAGTAGGATTTTTAGAAAAAGATCTAAAACAAATTAAAGCTAAAGATTTTTTAGATGTAGTTTATCATCATGCAAAAAGTGGTGTAGATTTTATGACTATACACGCTGGAATAAATTCACGTGCTGTTAGGGTTTTTAAAGAAGGAAAAAGACTTACAAATATAGTTTCAAGAGGAGGATCTGTGCTTTATGCTTGGATGATAATGAAAGAGGCTGAAAATCCTTTTTTTGAATATTATGATGATTTATTAGAAATTTGTTTAAAATATGATGTAACTTTATCTTTAGGCGATGCTTTACGTCCAGGTTCTACACACGATTCAACCGATGCATCGCAAATTGCGGAACTTATAGAATTATCCTTACTAACGCAAAGGGCTTGGGAAGCTGGAGTTCAAGTGATGATAGAGGGTCCTGGACATATGGCAATAAATGAAATTGAAGCCAATATGCAACTTGAAAAACGTCTTTGCAAAGGAGCACCTTTTTATGTTTTAGGACCTTTGGTTACAGATATTGGTGCAGGATATGATCATATTAGTGGAGCGATCGGAGGAGCTGTAGCAGCTGCTAATGGTGCCGATATACTTTGCTATGTAACGCCGGCTGAACACTTAAGACTTCCAAATTTAGATGATGTTAGAGATGGAATAGTTGCAACTAAAATTGCAGCTCATGCAGGTGATATTGCCAAATTGCCAAAAGAAAGAGCAAGAGATGATGATATGAGTAAAGCAAGACAAAATATAGATTGGGAAAAAATGTTTAAGTTTGCCATTGATGGAGAGAAGGCTAAAAAAATGTTTAACGAACGTCGCCCAGATGATTTAAATTCTTGTTCTATGTGTGGAAAAATGTGCGCGATGAATACAATGAATCAAGCTCTAAAAGGTGAAGATGTAAGCTTAATCTGAGTAAATTTCTATAGAAAAATTTATAGCAATGCCTTTCGGTGTTGCTTTTAATACAATAGGATCACTAATCTTAATTAAATTATCATAATCCTTTAAAGCGTCAATAAAGTTGTAAAAATTTTTAGGATTATCCATTAAACCTTCAATTTTTAATTTTTTATATAAATATTCTTCTTGGGATTGTAATTTTATATTGGTTATTTTAATATTCTTAAAATAATATTTTAGGAATTGATTAAATTTTTTTTCATCAAATTTTTGTTGAAATTGATCTAAATTTTTTTTATTTATATTTTGCAAATGTGTAACTTTATCTTCACTAGATTTTAAATCAATTTTAAAAGAATTAACCGTTCCAATTTGAGAATTTTCTCTTAAATTTATTTGCTCATAATCTTTTAACACCGGTAATAATAAAAATAAAATTAAAGCTGTGCAGATACTAATAAAACTCAAGGCAAGAATGAGAATTCTTACTATATTTAATTCTTCAAGGCTTTTATCTTTCATCACAGCAACCTCCAGTATTTTTTTTACTTATACTTACAAAGCGATACCATCCATTGCTTAAGCGGTAATAGGTAGTATTGCTTTGATCAAAAATACTTTTTAAAGGAGTTTCTAGAAGAAGACTAAACATTTCCATAGTCGGAGTTACTCCGATAAGTTGTAAAGAATCTTTTTCTTGATCTACACTTTCGAGTGTTATAGATCCTGTTTGCACAACAATATCAAATAGATTTTTTAAGCTTTTTTTTGCAATTTCATTTTGGTCTTTGATATTATTAGCAATTTTGCTTTTGTTTAAGAGAAGTTGGTATAAATTTTCGTTATTTTTAATTTCTTTTTGCATTTTAACAACTTCTTCTTTTTGTGCTTTGATAGAATGAGAAACAAATGCAATTTTTGTTAAATATAAAAAATACATAAAAAAAATAAAGATAATCCCAAAAATAAAAAGAGCGGCCCAAATTTTAATAAATAAAGTTAAAATAGGTTTTTTTCTAGGTTTAATAAAACTATAAGTCATAGGGTTTCCTTGCGCATAAGCTCAAACATAAGATCAAAGGTATTTATTTGTCGAGTGGTGATTTCTAAAAAAGTTTCATTTTCTAAAAATTCAGTAGCTTCTATGCTGAGTTCTTGTTCACTTAATACATGTATATTATTGATAAAATTGCCAGAGTATTTTTCGTCATTATAAAACTTTTCAATGCTAGAGATAATACAATGTGCAATTTCTATATCATTATTAAATTGGCTTAGATTATCAAAATTTAAGAATTCATCTTCTTTTGAATCATTTTTTTCTTGTGATAAATTCTCAAAATTTTCATCCAAATTCTCAAAATTTAATTCATTATTGAAAATATTTTCATCAAATTCTTCACTCAATGATTCATTATTATCGGATTCTTGATCTAAAAAAATTAATTCTCCATATAAAATTTCAAGATTTTTACAAACCATAATGGTTAATATTTGTTTGCATTGATAAGCATATAGAGTTATTTTATCATCATATTTATTTTGTTTTGAAATATTAAAATAAAGCAATGCAAAAGGAGAATATAAAAAATCTAGACCATTATAATCTTCAAAAATTTCATGAAAATATTCTACATGCTCAGTTGCTGCATAGATTAAAGCATTGTTAAGGGTTATGTATTTTAAACTTATCTTACCTACATTAAATTTTTCCAAGTCTTCATTTTTTGTGCTTGGGATAAGACCTTGTTCTTTGGCATTTAAAAAAAGTGCAGTATGAAAAAATAAAAATTTTTTACTTAAGGTTTTAACGTATTCTAGTAAATCTTCACTTTTTTCAAAGGTTTTTTCACTACTACTTATTAATTTTTTGTTTCTATATATAGCTGCTTTAAGGACATTTTTTTTATCTTCTAAAATAATACCAATAAAAATTTGAGGTAAGATTTTTTTAAGTACAAATAACATTTCATTCCTTAAAACTGTCTAATTCTTCAATATGTTTAAAACAAGCCAATAATTTTTTTTTAGCTTCATCTTTATCCAAATTTGAAATATCTAAAGGCTCACTTAATCGATAAATCAATGTTGTAAAAGGTTTAGGAAGGATCATCTTATCCCAACTTTTAAATTTCCAAAAACGCTTTGCCTCGTAATTTAATAGTCTTATTTTAACATTTTTTTTCTGAGCAAGCAATATAGCTCCATCTGCAATACTACGATAAGGACCACGTGGTCCATCCGGAGTGATAACAATATCGTCTTTTTCATCTAAAACTTTAAAAGCAGATCTTAAAGCTGTACTAGCGCCTTTTGAGGTGCTTCCTCTAATTGTATTTAGATGAAATAGTTTAATAATTCTAGCAATCATTTCTCCATCTCTATGATGAGAAATCATAACATAGGCTTTTTTATTTTTTTGCCTAAAATATCTAAAAGCAAATGGCATTAATGCCAAGCGTCCATGCCAAAAAAGTATGACATGGGGCGCTTTATCAATTTTATTTCCTTTATATATTTTTTTACAACTTAAGAAAATTAACCATTGTAAAATAAATACCAGATATGTTATTAATGTGGTTTTAAACGAGTTCCCCATATAAAACCATACGTTTTGCATTTTTGATCTTTACTTTTTTGATTTGCCCCAAAAGCTCTTCACTATGCTCAACTTGAACCAAAAAGTTATTATCTGTTCTTCCTGCTATTGAATGATTAGGTCTTAATTCTTCAAATAAAACTTCAAATTCCTTATTATTTTGTTTTTCAACAATTTCATCTAAAATTTCATTGTGGCGATTTTGTAAAATAGAAAGTCTTTGAGACGCTATTTCAGAATCAATTTGATTTGGCATAGTAGCTGCTTTAGTTAAAGGACGTTTTGAATATTTAAAAGAAAACATTTGCTCAAATCGAATTTTTTCTAAAACATCCATAGTATCTTCAAAATCTTTTTCACTTTCTCCAGGAAATGCAACGATAATGTCTGTAGAAATGCTTACATTTGGACATAATTCTCTAAGTTTTAAAGCTCTATTGAGATACCATTCTTTTGTATAACCGCGTTTCATTGCTTTTAAAATTTCAGTAGAACCGCTTTGTAAAGGCATATGCATAGATTTGCAAATTTTAGGATTTTTTGAAAAAACTTCTAAAAATTTATCGTCCATATGCAATGGATGAGGACTAGTAAAACGAATTCGTTCTAAACCTTCTATAGTGCTAAGTTCTTCTAATAGATCTGAAAAATCCATTTTTTTATGATTATTTCGAAATCTTTTACCGTAATTATTTACATTTTGTCCAAGTAAAAAAATTTCTTTCGCTCCTTTTTTGACAGCTTTAATTGCCTCATTATATATAATTTCAAAAGGTATGGAAATTTCATCACCTCTAGTGTGAGGAACTATGCAATAAGTGCAATGTTTATCACATCCTATAGAGATATTAATATAAGATTTGTAAATACTATTTCTAAAATCAGCAAAAGCAAATTCACTTTCATCATAGTCAATATCAACGCTAATAAACTTTGGAGTATTAATAGCTTGAGTAATTTTAGAAATATTTCTTGCGCCTAAAACAAAATCAACATAAGGAGCACGACGAAAAATTTCATTACCTAAATGAGAAGCGGTACAGCCACATACTCCTATTTTAGCATTTTTCTTTTTTATTTTTTCAAATCCTCCTACCTCAGAAAAAAGCTTATGTACCGGCTTTTCTCGAACAGAGCAAGTGTTAATAAGTATTAAATCTGCTTCTTTTATATCTTGCGTTAGAGAGTAATTTTCTTTTTGTGTAAGTTCTGCGATCATATGTTCAGAATCTCTGACATTCATCGCACAACCTAAAGTTTGAATAAAAAGTTTTTTAGCGCTCAAAGAATATGCACCTCATACATAAAATCATTATCATCTAAACCATATTTAATAGTTCTATGATAAACACTTAAACCTTTTTTTTCAAAATACTCTACTAGGGCAATAAGATCTTTGTGAGAATTCTCCTTGTCAAAATAGAAAAACTTTTGTCCATCTTTTATTACAGCCTCTTCAATTTTGCCAAGGCTTATATTTTTTGGTTTTTCATCAATTAAATTTCTTGCTAATTTTAAATCCATGTTATATCCTTAAAGCATCTTTTAAATTTATAATTTTATCAAATTTTACTTTTAATTAAACTTATTAAAGGTATACTTTTAATCTACTTTTTAAATTTAAAATCCCAAAATTAAGGTATTAATAATAATGGAAAAAATCGCAGATATTATAGAAAGCATTGCGAATGAAAAAAACTTAGAATTAGAAAGTGTTAAGGAAAAGGTTATTTTAGCCTTGACAAATACTGCTAAAAGAATCTATGGTCAACAATATGATTTTTTTGTAGATAGAAAAAAATTAAATCTTTATCAAAAAATTACCGTTGTGGCAGATAATGATCCAAGATTGGAGGAAAGTAAAGAGAGTTTTATTGCTCTTAGCAAAGCAAAAGCTGAAGCTCCTGATGTTGAAATTGGAGATGAGCTTACTTATGAATGTTCTTTAGAAAATTTAGGAAGAACAGCAGTTAATATATTACATAAAGAATTAGAATATCATATCCAAAAATTATTAGAACAAACTATTTTTGAAAAATATAAAAACAAAATTGGAAAAATAGTATTTGGCAATGTTGTTCGTATTGATAATGATGAAAATACTTTTATAGAAATTGATGAATTAAGAGCTTTTTTGCCAAGAAAAAATCGTATTAAGGGTGAAAAATTTAAGATAGGAGATGTTGTTAAAGCAGTTATAAAGCGTGTTTATACTGATAAAGGTATTAAGATGGAATTAAGTCGAACAAGTCCTAAATTTTTAGAATGTTTGTTAGAGGCTGAAGTTCCAGAAATTAAAGATGGATATGTTCATATTGTTGGATGTGCTAGAATTCCAGGAGAAAGGGCGAAGATTATACTTAAATCTAATGGTATAAATATAGATCCGGTTGGAGCTACAGTTGGAGTTAAAGGAGTTAGAATTAATGCAGTAAGTAAGGAATTGCACAATGAAAATATTGATTGTATTGAATTTAGCAACGAACCTGAGATTTTAATCGCAAGAACTTTAGCGCCTGCTATAGTAAATTCTGTCAAGATTGAAGATAAAAAAGCTATTGTAAGTTTAAATAGTGAGCAAAAAAGTAAAGCTATAGGAAAAAGTGGCATTAATATACGCCTTGCAAGTATGTTAAGTGGTTATGAAATTGAGCTTTGTGAATTAAAAAATCATTCTTTAAGCAATGAAGAAGCTTTAAAGAATTTGCAAGATTTATTTAAAATTTAAAGCAAATTAATCTGTAAATTTTCTAAATTTACAGATATTTTTTTTCAAACCATTTCCAATAAAAAGCTGCAAAAATAAATAAAGTTCCAAGAAGAAAAGTAATCACTTTTAAACTTAAACTTAATTCAAATAAAAATCCCATAAGTTGAGAAATAATGGCGCTAAAACTAAGATAGACCATATCAGTATAAGCGATCACTCTTCCATAATAAGATTTATCACAGTTTTTTTGTATCATGGTATAAGTATAAGCCCAAAGTGAAGAAGTAAAGAAACCTGCAGCAATTAGTCCTAAAAAAGAGATATAAAAATTAAATTGAGTTAAAGCCCATAGTATAATTCCACATCCTTGGCCTAAGTATAAAAAAAATAAAGTTTTATTATTTACTAATTTACTTAAAATAATAGGCCCTAATGTTAAAGAGCAAGCACGCACAGCATTTAAAAAACCAATTACCAAAGCAGTAGATAAAACTTCTTTATATTCATGTTGAGCAAGCAAGGTTACTAAAGTTTCATAAGCTGTAAAACCTATAAAAGAGTGAAATAATATCAGATGGATAATTATTTTATTTTTTAAAATATAATTAAATCCTTCTTTAATCATCAAATAAAAATTACTTTGAATTTTTTGTTTAATATTTGGAATCTTTAAGTGAGTTAAAAATGAAAAGCCAATTATGATAAGAAAACAATCAAATAAAAAAGCTGTTTTAATTCCAAAAATATCAATAAAAATACCAGAAGTAGCCATTCCTGCTGTGTAAGAAACTGCCCAAATAATACTATGCATTTCATTGGCAAGTTTTAATTCTTGAGTATTTAAAATTTTTGCAAGAAGACTCATTTCGGTTTGAAAGTAAATAGAAGCAACGCATAATCTAATAAAAATTAGAATAAATAAAAGCCAAAGCATGCTAAGATTTGTTACGAAGCTGAGGCAAAAAATAGAAATAAATTCAATACTTATCATGCTTAATAAAAGTTTTTTAGGTTTATTTCTTTCAATTATAACTCCGCTAATAGGAGCGAGTAAAACCCCAGGTAGAAAGGCAAGCATAGCGCTTGTTGAGGTTGCCCAAGTGGGAGCATTAAGATTCACTAGCAGCGTAAAAACACCTGTTTGTGCAAACCAAGCACCAAAATAAACTATAAATTGAACCGAAGCCAGAATTCTAATCGTCTTATTGTTTTTTAATAAATCAAAGTAATTCATAAATGAAATTATAGCACAATTTATATTTTAAATGCTATAATATTTTCAAAAAATAATGTATGCAAGGATAAATAATTTGAAAAGACTAAATAAAATAGAAGCTTTAGATATATTAAAAAATGCTAGTTTGGTTGAGATTGGAAAAATGGCTTATCAAAAAAAAATAGAACTTCATCCTGAAAAAATTACTACTTTTGTTGTTGATAGAAATATAAATTATACTAATGTTTGCTGTATTGATTGTTCTTTTTGTGCATTTTATCGTCATCATAAAGAAGATGATGCTTATATTTTAAGTTTTGAAGAAATTGGTAAAAAAATAGAAGAATTAGAGGCTATAGGTGGAACTCAAATTCTTTTTCAAGGTGGAGTGCATCCAAAACTTAAAATTGAATGGTATGAGGAACTTGTTTCTTGGATTAAAGAGCATTATCCTAATATAACAATTCATGGCTTTTCTGCGGTTGAAATTGCTTATATTGCTAAAGCATCTAAAATTTCTATAGCAGAAGTTTTGCAAAGATTACAACAAAAGGGTTTGTTTTCCATACCTGGTGCAGGTGCTGAGGTTTTAAGTGATAGAGTACGTGATATTATAGCGCCAAATAAATGTGATACTAAAACTTGGCTAGAGGTGCATCGCCAAGCTCATAAAATTGGCATGAAAAGCACAGCTACTATGATGTTTGGAACAGTTGAAAACGATGAGGAAATTATAGATCATTTAGATCACTTAAGAACGCTTCAAGATGAAACGGGTGGATTTCGAGCTTTCATTTTATGGAGTTTTCAAAGTGAAAATACACTTTTAATTCAAAAACATCCTGAAATTATGAAGCAAAGTTCTAATAAATATCTTAGACTTCTAGCTCTTTCAAGACTTTATTTAGATAATTTTAAAAATTTGCAAAGTTCTTGGGTGACGCAAGGTTCTTTAATAGGACAACTTGCCTTAAAATTTGGTGCTAATGATTTGGGGTCAACTATGATGGAAGAAAATGTAGTAAGTGCTGCGGGTGCAAGCTATAGGATGAATCAAGATGAAATGATACGATTGATTAGAAGTTTAGGCGAAAACCCTGCAAAACGTAATACAGCTTATGAAATTTTGGAGAAATTTTAATGCAATATTTAGAGAATCAAGGAATAAAAATTCCTTTTATTTTTGAAAAAAATCAAGATTTACCTATCGTTGTTTTAAAACTTGTTTTTCAAAATTGTGGACGAAGTTATGATGAAATTGCTGGACTTGCAAAAATGTTTTCTCGTATTTTAAACGAGGGAGTTGATGATCAATTTTTTAAAGAATTAGAATTTAGAGCCATTAGTTTAGAGGCAAGTAGTGGTTTTGAAAGTTTAGAAATTAATCTTTCTTGTTTAAATGAACATTTTAAATTTGCCATGCATCAAATTGAGCGATTATTGTTAAAACCTAGAATAGAAGAGAAAATTTTAAAAAAAATAAAAATTAATACTTTGGGTGAATTGGCAAGTAAAAAAAGTGACTTTGATTATTTAGCAAAAAATTTACTCAATTCTGAAGTTTTTGAATATTTAGAATTTCAAAGTCCTAACGATGGAGATGAAAAAAGCATAGAAAGTATTACTTTAGAATCATTACATCATTACTATAAAAAAAATATTCATTTAAATAATTTAGTGTGTGTTATAGGTGGAAATATTGAAGAAAAAGAAGCGAAAGATTTTTTAAATAGTCTACTTGAAAAGCTTCATAAAGGAGAAGTAAATAAAAATAAAAAATATGAGTTTTGTAAAAAAAATAAAGATAAAGTTTTAGTTCGAAAAGAAAGTGAACAAGCTTATATTTATTTTGCTACTCCGTTGCATTTGAGTTTTAATGATAAAGATATTCATCTAGCTAAAATCGCTTTATTTGTTTTGGGGCAAGGTGGATTTGGATCAAGAATTATGGAGGAAATTCGCGTAAAAAGAGGATTGGCTTATTCAGCTTATGCTATGCTAGATATAAGATTATCTTTTTCGAGAATTTTTGGATATTTGCAAACTAAGAATGAAAGCGCTACCGAGGCAAAAAAAATTATTAAAGAGCTCTTTGATAATTTTTTGCAATATGGCATTAATGAAAATGAACTTATTCAAGCTAAAAATTTTCTTATAGGTTCCTCTCCTTTGCGTTATGAAAGTCTTTCTAAACGCTTAGCTATAGCCTTTAATGAGTATTATCAAGGATTAGAGCAAGGGTATTATAAAAAAGAATTAAATTTGATACAAGAAGTAAAACTTGATGAAATTAATGCTTATATTAAGAAGCATAAAGAGATATTAAATATCAGTTTTGCTAGTATTCAAAATGAAAATTAAAGAAAATGATTTTGAACTTTTTAAAAAGTTAAGAATAAAAAGTGCTATTGATTTAGCACTTATTTTGCCCAAAAAGATTGAAAATTTAAATCCAAGTAAATTTCCTAGAGAAAATGAAATTTGTACTCAAAAAATTGTTTTAAAAAGTATAAATTATAATAAAAATCAACTTTTTGGCACAGGATTTTGCAAAGAATGGAATAAAAACATTTCTTTTGTTTTTTTTCATCCAAGACCCTGGCATCATAAAGTTTTAAAAATAGGTAAAGAAATTATTTTTAATGCTAAACTGACCTTTTTTAATCATTTTTGGCAATTTAATAATCCTAAAATTTTAAATTCTTTTGAAAATTTTGTTCCAAAATATCAAATTCAAGGTATTAGAGATTCAAAAATTCAAGAATTTATGAAAAAATATCTTACTTTTGAAAATTTAAAAGAAAGTGGAATAGATGATAAATATATAAATTTTATTTTAAATTTACACGCTTATGATGAAAGAAGTTTTGCTATGTTTCAAAATTTAAATCTTTTTTTAAATGATTTAAAATATATTGAAATTTTTAATTTTCTAAGACGATTAAAGGCAAAAAAAACTCATTATAAATCTTATAAAATTGATATTTTCAATATCAATAATTGGCTCAATCAGCTCCCTTTTTTACCTACTCAAGATCAACTTAAAGCTTTAAAGGATATAGAGCAAGACTTAAATTCAAGCGAAGCTAAAAGACGGGTTATCATGGGTGATGTTGGATGCGGAAAAACCTTGATTTTATTAGGGGCTGCTCTAATGGTTTATCCAAAACAAGCAATTTTGATGGCGCCAACTAGTATACTTGCAAATCAGCTTTATGAAGAGGCAAAGAAACTTTTGCCCGATTTTGTTAATATTTTATTTATTAAAGGGGGTAAAAAGGAAAAAGATTTAGCTCAAAAATTACAAAGAGCTAATTTGATTATAGGCACTCACGCTTTAATACATTTGGAAAATCATGAAGCTGTTTTAGTGATGATTGATGAGCAACATCGTTTCGGTTCAGCCCAAAGGCAAAAAATTTATACTTTAAATAAAAAAGATTTTGCACCACACTTTATACAATTTTCAGCAACACCTATTCCAAGAACTTTAAGCATGATACAATCAGAATTTTTACAATTTAGTTTTGTTAAGCAAATGCCTTTTAAAAAAGATATTTCTACTTTTTGCATACAAAATGAAGATTTTTCACGATTAAATGAAAAGATAAAAGAAGAGATTGCGCAAAATCATCAAATTATCATCATTTATCCTTTGGTTAATCCAAGTGATAAAATTCCTTATCTTTCTTTGGAGCAAGCTAGTGAATATTGGCAAAGCCATTATGAAAAAGTTTTTATAACTCATGGAAAAGATAAACAAAAGGATGAAATTTTAAAGCGTTTTCGAGATGAAGGAAATATTTTACTAAGTACTACTGTTGTAGAGGTTGGAATTTCTTTGCCAAGATTAAGTACTATTATAATAGTTGGAGCAGAACGTTTAGGACTAGCTACTTTGCATCAACTTCGAGGAAGAGTTGGAAGAATTGGAATTAAAAGTACGTGTTATCTTTATACAAAACTTAAGGAAATTCCTACGCGCTTGAAAGAATTTGCAAATACTTTAGATGGTTTTAAAATCGCAGAACTTGATCTTAAAAATCGCTTAAGCGGAGATTTGCTAGATGGTTTGTTTCAGCATGGAAATGAGTTTATTTTTTTTGATTTTTCAAAAGATGAAGAGATTTTAAAACAGGCAAAAGAGGATTTAAAAAATAAGAATATCATCGATTAACGAGATTCCTTATTTCGATAAAGTATGTTTTTAAAATGAGAAGCTATCATTTGCGCACGTTGTAAAATTATACTTTTTATTTCTTCATTATAGATTTTGCTTAAACTTTCCTCAAAAAGTTTTAACCAAATTTCGAAAAATTCTTCAGGAAAATGAGGTAAATCAAGATGTTTTTTTAAAGGTTGTCCATTGTAACTGCCTTGACCTAAAAGAATGCCTGACCAAAAATTTCCTATTTTTATTTTATGCTCTTCCCATTGTTGATTGCTTGTTCCTATGGCATTATTAAAAATAGGCCCTAATTTTTCATCCCTTCTTATTTTTTCATAAAATATTTCCATAAGCATTTTTATATTTTCTTGAGTGATGGTGTTTGATTTCATAAATAATCTTCTCCGATATTAATCTTATAAGGTTAATATAACAAAAAATAGCAAAATTTTATTTAACATAGGTTAAAAATGAAGGATGAAAATTTTTTAAAATATTTATATAAAATAGGAAGAATAAGAAAAATAAGAAAAAATAATATTTTATTTTACGAGGGAGAGGAGGCAAAACATTTTTTTATTTTATTACAAGGAAAAATACGAGTTTATAAGCATGCCAAGATGAATAAAGAAATTACTTTGCATTATTTTAAACCCTTTGATTTTATTGCAGAAATGCCAGCTTTTAAAAAAATCAATTACCCAGCAAGTGCTATTTGTGAAGAAGAGGGTAAAGTATTAGAAATTAATTTTATTGAGTTTGAAAATTTATGCAATAAAAACAATGAATTTAACTTAATATTAATTAGCTCTCTATTAAATAAAATAAAAATTTTAGAGAAAAAAATATTGCAAAATTCTTTAGATTTGAAAACAAAATTACTAAAATATATTTTGGAAAATGAAAAAAAATTAGATACAATTCTCCAAAAACAAATTGCAATAGATTTAAATGTAAGAGTACAATCTTTATCTAGGGTATTAAAAGAGTTAAAGTTGGCTAAATTAATTGACATAAAAAAAGGTAAAATTGAAATTATAAATAAAAAAATACTCTTAGATGAAGTTTGGCAAAATTAAGGATAATAAGGATATGGATTTAAATTTTATAATTAATCATTTAAATGTATTTATAGCAGCTGCTTGGCTTACCTTAAAATTAAGTTTTTTTGGTATTGTGTTTTCTATAATCATAGGATTATTTTGCATCTTAATGAGTTATTTTAGGATCAAATTTATAGAACAAATTTGTAAAATTTATATAGAATTATCTCGCAATACACCTTTATTGATACAACTTTTTTTTCTTTACTATGCTTTACCTAAATTTGATATTCATTTAGAACAAATTCCTCCTTTAAATTTAATTTGTTTAAGTGTTGATGAAACTTTGCGTCCAGCTTTTGCTTGTGCAATTTTTGGTCTTAGTTTTTTAGGAGGATCTTATATGGCTGAGAGTTTTAGATCCGGATTTGAAGCTATTAGAAAGCAGCAATTTGAAGCAGGGCTTTCTTTAGGTTTTACAAAATTAGGAAATTTCCGTTATGTTATTTTGCCTCAAATACTTGCTATTTCCATATCGAGTATTAGTGCAAATATTATTTTTCTTATCAAAGAAACCTCAGTGGTAAGCATTATAGCCTTGCCTGATTTGGTTACAGCTATGAAAGACCTAAATTCTTTAACCTATAAAACAGATGAGCTTTTGTTTCTTTTGTTTATGGGGTATTTATGCATTATCCTGCCAATCTCTTTGATATTATTTTTTGTAGAAAAAAGGCTTTCAAATGCTTAGTTTATTAAATTTAGATACTTTAAGTCGTCTTTGGCAAGGCTTATTTATTACACTTGAAATTTCTATTATTAGCATTATAATTACCTCTTTTTTTGGGCTTATTCTAGGTATTTTGATGAGTTTTAAAAATCGTTATATCTATATTTTGTGCCGCTTTATTTTAGAATTTGTGAGAATTATGCCCCTTTTAGTTTGGCTTTTTATTGTATATTTTGGTTTTTCAAGATGGCTAGGAGTTAATTTAAGTAGTACGGTTTCAGCTATTATTGTATTTAGTATTTGGGGAAGTTTTGAAATGATGGATTTGGTTAGATCTTCATTGCAAAGTATTCCCAAGCACCAATATGAAAGTGCTAAAAGTTTAGGTTTAAATAAATTTCAAGCGTATTTTTATATCATTATTCCACAAGCTTTTCGTCGCCTTACTCCTGTGAGTATGAATTTGCTTACACGTATGATTAAAAGCACAACTTTTGCTTATTTAATCGGTAGTGTAGAACTTGTAAAGGTAGGACAGCAAATTATTGAATTTAACAATAAAAATGATTTGGCTCCTTTTATTATTTATGGTTTTATTTTTTTTATTTTTTTTATAATTTGTTACCCTATCACTTTATATTCTAGAAAATTAGAAAAAAAATGGAGTTAAAATGAGTATTTTAAAAGTAAAAAATTTGCAAAAATATTATGGAACCCATCATGTTTTAAAAAATATTAATTTAGAGGTAAAACAAAAAGAAGTTGTTGTGATTTTAGGTCCGAGTGGGTGCGGAAAATCAACTTTTTTAAGATGTATCAATGGTTTAGAAGAGATTGCAGATGGAGTAATACAAATTGGTCATGATGTTATTGACAAAAATTTTAAAGATTGGACAAGGGTACGTCAAAAAGTAGGTATGGTATTTCAATCCTATGAACTATTTGAACATTTAAGCGTTAAAGATAATATACTTTTAGGACCTTTAAAGGTGCAAAAAAGATCTAAAGAAGAAGTTTTAAAAGAAGCTAAGATATGGCTTGAAAAAGTAGGACTAATTCATAAGATAGATGCTTTTCCCAGAGAATTAAGTGGAGGGCAAAAACAAAGAATTGCTATTGTAAGAAGTCTTTGCATGAATCCAGAACTTATGCTTTTTGACGAAGTAACAGCAGCGCTTGATCCTGAAATTGTTCGCGAAGTATTAGAGGTTATGTTAAATTTAGCTAAAGATGGTATGACAATGTTGATTGTTACACATGAGATGGGTTTTGCTAAAGCTGTTGCCGATAAGATAGTTTTTATGGATAATGGTGAAATAATTGAGGAAAATAATCCACATAATTTTTTTGAAAACCCTAAAAGCGAAAGGGCAAAAAAATTTTTAAATTTGTTTGATTATCATAAATAATTTTATGATAACATTTTCCACTAATAAATATTTGGTTAAATTATAAATATTTTCTTGACAAAATATTTTTTTTAATATATAATTTCGTTTTTTTAAAAATTTGATTTTGAGAATTTTTAAAACCGAAACTTGCTGGTTTAGCTCAGTTGGTAGAGCAGCTGCCTTGTAAGCAGCAGGTCGGGGGTTCAAGTCCCTTAACCAGCTCCATTTTATTTTTGTGACAGTGTTTGACCAGATATTTTATATGGTGATAATGGTGAGTTACTCAAGTGGCCAACGAGGGCAGACTGTAAATCTGCTGGCTTTCGCCTTCCGTGGTTCGAATCCACGACTCACCACCATGCTTTGCGGGAGTAGCTCAGTTGGCTAGAGCATCAGCCTTCCAAGCTGAGGGTCGCGGGTTCGAGTCCCGTTTCCCGCTCCAATGTTTAACTGGGAGCTGTATTTTAACTATAACTACAGTATATTCCCATATTTTTTTCAGTTGTCTGTATTATATTGGTTTTCTGAGCGCTCGTATGGCTCAGAGGTAGAGCACTCCCTTGGTAAGGGAGAGGTCGCGGGTTCAATTCCCGCTATGAGCTCCATTATTTTATTGAAAAGATTATAAATATAGACTCGGTTTTGCTTACATTTATTTTTATATTGGAGGAAAAAAATGGCTAAAGAAAAATTTTCACGTAATAAGCCACACGTAAATATAGGTACTATTGGTCACGTTGACCATGGTAAAACTACTTTGACAGCCGCTATTTCTGCTGTTCTTTCAAGAAGAGGTTTGGCAGAGCTTAAAGATTATGACAATATTGATAATGCTCCTGAAGAAAAAGAACGTGGTATTACTATTGCTACTTCTCATATTGAATATGAAACAGAAAATCGACATTATGCACACGTTGATTGCCCAGGACACGCTGACTATGTTAAAAATATGATTACAGGTGCTGCGCAAATGGATGGTGCAATTCTTGTTGTTTCTGCAGCAGATGGCCCAATGCCTCAAACTAGAGAGCATATTCTACTTTCTCGTCAAGTAGGTGTTCCATATATAGTTGTTTTTATGAATAAAGCAGATATGGTTGATGATGCTGAACTTTTAGAATTAGTCGAAATGGAAATTAGAGAATTATTAAGCTCTTATGATTTCCCAGGAGATGATACTCCAATTATTTCTGGTTCTGCATTAAAAGCCCTTGAAGAAGCTAAAGCTGGTCAAGATGGTGAGTGGTCTAAAAAAGTGCTAGATCTAATGGCAGCAGTTGATAGCTATATTCCAACTCCAACTCGTGATACTGAAAAAGATTTCTTGATGCCAATTGAAGATGTTTTCTCAATTTCTGGTCGTGGTACAGTTGTTACTGGAAGAATTGAAAAAGGTGTAGTTAAAGTAGGTGATACTATTGAAATTGTTGGTATTAAAGATACACAAACTACGACTGTTACTGGTGTTGAAATGTTTAGAAAAGAAATGGATCAAGGTGAAGCTGGAGATAACGTAGGTGTTCTTCTTCGTGGTACTAAAAAAGAAGAAGTTATTCGTGGAATGGTTCTTGCAAAACCAAAATCAATTACTCCTCATACTGATTTTGAAGCTGAAGTTTATATTTTAAATAAAGACGAAGGTGGTAGACATACTCCATTCTTTAATAATTATAGACCTCAATTTTATGTAAGAACAACGGATGTTACAGGTTCTATTAAATTAGCAGATGGCGTTGAAATGGTTATGCCAGGTGAAAACGTAAGAATTACAGTAAGCCTAATAGCTCCAGTAGCTCTTGAAGAAGGAACGCGCTTTGCTATCCGTGAAGGCGGTAAAACAGTTGGTTCTGGTGTTGTTTCTAAAATAATTAAATAAAATATTCTAAAAAGTCAAGTTTTGATACTTGACTTTTGTTTTTTAAGGGAAAAAAATGAGAATTAAAATTGGTTTAAAATGTGAAGAATGTGGTGATATTAATTACAGCACTTATAAAAATAGTAAAAATACAACTGAAAAGTTAGAATTAAAAAAATATTGTCCAAGATTGAAAAAACATACACTTCACAAAGAAGTAAAATTAAAAAGTTAAGCTCTTAGGGCAATAGCTCTAAAGGTAGAGCGTCGGATTCCAAATCCGCAGGTTGGGGGTTCGAATCCCTCTTGCCCTGCCATATTAAGGTTTATATAAATGGAAAAATTAATAACTTATTTTAAATTATCAAAGGCTGAACTAAGGAAAGTAATTTTTCCTTTAAAAGAACAAGTTCGAAATGCTTATATTACTGTTTTTATAGTAGTTGCGGTTATTTCAGTATTTTTGGCATTAGTAGATTGGATTATGTCATCTATTGTTTCTTTAGTTATATAATAGGAGATAGTGATGAGTACTTATAAATGGTATGCAATTCAAACTTATGCTGGTAGTGAAATGGCTGTAAAAAGAGCTATTGAAAATTTGGTTAAAGATAATGGCATTGAAGATAGATTAAAAGAAATAGTTGTTCCAACAGAGGATGTTATCGAATTTAAAAATGGAAAAGAAAAGATTAGTGAAAGAAGTTTGTATTCAGGATATGTATTTGCACATCTTGATCTTAATACGGAACTTTGGCATAAAATTCAGTCTCTTCCTAAAGTTGGACGTTTTATTGGGGAGTCTAAGAAACCAACCCCTTTGACAGAAAAAGATATTAATTTAATTTTAGAAAAAGTTCATAATCGTGCAGCTCCTAAACCAAAAATTTCTTTTGAAGAAGGAGAAAATGTAAGAATTACCGAAGGCCCGTTTGCGAATTTTACTGCTATTGTAGAAGAATATGATATGGTTAGAGGTTTGCTGAAATTAAATGTTTCTATTTTTGGACGTTCAACTCCGGTAGAGATCTTGTATTCTCAAGTTGAAAAAATAATTTAAATTTATTTAAGGAGAATTGTTATGGCTAAAAAAGTTGTAGGCGAAATTAAATTACAAATTGCTGCCACTAAAGCAAATCCGTCGCCACCAGTCGGTCCTGCTTTAGGTCAGCAAGGCGTTAATATTATGGAATTTTGTAAAGCTTTTAATGAAAGAACAAAGGATATGGCAGGTTTTAACATTCCTGTTGTTATCACAGTTTATGCAGATAAAAGTTTTACTTTTATTACAAAGCAACCACCAGCTACAGATTTAATCAAAAAAGCAGCTGGTATTTCTAAGGGCACAGATAATCCTTTAAAAAATAAAGTTGGAAAATTAACTCGTGCTCAAGTTTTGGAAATTGTTGATAAAAAAATTGCAGATTTGAATACTAAAGATAGAGAGCAAGCAGCAAAAATTATTGCCGGTTCAGCTCGTTCTATGGGTGTTGAAATCGTTGATTAATTCTTTTGACCGCTTAAAGTAAAAAGCGGTAGCACTTTAAAATGCGGAGAGTATAAAAATGGCTAAAATGGTAAAAAGATTAAAAGATTTATTAGAAAAAATTGATTCAAATAAAATTTACAGTCTTAAGGAAGCAATAGAAACAGTTAAGGAATTAAAATCAGCAAAATTTGATGAAACTGTTGAAATCGCTTTAAAATTAAATGTTGATCCAAGACATGCTGATCAAATGGTAAGAGGATCTGTTGTACTTCCTGCTGGTACAGGTAAAAAAGTTCGTGTAGCTGTCATTGCAAAAGATGCCAAGGCAGATGAAGCTAAAAATGCTGGAGCAGATATTGTTGGAAGTGATGATTTGGTTGAAGAAATTCAAAAAGGAAATATGAATTTTGACGTATTAATTGCAACTCCAAATTTAATGGGCTTAGTGGGTAAAGTAGGTAGAATTTTAGGCCCTAAAGGTTTGATGCCAAATCCAAAAACTGGAACAGTAACAATGGATGTTGCACAAGCTGTAAATAATGCTAAAAGTGGACAAGTAAATTTTAGAGTTGATAAGCAGGGAAATATCCACGCAGGACTTGGAAAAGTAAGTTTTTCTAAAGAGCAATTATGGGATAATATCTCAACTTTTATAAAAGCTATTAATAAGCATAAACCAGCTGCAGCAAAAGGTAGATATATTAAAAATGCCACTTTATCTTTAACTATGAGTCCATCAGTAAAACTTGAAATTCAAGAATTACTTGATATGAAATAAAGAGTTAAAAAACTCTTTATTCTTAAGAAATAAACATTTGAGAAAATTTAATATTTTTTGAAATGTTTATTTTAGATTGAAGATAGTCGAGGCGTAAGCTTAATTGGAAAAATTTCCTCTCTACTTGAAATCTCAATCGGAAAGGAGAAAATGTGACTAGAAGTGAAAAAGTTGAAGTTATTGCTAAGCTTGAAGAAAATTTCAAAGTTAGTGAAGCCATTATAGTTTGTGATTATAAGGGTTTATCTACTAAGAAATTGGAAGAACTTAGAAATAATGCAAGAGAAAATAATGTAAAAGTTCAAATTATTAAAAATACTTTGGCTAACATTGCTCTTAATAATTCCGGAAAAACAGGTCTAGTTCTTAAAGATACAAATATTTATCTTTGGGGAGAAGATCAACTTAGTGTTTCAAAAGTAGCTGCTAAATTTGAAGAAAATAATGATAAATTTCAAATTAAAACTGCTTTTGTTGATGGCGAAGTTGCAGATGTTGCTAAAGTTAAAGCTTTAGCTAAAATGCCTTCACGTAATGAGTTGCTTGCTATGCTTTTGCAAGTTTGGAAAGCGCCAATTGCCAACTTTACTATTGGTTTAAATGCGCTAAAAAATAAAAAAGAAACTGAATAAAAAGGATTTAAAATGGCAATTTCAAAAGAAGATGTATTAGAATATATTTCAAATTTAAGTGTTCTTGAGCTTTCTGAGCTTGTGAAAGAATTTGAAGAAAAATTTGGTGTATCAGCTGCTCCGGTAATGGTAGCTGGAGGAGCGGTAGCAGGTGGTAGTACTTCAGCCGCTGAGGAAAAAACAGAATTTGATATCGTTTTAACTGATGGTGGTGCTAAAAAGATTGAAGTAATTAAAATTGTTAGAGCTTTAACAGGTCTTGGGCTTAAAGAAGCTAAGGATGCTGTAGAGCAAACTCCTTCAACTTTGAAAGAAGGTGTAGCTAAAGCTGAAGCAGAAGAAGCCAAAAAACAACTTGAAGAAGCTGGTGCTAAAGTAGAGCTTAAATAATTATTTTTTTAATTGGATTTAGTTTAAGAAGATTTGTTTTTAACAAGTCTTCTTTTTTTGTTTTTACCTAGTTTTAGGTCTTCTTTTTTAAATTTACAAAATTTACCATGAGGTATATGCAAATGTTAGATAATAAATTAAGAAATCGTTTAAGAGTAGATTTCTCCAATATTTTAAAACAAATAGAAATTCCAAATCTTTTACAATTGCAAAAAGCAAGTTTTGATTATTTTTTAAATTTTAATAACGGTGAAAGTGGTATAGAAAAAGTTTTTAAATCAATTTTTCCAATACATGATCCGCAAAATAGATTAAGTTTAGAATATGTAAATAGCGAAATAGGTAAACCAAAATATACTATTCGTGAATGTATGGAAAGAGGTTTAACTTACTCTGTAAATTTAAAAATGAAAATCCGTCTTACTTTACATGAGAGAGATGAAAAAATAGGTGAGAAAGTCGGTATAAAAGACATTAAAGAGCAAGAAATTTATATCAGAGAAATTCCATTAATGACAGATCGTGTATCTTTTATCATTAATGGGGTGGAAAGAGTCGTTGTTAATCAACTTCATAGAAGTCCTGGTGTTATTTTTAAAGAGGAAGAAAGTTCAACAGTAGCTAATAAACTTGTTTATACAGCGCAAATTATTCCAGATCGTGGTTCTTGGTTATATTTTGAATATGATGCTAAAGATGTACTTTACGTAAGAATTAATAAAAGAAGAAAAGTACCTATAACTATGCTTTTTAGAGCCCTAGGATATAAAAAACAAGATATTATAAAACTATTTTACCCTATTCAAACAATTCATGTTAAAAAAGATAGATTTTTGACAGAATTTAATCCTAATGATTTTATGGATAGAATAGAATATGATATCAAGGATGAAAAAGGTAAGATTGTTCATCAAGCAGGAAAAAGATTAACAAAGAAGAAAGCTGAACAATTGATTAAAGACGGATTAAAATGGATAGAATATCCAATAGAAGTTTTATTAAATCGTTATTTAGCGAATCCTATTTTTGATAAAAATAGTGGCGAAATGCTTTTTGATTCTTTGACGCTTATTGATGAAAGTAAGCTTACAAAAATAAAAGAACAAAAAAGTTTTGAAATCGCAAATGATTTAGCAAATGGAGTAGATACTGCTATTATTAATTCATTTATACAAGATAATGAAACTTTAAAATTATTAAAACAAACTGAAAATATTGAAGATGAAAATGATCTAGCTGCAATAAGAATTTATAAGGTTATGAGACCAGGTGAACCAGTGGTTAAAGATGCAGCAAAGACTTTTGTCAATGATTTATTTTTTAATCCAGAAAGATATGATTTAACTAAAGTTGGTCGTATGAAAATGAATCATAAATTAGGTCTTGATGTTCCTGAGTATGTGACTGTTTTAACTAATGAAGATATTATTAAAACTGCAAAATATTTGATTAAGGTTAAAAATGGCAAAGGTCATATTGATGATAGAGATCATTTAGGAAATCGCCGTATTAGATCTATAGGCGAGCTTTTAGCTAATGAACTTCATTTAGGATTGGCAAAAATGCAAAAAGCTATCCGAGATAAATTTACTTCTTTAAATTCTGATATAGATAAAGTTATGCCTTATGATTTAATTAATCCTAAGATGATTACTACAACGATTATCGAGTTTTTTACAGGTGGACAACTTTCTCAATTTATGGATCAAACAAATCCACTGAGCGAAATCACTCATAAACGTCGTTTATCTGCACTTGGAGAAGGAGGGCTTGTAAAAGAAAGAGCGGGTTTTGAAGTTCGTGATGTCCATGCAACTCATTATGGTAGAATTTGTCCCGTAGAAACTCCGGAAGGACAAAATATTGGTCTGATCAATACTCTTTCAACTTATGCTAAAGTGAATGAGCTTGGTTTTGTTGAAGCTCCTTATAAAAAAGTTGTTAATGGAAAAGTTACAGATGAAATTGTTTATTTAACTGCTACGCAAGAGGAGGGTTTGTTTATTGCACCTGCATCAACTAAAGTGGATGCTAAGGGTAATATTATTGAGGAATTTGTTGAGGCGAGACAAGATGGAGAAACTATACTTGCCAAAAGAGAAGAAGTTCAACTTATCGATCTTTGCTCAGGTATGGTTGTTGGTGTTGCAGCTTCTTTAATTCCTTTCTTAGAGCATGATGATGCTAATAGAGCCTTAATGGGTTCTAATATGCAACGTCAAGCAGTTCCTCTCTTAACTTCAAATGCTCCTATTGTAGGTACGGGAATGGAGAGTACGATTGCGCGTGATGCTTGGGAAGCTGTTAAGGCTAAACGAGGAGGTATAGTAGAAAAAGTAGATAATAAAAGTATTTTTATCTTGGGCGAAGATGAAAAAGGTCCTTTTATTGATCACTATATTATGGAGAAAAATTTACGTACCAACCAAAATACAAATTATATTCAGCATCCTATTGTTAAAAAAGGAGAAGCGGTTAAAGCAGGACAAATTATTGCCGATGGCCCTTCAATGGATCAAGGAGAATTGGCTATTGGAAAAAATGCACTAATTGCTTTTATGCCTTGGAATGGTTACAACTATGAAGATGCTATTGTAGTTAGTGAAAGAATCATTCGTGAAGATACATTTACAAGTGTCCATATCTATGAAAAAGAAATCGAGGCTAGAGAGTTAAAAGATGGTATAGAAGAAATTACCAAAGATATACCAAATGTTAAAGAAGAAGATGTTGCACATTTGGATGAAAGTGGAATTGCAAAAATAGGAACCCATATTAAACCTGGTATGATTTTAGTTGGAAAAGTTTCTCCAAAAGGTGAAGTTAAACCAACTCCAGAAGAGAGACTTTTAAGAGCTATTTTTGGTGAAAAAGCAGGTCATGTTGTCAATAAATCTTTATATGCTACCGCTTCTTTAGAAGGTGTGGTTGTAGATGTGAAAATATTTACAAAAAAAGGCTATGAAAAAGATGAAAGAGCTCTGAAAGCATATGATAAAGAAAAAATGTCTTTGGAAAAAGAACATCATGATAGACTTTTGATGATGGACAGAGAAGAAATGCTTAGAGTTTGCGCTTTGTTATCTAAATCAACTTTGACTAGCAGTCAAAAAATTGGTGATAAAAATTATAAAAAAGGCGAAAAAGCTGACCTAAGTGATTTAGAAAAAATTAATCGTTTTACTCTTACTACTATTATTAAAGCTTATTCAAAGGAAGTTCAAAAACAATATGAAGATTTGAAAAATCATTTCCAAAATGAAAAGAAAAAACTAAAAGCTGAACATGATGAAAAGCTTGAAATTTTAGAAAAAGATGATATTTTACCAAGCGGGGTGGTTAAGCTTGTAAAAGTTTATATTGCTACAAAACGAAAGTTAAAAGTAGGTGATAAAATGGCAGGACGCCACGGAAATAAGGGTATTGTTTCTACTATAATTCCAGAGGTTGATATGCCTTATCTTGCAAATGGAAAAAGTGTAGATATTGCACTCAATCCTTTAGGGGTTCCAAGTCGTATGAATATAGGTCAAATTTTAGAAAGCCATTTGGGACTTGTTGGCTTAAGACTTGGAGAGCAAATTCAAGAAATTTTTGATAGAAAACAAAAAGATTTTATTAAAGAGTTAAGAGTAAAAATGCTTGAAATTTGTTCTATTCCAAGACTCGCGAATGAAAAAGAATTTATTAAAAAATTAAGTGATGAAGAGCTTTTAAATTACGCTAGAGATTGGAGTAAAGGGGTTAAATTTGCAACCCCAGTTTTTGAAGGTGTTAGCATAGAGGAATTTAAAAAATTATTTGAATTAGCAAAAATTGATATGGATGGAAAGACAGAGCTTTATGATGGAAGAACTGGTGAAAAGATTGCAGAGCGTGTCCATGTAGGATGTATGTATATGCTAAAACTTCACCATTTAGTTGATGAAAAAGTTCATGCAAGAAGCACAGGTCCTTATAGTCTTGTAACCCAGCAGCCAGTTGGTGGTAAAGCGCTTTTTGGGGGTCAAAGATTTGGAGAAATGGAAGTTTGGGCACTTGAAGCTTATGGAGCAGCGCATACTTTAAGAGAAATGCTAACTATTAAGTCAGATGATGTAGAAGGTAGATTTAATGCTTATAAAGCAATAACTAAAGGAGAAAATGTTCCAGCAACGGGAATACCTGAAACATTTTTTGTTTTAACTAATGAACTTAAATCACTTGCATTAGATGTTGAGATTTTTGATAAGGATGAGGACAATGAGTAAATTTAAAGTCATAGAAGTAAAAGAAGATGCTAGACCTAGAGATTTTGAAGCTTTTCAACTAAGGCTTGCTAGTCCTGAAAAAATAAAATCTTGGTCTTATGGAGAAGTAAAAAAGCCAGAAACGATTAATTATAGAACTTTAAAACCTGAAAGAGATGGTCTTTTTTGTGCTAAAATTTTTGGTCCTATCCGTGACTATGAGTGTCTTTGTGGCAAATATAAAAAAATGCGCTTTAAAGGTGTAAAATGTGAAAAATGTGGAGTTGAGGTAGCTAATTCCAAAGTTCGTCGTTCAAGAATGGGACATATTGAACTTGTAACTCCAGTAGCGCATATTTGGTATGTAAATTCTTTACCAAGTCGTATAGGCACACTTTTGGGTGTAAAAATGAAAGATCTTGAGCGTGTGCTTTATTATGAAGCTTACATTGTTGAAAATGCTGGCGATGCATATTATGATAATGAAAATACTAAAAAAGTTGAATATTGTGATGTTTTAAATGAAGAGCAATATCAAAATTTAATGCAACGTTATGAAAGTAGTGGTTTTAAAGCGAGAATGGGTGGAGAAGTTGTTCGAGACCTATTGGCTAATTTAGATCTTGTAGCTCTTTTAAATCAATTAAAAGAAGAGATGGCTGCAACCAATTCAGAAGCAAAGAAAAAAACTATTATTAAACGTTTAAAAGTGGTTGAAAATTTTCTAAATTCGAATTCTAATACTGATGTTGATAGCGAAAATGCAGTTCCAAATCGTCCAGAATGGATGATGATAACTAATTTACCAGTATTACCACCGGATTTACGTCCTTTGGTTGCTTTAGATGGAGGAAAATTTGCAGTTTCTGATGTAAATGATTTATATCGTCGTGTTATCAATAGAAATACTCGCCTTAAAAAGCTTATGGAACTTGATGCGCCAGAAATAATCATAAGAAATGAAAAAAGAATGCTTCAAGAAGCTGTGGATGCCTTATTTGATAACGGTCGTCGTGCTAATGCAGTGAAAGGAGCTAATAAGCGTCCTTTGAAATCTTTAAGTGAAATTATTAAAGGTAAACAAGGGCGTTTTAGACAAAATTTACTTGGAAAAAGAGTTGATTTTTCAGGGCGTAGTGTTATTGTTGTTGGTCCAAAATTAAGAATGGATCAATGTGGTTTACCTAAGAAAATGGCTTTAGAACTTTTTAAACCACATTTGTTGGCTAAACTTGAAGAAAAAGGTTATGCAACAACGGTTAAACAAGCAAAAAAAATGATAGAAAACAAAACCAATGAAGTTTGGGAATGTTTAGAAGAAGTTGTAAAAGGTCATCCTGTTATGTTAAACCGTGCACCTACTTTACATAAACTTTCTATTCAGGCTTTTCACCCTGTTTTGGTTGAAGGTAAAGCAATACAATTGCATCCTTTAGTGTGCGCTGCTTTTAATGCAGACTTTGATGGGGATCAAATGGCAGTTCATGTTCCACTTTCTCAAGAAGCAATTGCAGAATGTAAAGTACTTATGCTTTCTTCAATGAATATTCTTTTGCCAGCAAGTGGTAAATCAGTAACTGTTCCTTCGCAGGATATGGTTTTGGGAATATACTATCTTTCTTTAGAAAAAGCAGAGGCAAAAGGTTCTCATAAAATTTGCACAGGTATCGATGAAGTGATGATGGCGCTTGAAAGCAAATGTTTGGATATTCATGCAAGCATACAAACTGTTGTTGATGGTAGAAAAATTACAACAACGGCTGGAAGACTTATTATAAAATCTATTTTGCCTGATTTTGTCCCTGAAGCTAATTGGAATAAAGTTTTAAAGAAAAAAGATATAGCTGCACTTGTTGATTATGTATATAAACAAGGAGGATTGGAAATCACGGCTAACTTTTTAGATAGACTTAAAAATTTAGGTTTTGAATATGCCACAAAAGCCGGTGTTTCTATTTCTATAGCAGATATTATTGTTCCTGATGATAAACAAAAAGCTATTGATTTAGCTAAAAAGCAAGTTAGAGAAATTCAAAATTCTTACAATCTTGGCTTGATAACTTCTGGAGAAAGGTATAATAAAATTATTGATATTTGGAAAAGTACAAATAATCTCCTTTCAAAAGAAATGATGAAGTTAGTTGAAAAAGATAAGGATGGTTTCAATTCTATTTATATGATGGCTGATTCTGGTGCTAGAGGTAGTGCAGCACAAATTTCTCAACTTGCTGCAATGAGAGGACTTATGACTAAGCCAGATGGTTCTATTATTGAAACTCCTATTATTTCAAATTTCCGCGAAGGTTTAAACGTACTTGAGTATTTTATATCTACCCATGGTGCTAGAAAAGGTCTTGCAGATACAGCCCTTAAAACAGCAAATGCTGGTTATTTAACAAGAAAACTAATTGATGTAGCACAAAATGTGAAAATTACCATGGAGGATTGTGGTACGCACGAAGGAGTTGAAATCAATGAAATTACTGCAGATAGTTCTATAATAGAAACATTGGAAGAAAGAGTTTTAGGAAGAGTTTTAGCAGAAGATGTAATTGATCCTATTACAAATTCTGTACTTTTTACAGAAGGCACTTTAATCGATGAAGAAAAAGCAAAAATATTTAGTGAAAATGGTATTAAAAGTGTAAATATTCGAACTCCAATTACTTGTAAGGCTAAAAAAGGAATTTGTGCTAAATGTTACGGTGTAAATCTTGGCGAAGGAAAACTTGTTAAACCAGGTGAAGCTGTTGGTATTATTTCGGCTCAATCTATTGGAGAGCCTGGAACTCAGCTTACGTTAAGAACTTTCCATAGTGGTGGAACTGCAAGTACAGATTTACAAGATAGACAAGTAAGTGCTCAAAAAGAAGGTTTTATAAGATTTTATAATTTAAAAACTTATAAAAATAAAGAAGGAAAAATGATAGTTGCAAATCGTAGAAATGCAGCTATTTTACTAGTAGAGCCAAGAATAAAAGCTCCATTTAAAGGTGTAATCAGTATAGAAAACATCCATGAAGATGTAATTGTTTCTATTAAAGATAAAAAGCAAGAAATTAAGTATACGCTTAGAAAATATGATCTTGCAAAAGCAAATGAATTAGCAGGAGTTAGTGGAAATATAGATGGTAAATTATACCTTCCTTATCAAAATGGTGCTGAAGTCGATGAAAATGAAAGCATTGTTGAGGTTATTAAAGAAGGATGGAATATTCCTAATCGTATTCCGTTTGCAAGTGAAATTTTAGTCAAAGATGGTGATCCAGTTGTACAAAATATAAAAGCAGGCGAGAAAGGCACTTTAAAATTTTATATTCTTAAGGGTGATGGTCTTGATAGGGTTAAAAATGTTAAAAAAGGCGATATAGTCAAAGAAAAAGGCTTCTTTGTTGTAATTGCTGATGAAAATGGAAGAGAGGCAAAAAGACACTATATCCCAAGAGAATCAAAAATTGAATTCAATGATGGTGCCCTTATTGAAGACTCTAACATTATTATAGCAAGTGCTCCAAAAAAAGAAAGTCTTGTTGTTGCAGAATGGGATGCTTATAATAATACTGTTATTGCTGAAATTGATGGAACTATAAGTTTTGAAGATATTGAAGCAGGTTATAGTGCTGATGAACAAATTGATGAGGCGACCGGCAAACGTTCTTTAGTGATTAATGAATATCTACCAAGTGGTGTCAGACCAACTTTAGTGATTGCTGGAAAAGGTAATAAGGCAGTGCGCTATCAATTAGAACCAAAAACAGTTATTTTTGTGCATGATGGTGATAAAGTTTCTCAAGCTGATATTTTAGCTAAAATTCCAAAGGCTGCCGCAAAATCTAAAGATATTACTGGCGGTCTTCCAAGAGTTTCTGAGTTATTTGAAGCAAGAAAGCCAAAAAATGCTGCCGTTATTGCTGAAATTGATGGTGTAGTTCGTTTTGATAAGCCATTGCGATCAAAAGAAAGAATAGTAATTCAAGCAGAAGATGGCACAAGTGTTGAATATTTAATTGACAAATCAAAACATATACAAGTGAGAGATGGTGAATTTATACATGCTGGAGAAAAATTAACCGATGGCGTGGTTTCAAGTCATGATATACTTAAAATTTTAGGTGAAAAGGCTTTACATTATTATTTAATTTCTGAAATTCAGCAAGTTTATAGAGGACAAGGGGTTGTGATTTCAGATAAACATATTGAAGTTATTGTTTCTCAAATGTTAAGACAAGTAAAGGTTGTTGATAGTGGACATACTAAATTTATAGAAGGTGATTTGATATCTAGACGTAAATTTAGAGAAGAAAATGAAAGAATTATGAGAATGGGTGGAGAGCCAGCTATTGCTGAACCTGTTCTTTTAGGTGTTACAAGAGCTGCAATTGGAAGTGATAGTGTGATTTCTGCAGCATCTTTCCAAGAAACAACTAAAGTCTTAACTGAGGCTAGTATAGCAGGTAAATTTGATTATTTAGAAGATTTAAAAGAAAATGTTATTTTAGGTAGAATGATTCCTGTAGGAACTGGTCTTTACAGCGAGGAAAAATTTAAGTTAAAAGAAAATAATTAAAATAGCCTTTTTTGGCTATTTTAATAGATATTTTCTAAATCTGCAAAAAATAAATTAATTGCTTTTTCTATTTTACCTTTTTCTTCGATTAATATTTTTTTATTTTTTTCTCTAAATTCTTTATTTGAATAAAAAATAGGATAAGATATACTTATTGCAGCAATTATTTTCTGATTATGTTCTATATTTATAGCCATACATTCAATTTGAGAATTCATTTCTCCGCTTTCTAAAGCTATTTTTTCTTTTTTAATTTCTTTTATTTGTTCGTATAATTCATCTATATTTTTTAAGGTATTTTGAGTTATTTTTTCAAAGTTTTTAGGATAAAGCATTATTAATTCATTTTTTGTTTTATTTGATAATAAAGCTTTGCCTAAAGAAGTTGCATAGGCTGGATATGAAGTACCTATAAAAGATTTTAGTTGTATATGGTCATTAGCATCTAATTTTTCTAAATAAAGGACATTATTTTCTTTTAAAATACCCATTTGACAAGTTAAATTTGTTAAATCTCTAATATTTTTCATATGTTTTTTAATGAGTTCAAAGATGCTATTTTTATATTTCATATTATAGCTTAACTCTAAAATTTTAAAATCTAGAGAATAACTTTTATTAATAGGATTGCATTTTATATATTTTTGTTTTTGCAAAGTTTGCAAAATAGGCGAGAGTGTTCCTACTGGAATATTTATTTTTTTAGCTATTAGACTTAATGTGAGTTGTTCTTTTGAGTTGGCAATTAATTCCAAAGTTTTTATAACTCTAAGGGTAGGTTGATGCATAAAATTATCCTTTTAATGATTGCATTTTATTTATAAAATTTTATCATATTTTTTACTTTTGGTAACACGAAACATTTTTTTATACTCGAATTTTATGAAAAAAGCTTATTTGAAAAAGTTGGCATAAAAAATTATATTTTTTAATTCTTGATTTTTTAAAGATAATTTGTTATATTTTTTGCATATAAATAAATTTTTGTATATACAAAAAATATAAGGAGATAAAATGGGAATTTTAAAGGGAACATTGCCAGCTTTACTTACACCTTATTCCAACGACGGAATGATTAATAAAAGAGAATTTATTCGTTATTGTGAATTTGGAATTAATAAAGGTTTAGATGGATTATTTTGTAATGGTAGCGCAGGAGATTCTCAAGCTTTAAATATTAAAGATCAGATTAGACTAATGAAACTTAGTAAGGATGCGTCTAAGGGTAGGGTACCTATTATCACAGGCATTACTTCAAATATTTATCAAGATACAATGATTTTAGCAGATGAGGCTTATAAAATAGGTCTTGATGCGCTTTTAGTTGCTATGCCTTATTATTATAAATTTGATGAAGAAACACTTTTAGAATATGTGAAAAATTTAGCTTTAAAAGTTAAACTTCCTTTGTATATTTATAATATACCGCTTTTTGCTCCTGCTTTAAATTTAAATTTTATAGAAAAAATTTCAAAATTCAAGAATATAGCAGGTATTAAAGACAGTAGCGGAGATGCCTTGCTTTTAAATCATATTTTAGATATAGCACCTCGAAATTTTGATGTTTTTGTAGGAAGAGAAGAAATTTATACAGAAGCTTTATTTTTAGGAGCTAAGGGTTCTATGACAAGTATAGGAGGTATTTTTCCAGAACTTATGAGTGAAATTTATCATGCAATGAATGAAAAAAAATATGAAAGAGCGTTATTAATACAAAAAAGTCTTTTAAAGGCTATAAGATTTGGAATGAGTATCTCTTTTCCTATGGGTTTTGCCTTATTATTAAAAGCTAGAGGTTTTGAATTTGCGAATACAACTATACATCCCTTATCGTCTCTTACTAAAGAGAAATTAGATAAATGCTTTGATAAGGCAAAAGAATTAATTAAAACCATAGAGCAAGAAGTAAATGTAAAATTATAAAAAGAGATAGAATGAATATAAAAAGTTTTTTTGAAGGTATATTAGGTGAAATAATGCTTACTGATATTAACTTGACAAGATATAAAAAAGAATACTTGTTTGTGAGTTTTAGTATTTTGGTTATTGTGGCAACTGTAATAAATACAGAGTTATATATAGCTTTAATTTAAGTAACATGAATGAGTTTATGACTATTTTTTCTAATTTTTCTTCGAGAAATGCTATCAATTTTCATTCTATTTATGAGTTTAGAATTATTTTAGCTTTTTTTATTGTTATTTTTACAGAATTTTTTCTGAACTTATCAGATATATTTTTTTAAGAGAAATAAAATTGTCCCATAATAATTATTCTTATATTAATGATGCAATTTAAAAAGCAAATAAAATGATCTAAAATACATATAAGGAGATAAATTTATGAAAAGTTTTATTATAGTGAGTGAGAAAGATAATGTGGCTACTGCTTTGCGTAGTTTTAAAAAAGGAGAAGAAGTAGCAAATATAAGGCTGAAAAATGATATTGCTAGTGGACATAAATTTGCACTTAAAGATATTAAAGCCAATGAAGCAATTATTAAATATGCAGAGGTTATTGCGAGTGCAAATTGTGATATTAAAACTGGAGAATGGGTGCATGTTCATAATATATCTGGCATTCGAGGACGTGGTGATAAGGAGTAAAAATGAAAATTATGGGTTATAGAAGAGAAGACGGTAGATTAGGATTGAGAAATAAAGTTATTGTTATACCTAGCGTGCATTGTGCCAATAAAGTGTGTGAAAATATAGCTAAACAATGCCAAGGATCGGTTTATATTAATCATCAGCATGGTTGTTCTCAACTTGAATTTGATGCTTTGCAAACTAGAGATGTTTTAATAGGTCATGGTACAAATGCTAATGTTTTTGGAGTTTTAATTGTTGGACTTGGTTGTGAAGTAATACAAGCTAAAATAGTAGCTGAAAAAATTAAAGAAGCAACGCCTTATAAAAAAGTTGAATATTTGGTAATACAAGAATGTGGCGGTAGTAAAAATACGATAGATAAAGGTGTAAAAATAGTTAATGATATGCTTAGTGCTTCTTTAAAATTGCAAAAAAGTGAAGGTGATTTTAGCGACTTAATTTTAGGAACAGAATGTGGAGGAAGTGATAGTTATAGCGGACTTAGTGCTAATCCTGCTTTAGGTAGTTTAAGTGACTTTATTATTGATCAAGGTGGTGCTGTAATTTTAGCTGAGACAACTGAGCTGATAGGATGTGAAGCTATACTTGCAAAAAGAGCTAAAAATAATGAAATAGCAAAAAAAGTATATGAGAAAATATTAGGTTATGAAAATTTAGTTAAGTCTTTTCATTCTGATATCAGAGGGGCAAATCCAAGTCCGGGAAATATAGCAGGTGGATTAAGCACTATAGAGGAAAAATCTTTAGGTTGTGTTTATAAAGCAGGAACTCGAACTTTAATGGATGTGATTGATTATGCAAAACCTGTAGTTTCCAAAGGACTTACTTTTATGAATACTCCAGGGAATGATATTGAGCAATTAAGTGCTATGGTAGCAGGAGGGGCAAATATTTGTGTCTTTACTACGGGTCGTGGAACACCTACAGGATCTGCGATTACTCCTACAATTAAAATGAGTTCAAATACTTTTTGCTATAACAATATGAATGATGCTATTGATGTTAATGCAGGGGATATTATAGATGGCACAAGAACTAAAGAAGAGGTGCGGGATGAATTAATAAATTTAATTATACGAATTTCTAATGGAGAATTGGTAAAAGCAGAAATTAATGAACAAAATGATTTTTCTGTTTGGAGGCTCGCTACAACTTGCTAATAAAATATTATTTTTTGGCATGATTTTTTGATTAACAAAAAGGAGAAAAAATGGATTTAAAAATTAAAAATAAAGTTTGTATTATAACAGGGGGCGCCAAAGGCATTGGCTATGCAATAGCTAAATTATGGGCTCAAGAGGGTGGAATTGCTGTAATTTTTTCAAGAAGTATGCCAAAAGAACATGATAGCGAGTTAAGAAGATTATGTCCAAATTATGCTTTTTATGAAATTGATTTAAAAAACTATGAACAAATAACTCAACTAGTTAATGAAGTTATAAATAAATACGATAACATTTATGCTCTTGTTAATAATGCGGGATCAAATGATAATTTACATATTGAAAATACAAGTGTTCAAGATTTGATCAAATCTTATGAAAACAATCTTTTTCACTATTATGCAATGACTAAAGAGTGTTTACCTTATATCAAAAAGGAGCAAGGAAGTATTTTAAATATAGTGAGTAAAAACAGGTATTACAGGTCAAGGCAAGACCAGTGCTTATGCATCAGCTAAAGCTGCTCAAATTGGATTTACGAGAGAGTGGGCTTGTGCTTTTGCTAAAGATAATGTTAGAGTAAATGCTATTGCTCCAGCTGAAGTAATGACTCCACTTTATAAAAAATGGTTACAAAATTTTCCCAATCCTGAAGAACAATATAAAAAAATTGCAAAAGCTATTCCTTTGGGACATCGCTTTACTACCGTAGAAGAAATTGCAAATACTGCTGTTTTTACTTTAAGTCCTTTAGCTTCACATACTACAGGACAAATTTTAATTCCAGATGGAGGTTATGTTCATTTAGATAGAGCCTTAAATTGGAACGAAGACTAATAGATAAGGATATAAAATGACTGACTCAAAAAATATTAAAATTGCAATAATTTTAGTAACTTCACTTTTCTTTTTATGGGGTGTAAGCTATGGACTTATAGACGTAATGAATAAAAATTTCCAAAATCATCTTCATATCACTCAGCATGAAAGCGGATTTTTACAACTGGCTTATTTTGGTGCTTATTTTATAATTGCTTTGCCTGCAGGTTATATAGCCAATAAATATTCTTATAAAGTAGGTATTATGTTTGGATTGGCATTATATGCCATAGGATCATTGATGATTATACCAGCTACAAATTTAACTTCTTTTTATTTATTTTTGTTTGCATTTTTTATTTTAGCTTGTGGCATAGGATCTTTAGAGGCGAGTGCAAATCCTTATATGGTAAAACTTGGTGATGAAAAAAATGCAAGTTTTAGAATCAATGCTGCTCAAAGTTTTAATGGTTTTGGGCAGTTTTTAGGGCCTATTATAGGTGGAGCTTTGTTTTTATCTATTACCAAACAAGGAAAAGGTGCAAGTAAAGAACAAGTTGAAGCTGCATTGGTCGAAAATATGGGTAATGTTCAGCTTGTATATGTGGGTATTGCTATTATTGTGATTTTGATTTTAATTGCTTTTGCTTTAAATAAAATTCCAGAAGATTTGTCTTTGGATAATCATTATGAACAAAAAGATAATTCAAAACCTATAAAAGTTTTTAGTCATAGACATTTTAATTTAGGACTTTTAGCACAATTTTTATATATAGCAAATCAAGTTGCTGCTGGGGCATTTTTTATTAATTATATAGTTGAGCATAATAGAAATTTAAAAGATGAACAAGGTGCTTATTATTTTTCAATAGCTTTAATAGCATTTATGATAGGACGTATTATTTCTACACCTTTAATGAAAAAAATTAAAGGAGAAAATATTTTAGGTATATATTCTTTAATAAATGCAATTTTATGTATAGGGCTTTATTTTGCTTATGGTTTTTTAAGCATAATTTTACTTATAGCTGTATTTTTCTTCATGTCTATTTCTTTTCCAACAATTTTTGCTATAGCAACGAAAAATTTGCCTTTTAATCAAGTTAAATTAGGAGGATCTTTACTTGTAATGAGTGTAGTTGGAGGAGCTATTATGCCTAGTGTTGTTGGTTTGATCAATGATCATTATGGTACAAGTATGGGATATTTAGCAATGGCACCTTTATTTTTATATGTTGCTTGGTATGGATTTTTTGGTTCTAGAATAAAGGCTTAAAATGCAAAAGATATTTGATGCTCATTTACATCTTTGGAATTTGCAAGAATTTCCTATTTCTTGGGTTAATTCATATAAAGAATTAAATCAAAATTTTGACTTTAATAAAGCAAGAAAAGAATATAAAGACTTTAAGCTTCTTGGTGCTATGTATGTTGAAACAAATAGCGATAATAAAGATAAAGAAAATTTGTTTGCTTTAAAATTAAAAAAGCTTTATGGGCTTAAACTTTGTTTAGCAGATTTAAAATACAAAGAAGAAATTTGTGCTTTTCGAGAGGTTATGCATATAAGTCAAAAAGGTGCTAAAAGGCTATTTGAATCCGATTTTAAAGAAATTGTGAAAATTTTAGAAAAAGCACAAATAGTTCTTGAAATTTGTTTAAAAAATAGAGAATTAGGATTTTTGGAGAAATTTTTAGAAGAAAATTTAAATTTGAAAGTGGTTTTAGATCATATGGGTAATCCTGAAATTAGTTGTTTTTGTGATTATAAAAAAGATTTAAAAAGATTGAAAAAATTTCCAAATCTCTATATTAAACTTTCATCACCAGATAGTTTTTCAATACAAACTTCTCAAGAATTTATTTTTGAGCTTTTTTTATTTTTGAAAGAAAATTTTAGCGAAGATAAATTTTTATTTGGAAGTAATTATCCAGTATCAAAATTAAATCCAAATGAATGGGTAAATTTGATTTTAAAGAGTGAGACTTTTAAGTATTTAGATGCAATTTTCTATAAAAATGCTTTAGAACTTTACAAAGGAGGTTAAATGCAAAGATATGGTCAAATTATAAAAGTTAAAAAGGAGAAAATCCAAGAATATAAAGATCTTCATAAAAATCCCTATAAAGGGGTTTGTGAAATGATTAAAGAGTGTAATATAAAAAATTATTCTATTTATTTTTTTGGAGAATATTTGTTTGCGTATTTTGAATATTTAGGAACTGATTTTGAGGCAGATATGGCTAAAATGGCAAAGGATGAAAATACACAAAAATGGTGGAAAGTAACAGATCCTTGTCAAATATCTTTAGGTTATGCGGGTCAAAAATGGCTTAATATGGAAGAAGTGTTTCATTTAGATTAAAAAGGAGAAATAATGACAACTTATTATAATTTTATTAATGGGGAATTTGTTCCTCATAAGGGTGATTTTTTTGAAGTTTTAAATCCAGCGAACAAAGAAGTAATTTCAAAAGTTGCTAGTGCAAGTTTAGATGATGTTCAAAGAGCTATTGAGGTAGCTAAAAAAGCTCAAAAATCTTGGGAGGCAAAACCAGCCATCCAAAGAGCAAATCATTTAAAAGAAATAGCAAATTTGATACGAAAAAATGCTGATTTTTTAACTCATGTTTTGATGCAAGAACAGGGTAAAACCAAAGATTTGGCTAGTGTAGAAATTCATTTTACGGCAGATTATATTGATTATACGGCTGAATGGGCTAGAAGATATGAAGGCGAAATTATACAAAGCGATAGGGCCAATGAGCATATATATTTGTATAAAAGTGCCATTGGGGTTATAGGCGGAATTCTACCTTGGAATTTTCCATTTTTTCTAATAGCAAGAAAAATGGCTCCAGCTCTACTAACTGGTAATACTATTGTTATAAAACCAAGCAGTGAAACTCCAAACAATGCTTTTGAATTTGCAAAACTTGTTTCACAAAGTTCTTTGCCTAAAGGAGTATTTAATTTAGTAGCTGGAAAAGGTAGTATAGTAGGACATGAGTTATCAAGCAATAAAGATATTGGCATGGTAAGTTTAACAGGAAGCGTAGAAGCTGGAGTTAAAGTCATGGAAGCAGCGGCAAAAAATATTATAAAAGTTTCTTTAGAGCTTGGAGGAAAAGCTCCTGCGATAGTTTGTAAAGATGCGGATATTGATTTAGCTGTAGAAGCAATAAAAGCAAGTAGAATTTGCAACAATGGTCAAGTTTGCAATTGTGCTGAAAGAGCTTATGTTCATAAAGATATATATGATGAATTTGTAGATAAATTTGTAAAGGCTATGAGTAAAGTAAGTGTAGGAAATATATTAAAGGGGAATTTTGATATGGGGCCACTTGTTAATCAGGCTGGAGTTGATCATGCATTAGGAATGCTTGAGCGTGCAAAAGCCAAAGGTGCTACTGTAGAATGTGGAGGAGAAATAGTTGATACTAGTGGATATTATTTTCCAGCTACTGTGCTTACAAATGTTAAACATGAAGATGAGATTATGCAAAAAGAAATTTTTGCTCCTATTTTGCCTATTACAAAATTTAATTCACTAGATGAAGCTATTGATATGGCTAATGATTGTGAATATGGACTTACAAGTTCTATTTATACTCAAAATTTGGATATAGCAATGAGAGCAAGCAGGGAAATTAAATTCGGAGAAACTTATATTAATCGTGAAAATTTTGAAGCAATGCAAGGTTTTCATGCAGGATTTAGAAAAAGTGGAATAGGTGGAGCTGATGGGAAACATGGGCTTGAAGAATATTTGGCTACTCATGTGGTTTATTTACAATATAACTCAAAAAAACAATAATTTATTTGCCTTAATCTAAAATTCATGTATTTTTTAGATTAAGGTTTTTTTAGACTTAAAAATTTTTGATTTTAGTGTAATTTTAAATTTTTTATTTTGGATTTTTTAAAATAAATAAAAATAGTAAAAAAAATATTTTAATAAAAACTAAGCAAATTTTAGATAACATTCAAGGTTTTATTACATTATTTAAAGAAAGGAATTAATTGTGCCAACCATAAATCAATTGGTTAGAAAAGAGCGTAAAAAAGTTTTAGAAAAATCTAAATCTCCAGCTCTTAAAAATTGTCCACAAAGAAGGGGAGTTTGCACTAGAGTTTATACAACAACTCCTAAAAAGCCAAACTCAGCGTTAAGAAAAGTTGCCAAAGTAAGACTTACTAGTGGTTTTGAAGTGATTAGCTATATCGGTGGTGAAGGTCATAACCTTCAAGAACATAGCATTGTTTTAGTACGTGGTGGTAGAGTTAAAGACTTACCAGGTGTGAAATATCATATTGTACGTGGTGCGCTTGATACCGCAGGTGTTGCAAAAAGAACAGTTTCTCGTTCTAAATATGGTGCTAAGCGTCCTAAAGCAGGTGCTGCTAAGTAAAATTAAAGACAGACAAATCCGTTTGATTTGATTTTGTTTGAGTAAAATTAAAAATTTGAAGGAATAATAATGAGAAGAAGAAAAGCTCCGGTAAGAGAAGTTTTACCTGATCCGATTTATGGTAATAAAGTAATCACAAAATTTATTAATTCTTTAATGTATGATGGAAAAAAAAGTGTTGCAACAACTATTATGTATGGTGCTTTAGAAGCTATTGATAAAAAAGGTGGTGAAAAGAAAGGGATCGATATTTTCAATGAAGCCATTGAAAATATTAAACCTCTTTTAGAAGTAAAATCTCGTCGTGTAGGTGGTGCTACTTATCAGGTTCCAGTTGAAGTAAGACCTGCCAGACAACAAGCTTTGGCTATTCGCTGGATTATTTCTTTTGCAAGAAAAAGAAGTGAAAGAACAATGATAGAAAAACTTGCAGGAGAACTTTTAGATGCTGCTAATAGCAAAGGTGCCTCCTTTAAGAAAAAAGAAGATACTTATAAAATGGCTGAAGCAAATAAAGCATTTGCTCATTATCGTTGGTAAGAGAGGGATGATAAGATGTCAAGAACTACTCCTTTAAAAAAAGTTAGAAATATAGGAATTGCAGCGCATATTGATGCTGGAAAAACAACAACAAGTGAAAGAATTCTTTTCTTCACTGGAATGAGTCATAAAATCGGCGAAGTGCATGATGGTGCTGCAACTATGGACTGGATGGAGCAAGAAAAAGAAAGAGGTATTACAATTACTTCTGCTGCAACAACTTGTTTTTGGAAAGATCATCAAATCAATCTTATCGACACTCCAGGCCACGTGGATTTTACAATTGAAGTTGAAAGATCAATGCGTGTTTTAGATGGTGCTGTAGCTGTTTTTTGTTCAGTTGGTGGGGTTCAACCTCAATCAGAAACTGTTTGGAGACAAGCAAATAAGTATGGAGTTCCAAGAATAGTTTTTGTTAATAAAATGGATAGAATTGGTGCTAATTTCTATAATGTAGAAGATCAAATTCGCAATCGTTTAAAAGCAAATCCAGTGCCACTTCAAATTCCAATTGGTGCTGAAGATAATTTTAAAGGTGTTATAGACCTTGTAACAATGAAAGCTTTGGTTTGGGAAGATGATACAAAGCCAACAGATTATGTTGAAAGAGAAATTCCAGCAGAATTAAAAGAAAAAGCTGAAGAATATCGCACTAAAATGATAGAAGCAGTTTCTGAAACTTCTGATGAATTGATGGAAAAATACCTTAGCGGAGAAGAATTAACTCTTGAGGAAATCAAAACAGGAATTAAAGCTGGATGCCTAAGTCTTGCCATTGTTCCTATGCTTTGTGGAACAGCTTTTAAAAATAAAGGTGTTCAACCTTTATTGGATGCTGTTGTAGCTTATTTACCAGCTCCTGATGAGGTAGCAAATATTAGAGGTGAATATGAAGATGGTACAGAAGTTTCTGTAAAATCAACTGATGATGGTGAATTTGCTGGACTTGCCTTTAAAATTATGACCGATCCATTTGTTGGACAACTTACTTTCGTTCGTGTTTATCGTGGTAGCTTAGAAAGCGGTTCTTATGCTTATAACTCTACAAAAGATAAGAAAGAAAGAATTGGTCGTTTATTAAAGATGCATTCAAATAAAAGAGAAGAAATTAAAGTTCTTTACGCAGGAGAAATTGGTGCTGTTGTGGGGCTTAAAGATACCTTAACGGGTGATACTTTAGCTAGTGAAAAAGATAAAGTTATTTTAGAAAGAATGGATTTTCCAGATCCAGTTATTTCTGTTGCAGTTGAACCAAAAACTAAAGCAGATCAAGAAAAAATGTCTATAGCTTTAAATAAACTTGCACAAGAAGATCCAAGTTTTAGAGTTTCTACCGATGAAGAAAGTGGTCAAACTATTATTTCAGGTATGGGTGAACTTCACTTAGAAATTATTGTTGATCGTATGCTTCGCGAATTTAAGGTTGAAGCTGAAGTAGGTCAACCTCAAGTTGCCTATCGAGAAACAATTAGAAAAACAGTAGAACAAGAATATAAATATGCTAAACAATCAGGTGGGCGCGGTCAATATGGACACGTGTTTTTACGTCTTGAGCCACTTGAGCCAGGAAGTGGATATGAGTTTGTTAATGATATTAAAGGTGGGGTAATTCCTAAAGAATATATTCCAGCTGTAGATAAGGGTATCCAAGAAGCTTTGCAAAATGGTGTTTTAGCAGGATATCCTGTAGAGGATGTAAAAGTAACTGTTTATGATGGAAGCTATCACGAAGTAGATTCATCTGAAATGGCATTTAAATTAGCTGCTTCTATGGGTTTTAAAGAAGGAGCTAGAAAAGCAGGAGCTGTAATTTTAGAACCTATGATGAAGGTTGAAGTTGAAACTCCAGAAGAATATATGGGAGATGTAATAGGCGATTTAAATAAACGTCGTGGTCAAGTGAATTCTATGGATGAAAGAGGCGGAAATAAAATTATTACAGCATTTTGTCCTTTAGCTGAAATGTTTGGCTATTCAACAGATCTTAGAAGTCAAACTCAAGGCCGTGCAACTTATTCTATGGAATTTGATCATTACGATGAAGTTCCAAAAAATGTTTCTGAAGAAATTATTAAAAAGAGAAATGGTTAAAAATTAAAAGTGGAATTTTATTCCACTTTTTGTCCTCGTAGCTCAGCTGGATAGAGCGCAAAATTCCTAATTTTGAGGTCGTGAGTTCGAATCTCGCCGTGGACACCATTTATATAAATATATTTTTTTCTTTCTTTAATTGAATCAAAGTATTAGTATAAATTCTGATAGATATAATTGGTTGCGAAGGGGAGATTTGAACTCCCGACCTTCGGGTTATGAGCCCGACGAGCTAACCACTGCTCTACTTCGCGATAAGTTATTTTTGGATGGGGTAAAGGGATTCGAACCCCTGAATGACAGGACCAAAACCTGTTGCCTTACCGCTTGGCGATACCCCAATTTAAATAAGTTTGTTTTTTATATTTTTTAAGAGAGGAAATTATATTAAAATTTAATTTATTTGTCAAGCAAATAAAGCTATAATTTTTACTAAAATTAATAAAAATTGAGGAATAACAAATGAAATTTGTAAGCATTGAGCAAGCTATTGAAGATTTAAAACAAGGCAAAATGCTTGTAATGGTTGATGCAGAAGATAGAGAAAATGAAGGAGATCTAATTTTTCCTGCTCAATTTAGCACAAAAGAAAAAGTTAATTTTATGATAAAAGAGGCCAGAGGTGTTGTTTGTGTGGCACTTGCGGATAAAATTGCTAAAAAATTTAATCTTGATTTGATGGTGCCGCAAAATACTTCCAATCATGAAACCGCTTTTACAATCACAGTAGATGCCAAAAAAGCTAAAACTGGTGTAAGTGCTTATGAGCGAGATATGACTATAAAAATTTTTGCAGATGATGAAGCAAAAGTAGAAGATTTTGTTCGACCTGGTCATATTAATCCTTTAATTGCTAAAAGCGGAGGAGTATTAGAAAGAACAGGGCATACAGAAGGGACTGTAGATCTTTGTCGTTTAGCGGGATTAAAAGAAGCTTGTGTGATTTGTGAAATTGTTAAAGATGATGGAGATATGGCACGCAGAGAGGATTTGGAAAAATTTTGCGAGAAACATAATCTTAATATGATTGCAGTTTCTGATATCATAGAATATAGATTAAAACATGAAAGCCTTATTACCTTAAAAGAACAAAGTGATACTTTTTTAGCAGGTTTTAAAGCTAAAAAATTTGTTTTTACTGATCATAATCATATACAACACATTGTGTTTTCTTTTGGAGAAATTCAAAAATGTACCAATGTTAAATTTCATATTAGCGGAAGTGATTTTGAGCTTTTAACGTCGGATAAATTTTCAAAACTTTTAGAACAAATTAAATTTTTACATGAAAACAGTGGTGTGATTGTTTTTATGCAAGGGGAAAAATCAAGTGTAACTCAATTTAAAAATTATGGTATAGGAGCTCAAATTTTAAGATATTTTAAAATAGAGGAGATTAAGCTTTTATCTCAAAGTTGCGATAAAGATTATATAGGTTTAGAAGGTTTTGGACTAAATCTTAAAGTTTGTAATTTTAATTAGAAAGGGCAAAATGACACTTAAAGAGCAAATTTTAAATGATATTAAAGAGGCAATGAAACAAAAAAATGATTTTAAGCGAGATGTTTTAAGAACCTTAAATGCAGCTTTAAAACAAGTAGAAATTGATCAAAGAATAATTCTTGATGATGAAAAAATATTTAAGATTATTATTGGTGAAATAAAAAAGAGAAAAGATGCAGCAGATATTTATATTAAAGGCAAAAGAGAGGATTTAGCTCAAAAAGAAAATGATGAAATTGCTATTCTTGAAATTTATTTACCAAAGCAATTAAGCGATGAAGAATTAAAATCATCATTAAAAAAAATAATTGAAAAATTAGGGGTAAATTCTTTGAAAGAACAAGGACTTGTTATGAAAGAAGCCAAGGAGGAATTTGGAGCAAGGGTTGATGGAAAAAGATTAAATGAAGCATTAAGGGCAATTTTAAGCTAAAATATTTTAAATAATTTTAAAAATACAATTTACTTTAATATAGATAATTTTGTATTATAAAGAGTTAAGAGAATTAAAGTTGATAATTATTTCTTTAATTTGATGCTATTTATAAAGCTTACAATGGTATTATTTTGTTAAAATAAGCACTAGGGTAAATTAAAATTATATATCGATAAACAAATTGAAATATTTATTTTAATGGAGTTAAAGATGAGATTAAAAGAAATAGCAGAATTTTTAAGCTTGGAATATTATGATGAAGATATTGAAATTACTGCTTTAAATTCTTTATTAAGAGCAAATTTTACAGAACTAACGTATTGCGATGGGGAGAAAAATGCTAAAGATATTCCTAATACCGGAGCTGCTGCAATATTAGTAAGCAAAGAACATGAAAATTTGGTTCCTAAGGATACAAAAGTATTAATCACTCAAAATCCACATTTGAGTTTTGCTTTTTTAAGTAAACTTTTTGCAAAACCTTTGTTTGAGCAAGTTAAAGAAAAAAAACAAAATATTGCCAAAAGTGTTAAAATTATGCCGAATGTTTATATAGGCAACAATGTTAATATTGGGGAAAATGTAGTTATTATGGCTGGTGCTTATATCGGCGATAATGTCAGTATAGGGGATGAAAGTATAATTCATCCTAATGTAGTGATTTATAATGATACTAAAATTGGAAAAAAATGCCATCTTTTAGCAAATTGTGTTATAGGAAGTGATGGTTTTGGTTATGCACATAATAAAAATGGAGAACATTATAAAATTTATCACAATGGTAATGTTATTTTGGAAGATTTTGTAGAAATTGGAGCTTGCACAACAATTGATAGAGCTGTTTTTGATAGTACGATTATTAAAGCAGGAACTAAAGTAGATAATCTTGTTCAAATAGGACATAATTGCGATATAGGACAAAATTGTATTATTGTGGCCCAAACTGGAATTTCGGGTTCAAGCCAATTAGGAAGAAATGTTGTTATGGGTGGTCAAAGTGCTACAAGTGGCCATTTAAAAATAGGAGATTTTAGCACAATAGCAGCACGAGGTGGAGTAAGCAAAAATCTTGAAGGGGGTAGGGTTTATGGAGGTTTTCCTATTATGCTTCAAAAAGATTGGCTTAAGCTCCAAGCTAAGATAGCTATAAAATTTAAAGAATAATTATAAAATAAGCATAGCATCGCCATAAGAGTAAAATCTATATTTTTCTTTTATGGCTAACTCATAAAGTTTTAAACATTGCTCCCTACCTATAAAAGATGAGACTAACATAATAAGAGTCGATTTAGGTAAATGAAAATTAGTTAAAAGATAATTTTGTCTTATAGGTGGATTATTAGGATGTAAAAATAGATCACAAAATCCATTTTCTTTATGTGTTCTTGCATAATATTCTATACTTCTTGTTACAGTGGTTCCAATACCTAAAATAGGCTTTTTTGAATTAATAATCTCACAAGCTTTTTTTGGGATATTGAAAAATTCACTATGCATTTTATGTTCTTGTATATTTTCACATTCCACATTTTTAAAAGTACCTGCACCTACATGTAAAGTTAGATGATAAATTTCATGTTTTTTCTTTAAATCGCAAATCATATCTTCGCTAAAATGTAAACTTGCTGTAGGAGCAGCCACTGCGCCTAAATTTTTAGCAAATATACTTTGATAATCTTTAATATCATCAGTGTTATCTGCTCTTTTGATATAAGGAGGTAAGGGAATATGTCCTATTTTATCAAGAAGTTCATAAAGTTCATTTGTGTTTAATATTTTATCATTTTGATAAAAACAAACTTGACGCATTCCATCTTCTAAAATTTGAATAACTTCTGCTATTAAGTTTTTTTCAAAATGTAAAATTTCATTAATTTTTACGCGCCCTTTAATTTGAACTATAAAACTTGGTTTTTTTGAATTTAGCAAGGGTTGGTGTAAAAAAAGTTCTATTTTTCCTCCACTTAATTTTTTTCCATAAATTCTTGCTTTAATAACTTTTGTGTCGTTAAAAAAAATAGCACAATCTGGTAAAATTTCTTTTAAATTAGCAAAGTTGGTATGAAAAATCTTTTGATTTTTTCTTTCGTAAACTAAAAGTTTAGCATTTTCTTTAGGGATTATCGGATAATTTGCTATAAGCTCTTGAGGTAAATGATAATCATAAGATGAGAGAATCAAATCTTGCTTGATCACTCTGTTTCTTCTTTAGAGGCTGGATTGATTTTTTGAACAATTAAAATAGAGAGTCCATAAAGTCCGCAAAGAGGTCCGGCCATTAAAAATTGAGATAAAAAATCAGGTGGTGTCATAAAGGCAGAAAAAATAAAAATAACTAAAACAGCAATGCGAAAATGACGTTTTAAAAAAGAATCATCAATTAAACCTATTTTTGCAAAGAAAAATGCAATAATAGGCATTTCAAAAGCTAAGCCAAAGGCTATAATAACTTTAATAAAAAAATCAACATAAGTTCCTAAAGTAATAACAGGATTAAAACCTTCATTAACGCTAAAATTGATTAAAAATTTAAAGGCTAAGGGTACGACAACAAAATAACAAAAACAAGCTCCTAAAGCAAACATAATGCTTGCAAAACTTACAAAAGGAATTACAAGACGCTTTTCATTATCATAAAGTCCAGGTGAAACAAATTTCCAAAACTGCCAAAAAATAATAGGGATGCCAAAAACAAAAGCTGCAAAAAAACTTACTTTAATAGTAGTAAATAATCCCTCTTGCATTTCAATAACATTAATGTGTTTTGAAAATTCAGGTAAAACTTCTACAAGAGGAGCTTTTAAAACTTCTAAAATATAATTACGAAAGCTAAAGCATATTAAAAACAATACAATAATAGCAACAACACTGATAAAAAGACGTTTTCTAAGTTCAATTAAATGAGGTCGTAATTCTTCAAACATCTTATTTTTCCATTTTTTCTTCTAGTGAAGTAAGTTTGGGCTTTTCATCAGAGTTTAAATTTTGTCCACTAAGATTTTGTGATATATCATTTTTGCTACTATCAAAAGTTAAATCCACTTTGGTTTTTTCTAAAATGTCTTTTTTAAGATCATCAAATTCTTCAAAGCTAAGTTTTTTTCTTATGTTTTGATTGCTTGAAGAAAATTCATCTTTATATTTTTTGGCTTCTTCTTTGAGTTCATTAATGCGAATTTCTTTTTCTATGCTTGATTTTGCATCATCAATATTTTTCTTTAAAGCCTTTAAAATTTTAGCTACTTGCACAATAGCTTCTGGAAGCTTATCAGGCCCTAAAACTAAAATTGCTACCACTAAAATAATTATAATTTCACCAAAACTCATCTATGACTTCTTTAATTTTTTAAGGAATAAAGGATAATTTTACATTAATTTTAATTACTTTAAAATTAATTGTATTGAAATATTGCTTAGAAATTAAAATAAGACTTAAGTATTGTAGGTTATTTTTAAATTTCTAAAATTTAAATAGAATTTTTTAGAATATATCAATTTAATTTTTACAAGCGAAGGATAAAATTACAAAAAACATTATTTAAAAATATAAAGCAAGTTCGTCACTAATTAAAAAATTAGGATTGTAATAAATTCCTTGTTTAAAATTTAATTTTTTTTCTTTTGCGAGTAAATTAGCTTTTTCTCTTTGTTTAAAATTTAATTTTTTTTCTTGGATGCCTATTATGCTTCTAAGTCCTAAAAATAGATGCTCTAAATTTAAATCTTGCGGATTTAGTTTTTCTATATTTCTAAAAGTAGGATTTTCTATATAAGATTTTAAATTTTTAGCTGTATAAAAACGTTGATTCTTATGAAATCCTACTGCACTTAAACCACACCCTATATAATCTTTGCCTTTCCAATATCCCAAATTGTGTTTACATATTGAATTTTTATTTTTAGAAAAATTGCTGATTTCATATTGAAAAAAGCCAAGTTTTATTATCTCCTGAATAAAAAATTTCATTAGATTGGGAGCATTTTTTTTAAAATTTTCTTTTTTAGAAAAAGCAGTTTTTGGCTCTATAGTTAGATTATATGCACTTAAATGAGTAATTAGGGGTTTGATTTTTTCTAAATTTGAAAGTTCAAATTCGAGCATTTTTTTATTATCCATTTTAGTGTCATAGATTAGATCTAAATTAATATTAGAAAATCCTGCCTTATGTGAGTTTTCTAAAGCTTTAAAAATCATATCTTGACTATGAATTCTTCCAAGAAATTTTAATTTTTCAGAGTGAAAACTTTGTGCTCCAAAAGATATGCGATTAACTCCTATGTTTTTCATAGCTTTAAGCCAATTTAATGATGCTGAGTTAGGATTAGCTTCACATGAAATTTCAGCATTTTTGGCTAGATAAGGATATAAAATTTTAAAGATATGTTCGTAGCTACTTGCCTGAATGCAACTTGGTGTCCCACCACCTATAAAGAGTGTTTTTATTTGATTGTAATGGATTTTAAATTTTTTAAGATGAAAATTTATGTCATGACCTAGGGCCTTAAAATAAGATTTTTCATAATTTTCTTTTTTTAAGCTTGTAAAAGCACAATAATGACATTTGCTTTCGCAAAAAGGAATATGAATATAAAAATGCATAAATAATCCAAGCAATAATTTTAATTAAATTTTACTAATTTTAATCAAATTTTGATTTGATTTAAGTTAAAATAATTACTTAAGATGGTTAAGGAAGAAAAAAGTGGAAAAAGAAAAAAAATATAGACCAAATGTTGCGGCTATTGTTTTGTCAAGTCACTATCCTTTGGAATGTAAAATTTTTATAGCAAAAAGAAGCGATATGGATAATGTTTGGCAATTTCCACAGGGTGGTATTGATGAAGGTGAAAAAACTAAAAATGCTTTATTAAGAGAACTTAAAGAGGAAATCGGCACTGATGAGGTTGAAATCATTGCTGAATATCCAGAATGGTTAAGCTATGATTTTCCTGAAAGAGTTGCTCAAAAAATGTATCCTTATGATGGACAAATTCAAAAATATTTTTTAGTACGTCTAAAGGATAATTCTAAAATCAATATACAAACAAAACATCCCGAATTTAGCGCTTATCAATTTGTTGAGGTGAAACAAGTTTTTGAAATGATCCATCATTTTAAAAAAAATATTTATATTAAGGTGTTGAAGTATTTTGAAGAGAAAGGTTATATCTGATGCTTATAGTTCAAAAATATGGTGGAACGAGTGTTGGTAGCTTAGAACGCATTGATGCGGTTGCAAATCGTGTTATAGAGAGTGTAAAACAAGGACATCAATTAGTCGTTGTAGTTTCTGCTATGAGCGGAGTTACTAATACTCTCATAGAACAAGCACAATATTTTAGCTCAAATCCTAATGGCAAAGATATGGATATGCTCTTAAGTAGTGGAGAGCGTGTTACAAGCGCTTTGCTTTCTATTGCCTTAAATGAAAAAGGATTTAATGCTATTTCATTTTCTGGAAGAAAAGCAGGTATTATTACAGATAGTGTTTTTACTAAAGCTAGAATTTCTTATATTGATTCCGATGCTATAAAAAAAGCTTTAAATGAAGGAAAAATAGTTGTTATTGCTGGATTTCAAGGTGTTGATAAAGAGGGTAATGTAACTACTTTAGGGCGCGGTGGGAGTGATTTGAGTGCTGTTGCTATAGCTGGAGCTTTAAATGCTGATTTGTGTGAAATTTATACTGATGTTGATGGAGTATACACAACCGATCCGCGTATAGAACCTAAAGCTAAAAAGCTTGATAAAATTTCTTATGAAGAAATGCTCGAGCTTGCAAGTTTAGGTGCTAAAGTTTTGCAAAATCGTTCGGTTGAGCTTGCTAAAAAGTTAAATGTAAATTTAGTTACTAGAAGTAGTTTTAATAATAATCAAGGAACAAATATAACAAAAGAGGATGGAATGGAACAAGCTTTAGTTAGTGGTATTGCTTTAGATAAAAATCAAGCAAGAGTAACTTTAAGAAATGTAGAAGATAAACCAGGAATTGCAGCTGAAATTTTTTCTATTTTAGCGGATGAAAATATTAATGTAGATATGATTATTCAAAATGTCGGAGTGGATGGAGCAACCAATTTAGGTTTTACTGTACCTCAAAACGAATTAGAATTAGCTAAAAATGCTATAAAGAAAATTTTACACTCAGATACTATAGTAGAAAGCGATAGTGCTGTAGTAAAAGTATCTATAGTTGGTGTTGGAATGAAATCTCACTCTGGGGTAGCAAGTAAAGCTTTTAAGGCTTTAGCAGATGAAAATATCAATATAGGTATGATTTCTACTAGTGAAATTAAAATTTCCATGATAGTGCATGAAAAATATGGAGAACTTGCTGTAAGGGCGCTGCATGAATGTTATGAGCTTGATAAATGAGTGATTTTTTAAGTTTTACACTTGAAAATATACGCAATGGCGGAACTTTTATGGCGTGGATGGAATCTCGTCGTTTAGAGTGGGCACCTTTAATGCAGGTCAAGCTTAAATATTTACTTGAAGGACGTACGTTTGTGTTAATGTGTGATGAGCAAAGATCTTGGTATGAAGAATATTTTTTAAAAAATATTAATACAAAAACAAATCGTCCTATGTTGCCTTTTGTATCTTTAAATTCTTTATGCAAAAAAAAGATACAAAAAGCTGAAGAAATTGCTTTACTTAATGATTTACTTGATATTACTTTTCCTAATGGTTATGTATATTTTTATATAGGATCTACTATGGATGAAAAATCCTTGATAGCTAAATCTAAAAATGATAGTTTACTATGGCTTTTTGATGAGCAATTGCAAAATAGCTTTTTTCTTAATTCTAAAGACAAAGATCTTGATATTAAACTTATTAGCCTTTATAAGCTTTTAGATTTAAGTTTAGATGCAATTTTATTTTCTAAGGTTAGTTTGGGATAATTTGTGTTTATAAGTAAGATTTTAATCAGTGAAGATTTTGAGCGTATTAAAGAGGAAATGATTGAAAAATACGGATATAATCGTTTAAGATTTATTCCCAAAATTCCAGCAAGCGATTTTTTGCTTGATGATGCAAGATTGGTTGAAAAAGAAAGTTATATAGCAGAAGTTGATGAAAAAATTATTATTTTAATGGCACACAATTTTAGAATAGAAGCGCAAAATTTTTTATTAAAGCTTCTTGAGGAACCTCCTAAAAATATTAAATTCCTTATAGTTGTACCTTCTAAAAATTTACTTTTACCTACGATTAAATCGCGTCTTATATGTGAAAAGCGTAATACAAAAAAAACAAAAAACCATTTAAATTTAGATTTGAATAAAATGGATTTGAAAATATTGTTTGAATTTTTACAAGAAAATGAAAATCTAGATAAAAATGAACTCATGGAAAAAATTATTCTTTTAACTGAGCAAATGGTTAAAATAAAAGATTTTAATGAGAAAGAACTTGAATTTTTTTATGAAAGTTATGAGTTGGCAAAGCTTAATTCTAAAAGTTCTTTAATCTTGGCTACGCTTTTGCTTAATTTTTATACAAAGAAATAAAATGAAATTTTATAAAATCAACCCTGATACTGATTTTAATATAATTTGTTCTTTTATAAACCCTCATCAATTCGGGCGAAAAATTATGAGTCAAAAGACGCAAATTCATTTTGTCTTGATTAAAAATTTAAGTATAGCAGCTGCAAATATTTTAAAGCAAGATGCTTTGAGGGTTGGAGCTGAATTAGTAACTCACAAGGAAGTTATTACAGCCAAGATAACTCATTCTAATGCTCTTTTAATGGCAACAAAAGAACAAATTCAAAAATTAATATCAAAGGAAAAACTTCAAGATTTTGGGCTTAAAAAATTAGCTCTCTTTTTAGAAAAAGACTTTTTTAAACCTGAAAAAGTTGAGCTTATGGTAGTTATGAATATTAATGAAGATAGTTTTTATGTTAATAGTCGTGCCAGTAAAGATAATTTTGAAAAAAAATTAAATGAAATTTTAGCTTTAAATCCTGATTATATAGACATTGGTGCGGTAAGCTCAAGACCTGGGAGTCATTATTGTGGAAGAGAGGAAGAATTTAAAAGGCTTAAAAACATCCTTGATTTAATTTATTCAAAAAAATATTATGAAAAAAGTATTTTTAGCTTAGATAGTTTTGATGAGTTTTGTTTGAAATATGCTTTAGATAGAGGTTTTAAGCTGATTAATGATATTACTGGTTTAAAAAATGAAAATTTAGCTAGGCTTGCAAGTGAATATAAAACGAAGTATTGTTTAATGCATATACAAAAGGAACCAAGTATTATGCAAAATAATCCTTATTATGAAGATGTGCTTGATGAAATTAGTTTATTTTTTAAAGAAAAACTTGAAATTTTAGATAAATATGGAGTAAAAGAAAGTATTTTAGATGTTGGAATTGGTTTTGGAAAAAGTGCAGAACATAATATGATTTTAATTAAACATTTAGAACATTTTTTGCAATTTAAAAAGCCCTTACTTATAGGCGCAAGTCGGAAAAGCGTAATAAATGCTTATTTTCCGAGTGAAATTAAAGATCGTTTAGCAGGAACTTTGTATTTGCATTTAAAAGCTTTTGAAAATGGGGCAAGTATTATAAGAGTACATGATTTGTATGAACATCAACAACTTTTTGCTTTAGCAAGTGCTATGAAAAATATAGGAGTATAGGATGACTAAAGAAGATTATTTAAGAAAAGTAGCTTTAGCCAATGAATGGATGAAGGCTTATTATGAAAAAGATGAGCCTTTGGCAAGCGATGAGGAATATGATGCTTTAATTAGAGAATTAAAAACTTTTGAAAGTCAAAATGAAAATGATATTTCACCTAACTCACCAACACAAAAAATAGCTCCTACTATACAGAGTGAATTTAAAAAAATCACTCATCTAAGTCGTATGTGGTCCATGGAAGATGTTTTTAATGAAGAAGAATTAAGAGCTTGGGCAAAGCGTGCAAAATGTGAAAATAATTTTTTTATAGAGCCAAAATTTGATGGAGCGAGCTTAAATTTACTTTATGAAAATGGTAAATTAATTAGCGGTGCTACAAGAGGAGATGGAGAGCTAGGGGAAGATATTACATTAAATGTTTTTGAGATTGATAATATTCCTAAAACAATTTCTTATAAAGAAAAAATCGAGATTCGCGGTGAAGTTGTGATTTTAAAAGATGATTTTGAAAAAATCAACGAAAAAAGAGCCCAATTAAACCAAAGTTTATTTGCAAATCCAAGAAATGCAGCAAGTGGAAGTTTAAGACAACTTGATACGAGAATTACTAAAGAAAGAAATTTAAAATTTTATCCTTGGGGAGTTGGTGAAAATTCTTTAAATTTTAAAAAACATAGCGAAATTATGAATTTTATCAGAGAACTCGGTTTTTTAAAAGATGATTTTGTTAGGCTTTGTAAAGATTTGGATGAGGTTTTGTTTTCCTATAAAGAACTTTTATCTTTAAGAGATCAAAAACCTATGATGATGGATGGTATGGTAGTTAGAGTTGATGATTTGATACTTTGTAAAGAGCTTGGTTATACGGTTAAATTTCCAAAATTTATGGCAGCTTTTAAATTTCCAGCTCTTGAAAAAACGACACGTTTAATCGGGATTAATTTACAAGTAGGAAGAAGCGGCGTGATCACTCCTGTTGCTGTTTTAGAGCCTGTAAATTTAGATGGGGTTGTGGTAAAATCTGCCACTTTACATAATTTTGATGAAATTGAAAGATTGGATGTAAAAATCAATGATTTTGTTAGTGTTATAAGAAGTGGAGATGTTATACCTAAAATTACTAAGGTTTTTAAAGAAAGACGAGATGGTCTGGAGCTTAATGTTTCACGTCCTAAGTTTTGCCCTACTTGCCAAAGTGAGCTTTTGGATGAAGGAACACTTATAAAGTGTCAAAATATAGATTGTACCGATAGACTTTTAAATTCAATCATACATTTTGTTTCTAAAAAGTGCTTAAATATAGATGGGCTTGGTGAAAATATAATCGAACTTTTGTATAAAAATAAAAAAATTAAAACCATTGAGAGTATTTTTTCTTTGAAATATAAAGATTTTGAAGATTTAGAAGGTTTTAAACAGAAAAAAATTAATAATATTTTAAATGCTATAGACAATGCAAGAGAGTGTGAATTATTTCGTTTCGTCACAGCTTTGGGAATTGAACATATAGGAGAGGTGGCAGCTAAAAAATTAAGTTCGAATTTCGGTTTAGATTGGTATAAGCAAAATTTTGAATCTTATGTAAATTTAGAGGGTTTTGGAGAGCAAATGGCGACTAGTTTATGTGAATTTACTCGTGTTAATCAAACTAGAATTTGCGAGTTTTATCACATTTTAAAATTAAAAGTAGAGCAATTGGAGATTAAAGATGACAGTATTATTTTAGGAAAAACTTTTGTAATAACTGGAACGCTTTCTAAATCAAGAGATCATTTTAAAAATTTAATAGAAAAATTAGGTGGAAAGGTTAGTAGCTCTGTATCTAAAAAAACAGATTTTGTGCTTTTTGGAGAAGAGGCTGGTTCTAAATTACATAAAGCAAAAGAGCTTGGCATCAAGTGTATCAATGAAAGTGATTTTCAAGAATTAATAAAATGATTAGTTTATTAGCTTTATTTGCTTTTATTTTAACATGGCAATTTTTTGATTATGCTTTTGTTTTTTTAATTTTTATTTTTTATGCCTTTTTTAAGGAATTTTTTAGTTTTTTGAATTTTAGAAAAAGTATTATAAAAGAGGCAGTGTTAGTTAAAAATAGTTTAGCGTATAAAATCACTTCTGGGAATTTGTATATTTATATTGCAAGTTTTTTTGTAGCTTTATTTGCTATTTTTTCTTTATCTTTAATTTTATTAACATCTCAAAAACAAGATTATATTTTTTTATTTATTATTTTACCTTTACTATTGGTTTTTTTCAAAAAAAAACTTTATTTTCAACTCGTCAATAATGCTTATACTGATTTTATTATTATCCTGATATCAAGTTTTTTTACAGCGCTTTTTTATAGTATTTTTGGTCTTTTTTTTGCTACTAAGGCAATATTTACTTTACATGATTTTTATCAAAATATAATTTATTACAAAAATTCAAATTTTTTAATCTTTGATTTAATTTCTCAGTTTTTAGCTATTGTCAATGTTTTAAAAGAATATTTTTTATCTTATTTTGGAATTTTTTGGTTTAGAATTTTTAATTTTATTTTTGATTTTTTTAATTTTTTTATATTTTGTTTTTTTATTTCCTATCTTTATAATTTTGCTTTTAAAAGAAATAAAATTTATATATTTATATGTTCTTTTGTAATTTTAATAGCCTTATTTTTTTCCAAAGAAAGTAAAAATCAAAACATAAAATCTTATCATAAAGAAATTTTAACAATGATAGATAATTTTTCTTTATTAAAGGAGCAAAATCTAAGTGCTTTAAAAGAAGATAAAATTAAATGGGATAATAATTTAAAACAAATAAGAGAAATTTTAAATAAAAATACTTTTGAAATTGGTATATGGTGGTTTTCTAAAGAAAAAGAAGATTTGCAAAAATCTCTCAATGAGAGTTTAAAATGAGATATGATATTTTTATAGCAAAGCGATTAAATATCAGTAGAAATAAAGCTTTAGAGCTTATAGAAAATGAAGAAATTTTACTCAATTTAAAAAGATTTAAACCTTCTTTTGATATTAAAAATTTACTTAATCAAGAATTATCTCAAGAAGAGATTTTATCTTCCAAAGAATTAGTTTTAGAACTTTTAAGTAAAACTTATGTTTCAAGAGCTGCTTTTAAGTTAAAAAGTTTTTTAGAAGATAAAGATATAAATATATCAAATAAAATTTGTTTAGATGTGGGTTCTAGTACAGGTGGGTTTGTGCAAATTTTACTTGAAAAACAAGCTTTAAGAATTGTTGCTTTGGATGTAGGAGATAATCAACTTCATCCTAGTTTGCGAGATAATACCAAAATTAAAATCGTTGAAAATACAGATTTAAGGGTATTTAAAAGTGAGGAAAAATTTGAAATTATTACTTGTGATGTGAGTTTTATTTCTTTGCATCATCTAATATTTTATATTGATGAGTTAGCTTTAAAAGACATAATTTTACTTTTTAAGCCTCAATTTGAAGTTGGAAAAAATGCAAAAAGAAGTAAAAAAGGCGTTGTTAAAGATGAAAAAGAAATTCAAAAAGCAAAAAAAGAATTTGAAAAAGCCTGTATCCGTTTAGGATGGGTTTTAAAAACTTGCGAAGAGTCTAAGATAAAAGGAAAGGAGGGTAATATTGAATATTTTTACCACTACAGCAAAAAATAAGATAAAATCTTTAGCTATTGGTTCTTTTGATGGTCTGCATTTAGGACATCAAAAGCTTATAGATTTGTTGGATGAATTTGGTGCGATGTTAATCATAGATAAATTTCGAGGTAGAAAGCTTTGCACCCATAAAGAAAAGCAAATTTTATCAAAAAAACAAATTGTAAATCTTGACTTTGGAAGTATTAAAAATTTAGATGGTAAAGAGTTTTTAGATTTTTTAAAAAAAGAATTTGTTTCTTTAGAATGCATTATTGTTGGTTATGATTTTTGTTTTGGTAAAAATAAAGCTTATAAAGCTAAAGATATAGAAAAATTAAGCGGAATAAAAACAATCATAGTGGATGAATTTTGTATTGATGGATTAAGTGTGCATACAAGTTTAATTAAAGAATTTCTAGCTAAAGGTAAAATTGAAAAAGCAAATCTTCTTTTAGGAAGAAATTATTCTATAAAAGGCAAACATGTTAAAGGACAGGGGCTTGGTTCAAAAGAACTTTATGCAACCTTAAATTTAAAATGTGATAATTATGTTTTACCTAAAGAGGGTGTTTATGCTACCTTAACTCAAATAAAAGATAAAATTTATAAAAGTGTGAGTTTTTTAGGATTACGCTCTAGTGATGGAAAATTTGCTATAGAAAGTCATATTTTAGAAGAATTTAATCAAAATGTTGCTTTGGGGGAAATAATAGAAATTCAATTTATATTTTTTTTAAGGGAAAATTGTAAATTTCAAGATTTAATACAATTAAAAAAACAAATTTCTAAAGATATACAAATGGCTAAAAACTATCTGAAGGATTCTAAATGAAAGATGAAATTTTTAAAAAAAATCAAAAAAAACAGTTTGAATTTGATAAAAATGTGGCTAGTGTTTTTGATGATATGATTAGTCGTTCTGTGCCATTTTATAAAGAAAATTTAGAACTTTGTGCCAAATTAATTGCAAAGATCGCAAACTATGGTGTTAAAGTTTGCGATCTAGGTTGCTCTAGTGCTAATTTTTTAATTTTTTTAGCTAGTTTAAGGAAAGATTTTCGCTTTTTTGGAATAGATAATTCTCTACCTATGCTTGAAATAGCAAAATCAAAAGCAAGTGCATATGGCTTAAATATAGAATTTATTGAAGGTAATTTGTGCGAATTTAACTTTTTTAATAGTGATATTTTTATTTCAAATTATACTTTACAATTTATAAGGCCCCCAAAAAGACAAGAGCTCGTAAATCAAATTTATAAAAATTTAAATAAAAATGGTATTTTTTTAATGAGTGAAAAAATACTTTTTGAAGATGCATTTTTATCTAAAAATATGATTGAAATTTACGCTGATTATAAACAGAGTCAAGGATATTCCAAATTTGAGATTGCTGCAAAAAGGGAAGCTTTAGAAAATATTTTAATTCCTTATAGCGAGAAGGAAAATATTTCTATGCTTGAAAACGCAGGATTTAAAAAAATAGAAAGTATCTTTAAATGGGCAAATTTTGAAAGTTTTATAGCTTTTAAATAGAATTAATTTCTTAAACTTTCATTATCATCCCAATCTTCTTTAGGTATAGCTACGCTAAAAGCATTGACACAATCTTGACTAATAATAGATTTAAGTCTGCATTCGTCGCTTTTTTTCTTGGCTTCTTGTGGATGAGTTTTATAGTATTCTACGCTTTTTGTTTGCTCGCAAGCGTTAAACATAATACTTGTAGTCAATAAAAACAACATTTGAATAAAAAAAATCATTATATTATCCTTTTTAGTTATTATAGCAATAAAATTTTTTAATTATATTTAATGATTAATTTCTTTTTCATTGTAAGAAAATACAGGCAAAGCCCATTGATATTTAATAGCCAAAAGTCTTAAGATAACTCCTATAAATAAAGTAACTAAAGTGCAAAGAAGGGTATGAATTTGTAACCACATTATTAAAAGATAATAAAGTGCGCCTGTTATGATAGCAATGCCTGCATAAATTTCTTTTTGAAATACAAGTGGAATTCTCATACAAAAAATATCTCTTAAAATACCACCAAAGACACCTGTAATCACAGCTGCTACAATAGCAATAATAAAACCATAATTTAATTTCATAGCAATTTGTGCACCAAGTATGCTAAAAACAACAAGTCCTATAGCATCTAGTGTTAAAAATAAAGATTCTAATTTTGTTACTATACTAGGAATTCTAGTTGCTGCAAGAGCAAAAAAACAAACTAAAAGTATATATTCTGGATGTTTCACCCAAGTAAGCGGATAATGTCCTAAAAGAACATCGCGTATACTCCCACCACCTATAGCAGTAACTAAGGCTATAAACATAACCCCAAAAAGATCCATTTTATGTCTTCCTGCCGCTAAAGCACCTGTCATTCCTTCTGCTGAAATTCCTATAATATAAAGTGCAGTTATTGTTAATTCATTTAAATCCATTCTTTTTCCTTAAAACTGCTCACAAGAAATTTTATAATGATTAATTTTTTCATCAACAACTTCGTGATTTGGAACCTGATAACATTCTTTAAATTTTGGAGTTTGGATGATTTTAACATAAAAACTAGGTATTGCAATGTTATTTTTTATTCGTTTTGGATTTTTATCATAAAGAACAAGATTTAAAACTTCTACACTTTGAAATTTTAAAGCCAATTCTCTTTCTCTTTGTTCAATTTCATTCCAAATTTTAGCATTAATTTGCTCATTTTGTGGAGTCATATTACTCATTAAAAAAACTGAATTTTGAGCAGCTTTACTAAAACGAAATGAAGCATTTGAAGCCGTATGTCCACGAGTATATCCACTGTGTTTATAATCGCTCCAAGTGGTGCGGTATTTTTTAGGAATATTGGTATCATCTTCAAAACGTGGTCGTTTTTTAATTTGTTTCATTTTTAAATTAGAGGATTCAACTTTGTAAGCAACTGCCTTTGTGCCCTTTAAAGAATAATCATAACAATTGATATAAAAAAAATTATTTAAAACTTGAGAACAGTTAAAAGAATTAAAATAGGATGAAAAATCTTTATTAGGTATGTAAGATTGAAGAGCAAATGCATTAAAAAAGCACAAAAATATCAAAGTGAGTGATTTCATTAAATTTCCTTATCTTTACTAGTGCAAAGATGACTTAAAAAGCATTCTTTACATAGAGGTTTTTTTGCTTTGCAGGTATATCTTCCAAAAAGTACCATAGCTTGATGAAGATAATTAAGATTATCTTTGAAAATGCGTGTTAAATCTTCTTCTGTAGCTTCTGGGGTTTTTGCTTTACTGAGATTTAGACGATGAGAAACTCTAAAAACATGAGTATCTACAGCCATAAAATTAGCTCCACACCATTCAATTAAAACAACATGAGCGGTTTTTTGTCCTACTCCTGCTAAAGATTTCAAATCTTTTTCATTTAAGGGAATTTCTCCATTAAAATTTTCACAAACAGCTTTTGCCATCTTGATAAGATTTTGTGCTTTGTTGTTAAAAAAAGAACAACTTTGAATATAGCTTTTTAAACTTGATAAATTAGCATTTGCTAAGCTTTTAATATCTGGATAAGCCTTGAAAAGATTTGGAGTGATTAAATTCACTCTTTTGTCAGTGCATTGAGCTGAAAGCATCACACAAACTATAAGCTCGTAAAGATTTTTAAATTTCAATTCTGTTACAGGCTTATCAAAATTTTTTAAAAAAAGTTCTTTAATTTGTAAATTTCTTTTCATTTTTTTATTTTAGTTAATTTGCTTTAAACCAAGTTGAGATATAATAGAATTATCTTATATTTTAATTAAAAAGGAAACTCGATGAAAAAAATTTCTCTAGTCGCGGCAACTTTGTTTTTTGGTGTAGCTTTAAGTGCAAATGCAGCTACAATAGCTACCGTAAATGGTAAAAATATTAGCGATACTGAGGTAAATGATTTTTTTGCTCCTATGCTTAGAGGTCAAGATTTTAAAACTTTACCTGATAATCAAAAAAAGATTCTTTTACAACAATATATCATTCAAGATTTAGTTTTACAAGATGCCAAAAAACAAAATTTAGAAAAAGATCCACTCTATATGAAAGAGCTTGATCGTGCAAAAGAAAGCATCTTGGTTAATGTATATCAAGAAAAAATTTTAAATTCTATTAAGATAGATCCAGCTAAAGTTAAAGCTTTTTATGAACAAAATAAAGATAAATATGTAAAACCTGCTTCAGTTCAAGCAAGACATATTTTAGTTTCTAGTGAAAAAGAAGCTAAAGAAATTATTAATGAGCTTAAAAAATTAAAAGGCAAGGCCTTAGAAGATAAATTCAGTCAAATTGCTAAAGAAAAATCTATAGATCCAGGTTCAAAAAATCAAGGTGGGGAGCTTGGTTGGTTTGACCAATCAACTATGGTGAAACCTTTTACAGATGCAGCTTTTGCACTTAAAAATGGTACCATTACAACAACTCCAGTAAAAACAAATTTTGGATATCATATTATCTTAAAAGAAAATTCACATCCAAGAGAGCAAATTAAATTTGAAGATGTAAAACAAGGTATTGAAAATGGACTTAAATTTGAAGAATTTAAGAAGGTAATGAATCAAAAAGGTCAAGAACTTTTAAATAGTGCTAAAGTTGAGTATAAATAAAATGGGTGTTTTAGATATAGTTAAACCAGGAGTTATAAGCGGTAGTGAGCTTAATAAAGTTTATGAGTATGCCAAAGCAGAGGGATTTGCAATCCCTGCTGTTAATGTTGTTGGAACAAATTCTATTAACGCGGTTTTAGAGGTTGCTAAAAAAGTAAATTCTCCCGTAATTATTCAGTTTTCTAATGGGGGTGCTAAATTTTATGCCGGAAAAAATTGTTCTAACGGAGATGTTTTAGGTGCTGTTAGTGGTGCTCAACATGTTCATTTGCTTTCTAAAGCTTATGGAGTTCCAGTTATTTTACATACTGACCATGCTGCCAGAAAGCTTTTACCTTGGATAGATGGCTTGATTATGGCAAATGAAGAATTTAAGAAAAATCATGGACAAGCTTTATTTAGTTCTCATATGCTTGATCTTAGTGAAGAAAGCTTGGAGGAAAATTTAAGAACTTGTGAAGAGTATTTAAAAAAACTTGACATTTTAGGGATTTGTCTTGAGTTAGAACTTGGTTGCACGGGTGGCGAAGAAGATGGAGTTGATAATACAGGTATTGATAATGCTAAACTTTATACTCAGCCTGAAGATGTAGCTCTTGCTTATGAAAGACTTGGAAAAATTAGCGATAAATTTTCAATTGCAGCAAGTTTTGGTAATGTACATGGGGTCTATAAACCTGGAAATGTAAGCTTGCAACCTGAAATTTTGAAAAATTCTCAAAAATTTATAAAAGATAAATTTGGACTAAATAATGATAAGCCAATTAATTTTGTTTTTCATGGTGGAAGTGGAAGTGAATTAAAAGATATTAAAGATGCAGTAAGCTATGGCGTGATTAAAATGAATATTGATACAGATACTCAATGGGCTTTTTGGGATGGAGTTCGTGAGTATGAAGCTAAAAATCATGCTTATTTGCAAGGTCAAATTGGAAATCCAGAAGGCGATGATAAACCAAATAAAAAATACTATGATCCACGTATATGGCTAAGATCAGGTGAAGAAAGTATGATTAAGCGTTTAGAAATTGCTTTTGAGAATTTAAATTGTATCAATAAAAACTAAGTTTTATACTTAGTTTTTATTTTAGTTTAAAGATTATTTTTTAAATAATTTTTAGAGTAAAATTTTATTTTTATTAGGGATTGTTTATTATGGAAGTAAAATCGGATGAAATTGCAGAACTTATTTTGCCTGAGAGTAAAGAAAGAAAAGGATATTTTGTTTATTTAAAGATTATTTTTATTCCTGCTTTGCTTTATTTTTTGATTTTGCTAGGTTATTTTCATGTTATTAATTTTGAAGTTGAATTACATACGGTTATTATGACAGGAATTATTTTTTTTGTAGCCCTTATTTTTGCACGTCATAATTCTGAATACGCCTATAGCATTTTTGAGCAGCAAAAAGATGAATTTAAGCAAGCTTTAAAAAGATATATTATGAAACATTTTCTTGCTATAGGCAAAGATACTAAATCAAATGCAAATTTCGATGATTTTGCTTATAGTTATATTAAAGAAACTAGAAATGAAAATTTTGCAAGTATAGGTTCGGCTATATTTCCTATGATGGGAATTTTGGGAACTTTTATTAGCATTGCAATTTCTATGCCAGATTTTAGTTCTAGTAATACAGCGGCTTTAGAGCAAGAAATTGCAAACTTATTAAGTGGAGTAGGGACTGCTTTTTATGTTTCAATTTACGGTATTTTTTTAGCTCTTTGGTGGATTTTTTTTGAGAAATTTGGCAAAAGTAAGATTGAACGTTTATTAAATCGTCAAAAAAATTCTACGAGTGGATTTTTTTGGACAAAAGAAGAACTTGATCAAAGATATTTGAGTGAAAGCTTACAACATTTTGAAAAAATTGGTGCTATTTTTAAACAAGTAAGCAATCAGGATTTTTTTGCAGAACTTGATCATGCAATCGATAGAAAATTTAAAATTTTCCAAGATATGATTAATGTTGAAGAAAAAGCTATAAGATTAAGCGGGGAGCATATTAAACAAACTATGGGAGAGTTAAGCAGAGCACAAAGAGATCAAAGAGATCTTGGTAAATTGTATAGTGAAATGCTTAATGGTATTGGTATGCTTAATCAAAATCTTAAAGAAGTTAATATGCGTATGTCAGAACAATACAATCGTTTATTGGATATTAGTAATGAAAAAATTCAACATTTTGATAAAACTTTAGGTATTTTTACAGACGAAGTGGAACGTTTTAGTCATAATTTTAAACTTTATGAACAAGAAATGCTTCAAAGTCAAGAAAAGATTTTTGAAGGTTTTAAAACAAGTCTTTTTGAGGGAATGCATAAATTTAAAGAAATATATGAAGAAGAAAAAAATATCGATGAAAAAATTAAAATGATGGGAGAATTTAAAAAAGAAATTCAAGATCTAAATGAAGAAACTAATGAAATGATCAAAAAAATTGGTAAAGAAGTAGAAGAACAAGAAGCCAATAACGAAAATAAAAATATAGAAGAGTTAGATTTTACTCAAGAAAATGAGCAAGAAAAAGAAGTAGATTTGGAAAAAACAAGCAAAGAAAATCAATCATGAAAAATGATTTTAAAGAAGATAATAATTTTTGGATAGCTTATGCTGATTTAATGGCTGGTTTGCTTTTTGTTTTTATTTTACTCATAGGTGCCATTGTGGTTAAATATGTTTTAACCCAGAGTGATTTAAAAGAAATTAAAGATAGTTTAACCAAACAAGAAGCGCGCTTAGAAGAAAGTAAACAAGAATTAAAAAATAAAGAAGCAATAGTTTTTAAGCTAAGTTCTGATTTAAACAATGCCTCAAGTGCCTTAGATCTTGCAAAATTGCAAAAAGCAGAACTTGAAGCAAATATAACTAATTATAAACAATTAAGTCAGGATTTAAATTCAACCCTTGATAATAAAGATAAGCAAATTCTTATTTTGCTTGGACAGCTTGAAAAAAAAGATGAAGAATTGGCTAGTTTAAAAGAAGAATTTAATCAAGCTAAAGAAAAAATTCAAAATTTAGGTCTTATGCGCGAGAATTTAAGCAAGGAACTACAAAAAAAACTTGATAATAATATTACAATTAATGATAAAACAGGGGCAATTTCTTTGCCTGCTGAGGTTTTATTTGATAAAGATTCTTATGTTTTAAAAAATGAAGCAAAAGCAAAATTAAGAAAAATTTTAAGCGAATATTTTGATGCGATTATGAATGATCCAAAGATTTTATCTAACATTGAAAATATTATTATTGAGGGACATACAGACAGTGATGGATCTTATATTTATAATTTAGATTTATCTCAAAAACGAGCTTATGAAGTGATGAATTTTATTTATAGTTTCTATAAAGATCCAAGGCTTCAAAAACTTTTGATGGCAAGCGGTCGATCTTTTTCTGATCCTATTATGAGTAATGGTGTAGAAGACAAAGATAAAAGTCGTCGCATAGAAATAAAATTTAGTATTAAAAATGATAATGCTTTAAAAGACGTAGAAAATTTTTTTGAATTTCATTAAAATCTTATGAAATGTTAAAATCTGCTATTGATAAAATTTATTTTAAAGGGTTTGAATTTTATATAAAGCGTGATGATTTACTAGGAGAAATTAATGGTAATAAAGCTAGAAAGCTTGCCTTTTATTTTGCTCAAACTTATGCTAAACATCAGCGTTTTATTAGCTATGGCGGTATTCAAAGCAATGCAATGGCTGCGCTTAGTCTCTTTTGTTTTAAAAGAAATATAAAATTTATTTTTATTTGTAAAAAAATTCCATCCTATTTAAAAGAAAATCCGTGTAGTAATTATGCTCTAGCTTTAAAAAATAGGGTTGAAATTATAGAAACTAATAATAACTTAAAAGAATATGCATTATCTTTATGCAATAAAGATGATATTTTTATTGAACAAGGTATAGCCAATTTAAACGCAGAACAAGGTTATAAGGAATTAGCAAATGAAATTAAAAAACAAAGCTTGGAATTGAATTTGCAATTTGATATTTTTTTACCATCTGGAACAGGAACTTCTGCTGCTTTTTTAGCTAAACATTCTCAATTTAAAGTTTTTACTTGTGCGTGTGTTGGCGATGAAGATTATTTAAAAAAACAGATTTTAGAATTAATACAAGATTATAATTTTAAGAATTTACAAATTTTAAAGAAAAATAAAAAATATCATTTTGGAAAACCCTATAAAGAAATTTACCAACTCTATCAAGAAATCAAACAAGAATGTTCTATAGAATTTGATTTACTTTATGATATGATAGGTTTAAGTGTTGTATTGCAAAGAAAGTGGGAAAAACCCTTGCTTTATATACACCAAGGAGGAATTTTAGGAAACTCTTCCATGTTGCAAAGATATGCTTTTAAGGGTTTTAATTAATTTATTTTTTCAAAAAATTTAAAAGATTTTCACAAGCTAAGGAAATAATTTTATATGTTTCATCAAAATTTTTACTATACCAAGGATCTGGAATTTCATTATAACCTAAATCAGGAGCAAAATCAGTCATTTTTAAAAGTTTATTTTCAACGTTATTAAATTTTTTTAAAACATTATTAAAGTTAGAATTATCCATAGTGATTAAAAAATCACTTTCATTGCAGAGTTTTTGTGTGAGTTTTTTACTCTTAAAATTTTGATGCTTAATATTAAGGCTTTCAAGTTTGGTTTTTGTTCCAAAATGCATTCCTTCACCATCGTGCTCTCCTGAAGTACCCGCACTGGTAACGAAAAAAAATTCTTCTAATTTATTTTTTTTAATTAAATCCTTCATGACAAATTCAGCCATAGGAGAACGACATATATTGCCTAAGCATATAAAGGTTATTTTTTTCACATTTTTTCCTTATGTTTTAATTAAAAATTATAAAAACTATCATACAATAAAATTATGGAAAAATTCAATAAAACTTTGTGGATATGTTGGTTTGGAGTTTTTACTACAAGCATGGGTCTAAGCCAAATTGCTCCTATTTTACCTTTATATATAAAAGAATTAGGACATATTAATCCCAATGATATTGCATTTTATTCAGGACTTGCTTTTGGTATAACTCCACTTGGAATGGCTATTTTTTCACCTCTTTGGGCTTTTTTAGGTGCAAAATATGGTTATAAAAATATGTTACTTCGAGCAAGTTTAGGAATGTCAATTTTAACTTTATGGCTTAGCTTTGCTCACAATGCAACAGAAGTAGTTTTAATCCGAGCTTTAACAGGAATTGTTTCGGGTTTTACATCTGCATGTGTTGTTTTTATAGCAGTAATTGCTCCTAAAGAAAAAGTCGCTTATGCCTTAGGCACTCTTTCTACTGCTTCAGTTAGTGGTAGTCTAATAGGACCTTTATTTGGTGGGTTTGTTGCTGAATTTTTAAGCATTAGTACTGTCTTTGATCTTATAGCATTTTTAATAGCTTGTTCATTTATTACAATTTATTTTTTTATTCATGAGGATAAGAGAAATAAAGAAATTCGTCAATATACCCAAAGAAAAAAAGAAAATAAAGTTCTTATAATTATTCTTTTTATCACAACTTTTATAATTCAATTTGGAACCTTTGGAGTTATGCCTATCTTAAGTATTTTTGTAGAAAAAATTCATCAAGGAGGTAATTTGGCTCTTTGGGCTGGAATTGTTGTGGCTTCAAGTGGGGTAAGTAATTTGTTTTTTGCGCCAAGAATTGGCAGTTTTGCGGATAAAATAGGTCCAAGTAAAATTATTTTTTCTTCTTTAATATTTTGTGGAATTTGTTTTTATTTACAATCTTTGGCTACAAATGTTTATATGTTAATTTTTATTAGATTATTAATAGGAGTAGCACTTGGCGGTCTCTTACCTTGTGTAAATGCCTTGCTTAAAAAAAGTGTGAGTGCAAAAAACTTAAGTGTTATTTTTGGTCTTAATCAAACATTTCAATTTTTAGGCAATTTTTGTGGAGCCTTTGGAGGAGGAATTATAACAGCTTATTTTAAAATAGAAATGGTTTTTATTCTTATATGCTTTATTTTTATATTTAATGCTTTAATTTTTTTGTTGTTTAAAAAATATATTTAATTTTTTAAAATTTGCTTGATTTTTTTATATTCATATGTAAGCTGTTCAAGGGAAAAATTTAAATTTGCAGGGGATGTAGATGGTAGGGCAATAGCTTCTAGATTAGGATAGAATTTTTTAAAAAAATGATAAGCACTTTTTCCTGTGGTAAAGATGTATTCTATTTTGGCATGATTTAAGATGATATTTAAATCATTGGCTTTAGCATAACTTATAGTTTTATCATCAGAATTTTTTATTTTGCAACTTTTGAGTATATCCCAAAGGGCTATTTTTTGATTTTTTAAAAATATTTTTTGTTCTTTTATACTTGTTAATTTTACAGAGAATAAAATTTCAAAAATAGGCCAAAATCTATTTCTTGGGTGTTGATAATAAAAACCATCTTTTCTGGATTGGATCGAGGGAAAAGACCCTAAGATTAAAATTTTAGAATTTCTGTTAAAAAAGGGTTTTAAAGGATGAGTGAGAAAATCACTCATTCGCATAAATCCACAGAAATTTTACCATTTTTAATTTCGCTAACTTTTACTCTTAAAATATCTTGTTCTTTAATATCTAAATGTTTTATTTTAGAATGATGAATCAAGCCATCTATATCATCTTTGAGTTCTACAAAGGCTCCAAATTGAGTAATTTTCTTAACCACTCCTTCAAATTCTTGGCCAATTTCAAATTCTGCTATTTTCTTTTCTTTCAAGGATTTTTTATGGGTTTTATGAGAAGTTGTGATATTTATAATATAATTTTTAGCAGCTATAATTTGTTCATTATTGCAGCCTGAAATTTTTACTTCTCCCTTATCTCGATCAAGATCAATAGATACATTAAATTTTTCTATGATTTCTTTAATTGTTTTGCCACCTTGGCCTATAATATCTACAATTTTAGATGGTTCGATATTAAATAATTCTATTTTTGGTAAAATTTCCTCATTAACAATAATTTCTTTTGCTGCTTTTTCCATAATATTTAAAATATGCAATCTTCCTTCTTTAGCTTGATAAAGGGCAATTTTTAATTTTTCTTGATCTATGCCACCAAGTTTGATATCCATTTGTAAAGCAGTTATACCATTTTTATTTCCAGCAACTTTAAAATCCATATCTCCATCATGATCTTCAAGTCCCATAATATCGGTTAAAACTGCAAATTGGTCATTTTCAAAAATCAATCCCATTGCAACTCCAGCAATCAGATCTAAACTAGGAACTCCTGCAGCACGTAAGGCCAAGGATCCTCCACAAACTGTAGCCATAGAGCTTGATCCGTTACTTTCTAGAATTTCACTAACTAAGCGAATAACATAAGGATAATCTTGCGGTATACTTGGATATAGAGCTCTTTTTCCTAAATTTCCATGCCCTAATTCTCTCCTACTTGGTGCTTTAATAGGACTAGCTTCGCCTACTGAAAAACCTGGAAAATTATAATTTACCATAAAGCGTTCACTTACAGGATTTTTTTCATTGAGTAAATCTATCATTTGAGCGTCACTATCTCCACCTAGAGTTGCTACAACTAAAGCTTGCGTTTGACCTCGTGTAAAAAGACAAGATCCATGAGCATTAGGGAGTATGTTTGTTTCTATGCTAATAGGTCTTACTTCTTTTAAGCCTCTACCATCTGCTCTTTTTCCTTCATTTAGAATTTGAGAGCGTATGATATTGCGTTTGACTTTATTTAAGGTATTAAGTATGCTTTCTTCATCCCATTCTTTAGCAATATCTAATTTTATAATTTTTTCAGCAATTTTATTTAATTCACTAGCTCTTTCACTTTTTGCCATTTGATTAATAGCTTGTTTAATATCATTATAAAAATTATTTTCTAAAAAGGTAAAAATTTCTGGATATTCAATTTCTTCTTTTAATTCTATAGAATTGTCTTTTTTATGATTTATAAAGGTTTTTTCATAAATACTTGACCCCTCTAGAATTGCTTTTTGAGCTAAACTTAAAGCCTTTAAGGTTTCATCTTCACTTAATTCATTCATAGCTTGAGTATTTTGGCTAAACTCATCATTTGGTAAAGCTCTCATTTCTATCATTAAAAGTTCATCTTTTACTCCAGAAACATAAAGATCTAAAGTACTTTTTTTAAGTTCTTCATTGGTAGGATTTAGGATAAAATTATTATCAATACGCCCTATACGAACTCCACAAACTGGAGCTTTTATAGGAATATCACTTAAATAAAGTGCTACGCTAGCAGCATTTAAGCTCATTACTTGCAAATCTGTTTGAGAATCTACTGAAAGAACCATAACTACAATTTGAGTTGGATAAGTATATCCTTTTGGAAAAAGTGGACGTAAAGATCTATCTATGATTCTAGCTGTAAGAGTTTCTGCATCAGTCGGTTTAGTTTCTCTTTTAACATAGCCTCCTGGAATTTTACCTGCAGCGTAAGCTTTTTCTATATATTGGACAGTTAAAGGTAAAAAGTCTTCTTCAACAAGCTTTTCTTCTCTTGCAACTGTTGCCAATATAACACTTTTGCCTTGTCTCATTAAAACAGCACCAGAGGCTTGTTTTGCTACTTTGTCTATATCAAAGATTTCTATATTTTTATTAACTTGAATTTCATATTGCATCGTCTTTCCTTTTTTTCCAGATAATAAATGGGTTAAATTTTTAAAAATATTAAGCAAGTATCTTTCCTTTTAAATTTTATTTTCAGTTTCAGTTAGCGAAAAATCATATTTGATTCCGCCTATTGGATAAAAATTAAATACAAAATAAACTCCACTTTGGTTTTTAGCGGTAATTCCAGCACTTGTAAGCTGTGGATCAATTCTTTCTCTATACATTAAAGAATAATTCCAGCATTTTCTTTGAAAAGTATAGCCAAATTCCCACATATTTGCATGTGATCTTTGGGTGTCAAGCCAAATGCCCCCAAATAAATTATAATTTGGTGTTATAATATAATTTGCATGCGTTCCTATAAAATTATATTTGCCATATTCATTATTTTGATAGGCGTGTGAAAAATTTAAGTTAAAATCAAAATTAGAACTTAATTCGATTTGATTAATTACATTAGTAAATCTTTGCTCTCTATAAGAATAAAATGTTTCATTGCTTAAATTGATATAGTCATTATAGTAGTAAGTTATTAAATTTTTTAACTGATTAAAATGTTGTTTTTTATTTAAATATTCAAGATTAAATTTATGTTTTATTTTTTTTTGGCCTAAATCATTATAAAAATATTGAATCGTGTAAAAATTTATTTGATCATCTTTTTGTGTAGTGGATTCTTCAAGATAGTTTTCACTAATATTTCCAGATTTTGCTCCAAGTAATGAATATTCTAATCCAAAATTTAAAGTATGAAAAAAATACCCATAATTTTTTGAAAGATCTGTATAAAAATTAAAACTATGGGTATTTTGGAAATAATGTTCATGATCTTTTCTAGGATCATGAGTGTAATTAACAAAAGAGGCGAAAAGATTTTCTGTAAAAGTAAAATGAAGCAAATCGTTAAAAAAAGCATTGTGATATGAAATTGGCAATTCTAAATTAATTTGATTTGCATAAGGACCTACTTGACGATAAAAATTATGAAAAGTGGCATCAAAAGAATAACGCAAACGTTCATCAAATAAATTATTTAAAAATCTATGATATTGAAAGCTTGGATATTCTTGCAAGGTTGATTTGTTATTTAATTTAGAGGTATCGATATAGTATTTTCCATAAATTCCATAATAATTATTTTCATCGGCTAAGAAATAATTAACTCTAGAAGTGACTAGTGAGTTAAGATCATAAGTATCTTTTGAGCTAAGATTAAAATAATCAACATCATTGATATAAATTCCATCAATCCATAATCCCTCTTGGAAATTATCTCCTAATAGGGATTTAAACAAGTCATCTCTAATGTATTTTAATTCAATACCAGCATGAGTTTTATTTTTTAAATTTTCTTTGCGATAATAAGAATATTTTTCTCTAAATCCACCAAAATTAAGTTCACCCATAGAATAAGGTGAATCTACAAATCTTAAAGTAGAGTAAAGTCCAAAGCCTCTATTAGTCCTAATTTGTGGATCAAACTGCAAATCCCAATTTTCATCTGTTGCTATATAAATAGGCTGTTCATAGTATAAACCTTCGCCTCTTTTTAAAATAATTTTAGGAACCAAAAGTCCACTTTGTCGGTGTGTATCAGCGCTAAATCCAAAATAAGGTAAATAAAATACAGGTATATCTTTAACGTATAATCTTGCATTATATAAGTGAACAAAATTATTTTTTCTATTTAACCAGCCTTTAGAAAATCGAATTTCCCAATCTGGATCTTCGACATTACAACTAGAAACAGCAGAAATATCACTTTCAAAAATTTTATCATTTAAATAACTTTTTTTACTTTGAAACCAAACTTCTAGATTATTATTAGAGAAGAAAAAATTATTAAAATATGCTTCATTGGAATTTAAATTTATTTTTGCATAATTTGAATGGGAACGTTCATTTTGTCCTCTTAAAATATTAACATCACCAAAGAGTTCTATATCTCCACTTTTCTCATTGTATATTGCTTTATTTGCGGTGATGAAATAAAAATCTGAAAAAATAACTACATCATTTTTTGCAGTAAGTATATCTCCTTCTTTTTTTGCATCAAGCGCATAAATATCAACTTGTGCTGCATTTAAGGCAATTTTTGCAAAACATAAAAATAAAAATTTACGCCACATTGACCACTACTGTTTTTGCTGCATAATCTTCCCATGTTTTACGCAAATTATTACTTAAAGCCCATGCAAATCCTAAAAAAAACGCACTATTGCTAAGTTCGCTAACACTAGATCTTATGCAACTTTGTATCAAATTAGGTTTATCTAAAACATCTTCATCTAAAATAATTATTTTACATATCATTTTTCCCAAGCTTGCACCATATAAATAGGTAAAAATGATTTGATAAATTAAACGAATTAAAATAAAACTTAAGCCAAAATTACGTGATACTTCAATCATTTCCATCAAATCTTTTGCCTGAGATAAGGGAGTATAAAAGATTATATAAATAATAAAAGAAAGGATAAAATTATCTATAAAATAGGCTAAAACCCTTTTTTTAAAACTAGCAATACTTAAATTTTCACGTTCTAATCGAGTGGCTAAATCTTCTTTCATTGGGTGACCTGATAAGCGATATCTTTTCTAAATTGTTTTCCTTTAAATTCAATATTTTCGCAAAGTTCGTAAGCTTTTTTTTGTGCTTCTTTTATATCTTTGCCTACGCCAACACAGACTAAAACACGACCTCCATCAGCCATTAATTTACCATTACTTAAGCTAACTCCAGCATAAGAAATATGAGTATTTTCTGGAATACTTTTTATAGAAATTTCTGTTTTTTCAGAGCTTTTATAAGGATAATTTTCACTAGCACAAACAACTCCTACAGCGTATTCTTTTTTTATATTAATTTTTGTATTTTTTAAGCGTTTTTGGGTTGTAGCTAAAATCAATTCCAAAGGATTTTCAATTAAAGGCATTAACACTTCACATTCTGGATCACCAAAACGTACATTAAATTCTAAAACATAAGGCTCTTGATCGACAACCATAATTCCTATAAATAAAACTCCGCTAAATTCACTATTTTCTTTTTTCATTCCAGATAAAGTAGGAATAATAATATCTTTTTTAATTTTTTCAAGTAAATCTTCACTAGCTAAAGAGCTAGGAGCATAAGCGCCCATACCTCCAGTATTTGGCCCTTTATCTTGATCAAGAAGTTTTTTATGATCTTGAGCTGCAGGTAATAAGATGAAATCATCTCCATCGCAAACTGCAAAAATACTAAGTTCAAATCCATCTAAAAATTCTTCTATTACTATACATTTTCCAGCATCTCCAAAGCTTTCTCCGCTGAGCATTTTAGAAGCTGAATCAATAGCTTCTTCATAAGTTTGTGCGATAATTACGCCTTTTCCAGCACATAAGCCATCCGCTTTTATAACTATAGGTGGTGTTAAAGTTAAAATAAATTCTTTAGCTTTTTCTAAACTATTAGTATTTAAAAATTTAGCTGTTTTAATTTGATATTTCTGAAGAAAATTTTTCATAAAAGATTTTGATGTTTCAAGCATAGCTGCTGCTTTGCTTGGTCCAAATATAGTAAGATTATGTTGTTTAAAAATATCTACAATTCCTTGAGCTAAAAAATTTTCACTTCCCACAATACAAAGATCAATTTCATTTTCTTTTGCGTAATTTGCTAATTCTAGAGGTTTTTCAAGATTAATATTTGTGCCAAGATTTTCAGTTGCACCATTTCCAGGAGAAAAGAAAAGAATCAAATTTTGATCTATATTTTTTAAAGCTAAAGCGATAGAGTATTCTCTGGCACCACTACCTAGAATCATTATTTTCATTGATATTCTCCTTTAATAAAACCCAAACAGCCGCTATTGTAGTTGACCCCAAAAAGTCAAAAGAAAACCGTTAGGCGATTTTTAAAGGCTGCAACTTCTCACTTCTTTCGAAATTCAAACGATGCCACAGACACGGTAAACCGCACACTCACAGTAATTAAAAATGTGTTGGATCACTAAAAATTCGCGTACCGTTTAGGCAGGAAATTATAACTTAATTTAGCTTAAAATTATGTTTTATATAAGTTTAAATTTGGTTTTTCCTGTTTTATCAAAATGTTTTCCTTGCAATATAATATCTGCTACGCTTTCCCAAACATGTTTTTCATCAATATAAACAATATCAAAAGTGTTATCACGCATTAGGGATTGATAATTAACCTTTTTAGGGGCATATTTTACAATATAATAAGGATTTTGAGCAAAATTTTCGATTTTTAATTTACACAATAGATCTAAATCTGAAGTAACAACTAAAAATTTTCTTCTTTGTTCTTTTGTAATTTTTTGAATATAAATTAAAAGTTTTTGATCAAATGGATTAAGAGCTGATTTATTTAGTCTGCTTAAATAATGCTCCGCAAAAGAGAGAGAGCAAAAAGAATTTTCTATATTGGTCATTGAAAAATAAGAATTTTTTACTCCTGAAGATTTTATCGATAAGTGCCAAATTTTAATATCCATAATCGTAGCACATAAATTAAGCCCTGTAACAATTTTTTTAAAAAGTTTTTCACGGGAAAGCTTAAAGGCATTTTCAAAAATATTGTAATTTTTTTTGTAAAAATCTTCTTGGATGGCTTGTAATCTTTTAAGAGAGGTTTTGTAACTTTCTGCTTCTTTTTGGAGGTTTTCTAATCTCTCTTGGCGTGCTTTAATTTTTTCTTGATCAGGATTGGCTGCTTTTGATTTAAGGGCAATTTCAGATTGTAAAGTTTTCATCTGAGCTTCAATGGAGGCGAGTCTATTTTTTTTGGTGTCTATAGTTGCCATTAGAGCTTGGTAATGACACTGTAAGGATAGGAAAGTTTCATTAAAAATTTTAGTTATATTAGGTTTGCGATCCGCAGCCATTTGTTTGTATGAATTTTCCAAATGCATCATAATGCTTTTTAAAGCATTAAGTTGAGTTTGATCAATAGAATTATCCATAAAAATAAGAGTATCATAAGCTTTAAATAAAAATCTTTTAATAATCACATAATCTAAAATACACGGAATATCTTTTTCATCTTCTAAATTTGATTGTAGGGTTTCTACGGATAAAATTTCATGAGCAAAATATTTTTGTATAGCTTGAGGAATAGTAAAAGATAGGGGAATTTTTTCTATAGAATCAAAATCTATAGTTCTATAAAGTTCTGTAATATAGGCACTTCTTCTTGAATTTTGCAAATCCTCTAATTCATCATCATCATTCGTTTTCCAAAAATCATTTTCTGTAATAAAATCACCTTCTTTAAATTCTTGAAATTTAGAAGGTCTGATGCTTGTGATTGTTTTATTAACAGAAGCAGATGTCCCACCTGCATTTTTATTTTCAGTTGAAAGAGTCCTAAATTCTACAAACATTCCAACTGTAGGCATACTTTTTTTATCATTCCAGATTTGACGATTAAAATCAAAAAAAGTATTTGCTGAATTTGTAACAGTCCCTCGTCCTGTAGAGTCCATATAGATGGCTATCTTTCCGTGCATATTTCATCCTTGAAATGTTTTAAAAAGGATATTTTAACTTTATTTTTATAAAATTTTAATAATAGATTTAAGATTTTTATTATTAAAATTCACATTAATTTCACATAGTTTTTTATAATTATTATTTTTTTAGGATATTTTATTTTTTAAAAGGAAAATGATGTTTTTTTATTATTATTTAAAAAATCCTAAACAAGTAGGAGCTTTGTGTTCTAGTTCTAAAAAATTAAGAAAGACAATTATTGACAATATAGGTTTAGAGAATGTTAAAAATATCGTTGAAATAGGACCAGGAACAGGAGCATTCACAGAAGTTATACTTCAAAAAAAGCATAAGGATGCTAAATTTTTTGCGATAGAAATTAATGATCAAATGGCACAAAAACTTTCCAAAAAATATGAAAATTTAGACTTGCAAATTGGAAATGCTGAAAATTTAGAGTATTTTTTACATCAAAGAGCTATGTCAAATGTAGATATTGTAGTTTCTGGAATTCCTTGGGCTTTACTAAAAAATCATGAACAAGAAAAACTTTTAAAGACAATTTATAAAAATTTATCAAAAGGTGGATATTTTACTACTTTTGCTTATTTAATTCCAAGCCTTTCTGGTAAAGCCTTTCGCTTAAAAATATTTGAACTTTTTAGCGAGGTTAAAATTTCAAAAATAGTGTGGCAAAATATTCCACCAGCTATAGTATATTATTGTAAAAAATAATTATTCCCATTCGATTGTTGCAGGTGGTTTACTCGATATATCATATACTACGCGATTGATTCCTTTTATTTCATTGATGATGCGACGACTAATATTTTCTAAAATTTCATAAGGTAAGTGCGAAAAGGTTGCAGTCATCCCATCAGTTGCATCTACGATGCGCACACAAATAGTATTATCATAAGTGCGATTATCACCCATAACTCCGACGCTTTTTACATTTAAAAGTACGCAAAATGCTTGCCAAGTTTTGTCATACCACCCAGTACTTTTTAATTCCTCAAGTAAAATAACATCTGCTTGTCTTAGTAATTCTAAGCTGGGGCGATTAACCTCTCCCATGATGCGTATAGCAAGACCAGGCCCAGGAAAAGGATGGCGATAGACTATTTCTTTGCTTAAGCCTAATTCCAAACCTAAAGCTCTCACTTCATCTTTAAAAATTTCTTTTAAAGGTTCGATGAGTTTTAAATTCATTTTTTCAGGTAGACCCCCAACATTATGATGACTTTTGATAGTCTTGCTAGCACCAATGACCGAACTTTCAATAATATCAGTATAAAGAGTACCTTGAGCGAGATATTTAACATCATTATGTTTTTTTGCTTCTTGTTCAAAAACTTCTATAAAAGTATTCCCTATGATTTTTCTTTTTTGTTCAGGATCGATTACTCCAGCTAAACGACTTAGAAAAATTTCGCTTGCATCAATACTTATAAGGTTAGTTTTTAGTGTATTTTTAAACATAAATTCTACTTGTTCACGTTCATTAGCGCGTAACAAGCCATTATCGACAAAAACAACTATTACTTGTTCTTTAATAGCATTAGATAAAAGTGCTGCTACGACACTACTATCAACTCCACCACTCACAGCACATAAAACTTTATCGTTACCAACTTCTTCGCGAATTTTTTCTGTTTGAGTTTTGGCAAAAGAGCCCATATTCCATACACTTTCGCAATTACAAGCATATTTAGCAAAATTTTTTAAAATACTTTTACCAAATTCGCTGTGTTGAACTTCTGGATGAAATTGCAAAGCAAAGAATTTTTTTTCTTCATTAGCAAAGACGCAAAAAGGACTATTTTCGCTTGTTGCTAAAACTTCAAAATCTTTAGGTAGATTTTCAACTCTGTCTGAGTGGCTCATCCACACGGTTTGTTTTTTAGGTAAATTTTTAAATAATGCACTATCTTTTTGAATTTCAATGGTTGCTTTTCCATATTCTTTATGTCCAGCTGGAGCAACGTTGGCACCAAAGTGATGTGCCATAAGTTGCATGCCATAGCAAATTCCAAGAATAGGCAAACCCAAATCAAAAACTCCTTTATCACAGAAGTAAGCATCGGTTGCATAAACACTTGCTGGACCACCACTTAATATAATTCCTTTAGGTTCTTTTGCTTTAATATCAGTTAAACTTACATTAAAGGGTAAAATTTCTGCATACACACCCTGTTCTCTTAATCTTCTAGCGATTAATTGTGTATATTGAGAACCAAAATCCAAAACTAAAATATCTGCTTTTTTCATTATATTACCACCTATTGAGTTGTTCATATTTTTTAATGCTTTTTATAGAGCCATTTTGTTCATAAGTTGTGTATTGTGGATCGCCTTTATATCCGCAAGAGCACAAAAAAATTAAGAAAAAAAATGATAAAATTATTTTATGGTAAAAATTCAAAATCAAAAAATGATTAAAAATACTAGTGCTATTATTAATGATTTGATGAGTAAATCTCATTATAAACCTTTAAAAACTTTGTTTTTTTGTAAGGATTTTTTAAATTCTTTACCTCCTGCAAAACAACGTTTAATAGCTAGGATTTATGTAAAAAATGATATTTTAAATATCATTACTTCGCATCCTGCAGGTTTTCAAGAATTAAATCATGATAATAGCAAAATTTATATTAAAATTCTCATAAAAAAATACGCTCAAGTGTATCCCTTAAGCGGTTTTTCAAATATAAAAGATATTAGAGTGATGATGCAAAAATATACCTTTAACGTTAAAAATAAAGAAAATATTAAGAAAAGTCCATATATAGAATTGAGCTTGGGTTGCTTTAAAAATACTTTTGAAAACGGAATTTTATCAAATAAATTTGAAGAATTAAGGCAAATTATAAAAAATGCTTGAAAAATTATCTAAAAATATTTTAGAAAAAGAACTGCAATCTTTACCTCAAAAACCAGGTGTATATCAGTATTTTGATCAAAATGGAAAACTTTTATACGTAGGCAAGGCTAAGAATTTAAAAAATAGAGTTAGGAGCTATTTTACTTTTCGCCCTAAATTGTGTGCAAATAATAAAAATTCTTTAAGAATACAAAAAATGATAGAGGAGGCTGTACATTTAGAATTTATTACAACAAATTCAGAAGCAGATGCTTTAATTTTGGAAAATTCTTTTATTAAACAATTGCATCCAAAATACAATATACTTTTAAGAGATGATAAAACTTATCCTTATATTTATGTTGATTTTAATGAAGATTATCCGCGTTTTCAAAGTACAAGAAAACTTATAAAAAAAACTAAAATTAGATATTTTGGCCCTTTTTTTAAAGGGGCTAAAGAGCTTTTAAACGCTCTTTATTTATATTATCCTTTAAAACAAAAAGCAAATTGCAAAAGCCCTTGTATTTTTTATCAAATTCATCGTTGTTTAGCACCTTGTAATAATGAAATTAGTCAGAAAGAATATAAAAAAATCTTAGATAGTGCTATTACTGCACTTTTAAATCCTAACATTTTAATTAAAAATTTAGAAAAACAAATGTTTAATTTAGCTAAAAATGAAAATTATGAAGAAGCAGCTAAGATAAGAGATCAAATTTCTACTATTAAAGATTTAGAGGTAAAAATTCAAATTGATATTGCTAAATTGGAAGATTTTGAAATTTTTGCAATTGCTTTTAAAGATTCTATGCTTTCAACAATCCGTTTTGTGGTGCAAAATGGAAAGATTATTAGTGTAAATTCTAAAACAACTCTTTTAAAAAATGCTTTAAGTTTTGAAAAAAATGAAATTTATAAACAACTTATTTTAGAAAATTTTAATACTGATACACCTTTAATAGCAAATACCATTTATATTTATGAAGAATTTGATGATAAGGAACTTTTAGAAGAAATTTTAAGTAAGCGTTATGGAAAAAAAATCAGTATTAAAATACCAAAAATAGGAGAAAAAAGAAAAATTTGTAATCTTGCTTTTGAGAATGCACTTTTAAATATAGAGAAAGAACAAAAAAATAGCAATTTTAAAATACAAAAAGAAATTCAAGAATATTTTGAACTTGAAAATTTTCCAAACCATATTGAAATTTTTGATAATTCTCATTTACAAGGCGTTGCAAATGTTGGAGTTATGGTAGTTTATAAATTTGGCATATGGGATAAAAATTCATATAGAAAATTTCATCTTGAGTATAAAAATGACTATGAACAGATGCGAGAAGTTTTAACGCGTAGAGCTTTAGATTTTCAAAATAATACTCCGCCTGATTTATGGCTTATAGATGGTGGAAAAGCTTTATTGGAATTGGCAAAAGATATTGTTTTAAGCAGCGGTGCTAATATAGATATTTTGGCTATCTCTAAAGAGAAAATCGATGCAAAAGCACATAGAGCTAAAGGAGGAGCTAAAGATAAAATACATTCCTTTAAGGGTGAGTTTTCTTTAAGTATGGATGATAAAAAATTACAATTTTTGCAAAAATTAAGAGATGAGGCGCATCGTTTTGCTATAAATTTTCATCAAAAAACAAAAAAGAAGCAAGATTTGCAAAGTTCTAAATTGATCAAATTGGGCTTAAGCGCAGGAGCAATACACAAAATTTTGGCTTATTATGGAAATTTTGAATCCATTTATGAAGCAAATTTTGATGAAATTTGTAATCTTGTGGGCAAAACAATGGCTAACAAATTAAAAGATATAAAGTGAAAATATTAAGCTTTGTAAAATTGAACACCTGCAAGATCAATGATTTTTACTTCATTTGTTTGGATTAATTCTTGTAAAAGAATTTTGGATTTTTCACTAAAAGTATGTTCTACATCGATTTGACTTTGTGCCCTTAAATGAAGAAATTTTAATAATTCTTCTTTGTTTAATTCAAGTTTTTGTTCTTTGTAGTTTCTTCTTGCTAAAAAAACTGGCGCACAAGTGATTAATTTTGAAAGTTCATAGAGTTTTTTTTCGCTTATGGATTTAACTGCATAAGCTGGGGGTCGATCGATACTACTTAGATCAATTCTTGTTGGTGATATTTTAGCTAAAGCATTATTAAGAGCTATAAATTCTTGCTCATTATCATTTAGATCTTTAACCACTAAAATTTCCATCACAAGATCACCTTGAAATTTTGTTTTAAATTCTGCCATTTTTTGTATCATTAATTCTAAATCGATATTTTTTAAAGTTCTATCTATGCGATAAAAAGTTTTATAAATGGCACTATCTAAACTAAATTTGACTACATCAAGCTTTAATAAACTTTGAAATTTATTTTGATCAAGCACAGCTGTGCCATTACTTAAAATAAGAAGTTTTTTGTTTTTAACAATTTGACGTAAAGAATCGATTAATTCATTTAAATGCGGATAAAGGCTCGGTTCTCCATTGGCAGTTAGTGTAAGAAAGTCAAATTCAATACCTTTAGCAATAACTGTTTGAATTTCTGAAATGATTTGTGCAACTTCTACGATTTCATCTTGTTTTTCTTGCGCTTTTTTAGCTTCAAGTTCACAATAGACACAATCAAAATTACATTGTTTTTTGCTTGGACTTAAATCTATTCCCAAAGATCTTCCAAAGCGTCTAGAGCTTACAGGTCCAAAAACAATTTTCATCTAATTGAACTTTCTTGGACAAGCTTAATAAAATATTTAGCATTTTCAACAGGAATATCAGGTAAAATACCATGTCCTAAATTAAAAATATGTGCTTTATTTTTCATAATTTGTAAAATTTGATCCACACTTTCTTTAATAGAATTTTTATCATACAATCTGCAAGGTTCCATATTACCTTGAAGGGTATATTTGTGAGATAATTTATCTCGCGCTAATTCTAAAGGAGTGCTCCAATCAACTCCAAAAACATCAAAATTACCTTCAATCTTATCTAAATAGCCACTGATTCCTTTAGGGAATAAAATTACAGGTATATTAGGATATTTATTTTTAATAAAATTGGAAATTTTAAGCATATAATTAAAGGAGAAATTAAAAAATTCATTATATTCTAAAGCACTTGCCCAACTATCAAAAATTTGTATAGCATTAGCTCCTGCTTTGATTTGTTCTTCTAGATATAGCTTTAAAACTTCTGTAAGGTTTGATAAAATCAGATGCAAAAGTTCTGGATTTTGATAAAGCATTTTTTTACATTTTGCATAGTTTTTACTTCCGCCACCTTCTATCATATAAGTGGCTATAGTCCAAGGACTTCCACAAAATCCTATAAGTGCTTTATCTTTTGGGAGTTTTTCTCGAGTGAGTTTTAAAGCATCATATACATAATTTAATTTTTGATGGGCATTTTGCGTATCTAGTTTTTTTAGATCTTCTATATTAGAAATTGGATTATCAAATACAGGTCCTTCTCCTTTTTCAAAACGTAATTTCATTCCCATTTCAAGCGGAACTACTAAAATATCTGAAAAAATAATTGCTGCATCCACTCCTAAAATTTCTATAGGTTGTAAACTTACTTCAGATGCTTTTTTATAATCTTTACATAAGGAAAGAAAATCTCCAGCTTCTTGGCGAACTCTCATATACTCAGGTAAATAACGTCCGGCTTGACGCATCATCCAAATAGGAGTATAAGGTGTTGTTTTTTTAAAACAAGCATCAATGAAAATCATAATTTTCCTTTATTTTTTTATAAAATTATAACAAAAATTATTGAAAAACTAGATCACTTTTAATGACTTAAATGGCTTAAAAAATTATCATTTTTTTAAATAAAAATTATATATAAGTTATATTTTTTGTTTTTTTAGAAGATTGGTTTTAAATTTTAACGAGAATTATTGAAATTCTCGTTTTATATTTTTGAAATTGATTTTATATTTAAATCTTTTTATTTGCAGCATTTCCTGCATCTATTGTTGCAAAAAGTTTATTGAGTAAAGTTTCTTCATTTTTTTTATATTGATCCTCTCTCATTTTTTGCCATGCATAAGATCTAAAATCTTCTCTGATGACTCCAAGATCTAGATCTTTATTGTTTAATTGATTAGAGCTTATTTTTTCTTTATTTTCTTTATTCTTTACTTCATTTAAATTAGCTTGAAATTCATCAGCTGAAGATGCTTTTTCTTTAATTTTCGTTGAGCTAAAAACAGTATTAGAAATTAGTTTAGTATTATCTATGGTCATTGTTTTCCTTTTATTTTTTTATACAGAAAGCAAATTCTATTCCACTTTTCTCTTAAAGTGCTTATAATTAATTTTATCTTTTGAAAATATTAATGAAAAAATCAAAGCAGGTAAGATAAAAATTGATGCAAAAAGTGCATTAAATTCTATGCCTATATTTGTTAAAACAAGACCTCCTATAAAGCTTGCTAAGGCTATACCTACATTAAAAGCCGCTTCATTAACGCTAATAGTGCTATCCATTATCTTATATGTATGTCGTTTAGCTTTTGCAATGCTTAACATTTTTAAAGCTGGTATGGTTGAAAAAGAAAAAAATCCCATTAGAGCAATATTGAAAATAATTAAAATTGGAATATAAATTGTCCATAAAAAGTTTAAAAATACAAAAATTTGTATATTTAAAATCAATCTTAAAGAAAAAATAGCACCTTTTTTATCTACCATTTTTCCACCCCATAAATTTCCAAAAATGGCACAAATTCCATATAAAAGTAAAATATAAGTTGTATTTTGTTCTTTAAATCCGCTGATATCAATAAGTAGCTTTTGCAAATAGGTATAAAGAATAAATTGTGCACCGCAACTACAAAGAGTGATAGTGTAAGTTTTTAATAAATTTCGATGTGAAAAAGCTGGTGCAAGATTTTTTAAATTGGTAGGATTGGGATATAATTTTTTGGGCATCATATGCCAAACACCTAAAGAGGCAAAAATTGTAATAATAAAAATTAATAAAAAAATAAGCTTAAAACCAAAATGATATCCTATAAAAGTTCCTAAAGGAACACCTGTAACAAGGGCAACTGTAAGTCCTGTTACCATAATAGCTAAAGCACTAGATTTTTTTTCATTTGGAGCGATGCTTGAAATAGCAAGTGTAGCAATAACAAAAAATACACCATGCTGAGTTCCAGCAATAAAACGAGCAAAAGCTGTTAAATAAAAATTATTGCTAAAAAAGATCGTTAAATTAGCTAAAGCAAAAATTCCAAGATTAATTAAAAGTTGTATATGTCTATAAAAATGGCTTAAAGCTATGCTTATAATAGGAGCTCCTACAACCACTCCTATGGCGTATAGGGTTGTAAGATAACCAGCAGTTTTTGCATCGATTTTAAAATAATGCTGTACATCAATTAAAACTCCAGCCATAACAAATTCAGTCACTCCCATACAAAAAGCACTTAAAGCTAAAGCAAATAAAGCTTTTTTATAATTTTGCATTTTTGGTTTTCTTATTAAATTTAGTTTGATGGTATTGTATGCTAAATTTAGCAGCTTCAAGATAACTTTGAGTATTAATTTTCATATTTTTATAAGCTTTATCAAATGCGGTTCCGTGATCAACGCTAACTCTAATGATAGGCAAATTTAAACTTACATTAATACTTTTTTCAAAGTATAAAGCTTTTAAAGGAGCTAGAGCAAGATCGTGATACATAGCAATTAAACGATTGCATTTTTTTAAATTTTCTCGAGTAAAAGCTGTATCAGCAACTAAAGGATAAGGTAAATAGATTTTTTTTCCTTTAAAATTATTGATTATTTTTTTTTGTAAACTTTTATCTTTTAAAGCTTGATAGAAAAATTTTTCATCTTGTTTTGATTGTAAATAAGCATTAACAAAACTAATTGCTTCAATGATAATATCTTCTTCTTTTCCACCTATCACCCCATAGTCTCCAGCATGAGGATTAAAACCCAAAATTCCTATTTTTTTAAAATGAGTTTGTTCATAAAAATTCTTTAAAAAAATACTTAATTTTTCAAAAGTGATTTTTTTACTGACTTTTGCCAATGGAATATGCTCAGTAAACAAACCTATGAAGAGTTTATTGCAACCTAACATCATAATGGCATCTTTTTTAAAAAAATGTCTTAAAGCGTCTGTATGACCTTTATAATTTATTTTTGCTAATTCCCAAGCTTTTTTATGTATGGGTAAAGTTAATAGGGCATGTGCATACTTTTTTAAAGTAAAATAGCTCGCAGCTTGAAAACTTAAAAAAGAATAAAGTCCGCTTTTATCATCAATCATTCCTGGATTTATAGTAAAATTTTCATTGACTTGAAATTTTAAGGGTAGAGAAAAGCAATAAATTTTTAATCCATTTTGATTTTTAACTAATTCAAAACTAAATTTTTGACTCTCTTTAAAATAAACAATATTAGCATTTGAAATATTTAAATTGAGTATTTTTAAAGACTGATATAATAATTTTTCATGGATAAAATAATAAGGTTCGCAAATTTCACATAAGCTTTCATGAGAGCGTATTAAAATTTCAGGACCTATGCCATTAAGATCGCCAACGCTAATTGCAATTTTTGTTTTCATCAATAAGAACTTTCATTTCTAAAATAGCTTTTTTAAGTCCTACAAATACGGATCTTGCTATGATACTTTGACCTATATTTAATTCGCATATTTCATTAATTTTTGCAATTTCTTTTACATTTTTATAGTTGAGTCCATGTCCAGCAGCAACTTTTAAACCAAGTTGCATACCTTTTTTAGCACAAAGTTTTAATGCTTTTAATTCTTCTTCTAAATGAGTTTGGAGTCTTTTTCTGTCTATCTGCAATTCTTTAAGTGCAAAAGCAGTATGTGAAATATTGGTAAAAAGAGCATTATGTAAATTCGCATAAAGTCCAGTATGAAGCTCTATAAAATCAGCATTTAATTCATAAGATTTTTCGACATCATTTAATTTTGGATTAATAAATAGAGAAACTTCTATGTTTTCATTTTTTAGTCTTTGGATGGTTTTTTTTAAATCAGGATGATTTAAATTTAGACCTCCTTCTGTGGTAAGCTCTTCTCTTTTTTCTGGAACTAGGGTAATACGTGAAGGTTTTAGAGTAAGAGCTAAATTTAAAATTTCTTCATTAATAGCACATTCTAAATTAATAGGACTTTTGCAAAAATGAATAAGATTTTTTAAATCAAAATCTTGAGTATGGCGACGATCCTCTCTTATATGTAAAGTGATTTGATCTCCAAATTTTGCTACAATAAACGCTGCCTCTAAAAGATCAGGATCATTAACCATTCTTGCTTGTCTTAAAACAGCAATATGATCAATATTTACACCCAAAAGCATAATAGTTCCTTTATTAAGTTTTTGTTATTATACTCCAAAATTTAAAAGGAAGAGTAATGTTGGGTATTGATTTAGGATCAAACACTTTAAGAGCAGTTGAAATGGATGAAAATTTTAAAAAAATAAAAGAATATGAATTTATCATAGGCGCAGCAAAAAATTTATCCAAAACTAGACAAATTTCAACCGAAGCCATAGAAAAAATAAAAGAAGCTTTAAATATTTTATCAAAAGAGCAAAATTTAAACAAAGCAAAGGCTGTTGCAACTGCAGCTTTTAGAAAGGCGGATAATACAGATGAAATTTTTAAAGATTTAAAGGAACAATTTGGAGTTAATTTTAGGGTTATTGATGCTAAAACTGAAGCTAAAATTAGTGTTTTAGGTATGAAAAAAGCTCTTGCTAGTTTAGATATAAAGGGATATTTTGCTTATTGTGATTTAGGAGGTGCTTCTTGTGAATTATCTTTTGATCAGTATTTTCAAAGTTTTGATTTTGGTATTATAAGTTTTTATGAAAAGTGTAATTTTCAAAATGATTTTTCTACCATTTCTTTTAAAAAAATATTGAAAAAATATCCTAATTTTGTTTATAAAATCAAAGATAAAAAATTAAAAATTCACTTATTAATCAAAGATAAAAAATTAAAAAATATAGCATTTAAGGCTTTTGATGAGGTAAAAGAGCTTAAAAAAGTTTTAAAAAAAGCAAAAATAAGAAAGGTAATTTTAAATTCAGGTGTTCCTACGGCTTTGGCTGCTTTAAAATGTGGTTTAAATTATGAAAAATATGACGCTAAAAAAATTAATGGCAAAATTTTATATACTCAAGATTTTTTTAAATTTGCATTGAAAATTTGGAATATGAGTGAAAAAGATGCTAATTTTTATCTTGGAAAAACACGTAAAAAATATTTAACCGCGGGTTGCTTTTTATTTTTTGCTATTTTTGATAAAGAAGAATGTATAGTTATTGATGAAGGTTTAAGAGAGGGGCTTTGTATGACAAATTTATAATTTTGCAAATTCAAAAAAATGAAATTTTTCATCAAAATTAAAAAATAAAATTTTGCTTTGAGAAAGTAAATTTTCATAACTTTTTATGTTTTTATTTTTTGTATATTCTAATAATTCTTCAAAACCAAAATCGATTAAGGCTTGACTTTGTTTTTTTAAATATAAAAGTTTGAAATTTAAATTTTCAATGGTCATTTTAAGATGATTAAAATTTACATTATAAGTTATATCGCTTTTTCCAAAAAAATCTTTTAAAGAAATTTCAAAAGGATTGAAAACTTCATGTTTTTGATAAATTCTTATACTAAAACGATCATTGCTAAAAGTTCCATAATCAAAACCTGCAAAGATAAATTTTTCACTAGCTTTGTCAAGTTTTTTAAGAAAAATTTCAAGTTCTAAACTTAATTCCCCTTTTGCTAATCCAAGTTCTTGACATCTTTGTTGCAAGTTTTTATCTATGGGTTTAAAAATAATTTGATAATCTTTTACGTAAGCCATTGTATCATTATCTATAAGTTCACAGGTAAAGCTGTCAAAAAGCTCATTAGAGAAAAAAAAGGCATTTTTAAAATGACATTCTTCTAAGCTATTTTTATGAATAAAATCTATACCTTCTAAAGTTTTCTTTTGTAAAATTTGTAATTTTTTATGAGGCTCTATAATAAAAAAAGAAATTTGAGGGAAAATTTCAGGTCTAAATTCAAGCAAGGCAGATAGAAAATCACGACTTAAATAACCCTCATTGGCTCCAATTTCAACTATTTCTAAAGGAAATTTTAATACGCCTTTATCAATAAGTTTTAAAAAGTGTTTTGCTAGCAAGATACCAAAAAGATTTCCCACGCTTACTGCAGTAAAAAAATCTCCATTTTTACCTATCTTACTAACATTTTTATAGTAATTTTCATGAAGCCAAGTATTAAAAAATTGACTAAATTTCATCAAATAGCGCATTAAATTTTTTTATAAAATCTAAAGGATCTACTTGTTTTTGTGCAACAAGTATGCCAAAGTGTAAATGTGGTCCACTCACTCTTCCAGTAGCCCCACTTAGTCCTATAAGATCTCCTTTTTTAATCTTTTGTCCATTTTTTACATTGATCTTTGAAAGATGATAGTATTGAGAATAAATTCCTAAACCATGATCAATAACTACAGAATTGCCAGCATAATATCTATTTTTAGCAATTTTTACTATACCTGAATTTGTGGCATAAACTGGAGTTCCGCTTATTGCTCTAAAATCTATTCCACTGTGGTAGCTTGAGATTTTGTGATTAAAAATTCTAGCTTTGCCAAAATCACTTGTAATAAAACTTGCAAGAGGTATTGAAAAAGTTCCGTCATATAAAGGTTTTGAAGTGTATGAAGTGTAGATATTATTGGCTTCTTTAAATTCTTTTTTAATACGATCTTGTACATTTTTTGGTGGAAAAATTTTATTTTTAGCTACTTGGATTTGTTCGCTTTTATAATTTCCTTCTAATGCAGTAATAATGATTTCTTGTTGTTTATTTTTATAAATAGCAATTAATTTTGTGCTTTTTGGAGGGTTTTTATAAGGTAAAGCAAAAATTGCAAGGATTTTATTTTTATTTCTTGGATGAATAAAAGTTGGAATGATTTGATTTTGATTTTTTAATTCTATAAAATTCTTTTTATCAAATTCTAAAAATATAGCTTGTCCTTTGACAAGTTTAATTTCTTGGTTTCCAAAAACATAAATAAAGCAACAAGAGAGTAAAATCAATATTTTTTTCATAAACTAAGTTCCTTAATATCTGCAATTTTGAGAAATTCTTGATAGATATTAAATACTAAGGCTTGACGGTTATTTTTAAGTTTTTCATCTTTATCATTAATCATAACAGCTTCAAAAAAAGCATCAATTTCAGATTTTAAGGCAAATAATTTATTTAGCTTTTCTTCAATTGTAAGAGCTTTTAAACTTTCTTTAAATGCTATGTAAAGTTTTTTTTCTACTTCTATGAATAAGTTTTCATTAATAGTATTTGTAGTTTTTTGAGCAATATTAGCAAGGCGTTTAAAGGTGTTAAAATAATCATTGAAATTACTTTTTTGACTGATTTTTGCTAAGGCTTTAATGCTTTCATCAATAACAATAATATCAGAATTTTTTGAAACAAGAACAGCTTTGATAAAACTAGGATTTAAATCATAAAATGTATAAATCCTTTCAAAAATAAAATCTTTTAATATTTTTAAATTAAAGTTTTGATAATTCTTTGAAGCTTTTTCTAAAAATGCATTGATATCAAAATTTTTGTTTAAATTTAAAAGTATTTTTAAAATACCATTGGCGGCACGCCTTAGTGCGTAAGGATCTTTTGTTCCACTTGGAATTTTACCTATACTAAAAAGTCCTAAAAGAGTATCAAATTTATTAGCTAGAGCAACTATGCTTGAAAATTCTGTACTAGGAAGATCTGATTTTTCAGAATTTGGTAAATACTGTTCTTTTATAGCAAGGCAAATTTCTTGTTCAAATCCCATTTTAGCAGCATAATAACTTCCTATAATTCCTTGTAAATCTGTAAATTCATAAACCATTTGAGTTGTTAAATCGGCTTTTGCATAATAAATCGCTTTGGAAATTTTTTCGAAATGATTATTTTTTAAAAATTCACATAAAATTTTTGCTAGTTCTATTTCTCTTGAACTTTTATCATACATTGTTCCTAAATTTTCAAGATAAATGATTTTTTTAAGTTTTTGAGGTTCTAAACCTTTTTGTAAATCATTTTGATAAAAGAACATTGCATCACTTAATCTTGCCCTTAAAACTCTTTCATTGCCATGTATGATTTTCGAATAATCCTCGCAAACTGCATTGCTAACAACAATAAAGTGGTTACTTAATTCCTTGTCATTATTAAAAACGGCAAAATAACGTTGATTTTCTCTCATTGAAGTGATGATAACTTCATTAGGAATTTCTAAAAAAGCTCTATCAAAACTTCCAAAAAGAGCTTTTGGATATTCTGTAATAGCTATAACTTCGGCTAAGAGTTCTTCATCTTGACCAATGATAATATCATATTTTTTTTCAAGTTCTTTAAAGTCATTTAAAATTTTTTCTTTGCGTTTTTTTGGATCAAGGATGATAAAATTATTTTCTAAAATTTGAAAATACTCTTTAATGTTTTGAAAAGGAAAGAAATCATAACTTATACTTCTATGAACAAAAGTTTTTTTAGAGCTTTTAACTCCAAAAATTTCAAATTCAACCAGTTGATCACCTAAGACACATGCAATATTTCTAATAGCGCGTATGAATTCAAAAGAATGATCTCCCCAACGCATACTTTTTCCAAAATTTAAGCTTTTGAGGAATTTATTAATCATTTCTCCTAAAATTTCAATACTATTTTTTCCTACTAAAGTTTTTTGATGATATAAAACTTCTTTTCCTTTAATCTCTTTAAATTCAAGTTCACTCTCTTTAATATCTGCTTTTTCTAAAAAAGCTTGCCCTGCAGAAGTTAATTTACCTTCTTTTAGAGCTATATTTTTAGGTGCTCCTATCAATTCAACTGTAGTATCTTCTTGTTTATCATGAAAATTTTTATGAAAAAATACTAAACGACGTGGAGTATAATAAAATATAAATTCGCTCATTAAGCGATATTCATTTAAAATATTTTGCCATTTTTTTTCTATATTTGGAAGTTCTTTTAATAAAGGTATAGCAGGTAATTCTTCTGTGCCAATTTCGATTAATAATTCGCTCATATTTTACTTTCTTTGAATATTATTGAATTTGCGTTATTTTAACTATATTTTTTTAAAAAACTCATAAATATTTTAATAAGTATTCTTTTAAAGTTTGCGCATCGCCAAATTCATTTTCTTTTAAATTTTTTTGATACCATTTAGCGTGATAGTATGGAATTTTTGCATTTTTAGCGCATTCTTTATCTTTTTGACTATCGCCTATAAAAATACTTGTTTGATAAGGGGCTTCATCCATAAGAAGATGAAGCATTTGAGGATTTGGTTTAGGTTCTATTCCTATACTTACTCCTAAAATTTTATCAAAATATGGGATTATTCCATGTTTTTTGAGAATATTTGTAAGTGAGCTTTGAGGAGCATTTGTTGCAATAGCTAAAAAGCAATTTTTACTTTTTAAAAATTTTAAAAGATCTATAACTCCTTCAAAAAGTATTACACTTTGCTCATAATGCTTGATGAAATATTTTTCAAAGCCATCCTTAAAGCTTGAATGATGAAAATTATCTATATTATAAAGTTTTTTACCCCAATCTACATTTGGAGTATTGATAATATTAATTATCTCTTCTTTTGTTAAAGTGCTTAGATTAAGTTCAGCGCGAATTTCATTAACGGCACAAGAAATAGCGTTTGCACTATCAATTAAGGTTCCATCCATATCAAAAAATACATTAATCATTAATAATCCTTTAAATAGTTTTTATGTTTTTCTTTGTAATTTTGATTTTTTAGTCTACTTAGGGCATTTGCAAGATATAAGAGTTCTTCTTTTTTGAGAGAAAAATCAAGACAAGCATTAACAAAATTTTCTAAAGCTTTGCTATAGGTTGAATTTAAAACCACTGCTTGGCATTTTTCTAGGTTTTTTTTATTTTTTTGCATTCTTTCTTGAAATTTTTCTAAGTTAAAATCTTCTCTTTTTAAGCAAGATTTTGCTGTGTTGGCAAATTTTTCTAATGATCTTAGATATTTTACTCTTAATGATTTTTCATTGATTCTTGTCAAAATAATCCTTAGGTATTTTTATGAATTCTACATTCTAACGCTTCTTGAACTAAATTTCGAGCTAGAATTTTTTCCGATCTTACAATACGAATATTATCATCAATACTTGAAAAAAGCATTTTTTTAAGATTCCCATTAACATGGATAATAGTGTCTATAGGTTTTGGATAAGATGATAAAAGCTGGCAGAGCATCTCAAGTTTTGCTTCATTGGTAATAGTAATTACCACTACTGCGCATTCTTCAATATTTGCAATTTTAAGGGTTTCTTCTTGAGCCGCATTTGCAAAAATTACATTTTCTCCGCGACTAGTCCCTAACTCAACTAAATTTAAATCACTTTCTAAGACCAAATAAGGTACCCCAGTATTTTTAATTCTTTGCACCATTTCTTGTCCTAAGCGACCATATCCGAAAATAACAAGATGATTTTTTAAATTACTTTGAGGAGTATTTTGAATAGTATTTGTATTTAGTGTGATATCTTCAACTACATTAGTAATTTTTCTTATATTGTTTAATATAAAAGGTGTAATAATCATTGTTATAATCGAAACTACAATCAAAATTTGTGAGATTTTAATATCGAGCATATTTTTAGCTTGCAAAAGAGAAAAAATTGCTAAAGCGAATTCTCCAACTTGTGCAATTGAAAAAGCAGTTTTTAAAGCAACTCTTTTTTTAGTATAAAGAAACAAAAATCCAAATACTATACCAAATTTTAATAGCATTATTATCAAGGTTAAAACACAGATTAAAAACCAATTTTCAGCTATTACATTGAGTTGAATTTGCATACCCACAGTCATAAAAAAAAGCCCTAAAAGTAAATCCCTAAAAGGAATTAAATCAGCTTCAATTTTATGTTTATATTTTGTTTCTGCAATCAATGCTCCAGCTATAAAAGCGCCCAAAGAATAAGAAAATCCAAAATAATTTGCTAAAAAACTCGCCCCAATAACCATAAATAAAATTGTACCAATAAAAATTTCTTGAGAAGAAGTTCGTATAATAAGTCTAAAAATTCTATCAACTAAATATTTTCCTATAAAAAAAAGCAAAGCGATTAAAAGGATTGCTGAAATAAGGGAGGTGAATAAAATTTGTTCTATATTTTGATTATTAGATGAGAGTATATCAACAAGTAAGAGTAAAGGAATGACAGCTATATCTTGAAAAAGTAAAATTCCTAGAGCTTTTCTACCATATTGTTCATTGATATCTCCATTATCGTTTAAGATTTTTAATACTACAGCCGTAGAAGAAAGCGCTAAAGCAAAACCTACTATTGTTGCATTTTTATCTTCAAGGGAAAAAATTCCCATAGTAATTAAAGTAAATATAAATCCGCAAGTAAGCATTTGTAAAGATCCATTTAAAAAAACTTCTTGCTTCATGGCCATTAAATATTTAAAAGAAAATTCAAGTCCAATAGTAAACATTAAAAAAACAATACCAAATTCGGCAATATGGGTTATTTCACCCTTTCCACTTAAATGATAAATTTCAGAAATAATCTCTCCTGCTGCTATATAACCAATAATAGTAGGAATTTCAAATTTTTTTAAAATGACATTTAAAATGATCGCTAATGCTGCTGCAATAAGAAAAATTTCTAAAAAATTATCCATCTTTTTTTATTTTTTTTCATAAAAAATTAAATCAAAACTATTTTTATGTTTAACAACGGCCTTTGAGGCTGCACCTGGATTTTTTTGTTTGCTAAGTTCCAAACGTAATTCATCAATTAAATTTTCAAATTCATGAATTTGATTTTTTAATTTTAATATAACATCAACTCCTGCTAAATTAACTCCCATATCACGAGTTAAACGTAAAATTAATTTAATACGATCAATATCTCTTTGAGAATAAAGTCTTATTTTTCCATCAGTTCGACTCGGCTCTACTAATCCTTCTCTTTCATATTGTCGTAAAGTTTGTGGATGTATACTTAAAACTTTAGCAACAACGCTTATTAAATATACGGGTTCGTCATAATGATGATCCATTTTCTCTCCTTATTCTGGAAGTTTTTCTTTTAAAAGTTCAATTAATTTTTCATCCAATGTTTCTGTATTGGGTAAAATAACATTTAAAATTAAATACAAATCACCATAAATATTATTTTTTCTATTTTGCACTCCATATCCTTTTAAACGTATTTTTTGTCCATTTTTTGAATTTGGGGCTATGGAAATTTTTGCTTCTTTTTTATCCTCTTTAAATGTTTTAATTGTAATTTTTCCACCAAACAAAGCAGTTTTAAGTGAAATATCTACCTTTTGATATAAATCATCATCATCTCTTTGATATATCTTACTTTCTTCAAGCTTAACTATAATAATAAGATCTCCACGGGTTTTATTATAGGCATTTTTTCCTTTGCCGCGAATTCTAAGTTTTTCTCCTTCTTTGATACCATGAGGAATTTTAAATTTGATATTTTCTCCTTGAAAAGTAAAATTATGTTCACCTCCGGTAATAGCTTTTTCAAAAGGAATGGTTAGCTCTATGGTTATATCCAAATCCTCTTCTTCAAAATTACCAAATCCTCCAAATCCTTTGGAAGAAAAACCACTAAAACGATTTCCACGAGGAGATCCTCCAAATCCTCCGCCAAATAAATCTTTTAAAATATCATCTAAATTAATGCCTCCAGTATTTCTTGAAAAATCATGAAAACTTTGTCCGCCAAAAATATTATCTCCATACTGATCATATTGAGCACGTTTTTTTTCATCGCTTAAAATTTCATAAGCAGCATTAATTTCTTTAAATTTTTCTTCAGCACCTTTTTCTTTATTGATATCTGGGTGATATTGTCTTGCTAAGCGACGATAAGCTTTTTTAATTTCATCAGAACTTGCATTTTTAGGTACTCCAAGAGTTTCATATAGACTATTCATTTTATTTTCCTTACAGTTGTTTAATTACATAGAATAATTTATTTTAATATAAATAAAATTATATCAAAAACTTTAGTCTAAGTCAATCAAGTTTTATCAATTTTTATCACTCAAGTTTTTTATTTACAATTTTGTAAATTTTTGATTTTATACTATAGCTTATGTAAAAAATATTTTTACAAATAAAACCATAAAGTTAGAATATATAAATTTTTCTAATTTTAGAAAGGAAAAAACTATGAAAAAGATTTTTTTATCAATAGGTTTAGCAAGCGTATTATTTGCAGCAAATATTAATTTTAACGAATCAACTTCATCTGCTAATCGTGTTAATCCAGCAGACGGTGGAGTTATTTTAAGTTATCATGATTCTATTAAGGATGCCAAAAAATCAGTTGTTAATATTTCAACCTCAAAAACTATAACACGAGCAAATAATTTTAGCCCTTTGGATGATTTTTTTGATGATCCTTATTTTAAACAATTTTTTGATATTCCTCAAAGAAAAAATAAAAATGATAAAGAGGTAATTAGTTCTTTGGGTTCTGGTGTGATTATTTCAAAAGATGGTTATATAGTAACCAATAATCATGTTGTAGAAGATGCTGATACAATAACTGTAAATTTACCAGGAAGTGATACGGAATATAAAGCCAAATTAATAGGAAAAGATCCAAAAACAGATTTAGCTGTGATTAAAATAGATGCTAAAAATCTTTCAGCCATTACTTTTGCTAATTCAGATAATTTAATGGAAGGTGATGTTGTATTTGCCTTAGGGAATCCTTTTGGGGTGGGTTTTAGTGTTACAAGTGGAATTATTTCAGCATTAAATAAAGATAATATCGGTCTTAATCAATATGAAAATTTTATACAAACAGATGCTTCTATTAATCCAGGAAATTCAGGCGGTGCTTTAGTGGATAGTCGTGGATTTTTAGTCGGTATTAATTCAGCTATACTTTCTCGTGGAGGTGGTAATAATGGTATAGGATTTGCTATTCCATCTAACATGGTTAAGGATATAGCTAAAAAGCTCATTGAAAAAGGTAAAATTGAAAGAGGTTTTTTAGGTGTAACTATTTCAGCTTTACAAGGAGAGACTAAAAAAGCTTACAAAAATCAAGAAGGAGCGTTAATTACAGATGTCCAAAAAGGATCTAGTGCTGATGAGGCTGGATTAAAACGAGGTGATTTAGTGACTAAGGTTAATGGCAAAGTGATTAAGAATCCAATTGATTTAAAAAATTATATAGGAACTCTTGATATTGGGGAAAAAGTTACAATTGATTTTGAAAGAGATGGAAATAATAAACAAGTAAGCTTTATTCTTAAAGGAGAAAAAGAAAATAAAGGAGTACAAAATAACCTAATTGAAGGATTGAGTTTAAGAAATTTAGATCCTAGATTAAAGGATCGTTTGCAGCTCCCAAGAGATATAAATGGAGTTTTAGTAGAAAAGGTTAAGAGTAAAAGTAAAGCAGATGAGGCTGGATTTAAAGAAGGGGATGTGATTGTAGGTATAGGTCAAGGTGAGATTAAAAATTTAAAGGATTTAGATCAGGCTTTAAAACAAGCTAATAAAAAAGAATTTATCAAAATTTGGGTGTATAGAAATGGCTTTACTACTTTATTAGTGCTAAGATAATTTTTTACGAAAGGATTTTCCTTTCGTTATAAATTTTAGTTTAAAATTATATTTTAAAATCAATGTAAAAAGGAATATAATGACAAATATTCTTATGATAGAAGATGATTTAGAACTAGCTGAAATTACTGCTGAATACTTGGAAAAATTTGATATGAAAGTTGATATAGCTCATGAGCCTTATATAGGACTTTCAAAACTTGCTTTAAAAGAATATCAATTAATTATTTTAGATCTTTCTTTGCCAGGACTTGATGGGCTTGAAGTTTGTGAGGAAATTCGTAAAAAATATGATACCCCTATTATTATTTCAAGTGCTAGACATGATATAACAGATAAGGTTAATGCTTTGGAGCTTGGTGCAGATGATTATTTGCCAAAACCTTATAATCCTAAAGAGCTTCAAGCACGTATAAAAAGCCATTTAAGAAGAATTTCAAATACAAAAAACACTCTTGCTAAAAGTGTTAAAGATCTTGTTTATGATCAATATAAGCATACAATTTCAATGAAAGGTCAAGAGCTCATTTTAACTAATGCTGAATTTGATATTTTAAGTTATTTGATAAAAAAAGAAGGTGGAGTTGTTAGTAGGGAAGAGCTTGTGTATAATTGTTCTTCTATCAGTGAAGATTCTAGTAATAAAAGTATAGATGTTATTATTAGTCGAATTCGTCAAAAAATGGGAGATGATCCTAAAACACCAAAATATATACATTCTATTAGGGGAATAGGTTATAAATTGACTCAATGAACAAATCTTCAATTTTTTACACCATCACTTTTATTTTTATTTTTGCTGGAGTTAGCGTTATCTTAGGATTTTTATGGCTCATTGAATATGATCAGCAAAATTATACAAGAGAGTTAAATACGAAATATTCTTTGATTGCAAATGCTAGACTTTTGTATTTTGCTGGAGTTATTAATGAAAAAGAGTTTGAGGAGCAGACAAAAAATTATAATAAAATGCAACAGGTTGTATGGCCAAAGGAAATTCGTAAAATTCTTTTTAGCGGGGATATTCTTGCTCGAGTTGAAGTTAATAATGGCCTAATAGAAATAATATCTTATGATAATCAAGTTTATTTAAATATTATTTATGATGGAAAAATAAATCTTTACAAGGATCAAGACTATCAAACTTATAGATATTTTATTATAAAAGCAATTGCAGTAGCTGTTATTTGTATATTGATTTTACTTTATATTTTTATTTTTAAAAAACTAAAGCCTTTGAAAGCATTAAAAAAACAAATTGATAAATTTGCAGAAGGAAGGCTTAGCGATATTGAAGATGTTAGCACTGGAGCGGATGAAATTTCTCAAGTAAGTAAAGCTTTTTATCAAGCTATTTTACAAATTCGAAAACTTAATCAATCACGTCAATTTTTTCTAAGAAATATTATGCATGAGTTAAAAACTCCAATTACAAAAGGACTTATTACTCTTGAGATGCTAGAAGATAATAAATATAAAGAAAGATTGGATAATATATTTAATAGACTTGAAATTTTAATTAATGAATTTGCTGCAATAGAACAAGTAACTTCTGGAGCTGCTTTTATCAATAGAAAAAAATATAATATTTTAGATGTTTTAGATGAAGCTAAAGAAATAGCGATGCGTGATGATAGCAATATACGTATTTTTATGGGTGAGAGTTTTTTTGTTAATGTAGATTTTAAACTTTTTACAACTGCAATTAAAAATATGATTGATAATGGCATTAAACATTCTCAGGATGGTTTTGTGGAAATTTGCATTAAGGATAATTATATATGTTTTAAAAATTGTGGACCCGAGCTTAATAATACTTTAGAATACTACACTCAAGCTTTTACTCAAGGAACGAAACAAAAATCAAGTTTTGGATTGGGGCTTTATATTGTTAATACGATTTTAGGAGCTCATGATATGAAACTTGATTATGATTATAAAGATGGGGTAAATCATTTTTATTTTATAGATTTAAATAATATTATGGTAAAAGAATAAATTTTTTAAATATTTTTATAAAAAATCTTGACAAAGATATTAATTTTAAATATAATTACATTTTTTAAAACTTTGGTAATTGATCCGGATTAGCTCAGCGGTAGAGTAGTCGGCTGTTAACCGATTGGTCGTAGGTTCGAATCCTACATCCGGAGCCATTCTTATTTAACTTAATAAATATTCATTTTATTGAAATCAATTTTTTAATTAATATTCTATTTTATGTGTTTTTAGCTTTTATTGATTATTAGAAATAAAACAATTATTTTAGATTATTTTAAAAAATTTTTATTTTAAAGTTAGTTTTTAAATTTATAAATTTAAGAATATTCTTTGTAAAATTTTATGGATTGTTTGCAAATTTTACAAGTAAAATTATGCCCTTGTGATATTATTTCTTGATGAATATTGCAAGGAACATCATGAAATTTACCTAAGCAGCCACAAGTATAAAGATAAAATTGCGGAAGCTTGTTTTCTTTGTCTTCTACTTTAAAATCAACATCTTTATTGTTATCCGTAGCTAATAAAGAATTCCTCCATTGTTTAACTTTCATATCTTCGCATAATATATGCTCTAAAAGCCATTGTTTAGTGATTGTGTAAAGTTTTTCTTTAAGATCGTTAGTTGATTTAATATTTTTAATTGCTTTTATCATATCTTGAATAATCATTTTGTGTATTTTACGATGTTGTTCCAAATCTGGATAATCAATTAGTTGCATATATTTTTCTTCATCGCTAAAATGATCTTTCATATAATTAAAAAATTCACTTAAAAGATCTTTTATATCATTTCTGCTTACAGATTTTTCTGATATAGCCTCAACTTTTGCCGCAAGTTGAAAAAGTTTTTTATGCTGATCATCAATTTTAGCATTATTGACGCTATATTTCTTAATCCATTTTGGAAGCATTTTAATCCTATGTAATAAAAATTATTTTTTTGTAATAAGCATTATAAAAAAATTTAAATAAAAATTTATTTAAAGGATTAATAAGCATTTTGTTATAATTAATATATAAAAGAGCTTAGAATTATTAGGAAAGATTTAAAATTATGGCAACAAAAATTTTGCTTTTAGAAGACGATTTAAGCTTAAGTGAAATTATAGAAGAATTCTTAAGCGATGAAGGGTATGAAGTTTGTGTTTGTGTTGATGCTCAAGAAGCTTTAAATTTGGCCTATGAAAAGTATTTTGATTTATGGATTTTAGATGTTAAGGTTCCAATGGGTGATGGCTTTTCGTTGCTTAAAGATTTGCGTCATTGTGGAAAAGAAACACCTGCTATTTTTATGACTTCATTAAATACAGTCAATGATCTAAAAGAGGGTTTTAGCTCAGGTTGTGATGATTATATAAAAAAGCCTTTTGAATTGGCTGAACTTTCTATACGTATAAAAGCTTTACTTAAAAGATCTTTTTCTCATAAAAATGAAGATTTTGAAGATTTAGGCAATGGTTTTAAGTTTAATTTTGCATCTCAAATTCTTTATTCTTTTGAAAAACCTTTATCTTTGCCAAGCAAAGAAGTTAAGCTTTTATCTTTATTACTTAAAAATAAAAATATTTTTTTAAGTACAGAAAAGATTTTTGAAGAACTTTGGGATTATAATGAGGAGCCAAGTGAGCTTAGCTTAAGAGCTTATATTAAGAATTTAAGAAAATTATTAGGTAAAGAAAAGATTATTAATCAAAGAGGTAGAGGCTATCGTTATGAGTAAGAAAGTTATTAGACAAATTTTACTCATTTATCTTACAACTACGGGTTTTTTTCTAGCTTTCTTTTTTATTATTTGGTATCAAAAATTATATGAAGAATTGGTAATTTTAAGGAGTGGTTCTTTAAGAGATATTCATAGAAATATTGTGATTAATATTATCAATTCTCGTTTTACCCCAATTGCTACAAGTGCCAAAAATATAGCAGAAAGTTCAGGATTAAATTTTGCAATTTTTGACAGTAATCATGCCATTTTTAATAATTTAAATTTTGATTTTAGAAAGGTAAAAATTGAATTTAAGGGTAGAGGAATTTACAATGGAAAGGTATTTTTTATTTTTCCCATGAGTACAGATTTATATTATTTAAAATATTCAAGAAATGAAGATTTGGCTCAAGAGGATGGTTTAAAGATTTTAATCCAAGGAGAAGATGTTAGCAAAGAACTTTTTTGGATCAGAGTTAAAGTTTTTAGTTTTTCTTTTTTAGCTTTTTTTGCTTTAGGGCTTATTGCTTATGTATTGGTTAAAATTGCTTTAAGGCCATTAGAAGATAAAATTACTGTTTTAAATAGATTTATTAAAGATTCTACGCATGAATTAAATACACCTTTAAGTGTTATTTTGATGAGTATAGAGCAACTTGAACGACAAAATTTGGATAATAATAAATTTAAGCGTATAAAAATTGCAGCAAAAAGTTTATCTCAGATATATTCTGATTTAGTTTTTTATAATTTCCCTAATACCTTAGAAAGCGAAAAAGAAGAATTTAATTTAAAAAATTTACTTGAAGAAAGGATAGAATATTTTAAACTATTTTTTGAACAAAAGAAAATAAATTTAGATCTTAAATTAGATAATGATATTATAATTTTTGCCGCTAAAAATCAAATTTCAAAACTTTTAGATAATCTTTTAAGTAATGCCATTAAATATAATAAGAAAAATGGAACTATTTTTATAAAGTTGAAAGAAAATTTTTTAAGTATTGCTGATACAGGTTGTGGTATTTCAAAAGAAAATTTAAAATTTATTTTTGATCGTTATGTAAGATTTAATAAAGATCAAGGAGGGTTTGGCATAGGATTATCTTTAGTAAAAAAGATTTGTTATGATAATAATATAAAAATTATATGTGAATCTACAGAAAATGAGGGTAGTACTTTTAAATTAATTTGGTAAGAAAAATCAAGTCAGAATACTGACTTGATTTTAGCTTAGGTGAAAAATTACATCATTCCACCCATACCTCCCATTCCACCCATACCACTCATATCAGGCATAGCAGGTTTATCTTCTTTAATTTCACTGATAGTAGCTTCAGTTGTTAAAAGCATGCTTGCTACAGATACCGCATTAAGCAAAGCAACTCTTTCTACTTTAACAGGATCAATAATACCAGAAGCAAACATATCTACGTATTCGCCTTTAGCAGCATCAAAACCTGTGTTTTCATCTTTTGTATTTTCTACAGTATTAACAACGACGCCCGCATCAAAACCAGCATTTTCAGCAATTTGTTTTAAAGGTGCTCTTAAAGCCCTTTCTACTATTGCAGCACCAATAGCTTCATCACCTTTAAGATCTAACTTGATTTTTGATTTTGCTTTAATGAGTGCAGCACCGCCACCTATTACTATACCTTCTTCAACAGCAGCTTTTGTTGCACTTAAAGCATCATCAACACGATCTTTTTTCTCTTTCATTTCAGTTTCAGTTGCTGCTCCAACTTTGATCAAAGCTACACCACCACTTAATTTTGCAAGTCTTTCTTGTAATTTTTCTTTATCATAATCACTTGTTGTTTCAGCAATTTGAGCTTTGATTTGATTAATTCTTGCATCAATACTTGCTTTTTCACCGACACCATTTACAATAGTTGTATTATCTTTATCAATAATTATGCTTGAAGCTTGTCCTAAATCTTCCAAAGTTGCACTTTCTAAAGTTCTTCCAAGTTCTTCAGAAATTACTTCCCCACCGGTTAAAATAGCAATATCTTCAAGCATAGCTTTTCTTCTATCACCAAAACCAGGTGCTTTTACTGCTGAAATATTTAAAACACCTCTTAATTTATTAACAACCAAAGTTGCAAGTGCTTCACCTTCAATATCTTCAGCAACAATTAAAAGCGGTTTACCTGTTTTTTGGATTTGTTCTAAAATTGGTAACAAATCTTTTAAGCTTGATATTTTTTTATCATAAAGTAAAATATAAGGATTTGAAAGCTCAACTAACATTTTATCGGCATTTGTAATAAAATAAGGGCTTAAATATCCTCTATCAAATTGCATACCTTCAACAACATTTAACTCATCATTAATTGACTTAGCTTCTTCAACAGTTATAACACCATCTTTGCCTACTTTTTCCATAGCATCAGCAATTAAATTTCCAATTTTTTCATCAGAATTTGCCGAAATAGTAGCAACTTGAGCTATTTCTTTTTTATCTTTAACTTCGCGAGAAAGTTTTTTAAGTTCAGCTATGATAGCTTCACAAGCTTTATCCATACCGCGTTTAACTTCGATAGGATTGGCTCCTGCAGTAATATTTCTTAAGCCTTCTTTGAAAATAGCATGAGCTAAAACAGTTGCGGTGGTTGTTCCATCTCCTGCTTGATCAGCTGTTTTACTTGCTACTTCTCTTACTAAAGAAGCACCCATATTTTCTAAAGAATCTTTTAATTCAACTTCTTTAGCAACACTAACACCATCTTTTGTGATTGTTGGAGCACCAAAGCTTTTTTGGATTAAAACATTACGACCTCTTGGTCCCATAGTTACTTTTACGGCGTCATTTAATTTTTTAACACCCTCATAAAGTTTATTTCTTGCTTCGTCTGAAAAAATAATTTCTTTTGCCATTATTGATCCTTTTTTATAAAATTATTTTAAAATTCCTAAAATATCATCTATATTTAGTACTAGATATTCATCATTGTCAAGTTTAATTTCAGTTCCACCATATTTGGAAAACATAATTTTATCACCACTTGATACATCGTTTATTTCTTTGCTTACTGCAATTACCTCTCCCATTAGTGGTTTTTCTTTAGCATTATCTGGTATAATTATACCTGAAGATGTTGTTTTGGTTTCTTCTACGCGTTTGATTAAAACACGTTTTCCTAAAGGTTGAAAATTCATTTTGTCCATCCTTAAATATAATATTGATTTCTAGCACTCTTTAATTTAGAGTGATAAAATCATACTATAAAAAATGAATTTTGTCAATACTTTTAGTAAAAATATTTATATATCTTTAGTTAAATTGACTAAAGTTTTTTTATAAATTAACTTGCAAGGATAAAAAATGAAAAAAATTTTCTATACGATATTTATTTTGATTGCGGTGCTTGTGATAGCTTTTTATATGATATTATTTACAGGTTTTGGCAATAATATTATTGCTAATATAGCTCAAAATAAAATCAAAGAAAGCACTGGATTTGATGCAAATATTACGCGCTTTAAACTTCGTTTTTCTAGTGTTGATTTCCAGCTTAAATTAGCCAATATGATTGATTTTGATTTGTATGGAAAATTAAATCTTTTTAAATTAGGATTTGATCTTGATTATATCATTAAATTGAATAAAAATTATGTTCAAAATTCAGGTTTAAATTTAAAGGAAAATTTAACTTTTGGAGGAAAAATTCAAGGTAAGGCAAGTGATTTTATTGCTAACGGTAAGGGTTATTTATTTGGATCTGACATTTTATTAAATACTCGTATTTATGATTATTCTCCTATAGTCTTAAATTTAAGCGCTCAGGGTATACAAATTTCAGAATTGCTAGAGCTTTTTGGTCAAGCAAATTTAGCAAAAGGAACTTTAGATATAGCAAGTAAAATTAACGCTAAAGATTTAAAGCCTGATGGAAATATTATAATAAAACTTGATAATAATTATATAAACTATGCAATGATTAAAAAAGAATTCGGAATAGATTTGCCTGATAATTCAAATTTAAAAGCTCAAATTTTAGCAAATATAAAAGAAGATAAAATTTATGCTATAAGTAAAATTTACAATGATTATATAAATTTGCAAACTCAAAAAACTTTATATGATTTAACTAATAATACTCTTTTTACAGATTTTGATTTAAAAATTCCTAGTCTAGCTAAACTTGAAAAACTAACCAAGACAAAACTAAATGGAGATTTGCAAACTATAGGCGATTTAAGTTTGGCTAATAATGTTTTAAAAACTTTAAATGCTAATATTATAGGGTTAGGTGGTGAGATTAAAGCTAGTTTAAAAAATAATCAATTGCTTGCTCAAATTGATAATGCAGATTTAGGAAAAATTTTAGCTATTGCTGGATACGGTAGCTTGATTAATGGTAGTTTAAATGCTAATTTAAATAGCATGGGGCTTGATTTTGCAAATTTTAATGCTGAAGCAAAAATTAATAATGCAAAAATAAATACTCAAGAACTTAAAAAAATTGCACATATAGAACTTCCTAATACAACTTTTAGTCTAAATGCAAAAGCTCTTGCTAAGAATAATAATATCACCTATAATGCTATTTTGGCTTCAAATTTATTGAATATTAAAAAATTATCTGGAACTTATAATTTAAAAAATAAAGAATTAAACACAGATTTAAATTCTTTTATTGATGATTTATCTCAGTTTAGTGCTATTGCAGGACAAAAATTGCAAGGTAATGCAGAATTAAATGCAAAAGCTCATATTATAGGATCTCAGATAAAAAATTTAAGTGCAGATGCAAATATTGCCAATGGGATCATAAGGGCGAATTCTGATGGTAAAAAATTAGATTTAGATATTAACAAACTTGATCTTTCAAAGCTTTTGGTAATTACAGGTATGCCAAATTATGCAAGTGGAGATATCAATGCAAAAGCACATTTGGATAATGTCGATTTTAAAGATTTAAATGGTAACCTAAATTTAAAAGCTAAAGGTATTTTAAATTCTGTTGTTTTAAGTAAAATTTTAAATAAAAAATTTCCAAACAATGTAAATTATGATTTGAGTTCAAATATAGTTTTAAAAAATAATGTTGCTCAATTTGAAAATATTTTAAATTCTACTTTAGCTAATCTTACGCATTTAAAAGGTAGCTTTGATATTAATAAAATGAATTTACAGTCTAATTTTATTTTAGATGTTAATGATTTTTCTAAATTAGGGTTTTTGTTAGATAGAAAACTTAAAGGTTCTGCAAGTTTTAATGGGAATATTGGTTATGATAAAACTTTAAATTTTGATATTATGAGTAAAAATTTATTTAATGGAACTTTAAATGCAATTTTAAAAAATAATATCATTAATGCTGATTTAAATAATGTAGATTTAGATACTTTGGCTCAAGGAATAGGTGTTATAGATGTTTATCAGGGTAAGGCCAATGTAAAAGCAAATTATAATATATCAAATGAGCAAGGCGAGGTAAATTTAGATATCAAAGAAGGAAAACTTAAGCCAAATGCTATTACTACAGCATTAAAAGTTTTAACTTTTAAAGATTTTACTCAAGAAATTTTCCATACAGCAAATGCAAAAGCATCAATTAACAAGGAAAATATAAAATTAAATTTAAATATGCAAGCTGATAATGCCAGTATTCTTATAAATTCAGGAGAATTAAATTCAAAAAGTGGTGTTTTAAATCTTCCTTTTAATGCTAAAATTGATAAGGTTGATTTTAAAGGAAATATTGCAGGAACAACAGATAATCCTAAAATAAAATTAGATGCAAGTAGTGTTGTTGATTCTGTAAAAAATATATTTGATGTAAAGAATAATGATGCTAAAGATACAGATAAAAATAAAAAAGTTGATAAAGCAATTAATAAGATATTAAATAAGATATTTTAAGGAAATTTAATGTTTAATGGTCTTATAAGAGAAATCGCACAAGTTGTATCTTATCAGAATAATACTTTAAGATTAAAAGCACAATATAAGCCCAGTTTAGGAGATAGTATAGCTGTTAATGGGGCTTGTTTAAGTGTAACAAAAATTTACCATGATGGTTTTGATGTTGAACTTTCTCATGAAAGTCGTTTACACATAGCGGTACAAAATTTAAAAGAAAGTGTTCATATAGAGCCAGCTTTAAGGTTTGGAGATAGAATTGATGGGCATTTAATGCAAGGACATATTGACTTTATTGGGACACTTGAAAAAATTGACAAAGATGAAAATGGAGTGGATTTTTTTATTTCTTTGCCTAAAGATGCGATGAAATTTGTTGCTTCTAAGGGTAGTATAGGTATTGATGGGGTTAGTTTAACAATTAATGAAATTTTTGAGAATCAAATCAGATTGACTATTATCCCTATTACTTTTAAAGAAACTCTTTTTAAAAATTATAAAATAGGTAGAAAAATCAATATTGAAACTGATTTGCTTGCTAGATATATACATGCACAATTAAAAGATACTAAGGAAATATCATGGAAAGAGATAGACAAAATTTCATATCTTTATTAGATAATGAAAAAATAAGTGTTTTTTGTGCTTATGATCAAGATTATAATATTTTTAAAGCCAATTCTTTTAAGGAAAATTTATTTTCTCATTTAGGTTTTAAAGGTATTTTAGAATGTGTGTTTATGGATCAAATTCATTCTAATTTGGTGCAAAATTATGATATAAATTTAAAAAATCTTACTTGCGATGGTTTGATTACTAAGAAAAAAAATACAGCACTTTGTGTTTTAAGTGCTGATTGCTTACCTTTGTTGCTATACCATGAAGATGGCATTATAGCAGCCTTGCATTCTGGTAGAAAAGGAAGCTTTGACAATATTTTAAAAAAATGTATAGAAAAGATTATTTTAGAAAATCCAAATTTAGATAAAACCAAATTTCATCTTTTTATAATGCCAAGTATTTGTTGGAAAGATTATGAAATTAATGGAGATATTTTAAATTTTGCAAAAGAAAATTTTAGAGATTTTTTATTAGATAATCGACTGGATTTAAAATCTTTAATAAAATTTCAAGCTAAAGAGTTAAATATAAATCATATTTTAGACTCTGAAATCTGTAGTTTTGAAAATAAAGATTTTTTTTCTTATCGTAGAAATAAAACACAAAAACGTTTTGTAAGTGTGATTTATTTAAAGGATTGATAATGTATGAAAAAAAAGATTTAAGAGTTTTAAAGATAATACAAAAGGCTAGAGAATTTGGTGATTTGGATTTATGTAATGAAATTTTAATTAATCAGCTTGTTAATACAGCTTTTAACGAAATAGAACCTAAGGAGAAGGAAGAGCTAATCGCTCTTTTAAATTCTTTAATAGAAGCTAAAGATAAAGCTTTACTTAGTAATTAATTTAATTCTATATAATTTTCAAAATCTTCTTCTTTTGGAGGATTTGGTTCATGGTTTTTTAAGGCCGCTTTAACCGTTCTTTCATATTGAGCTATTGTATTTTCAAATTCTTCTTTTTGCTTTCCTTTTAACTCAGACTTTGCGATTTTTACAACTGATGCTGGATTGATAGCTTTATTGTTAAGATATACTCCAAAATGTAAATGAGGGCCTGTGCTCATTCCTGTTGATCCTACATAAGCAATAATTTGACCTTGATTAACCCTTTGACCTGTTTTTATTTTGGCAAAACGACTTAAATGTGCATATAAAGTCGTGTATCCTCCTTCATGTTTTACTTGCACAACATTTCCATATCCACCTTTTGTTCCAACAAAAATGATTGTTCCTTTTCCAGCACTTTTAACAGGTGTTCCAGTAGGTGCAGCATAATCTATACCAAGATGAGCACGGTAGCGTTTAAGTATAGGATGATATCTTGCAGTACTAAAAGGAGAGGAAATTCTTATATAATTAACAGGTTTTGTAAGCAAGAAATTATCCAATTCTCTGCCTTTACGATCGTAAAAAGTATCATTATAAAAGAAAACTTCTTGAATATTTTTGTTAATTTCTACTGTAGCCATTTTAATTGTAATATCGCCCCATAGCTTTCCCATACGTCTTTTTTGCTCATAATAAAGCGTTATTTCATCCCCTTTTTGGATATTTCTGAAATTAATTCCTTTAAAAGCTCGAACCATAGCGCGAGCTAAAGTACTACTTCCGCTTTCTTCATAAACATCTTGATAGGCTGAATTTTTAATTGTTAAATGTAATATTCTATTATCAATTTGATAGATAATTGGGGTAAAAGTTAATACATATTGATTATTTTCATTTTTGTAAATATGAATTTGTAAATCATCGCTTATTGGGATTAAAACTTGTTCTATATTGTTATTATCATCTTTTAAAATTTGATATCTTGTTTTGTAAAGTATATCAGAAGCAAGCTCTTGATCTTCTTTATCAAGTCCATAATAAAGTGATATTGGAATGGAATTTCGTTGTAAAAATTTTAGCAAAGTATCTCCATTATCCCAAGTTAATTCTTCAACACTTAATGCAGCAAAACTTTGGATAACAAATACAAATAAAAGTAGAATTTTTCTCATAAAAAACCTTGATTTTCGTAGAATTTTAAAAATTTAAAATCTATATTTTACTTTATTTTTCTTACAATTGCTTAACAAAAAAGGAATATAATTACATAAAATTATTTTTTAAAGGAGCAAAGTTTGCTTAGATTTATAGCAATTTTTTTAACATTAAATTTTACTTTATTTGCTGCAAATTTCAATTTAAAGCCTATTAAAACTGAGCTTTTAAAAGTAGATGATATTTATGGTTATATCAAAGATAGTCCAGAAATTCAAATCAATTCTAGTGGGGTTGTGCTGCAGCAATTTAAAAATTCTAAAAGTATTATCGCTAGAGTAAATGTGATTGCTAAAGAAAATGGCCTTGCAAAATTAGAATTTAGTGTTTTTTCAGATTTAAAGCAAAAAGCTTTACCTTTACCAAATGTTTTACCTCAAATTGGCGATGAGGTAATTTTAAATTTTCTTTATGATAGAGGGATGATTATCGCTCCAGATGAAAAAACTTATAATGATTTAGCATCAGATTTTCCTCAAATTTATTTTACTCATATAGATATTTTTGGAGCACAATTAATTAGAAGCTCTACCGTTGCTCCAAAACGTAGTGATTTTAGAAAATTTTGTGCAGATAATGCAGTAGGTATTTTAATTTTTGCTTTAGAAGATAAAGCTAAAATTATTGATTGTCAAAATTTCAATGAACTTTATGAAATTCCTATTAAAAAAGGATCTAGTGTACAAATTCCTTTTTATTCTCGTGTAGATGGTTATAGAACTAATTTTTTTGATTTTAATGCACAAAAAATAAATGATTATTACCAGTATTATAATGCTTTAATTGATTTTTCTAAGGTTTTAGCAGATTAATGAGAGAAGAATTTAAGCAATATTTTATCAAACTTTTAGGTAGTGAAAATGCTTATTTTGATCAAATGCATAAAATTGCTTATAGTTATGATGCAACTAAAAACCATTATTTACCCGATGGTGTGCTTTTTCCAAGGAATGAAGAAGATATTTCTAATATTCTAAAATTTTGTAATGATAAGGGTATTATCATTGTCCCACGTGGTGCTGGAACAGGTATGAGTGGAGGTTCTTTGGCTGTTAATGGCGGTTTAATTTTGGCTTTTGAAAAGCATATGAATAAAATTTTAGAAATTGATCTAGATAATTTAGTTGCTATTGTTCAACCAGGTGTTATTAATATGCACTTACAAAAAGAAGTTGCCAAATACGGACTTTTTTATCCACCAGATCCTGCTAGCATGGAGCATTCAAGTTTGGGAGGTAATGTAAGTGAGAATGCTGGTGGAATGCGTGCAATAAAATATGGAATTACAAAAGATTATGTTTTAGCCCTAAGAGCAGTTTTACCTAATGGAGAAATAATTTCTGCAGGTAAACGGACTGTAAAAGATGTTGCAGGTTATAACTTAGCTGGAATTTTAATTGCTAGCGAAGGTTCTTTGGCGGTTTTTAGTGAGTTAACATTAAAATTGATCGCCTTGCCTAAGTTTAAAAAGACAGCTATGGGAATTTTTTCAAGTGTAAAAAGTGCTATGAATGCTGTTTTTAAAACTTTAGCAAGTGGTGTTACTCCTACTTCAATGGAATTTTTAGATAATCTTAGTATTTTAGCGGTAGAACATAAATTTAATACAGGTTTACCTATAAATGCTGGAGCGATTTTAATTGTTGAGGTGGATGGAAATATTCAAGAATCTATTGATGAAGATTTAAAAATTATAAAACATTATTTTTTAGAAGAAAATGCAAGTGAATTTAAGATTGCTAAGAGTGAAAAAGAGGCTAAAGATATATGGTTTGCTAGGAAAAATTGCTCTCAAAGCATTGCTATGTATGGAAATTTAAAATTAAATGAAGATATCACTGTTCCAAGGTCAAAACTTCCTGATTTGTTAGAAGGAATTAATGAAATTTCAAAAAAATATGGTTTTAAAATCCCTTGTTTTGGTCATGCAGGTGATGGTAATGTCCATACTAATGTTATGATTAAAGATAAAAATGATCAAGATCAGGTTAAAAAAGGACATTTAGCCGTAGAAGAGATTTTTAAACTTACGATTAAATTAGGTGGGACTTTAAGTGGGGAGCATGGTATAGGAATTTCAAAGGCATCATTTATGAATTTGGCATTTTCTAATGCTGAAATGAATTTGATGAGAAATATAAAAAAGGCTTTTGATCCAAATAATATACTCAATCCTTTTAAAATGGGACTTTAGAGGAGTTAAATTTTGAAAAGATTTTTTAATATTTTACTTAGTATTCGTGATAAAGAAATTTTAAATTATGCTGCTGCTCTTAGTTTTTATACCATACTTTCTTTAATACCAATTTTATTTATATGTTTTTCTGTTTTTACTCAAATTTCAAGTTTTAAAATATATTATGAAAAAGCTAAACGTGTTATTTTTGCTTTTTTAATCCCTGCTCAGCAAGATATAGTAGCTACTTATTTGGATACTTTTTTAAAAAATAGTGTTAATTTAGGTATAGTAGGTCTTATAGCAATGACTTTTACTTCTTTAGCCTTCTTTTCCGGTTATGATTTTGTTATTAATCGTATAACTAAAAGCGAACCAAAAGGAATTTGGCAAAGTATTAGTTCTTATTGGACTTTATTAACTCTCATTCCTTTAGGGCTTGGACTTAGTTTTTATATTTCTGGTTTTATTCAGCAAACTTTGGACAATTATAAAATAGGATTTAATTTTTTTGAAATTTTACCTTTTGTAATTGTTTGGGGTTTATTTTTTATATCTTATTCAAGTTCTGTTCATAAAAGTTCTTTGAAAAGTTTATTTATTGTATCTTTTAGTGCGAGTGCTATTTGGTATATTGGAAAGAATTTATTTGTTTATTATGTGGTTTATAATAAAACTTATGCAAGTGTTTATGGATCATTTTCTACTATACTTTTTTTCTTTATTTGGATTTATATTTCTTGGATTATTTATCTTTTTGGACTTAAGATTTATTTCTTTTTAAATCATAATGATAATGAAGGGAAGAAGATTAGAAAAAATACAAAAAAGAGCTAATAATTTAAAACGAATCGATAAAAGCGAAGCTATAATATAGCTTATAAAGATCCAAAGTGGAATTTGAACATTGCTTGCATACAATTTAAAATCAAAAAATTCTTTTAATACAGCATCAAATATATTACCAAAGTTAATAAAATGTAAAACTAGAGTCAAAGGATAAAATATTACAAAAATAGCACTTAAAAATATAGATAGAAATTGTTGAAAGCTAATTAATGGAAAAAAATAAATAACAGGTAAAGTCATAGCAAGGAAAGTCCATATATTTAAGAAAAGCACATTGAAAAAAGTATTAAAAGATTTTGAAAAATGGTGTAAATATAAAAAAATATAAAAAACTCCCATAATAGAAAATAAGAATCCTATGCTAAATAAAAGTTTAGGAAAGCAACAAATGCAAATAAAAACGCTTGTAAAAAGTGTAATAAAATTAAGAACTTTAATATTTTTACAAATAAGATAAAATCCAAAAATGGCCATAACTAGAGAACGTATATAAGAAGGAACAAGGCCAATAAGACAAGTGTATAAAAAAAGTAAAATAAAAATTAAAATACTTAAATCAAAGCGCAAATTTCTATAGGGAAAATATTTTTTTTGAAAAAAGCTATAAATTGGAGCTATAATAAAAAATATTAAACTAAAAATAAGACCAATATGATATCCACTAATGGCTATTAAATGAGCAATTCCATAATGATTGACATCATTTCTTAGATCTTTAGATATAGGCAATGCAAAAAATAACGCACCATAAAATTCACGAATTTTTTCATTTTTATGTTGATTTAAAAAATAAGAAATAACAGCATTATTCTCTTTTATTCCTAATTTTTCAAGATCGTAACTAGGTGCATAAAAAATTTGGCTAAGATAATCTTTAAAATTGATATTTTTGGTAATGATTTTTAAATTTAAAAGTTGGTTATTGCTTAAATTTAAATCTTTAAAGCTTGTTGTATAAAAAATAAAATCTTTTGTTTGTATTTTTAAAATCCAATATTTTTTATTCTTTTTATTATATTTTATATAATTTTGCAAGAGAATAGCATTTTCTATAAAATAGTGTTTATTTTTTTTAAACAATGAAAAATTATAGTATTGTAAAATTATATTAAAAATAAAAATGATGATTCCAAATAAAAATATATAGCGAAATTCTTTAAAATTATTAAAAAAAGAATTTCGACAAAGCATTATTTTTTAGAAAATTTAGTCAAATAAAACCAAATAATTCCAACTAATATCAGTAAAAAAAGAGGAGCAATATAAGGATATTCCCCTAATTGGGTAAAGATTTTTTCAATAATATGGCCAAAAATATAAGCTGCTAAACCTAAGATAATCGACCAGATTAAACTCGCAAAAGCGTTAATGAGTGAAAATTTTACAAAATTGTATTTTGCTATCCCAGCTGCTATAGGTATGAAAGTTTTTAATCCGTAAATAAATTTTTGTACGATAAGTAAAATAATACCATATTGTTTAATTTTCATTGTTGCTAATGCGAGTTTTCGTCGATGATTTTTAAAATAGGGCATTATATCTTTTTTATAATATTTTCCAAGTATAAATAATAAAGTAGATCCTAAGGTATTTCCAAAAAAAGCTAAAAAAATACATAAGCTAATTTCCATTTTTCCTTGAGAACAAAGTATTCCAGCGGCTAAAATTCCAACCATACCACCGCCTAAAGAATAAAAAAATAGGACTATATAACCATATTGAATTAAGGTATTAACCATATCTTGCATTATAAGTCCTTATCTAGCATATTCTATAGATCTTAATTCCCGTATAACATTAACTTTAATTTCTCCAGGATATTGCATTTTTTCTTGAATTTCATTAGCAATTTCTTTGGCTAATAGAACACTTTCATCATCATTAATTAATCTCGCATTAGCAATGACGCGAATTTCTCTACCTGCATTAATAGCATAAGCATTTTTAATTCCTTCTTTGCTTTTAGCAATATCTTCTAATTCTGTTACTCTTTTTAAGAAAGCTTCTAAAACTTCTCGTCTTGCACCTGGTCTTGCTGCGCTTAAAGTATCAGCAGCGCATACAGCAGCAGCTTCAATACTTGTTGCTTCTTCATGTCCATGATGAGCATAAATAGCATTAATTACAGCAGGGTGTTCTTGATAACGTTTGCAAAGTTCACCACCTAAATCAACATGTGAGCCTTCATAATCATGTGTTAAAGCCTTTCCAATATCATGTAAAATTCCAGCTCTTCTAGCTAAATTTTCATCACCCCCGCATTCAGCTGCAATGATTCCTGCTAGATGAGCTACTTCTAAAGAATGTGCCAAGGCATTTTGTCCATAACTTGCACGATATTTGAGTTTGCCAATTAATTTAACAATTTCTGGATGAACCTTACTTAGACCCAAATCCATAACTATAGTTTGACCTTCTTCTAAAATAGCGTTATCAAATTCTTGACATACCTTATCATAAACCTCTTCTATGCGCGCAGGTTGAATTCTTCCATCTTGGACAAGCAATTCTATTACCTTTGTTGCAATTGCACGACGATAAAGATTAAAACAACTTACTATAATGGCTCCTGGTGTATCATCGATAATAATATCAACCCCTAAAACCATTTCTAAAGTTTTTACATTGCGTCCTTCTTTGCCTATAATACGCCCTTTTAACTCATCACTTTTAATATTAATCACATTAATAAGTCTTTCAGCGGCGAATTCTCCTGCAAAACGAGAAGTTGCCTGAGCTAGGATATAATTAGCTCTTCGCTTAGCCTCATTTTTAGCTTCTTCTTCGTATTTTCTCACTATATGTGCGATTTGACTCCTTGAGGTTTCTTCAACTTTTTTTAAAATAATTTCACGTGCTTCATCTTGAGTTAATCCAGCAGAGCATTCTAAAATATTAAGTAGATTATGAAGTTTTGATTCATATTGAGCTTTTACTTTTTCAGCATCTAAATACAAATCTTGAATTTGTCTTTTAGTATGAGTGAGTTTTTCTTCATTTTCTTTGTTTTTTTCTTCTTGAATTTGAAGTTTTTGTTCTTTTTTGGATAACTCATCAAATTTATGATTATAATCTCTTTGAATTTTGTGAATTTTATCTTCATATTTTTTCTTTGCCTCAAGTTCTGCATTAAGTATAGAATTTTTAGCATCTTTAAGAGTAAGCTCAGCTTCGTGTTCTATAGCTCTTGCCCTTGCTTTAGCTTGCTCAACAAAAATTTCATATTTAGCATCGTTGATTTTTTTAACAATTAGGTATCCTATTGCGATGCCTATTATAGCGGATACAAATGCGATTATTAACTCTATCATTTTTGTTTTCTTTCCTATAATATTTTCTATAAGGATTGATATAAAATTCACCCATAATATCATGATTTTGAGTGATTTTTTTCTCACTCAAAGCATGAATACTTTGAGTAAAAATTATATTAGGTTTATAATGTAAATTTGCAAAAAATCTATCATAAAAACCTTGCCCATGTCCTATTCTTTTTAAATTCTTATCTATTCCAATAACTGGGACAATAGCTAGATCAATTTTAGTCTCTAAAAAGGAATTCATAGGCTCTAATATTCCAAACCTTTTTTTAATAAAAGGTAGCCTTAATTTTACAATTTTTAAACTTTTATCTTGCATAAACGGAACAAAAAGTATACATTTTTTACTGAGTAAATGACGAAATTTAACCAAATTAGGCTCATAGGCTAAAGGAATAAAAATAAGAATTTTCTTTGCTTTTAATTTTTTAATAATATAAAAGCATTCTTTAAATATTTGAAAATCTTGTTTAAAATGTAAATTTGGATATTTTTTTAATTTAGTTTTTTGTAAAGCTCTAAAATGGATTTTTTGCATCACATGCCTTTTTAAAAACTTATTATCTTAGTTGTGTTATAATTTTACCATTTTTTAAATGAGAATAAGGAAATAATAGACTATGAAAAAAATATTTTTATTAACTTTGATAATTTGTTTTTTTATAGCTTGTAGCAATGATAAACAAGGAAATAAAGATGAAAATACAAGTTCAAATATAGAGGCAAGTTTAGAACAAGGAGAAGATTTAAATTTTGATATTCATCTTATCAATGGGACTTCGATTTTAGTTGAAAAAAATAATAAAAAAATTACTTTTGATACTGATAAAGCGACTTTATTTGTTTTTTTTACCACTTGGTGCACTCCTTGTCTTGCAGAAATTCCTTCTTTAAATAATCTTCAAAATAAATATAAAGATGAAGTTAATATTATAGGTGTTTTATTAGAAGATAAAGGTGATGAAGATATTAAAGCCTTTAAAGATAAACATAAGATTATATATGAAATAGCTAATGGAGAAAATAATTATCTCTTGGCAAAATCATTAGGCGGTGTTAATGGAATTCCTACTATGTTTTTATATGATAAATATTCTAAATTAGTTAATGAGTATTTAGGTCTTATTCCTCAAGAGATGCTAGAAATTGATATTCAAAAGGCTATATTCTAATGTTTGATTTTATAAAGAAAGGACTTACAAAAACTCTTGAAGGGATTATTGGTGTTAAGGGTAATAATAAGAAGATAACTAAAGAATTACTTGAGGAAATTTTATTAGAATCTGATGTAAGCTATGAAATTGTCGAGGAAATTATTTATTACTTGCCGCCTAGTAATGACGTTAAAAAAGAAGATTTAAAACGTGTTATGAGTTCTTATTTTCTTTACGATAAGCCTGAAATTTTAGATTCTAAACCTTTTGTAGAATTGATTTTAGGGGTTAATGGAGCAGGAAAAACAACAACTATTGCTAAACTTGCCTATCTTTATAAAAATAGACAAAAAAAAATAATATTAGGCGCTTGTGATACTTTTAGGGCAGGCGCCATTGAACAATTGCGTCTTTGGTCTGAAAAAATTGGGGTAGATATTGTACTTACAAGTCAAGGACACGATCCTTCAGCAGTTGCATTTGATACAATTAGTAAAGCAAAGGCTAAAAATTTTGATCAGGTTATTATAGATACTGCTGGTCGTTTGCAAAATCAAAAAAATTTAGCTAATGAACTTGAAAAGATTGTGAGAATTTCAAATAAAGCTTTAGAGGGAGCTCCACATAGAAAAATTTTAGTTCTTGATGGTACTCAAGGCAATGCAGGAATTTTACAAGCTAAGGCTTTTAATGAAATTATTAAACTTGATGGAGTGATTATTACTAAATTGGATGGTACAGCTAAGGGTGGATCACTTTTAGGTATAGCAAGAGAGCTTGAACTTCCTATTTTATATATAGGAGTGGGCGAAAAAATGGAAGATTTGATTGAATTTAATCCGGATAATTTTTTAGATATTTTATTAGAGGGCGTTTTTGAGTAAATGGCCAAAAATAAAGCGCTTTTTGAATGTCAAGCTTGCGGAAATCAACAAAGTAAATGGTTAGGGAAATGTCCAGAATGTGGATCTTGGGATAGTTTTGTAGAATTAAAATCAGAACAAATTCAAGTTTTAAGAGAAATTGCTAAAACAAGTTCAAAATCTAGTGAAGCTGTGTGTATTGAAGATGTGGAGCTTGAATATTTTTCAAGATCAAGCACAGGAGATGACGAGCTCGATTTGGTTTTGGGTGGAGGATTGGTTGAGGGTTCTTTAATTCTTATTGGTGGAAGTCCTGGTGTAGGTAAATCAACTCTTTTATTAAAAATTGCTTCAAATTTAGCCAAAAGAGGTAAAAAAGTTCTTTATGTTAGCGGAGAAGAAAGTAAGGCGCAAATTAAATTAAGAGCAGATAGACTTGAAGCAAATACATCTGATTTATTTTTATTAACTGAATTATGCCTTGAAAATATTTTAGAGGAATTACATAAAAAAGATTATGAAATTTTAATTATTGATTCCATACAAACTTTATATTCTAATAAAATTTCTTCCGCAGCCGGAAGTATTACTCAAGTACGCGAGATTACTTTCGAGCTTATGAGGGTAAGCAAAGCTTTTAATATAAGCACTTTTATTATAGGACATATTACCAAAGAAGGAGCTATAGCAGGTCCTAGGGTGTTAGAGCATATGGTAGATGTGGTTCTTTATTTTGAAGGAGATGCAACAAAAGAAATTAGACTTTTAAGAGGTTTTAAAAATCGTTTTGGTGGGACAAGCGAAGTAGGAATTTTTGAAATGACTCCTAAAGGTTTAATAAGTACTAAAAATTTAGCTAATCGTTTTTTTACTCGAGGAAAGGCTATTTCAGGAAGTGCCTTAGGTGTAGTGATGGAGGGTTCTCGTGCTTTGGTTTTAGAGGTGCAAGCTTTGGTTTGCGAAAGCGCTTATCCAAAACGTAGTGCTACAGGTTATGAAAAAAACCGTCTTGATATGCTTTTAGCATTACTTGAAAGAAAACTTGAAATTCCATTAGGGCATTATGATGTATTTGTGAATATTAGCGGTGGAGTTAAAGTGAATGAAACTGCAGCTGATTTGGCTGTAGTAGCGGCTATAATTTCAAGTTTTAAAAACCGTCCTTTAAGTAAAGATAGTGTTTTTATTGGAGAGCTTAGTTTAAATGGTGAAATTAGAGAGGTTTTTAGTCTTGATATTCGTTTAAAAGAAGCCAAAATGCAAAAATTTAAAAATGCTATTATTCCTTCAAAGCCTATTGAAGATGTGGGTTTAAAATGTTTTGTGGCTAAAGAACTTAGTCAAGTTTTAGAATGGATGTGAGATATTTCATTGATATAAAAGAATAGATTTTTGCAAAAGCTTAAAAATATAGCTACTACTAATATAAAGAAGTTTTTGTAGATAAAAATCATAATAGTATTAAAGAAAAGTCAATATAAATGAAGAGGTAGAATGATTTTTTAGTGAAAGAGCTTCGGGACATTTTATAAAAGCATCTTTTTGTTTAGTTTTTAAATTTAGGTTAACAAATTTTAAAATATAAGTAAAGTAAAATAATCTCATTTATTAAGTAATATTTTAGATCTAAATAAAAATATAGAGCTAATTATGAGATATGATATTTATAATATAAGATTTGTACTTAATGATAAAGCAGATTATACAGTATATTTAAAAGTTTTAAATGAAATTAAGAAAGAATGGAGATTTTAAGACACATGAAATATAGAATTAGATAATCTAATAATAGTTCTAAAGCACATGATTTATAGTAAAATTAATAGTTTTTAATTCTTAGCGATGAAAGGAAAATGATATAGAATTTGGTTTAATTTATTTTTTTATCTTAAAAAAATCTTAAAAAATAAAAATCTGAATCATTTATTTTAAGCTTTCGTAATATTTAAAAAAAGAATTTAAAATTTTAATTTGAAGTGGTGGATTTAGCAGGACTCGAACCTGCGACCAACCGGTTATGAGCCGGTTGCTCTAACCAACTGAGCTATAAATCCATTTTAAAAGCGAGAATTATAACTTATTTTTGCTTAAAAATATTTTATTTATCTATCCAAAAATATCTGAATGTAATAAGATGTTGCAGTATTCCAAAAAAAATCATAAAAATAGTAAAAGAGCTTCCGCCATAACTAAAAAAAGGTAAGGGAATTCCAACAACCGGGGCAAAACCTATAGTCATGGAAATATTTACTGCAACATAAATAAAAATAAACAAGGCGACGCAATTAACCACTACTCGGGTAAAATAATCATTTTTAAGCTTATTGTTAAGACTTAAAAGATGAAAAATAAGTAAAACATATAATAAGATCAAAACTAATCCACCTAAAAATCCAAATCTTTCTACTAAATAGGCAAAAATAAAATCACTTGTAGATATAGGTAAAAAATTAAAATGTGTTTGAGTAGCTTCATCTTCTGATTTGCCAGTAAGCCCCCCATTACCTATGGCTATCATTGATTGGGCAACTTGATAACTTGGTTTTTCTGCTATAAAATCATGAATTCTTTGTTTTTGGTAAGGTTTTAAAAAATGTGTATAGATTATAGGTGAGCTAATACCTATAATTATAATAATACTTAACCAAATTTTGTAATGAACTCCTATAATAAAAAGCACTCCAAAGCCAACAATTAATAGTACAGTTGCGCTTCCTAAATCTGGTTCTTTTGCTATCAATAAAAAAGGTAAAATAATAAAAAAACTAATTTTTAAAAATTCTTTGAGTCTGTAGCCATTATGTGGTGGTGGATTTTGATAAATTAAATAGGCAAGCATTAGAATAAAACTTGGTTTAAAAATTTCTGAAGGTTGTATTGTAAATTGTGTAAAAGGAATCTCTAGCCATCTTTTTGCCCCTAATTTTTCAACTCCAAAAATATCAACACTTAAAAGTAAAAAAATATTTATAAAATAGGCTATAGGAATAAGCCAAATTAGCTTTCGAATAGGAATAAAGAAAAAAATAAAAAAAGCAAGTGTGCCAACACAAGTATAAACGAATTGTTTTTCTGCTAGTAAAGCATGGGCCTCAAAAATTAAAAAAAAGGAAAGAAGTATAATAGGTGTGAATAATATAGGCTGCATATAATCAAAATGTGTTAATATTCTTCTATCCAGTATAAACAAAATTTGCCTTTTTAAATTATAATATTAAAATGAGAATTATAAGATAAGATTTTAAATTTAATGAGATAATTTTAGGAAAAATGCAAACTTTTTTAGTGGATGAAAATTTAAGATTGGATATTTTTTTAGCAAAAATATTAAAACAAAGTCGTAAACAAGTGGCATTGCTTATAGAAAAAAAATGCGTTAAAGTTAATGATAAAATTCAAAATAAAAATTCATTTAAATTAAAAATTGGTGATGAAATTTCTGTAGAATTTCCTCCTTTAGAATGTAAAGAAAAATCGTCTTTTGATATTAATTTTGATATAGAAATTTTGTATGAAGATGATGATTTACTTATCTTAAATAAACCTCCAAATTTAGTAGTGCATGGAGCAAATAGCGTTAAAAGTTTGACTTTAGTAGACTGGTTGCTTGCAAAAAATTATACTTTATCTAATTTGGGTGGAGAAATTCGAGCAGGACTTGTTCATAGGCTAGATAAAGATACAAGTGGCGCTATACTTATAGCTAAAAACAATTTTACACATCAAAAACTCAGCGAACAATTAAGCGATAAAACAATGGGAAGAATTTATTTAGCATTAATTGATTTGTCACTAAAAGAAGATAAAATTATAATCGAAAAATCTTTGGCTAGATCTCAAACAAATGCTATCAAAAAAATAGCAGTAAGTGATAAGACCAAAGGGAGTAAATATGCTAAAAGTGCTTTTATTAATTTGATGAGCAATGGGGATATTAATTTAATAGCAGCTAAACTTTTTACAGGTAGAACACATCAAATAAGAGCACATTTAGCAAGCATAAATCGTCATATTTTAGGTGATAAACTGTATGGTTATAGAGGAAAATATGAAGGTAGGGTGATGCTTCATGCTTATTTTTTATATTTTACTCATCCTAAAAAAAAGAAAACTATTTTTATTAAAGCTCCTTTAATGGGAGATTTTAAAGAAATTTTAAAGAATAAATTTATTTTAGGAGAGATTGATGAAAAAATTTCACTTGAGTCTTTGCTTAAGCATTTTAATTCTTTTATTTAACGCTTGTAGTGTTTCACAGGTTTCAAATACTGAATCTAGTAAAGAAGTATTGATTAATGAAAGTTTACCTAAGATGGATAATATTAAAACTCTTAGCGATATGAGTAATATAGCTTTTGAATGGGAACCTTTGTATGATGATAATATACAAGGTTTTTATTTATATCGTTGTAGTGATGAAGATCCTCAATTTAAGCTCATAGCAACTATCAAAGACAAATTTCAAACTCATTATGTAGATACCAATCTTAAGCCTAATACAAAATATTATTATAAAATGAGAAGTTTTGATAATCAAGGACATCCTTCAGAAGATGGAAAAATTTTTGAAGTAAGCACTATGCCAAGACTTGAGGCTATTCCTTATGTTCAAGCTATAACTAATTTACCAAATCGTATTAAATTAATTTGGCGTCCTCATCCTGATTTGAGGGTAAATTCTTATATTATTGAAAGATCAAAAAGCAATGAAGACAATTTTAAAAAAATAGCCGAGGTTCAAAATCGTTTAAGTGCAGAGTACATAGATAAAGATCTAAAACCAAATGAAAATTTTAATTATCAAATTATTGCTGTAAGTTTTGATAGAATTAAAAGCGAACCAAGTCAAGTATTGAATTCCACAAGTAAAGCTTTGCCACCAGAGGTGCAGAATTTAAATGCTAGTTCAGATGCTTCTAATAAAATAATTTTAACATGGGATGCGCCTAATTATAAAGATTTTTCTTATTATAAAGTTTATTCTACAAGTTCAAGTTTTCTTCCTTATACTCTTATTGCTAAAACAGATAAAAATTCTTATGAAGATTTGGTTGAGGGTTCAGATAAGACTAAATATTATAAAGTAACTATGGTTGATGTAGATGGATTAGAAGGTCCTATGCCAAAAAATGGAGTTGAAGGAAAAACTTTAGGCATTCCTTCTTCGCCAAGTATTATTTTAGCTCAAAGTACACCAGAAGGAATTAATCTTGAATGGGTTGATGGGGATTCTAGGGCTGTAGAATATGAAGTTAGGCGTTATGGTGGAGAGCAAAATGCTATTTTTAAAGGTATTAAAGAGAAAAAATTAAAAGATATCAAGGCCTTGCCAGGGGTAGAATATAGCTATGAAGTTATTGCAATTGATTCTGCTGGATTGCGCTCAGAACCTTCAAAAAGAGTTAAGGCGGCGCAGTAGTGCCAAATTTTAAAGTTAAAAAAATTAAAGAATTGATTTTACCTTTTAAAAAAGATGAGGTAGAATTAGAGTGGATGGCTGAAAATAATAATGTTATTTTAATATATACTAAAGTAAATGAAGAAAGTTTCTTTTTGCAAATTAAAAAAGAAGAAAATTATTTTATTATTAAGGGTGATAAGCATACTAAACCTTCTAAAATAGCTTATTTGCAAAAATCTTTACAAGTTTTTAAGGACTATTTTTGCAATAGTGAAGATATTGTTAGTGAGGCTTTTGCATTTAAACATAATGCGTTAATTGAAAAAACTTCTTTAATTGCGTTTGACTTTGATCAGCTATTATCAAAGATTAAAGGAAGAATTTATATTGAGATAGGTTTTGGATCAGGTAGACATTTACTTTATCAAGCTCAAAATAATCCAGATGTTTTAATAATAGGGGTTGAAATTTATAATCCAGCTATTACTCAAGTGGCTAAATTAGCTAAGAGTCAAAATTTAAGTAATATTATATTAATACAAAGTGATGCTAGGCTTTTGCTTAGCGTACTTGAGTCAAATTCTGTGGAAAAAATTTTTTTACATTTTCCAGTCCCTTGGGATAAAAAACCACATAGACGAGTTATTGCAAAAAATTTTTGTTTAGAATGCGCTAGAGTTTTAGGAAAAAATGGGAGATTTGAACTTAGAACGGATAGCTATGAATATTTTGATTTTACGCTCAAACAATTTTTAAATTTCAACACTCCAAAATTTAGCCTTAAAAAAAATGAAAAACTTGAAATTTCTAGTAAATATGAGGATAGATGGAAAAGACAAAATAAAGATATTTTTGATCTTTGGGTATGGAATTTAGATAGAGTTTGTAGTGAATCAAACTTAGATGATTTTAATTTTTCTGATATTACATTTGATACAAACGATTTAATTTTTTTGGAGAAAAATTTTAAAAATTTCACCCTAAAAGGAGATGATTATTTTTTACATTTTGAAAATTTGTATCAAGCAAAGCGAGGCTTGATTTTTAAAATAGCTTTTGGTGCTTTTAACAAACCTGAACATTGTTATATTTGTGTAAATAATAAAATAGAATTTTTATTTAAAAAGCCTTTTAAGATTAAAGAGAATTTAAAGGCAATGGAAAAATTAAAAAAGGTGCTTAAATTTCATTTTGATATTGCTTGATTTTCTTGAAATTTAAGCAAAAACAAAGCATAATTAAAAAATTTGAAAATTGAAGAGGAATAAAAATGCCCAATTTAATTCAAGCAAATAAACTTTCTTTAGGCTATGATGAATTGGTTATTAAAGAAGCGAGTTTTACTTTTAAGGATGATGATTTTGTTTTTATTACAGGAAAAAGTGGAAGTGGAAAAAGTACACTTTTAAAATCTTTTTATGGAGATTTAGAACTTCTTTCAGGACAACTTCAAGTTTGTGGTTCTTCGATGAAAAAAATTGGAAATTTGGATCTTTTAAAATTACGCCAGAGAATAGGTATTATTTTTCAAGATTATAGACTTATACAAGAATATACAGTTGAAAAAAATGTTATGCTTCCTTTAATGATTAAAGGATATAGTAAAAAAGTTTGTCAAGATCAAGCAAATAAACTTTTAAAACATGTTAATTTAACTTTTAAAGCTGACAAATTGCCCAATCAATTAAGTGGGGGTGAACAACAACGCGTAGCTATGGCTAGAGCTTTAGCACACAATCCTAAACTTTTATTGTGCGATGAGCCTACGGGAAATTTGGATGAATATTCTTCGGATATTATTTGGACACTTTTAAAATCAGCTAGAGAACTTTTAGGAACTTGTGTAGTTGTAGTTACTCATAGAATACCAGTTAATTTGAGATTAAATTATCGTCGGTTTAACATAGAGAATGGAACAATGAATGAAATTTTTTAGAACGCATTTATCTTTAATTTTACCTTTGCTTTTTATGATGTTTGCATTTGAATTTATTTTGCTTACCAATTCAACTCTAAAATACTATGAAGAATTAGCAAATAAAGATTATAACATTATAGTTGTAAGCTCTAATGAGCTTGATAAAAATATTATTAAAACCAAAATTTCCTCTTTTTCTAGTTTGGAAATTTTAGATCCAAAAAATTTAATTGAACGTTTAAAAAATGATATTTCAGATAAAAATTTAAAAGCATTAAAAAATTCTTTGCCTAAATTTTATAGCATAAAACTAAATCATTTACCTACTCAAAATGAACTTGATGTGATTAAAAATCAACTTTTAAGTATTTCAGGTATTACTAAGATTGAAACTTTTGCCAAAACGCATGATAAGGTTTATTCCTTACTCGTTTTAATGAAATTTGTATTTTGGTTATTTTTAATTATTATTATTGTTCTTTCTTTTGTTTTATTTTTAAAACAGATGAGAATTTGGCTTTTTGAACATACAGAACGCGTAGAAATTATGTGTCTTTTTGGAGCACCATTTTGGTTTAGATCTTTTATGCTTTATAAGATTGTATTTATGGATTGTTTGATCGCTTTTGTTATTTTATTAATATTTTTTACTCAAATTTATGATCTTGAAATTATTCAAAATCATTTAAAAGCTGTGGATATTATATTGCCTCCAATTAATTTTGTTTTACAGCTTAGTCTGATTTTCTTAGCTACTTTATTTGTATGTTTATTATTTGTAAATTCTGTGATGTTTAGGGTTAAAAAATGATAAAAAAGATTTTTTTTATCATTTTGTTTCTTTTTTTAGCTTATGCGCAAATTTATGCAAATGCTTTAAATGAGAAAGCAAAAAATTTAGAAGAAAATAAACGCATACAACAGCAATTAAATAAAAAACTTGAAGATTTAGCAAGCGATATATTAAATGGAGAAAAAACCCTAAAAGATTTAAGTTTTCAAATTCAAACGCTTAATTCTCAAACTGCAAAACTCGAAGAAAGCGCAAAAGCCCAATATAAAGAGCTTAATTTGCTGACAACTCAAAATGGTGATCTTTTAAAAAGTAGAGCGAGTATGGAGGGAAAATTAATTGCTTTAATGGCAAAAGATTTTGCTTATGATTTACCCATACCTCAAGGTTATGTTGAAGGTAAAGAAAGTTTTATAGCTTTTGAAATTTTAGGAAAATTAGATAAAGTTTTAAGTAATGAGATTTTTAAACTTTCTAAAGATTATGAAGATGTTAGCAAATTAATTGATGATAAACAAGCACAAATTCAAAAAATTAATGATAATTTAAAAGTTTATAATGCACAAATTGTCAAACTTCAAGATTTAAGAAAAAAGCAAGTTGATGAAATTAATAGACAAAAAACAGATCGTGCGATTTATGTTAAAAAACTTGAAGATTTACAAGCTCAACAAGATGAATTAAGAAAAACTCTCGATCAATTAAGAATAATACAAAGAAAGCAAGCAGAAAAAGAACAAGAAAAATCATCGATTGACAATTCAAAAATTGCAAATAATGATCAAAAAATTCGTCAACTTGGTTCAAGTTATCAAGGTGGTGCAATCAAACGCTACACAGGAAAAAAAACGATAGCGCCTTTGGATTCTTTTACTGTTAAGCAAAAATTTGGAAATTATATCGATCCAATCTATAATATTAAAATTTTTAACGAAAGCGTTGTTTTAAAAAGCAAAAAATCTGATGCTGTGGTTAAAAATGTTTTAAACGGTAAAGTGGTTTTTGCAAAAGATACAAGTATGTTGGCACGTGTTGTTATTGTAGAGCATGATGATGGAATTCATACGATTTATGCACATCTTGATAAAATAGCTCCAAATATTAAAGTAGGAAAAAATATTAAAAAAGGCGCCATAGTGGGTAGAATTAAAAATGATTTAACTTTTGAGGTTACTCAAAAAAATTTTCATATCAATCCTTTAGAATTAATCAGCCTAAATTAGCTAATTTTAATTCACTTTAAACTATAATTTCACGGATTAAGGAGAGATTATGCAGGATAAAAAAAGAGTTTTAGTAAAATTTTCAGGCGAAGCTTTAGCTGGAGAGAATGGCTTTGGAATTGAAAATTCTATCTTAAAATTTATCGCCAATGAGATTAAAGAATTAGTAAAAAATGATATAGAAGTAGGTATAGTAATAGGTGGTGGAAATATTATTAGAGGTGTTTCTGTAGCTAAAGGAGGACTCATTAAGCGTACTAGTGGAGATCATATGGGTATGCTTGCTACTGTGATCAATGCTATTGCAATTCAAGAAGCTCTTGAGAGTTCTGGACTTGATGTTAGGGTTCAAAGTGCAATACAAATGGAAGCATTTTGTGAAACTTATATTATGAGAAGAGCTCATAGACATTTAGAAAAAGGTCGAGTAGTTATTTTTGCTGCTGGAACTGGAAATCCTTATTTTACAACAGATACTACGGCTATTTTAAGAGCTGTGGAAATTAATGCACATATGGTTATAAAAGCAACAAAAGTTAATGGTGTTTATGATAAAGATCCAAATAAATTTAATGATGCAGTATTTTTGCAAACTTTAACTTATGATGAAGCTATGCAGGATAATATTAAAGTTATGGATGATACAGCTATTGCTCTAGCTAAAGATAATTCTTTACCAATAGTAGTTTGCAATATGTTTGAAGAAGGCAATTTGTTAAAAATTATACAGGGTGATACAAGTCTTTGTTCCATAGTTAAAAATCAATAAAAGGAGAAAATAAATGGATTGTAGAATAGAAGAGATAGCAGCAAAAGCTTTAAGAAAAATGGGAGATGATCGTTATCGTTTATCTTTAGTGGTAGCAAAAAGAGCAGAGCAATTAGCTGATGGAGCCACACCTTTAGTTGATATTGATAAAAATAAATTAAAATTTGCTGATATTGCTTTATTTGAAATAGCAGAAGATAAAATTACTTTAGAGGGTTTAGGTGAGACCGATCGATGAGGATTTATTATTAGAAAAACTCATTGATGATGTTAAAAATTGCAAGGATTTAACAAGAGCAAAAGAGCTTCTTTTTTGCATTTGTGAAAGCGATTCTACTTTAGAGAAAGCAGTAGAATATTGTATATTTTATCATGAAGGACAGACGAGAAAAAGCGGCGAACCTTATGCTATACATCCTATTTTAGTAGCTACCTTAGTAGGGTTTTTAAGTGATAATAAAGCTGCTATTTTGGCTGCTCTTTTGCATGATGTTATTGAAGATACAGAATGCACAGAAGAAGAACTAAATAAAGCCTTTGGACATGATGTTTTAAAATTAGTTTTAGGATTAACTAAAATAATAGAAATTAGAGAAGATAACCTCATTTCTTCTAAGTCAAAAAAAAATTTAACTAAATCTGCTTTAACATTTAGAAATATGCTTTTGGCCAGTACTCAAGATGTGGGTGTTTTAATTGTTAAGCTTTGTGATAGATTGCATAATATGTTAACCTTAGATGCCTTAAGAGAAGATAAACAAAAAAGAATTAGTGAAGAAACTTTGGTTGTTTATGCTCCTATAGCTCATAGACTGGGTATTTCTAGTATTAAAAATTATTTAGAGGATCTAAGTTTTAAATATTTAATGCCTGATGAATATAATATAATAGATAATTATATAAATTCTAATGATCAGCAAATGCAATTAGGGCTTAATGAATTCATTTCAAAAATAGAAATTTTATTTTTAAGCAATGGTTTTAGGCAAGGAAGTTTTAAAATTCAAAAGCGTATTAAGCATAGCTATTCTATTTATCTTAAAATGCAAAGAAAAGGCATAGGTATAGAAGAAGTGCTTGATTTATTAGGTGTAAGAATTTTAGTTGAAAGGGTAAGCGATTGTTATTTAGCTTTGGGAATTTTGCATACAAATTTTAATCCTTTAATTTCCCGTTTTAAAGATTATATAGCTTTACCAAAACAGAATGGATATCAAACGATACATACAACACTTTTTGATACAAAAAATATTATTGAAGCGCAAATTAGAACTTTTGATATGCATAAAATCGCAGAATTTGGAATCGCTGCTCATTGGAAATATAAAGAAGATGGCAGCGTTGTTGCACCAAATTTAGATTGGTTGACCGATATTTCAATACAAAGTGCCAATAATCCTCAAAATGCTGAAGATTATAATGCTATTGAGCTTTATGAATATGCTAAAGATAGCCTTTATGTAGAAGATATAGCTGTATATTCTCCAAAAGGAGAGATTTTTACTTTACCTAGAGGCGCTACAGTTCTTGATTTTGCCTACGAAGTGCATACTAAAATTGGACTTCATGCAAAAAGTGCTTATGTTAATCGCATTAGAGTTCCTTTACTTACAGAATTAAAAAACGGAGATATTGTTCGCGTTGTTACCAGCGAAGATAAATTTTATCGTTGTTCTTGGATTGATAGTGTTAAAACAGGAAAAGCAAAAGCTAGTATTAGAGAATTTTGTAAGCAAAAAATAAGAGAAATTAATCTTGCAAGCGCTATTAATATGCTTAGTTTTGTTTTTAGTGTAGATAAAAATAAAATAGAAGCTTGGATAGAAAAAGAAAATTTAGGAAGACGCATACGAGAAGTAGCTAATGATAATATCTATTTTAAAGATATTGTTAATGGGCTTAAAAAATATGCAAAAAAATCTTATTGGTTTGATAAATATGAAATTCAAGAATATAATATAGGAAATTTTTTAATTTACTCCAATCATAAGATAGCAAATGTAGATTTTGACTATTGTTGCCATCCTAAAAGAGGCGATGCAGTAGTTGCTTTTGTAGAGGGTGGAAACGCTATAGTGCATCATAAGCTTTGTGATAGAGCGGAAAAAATGATAGAAAAAAAAAGAGATATGGTTTTTATAAAATGGGATTCTAATATACCGAAATCTTATAAACTTATTTTTTCTTTGGAAAATAAAAAAGGGGTTTTAGCAGAGTTTTTGGCAGTTTTAGCTAAAATGCAAATTAATTTATTAACAATCAATTTAGCAAAAGATATAAATTCAACTGTGGATTATTTTGAAATAACAATGGAAATACCAGAAAATATAAATCCTGATAGTGTTCGCGAGAGATTAAAAATTCATTGTAAAATCTTAGATTTTGTATCTTTAAATGATGCCTATAAAGAAAGTTAAAGGGATAGATAATGAATATAAAAGATATTTTAGCCGAAATTAAAAGAGGATGCGCAGAGATTATTGATGAAGAAAAAATAGAATCATTAATAAAAAATTATTATGAAAAGGGTGAAAATTTTTTCGTTAAAGCAGGTTTTGATCCTACAGCTCCTGATTTGCATTTAGGGCATAGTGTGGTTTTAAACAAGATGGCTTTTTTGCAAAAACATGGAGCGATAGTACAATTTTTAATTGGCGATTTTACAGGTCAAATTGGCGATCCAAGCGGTAAGAATGCTACAAGAAAAAAACTAGATAAAGAGCAGGTTTTAATTAATGCAAAAACTTATGAAAAACAGGTTTTTAAAATTTTAGATAAGGAAAAAACTCAGATCAAATTTAATTCTGTATGGCTTAATGAACTTGGAGCTAGTGGTTTAGTGGAACTTACTTCAACTTTTAGTGTAGCTAGAATGCTTGAACGAGATGATTTTACAAAGCGTTTTAAAGAACAAAGTTCTATTAGTATTTGTGAATTTTTATATCCCTTGCTTCAGGGTTATGATAGTGTTTTTTTAAAAAGCGATATAGAAATGGGAGGGACTGATCAAAAATTTAATCTTTTAATGGGTAGACATCTTCAAAGAATTTATAATGTAGGTAAAGAACAAGCAGTGATGATGATGCCTCTTTTAGAAGGATTAGATGGTGTTAATAAAATGAGCAAAAGTTTAAATAATTACATAGGTGTTACAGAAAAACCTAATGATATGTATGCTAAAATTCTAAGCATTAGTGATGAGTTAATGTTTAGATATTATGAACTTTTGAGTCAAAAAACTTTACAAGAACTTGAAGTTATAAAAAATGATATAAAAAATGCTAAATTGCATCCTAAAAAAGCTAAAGAAAATTTAGCTTTAGAAATTGTTGAGCGTTTTTATACAAAAGAAGATGCAATATTTGCAAAAGAAGAATTTGATAGAATCCATAGTGCTAATGCTTTGCCAAGTGAAATTAAAGAATTTGAATTTAAAGGTGAAGGTATTTGGCTGGCCAAAGCATTGGTATTGTGTGAATTAGAAAGTTCAACTTCTGCTGCAAGAAGAAGTATAAGTGCTAATGCAGTGAGTGTGAATTCTCAAAAAATTAATGATGAACAAATGCAATTAAATACTGGAGAATATATTTTACAAATGGGTAAAAGAAAATTTGCAAAATTAAAGGTTAAAGAATGAGTTTTAAATCTCTTCAAATAGGAAAACATTTAATTAAATATCCAATTTTTCAAGGAGGAATGGGTTTAGGCATTAGTTGGGATAAGCTAGCTTCAGCTGTATCTTTAAATGGTGGTCTTGGTATTATTTCATCTGTTGGAACAGGGTATTATGAAAATCGCTCCTATGTAAACAAAGAGCTTAATGCTAAACCTTATGGTAGTGAGAATTTTTATTCAAGAAAAGGTTTACAAGCTTTAATTGATAATGCTAGAAAAGTTTGTGGAGATGCACCTTTGGGGTGCAATATACTTTGTGCAAGCAATGATTATGCAAGAATTGCTAAAGATGCTTGTGAAGTCGGGTTTAATGTGATCGTTTCGGGTGCAGGTCTTCCAACAAATTTACCAGAATTTACTATGGATTTTCCAGACGTCGCTTTAGTTCCTATTGTTTCATCGGCTAAGGCTTTAAAAATTATTTGCAAAAGATGGCAAAATCGTTATAATCGTTTACCAGATGCTATAGTGCTTGAAGGGCCAAAAAGTGGTGGGCATCAAGGTTTTACTTATGAACAGTGTCTTGATCCAAATTATCAATTAGAAAAATTAATCACTCCAGTAGTTGAAGAAGCAAAAAATTGGGGTTCATTTCCAGTAATTGCAGCGGGAGGAATTTGGGATAAAAAAGATATTGAAAATGCGATCGCATTGGGTGCAAGTGGAGTACAGATGGGAACGCGTTTTATAGGTACTTTCGAGTGTGATGCCAGTGATGATTTTAAAAATGTTTTACTTTCTTGTAAAGAAGAAGATATAGAGCTTATTAAATCCCCAGTAGGATATCCTGCTAGAGGTGTAAGAACCAATTTGCTTGATTTAGTAGATAAAAGAATGGGGCCTAAAATAAATTGTATTAGCAATTGTGTAGCTCCTTGTGGTCGAGGAAAAGAGGCTACAAAGGTCGGATATTGTATAGCTGATAGGCTTTTTGATGCATGGTCTGGGAAAAAAGAGACAGGATTATTTTTTACAGGGGCAAATGGATATCGTTTGGATAAATTAATCAGTGTTAAAGAATTAATACATAAGCTTGTTAATGGTGAAGAATGATTAAATTTTTATTTTTCTTTTTTATTTTTGTTAATATTTGTTTTGGAGCATATGAAAAAGAACTTGATAATTTTGATAATAATTTTATTACATCTAAAACTGATATACAAATAAAATTTCATCAGCAATTAAAAAGTCTTTATATTCAAAGCGTTATTAATGAGGATGAAAAAACCAAGATAGAAATTTTAAAAAGATTGATTATAAGTTCAAATGTTTTAAATTTAGACGATCGATCTTATGCAGAAGAGTTAAAAGAAAGTGGAGTTAGTCAATCAAGTATTAATGCTTTAAGAAAAGCTGTTATTAAAGATAAAAAAAGAAATAATTCTTTAGATAATGCTGAAATTTCTACTTTTTCACAAACTCAAAATCAAGAAAATACTTCAAAGAATGAAAAAAAACATGATACTAATAAAAAGATAGAAAAAAAGCCACAAATACAAAATAATCTTTCAGAAGTAAAAAAAGAAAATGATAAAATTTATATTTTAAATTCAAATAAAATCAATCAAAGCATTGAACTAAGACTTAATGCAAATTTAAGTGAAAAAGATGTTAAAAGTTTTGTTTTAGATGAAAAAGGAAATTTCCGTTATATCAGTGATTTTAGCGGTATTTTAGAGGGAGGAAAAAAAGAATATAAGATGGATGATTACCGAGTAGTCATCTCGCAATTTAATCCAAAGACGATTCGTATTGTTATCTATGCTAAAGAAAGAATTCCTATTGTTTTTGATTTTAATGATAAAAAAATAAAAATTTCAAAACAGTCTAATATTGCTATAAAAAATACAAAAAAAGAAATTCAAGTAACCCAAAAAGATTTACCAAAAAAGCAGGAAATCAAACCAATTAAGGCACAAGTTTCTCAAGAAAAAAAGCCAAGACAAGATAAAAAAGATCCTTTATATGTTTTAGATGTTGATAAAATTTCAAATTCTGTTATACTTAATTTAAGTGATAATTTAAGCGATGATGAAATTTCAATTTTTAGTTCTAAGGATCAAAAATTTTTTAGACAAATTGTAAGTTTTAAGGGAGTTTTAGAGGGAAATCGCAAAAATTTTACTTTTGGTAAAAATAATATTACAGTAACGCAATATAATCCAAAAACGGTTAGAGTTGTTCTTAGTTCTCCAAAAGATTTTAATATTTTTAAAAATTTAGAGGATAAAACTTTAACTTTAGGTTTTCAAAAGGATGTTAAAAAAACATCCAATAGCGATGATAAAAAAAATAAAAATAATAACAATAAAAATATCTTAACTCATAATTTTAAATCACAAAAAATTATTGTTATTGATGCAGGACACGGTGGAAAAGATAGTGGAGCCTTAGGCAACAAGCAAGGGACTCTCAAAGAGAAAAATGTTGTTTTAAGCACAGCCTTAAAACTTGGAAATGAACTTAAAAAAAGAGGCTATAGAGTCCTTTATACCAGAAGTACTGATCAATTTATCAATTTAAGAGATAGGACTAAATTTGCTAATGATAAAAGAGCAGATTTGTTTATTTCTGTTCATGCTAATGCAGCACCTAATGCAAAAAAAGCTAAAAGTGCTGAAGGTGTAGAAACTTTCTTTCTAAGCCCTGCTAGAAGTGAAAGAAGTAAAAAAGCAGCTGAAAAAGAAAATCAAGGGGATTTTGAAGAAATTAATTATTTTTCTAAACAGAGTATTTTGAATTTTTTAAATCGTGAAAAAATTGTAGCATCAAATAAACTTGCTATTGATGTACAAAAAAATATATTAACTCAAACAAGAAAAAAATATAAAATTGTTGATGGCGGAGTGAGAGAAGCTCCTTTTTGGGTTCTTGTGGGAGCTCAAATGCCAGCAATTTTAATTGAAATAGGATATATTACTCACCCAAATGAAGGTCAAAGAATCGCAAGTAAAACTTTTCAAGATATTTTAGCCAAAGGGATTGCTGATGGAGTTGATAACTACTTTTATCACAATCGTTAAATGAAAAAAGCAAATATAATTTTTAAAGATAATACACCTTTTTCTCTTGATTTTGATGATTTTTATTTTAATTCACAAGATGGAATACAAGAGAGTAAATATATTTATACAGAAGCTTTTAATTGGGATAATAAAGAGCAATTTGTTATCGCTGAAACAGGTTTTGGAATAGGGCTTAATTTTTTTCTAACTTTAAAAAGGTTTCTTAAGGAACAAAATGATGAAAAAAGATTGTTTTATATCAGTATAGAAAAATTTTATATTGATAAAGAAAAATTAAGAGAAATTTATCAAAAACTTGGGTTTTATGAGGATTTTAAAGAAGTGCTTGAGCCTTTTTTAAAATTTTATCCCCCTTGTAAAGAGGGATACTATCGATTTTATTTTAAAAATTGTTTTTTAGATCTTATATTTGATGATATTTCAATTTTAAAAAAGCTTGATTTTAAAGCCAATGTATGGTTTTTAGATGGTTTTTCTCCTAGTAAAAACTCAGCTATTTTTGATGATAATGTATTATTTGAGGTGGCAAGATTATCAAAAAAAGGAACTCAGCTTTGTACATTTTCTGCAGCTAGTTTACTGCAAAAAAATCTTCAAAAAAATGGTTTTTGCATTCGGAAAATCAAAGGATTTAGAAAAAGAGAAATGATTCAGGCTTTTTTTGAAAATAATAAAACTGAACAAGAAATGTTTCAAGAAGCATATTTTAAAAGAGTTTCTCAAAAAATAAAAAATAAAGAAGTAGCGATTATAGGTGCAGGTATTTGTGCAGCAGTTTTAGCGTACGAGCTTTTTTTAAGAGGTTTTAAAATTAGTATTTTTGAAAAAAATGCTTGTTTAGGTGAGGGTGCTAGTGGTAATGAAAGCGGAATTTTAAGTTCTTTGATTTTAAAACCAGGTGTTGCTTTAGGTGAATTTTCTCAACTTGCTTTAGTTGAAGCCAATCGTTTTTATCGCCAAATTTTGGATTTAAAATTAGAAGGAGTTATAGAAATTGCACATAATGATTTAATGCAGGAGCGTTTTTTATCTCAAAAAAATAATATTTTATTTAATATTAAAAAAAATCAAGCATTTTTACAAGATGGTGGACACATCCAACCAAAAAAACTTGTTCAAGCTTTATTTGAAAAAAGTAAAGCTAAGATTTATTTTAATCATCAATTTGAGAATTATCAATATAAAAATGGCACCTTTAAGCTTTTTTTTAATGGAATGAAGGATTATTATCAGTCAGAAATTTTAATTTATGCTATGGGTGCAGATACTAAAGATTTTATATCTTATGATTTTATGAATTTGAGCAAAGTTCGTGGTCAAGTTACTCATTTAGAGCCTTTTTGCGATATTCAATATCCACTTTCATCTAAAGCTTATATTTGTCCAAAAAATCAAGGAATACAAGTTATAGGTGCGAGTTATGATCGTTTAAATTCCAGTTTTAGTCCTAACAGTGAAGACGATAGAGAAAATATTAGAAATATTAAAGAATTTTTAAAAGGTGATGAAAAATTAATTTTTAAGGGATCTAAAGTAGGATTTAGATCTTATTCTAGTGATCGATTTGCTATTATTGGTGCTGCTTATGATGAAAATTTTTATAAAGAGTGCTATAAAGATTTATTATGGACAAAAAATAAAAAGCAGAAATTGCCTCAAAATATTCCCAATCTTTATTTAAATTTTGCTCATGGATCTCGAGCTTTTTCTACATCTATATTAGCCGCACGCTATCTTTGTGCTCTAATTGGAGATGAGCCTTTGTGTATAGATAAAGATTTTATTTCTTGTATTCATCCAGCTAGATTTTTAATTAGAAAATTAAAAAAGGTTTAAAATAATAAATATAAAAATATTTTTTTATTATTTTAATTTTATTTAATTTTAAATCGTATTGTTTTATTATTAGTATAACAATTTTATTTTTAAGGAAAATTTCATGGTCGATTATAATCAAATAGAGTCTCGTTTGGCGGCGCTTGAGAAGCTTCCTTCTTTAAATTCTAATTCTTCTATTCCTAAAGCTTTGGAAAAAGCTGGATTTAGCAGAAGGGATTTTATGAAATGGGCAGGAGCTATGACAGCTTTTTTAGCACTTCCGGCAAGTTTTACACCTATGGTAGCAAAAGCTGCTGAATTGGCCGATAGATTACCCGTTATTTGGCTACATATGGCAGAATGTACAGGTTGTAGTGAAAGTTTATTAAGAAGTGATACACCAACAATAGATAGTTTAATATTTGATTATATATCTTTAGAGTATCATGAAACTGTAATGGCTGCTGCAGGTTGGCAAGCAGAAGAAAATTTAGAAAATGCAATTGAAAAATATAAAGGTCAATATGTTTTAATGGTAGAGGGTGGTATTCCATGTGGAGATAAAGAGCACTATCTTACAATAGGACCTCATGCAAAAACTGGATATGAGCTTAGTAAAAAAGCTAGTGAAAATGCTTATGCGATTTTAGCTATTGGAACCTGTTCTTCTTTTGGGGGAATACAAGCAGCAAGACCGAATCCAAGTAACGCGCAACCTTTAAGTAAAGTTACTGATAAAACAGTGATTAATGTTCCAGGTTGTCCTCCAAGTGAAAAAAATATAGTAGGTAATGTTTTGCAGCTTTTGCTTTTTAAAGAACTTCCAGCACTTGATGTTTATAATAGACCAAAATGGGCTTATGGTTTAAGAATTCATGATCTTTGTGAAAGACGCGGACATTTTGATGCGGGAGAATTTGTGCAAAGTTTTGGCGATGAGGGTGCAAAAAATGGTTATTGTCTTTATAAGGTAGGTTGTAAAGGACCTTATACTTTTAATAATTGCTCAAGAGAAAGATTTAATCAACATACTTCTTGGCCTATTCAAGCAGGACATGGTTGCATAGGATGTTCTGAACCAAATTTCTGGGATAATATGGGGCCTTTTGAAGAACCTTTAGCAAGTCATAAATTTGATACAGTTTTTGGTTTGGGCGCTGATAGTGTTTCAGATAAAATAGGCATAGGTGTGTTAACACTCACAGGAGTTGCAATTGCTGCTCATGCAGTGATCGCTTCTATGAAAAAAAATGAGGAGTAAGAATGAGTCAAAAAATAATAGTTGATCCAATTACAAGAATTGAAGGGCATTTAAGAGTTGAAGTTGTTGTTGATGATGATAATATTGTGAAAGAAGCTTATGCAGGTTCTACCTTATGGCGAGGTATTGAAACTATTGTTAAAGGAAGAGATCCAAGAGATGCGGGTTTTATGACTCAAAGAATTTGCGGAGTATGTACATTTTCTCATTATAAAGCAGGTATTGTAGCTGTTGAAAATGCCTTAGGAATTATCCCTCCTTTAAATGCATTACTTACAAGGACTTTGATGAATGCAGCTCTTTTTTTACATGACCATATAGTGCATTTTTATCAACTTCATGGACTTGATTGGGCTGATGTAGTAAGTGCTTTAAGTGCTGATCCTAAAAAAGCGAGTGATGAGGCTTTTAAATATACTTCAATTCCTTATGCAACAGGAGCTGATAAGCTTCTTGAAGTGCAACAAAGACTTAAAATTTTTGTAGATAAAGGCAATTTGGGACCTTTTGCAAATGCTTATTATGGACATCCAACTTATCGTTTGACTCCAGAGGAAAATTTAATTGTTCTTTCTCATTATTTAGAATGCTTAAGAATTCAAAGAATTATTGCTCAATGTATGGCTATTTTTGGAGCAAAAAATCCACATCCGCAAAGTTTAACTGTTGGGGGTGTAACTTGTGTTATGGATCTTTTAAATCCTTCAAGAATGGGAGAATATATGAGTAAATTCCAAGAGGTGCAAGATTTTGTAAATCGCGCTTATTATCCAGATCTTGTAATGGCAGGAAAAGCTTATGCAAATGAAGCCAGTGTATTAAATGATATTGGAGTAAATAATCTATTTACTTTTCAAGAATTTCAACTTGGAAAAAATGAATGGTTATTTGAAAGCGGCATAATTAAAAATGGAGATTTAAGTAAAGTTTATGAAGTAGATGAAAATAAAATTACTGAAGAGGCAACTCATTCTTGGTATGTGGATAATGAACCTTTACATCCTTATGATGGTAAAACAAATCCAAATTATACGGGACTTATTGATGGTGATAGCATAGATCATCATGGAAATAAAGTTAATTCTAAAGTTTTTGATACTAAGGGAAAATATAGTTGGATTAAAGCTCCACGGTATGAAGGAAATCCAATGCAAGTTGGACCTCTTGCAAATATAGTGGTTAATTATGCTAAAGGAAATAAAAATGTTGTTGGGGTTGTTGATGAGTTTTTAAAAGAAACGGGACTTCCTTTAGACGCTGTTTTTAGCACTCTTGGAAGGACTGCTATGCGTTGTTTAGAAGCTAAAATTGTAGCCAATAATGCTTTAAGAGCTTTTGATAATTTAGTTGAGAATTTAAAAGTAGATCAAACTACTTGTGCGCCTTATACCCCAGATACAAGCAAAATGGTTAATGGTGAATATAGAGGGCGATATATGGGTCATGTGCCAAGGGGAACTTTAAGTCATTGGTGTAGAATAAAAAATGGAGTAATTGAAAATTGGCAAGCTGTAGTCCCTTCAACTTGGAATGCGAGTCCAAAGGATGCTAATGGGATAGGTGGAAGTTATGAACAATGTTTAATAGGTCTTAAAATAGCTGATGTTAAACAACCACTTGAGATTATACGCAAAATTCATTCTTACGATCCTTGCATAGCTTGTGCTGTGCATGTTATGGATACTAAAGGAAATAATTTAAGCGAATATAAAGTCAATATAAATTTATAGGAGGTTTTTTATGAGCAATAAAGAGGAAAAATTACAAAGAAAAGCTGAATATGAATTTAGCATCGGTTTACGTTTAACACATTGGATTCGAGCAATTGCTATAGTAATTTTAATAGGAACTGGATACTATATTTCTTATGTATTTCAAAGTCCTATGAGCAGTTTTGAGCCTGTAAATTTTATACAGGCTAAATATCGTTTAGTTCATCAAGCTATAGGATTTGTTTTAATTGCTTGTATTATTTTTAAATTTTATCTTTTTTTCTGTGATAAAATCAGCCATAAAGAACGTGTTTCTATTTTAGATCTTTTTAGTGTTAAACTTTGGATTCGTCAAATTAAATTTTATATTTTTTTAGGTAAGCACCCGCATTTAAGAGGTATTTATAATCCTTTACAATTTGTGACTTATTTTTTATTTTATCTTGTAATGTTGGGTATTATTTTAACAGGACTTATTCTTTATACTCATACTTATCATGAAGGTTTAGGTGGGATATTATATGATCTTTTAAAGCCAATTGAAGCGAAATTAGGGGGATTGGCAGAAGTTAGAATTTATCATAGAATTTTAATGTGGGTAGTGATGATTTTTATTCCTATTCATGTTTATATGGCAATTTTTAACGCTGTTAAAGGTAAAAATGGTGCCATGGATGCGATTTTTAGTGGTTATAAATATATTAAAGAGGAGAGAAATTGAATTTCCTTGTGCTTGGCATAGGGAATATTATGTTTGCAGATGAGGGCATAGGGGTTCATGTTTGTAATTTTATGAAAAAAAATTACAAATTCACTCATCCTATTCATTCTATAAAATTTATAGATGGTGGAACTTTAGCTTTGCAGTTAAGTTATATCATTGCAAGTTATGATAGAGTAATTTTAATAGACTGTATTGATGCTGATAATGCAAACATAGGAGATGTATTTTTCTTTCCCTATGAAGCAATGCCAAAAAATCTTAATTGGAGCGGAAGCGCCCATGAAGTTGAAATGCTTCAAACTCTTCAATATATGGAATTGGCAGGTGATTTGCCCCAAATTCAAATTTTAGCTTGTATCCCTAAACGTATCAAGCCAATGAGCTTTCAACTTTCTAGTGAAATTGTAAAATCAAGTAAAATTATGAAAAAAACTTTACTTGATTATTTGAAAAAAGAAGGCTTTGAATATAAAAAAATTGGGAATTATTCTTTACAAGAATTAGCAGATAATGCTTATAAAGGTTAAATTTCAATTTTAGTACGGTATTGAATAGCTTTATTTAAAGAAATAGTATCGACATTTTCAAGGTTAACTCCGCTTGGAATACCTTGGGCAATTTTGCTAAATTTTAGATTTAAATTTTTAAATTTATCTTCAATAAAAAAAATAGTTGCATCTGAGTTAATACTATGAGGTAGAGCAAAAATTAATTCTTTGCTATTTTGCTTTAGTATCATTTCTTCTAGCTTTGATATTTTTTCATTATCTAGCCCATCTAGTACAAAATATAAACCTTGATAGCTTTTGCTTTCTTCTATAATAAGAATATCTTTAGGGGTTTCAACGATACATAAAGTGTCTTTATTTCTTTCTTCATCAGTACAAATTCCGCATAGTTCGTTTTCACTTAAAGATCCGCATTGCTGGCAGGGTTTGATAAAGCGTAAAGCATTTTCAATATTGTGTGCAAGTTTCATACCTTCAAGTTGATTATTTATGCATATATAATAAGCAAGGCGAATAGCAGTTTTTTTGCCTATAGTAGGCAAATTTGAAAAACTTTCAATTAAATTATTAAATTTTTCTAAATCATTTTTATGTTTCATTATGTTTTTTTTCTCCAAAAAAAACTTTAAAACAATGCTTGTTATTTTCATAATAATAAATAATATCAAAATTATGTAATTTGCATACTTCAAAGACGATATAAAGACCCAATCCCATTCCCTTTACTTTTTCATCTTTTTCTCGAGTGAAAGCTTCAAAATAGTATTCTATAGGTTCGCTTAATTTTCGTCCTGGATTTTGTATAATAAAATATTGATGATGAGAGTATATTTCACAAGTTCCATTACTTGAATATTTTAAAGCATTGTCGATTAAATTTTTTAATATTAAAGGAAAAATTTCCATATCAACATTAATCAAAGCATCGCTTTTTAAATAAATTTTGACAATTTTATTAAAATCATCTCTCATTAAATAATTTTTAGCTTCTTCTAGTATAGTGCTAAAATAGACAGGTTTGAAATGCAAATTATAGTTTTTTGAAAAAAGATTTTCTATCTTTGCAAATTCATTAATTAAAGAATCCATGCGTGAGAATATATCAATAAGTCTTTCTTTTTGCTTGACTTCTCTAACCATTTCTGCAATGATCCTCCCTTTACCTATAGGAGTTTTTAATTCATGCATAATCGTGCGTAAAAAAAGTTGTCTTGATTGTATTAATTCTTGATTTCTTATAAAAGCCTTTTTAAATTCAAAGGCAATTTTTCCTATTTCATCTTCTTGATAATCAATAAAATCAGGTTTTTTTCCATTTGCTGCTTCTGCAACTTGTTTTCTAAGTTTTTTAAGAGGTTCTAAGGATTTTAAAACCGAAAAATACATAAAAACAACTAAAAAAGAAAAAAAGAAAAATCCTATCAATAAAAGATTATAAATTCTGTCATTAATATTTTCTTTATAAAGTTTTTTAAAATTGCCACATTGAATATCAACATAAAGATTATTATGATATTTTAAAGATAAAAAATGACATATTTCATTATTGTTATCATAAAAAAGAATTTCACCATTTTCTTTAATGGCATTTATTAAATCTGAATTTTTTACAATAGAAAAATTATTATTATTAAAGTAAGCATCTATATTAAAATTTGAATTGTAAGAATTTATCATATTCTTAACAAGATTTTTTTGTCTTAAAACCCCTTCTTCGGCGTAAGCATTTTCTTCAATTTTTAATAAAACAATAAAAAGAATACAAACCAAAAGAAAGGTTACAACAAATAAAACAACTAATTTAGTATAAATAGAATATTTTTTTTGAATCATCCTATAAGTTTATATCCTATTCCCCTAACAGAAAAAATATGCTTTGGAGATTTAGAACTATCATTTATTTTAGTTCTTAATCGACCAATAATTACATCTAAACTTTTAGAATCTTTATCTTTAAGATTTTTACAACGATTAACAAGTTGCTCTCTAGATACACTATAGCTGTGTTGTTGAATAAGATATTCTAAAATTTCATATTCAGCTGGAGTTAGAGTTAAAACTTTATCATTATAGCTGATTTCATGTCTTCTTTCATCTATTTTAAAGGCAGAATTGATGTTTTCATTACTAGAAGTTTCAACTCTCTTTGTGCGACGAATAAGACTTGTGATTCTTGCATACATTTCTTTAGGATCATAAGGCTTAGGAAGATAATCATCTGCACCGATTTGAAGCCCCACAACCTTATCGCTAAGATCTCCTCTTGCTGAAGAAATGATAATAGGGATATTGTTTTTTTGTCTGATTTCTCTACAGATTTCAAGTCCATCTATTCCAGGTAAAGTTAAGTCTAAAATCAAACAATCATAGCCTTGCATCCCCATATTTAAAGCTTCTTTAGGTGTTTGAAAATTTGTAATTTTTATGTTAAATTGAGCTAGATATTCGGATAAAAGTTGTGCAAAATCAGGATCATCTTCTATCATTAATACATTAATCATTATAATATTTTCCTTACATTATTATTTTACTGTTTTAATAATATTTACATAATTTTATTTAAATTTTGATAAATTATTGAGCTTATTTTTGCTAAAATTAGCTTTTTTTGATATTTTTTATTACAAAAATTAAGGATTTGGTTATGGAATTAGATTATTATGAGATTTTAGAAATTACACGAAATGCTGACAAAGACGGAATAAAAAAGGCTTATAGAAAAATGGCTTTGAAATATCATCCAGATAGAAATCAAGGAGATAAAGAAGCTGAAAATAAATTTAAATTAGTTAATGAAGCTTATGAAGTTTTAAGTGATGATGAAAAACGTGCTATCTATGATAGGTATGGTAAGGATGGGTTAAAAGGGGGAAGCTTTGGAAGCACTTCTGGTTTTGGGGGTTTTGATGACTTAGGAGATATTTTTTCTAGCTTTTTTGGAGATGGTTTTTCAAAACGTCGAAAAAAAACAAGTGATGAAAAATTTGCAAGCGATTTAATTGTTAATTTAAGATTAAATTTTAAAGAAGCTGTATTTGGATGTAAAAAAAATATAGATTTTGCTTATAAAAATTCTTGCAAAACTTGTCAAGGAACAGGATCTAAAGACGGAAAACTTCAAACTTGTCCTAAATGTAAGGGAAGTGGACAGGTAGGAATTTCTCAAGGATTTATAACTTTTGCGCAAACTTGTCCAGAGTGTCAAGGTAGTGGAGAAAGCATCCGTGAAAAATGTAATGATTGCAAGGGTAAAGGTTATGAAGAAATTAAAGATCAGGTTGAAATTAATATTCCAGAAGGCATAGATAGTGGAATGAATTTAAGAGTTAATTCTAAAGGAAATATGATCAAGAATGGATCCAGAGGAGATTTATATGTTAAAATTATTGTTGATGAGGATAGAACCTTTATAAGGGATGAGAATGATATATATATAGAATATCCAGTATTTTTTACTCAAGCCATTTTAGGCCAGAGTGTCAAAGTTCCTACTATACGAGGAGAAGCGGTTTTAAATTTACCTAAAGGCGCTAAAGATGGTCAAAGATTTGTTCTTGAGAAAGAAGGAGTAAAAGATGTGCATAGCTCTTACATAGGTAATCAAATTGTCCAAATTTCTATTAAATTTCCTCACTCTTTAAATGATGAGCAAAAAGAACTTTTAGAAAAACTTAGTGAAAGTTTTGGAATTAAAGATGGTATGCATCAAGAGCAAAAAGGATTTTTTGAAAAAATAGCTGATTGGTTTAAATCTTAAAGCCAATCACAAAAAACATTTTATAAATAAAATTAAAAGTGTTTTTTATAAAAATTCAAAAATTTTTTTGGGTATAAAAAAAGCTAGGTTTTTAAAACCTAGCTTTAAAGAATTTAATTCTAAGCGATTCTTAGAATTTGTAAAGAGCTTGAAGTCTTACAGCGTTATGATCGCCTTTAGCACCATGATCTCTATCTACATTTACATAAGAATAGAATGCTGAGAAGTCAAGTTTTGGAGAATATTTATAATCTACTCTTGCAACTGCTTCTAATTTTTTACCACCTGCATGAATATCTGTTTTAGTTCCACCGTATACGAAATCACCACCTACGCGAACTGTTTCATTGAAAGTATAACCAGCAGTTACGTAACCAAACATATTTCTACCATAGCTACCATTTAACTGAGAACCATCAGTATAGAAAATTTCTTGACCAGCTAATACAGATCCAAGGTTTCCTTGATCTTCAATTACAGTTAGAGTTGGTTTATTTTTATCACCATAGTATAAACCACCAAGACTAGCATCCCAGCCACCAAATTCAACAGTACCTTTTAAAGCAAAGAAGTTACCATTGCCAGCACCTATACTGTCTTTAAGCTTGCTATCAACAGAGTTTCCTAAATAAGCACCTTCAAGTGTCCAGTTGATACCATCAAAAATAGTTGTGCTATAAGCTGCATCTAAAGCATACATGAAAGCATTTTCATCCATATAAGCTAACCATAATTGTGAATTTAATTGACCACCGAAGGTTTCATAAGATCCTATAGCTGCAGCACCATAAAGATTTTTATCCCAGTTTAAAACAGGGCTAGCATCACTATCACCATATTTTTGATCACTGCTAACAACTTTTTCATTAAAACTATCTACAGCAAAAGCAGCTAGAGTTAAACCATCGATGCTATTATTTACTACTTTAACACCTGTTCCAACTAAACCATCGATTTCATTGTCAGTCCAGATAGTGTTAAGTTGTTGTTTACCAGCAATTACGCTTGTAGCTACATCTTCATTTGTATAAGTTAAGTATAATTGGCGAACTTGTAATCCATCACTTGTATTGCTAATATTATCTTTTCCGTATCCACCATCTTTTGAATTATAATCAAATTGAACAAAAGCTTTAAAGTTATCAGCTATAGCAGCTTTAAAGTTAATTTGAGCTCTGTATAAGTGATTTTGTTTACTAGTAATTAAATTGCTTTTGTGTCCAGGGAAATTACTGCCAAAATTGCCACCTTCATATCTATATCTTAATACTCCAGATACATCGATATTTTTGATAGCTTCTTCTACTGGAGTAGCACTAGCTACAGAAAAAGCACTTGCAGTAAGAGCTGCAACTAAACTAAGTTTAACTAGTTTCATGAGAATTCTCCTTCTTAAAATTAAAATTAAAACGATGTAATTGTAGCATAAAAAATAAGAGTTTATCTTAAAAAATACTTAAAGTTTATTTTAGGTTTAATTTTGAAGTTTTAAAATAAAGCAAATTCTAGCTAAGCCTAAAGCCTAGCTAGAGTATAATTTTAAGGAGTTTTCTTATGAATATTTGTATTCATTTGTAAGTATAAAAATTAAAAGTAAATGATAAGTAATTGTAAAAATTTTTACAAAAATTTATTTTTTATGATTTTAACTTTTTCAATAAATCATCAGCGTTTATAAAGCCTGTAATTTTTAATTGTTCTTTACCGTTTTGAAAAAAAATCAAAATCGGTGGTCCAAAAACATTAAATTGTTTCATGATTTTTATATCTTCATTGCTATTCTGACTGACATCAACCTTAATTAATTTGTATTTTTTAACTTGATCAATAACTCTTTTATCATTGAAAGTAAGTTCATCTAAGAGCTTACAATTTTCACACCAAGATGCTGTAAAATCAAGCATTAAAGCTTGATTGTTTTTTATTTCTTGATTGATTTGATCTAGATTGTTTATAAAATGATAATTTAAAGCTTGATTTTTTTCTTTTGCGCTAAAATTTAAAGGATTTAAAAAATCTTTTGATCCAAAAAGTCCACCTAAAAATAAGCAAATAGAATAGCTTAAAACTAAAATTAAAATGCTTTTTTTTATCTTGGCAAAAGCATTGAAAGCTTTTTCAAAAATTCCCATAAAAACACTAAAAAATATACCTAAAATTCCAAAAGCCATTAAAACATAATGTGTTGCTATAATGCGAGAGAGTATCCAAATGGCCATTGCAAACATAATAAAGCCAAAAAATACTTTTACTTTTTCCATCCAAACACCTGGTTTTAAGAATCCTAATCCTAAGCCAATAAAAAGCAAAGGAATTCCCATGCCAAAACTCATTATAAAAAGCGCACTTCCGCCAAGCAAGGCATCTTTTGTATTTGCTATATATATCAAGGCTCCAGCTAAAGGAGCTGCAACGCAAGGTCCTACAATTAAAGCAGATAAAAAGCCCATAATGGCTATCCCTATAATACCTTTTTTGTTACCACTTTTTTTGTGAATGAAATTTTGAAATTTCAAAGGTACTTCAAAACGTAAAATATCAAACATTGCAAGTGCAAAAAGAATAAAAATCAGTGCAAAAATAATTAAAACACTAGGTTTTTGCAAAATTCCTTGAACACTTGCGCCCAAAAAACTAGCAATAATTCCAGCAATAGCGTATGCTAAAGACATAAAAAACACATAAACAAATGAAAGAAAAAAGCTATGTTTTTTAGAATTTTTATTTCCACTTTTTGCAATTAATAAAGAAGATAAAATAGGAATCATAGGTAAAATACAAGGAGTGAGAGAAAGTAAAATTCCATAGCCAAAAAAACTAAGTAAAATCCAAAAAAGATTATTTGTAGCTAGAAAATTAGCAATTATTCCTTCTTCGGATTGAGAATTGAAATTTTCTTTAGATTTTTTATTTTGTTTATAAGGTTTTGAAATTGAAAATTGATTGTTTTTATGTGTAAGATCTAGATACCAAATTTGAGGATTGTAGCATAAACCTTGTTTAGAGCAACCTTGAAATTCAAATTTTATTTGATTGAGATTTTTTTTAGCATAATGTTCTAAAAGCAAATTTGGTAAGGCTAAATTTAATTCTTTAAAATACACTTTTTCATTATTTTCTTCAACACTTGAAGGTAAATTTAAAAAAGATGTTATATCTTTGTCATTAATGTAAAGTTTGATTTTATTTGCATATAGATAAATATCTTGTCCTAATTTAACATTGATAATAATAGAGCTATCATATTTTTTTGAATCAACGTGAAAAGCATCATTTAAAGATAAAATAGAAGCAAATGAAATGCAAAAATTAAATAAAAGTATTGTGATAAAACGCAATTATTTTTCCTTTTTAGAAAGTATTTTTTTGATTAAAAATTATATTTTTTTGTAGTAAATTAAAAAAGCTTTTTTATTAAAAAATAAAAAATTATAGTATTTTAACTTATGTTTAAATATTAAAAATTTACAATAATTCACAAAAAATTCACTTTCAAGCTATAAAATTGATTTAAAATGATTAATTTAAGGTTTTTAATGAAAAAAAAGATTATTTTTATCATAATATTTTTAATTGTTATTATTAGTGGAGTTTATTATTGGTTTTTTTATAATACAGAAAAAGTGACCTATCTTACTCAAAAAATACAAAGAGAAAATATATCCCAATCCATAGAAGCTATTGGAAAAGTTTACGCTAAAGATCAAGTTGATGTTGGAGCTCAGGTTAGTGGGCAAATTGTGAAGCGCTATGTAGATGTGGGATCACGAGTAAAACAAGGAGATTTGATTGCTCAAATTGATAAAGATAAGCAGCAAAATGATTTGGATATTACAAAAGCACAACTTCAAAGTGCTAAAGCAAATTTAGAAAGTAAAAAAATTGCTCTAGACATTGCTTTAAGGCAGTATGAAAGAGAAAAGAAGCTTTATGCTGTGAAGGCAACTTCTTTAGAGAATTTAGAGAGTCAAAAAAATAATTATTATACGCTTAGGGCTAATGTTGCTGATCTTAATGCACAGGTTGTTCAACTTGAAATCACACTTAAAAATGCTCAAAAAGATTTAGACTATACTACAATAACAGCTCCCATTAATGGAGTGATTATCAATGTGGCAGTAGATGAAGGGCAAACTGTTAATGCAAATCAAAATACACCAACTATAGTTCGTATAGCTAATTTAGATGAGATGGAAGTAAGAATGGAAATTGCAGAAGCGGATGTGAGTAAAATAAAAATAGGTACAGAGCTTAATTTTTCTTTATTGAGCGATCCTCAAAAGACTTACCATGCTAAAATAGAAAGCATTGATCCAGCTGATACTGAGGTAAGTGATTCTAGTTCAAATTCAAATTCAAGTTCTTCTAGCTCAAGTTCTAATGCCATATATTATTATGCTAAATTTTACGTTCCTAATAAAGATAATTTTTTGCGTATAGGTATGAGTGTTGAAAATGAAATTATCGTTGCAAGTGCTAAAAATGCGATTGTTGTTCCAAATTATGCGATTAAAAACGATGATAAGGGTTATTATGTTGAGGTTTTAGAAAATGATGAAGTCATTAAAAAATACGTAAAACTTGGGATTAAAGATGCTATTAATACTGAAATTTTAAAAGGTGTAAATGAAGGTGAGAATTTAATACTTAGTTCTAGTGCTGATGGACTTGCATCAAAAATTAAGTTGAGATTTTAATGATTTATTTGAGAAATATCTGTAAAAATATAGGTGAAAACACTATTTTAAAAAATATCAACCTTGATATAGAAAAAGGTGAATTTGTAGCTATTATCGGTCAAAGCGGGAGTGGTAAAACTTCTTTGCTTAATATTATAGGTACTTTAGATAGTCCAAGCAGTGGAAATTATTTATTGGATGGATATGAGGTTACAAAGCTTAATAATGATGAAAAAGCAAGATTAAGACGTGAAAAAATAGGTTTCATTTTTCAACGTTATAATCTTTTGAATTTATTCAATTCTAGTGAAAATGTTTCTTTACCTGCTATTTATGCGGGCAAAAATGTACAAGAGAGAAGGCAAAGATCTAAGGAATTGTTAAGCGATCTTGGTCTTGAACATAAGCTTTATTCTAAGCCTAATGAATTAAGTGGTGGCCAGCAACAACGTGTTTCCATAGCAAGGGCTTTGATGAATGGTGGAGAATTGATTTTGGCTGATGAGCCAACTGGGGCTTTGGATAGTAAAAGTGGAATTATGGTGCTTGAAATTTTACAAAAATTAAACAAGCAGGGCCATACCATTGTTTTAGTTACCCATGATCCAAAAATCGCACAACAAGCTAAAAGAGTGATTGAAATAAAAGATGGTGAAATTTTAAGTGATACTAAAGAAAAAAATATTGTCAATAGTCAAGAAATTATTTCCAAGATGATGACAAAAGAAAAAAAAACCTTATCTTTACTTAAAAATCAAGCTTTTGAATGTTTTAAAATTGCTTATTCTTCTATAATCGCACATAAGCTACGTTCAATTTTAACTATGCTTGGTATTATTATAGGAATTGCTTCTGTAGTTTGTGTAGTGGCTTTAGGGCTTGGTTCTCAAGCTAAGGTTTTGCAATCCATTTCTGATCTTGGTACTAGTAGTATAGAAATCTTTCCTGGTAAAGGATTTGGAGATTTGCGTTCGGGTAAAACAAGACTTAATTTTAGCGATTTAAAAACTTTAAAAAGCTTAAATTTTTTAGAAGCAGTAGATGCTTATACTAGCTCTTCAGGCGTGGCAACTTATAGTAATATTTCTTTAAATGCTAAGGCTGAAGGAGTTGGAGTTAATAATTTTGCTATTGATGGCTTAAAGATTGATACAGGAAGAATTTTAAGCGAAGATGAGGTGCAACATAGTTCAAATGTCGTTGTTCTTGATTTTAATGCTAAAAAGAATTTATTTCCAGAATTAAATAATGAAGATGTTTTAGGGCGCGTGGTAATCTTTGATTCTCAACCTTTTAAGATTATAGGAATTTTAAAAAAAGATCAAAATAAAATATTTGATGATAATGTTGTGCGTCTTTATATTCCTTATACAACGCTTATGAATAAAATCACTGGCGATAAAAAATTACGTGAAATCATAGTAAAGGTTAAAGATGATATGGACTCTACTTTAGCTGAAAATGCGATTATACGTGTTTTAACCCTTAAAAGAGGACAAAAAGATTTTTTTACTTTTAATTCTGATACTTTTAGAAAAACCTTTACAGCCAATAAAAGAACAACGACCATACTTACAATTTGTGTAGCAGTTATTGCTCTTGTAGTTGGAGGAATTGGCGTGATGAATATCATGCTTGTTTCAGTAAGTGAAAGAACAAGAGAAATTGGAATTCGTATGGCAATAGGCGCTAGAAGAGAAGATATTATGATGCAATTTTTAATTGAAGCAATTATGATATGCACTATAGGAGCGATTTTAGGGGTTGTTTTATCTGTATTTATCATCTTTGCTTTTAATCATTTAAGTACCGATTTTCCAATGATTTTAAATGCATATTCTATATTTTTAGGACTTTTAAGTTCAATTTTAATCGGAGTGATTTTTGGATTTTTTCCTGCAAAAAATGCAGCAAATTTAAATCCTATTCATGCTTTATCAAAGGAATAAAATGAAAATCTTCATCAGTTTTTTAATTGGTTTTTTCATAACAGCTTGTGGAACAAAATTGGTTTTACCTAAAGAACCTTTAATAAAACAGAACGATTTAAAAGATTTAAATATAAGCTATGAATGGTATAAAGCTTACGACAATAAGCATTTAAATGAATTTATAAATTATGTTTTGAAAAACAATAGCGATGTTAAGGTAGCGAGCTTAAATTTATTAAGTGCTTTAGCTAGGGCTGATTTGATTGATTATGATTTATATCCAAGTTTAAGCGGTAATTTAGGTTTTACAAAGAACAAAAATTTAAATTCAGGATTAGAGAATAAAAATTTTAATAATGCCTTAAATTTAAGTTATGAACTAGATATTTATGGAAAGATAAGAGATAGTGCAAAAGCAAGTGAATTTAGTGCAAAAGCAAGTGAATATGATTTGCAAAATTTAAAAATCAGTATGGTTAATACAGCTTTAAATGATGTTTTTGAACTTGCTTATTTTAATGATATGCAAAATTTACTTGAGCAATATTTTCAAAATCTAACTCAAATGAAAGAACTTTATACTTATAAATATAAGCTTGGAAAGATAGAAGAACTTGATTTACTTAATTTGGAGCAAAATACTTTAAAGGCTAGGCAAAATCTTTTAAGTAATGAACAAAATAGAAATTTATTAATTAAAAATTTGCAAGATTTATTGGGCAAAAAAGAGGGATTTTCTTATATAGAATATTTTAAAACCTTGTCTTTATCTGATTTTAAAGAATTAAAACCCAAATTTAACATTCCTTTAAAAGTACTTTATTATCGTCCAGATATACAAGCTAAAATCAATAATTTAAAATCTGCTTTTAAAGATTATGCTTCTATGCAAAAATCTATATTGCCAAATATTTCCTTGGGTGGAATTTTAAATGGTAGTGATGAAAATTTTAACGATAGTTTTAAATTTGAAATATTAAGCGGAAATATTAAAATTTCTCTTCCTTTTCTTGATTATGGTAGAGTGCGTCAAAATATTAAAATTTCAGAATTTGAATACGATAAGCTTTTAGTAGAATACGAGCAAATTTTGCAAAGTGCAATCAATGAATATGAACTCAATTATAAGGATTACCAAAGCAATATTTCACTTTTAAAAAATTTAGAAATTATTAATGCAAAGCAAAAATTAATCAAAAATGCTTATTATGAAAAGTATAATTTAGGAAAAAGTGAATTAAAAGATTATTTAGATGCCTCTAATGCTTTAAATTCCAGTGAAGAAGAACTTTTAAGAGCAAAATTTAATCTTTATAAAATCATTAATTTATATTATCAAATTACTGCTATAGAGGAAATTCCTTTTTAATTTATCTTGATAATAAAAATCTATAGCTAAATAATTAATAAAGAAATGGAATTAAGCAAGATGAAAATAAAACTAACAAAACTATTGTTAAAGAAGATGAGAATTTTAGAAAAATATAGGTTGGGATTGTTTAGATGCATTCTTCAATAAATAAATTTTTTATTATTTTTTTAAAGAAACAATTTAATAACGGATATATTGTTTTAGATCTTCCAGCATTTTTTTAGCCATTAAGTCATAACCTTTTATAGTTAAATGAACATCTTTTAAAGAGAGTTTTTGCTTAATCCATTTATCTTTACCTCCTGTATCTTGCATAAATTTATACATGTCGAAAATGAGGGTTTTTTCTTCTTTTGCAACCTCATAGAGTGCTTCTCTTACGGCAAAAAAATTAGGTGCTAATTCATAAGTTCGATTTTTTTTATAGGTTACAATAGGGGGAGATATTAGCATAATAATAGTATTTTTATTATAGTTTTTAAGTATTTCTATCCAATGTTTGAGATTGTTTTTAAATTTTTGTTTTTCAAAACCTTGAAAAAGTGCATCATTTGATCCGTAGGAAAGTATGATTAGATCATTATGTAAAAGTTTTAATTCATTTTTAACTACTAAAGGATTCCAAGAAAGCCAAATATCACTTTTTGCACCATTTATAGCGACAGTATCTAAGAAATTGTTATCATTTTTATTAGTTATAAAATATCCTCCAAGTTCAGCATTTTTTTGTAAAGCTGTTATTTCTAAAGGGAAAGTTGCTTCAAGTTTTTTATATGACCATTTATTGCTTTGAAAAGAACGTAATTTGAAATTTTTACCTTGTGCGTCTTTGATATTAAAGGCATTATTATCATCTTTGGCTTTAAATAAAAAACCTATTTTAAATTTTTTTTTGTTTAAAGTCGTATCGATATTAATTTTTGCATTTTTGTCTTTAGCTTTTGCTATGATACCGCCTAATGGGAAATTTAGTTTTGTATTTTTTGGATTTTTAGAATTTAAAATTTCAAAATTTTTATAAGAATATTTAAGATTTAAATTTTGTTGATATTTGGGCTGAAGAGCATGGGCAAATCCTATAGAGTTTGATTTTATAAGATATCCCCTAAGCACTCTTGGAAAAAAATCGGCTGCGATATGAGAATCTCCAAAAATTCTAATGCCTAGATTGTTTTGACTTTTTAGTTTTTTTTCAAATCTTTTTAAATCTTTTTTTAGAACATAACTTGTTAGAGCAGAGTGATTTTTACTTTGTATAAGAATTTTATCTATAGGATCATTGGTAGAAGCAAATAAATTAGTGAATAAAAATAAAAATAAAAATAATTTTATTTTATTCGCTAACATTTTGATCCTTAATAATTAAATGATTTAGCAAAAGTTTAGACATGATCTTGGCACCATTCATTGTAAAATGAATACCATCATCAGTTCTTACTTTTATGGTTTTATTGTTTTCATTTTTAATATAAGTAGAATATTGATTATTGAGAGTAAAAGATGATTTTGTATCAATAAAAATTTCTTTATTTTTAAGAACTTCTTGACGATAAATTTCATTTAAAATTTGAATTTTATCATTAAGACTATCTTTTTTCATCGGTGGAACTTCAAACCATAAAATTTTAACTTGATATTTTTGAGCTATTTGTATAATCTCATCTACTCTAGTCTTATAAAATTCTTTCCAAGCCGAAGAGCCAAAACGAAGATAATTTTTACCTTTTTTAATGTCCCAAGGATCATTTGGGCCTAATAAAATGACAAGATATTTGATATTTGAATTTGATAAAAATGCATCTTCTATGGTTTTTGCCCAATTAAAATAAGATTTATAAGAAAGTCCTGTATTTTGCCTACTTAAATCTTCTGATTTGATGCCTAAAATATTTAAATTTTTGTTAAGATTGATTGCGACCCCTTGCATTAATGAATCGCCAATAAAAAGAAATTCTTTATTTGGATTGATTGTTAATTTTCCATTATCGGTTAAAATAGTTGAATTTTTATCTTTAAAAGAGCTTGCATTTTCTTCTTGTTGCATTTGTACTAAAGATTGATTTTTTATTTTTGTATCGTTACTAAGATTTGCATCTTTAATATCTTTTATAATTTGATAGTTAGAATGGGTAGTTTTAGTGGTATTTTCTGTGCTTAAAACGGTATGAATTTGTTCTAATTTTATCTTTAATTTATTACCTTCTTTTAAAATGGTATTTTGTGGATAAAAGCTAAGATGATATCTTTGTTCTATATATGAACTAATACTTTCATTCATAACAATTATGACTAAGACAAATACAGCCATTAGAATAAATAAGAATTTAATTATCTTCATTAAAAACTCGAATAAATGAAATTAGGAATACCATCTGGCATAAATGTAAATACCAATAATAAAATAAAAGTAATAATAAAGGGTTTTAATAAAAAAGGAGTTAAATCTAAAATTTTTACACAATAAGTTCTAAAGTTGATAAATAAAGGATAAATAAGAAAAATAACACCAAAACTTGCAAGAATATAAATATCTTGATAGCTTGGAATTTGTGAAAAATTATTATAGCAAGCTTTAAAATATTCTATAGCATCATCTAAACTTTTATTATAATAAAAGAAAATCCAAGTAAAGCATACAAATTGAAAAGTTAAAAATCTTCCAAGTGTTGGAATTTTTTGTAAATTTATTTTTGTTAAGGCGAATATATGCAAGAAGGCAACGCCTATACCGTGTAATAAACCCCAAATTAAGAATGTTAAAGTATTGCCATGCCACATTCCAGAAAGTATAAAGGCAATAAGAAGATTTAAAATAGTCCTAGTTTTACCTTTTTTACTTCCACCCAAAGGGATATAGATATAATCTTTTATAAAGGTTGAAAGGCTAATGTGCCATCTTGACCAAAATTCTTTGAGATTTTTAGACAAATAAGGCATATTAAAATTTGGAGGAAGATGAAAGCCTAACATCAAAGAAAAAGCACATACTAAATCAATATATCCACTAAAATCACAATAAATTTGTATAGCATAGGCATAAATAGCACTTAAAAGCTGTATAAAATTATAAGATTGTGGAAAATCAAGAATATGTTCAGCATAATTACCTAAATAATTAGCTATAAGGACTTTTTTTACAATTCCAAAAATCAACAAAGTAATAATTAAATTTTCATTTTTAAATTCTCGTTTGCGATGACTTTGCTCAAAGAAAAAAGAGCTTCGCATAATTGGACCTGAAAGCAAGGTAGGAAAAAAAGATAAAAATAGAGCCAAATTGAAAAAGCTTTCTAGACGACGTTTTTTATAAACTTCTAAAAGATAAGTAATCGAAGTAAAGGTATAAAAACTAATTCCCATAGGAAATAAAACATCTAAATTAATAAAATCAAGACCAAAAAATTCCATAATAGAATCAAAACTTGTCTTAATGCTTGCAAAATATTTAAAAAAACATAAATTTAAAATAACAAAGGTGATACAAGTCATGAAAACATAACGTTTTTTTCGAATAAAAATAAGTAGAGAAAAATAATGTATAAAAAAGGTATATACAAATAAAATTAAAGCAAAATATGGATTAAACAGAAAATAAATCAGATAAGAAAAGATTAAAATTAAAATATTTTGTATTTTATAATTATCGTGAAATAACCAATAGATGGCAAAAAATGCCATCATCAAAATGCTAAATTCTAAAGAAAAGTAAGTCATTTATGTAAAATTGGTTTAGATCTTTATCTTAAATAAAAACTATTTTTTAAGAGCAATGCTTTTAATATATTGATCGGCCAAATATAAACCATTTCCATTTTCACCAATAAGTTTGATTTTATCCACTATACCACGGAAAAGCGCTTCTTCTTCGTGTTGTTCACTTACATACCATTGTAAAAAATTAAAAGTAGAATAATCTTTATTAACGAGCATATGTTCTACAAGTTCATTGATTGATTTTGTAATACTTTGTTCATGGGCATATGTTTTTTCAAAAACATCAAGCAAGGAATTAAAATTTTGTTCAGGTTGCTTAACTTCTTTAAGTTCAACATGAGAATCTGTTTCATTAAGATAAGTGATAAGTTTTTTTGCATGTTCACTTTCTTCGCTTGCATGAGCAAATAAAAATGCTCCAGCACCATCAAAGCTATTTTCATAGCACCAAGAACTCATGCTTAAATATAAATTAGCCGCATACATTTCTTTATTAACTTGTTCATTAAGTAATCTTACTACTTCTTTTGAAAGCATTAGATCTCCTTTGTCTATATATTTTTATTTTAATGGGAAAAATATACCCTAATTTGGCAAAAAAATAAATAAAATAATATGAAATTTTATATTTTTTAATAAAAACAATTTTAAAAATTTAAGAAATATTTTGATAGAATTTTTAGTTTTTTAAGGTGCAATTTATGGCAAAAAAAAGACTTTCTTTATCAAGACTTAGCATTCCTATTTTTTGGGATTTATTTTTTAGATTTTTAAGTATTATTGCTAATACTGCTATGGTCTCTCATTATTCTAATGATTTAGTTGGAGCAATGGGAGCTGGTAATGAAATCATTGATTTATTTATTACTATTTTTAGTTTTTTAAGTGTGGGGTGCAGTGTCGTTATTGCTCAAGCTATTGGAGCTAAAGATACCATACTAGCTAGAAAAGTGATTCATCAAAGTTTGTTTTTAAATTTGCTTTTTGGTTTGATTTGTGGGAGTTTTATTTTATGGCAAAGTGAACTTCTGCTCAATCTTTTAAATATACCTAAAGAATTACTCAAAGATAGTCAAATTTATCTTGATATGCTTGCAATCTGTCTTATTTTTGATGCAATTGGTTTAATATTATCAGCGATTATGAGAGTTTATAATATAGCCTATTGGGTTATGATGGTGGGTATTATGATGAATTTAATTATCGTTGTTGGAAATTTTTATGTACTTCATTTTACAGAGCTAGGACTTTTTGGAGTAGGGGTTAGCAATATTATAGCAAGAATTGTTGCTGTAGTTGCTATGTTTTTAATCATAACTTATAAGCTTAAAATTCATTTAAAAATAAAAGAAATGCTTAATTTTGAAAAAGAGGTGTTAAAAAAAGTTTTTAGCATAGGAGGTTTTTCCGCGGGAGAAAATCTAATTTGGATTAGTCAATATATTATTAGTTTTAGTTTTGTGGCCAGTCTTGGAAAAGAAAATCTTAGTGTTCAAACGATTTATTTTCAATTGTCTTTATTTATTATGATGATGGGAATTGCTATGAGTGTTGCTAATGAGATTATTATAGGAAAATTAGTTGGTGCAAGATACGAAAATATAGCTTATAAGCATACTTGGAAGGCGCTTTATTTTAGTGTTATGGCTACGATTATAGTCGTGCTGTGCCATTATTTTTTAAAAGATGTTACTATGAATCTTTTAGATTTAAAAGAAGATCTTAGAGAAATTATGCTCCCTTTATTTACTCTTTCTATTTTTCTTGAAATTTCAAGAACTTTTAATATAGTAATGGTCAATGCTTTAAGAGCAAGTGGAGATGCTAAATTTCCATTTTTTAGCGGTATGATATTTATGTTAGGAGTGTCTTTACCTGTAGGATATATACTTTGTTTTTATTGCAACCTTGGAATTTTAGGAATTTGGATAGGTTATTGTGCAGATGAATCTTTAAGAGGACTTGTTAATGCCTATAGATGGAAGAGTAAAAAATGGCAAGGAAAAGCTGTAATATAAAGGAATTTTCTTGGAATAATTGGGTATTTTTTTATCAAAAAAAATCCATTAAAAATGTATATTTAAGATTAAATGAAAAGGGTAAATTTTATTTAAGTTTGCCTTATTTTTACACTTTAGACGATATTGAAAAATTTTTAATCAAGCATGAAGATTGGATTAAAAAAACATGGCTTAATTTTAAAAATAAAACTAATGAAGTGGATCAAGTTTATTTTTTAGGTAAAAAATATCGATTAGTTTTAAAAGAAAACCTTTTTAAAACAAAAATTTTAAAAACCGAAATTCATACTCCTTCTAGAATAGAATTTGAGTCTTTTTTAAGAAAAAATTCTAAAATTATTTTTCTTTTTTATCTTAAAAAATGGACTCAAAGGACCAAGCTTAATTATACACATTTAAGTATTAAGAAAATGAAAACACGTTGGGGTTCTTGTAATCATAAAAAAGGTTATATTAATCTAAATTTAAAACTTTTAGAAAAAAGTTTAAAAGCTATAGAATATGTTATTTTACATGAAATAGCCCATTTAAAATATCCCAATCATAGTCAAGATTTTTATAATTTTTTAGCATTTTACATGAAAGATTTTAGAGTAAGGGAAAAAGAATTTAAACTTTGATAAGTAAGATTGATTTTTTTTGATATAATTTTTTATATTTGAAGGATGAAAATTGATTTTAGAATTTGAATTTGAGTATTTTGGAAATAATGATTATTTTACCTATCTTTTAAATTTTTATGCTAAGAATTATAAATATAGTTTAAATCGAGAAAAAAATAAGATTTTATTGCAAATAGAAGGCGATGAAAAAGAATTATCTGATTTTTGTGAAAATCTAAAAGGTATAAGCAATAGTGTTTTTTTGAAAAAATTTGATGTAAGGATAACCGAAAGATTAAATGATTTTAATCAAAGTTTTGATTATTGTGAAAAGTTTTTCTATCTTACTCATTTAAATTCTAGTGCATATGTGGAAAAAAAAGAACTTTCAAATAATGAATGGGGTGTATTTTGTGAGAATGAAATTTCACTCGATGGACTGTATTTTGAAAAAATAAATCAGGTCAATTTTGATACATTTTTACAAAAAGCTCTTGAAAAATTGGTCAATAAAGAAGAAATTTACTTAAAAAATCATAAAGGAAGTTATAAAATCAGCCTCTTTAATGAGAATTTTGAATGCGATTTTTTAATACCTTGTGATATAAAAACCATACAGACGATTTTTGTTTGTTCTCAAGAAAATTTAAAACTTCTTGCAAGCTTAGAGAAACCTTTAATTAAGTTAAGATTAAATGCTATGTTTAGAAAAAAATATAATTTAAAATTTAATGATTTTAAATTAGTTTTAGCACAAGATCTTTTCACATTTGCTTTATGTTATCAGCTTTATAAACAGGATTTTTCTTTTTTGAGTGTTTTAAAAATTGATGAAAAAGAAGAAGATTTTGAAGTGATGAATTTAGATGAAAAAGTTGTAATTTTGCAAGGTTTAGAATTTATAGATCGTAAAGCAAGAGAACTTATTTTTTCCAAAGAAGATAAAAATATGGCTAGAATTTCTTACATTTTAAGTAGTTTTAAACAAGAAGTTTTTCTTTTAGAATTAAGTAAAAAATATGACGATATTTTGCTTATAAATAAGGAGCTAAATTTATTAAAACTTGATTTGCCTAAAAGTTTTAAAAAGCTTTATGAGGAAATTGAAAAAGATGAGATTGGTGCTAAGCTTTTATCTAATTTCTCAAAAGAATTTCCACTTTTAGATGAAGATTTTACCTTAAAAAATAATTTTTATTCTTTATTTTGTATTTTAGGTAGAATTTTAAACTTAGATAAAGAAATTTATAGTGCTGGAGAAAAACTCTTAAAAATGGCTGATGAAAGTAAAATGCCACGTGGAGTGAAAATAGATTATCGTTTAAAAAAAGATAAAAGTTTTAACCATGTAAGAACTTTGCGATCTGTTATGAGTTTTATGCTTGCTGGGGTTGATAGTGTTAATATTGCTTATGGGATTGTTGAGAGTTTAAGTTATTTTTTACGTGATATATATGATGAATTAAGATCAAAAAAACAAGCTGAAATAGCTATTGTTAGTGGTGCTTTATTTGAACATAAATCTCTACTTAAAAATACTTTAAAACATTTAAAAGATTGCAAACTAAGCGATGCGCCACTTAGGATTTAAAATCAAAATTTCAGGCTTGGTCCAAGGTGTAGGATTTCGCCCTTTTATATATGAAATAGCTTTAAAACTTCAACTTTTAGGAGAAGTAAAAAATGATGGTTTTGGGGTAGAAATTTTACTTTCTTGCTCTTATAAAAAATGTTTGGAATTTATAGAGCAATTAAAAAGTAACCCTCCTCCTCTTGCAAGAATAGACAAAATTGAAATTTTAAAATGTAGGTCAAAAGTTTATCATAACTTTTGCATCGCTTCTTCAAAACAAAGTATAAAAACAACCCCTATATTAAGCGATTTTGCTTTATGCCAAGAATGCAAAAATGAATTTTATGACTTAAACAATAAGCGTTTTCATTATCCTTTTATCACTTGTACTCACTGTGGACCTCGTTTTAGCATCATAAAAAATTTACCCTATGATAGAGATAATACTACGATGGATAAATTTAAGATGTGTGATTTTTGTGAGAAAGAATATAAAAATCCTTCAAATCGCCGCTTTCATGCTCAACCTATTAGTTGTTCTAAATGCAAAATTTCAGTGTATTTAAAAAACAAGCAAGGTGAAATTTTATTTACAGATGAAAATGCTTTTATAGAGTGTGCAAAACTTTTAAAACAAGGAAATATTCTTGCTATTAAGGGAATGGGCGGATTTCATTTAATGTGTGATGCTTTTAATGAAAAAGCTTTAAAAGAATTAAGAATAAGAAAAAACCGTCCTAAAAAACCTTTTGCTTTAATGTGTAAGGATATTAAAGATATTAAAAAACTTGCATTTTTAAGCGACGAAGAGGAAAGATTGATAGGTAGCTCATTAGCGCCTATTGTAATTTTAAAAGCGAAAAAGAACTTTGATTTAATTGCTCCAGATATTGATAAAATAGGTATTATGATGGCTTATACTCCTTTGCATCTTTTGATTTTTGAATATTTTAAAGGTATTCTTGTAGCAACAAGTGCAAATTTAAGTGGCGAAAGTATTATTAAAGATGAGGATAATTTAAGATTTAAACTTGATAGAGTTTTTGATTATTATTTAGACTATGATAGAGCGATTTTTAACTCTAGTGACGATAGTATCGCTCAATTAATAAATAATCAAGCTATGTTTTTACGTACTTCAAGGGGTTTAAATCCTTATTATATAGAAACAAATTTAAATTTCAATCAAACTTATCTAGCTTTAGGGTCAGAGCTTAAAAATGAATTTGTGATTTTTTATCAAAATAAAATATTAATCTCCCCTTATATAGGAGATTTAAAAAGTGTTGATACTTATGAAAGATTTTTAAGGCTTTTGGATTTTTTTAAAAAAAGTTATGATTTAAAATTTGATACTATACTTTGTGATAAACATCCTCATTTTTTATATACAAAAGACTTTAAGCAAACAATTAAAATTCAACATCATTATGCACATTTTTGTGCAGCTTATTTTGAATACCAAGAAGAATTTATCAAAGATGAGAAGGCTTTAGGTTTTATTTGGGATGGAACGGGTTATGGTGATGATGGCAGTATTTGGGGTGGAGAGATTTTTATAGCTAATTTAAAAGAATATGAAAGAATTGCTCATTTTGATGATTTTAAATTGATTAATGCTGATATAAAAAATATATATAATTTAGCTTTAAGTGTAATTTGGCATTATAATTTAGAAAATTTAGCTCAAGATTTTTTAGATAAAATTTCAAAAGTTAAACTTGAAAATCTTAAAAAAATTTATACTAATTCTACTCTTAAAACAAGCTCTTTAGGACGTATTATCGATGCTTTTGGTGCTATTGTTTTTGACTTAGATCAAAGTTCTTATGAAGCACAAATTGGTCTTATGTGTGAAAGTTTTTATCAAAGAGATTTAAATTTTTCTTATAAACTTTATGTTGAAAATGGCAAAATTAATTTTAAAGAATTGATTTTGGGGGCTTTAAGAGATGAAAAAAGTAAAGCTATTACAGGTATGCTTAATGGCTTGGCTGATTTCATTATAAAATATAGTCAAAATTATAATTTTAAAGTATTGCTTAGTGGTGGAGTTTTTCAAAATAAAACTTTACTTGAAATTCTAAAAGCTAAAAATTTAGATTTTTTTGTGCCTTTAAAATATCCTTGTAATGATAGCTCAATAGCTTTAGGGCAAATGATACATTTTTTAAATAAAAATTAACCCAAAAACTCATTAAAATTTAATGCTTTTAAGGATACAATGAAATAATTATTTAATTTTTAAGGAATGAAAATGTGTAAAGATTGTGGTTGTTCGATAAATTCTAAAGAGGACTCTTTTTTTCATCATCATGAAAATCCAAGTTTAAAAGAGAGTAAGACTGTAGAGGTAATTTCTAAAATTTTAAGTAAAAATGATGAACAAGCCTTGCATAATAGAAATCATTTTAATGAATCACATACACTTTGTATTAATTTAATGAGTTCTCCAGGAAGTGGCAAAACCACTCTTTTAGAAAATACAATTAAAGCTTTAAAAGATGAGATAAAAATTGCAGTCATTGAGGGGGATCTAGAAACCAATAATGACGCACAAAGAATTAAAAATATTGGTGCTAAAGCATATCAAATTACTACAGGACAAAGTTGCCATTTAGATGCTTTTATGGTGCATGAAGCTTTGCATCACTTAGCGATTAATGATATAGATTTACTTTTTATAGAAAATGTAGGTAATTTAGTTTGCCCTGCAAGCTATGATTTAGGAGAACATTTAAATATTGTTTTACTTTCAGTTACCGAAGGAAGTGATAAGCCGCAAAAATATCCAGTTATGTTTAAAAAAGCTGATGTTGTGCTTATTAGTAAAGCTGATTTAGCACATCATTTTGATTTTGATATCAAGGAAGCAAGCAAATTGATTAAAGAATTAAATCCAAAAGCAGATATTATAGTTTTAGATGCTAAAAATGGAAGCAATATGGAACTTTGGTATAAATTTTTAAGACTAAAAAAGGAGCTTTTTTAATGTGTTTATCCATTCCATCTGAAATTTTAGAAATCGATGAATTAAACAATGCCATCGTGCAAACCTTAGGTGTTAAAAGAAAAGTGAATTTAGATTTGATTGATGAACCCTTACAAAAGGGAGATTTTGTTTTAATACATGTAGGTGTTGCTATGGAAAAAATCGATAAAGAATCTGCTTTGGAGAGTATAAAAACTTATAGAGAAATTGTAGATAAAATGAATAGTGGAGAAATTAATACCAATGAAGGGGATTTGGGTTTAAATGAATTTAATCGATGAATTTAGAGATAAACAAAGTATTTTAGCCTTAAAAAAATTGATAGAAAAAGAGATTAAAAACCCTATTAATATTATGGAAATTTGTGGCGGACATACGCACAGTATTATGAAATATGCCTTGCCTTCTATTTTACCTAAAGAGATTAATTTTATTCACGGACCAGGTTGTCCTGTATGTGTTATGCCTAGAAATCGTATTGATATAGCTATTAAATTAGCTTCTATGAAGGATAATATTTTTTGCACCCTAGGTGATCTTTTAAGAGTGCCAGGGAGTGATTTTTCTTTAATTGATCTAAGAGCAAAAGGAGCTGATATTAGAGCACTTTATTCTCCGCTTGAAATTTTAGAAATTGCTAAGGAAAATCCAAATAAAAATATCATTTTTTTTGCTATAGGTTTTGAAACAACAACTCCTATGAGTGCTCTTTTGCTTGAAAAGGTGATAGAGTTAAATTTGAAAAATGTTTTTTTTCATATCAATCATATTACCGTTCCAGCGCCTATTGAAGCAATTATGGATGATGAAAATGTACAAATCAATGCTTTTTTAGGACCTTCTCATGTTAGTGTGATAACAGGTTTTGAAATTTATAAACCTATAGCAGCTAAACATAAAACCCCTATAGCAGTGAGTGGTTTTGAACCAGTAGATATTATGGAGAGTATTTTAAATATAGTAAGACAAATTAATGAAGGAACATTTGAAGTATACAATCAATACAAAAGAGCTGTAAGTAAAAAAGGCAATATTAAAGCACAAAATTTAGTTGCAAAATATTTTGAACCTTGTGATTTTGAATTTCGTGGCTTAGGAGTTATTAAAAATGGTGGCTTAAAATTAATAGAGGAATTTGGTGATTTTGATGCAAGTAAGCAATTTGATTGTATGGTTTTAAGTAAAAATGAAAACAAAGCTTGTATTTGTGGGAAAATTTTAAGAGGCCTAGCTAAACCTTATGATTGTAAAGTTTTTGCTAAAGCTTGTACTCCAAGAAACCCTATAGGTAGTTGCATGGTTTCAAGTGAAGGAGCATGTGCTGCTTATTATAGATATTCAAAGGTAAATGTATGAAAAATATTTCTTTAGCTCATGGTGGTGGCGGAGAAGAAATGAATGAGCTTTTAGATGGAATTTTTAAAATTTTTAATAATGATATTTTAAATGCTGCAAATGATGCTGCAATTTTGGGAAATATAGCTTTTAGCACAGATTCTTTTGTATTAAATCCTATATTTTTAGATGATGAGATAAATATAGGTAAGCTTTGCGTTTGTGGTTCGATAAACGATATTTTAATGGTTGGAGCTAAGCCAAAGTATCTTAGTTTAGCTTTTATTTTAGAAGAAGGTTTTGAGATAAAAAAACTCAATAAAATTTTACAAAGCATACAAAAAGAGTGTTTTAAAGCTGGGGTTTTAGTTGTATGTGGCGATACTAAAGTGGTCCCAAAAGGCAAAGGTGATGAAATTTATATTAATACTACAGCCTTAGGAGAAATCATTGCTAAAAAAGAAACTAAAAATATAAAAGCAGGACTCAGTGTCTTAGTTTCTGGTGATATTGGCAGACACGGTGCGAGTGTTTTAATCAAAAGAAATCAATTAGAAGCTGATATAAAAAGCGATTGTAAGATTTTAAATGAAGAGGTTTTAGAGCTTTTAGAAAATAATGTAAAAGTTATAGCTATGCGTGATGCAACCAGAGGGGGTTTAAGTGCGGTTTTAAATGAATGGGCAAAGCAAAGTGGAAATGATTTTTTAATTTTTGAAGAAAAAATTATCATACAAGATGAAGTTTTAGGGCTTTGTGAACTTTTTGGTTATGAAGCATATGAGCTTGCAAATGAAGGCACTTTTGTTCTTTGTGTAGAAAAGGAAGACGAACAAAAAGCTTTAGAAATTTTAAGAAAGTATAATAAAAATGCAAATATTATAGGGGAAGTTTTAAAGGAAAAAGCATCTCGTGTGATTTTGCAAAATTCTTTTGGAGCAAAGCGTTTTTTAGAAGTTCCAAAAGGTGAACTTTTGCCAAGAATTTGCTAATGCACGAACTTAGTATTGTAGAATCTTTAATTGATCTGTGTGAAGAAAATGCTTTAACCAATAATGCTAAAGATATACAAGAAATTTATATAAATATTGGACGTTTAAGTGGGGTTGAAGTAGATCTTTTCAAGCGTTGTTTTGAAACATTTAAAGAAAATTCTCAATTTTGCAAAAATGCAAAACTTTTTATAGAAATTACTCCACTTGAGATCTTATGTTTAAAATGTGATCAAAAAAGTATTTTAAAAGAAAATATTTTTAAGTGCCCATGTTGCTCAAGTATTGATTATAAGATTATACAGGGTGAAGATTTGCATTTAATGCGATTAATAATGCAATGATTAAATTTTTATAATTCTTCCAAGCTCTAATAAATTTGAAATCAAAAATTCTTTTTTGGCGAGTTTAGAATTAGTTTTTAATTCATGTTCGCTTTTAAGCAATAAGGTAAAAATATTTTTATATTGTTCTATTTTGATGCTAAAAGCCTGCTGGCTTAATTTTTGTGCGATTAAAGGAGGAGGGGAGTAGCCTAATAATTCTTTCAAATCTACTTTTCCATAAATTTTTGCATAAATGGCGATTTTAAAAAGACGATAAAAAGCAGCGCTTAGATAATTAAGCAATGCAATTTCATTATAATTTTCTATAATTTTTTCAAGCTCGTTTTTAAAATCTAATTTTTTCAAAATTAGTTCAAAAAAATTTTCAAAACTTCCAGAACTAAGGCTATGGCAGTATTGATCTATATCTTGTTCGCTTACGGTTAAATTTGTAAATTTGTTTAATTCGCTTGCTGCTAAGTATAGATTTTCATTAAAATTTGTAAATAGCATAAATAAGGCATTTTGGGTAATTTCTATATTAAGTTCTTTTGCCTTTATAGCTAAAAGTTCTATACCTTCTTTTGCATTATTAGGTTGAAAAAATCGTGCAAAATTATTTCCAAAAATTTTTTCTATATCGCTTTGTTTGGAACTTTCATTATAAAATTCTAAAAGAAAAAAATTATTTTGATTATTGTGACAGAGTTCTACTAGAGTTTTTAATTCTTTTGTGGGAATTTTTTTATTGATTTTTAATTCTAAAAGCTTATTATTACTAAAAAGAGATCCTCCGCTTAAAAAATCACTAGCTTGATTAAAATGATATTCTTCAAAAAACAATTTTAAATTTTCATCATAAGTCCATTTTTTCTTAATAAAATTGGCATATAATTCTATTTGAAAGTTGTCAGCTCCATATAAAAAGAAAATATTAGGAAAATTATTTTTCAAAAGTAGTGTTTGCAGTTCTTTTCTATACATTTTTACCTCAAGTAGTCTTTGATAATTTTTCCATAAATTTTAGCCATGACAATATCTGCTTCTATAATTTGAATTTCAACTCTTTGTAAAAGATTGGCCTGGGTGTCATAAAGGATAATATCTGCTCCTTTAATTTCATCATCAAGCTTAGCAATGCATATCCCTTCATTTTGAATAATTAAAGCTTGAAAACATTTTCCTATATTTTTAAGCGCCCATCTGGCAAATTTTCTATCCATAAAGTCAAAAGCAACCTTATCAGCTTCTCTTTCTAAGGTGCTAAGGTTTTCACAAGTACTTTGTATATTTAAAAGTAAATAATTAAAAAGCTTTTCATCCTTTTTTTGTCTGGCTTTTAATAAGCGATGCAAAATAAGATCAGAATATCTTCTAATAGGACTTGTAAAATGAGAATATTTTTCGAATCCTAAGCCAAAATGACCTTGATTTTTACTTGAGTATTCCGCTTTTTTTTGTGCTTTGATAATAAGTTTATCAACCTCTGCTCTTAAATTTAATTCATCTGCTAAAGATTGGATATCGCGTATGAGTTCTGGAAGATTAGGTTTTAATTTAACATCAATTCCAAGCTCGATTAATTCATTAAGAAGCTTATTGATTTTTTTGGCATCGGCACTTAAATGGTTTCTAAAAATTCCTATATCTTCTAAGATTTTTGCTGCTGTTTTATTAGCTAAAAGCATGCAATCTTCGATTAGATTATGAGAAAAGGTATCTTTTTCTATAAAAGTGCTTTCAAGGCTTAAATTTTTATCTAAAACCATTCTTAGTTCTTCAGTGCGAAATTCAAAGGCATTTTTAAGACGTTTTTTTCTTAGAATTTGGGTAATTTCGAAAAGTTTATAAAGCCAATTATGTTCTTTTAAATCAGGTTTTTTTAATAAAATTTCATCTACTTCATCGTAATTAAAACGACGTTTTGAGTTAATAATTGCTTCAAAAAGTTCTTCTTTGATAACTTCATTTTTTTCATTTAAAATGATTTTAAAACAATACGCTAGACGATCTTCATAAGGTTTTAAAGAGCAAATATTTTCACTTAAAGCCCGAGGTAGCATAGGAATAGCAATATGTGGAAAATATATTGAAAATCCACGATTTCTAGCTTCTTTATCTATAGCACTATAAGCATAGACATATTCGCTAACATCTGCAATGGCTATATAAATTTCTCGTTTTTTTTCATCAAAATAAATAGCATCATCAAAATCTTTAGCATGTATAGGATCTATAGTACAAAATGGTAAAGATCTTAAATCAATCCTATTTTCATACATACTGACATCAACGCTATCGCCATTAGCTAAAGATTCTTTGATGCAAGTGTCGCTAAATTTGCTATTTTTATTAAAAAGAGCAAGAGAAATTTTTTCATCTACACTTTCATCATCAATATGCCCTAGAACTTCAATGATATTGTTATTTTCATTTTCTATTTTTAATACAGTTCCCAAAGGTAAAGCTTTTAATGATTTTTGTGAAGCTTTTAAAGCAAGGTTTAGCCCTGTTTTTATATTCATTCCAAGTATAGCTTCTCCATATCTTTTAGTAATAACTATTGAGGTTTCATTGGCACGTTTTAATACTAAAATTACTTTAGCGCTAGGTCGTTTTCTCTTTAAAGGGAGGAGTTTAACAGCGACAATATCTTTATAATTCGCACCTTTTAAATTTTTATTTTCAATAAGCAAATCTTTTTTAAAACTTTCATCAAAAGATTCTAAAAATCCTGTGCCTTTACTTGTAATATCAAGAATTCCAAAAGTAAAACCATTGTTAAGATAAAATTTATTTTTATATTCTTTAATAATTTGATTTGCTAAAAGTTCTCTTATAATTTGTTTGTGTTCGTTATTAATTTGGTTAATATTTATTCCATAATTTAGGCTATTTAAAAATTCTTTCATTATAAATATACTTTTGTAATTTTTTGATAAATTTTACATAAAGTTTATAAAAAAAATATGAATTTTAGACTTTAATTGTTATAATACTTGCCATTGATATTTTAGAATAAATAGGATAAATTAAAATGAATAATTTTTTTACCAAAGCTTATCAAATTAAATACAATATTAAAAAAAGTAATTTTTATCAAAATATTTTATTATAAGATTTTATTTTGCTTAAGAAAAAAATAATACAAATACAACGATTTTTAATTATAGCTATACTTTTTTTATTGTGTATAGCTTTAGTTTTAGGAATTTTATTAAAATATCAAGAACTTAAAAATGCCACAAATCATTTGGCTAAAAGTAAGGATAATCAGCAAGAAAATTTAGTTTTATTAGATGATAAAAACCAAAATAAAATAGAAATATTTGAAGATTTTTACAATCAAGATAAAAATCAAAGTTTAGCTATTTTAGAACAAGAAGCACAAAAGATTGATAATGATATCAATTTAACAAAAATGATCGAACAAAATGTAAGCCTTGAAAAAAATAGCACTTTAGAGAGCAATTTGAGTTTAAATAGTGATAATAATTTAAGTCCAAAAAATGCAAGTATTTTAGAAAATAATTCAAGTTATATGGAGCAAAATTTAAGTACAAATATTCAATCAATACAAAAAAAAGACAAATATCTTCCAAAACTTGCTATTATTATTGATGATATGGCAAATGCAAGTCAAGTAAGAAATCTTAAAGCTTTAAATTTAAAGCTCAATCCTTCTTTTTTTCCACCAGATAAAAATCATCCAAATACTCCAAAATTAGCCTCTGATTTTAATTTTTATATGGTGCATTTGCCTTTGGCTGCTATTCACTACAATAAACCAGAACTTGATACTTTAAATCCAAACGATAGCGAGGAAAGAATTTTTAAAAAAATTGCGCAGATTAAAAAAGATTTTAAAAATTTAAAATATATTAATAATCATACAGGAAGCTTATTTACAAGCAATGAAAAAGCTATGAAACATCTTTATGAGGCTTTAAAAAGTCAAAATTTACTTTTTGTGGATTCTAAAACTATAGGAAATTCTAAAGCTTTAAAGGTGTCTAAAGAAATGGCCATGATTTATATACAAAGAGATATTTTTTTAGACAATGAAGATAATGTAGCCTATGTTAAGAAACAACTTGAAAGCGCTGTAAAATTGGCACAAAAAAAAGGATTTGCTATTGCAATTGGTCATCCAAGGAAAAATACTTTAAAAGCTTTAGAGCAAAGCAAAAATTTACTTGATAAGGTAGAGTTGGTTTATTTGAGTGAAATTTATGGAAAGTAAAATTTTAAGCGACGATTTTCTAGACTTTTTTAAAGATTTAAAAAAACCTCCAAAAAAACTCTACTACAGAGGAAATTTAGAGCTTTTAAGAAAACGCAAAATTGCAATCATTGGTTCAAGAAAAATGAGTATTTATACAAAAAATTGTGTTTTTTCTTTAGCCAGCATGCTTAAAAATTCAGGAATTTGTGTTGTAAGTGGTGGAGCTTTGGGGGTTGATATTAATGCAAGTATCGCTGCTATGCCCTATACAATAGGAATTTTTGCAAATGGCTTAAATCAAATTTATCCAAAGAGTAATGAAAAAATTATTAAGCAAATGTATCAAGAAGCCTTAGCACTAAGCGAATATGAAGAAGATTATATTCCTAAAAAGTATGATTTTTTACTTAGAAATCGTTTGATTATTGCTTTAAGTGAGGCTGTTGTAGTTGCTCAAGCTGATATTAACAGTGGCTCTATGCAAAGTGCTAAACTTGCTTTAGAATTAAAAAAACCTTTGTACGTTTTACCTCATAGGATTAATGAAAGTAGCGGAACGAATTTATTTTTAAAAGAAAAAAAAGCGGAATTAATTTATGACTTTAAGGAATTTGTTGGTCAGTTTGCAAAAGTTTGCGAGGATATGCAAGATGAATTTTTAGATTTTTGTAAAAAAGGTGTTAGTGTTGATGAAGCTTTGGCAATTTATGGTGAAAAAGTCTATGAATATGAACTTGAGGGTAAAATTTCCGTTGAAGGATTATTAATAAGAGTTTTAAAATGAGAGCGCTAGCATTAGACATAGGTTTAAAGCGTATTGGATTGGCGCTTTGTATCGATAAAATAGCACTCCCGCTTAATGCTGTTTTAAGAAAAAATCGTAACCAAGCTGCCATAGAAATAAAAAAAATTTTACAAGAGTATCATATTTCTTTATTGATTGTAGGTATTCCAAAAGGGGGTTCAAGTGAGGATGAAATGAAAAAGCGTATCCAACATTTTGTATCTTTGCTTGAATTTGAAAAAGAAGTGGTTTATGTAGATGAGAGTGGCACAAGCAAAGAGGCTTTGAAATTTCAAAGAGCAAATACTCGAAAAAAAGATGGAAAATTAGATTCTTTAGCAGCTTTTATTATGATAAAGGATTATTTTGCTCTCTAAAATTAAAGCACTTTACACGGAAAAAGAATTTATTCAAATTTTAAATTCTTTTGAAAAGAAAAAAAATATTTGCATTTTTTTAAATACTCTAAAATGTAATTTTAAAGAATTGGAAAATGATTTTTTAAATGCTAATTTAGAATGGAAAAAAATCAATGAATATTGTTATTTATTTAAAGCTGAGGATAAAAATATCTTAAGCTCTATGAAATCTTTTAATGAATTTAAATTTTATATACAAAATTATTCCTCTTATTTGTGTGCTTTAAATTTAGATGTAAAAGAGGGGCAAAATGTTTTAGATATGTGTGCTGCTCCAGGTGGAAAAAGTATTAATTTGGCAAATTTTATGAAAAATACAGGCTATTTAGCTTGCAATGAAATCAGTAAAGATCGTTTTTTTGTTTTGCAAAAAAATCTTCAAAATTATGGCATAAACGCAAAATGCTTTATGAAGGATGGTAAAACAATAGGAAAATTATGTCCTTTAAAATTTGATAAAATCTTGCTTGATGCTCCTTGCTCCACTTTTGCAAAAATAGGTTTTAATTTGGAAAAAAGCTATAAAGAAATAAAAAATATAGCCAAAATACAAAAAAAACTTTTGCATTCCGCTTTAAAAGCTTTAAAAGTTGGCGGAGAGCTTGTTTATAGCACTTGCACATTTACCAAGGAAGAAAATGAAGAAGTCATAGAAAATGCTTTGAAAAGCGAATTTAAACTTGAAATTTTGGATATCAATTTAGAGCATGCTATAGCAAAAGATGCACAAAGCGAATTTTTTAAAGAAATTTCAAAATGTAAGAGAATTATTCCAAATTTGGATTATGATGGATTTTTTATAGCCAAACTTAGAAAACTAGCCTAAACCCTAGTTTGTCCTATGAGATATTTAATCTATCCATTATAGATCCAACATAAGAATTGATACTTTCACTACTTGCTTTCCAACCATTAGCTTTTGCTTGATGAAATTCTCTATCAAAAGAGATTCCACTGCCTACGTATATATTTTGCCATTTAACTCCTTTATCCATTGCATATATACCTCCATCAAGCCAGCCATCTTGTGCATAACCTTTTAATAGACTTGCAAAATCCACTTTGCCTGTCATAATGTCATCGAAATCTACATTAGAGTATTTTGGGATACTTTGTTTGGCAACATTAAGATTATAATTCATTGCTTGCGGTGCAATAGTTGTATTTTTTCCTGCAACCATATAACCACCTTCTGATTTTAAAAAGCTCATAAACAAAGCTTCTTTAGAATAACTTCCATCTTCATTTTGTGGATAAACTGACATATCAGGATTAAATCCACCTTCCATTAAAGCTCCTTGTGATAAACTTTGAGTTGATATATTTAATTTTTGCGGATAAAAATCAATACCCGTCATTCCCATTTGTATTGCTTGAGCTTCATGAAATTCATCATCTGTTTTAAAAACATTAGTTACTTTTGTGTTAGAATGATTAACTAGTCCTAATGCATTATAAGGATTGGATTGATCTGAAAAATCTAAACCTTTATAGCCAACAGAAATATAACCCTTAGGCATAGAATTTATATCTGCTTCACTAAAACTTGTTTTATCATTTGGAAAACTTTGACCTAAAGCATTAGAAAAAAGATTATAATATTGTTTTATGGTTTCAGCCATATCGATATTAGTATAATACTCGCTTACGCCTAAGTATTCTTTTGTACTTGAAACAACAGGATCATTTTCAGCAGCTTTTTTAATCTCATCCAAAGTAGATTTATGTATCTTAAAATCTTCAGGCAATCCCGCAGCTTTGTTAAAATCACTCCCCATATAACCATCTTTATCTACACTATAACCATAGGCTGTATTATTACTTATATCTACTTGTTTATATTTTAGAGTATAAATAGAGTTTTTAAATTCACTTGATATATTATAATTAGGAGAATTTGTTTTACTACTTATACTAAAATTAGTATTATTGCTAGTATTTGTTGTATTAGTAGAATTTAATACTTCACTTCTTGCTAGAGTTTGTGAATTTGCACTTTGAATTTCATTTAATTTACTAGCATTTTGTTTTAAAAAAGTATTAGCAAAACTTATTTTAGAATTTTCTTTACTTTCTTTATTAGCTTTTGCTTGTGAAAGTATAGAATTATAGTTTGAGTTATCATTGATGCTAAAGATACTCATATTAATTCCTTTAATTTTAGAATTGTTCTGCCCTCAAATCTAAATATCTTAATTAAATACAAGCAAGAAGTGTTCCTAAAAATAATTTTAACAATGATTTTGAATTAAACTTTTCACATATAATTTTAAATTCACAAAAAAACTTAAAAAACAATAAATATTTTTTTTATTTTTTTAGGCTTGAAATACTATTTTATAGATATTTAGTAAGAAAATCACATTGTGAAAACTTTGTGAATAAAATATATTTATAAAAAAGTTAATTATATGAATTCGTTTTTTACAAATTGTAATTTTGGAGCAATAACAAATCGACAATATCCTTGATTGGGATTTTTTGTGAAATAATTTTGATGATAAGATTCCGCAGGATAGTATTTGTTTAATTTATAAATTTGAGTGACTATTGGTGAAGAGTAATTGTTTTTTATCTTTTCAATAAATTTTTTAATTATAACTTCATCATTTTCGTTTTCATAAAAAATTGCAGATCTATATTGAATTCCTACATCGGCGCCTTGTTTATCTAAAGAAGTAGGGTCATGAATTTTAAAAAAAATATCCAAAATTTTTATAAGAGAAATTTCTTTATCGTTGTAGTTTAATTTAATGACTTCAATATTACCATCGCCAGAACATACACTTTCGTAGGTTGGATTTTCGGCTCCACCCGTGTATCCAACCTCACTATCTACAATCCCTTTAATTTTTTCAAATACAGCTTGTATGCACCAAAAACATCCACCACCTAAAATAATGCTTTTCATATTTTCCTTAACAGCAAAAAAGACTAATGACTTATTTGTAATTCTTAATTGCTTTTTCTAAAATTTCAATTGCAACATTTGTATCTTTGAAATCTTGTACTTTTACCCATTTATTTGGTTCAAGAATTTTATAGGTTTCAAAGAAATTTTTAATTTTATTTAAAGTTGCTTGAGGTAGATCGGTATAGGATTTGATATTATCGTATCTTGCATCAATTTTTGAACTTGGGACAGCTAAAAGTTTTTCATCCATTCCGCTTTCATCTTCCATGATTAAAACACCGATTAAACGGCAAGGAATGACAGCCCCAGCTTGAATAGGATATTCATTTAAAACTAAAATATCAACAGGATCACCATCATCAGCTAAGGTATTTGCAATAAAACCATAATTTGCAGGATAAAACATTGCACTTGCTATTACACGATCAACCATAATAGCACCACTATCTTTATCAATTTCATATTTAATATTTGACCCATAAGGAATTTCAATTACGGCGTTAATTTTATTTGGAATATCTCCAATTTTGATTTTGCTTAAATCCATATTTATTCTCCTTTTTTAAATACTTTGAATTTTTTTAATCAATTCTTTCATATCTGCAACAATAGGTTCTATTGTGCGTTCTCCATCAATAATAAAATGAAGTTTTTTATTTTGATAAAATTTTTGAATTTCTTCTAATGGTTCTGTATAAACTTTCATTCTATTATAAAAAACTTCTTCATTATCATCAGCTCCACGATTTCTACCTAAAACTCTATCTTTGGCTACTTGTTCGCTTACGCGTACTTCAATCACGCCTTTAAGTTCTATTTCATTTTGAGAGCTTAAAACCTTATCAAATTCTGTCATTTGTTCAATACTTCTTGGATAACCATCGATAATGATTGTTTGAGTTGGTGCATTTTTAAGTGCTGAGACTATAGTATTTATAACTACATCCAAAGGTACTAAATTTCCTTTAGAGATAAAACTATCAATTGTTTTTCCAAGCTCACTGCCGCTAGTAACCTCTTCTCTTAATAAATCACCTGTTGAATAATGAGTAATGTTAATATCTGATTGAGCTATAAGACTTGCATCTGTTGTTTTTCCACTCCCAGGTGCTCCTATGATTAAAAACAATTCTTTCATTTTATATTCTCCCTTAATTTAATTCCTAGTTCTCTTAAAGCTTCATTGTTTGGCTCTGATGGCGCATCTGTCATGAGACATTGTGCTCTTTGTGTTTTTGGAAAAGCAATAACTTCTCTTATACTTTTTGAACCAGTAACTAGCATGATAAGCCTATCTAATCCTATAGCAATGCCGCCATGAGGTGGAGCTCCAAAACTTAAAGCATCTAGCAAAAATCCAAATTTATTTTTTTGTTCACTTTCGTCAATATTTAATTTTTTGAAAACTTTTTGCTGAATATCATTTTTATGAATTCTAATACTTCCACCACCTAATTCCACACCATTTAAAACAACATCATAGGCAATGGAGTAAATTTCTTCAATATCTTCTTCATCAATATTTTTTGGCATAGTAAAAGGATGATGCATAGCCGAATAAGTTCCATCGTCGTTTTGTTCAAACATAGGAAAATCAACAACCCATAAAAATTCCAATGCATCTGGATTGATTAATTTTAATTCTTCTGCAAGGAAAATTCTAAATCTTCCCATATAATCAAGAACAGTTTTTTTAGCACCAGCACCGAAAAATACAACATCTCCAACTTCCAAATTACAACGTTTGCTAAGTTCTTGTAAATCAGATTCATTAAAAAATTTGCAAAGTGGACCTTTAAGGCCATCTTCTTTAACTTGTATAAAGGCTAAGCCTTGTGCTCCAAATTTGCGAACAAATTCTTCAAATCTTTGCATTTGTCTTTTTGAAAAGATGGTGTCTCCTTGTGGAACATGTATAGCTTTAATGCGGTTTTTCTTTGTGTCTTTAGCAATATTTGAAAAAATTTCATTATTAGATTTTGCGAAGATATCAATTACATCTATAAACTTAAGATCAAATCTTAAGTCGGGTTTATCACTTCCATAAAGTTCCATAGCTTCTTTATATTGCATAATCCTAAAAGGAGTTTTAATTTCTTTGCCACAAGCTTTAAAAATATCTTTTAAAAAAGTTTCAGCAACTATCATAACATCTTTTTGTTCACAAAAACTCATTTCGACATCAATTTGGGTAAATTCTGGTTGACGATCCGCTCTTAAGTCTTCATCTCTAAAGCATTTTGCGATTTGAAAATAACGATCAAAACCACTACACATTAGAAGTTGTTTAAATAACTGCGGACTTTGAGGTAAGGCATAAAATTCACCTTGATGAACGCGAGAAGGAACAAGATAATCTCTTGCTCCTTCGGGTGTAGCTTTAGTTAAAATAGGGGTTTCAACTTCTAAAAATCCCATAGCAGCTAGGGAATTTCTAGCTGCTATACAAGCTTTTGAACGTAAAGAAAAATTTTCATAAAGCTTAGGATTTCTTAAATCTAAAAACCTATATTTTAATCTTAATTCCTCATTAACACTTTCATCAGCAATTGCAAAAGGAGGAACTGCACTTTCGTTTTCTATAATAAGTTTGCTAACTACAACTTCAATTTCACCAGTTTTTAATTTATTATTAGCAAGTCCTTCTCCACGAGGACGAATTTTTCCTTCAGCAATAAGAACAAATTCATTTCTAGCACGCGAAGCAATTTCATGAGATTCTTTGCTATCATTTGGATCGCAAACAAGTTGTATAATACCACTACGGTCTCTTAAGTCTATAAAAATGACTCCTCCATGATCGCGGTAGCTATTGACCCAACCACAGAGTTTAACTGTTTCTCCAACATTGGAAATTCCTAAGTCTGTATTATAATGACTACGCAATTTTTTTCCTTGAAATTAAAATAATTATTTTAAAATTATAGTATTTTTATTCTTTTGCTTAGCTAAGTTTTGTTATAATTTTTTTATGCAAAATAAAATAGATTATAAAAATATTAAGAAAGTAGGACTTGTTGTTCGTTTTAATTCGAATTTTGATGAGGAAATATCTACTTTAGAAAACATTTTAAAGAAATATAATGTTGAACTTTTGTTTTTAAAAAACTTTAAAAAGCCAAATTTATCACATTATGATATTGATGATTTATTTAAAATTTCAGATTTTATTATTTCTTTAGGTGGAGATGGGACATTAATTTCTGTATGTCGTAAAGCTTGGGAATATGATCGAGCCGTTTTGGGAATTCATGCTGGACATTTGGGTTTTTTAACAGATTTTAAAATGGATCAAGCAGAAGATTTTTTTCAATCTTTTTTTTGCGGTCATTTTAAAACAGAAAATCCCTTTTTACTTAGTGTTCATTTAAAGCAAAAGAATGGCCAAAAAATGAAAGATTATGCTTTTAATGATATTATAATAAAAAGAGAAGATCAAACCTCTATGGCATATATTGAGGTGTATCATCAGGATAAAAAATTTAATGAATATTTTGGAGATGGATTAATTGTTTCTACTCCTGCTGGATCAACTGCTTATAATTTAAGCGCTAATGGTCCTATAGTTTATACTTTAGCTCAAGCATTTATTCTTACTCCAATTTGTTCTCATTCTTTAACACAAAGACCTATAGTTTTGCCTAAGGGGTTTGAATTAGAAATTAGAGCCAAGGGATGCATGTTTTCTATAGATGGACAAAAAAATTACAAAATGGATGATTTTAAAAGTATTAAAGTAGGTTTAAGTCACAAGAGTGTTACTTTAATTCGTCCAGAGAATCGAGATTATTTTCAAATTCTAAAAGAAAAATTAAATTGGGGAAGTTGATGATTAATAGAATTTTTATAAAAGAAAATCTAGGTTTTAAAGAAGCTAAGCTTGAAATTTCAAAAGGACTTACTGTTTTTACTGGACTTAGTGGAGCTGGAAAATCAATATTATTTAAAGGAATTTTATCTGCTTTTGCTATAAGCGATAGCGAAGCAAGAATTGTAGAATTAGGGCTTGATGATAAATTGAATTTGGAAGAATATGGAATAGAAAGCGAAGAAGAAAATGTTTTTAAGCTTTTAAAAGAAAAAAATACAAAATACTTTATTAATAATCAAAGCATTGCTAAAAAAAGTTTGCAAAATTTAAGTAAAAGTTTTATTAAATATCTTAGCGCTAAGGAAAATAATGAATTTAGTAATGAAAAATTTTTAAGAATTTTAGATGCTTTGGAGATACAAAATAATCCTCAATTTGAAAATTTCTTAAGTGAATTTAAAGAAGATTTTAATAATTATACTCGATTATCTGAAGAATTAAATCAAATTTTAGATGAAGAAAGAAAAATCGAAGAATTAAAAGAAGTGGCTAAAATTCAAATTGAAAAAATTCAAAGTATCAATCCAAAAATAGGGGAATATGAGGAATTATTAATACTTAAGAAAAAACTTTCTAAAAAAGATAAATTAGATGAAGCTTGGCAAAAAGCTAGTGTAATTTTTGATTTAGAAAAAATTGTAATTGATGCTTTAAATTTAAGTGAGAAAGATCCAACTTTTTTTAGCGAATGTTTAAATGAATTACGTTTGATTTTAGAGAGTCAAAAAATAGAAGATTTTGATTTTGATATTGAAAAAATACTTGATAGGATAGAAAATTTATCTTTTTTAATGAAACGTTACGGGAGTATCGAAAACGCATTAGAAATTTTAAAGCAAAAAAAACAAGAGCTTGAACATTATGAGAATTTAAGTTTTGAGAAAAAAGAACTTGAGAAAAAATTTGAAAAAGCAAAAGACAAACTAGAAAAAAGTACAAAAATTTTAACTCAAACAAGGATAAATAACTTAGAAAAATTACAAAATTGTTTGAATGAGTATTTAAAAAATCTTTATATGAAAGATGCTATTTTAAGGTTAGATGAAAGCAAAGTAATATCCTTCATGGGTAAAGATGAGATTAATTTAAATATTAACTTTGCTAATTTAAAAAATTTAAGCTCCGGAGAACTTAATCGTTTAAGACTTGCATTTATAGCAACAGAATGTAAAATTTTAGGTCAAGGTAGTGGGATATTGTTTTTAGATGAAATTGATGCCAACTTAAGCGGCAAAGAAGCGATGAGCATTGCTATGGTTTTAGACGAACTTTCAAATTTTTATCAAATTTTTGCTATTTCGCACTTGCCTCAACTTTCTTCTAGGGCACACAATCATTTCTTGGTTGAAAAAAAAGGTGATGAAAGCTTTGTAAAAAAGTTAAACCAAGAAGAGAGGATTAAAGAACTTGCTAGAATGGTAAGCGGAGAAAAGATTAATGAAGAGGCTATAGAATTTGCTAAAACTTTGTTTAAATCTTAAGCGGATTTTTCATTTAAACATGTTATAATTTTATTCTTACATTAGAATTAGCTTTTAATTTTTAAGGTGTGTTAAATTTATGAATAAAAAAATTTTAATTGTTGATCATAATAAAATGCTTGGAAAACTTTTGGCTAAAAAAATTCAATCAACTTTAAATTACGAAGTTGATATAGTTTTTAGCTATACAGAAGCAAAAGAATTATCTGTTAATAATTATTTTTTAGTTTTTGCAGAATTATATTTACCCGATGCTCCAAATGGAGAGGTAGTTGAGTTTCTTTTAGAGAAAAAATTACCCGTGATTGTTTTAACTGCCAATAATGATAAAGAAGTAAGAGATGATTTTTTAAAAAAAGATATATTAGGTTATATTTTTAAAGAAAGTAGTACTTGTATCGATGATATTATAAATTCAATATCCAAGTTAGAACACTATTCTGGAATTAAAATCATTTTAGCTTTAAGTAAACTTCCTGAGCGTAATGAGATTAAAAAAATTCTTACGCAAAGACGTTTTAATGTTTTGGCTGCTGCCCATGGAGAAGAGGCTATGAGTTATTTAAATGATAATGATGATATACGCCTTATTATTGCCGATGTTAATATGCCAGTCATTAGTGGAAGCGAACTTTTGGATGAAGTTAGAACTCGTTTTAGTGAAGAAGAACTAGGGGTGATACTTTTAGGTGATAAAAATGATACTTTAGAGGCTGATTTATTTAAAAATGGCGCTAATGAGTATTTGATAAAACCGATTAAAAGAGATAGTTTTAATTCTCGATTAGATCGATGTTTAACTTATATGGAAAATATGAAATTTTTAAATACTTATAATAATCTTGATCCTATTTCAGGTGTGAAAAACTATGAAGCCTTAATGGATGATATTGAGTTATATTTTAATGAAATTATGACTAAAGAAGAAGATTTTGCTTTGGCTTTTTTAAATATTGATGACTTAAGATCTGTAAATGAAAGATATGGTTTTGATGTAGGTAATGAGGTTGTTAAAATTTGTGCCAATGAAATTGTAAATGAGATCAAAGGTAGGGACATAGTAGGAAGATTTAGTCCTGAAAAATTTTGCATTTTATTAAAAAATATTTCTCATGAAAAAGCTGTTAAAATTTTATCTCGTATTCGTGTTAATATCAAAAAAGTTGGAGTTTTAATTAATTTAGATGAAGTATTTTTTACCGCTTCTATCGGAGTGGCTTTTGGTAAAAACAAAGATAAATTTGATCACTTGAGCAAGCAAGCATCTAATGCCCTTGAGCAAGCAAAAATTAATGGAAAAGATCGAGTAGAAGTATGTTCTTAGAACTTGAATTTAAAGATAATTTAAAAATAATCGATACCCATTGTCATATTGATAGCGATGTTTTTAAGGAGGATTTGGATGCACTTTTAAAACATTCTTTTAACAATGGAATTGAAAAAATAATCATACCTGGTGCACACATTAAAGATTTGCCTTATGCTGCAGAGCTATCAAAAAAATATGATAGAGTATATTTTGCAGCTGGAATACATCCTTATGAAATTGATAATTTTGATGAAAATATTTTAAGACAATATTTAAAACAAGAAAAATGCATAGCTGTGGGTGAGTGTGGGTTGGATTATTTTCGTTTTCAAAGTGATGATTTAAAAGAGATAGAGTATCAAAAAAATCTTCAAAAACATTTTTTTAAAATTCAACTTGAATTGGCAAAAGAATTTAAAAAACCTGTAATTATTCATTCACGAGAAGCTAATAATGATACCTACGAAATTTTACATCAATATTCCAAAGAACTTGTTGGAGGGGTTTTGCATTGTTTTAATGCAAGTGAACATTTACTTCGTCTTAGTAACGAGGGTTTTTATTTTGGAATAGGTGGAATTTTAACGTTTAAAAATGCTAAAAAATTAGTAGAGATTTTACCTAGAATTCCAAAGGATAAATTGCTTATTGAAACTGATGCACCTTATTTAACCCCAGAGCCTTATCGTGGAAAAAGGAATGAACCTTTATTAACTCAATTGGTAGCCAATAAAATGAGTGAAATTCTAAATTTATCAAGAGAAGAGCTTTTGAAAATTTGTTTAGATAATTCCAAAAAATTATTTTTTCAAGGGGCTTTATGAGAAAAATATTATTATTGCTGTCTTTTAATTTTCTTTTTGCGCAAATTAATACTCCCGAATTTTACGAAAGACAAATAAAAATTTTAAGAGATTTAGATATTGAATCAAATTTTATCAGTAATTTAGTTTTTGTTCAAAGCCAGCAAGATATAAAATCAAAACACACTAAAACTTTAATCGATGGGATACAAAATTTTTCTAAAATAACGCCTATGATCCGAAAAATATTATCCGAACAGGAAGTTCCTGAAGAAATTTTATACCTAGCTATGGTTGAATCCGGCTTAAAAGTTAATAGTGTTTCTAATGCTAAAGCTGTTGGAATTTGGCAGTTTATGAAGCCTACAGCTAAAAATTTAGGACTTAGGGTGGATGCTTATGTTGATGAAAGACGAGATCCAGTCAAGTCAACTTATGCTGCGATTGATTATTTAAAGAGAATGAAAGCAGAGTTTGGTAAGTGGTATTTGGCTATTTTAGCTTATAATTGTGGAAATGGAAAATTGCATCAAGCTATCGAAGAAGCTGGGAGTGATGATTTAAATGTTTTGCTTGATTCAAATAAGAAATATCTTTCTTTAGAAACTAGAAATTTTTTGCGTAAAATTTTAACACTTTCATTTTTGGCAAATGATAGAGATTTTTTATTAACCAAAGATGCATCTTTAGTTAATTATACTTTAAGTAATGATTTTATTAAGGTGGATGCTCCATCTTCGGTTTCTTTAAAAGATATAGCTAAAAATTTAAATATAAGTTTTGCTACTTTTAAAAAGTATAACCCTCATTTTAAACATAATTTTACACCTCCGGGAAAAGGTTATTATATGTATATTCCTTTAAATAAAGTAGCTTTTTTTGATAAACATTTTAAAGAAAATAAACTTGCAAAAGTTGATACAACTATACCTATGACTAAAGTTTATATTGTAAAAGCAGGTGATTCTTTATATAAAATAGCTAAAAATCATCGTGTGAGTGTAGATAGTATTAAAGAATTAAACCGTATTTATAAAAATCGTTTAAGTATCAATCAAAAAATTATAATACCAATAAAGGAGAATAAAAATGCAAATATTAAAACAGCTCAAAGCGACTCTAAAAATTATTCCAATTTTATCCATAATTAGTGTTTTTACAGGTTGTGGAATAGGAAATTTACTTTCAGAATCAAGCGGTAGTGCTCAGGTTTATTATCCAAGTAACGATTTTAAAAGTAATCCTAGCTCTTCAGGAGGAAAAGGCACTATGAAGCCTTATACCATAAATGGAAAAACTTATTATCCAACTGTAGTATCTGTTGGAGAAACTGCTGATGGTATTGCTAGTTGGTATGGGCCAGGTTTTCATGGTAAAAAAACTTCAAATGGTGAAATTTATGATCAAAATGCATTTACGGCAGCTCATAAGACTTTACCTATGAATACAATTTTAAAAGTTACAAATTTAAATAATAATCGTCAAGTTACTGTTCGTATAAATGATCGTGGCCCTTTTGTAAATAATCGTATTATTGATTTGTCTAATGCGGCCGCAAAGCAAATTGATATGATACATAGCGGAACAGCGCCTGTTAGACTTGAAGTTATAGGATTTGGTTCTTCTAATTCTGGCAATAATATTGTTCATTCTAATATAAATTATGGAAATGGCGGAGAAATTTCAGGTAATGGCCAAATTTATGAAGGTGGAAATTTTATGGTTCAAATTGGTGCATTTAAAAATCCAGAAGGAGCAAGAACTATAGCCTCAAGATATAAAACTTATAGAACTTATTCTTCTACTATACGTACAAGCACAGTAGATGGTTTAAACCGAGTTTTTTTAACTGGGTTTAGAAGTGAAGAAGAAGCGCGTGATTTTGCTGCAAGTGGAGCATTTGCTGGAGCTTTTATAGTAAGAGAATAAAAATGATAGAATTAATTTTTTTAGATGTAGATGGTTGTTTAACAGATGGAAAAATCATCTATACTTCAGAAGGTAATTTTATCAAAGAATTTAATGTTAAAGATGGTGCGGCGATTGAGGCTTGGTTAAGACTTGGCAAAAAAATCGCTATTATTACAGGTAGAAATTGCCCTTGTGTAGATAAAAGATCTAAAGATTTAAAAATAGATCTTTTATTTCAAGGAGTTAAAGATAAATTAACTTGTGCTAAAACAATTTTACAAAAATTAAATCTCGATTTTTCTCAGTGTGCAGCTATAGGGGATTATTTTAATGATAAAAATCTTCTTGAAAATGTAGGGTTGAGTTTTAAACCAAAAGATGCTCATAAGGATTTAAAAGTTGATATAGTTTTAGAGCATAAAGGTGGAGAGGCTGCTGTAGCAGAAATGATAGAATATATTGTGAGAAAGAATAATATGCAACAAGATTGGAATAAGATTTGGCTATAAAAAGTTTTGGTATTCTTATCGCTCTTTTTGTGATTACTTTTGTGGTTTTGTGGCTTCAAGATCCTTATTCTTTAGATGTTAAATCTTATTCTTTAAATTTTAAAAATATTGAGGCAAGTCATTTAAAAGCTTATGATGTGAATCAAACAGCAATTAAATCTTATTATAAGGCTAATTCTTGGGTAAGATATGCTAATAGAGATGAATTTGATAATTTTACAAATTATAATTTGGATTTTAATTTAAGTGCTAATAAATTAGAACTTTTGGGTCAAAATATGGATCAAATAAAATTTGAAGGAAATGTTACCTATTTGGGATCTAATAATGTTAAATTTATTGCCGATGAGGTAGAGTATCAACCAAAAAGCAAAATTCTAAGCACAGATATAGGTTTTAAGGGTTTAATTAATGGAAATATTGTTAATGGAAAAAGTTTACAATATGATACAAAAAATAAAATTTTGCAAATTCAAGAGGTAAATGCATGTTTGCAAGAAAAATAATTTTATTATTCTTTTGTATTAGCATATCTTTAGCAACTAAAATTGAAGTAAAAGCTTTAAATTTTTATTCCGATGAAAATAAGGGAGAAAGCACACTTAGTGGCGATGTTGAGGTTAAAAGAGGGGAAGATATTTTAAATGCTGGAAAGTTGATTATCTATACAGACAAAAATCGCAAACCAATACGCTATGAAGCTACACAAAATCCAAAATTTAAAATTAATTTAAAAGGCAAAATTTATAAAGGAGAAGGAGATAAATTAATTTATAATGTTATTGAAGATACTTATGAGATTGATGGAAATGCGTATATTAATGAGCCTATTAATCATCAAAAACTTTGCGGAAATAAAATTTTTATAGATAGAAAAAAAAATATTTATAAAATACAAAGCAAAGATAATAAGCCCGCACGCTTTGTATTTGATTTGAAACAAAAATGATTATTAATGCCCGTTTTATTGCCTCTTTGGCAAAATTTGATATCAATTTTGCATCTCATTTTAGCGAAGTGGCTTTTTTGGGAAGATCAAATGTTGGAAAAAGTTCTTTAATTAATTCTTTATGCAAACAAAAAAACCTCGCTAAAAGCTCCTCAACTCCTGGAAAAACGCAATTAATAAATTTTTTTGAAGTTTTGTGTCAAAAAAATGAAGATAAATTTAATATTTATTTCGTGGATTTGCCTGGTTTTGGTTATGCTAAGGTTTCAAAAAATTTAAAAGAAGAATGGAATATTCATTTAGATGAGTTTTTAAAGCTAAGAACTTCTATAAAATTATTTATTCATTTAATTGATGCAAGACATATTAACTTAGAAATTGATAAAGAATTGGATGGTTATTTAAAAGGTTTCATAAGACCAGATCAAAAAATTTTAAAAGTTTTTACAAAATGTGATAAATTAAATCAAAGTGAGAAGGCTAAACTTAAAAATTATTTTCAAGATGCAATTTTAATTTCAAATTTAAATAAATTTGGACTTGATAGACTTGAGAATGAAATTATCGATCAAGTTTTGGGTTTATAAATGATAAAAAATTATAGAGTAAGTATCAATGGTGGATATATATTTTTAGGTATTTTTTATATTATATATCAAATTTTAGGTTCTATTTTCACTTACACTCCTTTGCTCTATGGTTTATTTTTTTGTTATATGATTTATCTTTTAGAGCAAAGACAAAAAACTTTTAATAAGCTTGATTTTCGGTGGTATTTTTCTTTATTTTTTTTATTTTTCACAGATGTCACTTATGATTTCTTTATTTTTTCATCTTGGATTGCATTTGCTCTTTTTTATTATATTTGTGCTGATTGGATTAAAACAAGTTTAAAAATAGAAAAATTTATCCCTATTGCATTTGTGCTTTGTGCTTATTTTTTTATTTTTCTTTTGGATTTTATTTTTTCTTATATGAATAATCAGCATTTTAAAGCATTAAGTTTTGGATATTTAATATCCATAGGAATTGAGTGTTTTTTAGCTTATGTCTTTTTTAGAGGTAAAATTTAATGCGTATGCGTTTAGTTGTTGGATTTATACTTTTATTTTTTATTTTTTTATTGAGTCGAATTTATTATTTAAGTATAAAGTCTAATGTATATTATGAAGAGCTTGCGAAACAAAATGCCATAAAAACACAATTATTAGCACCAAAACGTGGGGAAATATTTGACCGAAATGGCACACTTTTGGCGGTTAATGATTTAGGATATAGTATTTCTCTAAAGCCTTATTTAAGTCTTAAAAAAAATAAAATCAGTATTTTGGAAAAAGAGTTAAATAAATTGCAAGGTTTTTTTCCAGATTTAAATGTTACAAAATTGTTGCAATTTTACAAGAAAAATGATTCATATTATAATCAAGATTATATACAAATTGTAGATTTTATACCTGCGCAAGAAATGATGAAACATTATTCCGTGCTTAATTTGGATGAAAATATAAAAATAGAATCTGCTGTGCAAAGAAAATATCCTTATGGAAAATTAGCTTCTCATATTATAGGTTATGTTGGAAAAGCTAATTTACAAGATATAAAAGAAAATGAAATTTCTAAATTAACAAATTTTATTGGAAAAAGTGGTATAGAGCGTTACTACAATGATATTTTACAAGGAGTAAAAGGAGAGAAGGTTTATAAGGTTAATGCTTTAAATCAAGAAGTAGCCCAAATTTCTTATACTCCTCCGCTTTCAAATGATATACATTTAACTATTGATATAGAATTGCAGAATTTTCTAACAAATCTTTTTGAAAATAATGCTGGAGCCGCAATAATTATGGATATTAGTGATGGGTCTATTTTGGCAGCTGGAAGTTTTCCAGAATATGATCTTAATCCTTTTGTAACTGGTATTTCTTTCAAAGATTGGGATGAACTTTCTAATAATCTTGATCACCCTTTTACAAATAAACTTATTAATGGATATTATCCTCCTGGTTCAGTTGTTAAAATGGGTGTTGCCTTAGCCTTCTTAAATTCAGGCAATATTACACCTTCTACTCAATTTTTTTGTGGAGGTAGTGTTGAGCTTGGAGGAAGATTATTTCGTTGTTGGAATCGATCAGGTCATGGAAATGTGGATCTAAAACATGCTATTAAATCAAGTTGTGATGTTTATTTTTATGATGGAGGTTTGCAAGTTGGTATTAATCAAATCAGTCAAACTTTATCACGTATTGGTTTTGGAGCAAAAACTGGAGTTGATTTGCCCAATGAATTTGTAGGTATTTTGCCAAGCAGAGAATGGAAAATGCAAAGGTACGGGCAAAATTGGTTTCAAGGCGATACTTTAAATACGGCCATAGGGCAGGGAAATTTTTTAGCAACTCCTATGCAAATTGCAAGATATACAGCTCAAATTGCCAAAGGTAAACAAGTTTTACCTCATTTTTTGCAAAGTATAGAAAATAATAATACTAAAATTCAAAATAAAACTCACTTTAATCAGGAAATTTTTACTTTATTTGAAAAAAGTCAGCTTCCATATATAAGAGATGCGATGTATGCTGTAGCTAATGAACAAGGAGGAACAGCTTATCGTTATTTACATGATCTTAAAGTAAAAGTAGCTGCTAAAACAGGAACTGCACAAGTTGTAGGATTTTCTCAAACGGATCGAAGTAGGGTGGATGAAAAACAATTGCAATATTATACAAGATCCCATGCTTGGCTTACTTCTTATGCGCCCTATGCAAATCCAAAATATGTTGTAACTGTTTTGCTTGAACATGGGGGTAGGGATACTACTTCTGGAGAAATTAGTGCAAAAATTTATCAAAAAATGATAAATTTGGGTTATTTCAAATAGTCCTCTAATTTTATAAAATTATTTAATAGCTTTTGTTTTATTTTTTAACCATTTTAGAACTTTGGGTTCATTTTTTAATTTAATAGAAAGTTTATTATAAACTTTTTTATGATAGGTATTTAGCCATAATTTTTCGTCTTTGTTGAGTAAGGTTTTATCGATACATTTTGATTCAAAAGGACAAAGAGTTAAGGGTTTAAAGTATAAAAATTCTCCATAATCTCTATTTTTTGGATTTTTAACTTTAGTATTTAAGACTAAATTTTCAAGCCTAATACCCCATTTATCTTTTTTATATATCCCTGGTTCTATAGAGGTTAACATCCCTTCTTTGGCTTTAGTTTTTTCAAGAGCTGGAGAAAAGTAAGATAGGGTTTGCGGACCTTCATGAACATTTAAAAAATATCCCACTCCATGTCCAGTTCCATGCATATAATCAAGTTGATTTTTCCATAATGGTGCTCTTGAAATTGCATCAAGTAAAGGCATAGGAATATCTTTTGGAAAAATAGTATTAGATATGGCTATATGTGCTTTTAAAACAAGGGTATAATCATAAATTTGCTCTTTGCTTATTTGTCCTATAGGAATGACGCGAGTTATATCTGTAGTGCCATTTTCATATTGGGCTCCAGAATCTATAAGTAAAAGCCCGTTTTTCTTAATATAGGAAAAATTTTCTTTTGATGCTTTGTAATGGATACAAGCTCCATTAGCATTAAAACCCGCTATGGTTGCAAAACTATTGCTAATATAATAAGGGCTTTTTGCTCTAAATTCTGTTATCTTAAAATCAATATCAAGTTCGCTTATACATTCATTTTTTTTAATATTCTCTTCTAGCCATGTAAAAAATCTAGCTAAAGCAACTCCATCTTCTATCATAGCATTTTCTATATGCTTGATTTCTTTTTGAGTTTTGATTGATTTTAAATATGTACTAGGATTAATTTCTTCTATAATTTTTACACTTTTATGGAGATATTGAATCAGCAAGGCTGTGGTTTTCGTTGGTTCTATCAGTAGGTTTGTATTGCGAAGTTTTTGGATTTCTTGATAAATTTCATAATAATCTTTAATATAAATTCCATCTTGATTGAGTTTTTTTTCTAGCTTTGAATCAATTTTATTTTTATCAATAAAAAGTAAAATTGTTTTTTGATTGATAAATAAATAACTTAAAAATACAGGATTATACTTTATGTCATTAGCTCTTAAATTGGTAATCCAGGCGATATCATCAAGAGAAGAAATGAGATGATTTTGAGTATTTAAAATTTGCATTTTTTCTCGTATTTGACTGATTTTTTGTTGACGTGAATAACCACAATATTTTATTTTATGTTCATAAATTTTACTTATTGGTAAATTGGGACGTTCTTTCCATAAAGGTGAAATTAAATCGATGTGTTTTAGTTTTATTTGATAATTTGTTTGTAAATTTTTAAATAAATTTAAAGATAAAAGAGAAAAATCCGTTCCTAAGATTTCATTTTTTTTAAGATTTTTTTTTAACCAATTTAAAAAAGTATTTGTATTATTTTGTTTTTGAAGCTCTATAAAAGTTCCTTTTAGTTCTCTTTCAGCTTGTAACCAATATCTTCCATCTGTCCATAAAAGAGCTTTTTCATGGGTAATAATTAAAGTTCCAGCTGATCCTTTAAAACCACTGATGAAAGTTTTATTTTGATAAAAATCTGGAAGATATTCATTTAAATGAGGATCTGAACTTAAAATTAAATAAGCATTTAAATGATGTTTTTTCATCAAATCTCTAAGTTGTGCAATTCTTTTTTGGTATAAATTCATCAAATTTCCTTATTAATATGTATTGTTGATATTTCAAGATTTAATTCTAATTTTAAACTTCTTAAATTTTGCATTTCAATAGTATTAATTTGGTAATAAAAATTTGAATTTTCTAAATCTTTTATAAAAGATAATAAAGCATTAAAATTTCCATAAGTTTTAATAAAAAAATCATAGCGATTGATATTGTTTTTTTGAATTTTTGTTTGAGTGATATTTTCTATTTCAATTTTATTATTTGAAGCAAGTGTTTGGATATTTTTTAAATATTGATCATATTTTTTTTGAAATAAACTTAAATATTGTTCATAGATAAGTGTTTTATTTTGAATTTGCTGTAATTTTTGATTTAATATTTGTAATTTTTGTTCTAAATTTTGATTAATAGATTGTTCTTTTTTAATATCAATATCATGAATGAAAATATTATGATTAAAAAAGGAATTTATAAATAAAGATTCGACTTTAAAAGCTAGAAAAATAGCCAATAATACTATAATTATAGCAATAAGAAATTTTTCTCTTAAGTTTAAATTTTCTAAAACAAATTCTAATTTATCCATGAGTTAACTCTAAAATAATTTGATATAGTGCATCATTTTTAGATATAAGTTTAAATTCAGTTTTTAAATTTTTAAGAGCATTAAGATAATTTTCTTGATTGTTAAATTGTATGATAATATTATAATCTTTTAGCTTTAAGCTAGAAATTCCTAAAGAATTTTGATTAAGCCAAATAAAGATATTTTTTAAAATTAAAGTCCTATTTTTATTTGGCTTGAAATTTTTTATAATTTCATCGAGTTGATTAAAATTTTGATCAAGAAGTGCTTTTTTGTCATAAAGAGTTAAATTTAAATCTTTAAGTTTTCTTTCTAAAACTATATTTTTTTCTTTTTCTAATTTATAAAGCTTATCTTGGGAGTTTTTATTTTGAGTTTGTAAGCTTTTATTTGCTTGGTAATTTAAAAAATTATTAAAAATTAAAATTCCACTCATGCTCAAAAAGCTCAGTAAAAATAAAAAAAATAATTTTAAATAATAAGGAAAATTTTTCTTACTTGTTTTAATAAAATTTGCATTTTTATCTAAGATTGACATACTTAATTGTGCAAGTTTATTTTCATTTTGTTCTAAAATTTTACAAGCAATGGCTTTATTTTTTAATTCTTTTATTAAATCATTATTCTCAAAACTGATCAAAATTTCACTTTCATAATATTGCAAAAGCTCTAATATATGATTTTTTTCTAAAAATGATTCTAAATTTTTCTCATATTTAAATTTTTTAAAAGCTTTAAATTTATCTTGCTCATAAAAACATAAATATACTTCATCTAAATAAAGTTCTAAAAAACAAAAATTATTTTCCTGAATCAAATTATTTTTAAATAAAGACTTAAAAATAAAAGCTTTAGGAAAGCAAGCGAAACATTTAGGTAAATTTTTAACTTTGCTTAGAAAACAATGATAAATTTCATCTTGTTTTAAAAAAGCTATTTGATACTCAAAAGGATTTTTTATATCGCACTCTTTAATAACTTTTTCAAAAAGTATATCTTCTTCAAATTTTCCATTTTTTTGAATATAAATGAGTTTTTCAAAACTTAAAATTTCAATTTTATTCTTCATAATTTAACATTTTTTTTAAAAAGTCTTCATCTTTTTGCCAATTCTTTTTCACCACAATGTATAACTTCAAAAGAACTTTATTTTGAGCCAATCGAGTAATTTTCATCCTAGCATCTTTACCTATACGATTAAGCGTTGCTCCATTTTTTCCTATAAGCATAGCTTTATGGGAATTTGTATCTGTGATTATTTGTGCTTCGATGATAATAAGCTTTGTTTTTTCTTTAATTTTGTTGATTATAACTTCAGTGCAATAGGGCAATTCTTGACTCAAATTTTCATAAATACTTTCAAGTATGAAATCTCTATAGATTTCTTTTTGACTACTTGGAGTTAAAAATTCAGGGTCGTAAAAATATTCATGCTCATCTAAATATTTTACAATTTCATCAAGTAATATTTTTTTGTAACTCTTTTTTTTACAAGAATAAGGAATAATAGCCTTAAAATGCTCGCTAAATTTAGCATAGTCATTAAGCTTTTTTAAAAGGATATCATTATGAGTTAAATCTACTTTATTTAAAATAATAATATGCGGCACTTTTGGCTTTAAAGCTAAAAATTCTTCATAATTTTTTAAATCATCAAATACGCTTGCTACAAATAAAATTAAATCACAATCTCCCATGGATTTTATAGCGCTTTCAATTAGCATTTGATTTAAAGTTGCTTTGCTTTGATGTAGCCCAGGAGTATCAATAAAAATAATTTGATCCTCTTTATGCATTACTATAGCTTTGATTTTTCGTCTAGTAGCATTTTGTTTGTGAGAAACTAAGGTAATTTTTTCTTCAAGCAAGGAATTAACCAAAGCACTTTTTCCAGCATTGGTTCTTCCTATAATGCTAACAAAGCCACTTTTCACAAAATATACCTAGCTAAATCTTTATTTTCTATAATATCTCCAAGTTTTTCTTCAACCATTTTTTTGTCAACTGTAAATTTTTTACCCGCATATTCATCGGCTTCAAAGCTCAAATCTTCAAGAAGTTTTTCTATTACAGTATGCAAACGTCTAGCACCTATATCTTGCATTTCTTCATTTGCCTTAGAGGCTATTCTTGCAATTTCTTTTATCGCTTCATCATCAAATTCAAGTTCTAATTGTTCTGTTTTCAACAGCTCGGTATATTGTTTTAAAAGTGAATTTTTTGGACGGGTTAAAATTTCATAAAGAGCTTTATCGTCTAAACTATCAAGTTCAACTCTTAAAGGAAAACGTCCTTGTAATTCTGGAATCAAATCACTTGGCTTGCTTAAATGAAAAGCCCCTGCGGCAATAAAAAGTATATGATCAGTTTTTAAAGTCCCGATTTTGGTTTGAACACTAGAACCTTCAACAATTGGTAATAAATCTCTTTGTACCCCTTCTTTGCTCGGATCTTGTCGATTTGAATTTCCACTTGAAACAGCTATTTTATCAATTTCATCTATAAAAATAATACCTTCATTTTCTGCTCTTTTTAAGGCTTCACTTTTGATACTTTCTTGATCTAAAATTTTATCTCCAGCTTCGTTTCTTAAAGCATTTTTGGCATCTTTAATTTTCATTTCTTTTTTGACTTTTTTACTGCCTACGCCAATAACCTTAACAATATCTTGCATTGCTCCCATTTCAGGCGGTAAATTAGGATTGGTATCAAACATACTTTGAGATATTTCTATTTCTATATTGCTTTCATCTAGATCACCATTTCTAAGTTTGGTTCTCATTTTTTCAAGACTATTTTTATATTCTTCTTGTTTTTCATCACTAATACCCTTTGGTAAAGGCGGTAAGAGTTTTTCTAAAATTTTATTTTCGATAAATTCATCGATTTTATCTTTGTTTTTTTCCTTTTGTTCATTTTTGACTAAATTTAAAGCCGCATTAGCTAAATCTCTAACCATACTTTCTACATCTCGTCCCACAAAACCAACTTCTGTATATTTACTAGCTTCAATTTTTATAAAAGGAAAGCCCATCATTTTTGCAAGTCTTCTTGCAATTTCTGTTTTACCAACTCCAGTTGATCCTATCATTAAAATATTTTTTGGCATAATATCATCTTGAAGTTCTGGGCTTAGTTGCATTCTTCTATAGCGATTTCTTAAAGCTATAGCGATAATTTTTTTAGCTTTTTTTTGACCGATAACGTAATCATCTAAAAATTTGACTATTTCTTTTGGAGTTAAGTTCATTTTTCATCCTCTATCACATAGGTTTTTATATTTGTATTAGTATAAATGCAAATTTCTCCTGCAATTTGTAAGCTTGATTTAACCAGCTCTTCTTCATCTAAAGAAGCATGTTTTGCCAATGCTCTTGCAGCTGAAAGCGCATAATTTCCACCGCTTCCAATTGCTGCAATTTCTCCATCTTCTGGTTCAACTACATCGCCAGTTCCCGAAAGCAAAAAAATATGATTTCTATCAAGCACTAGCATCATAGCTTCAAGTTTTCTCAAGTACTTATCTTTTCTCCATTCCTTAGAAAAATCTATTGCAGCCTTTAAGAGATCTCCTTTAGAGCTTTGTAATAAATTTTCAAACATATCAAAAAGATTAAAAGCATCTGCTGTACTTCCTGCAAAACCTGCCAAAACTTTACCATTATTAAGTTTTCTAATTTTAACTGCATTGCCTTTTAAAACAGTATTTCCAAAGCTAACTTGTCCATCTCCTCCAATTACGGATTTGTTTTTGCCTTTATAGGCTAAAATTGTAGTTGCATGAAACATATTATTCTGCCTTTATATCAATTTTAAAATTTGCATGGATTGCATGACCTAGTTTTACGCTAATTTCATGAATTCCAATACTTTTTAAAGTATCACATTCTAAGCTTTTTTTATCAAGTTCTATATTTTTTTGTTCTTTAAGTGCGTGAGCAATTTCATCTTTTGTAACTCCACCAAATAAATTACCATTAGCTCCAACAGGTTTAAAAATTTCAAGAGTTATTTTACTAAGTTCTTCTTTTAGTTTTTCCAAATTTGCAATTTCAAAGCGTAAATTTTCAGCTTCTTTTTTCTTATCACTTTCATATTTTCTTAAAACTTCAGTGGTAGCAGCTTTAGCTAGTCCTTTTCCGATTAAAAAATTTTGCCCATATCCATCTTTGACTTCTTTAACTTCTCCAGCTTTTCCAAGTCCTTTAACATCTTTGATCAATAATACTTTCATTGAAAATCCTTTTTTAAGTTTTAACTTAATTTTTGCCTTATTGTATCTAAATTTTTATTAAAAGAAAGGTTTTAAATGAAATTTAATTGCCTTAATACAAGCAAAATATGTTCCAAAATTTGTTTTTTTTTGCTAAAATTCATTCCTATGAGAGTGGATAAATTTTTAAATGTGGTTAATATCACTAAAAGGCGAGCAATTTCTGAAGATATGTGTAAAAGCGGGGTGGTTAAAATTAATGATAAAGTTGCTAAAGCGAGTAAGGAAGTAAAAATAGGAGATATCATTAGTTTACATTTTATGCAATACACTCAAGAATATAAGGTTTTAGCTATACCCTCTACCAAAAGTATTCCTAAAAATACTCAAAATCAATATGTGGAAAAATTATGAAAGAAATTGTTTTATCCAAAGAAGAAATAGATCAAATTTTTTCTTATTTGCCTTGTAAAGGAGTGGTTTTATTACAAGGAGATTTAGCTAGTGGTAAAACTAGTTTGGTTCAAGCTTGGGTTAAATTTTTAAATTTAAGTGATCAAGTAACTTCTCCAACTTTTTCTATTATGCAAAAATATCAAAATGAAAATATTTGCATATATCATTATGATATTTATCAAGAAGGATTAGAAGGGCTTTTGAAAAATGGATTATTTGATAATTTATTTGAGGAAGGTTTGCATTTGGTAGAATGGGGAGATGAACAGCTAAAAGAAAAATTATTTCAATTTGGAATTTTATCAACGGTTGTTAAAATTAGTGTTGAAAAGAATAAAAGAAAGTATGAAATTTTATGAGTAAGCTACAAATAATCAACTTAGAAAAAATCATAAAAAAAACAAAAATAATACAAGATGTATCATTAGAATTAAATAGTGGTGAAGTTGTTGGACTTTTAGGGCCAAATGGAGCAGGAAAAACTACTACTTTTTATATGATATGTGGTTTAATTACTCCAAGCAATGGAAAAGTTTTGCTTGATGGCGTGGATATCACTAAAGAGCCATTAAATAAACGCGCTAGAAAAGGAATTGGATATTTGCCGCAAGAAAGTAGCATTTTTAAAGATTTAAGCGTTGAGGATAATTTACTTTTAGCGGCACAAATTTTTTATAAAGATAAAAAAGTTTTAAATGAAAAAGTGGAGCAAATGCTTGAACTTTTAAGTATAGAACCGATTCGATTAAGAAAAGGTTTGAGTTTAAGTGGAGGAGAAAGAAGGCGTTGTGAACTAGCAAGAAATTTGATGTGTGAGCCTAAATTTTTACTTCTTGATGAACCATTTGCTGGAGTTGATCCTATTGCGGTTTCTGAAATTCAAACTTTAATTAAAGAGCTTAAAAAATTAAATATTGGAATTTTAATAACTGATCACAATGTACGCGAGACTTTGGCAATTTGTGATAGAGCTTATGTAATCCGTTCTGGATCTTTATTAGCAAGTGGAAATGCTGAAGAAATTGCAAACAATAAAGATGTAAAAAAATACTATTTAGGAGCGGAGTTTAAGCTCCTAGATTAATGTTAAAACAAAAAGTTACTCAGGGCGCAAAAACAAAAATTTCTCAGACTCTACGCTCTTGGCTTCCTATTTTACAAGCCAATATAGAAGATTTAAAAGAAAATTTGGACAAATTTGCAGAAGAAAATCCTTTTTTAAATGTTCAAGATGCGATTAAAACTTCTGAAAAGGGAAAGAATTATTTTGATTCTTTTTATAAAAACAATACAAATTCAGCCATGGTTGAAAGCATGGGTATTGGTAAAAAAAGCGTTTATGAGCTTTTAAGTGAACAGATTATTCCTCCACTTTTTCCTACAAAAAAATCTCAAAATATTGCAAATAAAATCATTGAATGTCTTAACCATGAAGGATATTTTGAATATGATCAAGAAGTTATGCAAAATATCGATGAAAAGGATCTTGAAAATATTAGGATGCGCTTTAGATTTTTAGATCCAATAGGTGTAGGTGCTAAAGACTATAAAGAAGCTTTTTTATTTGCTCTAGAAAATGAAAGTATAGATGAAGAGCTTTATGATTTTTGTAAATTGCTTATATTGGATTTTGAAAATATTCAAAACTATACAAAAGAAAAATTATACACCCAAGCAATTTCTGTCATAAAAAAATTTAGTATTCCGCCTTTTTTGGAATATTTTGAAGATTCTCAAACTATTATTCCAGATATATTTATTTTTCGTGAAAATGATGAGATTAAAGTAAAAATTAATGATGAATATTATCCTGAAATTTCTATTGAAACAGATGGAATTGATCATGAATATTTAACTCATTATATTAAAGAAGCTAAGAATTTAGTAGATGCTTTAGCTATGAGAAAAGCAACTTTGTATAAAATAGGATTAATGATAGTAGAACATCAATATGATTTTTTTGTAGGCAAAGATATCAAGCCTATGACCTTAAAAGATATTGCTGAAGATTTAGATCGTAATGCTTCTACGGTTTCAAGAGCGATTGCAAATAAATATTTAAGTTGCGAAAGAGGATTGATTCCCTTAAAAGATTTTTTTGCTTTTGCTCTTGATGAAGAAGGAGAAACTTCTAATGCGAGTGTGAAAGATTTTATTGCAAATTTAGTCAAAAATGAAAATCGCTTAAAACCTTTAAGCGATAGTAAAATTTTAAAACTTATACAAGATGAATTTAAGATTGATATTGGGCGTAGAACAGTTACTAAGTACCGAAAACATCTTAATATTGCAAGTTCTACAGATAGAAAAAAACTTTATGAACTTGAAGGATAAAAATTTAATCTGCTAAATTTTAATATTTAATTTTTATTTAAATTATTTAATAAATGTTATCTTTTCTTTTTAAATTATGATACAATGAAATTACAATTTTTATAATTTAAAAAGGATCTAAAATGGATTTTTTTACAAATCTTAGTGAAGGATGGCAATTTTTTATTCAAATAATAGTAATACTTATTTGTCTTTTTTATGGTGCTAAAAAGGGTGGTATAGCTCTTGGATTGCTAGGCGGCATAGGCATTTTGATGTTGGTTTTTGTTTTTCATGTCCAGCCTGGAAAACCTGCGATTGATGTGATGCTTACTATTTTAGCTGTAGTTGTTGCTAGTGCAACTTTGCAAGCAAGTGGCGGTTTAGATGTTATGCTTCAAATTGCTGAAAAAATTTTAAGAAAAAATCCTAAATTTTTAACTATTTTAGCTCCTTTTGTTACTTGTTTTCTAACAATGCTTTGTGGAACAGGGCATGTGGTATATACTATAATGCCTATAATTTATGATATTGCTATTAAAAATGGTATTCGCCCAGAACGTCCCATGGCAGCAGCTTCTATTTCTTCACAAATGGGAATCATAGCAAGTCCTGTTTCTGTAGCAGTTGTAAGTTTAACAGCTTTGCTTTTAAATACCTCTCATAAATTAGTTGGTTTTGATGGTTATATTAATTTGCTTCAAATCACCATACCCAGCACTTTTATAGGCGTTTTATGTGTGGGAATCTTTTCTTGGTTTAGAGGTAAGAATTTAGATAAAGATGAAATTTTTAAAGAAAAATTGAAAGATTTAGAATTTAAAAAATATGTTTATGGAGAATCTAAAACGCTTTTGGGTGTTAAACTGGCAAAAAGCAATTGGGTTGCAATGTGGATTTTTATCATTGCAATTTTTTTAGTAGCTGCTATTGGAATTTTTGATAATTTAAAACCAAATTGGGGTCAAAAAATGATGTATCAAGCACATATTAATAATACAATAGAATGGACTTTAAGTGGAAAAGATAAAGTTATAATTGATCTTAAACAATTAACTTCTAATATAAAAGATCAATCAAATGTAGTTACGGCTATTGCACAAAAAGATAAACTTGGAAATCCAAGTTATAATTATATTTCTATGGTATCAATCATTCAAATGTTTATGCTTTTAGCAGGTGCTTTGATAATTATTTTCACAAAAACAGATGTAAAAAAGATAAGTTCTAATGAAATTTTTAAATCTGGCATGGTGGCTCTTGTGGCAGTTTTTGGAATTTCTTGGATGGCTGATACGATGTTTGGGGTTCATACTCCCATGATGAAAACTTTATTTGGAAATATAGTTAAAGAACATCCTTGGACTTATGCTTTAATGTTGCTTTTAATTTCCAAATTTGTCAATTCTCAAGCAGCAGCTATTTCCGCTTTTGTTCCTTTGTCTTTAAGTATTGGTGTTGAGCCAGGCGTAATTATAGCTTTTGCAGCTGCTTGTTATGGATATTATATTTTGCCAACTTATCCAAGTGATTTAGCTACTATACAATTTGATCGATCAGGAACAACTCATATTGGTAAATTTGTAATCAATCATAGTTTTATTTTGCCTGGACTTATTGGTGTAATTACTTCTTGTATAGCGGGTTATTTTATAGCAATGATGGCGGGATACCTTTAGTTCAAAAATGATAAAGCAAATTATAAGGCTAGCAAGGATAGAATTAAAACCCTTTATTGTAAAGTAATTTTTATTAATTAGGATTTTATAAATGATTTTTTTATTAATTTTGAGTTTGATGCTTGCTTGTTATCTTTTTTATGCGCTTTTATATCCTGAAAAATTCTAAAGGAAGAATATGTTAGAAATTATAATAGTGCTTCTGATATCTTTTGGTTTATCTTTAATTTTTGGACGTTATTTATATAAAATCGCTAATTTTAAAAAAACTATTTTTGATTTTATTTTTAATCCTATAGATGCTTTAATTTATAAAATTTGTGCTATTGATAGAAAAAATATGACTTGGAAACAGTATTCTTTGCATTTGTGTATTTTTAATTTTTTAGTAGCTATTTTTTCTTTTATTATTTTTTTGTTTCAAGATAATTTTTTTTTAAATCCTAATTCCATCAAATCTATGTCTTTAGATCTGAGTTTAAATACTGCTATTAGTTTTATTACTAATACTAATTTACAGCATTATATTGGAGAAAATGCTTTAAGTTTATTTTCTCAAAGTACAGGAATTTTACTTGCTATGTTTGTTTCTGGCGTAAGTGGATATTGTGCTTGTATAGCTTTTTGTAGAGCATTTTGTGGTATGCAAATGGGAAATTATTATGAAGATTTTACTCGTATAATGACGCGCTTGATACTTCCTTTAAGTTTTATTATTTCTTTAATTTTCATTTCACAAGGTGTAGTGCAAAATTATTATCCAAATTTTCATCTTATAACTTTAGAAAATAAAATTCAAACTATAGCTACAGGTCCTGTTGCTGCTATTGAGTCAATCAAACACTTAGGAACTAATGGTGGAGGATTTTTTGGAGCCAACTCAAGCATGCCTTTTGAAAATCCCAATGCCTTGACTAATCTTATACAAATTTTATCTATGATGCTTATTCCAAGTTCTTGTGTTGTAGTTTTTGGCTTGATGGTTCATTATAAAAAAGAAAAGCAAGGTTTTGTTTTAATGGGAAAGCAAGGCGGTGTTATTTTCGGAGCTATGAGTATTATTTTCTTAATTTCTTTAGTTATTATCCATCATAGTGAAACTATCCCAAATCCTAATTTATCTTCTTTAGAGCTTAATCAAACTTTGGGTAATTTAGAGGGTAAAGAATTAAGATTTGGAGTTAATTCATCTAGTCTATTTAGTGCTACTACAACTGCTTTTACAACGGGAAGTATTAACAATATGCACGATAGTTTAAATCCTTTAAGTGTAGGAGTTGCTATGCTTAATATGATGCTTAATGTTGCTTTTGGTGGCGATGGTGTTGGGCTTATGAATATGATGATTTATGTTATTTTATGCGTATTTATTTGTGCTTTAATGATAGGAAGAACTCCAGAATTTTTAGGAAAAAAAATAGAAAGTAAGCAAATGAAACTTATTGCCTTGGCTATTTTGATACATCCTTTATTAATTCTTGTTTTAAGCGCATTTGGAGTAATTTTCGCAAAAGACAGTATTTCAAATCCTAACTTTCATGGTTTAGCTCAAATTTTATATGAATTTACATCTGCAACCGCAAATAATGGATCTGGACTCGAGGGACTTAAAGATAATGATTTATTTTGGAATTTAAGTACAGCTTTTGCTATGTTTTGTGGACGTTATCTTATATTAATCATACAATTAGCAATTGCAGGATCGTTTTTAAAGCAAAAAACTCAAGAAGGTAGCACAAATACCTTAAAAACAGATAGTTTGACTTTTATGTTTGTTTTAATTTGTATAGTTTATATTTTTACAGCATTAACCTTTTTTCCGGTGCTAACGCTTTCTAGTGTGGCTGAATATTTATCTTTGTGGTATTAAATAAGGAGTGCTAATGTCTAAAAAACAAAATAAACTTATCACAAAAGAAATTTTAAGCACTGCTATTAAAGGAGCATTTTTTAAATTTGATCCACGCTTTATGATTAAAAATCCTACAATGTTTATTGTAGAGATTGGTTTTGTTATTACTCTTATTTTAAGTTTTTTTCCTAGTTTATTTGAGGGAGATAATCAAGAAAGAATTTATAATATTTTAATCACTTTAATTCTTTTTGTTACTTTGTTGTTTGCAAATTTTGCAGAAAGTATAGCAGAAGGCAGAGGCAAAGCACAAGCAGCTACTTTAAAGCAAAGTAAAAAAGATTTTAAAGCAAGATTAATTAAAAATGATGGTAGCGAAGAAATGTTAAGTGCTAGTAAATTAAAAATAGGCGATATTGTTTTAGTTAAAGCAGGAGAGCTTATACCTAATGATGGAGAAGTTATCGAAGGGGCAGCTAGTGTTGATGAATCAGCAATTACTGGAGAAAGTGCACCTGTGATGCGTGAAGCAGGGGGTGATTTTTCTTCTGTAACTGGAGGAACAACGGTTTTAACGGATTTTTTAAAAATTAAAATTTTAGTAGGTGCTGGAGAAAGTTTCTTGGATAAAATGATTAATTTAGTTGAAGGAGCTGCGCGTCAAAAAACGCCGAATGAAATTGCATTAAATATTCTTTTAATTGTTCTTAGTCTCAGTTTTTTAATTGTTGTAGTTAGTTTATATCCTTTTATGCAATTTTTAAACGTTAATTTGCCTATTTCTTGGCTAATTGCTTTACTTGTATGTTTAATTCCTACTACTATAGGAGGACTTCTTTCAGCTATAGGTATAGCTGGAATGGATAGAGTAACTCGTTTTAATGTGATAGCACTTTCTGGAAAAGCGGTAGAAAATTGCGGTGATGTTGATACTATGATTTTAGATAAAACAGGTACAATTACTTTTGGCAATCGTTTGGCTAATGAATTTTACGAAGTCCAAGGTGTTAATAAAGATCAATTAATCAATGCCTGCTTGCTATCTTCCTTAAAAGATGAAACTCCAGAAGGAAAAAGTATCGTTGTATTAGCAAATAAAATGGGATATCACTGTGATCAAAAAGAAATACAAGATGTGATTGATTTTAGTGCTCAAAATAGAATGAGCGGTGTTAATTTAAAGGATGGTACTCAAATTCGCAAAGGAGCTTTTGACACTATTAAGACCTATATTGATAAAATGGGTGGAAAAATTCCAAGTGATTTAGAAACAAAAGTAATGCAAATTTCAAATCTGGGTGGAACTCCTTTAGTAGTAAGTCAAAATAAAGAAATTTTAGGAGTGATTTATCTAAAAGATACTGTAAAACCAGGTCTTAAGGAGCGATTTGCAAAATTAAGAAAAATGGGTATTAAAACTCTTATGTGCACTGGGGATAATCCTCTAACAGCTGCTACGATAGCTAAAGAAGCTGGACTTGATGGTTTTATAGCAGAATGCAAACCAGAAGATAAAATAGAAGCCATAAAAAAAGAACAAGCAGAAGGTAAGATTGTTGCAATGACAGGAGATGGTACTAATGATGCTCCAGCACTCGCACAAGCTGATGTAGGTATTGCAATGAATTCAGGAACAGCAGCTGCTAAAGAAGCAGCTAATATGATTGATCTTGACTCAAATCCTACAAAAATTTTAGAAATTGTAGAAATAGGTAAAGGTTTATTAATTACTAGAGGAAGTTTAACAACTTTTAGCATGGCTAATGATATTGCTAAATATTTTGCTATTTTACCAGCTATGTTTAGTGTAGTTTTGCCACAAATGCAAATTTTAAATATTATGCATTTACAAACCCCTCAAAGTGCGATTTTATCGGCATTAATTTTTAATGCAATAATAATTCCTTTACTTATACCTATTGCTATGCGTGGTGTTAAATTTAGAGCCATTAAAAGTGAAATGTTGCTTTTGAGAAATTTAGGAATTTATGGAATTGGCGGAGTAATTGCTCCTTTTATTGGTATTAAAATTATTGATATTCCTACAGCTTGGTTGCTTAGAATTTTAGGAGTTTAGTATGATTAGAACTTTGCTTAGTTTTTTTGTTGTTATGCTTGTTTTATGCTGCATTGTCTATCCCTTTGTTTTAAATGAAACAGCTAGATTTATTTTTCCTTATGAGGCAAGTGGAAGTTTGATCGATAAAAATGGAAAAGCTACGCTTGATATAAATAAAGCAGTTGGATCAAAGCTTTTAGGACAAGCTTTTACCCAACCTTATTTTTTACACGGAAGAAGTTCAGCTATAAATTATAATACAAGTGACACTAATCAAAGCAGTGTTAATTCTGGCGGTTTTAATTATGCTATGTCCAATCCAGAATTAAAAGAGCGTATAGCAAAAGATTTAAATCAATTTTTAAAACAAAATCCACATATTTTAAAAAAAGAAATTCCTATTGATTTATTAAGTGCTTCAGCCTCAGGACTTGATCCTCATATTAGCAAACAAGCGGCATGGATACAAATTCCTCGTATAGTGAAATTTTCAAAATTAGATCAAAATCAAGTAGAAAAAATTATTAATAATAACACAGAAGATAAGTTTTTGGGTATTTTTGGTGAGATGAAAGTTAATGTTTTAAAAGCTAATATAGCAATAAGTCAAGCTATGAAAGAGGGTAAAAATGCAACGACAAACACCCGAACAAATTCTTAAGAAATTTGAAGTAAAGGCTAAAGAAGAGGAAAAAAATAAATTTGCCAAGTTGAAAATATTTTTAGGCTATGCAGCAGGATCTGGCAAAACTTATGCTATGCTAAGTGAAGCTAGAAATTTATTGCAAAATGGAGTTGATGTGGTTTTAGGTTATATAGAGCCACATGATAGACCTGAAACTATGAGTTTAACTGAAGGTTTTGAGAGTATTGAAAATCTTGAAATTTCTTATAAAAATATTATTTTAAAAGAATTTGATTTAGATGCCACCTTAAAAAGAAAACCAGCTTTGGTTTTAGTTGATGAGTTAGCGCATACCAATGCAAAAGGCCTTAGAAATGAAAAGCGTTTTCAAGATATAGAAGAGTTATTAAAAGCAGGCATTGATGTTTATACTACTTTAAATATTCAGCATTTAGAAAGCTTAAATGATTTGGTGGCAAATATCAGTAAAATAGAAGTTAAAGAAAGAATTCCTGATAGTATTTTTGATGAAGCTGATCAAGTAGAACTTGTTGATATTGAACCTAATAAACTTTTAAAAAGAATGCAAGAGGGTAAAATTTATAAAGAAAAGCAGGCTAAATTAGCTTTAGAAAATTTTTTCAGACAAGAAAGATTGATAGCTTTAAGGGAAATTGCTTTAAGAAGGCTTGCATCAAGGGTAAATTTAAGAGCGAATGAACAAAGACTTATTAATGATGATCTAACTTATCATACCGGAGAACATATTTTAGTTTGTATCAATGAAAGCAATGCCAAGGTTATCAGGTCGGCTGCAAGACTTGCAAGTGCTTTTCATGCAAAATTAAGTGCTATTTGTATAAAAAATTCCAATCTTGAGGAAGATAAATTATTAAAAGAAAATTTAGAACTTGCAAAGAGTTTTAATGCTGAAATCATTAGTGTTTATGATGAAGATATAGCGGGTCAAATTGCTGAGTATTCTAGCATTAGTAATGTTTCTAAGATAGTTTTGGGAAAAAATAAAAATAAGAAGAAATTTAAAGAAGAAATTTTTGAAGCTGTAGCGAAAAAAAGTCCAAATATTGACTTGTATCTCGTTAATGAAAGTGAAATTAAAACGCCTAAAATAGCCAGAAAAAAAGGTTTTAATTTTTTAAATTTTATTATGATTAATGCTATATTATTATTAGCAATTATAATAGCTTTTGTATTTCATCAATTTGACACGCAACCTAGCAATATAATGATGGTTTTTATTTTGGCAGTTTTTGGTTCTTCTTTTATATCGGATAGCAAATTTTATGCTTTATATTCTTCTTTAATCAGTGTATTGTTTTATAATTTTTTCTTTTTGAAGCCTTTTTTTAGTTTTAAAATTCATGATAGTGCGAATATAGTTACTTTTTCGACTATGTTTATTGTTGGTTTTTTAACTTCTATTTTTACAAGAAGATTAAAACTTCAATCTAAAGAATTAGCAAAAAGAGCTTATAGAACAGCAATTTTGCTTGAAAATAGTGAAAAGTTAGCTAGAGTAAAAAGTAAACAAGAGCTTTGGGAACAACTAGGCAATCAAGCCTTAAAGTTATTAAATTTACCTATAATTATTTATCCTATGAGTAAAAATAATATCTTATCTAAACCATTATTGTTTTTTAATAATGATAAGCAAATACTCAAAAATTGTTTCAGTGCTGATGAAATTGCTATCGCTCAATGGGTGGCTACAAATCGTGAAAGAGCTGGACTTTGTACAAATACTTTACCGAATGCTAATGCAATGTATTTGCCCATAGAAGATGGGGAAAAGACAAAAGGGGTTATTGGTATAGTTTTAAAAGAAAAGCGTCCTTTGCAAGATTTTCAATATGAGATTTTAAATGCTTTAATTAATGAAGTTGGGGTAAGAACGAGAGATATATTTTTGTTATAAATTTTTCATTTTGTTAATTTCATCCCTTATGGCTGCCGCTTTTTCAAATTCAAGAGCTTTTGCTGCTTCTAACATTTGTTTTCGAAGTTCTTTAATGAGTTTAGCTCTTTCACTAGCAGGTATTTTTTCTAGTTTTTTACCTTTGCGATAAATTTCTCCCAAATCTTCTTCATTTTTTAAACTTTCTTCTATATGGCGTTTGACTGAAGTTGGGGTTATATTGTGTTTTTTATTGTAATTTTCTTGAAGTTTACGACGCTCATTAGTTATATCTATAGCTTCTTGCATAGATTTTGTAATTTTTTTACAAAAAAGTAATACTTTCCCATTAACATTTCTTGCCGCCCTTCCCATAGTTTGTATAAGACTTGTTGTGCTTCTTAAAAATCCTTCTTTATCAGCATCCATAATGGCAATGAGTGAAACTTCAGGCAAATCAAGCCCTTCTCTAAGTAAATTGATACCAATTAACATATCAAAAGCACCACTTCTAAGATTTCTAATGATTTCATTGCGTTCTATTGCATCGATATCTGAATGCATATATTTTACCTTAATACCAAGTTCTAAATAGTATCTTGTAAGCTCTTCAGCTAGTTTTTTGGTTAGTACTGTAACTAATACACGTTCATTTTTATTAATCACTTTTTTAGCTTCATCAAACAAAATTTCAACTTGATTATCGCTATCTTTTAATTCTATTAATGGATCAAGTAAACCTGTTGGACGCATAATTTGATGAAAAATATTTTCTTTGCTAAGTTCAAGTTCTAGAGGTGCTGGAGTAGCTGAAACAAAAAGAAATTGACAATTTTTGTGGATAAATTCATCAAACATTAAAGGACGATTATCAAGCGCCGAAGGTAAGCGAAAACCATAATCTACTAAAGTTTGTTTTCTACTTCTATCTCCAGCAAACATTCCGCGAAATTGAGGTAGTGAAACATGACTTTCATCAACAATAACAAGAAATTTCCTATCTTTAATAGCAAAATAATCAAATAGCGTATATGGTGTATCCCCAGCTTTTAAGCCTGTTAAATGTCTAGCGTAATTTTCTACACCTTTGCACATACCTGTACTTGTAAGCATTTCAAGATCAAATTCAACGCGTTGTTTTAAGCGTTGATACTCTACAAGTTTATTTTCAAGTTCAAATTGAGCTAAACGTTCATTTAATTCTTGTTTGATATCTTTAATAGCTTGTTTTAAACGTGTTTCACCGACGCTAAATTGACTTGTAGGATATAAAATAAAGCGTTTTAAATCCTTGCCTTTTTTGTTTTCTAAAACATTATAATGATACATGCTATCAAGTTCATCACCAAAAAATTCAAGTCTTACTACTTCATCTTCATAATAAGCAGGATAAATATCTATAATGTCACCTTGTACGCGAAAATCTGCACGATCAAAAAAATTATCATTTCTTTTATAACCCATATCTACAAGTTTTTTAAGAAGTTCTTTTTGTGAAATTTGCATACCAAGTTCGAAAATTAAAACCATTCCAATATATTCATTTGGATTTCCAAGCCCATAATTAGCTGAAACACTTGCAATACATATAACATCTTTATAGCTTAAGAGTGAGGCTGTGGCACTTAGTCTTAATCTTTCTAGATCTTCGTTGGTAGAGCTATCTTTTTCTATGAAAACATCTGTACGTGGAATATAAGCTTCTGGTTGGTAATAATCATAATAAGAGATAAAGTATTCTACATGATTTTTAGAAAAGAAACCTTTAAATTCGCTATAAAGCTGAGCGCACAAACTTTTATTATGACTCATGATGAGTGTTGGCATTTGAAGCTCTTTGATAACATTAGCCATAGTAAAAGTTTTTCCACTACCTGTTACGCCTAATAAAGTTTGATATTTATTACCCTTTTTAATGCTTTTTACTATCCCTTCTATGGCTTGTTTTTGATCAGGACTTGGTTTAAATTCGCTTGTAAGTTCTAACATTTTTTTACTTTTTAATTTTATTTTTGAAAAAAATTTTAAAAGAAAATGCTTTAATTAAAATTAATCTTTTTAAAAAACGTAAAAATTTATTTTTTTTTGCTACAATTATATAAATATTTCCTATATTTAAATTTTCAATTAAAGAAGGCGAAAAATATGTTTGATGAAAAAATTATTAATACTATGTCAGATAAAGTAAATGAGCTTATTGAAAAGTATAATGAAGTGTGTGAAGCAAATGAGAATTTAAGAAACGAGCTTGTTAGCGTTAAAGCACAAAATGAGGCAAAAAGTAATCAAATTATGCGTCTTGAAGAAGAATTAAAATCTCGCAATATAGAAAGTGAGGATATTTATAAAAAAATCGAGGCTGTACTTGGCAAGTGATAATTTAAAGCAAGTAATTATCAATGTTTCCGCAAAAGATTTTATTGTCAAGTGTAGCGAAGAATTTGCTAATATTTTAGAGGATGATATTGCTTTAATTTCTGGCGGAACTAAAAAAATTGAACTTAAGCGTTTTGTAGATGCTTTTGTAAAAAAAAGTTATGAAAATTATATTTTAGAAAGAGAGCTTAAAAAACTTATAAAAGCTATTAATGAAGAACTTCCGGTCAAATGAAAAAAGCTTTTACTTTGCTTGAATTAGTTTTTGTTGTTTTGATTTTAGGAATACTTATAGGTATATCTTTAAATTTTTCAGGTAAAAACAAAGATGAAGCAAAAATTTTAAAATTAAAAATAGATTATGAAATGTTAAGCTCAGCTTTGTCACTCATGCGTACTCAAGCTGAGCTTAAGGAAATTGCTTTTATAGCAAATCTTGATCAAGCTAAATTTAATACCCCAAGAGAAAAACTTTTTTATTGTGTCGATCAAAATGGCTACTCTTTGCTTGATTCTCCCATTTATTCTGATTTTAATTCTTGGATGAAAATCGCAATTAATCAATATAGATTTTTTTTAAATTCAAAAGAATATATCGATTTTATTTATCATCCTAATGATGGTATTTTAGAGTGCATAAATTCAAAATATTGTAAAGATTTGCAATGAGATATTATGAAGTATCTATTTTTGGATTATATTTACAGAATTTAATTTTTCATAGCGAGGAGAAGATTCCTTCTTTGAGTGAAGTTATTGTAGATATAAAAATGAAAAAAAATCTTAGGGCTTTAGTGATTAAAGAATGTGAAAAGCCAAATTTTCAAACAAAAGCTATTAAAGAACTTACACCTTTTTCTTTGAGTAAATCTCAATTTGAACTCGCAAAATTTATTTCTTATTATTATGCTACTACAATAGGTTTTGTTTTAGGTTTTTTTTCAACAAGTAAAGAATATTCTTGTAAAAAATTAGAAATTTTAAAAAAACCTAATTTAAGTTTTGAGCAACAAAAAGCTTTAGAATTTTTAAATAATCAATCAAGTTCTTTACTTTTTGCAGATACTGGGAGTGGTAAAACTGAAATTTACATCTCTTTAATAAAAGATTACTTAGAAAAAGGAAAGCAAGTTTTATTTTTAATGCCTGAAATTTCACTCACTTCTCAAATTAAAAAACGTTTAGAGATGTATTTTAAAGATAATTTTTTTTTATGGCATTCTAAGGTTTCTAAAAAGAAGAAACAAGAATGTTTAGAAAGTTTTAATGAAGGTAAAGCCTTGTTAATTGCTGGAGCCCGCTCCGCGCTTTTTTTACCTTTTAGAAATTTAGGTTTAATTGTAGTAGATGAAGAGCATGATAATTCTTACAAAGCTTCAAATAAACCTTATATAAATGTCAGAGATTTGGCGCTTTTTTTAGGATCGAAATTAAATATTAAGGTTGTTTTAGGATCCGCAACTCCTTCTTTAACAAGTTTTTATAAACAAAAAGTATTTAGACTTAAGGGTACATTTTTTGAAAGTAGAAAATATTTTTTATATGATGAAAATGAGTTATCTTTAAGTCCAATGCTTTTAAATGAAATACAAGTAAGTCTAAATAAGCAAAAACAAGCCATTATTTTTTTACCTACGCGTGCCAATTTTCGTCAAATTTTTTGCAAAAATTGCGGAGATACAATAAAGTGTCCATTTTGTTCTATTGCTATGAGTTTGCATAAAAATAGAAATTTATTAAAATGTCATTATTGCAATTTTACAAAAAACATCGATCAATCTTGTCCTTCTTGTAAAGGATTAATGCTAGAAGCTAGAAAAATGGGAACAGCTGAACTCAAAGAACTTTTAGAATCAAAATTTATTCATGCTAAGATAGCAAAGTTTGATAGCGATGAGATTACTAGTGTTAAAAAATTAAATAATATTTTAAAAGATTTTAATGATAAGAAAATTGATATACTTATAGGAACTTCTATGCTTGCTAAGGGGCATGATTATCATAATGTTGATTTGAGTGTGATTTTAGGTATTGATGAGTATTTATTTAGGCCGAATTTTAGATCAAGTGAAGAAACTTTAGCTTTAGCTATGCAAGTAGCAGGTAGAGCAGGGCGTAAAGGAGAAGCTAGGGTGCTTTTACAAACTAAAAATCGTGCTTTTTTTGAAAAATATATACAAAATTACGATACTTTTTTAAAAGATGAACTTGAGAATAGAAAAGATTTATATCCACCTTTTAAACGTCTTTTAAGACTAATTATAGAAGATATAGATAAAACAAAAGCACAAAAATTATGTGAGTATTTAGCTGAAAAATTAGCAATAATGAAAAATATAGAACTTGTTGGCTATGGGATTTGTGGTATTGAAATGATTAATTCAAAATATCGTTTTCATATTCTTATTCGCAGTGATTCTTATAAAGCTTTAATTTCTATAGAAGAATATGTTTTGCAATTTAAAAATATTAATGCAGATATTGATCCTATAGAATTTATGTAAAATTATTATTTTTTTAAAATATTTTTTTAAATTCTTGATAATATTTCCAAGAATTGATAATATCTGGACGATTTTGTTTTAAATGTTGATATTCTTTTTTGAAAATATTTAAAAATTTAGATGCTAGAAATTTATTAGCATTAAAAATAGATAATACCTCTTCTTCTTTCATCATCATAAGTTGATTTTTATGATTGATTTTTTTAATTTCATATAAAAAATCACGTAAATATTCTTTAACGATTGTAAAAAGTTGTGCATTATTTGTTAATTTTTCTAAATCTTCTTTTTGAATATATAAAGCTATATCGTTTGACAAATCATCGTTGATAATTAATTTTATTATATTAATTTGTTCATTTTCTCTTGGTCTATCTAAAGTAATGGCAATACTATTTAAAGGATCGATTTCTAAATCATGCATCTTAGGATTGTTAATTGTAAATCTATTCTTTATATCTTTTTCATTAACATAAAGCGTGATAGGAAAAAGGTAGCGTATATAACCTTGAAATTCTTGAATTTTAAAAAAAGATTGTTTTTCTTGCAGGGGGCGGGTAAAGCTGAATTTTCGAGCAAGAAAATCCAAGGTTTTAAAAGCATTTTTAGGAATAATTGAGTTCATATCTAAATAATATATTTGTTCTTTATTAAAGTATTGTAATAAAAAATTTAAAATAAAAACACTATTGTTTAGTTCTTCAAAATCAACTTTAATTTCAGTTTTTGCATTGTGGGTTAAAAATTTAATATAAGTTCTATAATCATAAGTAAGATCAAAATCGCGTGGATAGTTTCTTGTGATTTTTGTCCAATCTCTTCCCCAATTGTGTTTTAAAATACTTATTGGATCTCTAACACTACAAATAATTTTAGAGTTGGGATTAAGCAGGGCTAAAAATTTATCAAAATTAGGAATATTAAGTTCTGAAATATTTATGGCATATTGCTTAATATTGCTATTTAAATGCATATAATGCATGCAATATCTTTCTTTAGCATCTTCAGGCGAGGTCCAAGAAGGGAAACATAAAACATTACAACCTTCATTGAGATATCTTAAAAATGCAGCAGCGCCAACTCCATGAGGAGAAATGTAGATAAATTTATAATGTTGAGGTAGAGGTAAATTTAGATCCCAGGCAAGTTCTGCGCAATATCTGCTTGAATCTGTATCAATGAAATTTGGATTGATTAAGGCGGGATAAGGATTGTTTAAATAATTTTCTTTAAATTCATGAGAATTTAGCCATTCGCAAATAATATTAATATTTTTCATAACAAAACTAAAAAAATTTTCATTATGAGAATTTTTTAAAGCTTTTAATAAAATCTGAGCTTGAGTTTGGTTTAAGTTATTTCGTATAAATTCTAATAAATCTTGCATATTTTATAGATGTTTTTGTAAAGAATTTAAGATTGTTGATACTTTTTCTTCAAGATTATCAAGCTTTGAATTATCTATAATAAGATCAGAGCATGGCTCATCAAAATCAATATCAACACCTACAACATTTTTGATATCGCCTTGTATAGCCCCACTGTAAAGTCCTTTTTTATCTCGTCTTTTTAATTCTTCAAAATCACATTTTATATAAATTTCAAAATAGTTTTTTAATCGTTTTCGATTATAGCTATAAATTTCATTCCACATAGAAATTGTACTTACTATAACTATCATTTCTTGAGAACTTAAAAAATGAGCAAAATTAGAACGTTTTAATGAGACTTCAATACGCCCTTCTTTTTCATAGCCATAATGCCCTAAAAGATCTCTTAATTCATCACCATCAAGATAGATGATATTATTTAATTTTTCTTTTAATTTTCTACATAATTCTTCAGCAATATAACTTTTTCCACTTCCAGCTAATCCTGTTAGCCAAATCACTCCACCATTTTTTAAATTTTGCATTATTTTTTCCATATATTTAATAAAATTAGATGGAGAGATTATATAAAAATAAACTTTAGTTAAAGCAAAAAAAGTTAAAATTTTAAAAATAATATTAAAAAAGAGTTTTTATGGTAAAAAGAGTTGAAACAAAACAGATTAAAGTTGGAGATGTGTTAATAGGAGGTAATGCACCTATTTCCGTTCAATCAATGTTATTTACAAAAACTAGAGATATAGAGGGTTGTTTAGAACAACTTAATCGTCTTTATTTTGCTGGAGCTAATATAGTGCGTTTAGCTTGTTTAGATATGGCAGATGCAAGAGCTTTAAAGGAAATTAAAACAAAGAGTCCGTTGCCTTTAATAGTTGATATTCATTTTAATCATAATTTAGCTGTATATTGTGCTGAATTTATTGATGGTGTGAGAATCAATCCTGGAAATATTGGTTCTAAGGAAAACATTAAAGAAGTAGTAAAAGCGTGTAAAAAACGCGATATCCCTATACGTATAGGGATAAATCATGGTTCTATAGAAAAACAATTTAGTGATAAATTTGGATATGGTATAGATGCTATGTTAGAGAGTGCTTTGTATAATATCAAACTTTTAGAGGATTTAGATTTTACAGATATTAAAATTTCGATGAAAACTTCGGATGCTCAAAAAACAATAGAAGCTTATGAAAGATTACGTCCACTTTGTAATTATCCGTTTCATTTAGGTGTTACAGAGGCTGGAACTAAATTTCATAGCACAATAAAAAGTTCTATAGCTTTAGGAAATTTACTTCTTAAAGGTATAGGTGATACAATGCGTGTATCAATAACAGGAGAGCTTGAAGAAGAAATTCGTGTCGCAAAAGCAATTTTGCAAGATAGCGGAGTGCAAAAAAACGGAGTTAATATCATTTCATGTCCAACTTGCGGAAGAATACAAAGTGATTTACTTAGTGCAATTAAAATAGTTGAAGAAAAAACTAAACATATTAAAGAACCGATTAACATTAGCGTTATGGGTTGCGTTGTTAATGCTTTAGGTGAAGCTAAGGGGGCTGATGTTGCCATAGCTTTTGGAAAAAATCAAGGTCTTGTTATAAGACACGGTGAAGTTGTAGCTAAACTTAAAGAAAAAGATTTGGTTAATAGATTTTTATTAGAAGTTGAAGATGAGGTAAAAAGTAGAACAGTAAAAGACTAATAAAAGCAAGGTAAAAAAACCTTACTTTTATTAAAATGGCCAAATAGCTTCTATTACTTTGCTTCCCCAAGGTTTTCTAGTACTTCTATCTACTTCGCCTTCAGTTTTATAAAGAATTTTTGCATCTGCGATATATTTACTATCTATGGTATTATCTTGTCCAATATCATAAGGACGAATTACTCCGCTTAATTGAATAATTTGCTTTTCTCCATTAATTAAAAGTTCTCTTGAGCCTTCAATAAAATAATTACCATTGGATAAAATTTTAATTACTCGAGTTGAAATTGTTGTATTAAAACTTTCATTGCGACTTTGAGAGCCTGAGCCTTGATAGTTATTTGTACTATTGGTCTGAAAACCTATATTAGAATATGCATTAATTTTATTAATTGCATTTTTTAAAATTCCAGAACCACCTGTTAAAGTTCCTCCGCCTAAATTTGAAGTATTGGTTCTGCTTGTAGCTTTATTAGCCTGAGTGCTTTGAGTAGTGCTTTCTTGAATAACTACTGTAACCAAATCATTAACATTCATTGCTTTTTTATCTGAAAATAAAGGATTATCTCCCTTTCCAAAAAGCGATCCTGGTGCTGTTTCAATATTATTACTTTGTTTAGGGGCAAGCTCCTCTACATAAGCAGGTGGTTTCATAGAAATTTGTGGATCTACTGTAGCAGAACAACCAAAAAATACAAATGGTAGAGTATAAAATAAAACTTTTTTCATTAAAATCGTCCTTTAAATTATGAATTTTTATTTTTTTTTGTTAAAATAATATTTATAAATATACAAAAGCAAAGAGTGTTCCACTTTTTTAAAATAAAAGGAGAAGTAATGGAGAATCTTTATTTAATAAGATCTAAGAGTGATGATCAAAATATTATAGTCGGTTTAAAATTGCTAGAATATTATAGTAAAAATTATAAAAATATAGCAATTTATTGCCCAATAGCTTCCAAGCATGATATTTCTATTTTTCAAGAGTGGCTTAATCAATTTAGCATCAATCAAAATATAGAAAATACCTATAGTTTTATTGATAAAGATGCTATGGAAGAATTTAATAAAGACTCTAATATTTTTTTTAATACTATTTTAAAAACTTATGAAGAGTTAAAAGAAAAATATGAATTTGTTTTAACAATTGGTTTTTCTCAATTTGGTATATTAGATACCTTTGGACTTAATGTTAAGATCGCCAAAAATCTTAATACTCCAATTGTTGCTGATGTTTGTAGTGAATATATGGCAATGACTCAAAAACATCTTGATAAACTTTTAAATGGTAAAAATTACGTTTTAATTGATGAAAATATTGATTTTGAGAAAATCAGTCAATTAAAATCTTATGATTTTATGACTCCTTATCGTTTTAAATATGAAATGATTAAAAAAGGTATTAAAAATAAAAAAACAGTTGTTTTACCAGAAGGCAATGATGAGAGAATTTTAAAAGCTTGCGATATTTTATTAAAAACTGAAGTTGTTGATCTTATTATTTTAGGAGATGAAAAAGAAATCAAGCAGAATGCAGAAAAACTAATGCTTAATATCCATTCTGCAAAAATGATGAATCCTAGCACTTCTGATTTATGTGAAGAATTTGCTTCAATGCTTTATGAAGCAAGAAAATCTAAGGGAATGACTCTTGATCAAGCTAAGGAATTAGTAAAAGATAAGACTTATTTTGGAACTTTACTTGTGCATAGTGGAAAAGCTGATGCTATGGTAAGCGGCGCTTCTACAACCACAGCTGAGACAATTCGTCCTGCGCTTCAGTTGATTAAAACTCAAGAAGGAGTGAGTTCTGTTTCAGGATTATTTTTTATGGGTTTAGAAGATAAAATGTTAGCTTTTGCAGATTGTGCTGTCAATCCTAATCCAACAGCTGAACAATTAGCCTCTAGTGCTTATGTTAGTGCTATGACCGCAAAATCTTTTGGACTAGATCCTAAAGTTGCTTTACTTTCTTATTCTAGTGGAGATAGTGGAAAAGGTGAAAGTGTAGATCTTGTAAAAGAAGCTCTTAAGATAGCTAAGGAAAAATATCCAGAATTAAATATAGATGGCCCTATGCAATTTGACTGCGCTTATGATCCTAAGACTGCAGCTTCAAAAATGCCAGAATCTAAAATAGCAGGACAGATCAATGTTTATGTATTCCCAGATCTTGATGCTGCAAATATAGGCTATAAAGCTGTGCAAAGAACAGCTAATGCTTTGGCAATTGGTCCTATTTTACAAGGTCTTAAAAAACCAGTCAATGATTTAAGTCGTGGGTGTTTGGTTGATGATATTGTAGATACTGTAATTTTAAGTGCTGTACAAGCGCAATAATTTTTAATAAAGGATGTAAAATGAAAGTTTTAGTTTTAAATTCAGGTTCATCATCTATAAAATTTAAATTTTTTGATGATAAAATAGTTAAGGCAAGTGGTTTAATTGAAAAAATAGGTGAGGAAACTTCTAAAGTTGTTTTAAAAAATACTTTAAGTGATGAAAAATTTGAAAGAGATATTGCCATAAAAGATCATGAACATGGCTTGCAAGTTTTAAATGAACTTTTTAAGGAATCAGGAATTTTAGAAGATCTAAAAGTTCTTGATGGTTGTGGTCATCGTATTGTCCATGGAGGGAAAACTTTAACAAAACATTGTTTAATAGATGATCATGTACTTAATGAAATTGACAGAGTAAGTGTTTTTGCCCCTTTGCATAATCCAGCTCATTTAGCAGGTATAAAAACAATGATTAAAGCTGCTCCAAATGTACCAAATGTTGCAGTTTTTGATACAGCTTTTCATCAAACAATGCCTGATTATGCTTATATGTATGCTTTACCTTATGAATTTTATGATAAAGATGGTATAAGAAGATACGGCTTCCATGGAACTTCTCATGCTTATGTAAGTTCGAAAGCTGCTAATTTATTAGGTAAAAAGAGTGTAAATGTGATTTCAGCTCATCTTGGGAATGGAGCAAGTGTCTGTGCTGTAGAAAATGGAAAGAGCGTAGATACTTCTATGGGATTTACTCCTCTTGAGGGTCTAGTTATGGGAACTCGTTGTGGTGATATGGATCCTGCAATTATACCTTTTATTAGTAAAGCAAGGGGCTTAAATATAGAAGAGATTGATAATTTGATGAATAAAAAAAGCGGCGTATATGGCATTTGTGGTTACAATGATTTTAGAGATATTGAATCACGAGTTGAAAAAGGAGAAGATAAAGCACGTTTAGCTTTTGATATGTTTTGCTATCGTTTAGTAAAATATATAGGAGCTTATCTTGCTATATTACCAGGAACTGATGGTATTATTTTCACAGGAGGCATAGGTGAAAATTCTTCTTTGGTAAGACAAAAAGTTTGTGAAAAATTATCTCATCTTGGTATTGATCTTGATTTGAATTTAAATAATCAAAGAATGTCCACTGAAAGAATAATAAGCACCACAGATTCTAAAATAAAAGTTTGTATTATTCCTACAGATGAAGAATTTGAAATTGCAAGAGTTACAGAAGAGCTTGTAAATAAAGGCTAAAAGCTTTTATTTACATATTTTAAAGCATGAAAAAATTTAAAGATTTTAGTCTTAATTTTCTTTTTAAAATATCAGATCAACCAGTTATTTTACGTGATTTACTTGAAGCTAACGCTTTGTTTAATGATGGAATGCTTGTTGATCCTTCTAAACTTAATTTTAATTTCAAAATTTTAAATTCTTATTTATATTTTAGTATTCTTTGTGTGCTTGTTTTATTACCTTTATTACTTATTACACATTATTTTCTTATGCGTCTTGACTTCCATATAAGTATAATTAGTGCAGTTATTGTAACATCTTGTATTTTTATAAGTTATGATATTTTTAAAATTTATACTAGAAAAATTATTTCAAGACAATTGATTAAAAAAGCTTGGAGTTTACATTTTCCTTATTTTTCATATGAAAAATACTCTTTGGTAGCAAGTAAACTTTACAAAGAAGCTTTAAAAGATGATATTTTAAAGAAGAATTTGGAAAAATATGTGTTAGAAAAAATTATTCAATCAAGATAATCAAGAATTTGATTTTGAAAACGCATATTTTCTAATCTTCTTTTTAGATCTTTATTTTCCTCATTAAGAACACTTTCTTCTGTTTTTAAAGTTGCAATTTCTCGACTTAAATAATAAATTTGATTTCTTATATAAATTTGTGGAATAAAAAGTAATAAAGCAAAACTTACAAGTAAAATAGCAAAAAGCAAGTGATTGAAATTTAAATTTCTATCTTCCTTGGTTGCATCTGTGAAACCTTCTAAAAGAGTATTTTTAGCTTGTTCACTATCTTCTTCATTGGAATTTTTTTTCAACGGTATATCGGTTATATTGTTGGTATGTATTTTTTTTTGTAAATTTTCTAAACTTTGCTTAATATCAGTTTGTGGAATTTTTGAATTTTTTTTATCTAATTTATGGTTATTTTCTTTTTTTGGTAATTGAGATTCTTTATTGTTTTTTTTATTTAAATTTTTAGTTTCTATTTTATTTTCTTGTATCTTTTTGGGCTCAATTTCTTTTTCTGTTTTTTTTAGAGAAAATAATTTTTTCTTATTTTTTTTTGTGTGTGAATTTTTATTTTTTTCTTTTATTTTAGAAAAAATTTTTTTAGCCAAGGATTGCTTTTCTTCTAATTTTACATTAATTAAATCTTCTTTAAGATATATATTTGATTTTTTAGAATTTTTTATTTCATATTCATCTGGATCAAATAAATTACGAGGTTGTTTATTTAATCGTCTTTTAAAAATATCATTACTAGAAATAATTTCATTTTTAAGTTCATCGTCTAAAGGCTTTCCTTGATTCATAGCGCGTGAAAAATTTAGCATTTTTTGACGTATATTTTGTTTTTCTTTTAAAAAATCATCTTCTAACATTATTTTTCCATATTTTTAAAATGAAATAAACGCATTTTTGCGCAACTAGATCTTGAATTTTGCATTATTTCTGTTTCACTTGCAATGATAACTTTTTTATTTAAAATTTTTCCTAAAGAATGATTATTTCCGCATTCGCAACGTAAAACTTTTTCATCGCAAATGCAATTTTTAGACCATTTTTTAAAATAATTTTTCACTATTCTATCTTCTAAAGAATGAAAACAAATTATAGCTAAAATACAATCTTTTAACTTTATTTTTTCTAATTTTTCCAAAAAAAATTTTAAAACCTCAAGTTCTTGGTTGACTTCAATTCTAATAGCTTGAAAAACTAAAGTTGCTTTGGAAACTTTTCTATGATGTTGTTTGGTTGAGCCTATAATTTTTTGTAATTCTTTGGCACTTTTTATAGGTGTTTTAATCCTTGATTGACAAATTTTTTTAGCAATAAAATAAGCATCATCTAATTCACCATATTCTTTAAAAATATAAGTGAGTTGTTCGCAAGTATAAGAATTAACAACATTAAAAGCTGAATTTTTAATATTTTGATTCATTCTCATATCTAAAAAATCAGAATCAAGACTAAATCCTCGTTTGTTATTATCTAATTGATAAGAAGAAATTCCAATATCTGCTAAAATTCCTCTTAAAGAATTTGTAGGAATTTGATCAAGAATTTGGCTAAAATTTGTTAAGAAAAATTGCGTTCTGTTTTTAAATTTTTCAAGGCGCTGTTTTGAAAATTCAAGTGCTTCTTCATCTTGATCACAAGCAATTAGTTTTATATTAGGATGATTTTTAAGCAAAGATTCACTATGGCCACCAAAGCCTACAGTACAGTCTAAAAAATATCCATGGTTTAAATTTTCAAAGGCCTTATTGACTTCATTAAGTAATACTGGAATATGTGGAATTTCCAAGCTAAATCCTACAAAATTTTTATTAATCGGGTTTGATATTATAGCTTATTTTAGCATCAAAATCAAAAAAACAACATACTTTGGTTTAAATTAAACTCCACTTAAAAACTTATGTGCTAAAATATTAAACTTATTTTTTTATCAAGGAATAGTATGCTTACTTGGATGCAGCATCATAGAAAATATCTTATTATTACTATATGGATTAGTACTATTGCTTTAGTTGGAGCTGTTTTTGTTAATTGGGGTGCTTATGATTTTAATCTTGATCGTGCTTCAAATGCAGCTATTGTTGGAAATGAGAAGATAAGTTACAATGAATTTAATACACGATATAATCAGATTTTTAATTATTATAATCAGATTAGCAATGGCAGTTTGGATGAAAATAATGCTGAAAAGATAGGTTTAAAAGAATTAGCTTTAAATTCTCTTATAGAAGATAAACTTTTATTAAATTTTGCTAAAGATTTAGGTTTAAATTCTAATGATAATGAAATTATAGAAAAGCTTACGCAAACAAGAGCTTTTCAAAACCCAATAGGTGAATTTAATAAAACAATTTATTATGAAATTTTACATGCTAATGGTTTTATGCCTAAAGATTATGAAAAAATTCTTTCTGATGAAGTTATAATTGACAAATTAAATAAAATTTTTAACTTGCCTTCTAGTGAAAGTGAAATCAAAATGTTGGCAATTGCTTATTTTATGAAAGATTCTTTAAGTATTGCAGAACTTAATTATGATAAAAAGAATATAAAGATCAACGAGGAGGAGTTAAAAAAATTTTGGGAACAACAAAAAGAAGATTATAAAACAAGTAAAACTTATGAAATTTCTACATATTTTTTACCATTAAATGATCAGAATTTTTCAGAAGAAGAATTGCAAAAATTTTACAATGATGCAAACAATCGACTAAATTATAAAGATCAAGATGGCAAGATTTTAGATTTTAAATTGGCAAAAAATAAAGTTGCAAAAGATTATGGTTTAATCAAGCTTAAAAATTTAGCCAATGCTAAATTTTTAGAATTAAAGAACAATAAAGAGAAATTTCAAAAAGATGAAAATATTTCGGATTTAAGTATCTATTATCCTTTGGATCTTTTATCTAAAATTAAAACCGGAGATCTTTTAAGACCGGTTAGATATAAAGATGGCTATATGATTATTAAGATCAATAAAATTAATCCTATAAGAATTAAAACTTTTGAAGAAGCTAGGAATGAAATTTTACCTTTATATTTGAGCGAAAAATCTAAAGAAAATTTAGAAAAAGAAGCTGAGGAGAGATTGAAAGATTTTAAAGGTGAAAATATAGGTTTTGTAACTAGAGATTCATTGCTTAGTGATATCAAAATGGATAAAAATATATTTAATAATGCTGAATTTAGTTATTTTTTAACTAATGTTTTTAATTCTGATCAAAATGCTTCTTATGTTCTTTTAGGTGATAATAAAGCAGTGCTTTATAAAATCAATAAGCAAAAAATTGATATTAGTGATGATAAATTAAATCAGCATTATGAAACATTAAAACAAAATTTGCAAATATTAAAATCTGATATGATAAAACAGGAATTAATTAATCAATTAAGAAAAGCATATCCAATAAAAATTTATTATAAAGGGAAGTGATTTTGAATATACTAGGAATTGATTTAGGTTCGACTCAAACTTGTGCTATTATTGCGCAAAAAGATGATGAAGGTTTAAAAATTATTGGTTTTTCAAAATCAAAAACCAATGGTGTGAAAAAAGGTGCTATTACAAATATTGAACTTGCTTCAAAATCTATTGAAGAAGCGGTAAGAAATGCCGAGATGATGAGCGGTGTACATTATGATAAAGTTGTTGTTTCTATTTCTGGAGCTTATACTAAGAGTGTAGATAGTATTGGAGTTGTAAATATTCCAAATCATGAAATTGGAATTAAAGAAATACATCGAGCGGTAAGCACTGCAAAACATACAGCTAATATACCAAGTGGATATGAAATTATTCATGTTTTACCTTATAATTTTAAAGTCAATGATTTAGAGCATGTAGATGATCCTTTAGGAATGAGTGGAAGTCGCTTGGAAGTTTCAACTCATATTGTTATTTCCCAAGAATCTCATATTAAAAATTTGAAAAAAGCTGTAGAATTAGCAGATTTAAGAGTTGATAATATAGTGCTTTCTGGTTATGCTTCATCAATAGCTTGTTTGGATGATAGTGAAAAAGAACTCGGGTCTGTCCTTATTGATATGGGTGGTGCAATTTGTGATATGGTGGTTCATACTGGAAATTCGATCCGTTATAATGATTGTTTGCAAATTGGTTCTATTAATATTACTCAAGATTTATCAATGGCTTTACATACTCCACTTAAAGAAGCTGAAAAAATTAAACTCAATTATGCGGCCTTATCACAGCAACCTAATGCACTTATACAAATTCCAACAATGGGTGATGAAAAAAGAGTAAATGAGGTTTCTTTGGATATTATTTCAGAGGTTATTTATGCTAGAGCAGAAGAAACTTTAATGATTTTAGCAAAAATTTTAAGCGATAATCGTTATGCTAATAGCATAGGTGGTGGAGTTGTGCTTACTGGAGGAATGACTAAATTAGCAGGCATTGATGAGTTGGCACCTGCTACTTTTGATAATCGTTCTATTAGAATAGCAACTGCAAGAAGAGACTTAATAACAAGTTTTAATGAAATTTTTAATGATCCTGAAAATACTTGTGCCATAGGTCTTTGTCTTTATGGAGCAGGTTATTTTACTCCTTATGAGCTTGATTCTAATGAAAAATTAAGATATAAAGGTGAAATAGAAAATTATAATCGCCAAATCAGGCAAGAAATTATTCCTCAAAAAGAAGTAGAAACTGAAATAAAATCTGATTTTTTTGATGAAAATTTGCAAGAAAATGATACAATAGCAATTCAAGAACAATTAGATTTCAAAGAGACACGAGAAAAAAAATCTGGTCTTTTTTCAAGCGTCTGGCATAAAATAATAAATCAATTTTAACAAGGAGAGAATTTAATGAATGAATTTTTAGTAGAAGAGATGCAACATAACAAGGGTGCGAAAATTAAAGTTATAGGCTGCGGTGGTGGTGGCGGTAATATGATCAATCATATGGTTAAAATGGGACTGAATGATCTTGATCTTATCGCTGCTAATACTGATGCACAAGCTATCTCTACGTCTTTGGCAAAAACTAAAATTCAACTTGGCGAAAAGAAAACAAAAGGGCTTGGAGCAGGTATGCTTCCTGAAGTTGGAGCAGAAAGTGCTAGAGAGAGTTTTGAGGAAATCAAAGCGAGTTTAAGTCAAAGTGATATAGTATTTATTGCGTCTGGTTTTGGTGGTGGAACCGGAACAGGTGCTACTCCTGTTATAGCACAAGCAGCTAAAGAAATTGGAGCTTTAACTGTTTCTGTGGTAACTATGCCTTTTAGCTTTGAAGGTAAACAAAGAAAAAAACTTGCAGAAAGCGGACTTCTTGAGTTAAAAAAAGAAAGCGATTCTATCCTTGTAATTCAAAATGAAAAACTTTTAAGTATTATTGATAAAAAAGCAAGCATGAAAGAGGCTTTTAAATTAGTTGATGATATCTTGACTCGTGCAGTAAAAGGTATGGTTTCTATACTTTTAGATAATGGTGATATTAACGTTGATTTTGCTGATGTTAGAACTATCATGAGTCATAGAGGACTTGCGCTTATGGGTGTTGGAAGTGCTGAAGGTGAAAATGCTGTTGAAATAGCATTAAAAAATGCTATAGAGTCTCCTTTATTAGATGGAATGGATATTAAAGGGGCTAAAGGTGTGATTTTGCATTTTAAAACAAGCTCTAATTGCTCTTTATTTGAAATTTCTGCAGCAGCCAATAGCATTGAAGAAAAAGTTGATGAAAATGCAAAAATTATTTTTGGATCAACCATGGATGACACTATGGAAGATAGAGTTGAAGTGACTATTATTGCTACAGGTTTTGAAGATAAAGATACTGTTGGAAAAAAATCTTCAGAGGAAACCGAAGTTGCTAAGAAAAATCCTTATTTAAATCTTAAAAAAGTAAGTGGTGGTTTTGATGAAGAGATTATGGCTCAAATAGAAACTCCTACATTTTTACGCCGCCAAATGGATTAATTTACAAGGCTTTAAAAGCCTTGTTTTCTTATAAATTCTTCTTTTATTCCCCGTTTTTTCTATATTTTTAAAAGTTGGAACACTCTTTGCTTTTATTTTTTTGTAATAAAATAATTTTATAGGTGAAAATATGCAAAACGGATATTATCAAGCAGTGGGTGGAATGGTAACTCAGTTTAATAAACTTGATGTTATTACAAACAATCTTGCCAATATTAATACAAGTGGATATAAAAGAGATGATGTTGTAATTGCAGATTTTAAAAGGATTTTTAAAGAAACTCAGGATGTGTTGCCTATAGAAAATAATACAAGAGATGCTTCACGCTTTCTTAATACCACTATAGATGGCATACCCCAAGTTTCTCAAGAATATACAGATTTCAGTTTAGGTTCTTTAAAAGCAACTAACAATCCTTTGGATTTTGCAATAACAAGAGATGATGCTTTTTATCTAGTTCAAACAAAAAATGGAGAAATTAGATTAAGCAAAGATGGAAATTTTCAATTAAATGAAGAAGGGTACTTGGTAAACAAACAAGGATATAAGGTATTAAGTAGTGATTATTTTAATAATCCTGAAAATGCCGCTATTAAGATTCCAAATGGATCCTCGCAAATTAGTGTTGATAAAGATGGAAATATTGAAGTTGATGGTGCAAGAAATGCAAGATTATTTATTGCACAAGTAGATGATATGAGGGCTTTGCAAAAAGATGGAGATAATGTTTATAAAATCGATGATTTAACTCGTATTAGGGATTTGGATAATTCTAGTGCGGTACGACAAGGGTTTTCTCAAGGTTCCAATGTCAATCCAGTTATTGAAATGGTGGGCTTGATTGAGACTAATAGAATGGTTGAAATGTATCAAAAAGTTATGACAGCTCATATGGATGATTTAAATCAAGAAGCAATTAATAAGCTTGCATCTGTTAAATAAGATTAAAAATTAAAAGGATAAAAAAATGATGAGATCACTTCATACTGCAGCTACAGGAATGGTAGCGCAGCAAACACAAATTGATGTTACTTCTAACAATATTGCTAATGTTAATACAGCTGGTTTTAAAAAGAGTCGTGCTGAATTTGCTGATTTAATGTATCAGGTTATGAAATATGCAGGAACTTCTACTTCAGCCACAACTCTTTCACCCTCAGGCATAGAAGTAGGGGTTGGTGTACGCCCTACTGCTGTAACAAAAGTTTTTACAGAGGGGAATTTGAAAGCAACGAGTACAGATAGTCTTGATATGGCTATTGCTGGGAATGGTTTTTTTCAAATTCAACTTCCTGATGGAACGATAGGATATACCAGAAATGGACAATTTACAAAAGATAATGAAGGTAATATTGTAAATTCAGATGGCTATAAACTACTTCCTGAAATGACTATACCAGAAGGTGCAACTGCTATTAATGTGGCAACTGATGGAACGGTATCTGTTATGCTTCCTGGAGAGCAACAAGAAACTCAAATTGGACAAGTGGAATTAGTGCAGTTTATTAATCCAGCGGGACTTCACTCTATGGGGGATAATTTATATCTTGAAACCGGTGCTAGCGGTGCTCCAGTTGCAGGAATTGCAGGGCAAGATGGACTTGGTACAATCAGACATGGTTTTGTGGAGCTTAGTAATGTCCAACTTGTTGAAGAAATGACAGATCTGATTACGGGACAAAGGGCTTATGAGGCTGGATCAAAGGCCATAACTACAAGTGATGATATGCTTGGTATTGTAAATCAGTTAAAACGATAATTAATATATTAATTTTTGGTCTTATTTTAAATACTCTCGTTCCACTTATCCAAAGCGGAACACTTCTTGCTTATATTTATTTATAAGATATTTAGATTTGAAGGCAGAACAATTCTAAAATCAAAGGAATAAATATGAGTATCTTTAGCATCAATGATAACTCAAACTATAATTCTATACTTTCACAAGCAAAAGCCAATAAAGAAAGTAAAGAAAATTCTAAAATAAGTTTTGCTAATGCTTTTTTAAAACAAAATGCCACTAAGTTAAATGAAATTCAAAGTGCAAATTCACAAACTCTAGCAAGAAGTGAAGTATTAAATTCTACTAATACAACAAATACTAGCAATAATACTAATTTTAGTATAAGTAGTAAAACAAATTCTCCTAATTATAATATATCAAGTGAATTTAAAAACTCTATTTATACTCTAAAATATAAACAAGCAGATATAAGTAATAATACAGCCTATGGTTATAGTGTAGATAAAGATGGCTATATGGGAAGTGATTTTAATAAAGCTGCAGGATTGCCAAAAGATTTTAAGATACATAAATCTACTTTGGATGAGATAGAGAGAGTAGCTGAAAATAACTTTTATAATGCAAAAATAAAAGAATATCTAGGTGTGGATAAATATTATGATAATATAGATATGGCAAATACTATTAAACAATACTATAATCAATTTAATCAAATTATAAATCATACTTTTAACGATACCAATAAAACAAGTTTTAGCAAAGCGGATTTAGAACAATTGCCTAAAGGACTAAATTATGGTCGTAATGATAATCAAGAAAAAGTTGTAAAAAATATATTCAATGCAGAACAATTTCACGAAGCACAAGCGATTAAATATTCTACTATGAATTTGGGTATGAACCTTGTAAAACTTGACTTTTCTCCACAAAGTATGGAGCAAGGTCCTTCGCTAGAAGGTGGTTTCAATCCTGATATGTCAGTTTATCCAAAAAATGAAGATGGAAGTTATTCTAAAGAAGCTTTGTTTATGAGTTTTTTAAAGTCTTATCCGCCTCTTCCATCTTCAAATCAAGTTGTTTTCAGTCCTGAAGCAAAAGTTCGTGAAGCAAAATTTGAGCAAGAAATGAAAGCAAATCCCTCTTTTGATATTTCACTAGATGACATCATGACAGGTAAGGTTGATTTTGCAAGTTTATTAAAAGGCTATGCACAAGATGGTTGGCTTGATGCAGGTATATATGCAATGGAAAAAGGAGTTGCTTGGCAAAATGTATACGTAGGCAGTGGAATCTCTTTTGATAGAGAATTTCATCAAGCAAAGGCTAATGGCTGGAAAGCAAGTAGCCAAAGTATAGATTCTTTTGTAAATAATATAATGGATAGACTTAATAATCTTTTGGGACAAACTAGGGTTTAGGAAGTAAATAAAAGAAATTAATATCGCTTAATTGCGATATTAAAAATCTAATTTTTAATTAGCAAGAATAGCAAGTTTTAAATTCATAAGCAGTAGGACGTGCTTCTACAGGCCATACTTGAGTTTCAAATTTTAAATGTTGATAATCATTGATAAAAAGATCACTCATGATAGGTTTTAGATAAGTATTGTTGCGAATAAGAGCTTCTAGACTTCCTCTTAAAGTGTGCGGTAGTTGTTCTATGCCTTTTTTTCGAATTTCATCTAGGGTTAAATCAAATAAATTTTCATCCATTGGGCCGACCGGAGTGATTTTATTTTCTATTCCATTAAGTCCTGCCATTAATAAACTTGCAAAAGCAAGATATGGATTTGCTGTATTGTCAGGAAAACGGATTTCAATGCGAGCTGAATTTTTGTCTATACCATAAGGTATGCGACAACTTGCACTCCTATTTTGACAAGAGTAAGTTAAAATACAAGGAGCTTCAAAACCTGGAACTATTCTTTTATAAGAATTTGAACTAGGATTTGTAAAGGCAGCAAGGCTTCTAGCATTTTTTAAAATTCCACCTATATAGTGTATGGCGGTTTGACTTAAATTTGCATATCCTTGTTTATCATAAAATAGATTGACTCCGTTTTTCCATAAACTCATATGTACATGCATACCACTTCCATTATCTCCATAGAGCGGTTTTGGCATAAATGTTGCTGTTTTTCCATTTAAATGTGCAACCATTTTAATAATATATTTATAAATTTGGACATTATCTGCGGCTTCTACAAGTGTATCGTATTTTACTCCTATTTCTGCCTGAGCTTGTGCAACTTCATGATGATGCACAAAGGTTTTAAGTCCAACCTTCTCAAGAGTTTGTACCATTTCAGCCCTAATATCTACCAGCGAATCTATAGGTTGCACAGGGAAATATCCACCTTTTTTACGAGGTCTATGTCCTGTGTTATAGCTATCCATAAATTCTTTATCATCATTCCATTCTCCTTCTTCGGTATCAACTTCATATTTTGAACAATGTGCTGTATCTACTATTTTTACACTATCAAAGATAAAAAATTCGTTTTCTGCTCCAAAATATGCTATATCTGCAATACCACAATCTTTAAGATATTGCATTGTTTTTTTGGCAATACTTCTTGGACATTTTTCATACATTTGCCCTTTATAAATATCGTATACATCGCAAATAACAATAATAGTTGGATCTGCTGTAAAAGGATCTAGAAAAGCACTTTGTACATCGGGCTTTAAGATCATATCTGATTTTTCGATCGGTTGCCATCCTTTTAAAGAACTTCCATCAAATGGAATTCCAGTGTCAAAGGTTTGCTCATTAATTGAATGTATATTATAGGTAATATGATGCCAAGTTCCTATTAGATCAGTAAAACGAAAATCTACAAAAATTACTTCATTTTGTGTACAAAATTCAAAAAAATCATTGATACTATTAACAAATTTTCCCATTTATTCTCCCTAATAAATATTAATTTTTAAAATTGTATCATATTATTTTAATAAAAAATTTATTAATATCTTTAAAATGGATTGCAATTAAAAATTCAATAAAAAAGAATATTTAAAAAATATGAGAATTTATATTTTTATTTCAGATTAAATAGAATATAATCTTAAAATATTTAAGAAATATTTGAATATTTTAAAAATTAAGGAAAACAATGACTCAAGAAGAACTTGATGCTTTGATGAATAGTGATTTAGATTCTGATGATACCTTAGAGTCTGAAACTATGGCTGAAGTAGAGACTCAAAGCGATGAAACTCAAGAAGAAAAAATAGAAGATGTAAAAGTGGCTGATTATAGACCAAATCCTAATTTAGCATGGCCACCACCACCACCAAGCCAAGAACACAAAGTAGTACATCAGCTCGATGATGTGACTAAAGATAGTGAGCAAAAAGCTACAGAAATGATGGAAAAGCTTGAAAATATTAATAATTTTTTTGCAGATTCTGAAAGTTTAATAGCTGATATTAATAAAATTTTAGATAAAAATATCGAAATTTTTACAAAGTTAAACGAGAAATTTCCTAATGTTGAAAGTTTTTGCGAGGCTTTAGAAACTAATAAAAAAGCAAAAAAAACAAGTAGTGATATTGTCGATCATTTGCAGGGTGGCCAAGATGAAGTCATGATGGCTATGGATGCAATGCAATATCAAGATATCCATCGTCAAAAAATTGAACGTGTTATTAATGTTATGCGTGCCTTAAGTCGATACATGAGTTCTTTATTTGAAGGCAAAATCGATGATAGGAAACGTGTCGGTTCTGCGGTACATATAGAAGGAGATAGCACAGCAGAGGTTGTAAGTAATGATGATATAGAAGCCTTGATAGCAAGTTTGGGTCAAAAATAAATGATCATTCCCGAAATCGTAGCTCCAGCTGGAAATTTTACAAAGTTAAAGATTGCTTTAGCTTATGGGGCTGATGCGGTTTATGCTGGAGTAAATAACTTTTCTTTGCGTTCTAGGACAGCTAAAGAATTTACTTATGAAACCTTTGAAGAAGCTGTAAGATATACTCATAATAATGGTAAAAAAATTTATGTCACTTTAAATGGATTTCATTTAAGTGGACAAATAGAAGGTCTTAAGCGTCATATTTTGAAACTTCGCGAAATGAAACCCGACGCTTTTATCGTTGCATCTGTAGGTGCTATGAAGCTTACTCGAGAATTGGCTCCTGAAATTCCCTTGCATGTATCCACTCAGGCTAATGTTTTAAATTATCTTGATGCTGAAGTTTATAAAAGTATGGGCGCTAAACGTATTGTTATAGCTAGAGAATTAAGTCTAAAAGATTCTAAAATTTTAAAAGAAAACTGTGATATAGAGCTTGAAGCTTTTGTTCATGGGTCTATGTGTTTTGCTTATTCTGGTCGTTGCTTAATTAGTTCAGTTCAAAGTGGAAGAATGAGCAATAGAGGTTCTTGTGCTAATGATTGTAGATTTAGTTATGAACTTTATGCTAAAAATCCTGAAAATAATACACTTTTTAGACTTGAAGAAGATGAAAATGGTACGCATATTTTTAATTCAAAAGATTTAAATTTATGCTCTTATATAGAAAAAATTATGCAAGAAAATTGTATTAGTGCATTTAAGATAGAAGGAAGAACGAAAAGCGAATATTATGTCGCACTCACTACTAGAACTTACAAAATGGCTATAGAAGATACATTAAATCATAATTTTAATTCTGAAAAATATGAAAGAGAAATTTATACTCTTAAAAATCGAGGTTTTACAGATGGTTATTTGGTTTCTCGTCCTTTAGAAAAAACCGATACTCAAAATCATCATACGAGTATAGAAGAAGGAACTCATCAAGTTCATGCTATTGTTGAGGATGGAGAGTATTTTAAATGCAAAGGTAAAATAGTTTTAAATACAGCTTATGAAATTTTAATCCCTTTGGGAGATAAACTTAGAGAATGTGAAAATGAAATAGGTAAAATTTATAAAAAAAATGATAAATATTTTGTAGAATTTAAGAAGTTAATTGCAAAAAATAATAAAGAATTTACAGAAATCCATAGCGGAAATGAAAACGAAATTAAAATGCCAACAAAAATTAGTGCATTTAGTTTTCTAAGAAAGGAAATTTTATGAAATTTGTTTCTATTTTAATGGGAAGTAAAAGTGATTATGAAATTATGCAAGAGTGTGCTAATATTTTTAAGCAATTTAATATTAAATATGAACTTATTATTACTTCAGCCCATCGCAGTCCGCAACGTACTAAAGAATATATAAAAAAAGCAGAAGAAAAAGGTGTTCAAGTTTTTATTGCAGCTGCAGGTATGGCAGCTCATTTGGCTGGAGCAGTTGCTGCTTATACAACTAAACCAGTTTTAGGGGTTCCTATGCCAGGAAATAATTTGGCGAGCATGGATTCTCTTTTCTCTACTGTGCAAATGCCAAGCGGAATTCCTGTTGGAACTTTAGCTATTGGAAAAGCAGGTGCTCAAAATGCTGCTTATTTAGCAATGCAAATTCTTGCTTTAAGTGATGCTAAATTAGCACAAGCTTTAAAAGAAGATAGAGAGGCTAAAGAAAATAAATTGGTTGCAGACTCAAAAAGTGTCGAGATTTTATTATAGGAAAAAAGATGCAGACTTATTTAGAGCTTGAGGAATTTTGCAAACTTGTACATTTAAATGAAGATGTTGTAAAGGGTATGATGGCCAAAGGTGCTTTAAATTTTAAAGAAGAAGAAGGTGTGATTTATATAGAAGCTAATCAAGGCACTTTTAGCGTTGTTCCTACTGCTAATTCACAATCTGCTATGGTCAATTCTATGACTTTAGCTGGAGAGAGTTTTGTAGAAAAAACTATAGGTACAATTTTAAATTTACATGAAAAAGTTTTAGACGCAAAAGATGAAACACTCGAAGCTTTAAAAAATGAAAATAAATTTTTAAAAGATGCACTTTATTCTATGCAAGAACTTTACGACGAAGACAGAAAAACAATAGAAACTTTAAATAGCGAATTAAAACATGCAAGAGAAGAGATTGAGTTTTTAAAACGTAAATATAAGCTTATGTGGAATAAGACAACTGAAATTTTTGGAACAAAAACAGAGCCTGATTTGGAAATGAATAAAGAAAATAAAATTGATATAAATTTAGATAATGATCAAGAAGGTGAAAAATGAATTTTTCGCAAATGATATTAAAATTACAAGAATTTTGGCAACAACAAGGTTGTGCTATAATGCAATCTTATGATATGCCAGCTGGAGCAGGTACTTTCCATCCCGCTACTTTTTTAAGAAGTCTCGGAAAACAGCCTTGGGCTGTAGCTTATGTAGCACCTTCTCGTCGTCCAACAGATGGAAGATATGGTGAAAATCCTAATCGTCTGGGGGCTTATTATCAATTTCAAGTTTTAATAAAACCTAGTCCAGAAAATATACAAGAACTTTATCTTAGAAGTTTAGAAAATTTAGGTTTTGATTTAAAAAATCATGATATACGTTTTGTTGAAGATAACTGGGAAAGTCCGAGTTTAGGAGCTTGGGGACTTGGATGGGAAGTTTGGCTTGATGGCATGGAAGTTACACAATTTACATATTTTCAGCAAGTTGGAGGTATAGCAGTAGATTTAGTTAGCGCTGAAATAACTTATGGGCTTGAAAGAATAGCTATGTATCTTCAAAATATTGATAATGTTTATGATATTATTTGGAGTGAATTTCAAGGTAAAAAAATCACTTATGGTGATGTTCATAAACAAAGTGAATATGAATTTAGTAAATATAATTTTGAGGTAAGCAATGTTGAGTTCTTAAATCAGCAATTTGAGAATGCCTACAAGGAATGTAAAAGCATATTGGAGCAAGAATTGGCATTGCCGGCTTATGATTACTGTATGCTTGCGGCACATACTTTTAATCTTCTTGATGCAAGAGGAGCTATCTCGGTTGCACAAAGGCAAGATTATATGCTAAAGATTAGAGAGCTTTCTAAAAATTGTGCTCAGATTTATAAAAAAACGTTAAATGAAACTGATTGATATTTATAATTTTTTAGATCAATTAAGCCCTTTTAATAATCAGCAAGATTGGGATAATAGTGGTATTTTACTTGGAAATAATCAAGATGAGATTAAAACTGTATATTTAAGCTTAGATATTGATGAAAATTTAATTAATCAAGCTGAAGATAATTCTTTGTTTATAACCCATCATCCGCTTATTTTTAAAGGTTTAAAAAGTTTAGCAAATTTAGATTATCCTAAAGCTTTTATTAAGAAAATGATAAAAAAAAATATTTCATTAATATCTATGCATACAAATTTTGATTTAAGCCATTTAAATAGTTATTTTGTTGAAGAGATTTTAGATTTTAAAATTGCTTTTAAGGATGAATTTTTAATCTATGTTGATCAAGAATTTGAATTTTTTAAATTGTGTGAATATTTAAAATTAAAATTGCAAATAGATATTTTAAAGATTAGCTATTGTGGAAAAGAAAAAATCAAACGCTTTGCTATTTGCACTGGAAGCGGAGGTGATCTTATATCTAAAGTGCAAGCAGATTGCTTTTTAAGCGGGGACTTTAAATATCATCAAGCCATGCAAGCCGTAAGCGATGGTTTAAATTTGATAGATATAGGACATTTTGAAAGTGAGCGGTATTTTTCACAATGTCTAGCAAAAGACTTGAAAAATTTGCCACTAAAGGTTATAATATCAGTTTCAAAAAATCCATTTCAATATTTTTAAGGAATATATATGAATAAACATCTTGAACAATTAGTGCTTTTATCCAAAATAGATCAAGAAATCGATAGTTTTGAGCCAAAAATAGATAGCATAACTAAAAATTTAAAAGATGCTGAAAATAAGATTAATCAGATTAATATTCAAATTGGTAATTTAGAACTTGAGATTGAAGATGTAAAAAATCAAAAAATTCAAAATAATTTACATATTTCAGAATTTTCAGCTAAAATAAAAGAGCTTGGTAAAAAAAGCGCTTCTGTTAAAACGGAAAAAGAGGCTAATGCTTTAAAAATAGAAGAAGATATTGCTAAAGAACAACTTGATTCAGCTAATGATGAGATTATTCGTTTGGATAAAATTTTGGAAAATAAAGAGCTTTTTAAAAAAGAACTTTTAGAAAAAAAAGCTAAAGAAGAGCAAGATATAGAAACGATAAGATCAAGTATTAAAACTCAAATGGAAGCTTTGGAAAAAGAAAGAATGGATGTTTATGCTAAAAAAACTAAACTTGTTGCAGATATTAACTTAAAAGTTTTAAGCTTTTATGAAAAAATTAGAAAATGGGCTAAAAATACAGCAGTTGTAGCTGTTAAAAAACAAGCATGTTATGGTTGTTTTATGAAAATTTATGATAAAACTTATTTATCTGTGATAAAAGGAGAAGAGATTATAACTTGTCCACATTGCGGTAGAATACTATACAAAGAACAAGAAGACAAGAGTTGATTTTTTGTTATTATATCTTGTCATGGATAGCTTTTATAATATCGGCTATCCCTGTTTTTATCCTTTCTCTATTAAAACAAAAATATAAATATAGCTTAAAATCTCGATTTTTTTTATTTAAGAATTTTAATCAGAAAAAATCTGATGTTCATTTTCATTCTTGCTCTTATGGCGAAACACGAAGTATTAAAGAATTTGCTTTAAGATTTAATTCTAGAATTACTACTATAACAGAAACTGGTTTTAATTGTGCTAAAGAATTTTGCGATAAAGTGAATTATCTCCCTTTTGAAAATTGGATACCGTTATGGTTTAAACCTACAAGGGTTTTAGTCATTTTTGAGGCTGAATATTGGCTTATGTTAGTTTTTATGGCTAAATTTTATCAAGCAAAAATTATTTTGCTTAATGCACGTATTTCGGACAAATCTTATAAAAGTTATCTAAGATTTCGTTTTTTTTATAAAAAAATTTTTTACTATATTGATGAAATTTTTGCACAAAGTGATATAGATAAAATAAGACTTGAAAGTTTAGGAGCAAAAAATGTTAAAGTCTTACATAACATTAAAGCAAATATTACAATTAAATTTAGTAAAAATTATTTTAAACCTAGGGAAAAATTAATTATTTTTGCAAGCACACATGCAGGCGAAGAAGAATTGCTACTTAACTCTATAAATTTGAGTAAAAAAGAAAAGCTTATTATTGCTCCTAGACATCCAGAACGTTTTTATGAGGTTGAAAATTTACTTAAAAATAAAGGTTTAGAATTTGAAAAATTTAGTCTTTTAGATACTCAAGATAAAAAATTCAGTAAAAAAATTTTATTATTAGATGCTTTAGGTGAATTAATCAATTTTTATGCTATTTCAGATGTAGTTGTTCTTGGCGGATCTTTTTTTAAAAATATTGGTGGGCATAATCCAATAGAAGTAGCTTCTTTTCAAAATGTTTTAATAACTGGGCCTTTTATAGATAATCAAAAAGTTTTATTTGATAAAGTTGAAAATGTTTATTACTGCAATGATTTAAAAGAATTGGATTATAAAATTCACCATTGTAATTTAAAAGCAAAAATTAAAAAAAGTGATGATTTATCACAAATTTTTAAAGCGATACAGGAAGGAATTGATGCAGGAAAAAGCTTATAAAATTTTAGCCTTACAAGAAAATATTTCAAATCGCGAAGCCAAGGAGTTGATAGATAAAGGATGTGTTTTTACACATGGAAAGAAAGTGCTTATCGCAAGAGCTTTAATGAGTAATAAGACAAAATTTAATATTATAAAAATGTCAAATCCTAGTATTATTTTTGAAGATGATAAAATTATTGCTATAAATAAACCTTATTCTTATATAAGTGAGGATTTAGAAAAAAAATTTGGTGCAAAACTACTAAATCGTATTGATAAGCAAACAAGTGGAGTAATTTTACTTTGCAAAGATGAAAATTTTAAAAAGCTTTGCATTGAAGAATTTAAACAGCAAAAAGTTTATAAAAGTTATATAGCAATTTTAGATGGAATTTTAGCAGAAGAAATAGAAGTTAATGAGCCAATTTTAACTATAAAAACAAAACGAGGAGCTTTGAGTAAAATTTCCAAAGAAGGTTTGAGTGCATCAAGTTTATTTATTCCTATTATGGTTCAAGCTAAAAAAACCTTGGCAAAAATTATTATTCATACTGGAAGAACTCATCAAATTAGAGTGCACGCTAATTTTATTAAGCATGGAATCATAGGAGATGAAAAATATGCAAGAATTATTAACAATAGGATGTATTTGCATAGTTATGAAATAAATTTATTTGATTATAAATTTAAGGCGGATTTAGATCACGGTTTTTTTAATTTGGGCTTTGAAATAAAAAATTTAGATTTTTAAAGCCATTTAAGAAAAAATTTTGTATAATTCTAGGCTTAAATTAAAAAGAAAGGTATAAAGTGTTTGAATTAATTGGCGAATCTTTTAAATCAGCGATTAATAAATTACGTTTTGTTGATGATGAAAAAGCGCTTAAGAATGCTTTAGAAACCTTAAAGAAATCCCTTTTAAAAGCTGATGTGCATCATAAAGTTGTCAAAGAATTATTAATACTTGTTGAAGATGATGTTAAAAAAAATGGGATAGGACAAAAACAATTTTTAGATGCTATAAAATTAAATTTAGAAAATATTTTAAATGTTGCCAATAAAAACCAAGGTTTTGTATTTTCTTCGAAACCTCCAACAGTTGTTCTTATGGCAGGTTTGCAAGGTGGAGGTAAAACTACTTCTACGGTTAAGCTTGCAAATTATTTAAAACTTCGCAATAAAAAGATTTTAATTGCTGCTTGTGATTTACAGCGTTTAGCAGCTGTTGAGCAACTTAAACAATTATGTAGTGCAAATGAACTTGATCTTTTTTATTTAGAAGATGAAAAAAATCCTATAGAGGTAGCAAAACAAGCTTTAGATAAAGCTAAAAATTCTATGGTTGATGTATTATTAGTTGATACTGCAGGGCGTTTAGCTATTGATGAAATTTTAATGGATGAATTAAAGAAAATTAAAGAAATTTTAAATCCTGATGAAATTTTTTATGTTGCAGATGCGATGAGTGGTCAAGACGGAGTTAAAACAGCAGCTAGTTTTAATCAAGCTTTGGGTATTAGTGGTGTTATTTTATCTAAATTTGATGCAGATACTAAAGGAGGTGTTGCCTTAGGAATAGCTAGGCAAATTGAAATTCCTTTAAGATTTATAGGAATTGGTGAGAAAATAGCAGATTTTGAAGTTTTTATACCTGATAGAATTGTTAGCAGAATTATGGGCGAAGGTGATTTAGCAACTTTAGCTGAAAAAACTGCAACTATAATCGACGAGAAAGAAGCGAAAAAGCTTAATCAAAAAATTAAAAAAGGCGAATTTAATTTTAATGATTTTTTAAATCAAATGGAGAGTATGAAAAAACTTGGAAGTATGAAATCTCTTATTGGTATGATTCCTGGACTTTCCAACGTGTCTTCAGCTATAAAAGATATTGATCTTGAAAATTCTAAAGAAATTTTACATATTAAAGCGATGATTTCCTCAATGACTCCTAAAGAAAGGGAAAATCCAGATTTGCTTAATAATGCTAGAAAACGTCGCATAGCAGAAGGTGCTGGTTTATCTCAAATGGAAGTAAATCGATTTTTAAAACAATTTGCGAATGCAGCTAAGTTAGCTAAAAAATTTTCAGGAAAAAAAGGGATGGAAAATTTGATGCAAATGATGAATCAAGCTAGAAGACAATTTTAAAAATTTTATTTATGAGTATTTAGTTTATATTTATAAATAAAATTTTTATTTTAAGGAGTAATAATGACAGTAATTAGACTTACAAGAATGGGAAGAACAAAAAGACCTTTTTATCGTATCGTGGTAACAGATAGTAGAAAACGTCGTGATGGCGGTTGGATTGAAAGCATTGGTTATTATAATCCTATGGTTGAGCCTGAAGTTATTAAATTTGATGCAGAGCGTTTAGCTTATTGGAAAAGCGTAGGTGCTAAATTAAGTGATAAAGTTGCTTCAATTACTAACAAATAATTATGGTAGAGAAATTTTTAAAAGAATACACTAAGTTAATAGCAGATTATCCTAATAGGATTTTAACTGAAAAGGTAGAACTTGGTGAAAATTTTTTTGAAATTATACTTTATGTTGATAAGACAGATACGGGTAAGCTTATCGGTAAAAATGGTAAAATGATTAATGCAATTAAAACTGTTGTATCTGCTTTTAAAAGCAAAGATGCAACAAATTATCGTGTAACGGTAAAAGCTCTTGAGTGAAGAAGATTTTATTCAAGTTGCTAAACTCGGAAAAACTGTTGGTCTGAAAGGTTTTTTGAGACTTCATAATTTTAGTGATTTTTCAAAACAGTTTAAAAAAGATTCCTCCTTTTTTATTAATAGAGGTCATAAAAAATTAATTATAAAATCATACAATCATGCTAATTCTTCAATTTTATTTGAGGGATATGAAAGCATCGAACAAGCTCAAGAGCTTGTGAATGCTATTTTGTATCAAAGTATTGAAACAACTCGAAAAACCTGTAAATTAAATAAAGATGAATTCTTTTACTTTGATATTTTAGGATGTCAAATTTTATTTCAAGAACAAAATTTGGGCCAAGTAATTAATATATTAGAAGTTGGAAATTCGTTTTTATTTGAAGTAGAGACAAATAAAAAATTATTAGTCAAAAATTATCCTAAAATATTTTTTATACCTTATCTTGATAAATTTATTAGTAAAATTGATGTAGATAAAAAAAATATTTTTTGCACTCAAGATGCTTTTTTAATTTTAGAAAATTCATGAAATTTACTTTTGTATCTTTATTTCCCAATTTAATTGAATTTTATTTTCAAGATTCTATTTTAGCAAAAGCAAGAAAAAAAAATCTTTTTAAACTTTCATTTGTTAATCCTAGAGATTTTAGTGAAAATTCTTATCATAAGGTAGATGATTATAAAATTGGTGGAGGAGCTGGACTTTTAATGCAAGTTGATCCACTCTATAACGCTTTATATTTTATTAAAAATAATGAAGAATATGAACCTTATTTTATTTTTTTAACCCCAAGTGCAAAATTATTTAACCAAAAAGATGCAAAACGTTTAAGTAAAAAGAAAAATATTGTATTGGTTTGTGGGAGATATGAAGGTATAGATGAGAGAGTTATAGAAATATTTGCTAATGAAGTTTTTAGCATAGGAGACTTTATTTTAACTGGCGGAGAATTGCCAGCTTTGACTCTTTGCGATGCGATTTTAAGAAATGTAGAGGGAGTTTTGGGAAATACTTCCAGTCTTGAAGAAGAAAGTTTTGAAAATAATTTACTTGAAGCTCCTTCATTTTCAAAACCTTTTATTTTTGAAAGAAAAGGTCAAAGTTTTTATACCCCTTCAGAGTTTTTAAAGGGTAATCACGCTAAAATTGCAAGTTTAAAAACTACTTTAGCGTTTTGCAAAACTAAATTTTTTCGTCCGGATTTATTTTTGGAGCATAAACGCAAAAAATGAGGGATTTTTATGAAAAACAAATACATAGAACAATTTGAAGCTAAGCAAATTGAGGGTAAAAATGTTCCAGAATTTCGTGCTGGAGATACTTTAAAGCTTGCAATTCGTATTAAAGAAGGCGATAAAACAAGAATTCAAAATTTTGAAGGTGTTTGTATCGCTAGAAGAGGCAATGGAGTAAGTGAAACTTTTATTGTTCGTAAAATTGGTGCTAATAATGTAGGCGTTGAAAGAATTTTCCCAATTTATAGTGAAAGCTTAGAGAGTATTACTGTGCTAAGAAAAGGCCGTGTTCGTCGTGCAAGATTATTTTATCTTAGAGATAGACGTGGGAAAGCAGCTCGCATTAAAGAACTTAAAAAATAATATTTACAACGATATTGTCGTTGTAAATATTTAATACTACTTATCTAAAAAATATCTTTTTAAATAATTTTTATTATTTGGTTATATTTGTTAATAATATTTTATTATAATCAAAATATATTAAAATTATTTATTAAGGAGAAAAAATGTTTTCGGTTAAAAAAATTATTGCATTTTTGGTTATTAGCACTCCATTGCTTTTAAGTGCTGCACAGTATCAGCTCAGTACTCATATTTTGGATATTGTTTCTGGAAAACCAGCACCTAAAGTTAAAGTAGAACTTTATAAAATGGAAAAAAATCAAAAATGGAAAAAAATAGGTGAAGAATTTACAAAAGATGATGGAAGAATAGGTGATTTTTTACCCTACAATGAACCAGAAAATAGAGTAAATGGAATTTATAAGCTTAAATTCTACACTAAAGATTATTATATGTCTCATAAAATTGATACATTTTATCCCTTTATAGAGGTTAGTTTTGAGCTTTCTAAAGATCAAAAACATTATCATATTCCAATAACTCTTTCACCGTTTGGATATTCTACTTATAGAGGAAGTTGAGAATTAAAAATTTATTATGAAATGGAATATTAACTCTTGGAGAAAATATCCTGCAAAACAGCAACCTATTTATCCAAATCGACAAGATTTGGATAAAGTTTTATCTAAACTTCAAAAATTACCACCTTTAGTATTTGCAGGTGAAGTTAAAGCTCTTCAAAATGACTTAATTAAAGTTTCACGAGGCGAAGCTTTTTTGCTTCAAGGTGGAGATTGTGCTGAAAGTTTTAAAAATTTTGGTGCTATTAATATACGCGATATGTTTAAAATTTTACTTCAAATGGCTATAGTTTTGACTTTTGCTGGCAGATGCCCTATTGTTAAGATTGGACGTATAGCGGGACAATTTGCAAAACCTAGAAGTAGTGATTTTGAAGAATTAAATGGAATAAGACTTCCTAGTTATCGAGGGGATATTATCAATGATTTTAAATTTGATAAAGAATCAAGAATTCCTGATCCTAAGAGAATGTTAGAGGCTTATTATCAAAGTGCTACAACTTTAAATTTGTTACGTGGATTTGCTAAGGGTGGTTTAGCTGATTTACGTGAAGTTCATCGCTGGAATTTAGGTTTTTTAAAAAAAAATAAATTATATGAAAAATATGCACATATGAGTGAAAAAATTTCTGAAGCTTTAAATTTTATAGAAGCTTGTGGTATTAATATACAAGATACATCTACGCTTAAAGAAGTTAATATTTATACTTCTCATGAAGCTTTGCTTTTGCCTTATGAGGAATCTTTAACAAGAATAGATAGTTTAAGTGGAGAAATTTATGATTGTTCTGCTCATATGTTATGGTTGGGAGAAAGAACAAGATCTATTAATGAAGCGCATGTTCATTTTTTAAGCGGAATAAAAAATCCTTTAGGGGTAAAAATAGGACCCAATGCTAATGCCGAAGATATTTGTGCTTTAGCTCATTCTTTAAATCCAAAAAATGAAGAGGGTAGGTTAAATATTATCATTAGAATGGGTGCTGAAAAAATAGTCCAAAATTTACCTAAGATATTTACTAAACTTAAAAGAGAAGGAATTAATTTAATCTATAGTATTGATCCTATGCATGGTAATACTACAAAAATAGGAAATTATAAAACTAGAGAATTTGATAAAATTATTCAAGAACTTAAATATTTTTTTGAAATTGCTCATAGCGAAGGAATTTATCCAGGAGGAGTTCATCTTGAGATGACAGGACAAAATGTTACAGAATGTATAGGTGGTGCTTCGAATATTACTCAGCAAAAATTAAATAAGCGTTATGAAACCCAATGTGATCCAAGATTAAATGCTGATCAAGCTTTAGAGCTCGCATTTTTAATCGCAGATTTATTAAAAAGGAACAAGAAGTGTTAAATTTTTATGGGATAAAAAATTGTAATAATGTTAAAAAATCTCAAGAATTTCTTAAAAATGAAAAAATCGAATTTGAATTTTTTGATATTAAAAAACTTGATGAAAAAACTTTTGATTTTTGGATAGGGCAAAGAAATATTATTGATTTTGTAAATACAGCAGGTATCACTGCTAAGAAGATTGGATTAAATAAGGAAAAGCTTACTTATTTAAGCAAAGATGAGTTAAAACAAGTGATATTAAATAACCCAAGTTGTATTAAACGCCCAGTAATAGAATTTCAAGGTAAAATTTATATCGGAAAAGAATATGAATCTTTAAAATAAAAACTATTTTAAAGATTCTAATATTTTTTACATTTTGTTGATCAAATCTGATATTTCTTTTTCATATGGAAATCTTTCATTTTCACAATTTATAAGATCCATTTTTGAAAAGATTATTTTTGAATCAACCTCTACAATAAAATCGCCCTTGTTACCAATTTCAAATTCAATATGGATATTTTTAAAATTATTTTTTAATTCTTCTGCAACACGTGCAGCTTGAGGACGATAGTTTCAAAGATTACAATAAATAATTTTTACTCGCACTTTAATCTCCTTTTATTTAGATTTTTTATAATTATAATATATTTTTTAAATAATCTAGGAGAATAAATTCTTAAAAATTCAGGGATAAAGAACTATAATAAAAAATATATTTAGTGTATTTTAAGGATAATTAATGAGTCAATTTACCCATCTTCATTTGCATACCGAATATTCTTTACTTGATGGCGCTAATAAATTAAAAGAATTAGCAGATACCTTAAAAGAACAAGGAGTTACAAGCGTTGCCATGACAGATCATGGCAATATGTTTGGAGCTATTGATTTTTATCAAACGATGAAATCAAGAGGTATTAAACCGATTATAGGCTTAGAAGCGTATTTGCATAATCATGATGATATAAGCGATAAAAGCTCTAGGCAGCGTTTTCATCTTTGTTTGTATGCTAAAAATGAAATAGGTTATCAAAATTTAATGTACTTAAGTTCTCAAAGTTATATTCATGGGCTTTATTATTATCCACGTATTAATAAAAAAATCTTAGAAAAACATAGCGAAGGACTTATTTGTTCATCAGCTTGTTTACAAGGCGAGATTAATTGGCATTTAAATATCCAAAGTCAAAGAAATGCTCGTTTTGGTGCAAAAGGATATGATAGCGCTAAAGAAGCAGCACTGTGGTATAAAGATGTTTTTAAAGACGATTTTTATTTAGAAATTATGAGACATGGTATTTATGATCAAAGATGTATCGATGATGATATTATAAGATTATCTAAAGAATTAAATATAAAAATTATAGCTACAAATGATACACATTATACTTTTAAAGAAAGAGCCGCAGCGCATGAAGTTTTTATGTGCATAGCAATGGGAAAGAAATTAAATGATCCTGATCGTATGCGTCATAGCGTGCATGAATTTTATGTAAAAACCCCTCAGCAAATGGCAGAACTTTTTTTAGATATCCCAGAAGCAATAGAAAATACACAAGAAGTAGCACAAAAGTGCAATTTGGAATTAAATTTAGGAAATCCAACTCCACCTAATTTTAAATTTACTAGAGAATATGCCAAAGAACACAACTTGCAATTAAAAGATGAAAAGAAAGAATTTAGTTTTGATAATGATGATATTGTTTTTGAATATCTTTGCAATAAAGGTTTAGAAGAAAGATTAAAATTTATAGATCAAGATAGACACAAAGATTACAAAGAGAGATTGCAAAGAGAGATTGAAATCATTAAAAATATGAAATTTTCAGGCTATATGCTTATTGTTCATGATTTTATAGCTGTTGCTAAAAGCAAAGGTATTCCAGTGGGACCAGGGAGAGGTTCTGCTGCTGGGAGTTTAGTGGCTTATTGTTTAAAAATCACAGATTTAGATCCTTTGCCTTATAGTTTACTTTTTGAGCGTTTTTTAAACCCAGAGCGTGTTTCTATGCCAGATATTGACGTTGATTTTTGTCAAGATAGACGCGGTGAAGTTATTGATTATGTAATTGATAAATATGGTTCTGATAAAGTTGCACAAGTTATAACTTTTGGTAAGTTGTTGGCACGCGGAGTAATTAGAGATGTTGCTAGAGTATGTGATATGAGTATTCCTGATGCTGATGAGCTTGCTAAACTTATCCCTGAAGAGCTTAAAATTACTTTAGATAGTGCTTATGAAAAAGAGCCAAAAATCAAAGAATTTATTGATAGACACCCTAAGGGACATGAAGTTTGGGAATATGCAAAAGCTTTAGAAGGGCTTAATAGAAACGCAGGAATGCATGCAGCAGGCGTTGTTATTTCTAATGAAAGTTTATGGAAAAAAACTCCTCTTTTTAGGCAAAGCAAAAATGATGAAAGACATTTAGTAACACAGTATTCTAAGGATCATTTGGAAGATGTTGATTTGATTAAATTTGATTTTTTGGGTCTTAAAACTTTAACTGTTATTAATAATGCTATCAATCTTATAAAAAAGCGTTATAATAAAGAGATAATTTGGGAGAGTATTGATGTAAATGATCCAAAGGTTTATAAAACCATACAAAGTGGAAATACTTTGGGAATTTTTCAAATAGAATCAGATGGCATGCAGAGCTTAAATGCAAGACTTAAGCCAGAAAGATTTGAGGATTTAATTGCGGTGCTGGCTCTGTATCGTCCAGGACCTATGGAATCTGGAATGCTTGATGATTTTATTGATAGAAAACACGGTTTAAAAGATATAAAATATCCTTTTGATGTTTTAAAAGAAGTTCTAGAACCAACTTATGGGGTTATAGTTTATCAAGAACAAGTTATGCAAATAGTCCAAATTATCGGTGGATTTTCTCTAGGTGGAGCAGATGTTGTACGCCGTGCTATGGGTAAAAAAGATCCTGAAAAAATGAAAAAATTAAAAGACGAATTTGCAGATGGAGCTGAAAAACAAGGATATAATAGAAAAGAAGCCGAAGATCTTTGGGAACTTATTTTAAAATTTGCTGGATACGGTTTTAATAAGTCGCATTCTGCAGCTTATGCTCTCATTACATTTCAAACTGCTTATTTGAAAACTTATTATCCTAGTGAATTTATGGCTGCGCTTTTAACAAGTGAAGAAAATAATGTTACTAAAATTGCTGTTTATATAGATGAGATGAAAAAAATGAATATTAAACTTTTACCACCTTCTATTAATAAGGCTATACGTGAATTTAGCGCTATAGAACAAGAAGATGGAAAAGATGCGATTGTTTATGGTTTAGGAGCGATTAAAAGTGTAGGAATTCCGGCAGTTGAGAATTTAATTGAAGCTAGAGAAAGTGGAGAATTTAAAGATATTAATGATTTTTTAGGTAAGATAGAACCTTCGAAAATTAATAAAAGAGCATTAGAAAGTCTCATTAAAGCCGGTGCTTTTGATGAATTTGGCTATACACGTAAATGTTTATTTGATAATTTAGAAAACCTTTCAGAAGGTTCAAGGAAAATGGCTGAAGTAAGAAAAAATGCAGCAAGCTCACTTTTTGGAGAAGAAGAGCTTTCTAGTGGTTTACAAGCGAATTTCATTGTTAAAAATGATGAATTTGAAATCATGGAAAAACTTGATTTTGAAAAAGAAATTCTAGGAATTTATGTTTCAGGACATCCTTTAGATCGTTTTTATGAAGAGTTCAAGGATTTAGATTATGTAAAAAGTATAGATTTTTCATCGCTTAAGGGTAGTGGAGAAATATTGAGTATCGGAAAGATAGAAGGTTTTAAAACCATGATGAGTAAAAATAATAAACGTTATGGTAGGCTTGAAATTTTAGATTTTTATTCCGCCTTCGATGTAACTGTTTTTGAATCTAATATAGAAGAATTGGACAATATTTTAAAAGATGAGGAATTAAAAAACAGGGCTTATGGATTTTTATTGAGTTATAAATCTGATGAAGGTAAGGTTGATAGTTTCGCTTTAAGATCAATTAAAAAGATAGAGGAACTTAAAGAGGGAGATTTTAAGGCAATTAAGAAATTTTCGACTAAAAAAATAATTAAAGAAAATAAAGATTTTACCGAAGAACCTAAAGAATTTGAAAAAAATATTATTGAACTTGATATTTCTAAATTAAATCGTGAATTAATTTATGAAATTCATGATATAGCAAGAAATGCACACAATCCAAATGAAAAAGGGAATCGAAAACTTGTTTTAAAAATTATTAGTGCTGGTTCTTGTTTGCTTTATCATACTGATTTTATTATTTCTGAAAATATAAGTCAAAAGATTATTGAAAAATATGCTGGATGATTTTAATTTTTAAATAAAATACTTCCTAATCTAACCATATTTGAGCCGCATTTGATTGCGAGCTCAAAATCATTACTCATCCCCATAGAACAAATTTTTGCACCATATTTTTGTAATTTTTCATAAATTTTAAATGTAATTTCAAAGCTTTTTATTATTTGATTTTGATCTTTTTCATTAGCGCCTATACTCATAACACCGCAAAGATTTAAATTTGGGCACTCTTCTTGAATTTGTAAATATTCTTCTATTGCTCTATTTAAGTCAATTCCATTTTTATTTTTTTCTTTAGCACTGTTGATTTCAAGTAAAGTATCAAGTCTATAATCAAGTCTTTGATTTACAGCTTGAGCGATTTTTAAACCATTACAGGATTGCCAAAGAATAGGTTTTTGTTTAATTAAAAGATTAATTTTGTTACTTTGTAAATTTCCTATAAAGTGCCATTTAATATTTAAATTTTCTTTATCAAGCTCTTGTTTTTTTTGCGACAAGGCTTGAACTTGGTTTTCTCCGAAATCTACAATTCCAAGGTTAAAAAATTTTTTAATTGTATTAGAATCTGTATATTTACTTGCGGCAACTAAATGAATATTTTTTGTTTTTTCTAAAATTTGTTCTAATATCATAAGATATATTTTGTTTAAAGCCTTACAAAAAAAAGGCTTTAAAAATTATTGCAATAAGTTTGCAATTTTACTTTGTAATTGCATATTAGATTGAGCTGCTACAAAAGCTGCCGCATTTTCTTTTAAATAGTTAGTGTTAAAATCATTAATATTTTTAGCCATATCATTATTTAAAAGATTATTTTCAGCCGCTTTTGTATTTATGCTATTTTGAACACTAGAATTAATATTTGAAGTAATTGCGTTGATACCAGAACCAATTTCGCTTCTAAGACTGCCAAGTTGATCCATAAAATTAGTAATACTATCTTGATTATCTATACTAAGACCTGCTGTAGAAAGCGAATTTAGATTAGTAGTTTCAGTACCATTTCCTACTACAAAGTTCATAGTTTGAAATACATTTTTACCATTATAAGTCGCATTATTAAAAGAATCATTAATAGAATCTTGAATTCTTGTAGCTTCTGTTCTTAGCATATTCTTTTGAGAATCATTCAAAGCAGCATTATTCATTTTAACTGAAAGCTCGTTTAGTCTATCAGCACTTTGAGAAATATTTGTTAAACTAGCATCAGCAATTTGCAATACACCGATAGCATCATAAGCATTTGCGATTCCTTGATCTATTGTGCTAGATTGAGATCTTAAAGAATCAGCAATAGCTAAATTTGCACTATCAATTCCACTAATTGCACGAACAGCAGCAATATTTTCTAGGGCTTTATCGCTAGCTTTTTGAGCATTATTTAAATAATAATTTTGTTGCATCATAGTTGCATCGGAAATCATCATAGCGTGCCTCCTTGTTTATTTAAAATTTTTTGATTATATCATTTTTTGTCTATTTTAAAACTTAAAAAATATAAAAATACTTGAGATATTAGAATTATTTTTAAAGTAATTTCGCTTGCGCTATGTATACTAGAAAATTTATTGCCAATAGTTGCTTGTTCACCTAATTTTTGCATCGAAATAATTTGTTCAGTAAAATAAAATACAAAAATTAAACTTAAAATTAAAATAATTAAACTTAAAATTAATTTTGAAAATTTAATTTTAAAATTAAATTTTTCTTTAAAATAGGAAAAAACTTCAAATAAAATATTTATACTTGAAACAATAAGTAGCAAATATCCCATTTTTATGAAAATTTGCGTCATTAAAATTCCACTTTGGTAATGATTTAAAATTCCATCTCCAAGAAAATTTTTAGGATAAAAAATAATAGGTGCGACAATCACCCCAAGTATAAGCTCTATGCCTATCATAGCAGCAAGTAAAAATAAATTAACAGCTTTCATTTTCTCCACTTTTTGTTTTAATTTTTGATTATCTTAGCATAATAATTTTAGCTTTGAGTAAATTTTGCAACAAAAACTCGATCATGTCCAGCTTCGTCTTTAAAAAATAAATTTGAAAAATGATATTTTTTTAAAATTTTATTTAAAACTTTTTTTTGATCATAGCCAAATTCACAAGCTATAAATTTTACTTTTTTTGAGTAAGCAAACTGAATTATTTTCTCTAAAATTTCATAACCTTTTTCTCCGCCAAATAAGGCTTCTTTAGGTTCGCTTTGAACCCAAATATCTATAGGATAGGAATTTTTAATATAGGGGGGATTTGAAAAAATAAAGTCATAATTATCTTTTAAAGTTGAAAAATCGCAAAGTTTAAAATCGATTTGTTTTTCTACTCCATGAATTTTTGCATTTTTTTTAGCAAGTTCTAGTGCTTTGGGATTAATATCGCAAGCAGTAAGATTGATTTTGAGCTCTTTGGCTAATATAATACTTAAAATTCCACTACCAAATCCTATTTCTAAAATATTTTTAAATTGATGAGTTTTGCACAAATTTAAAATTTGATTCAATAATATTTCTGTGTCATATCTAGGTATTAATACACCTTTATTTATTTTAAAATCTAATCCCCAAAAATTTACTTTTTCAAAAATATATTCAAATGGTTCTCCCTTGTTAAATCGATCAATAAGTTGAAAATATATTTTTGGATCAAAATTTAAATCCTGATTTAAAAAAAGCCACGTTTTATCTTTATTTAAATATTCACAAAGTATAAAAGTAGCTTCATTTTCATAGCCTTTTAGTTTAGATTTTGCTTGATTTAGGGCTTCTTTTATTGTCAAGAAAGAGCCTTAATTCTATCATAAATACTTGGATGACTAAGATAAAAAAAACTATAAATTTTACTTGTTTTAATAAAAGCTTTATTCTCTCTTGCTAAAGCCATTAAAGCATTCTTCATATCTTCTTTATTGGTGACTTTGGCTCCATGTAAATCAGCTGCAAATTCATTTTTTCTACTTAAAAAATTAATCAAAGGTGAAATAATAAAACTAAATACATTACCAAAAATTAACAAAAGTGCAAAAACTCCAGCACTAATATTGTCTAGATGTGTTTGTGTGTATAAAATTTTTGGTAAATGCGCAAAAATGAAGAAAAGCAAAAGCATCATAAAAGCACTGCTAAATAGATTTTTTATAATATCTTTGTGAACAAAGTGTCCAAGTTCATGGCCTAAAACAGCTAAAAGTTCCCTTTCATTAAGCGCTTTTAATAGGGTATCAAAAAGCACAACTCTTTTATTTTTAAAAAGTCCTCCAAAATAAGCATTTAAACGTTTGTCTCTTTTGCTTGCATCCATAACATAAATTCCATTTGCATTAAAACCACATTTTTGCATTAAGGAAGAAATTTTATTTTGTAAATTTTCATCTTCTAATTTTTGAATTTTATTAAATATGGGAGCTATGAGAGTAGGATAAATGATATTTATAAGCAAAATAACAAAAAATGAAAATATAAACGCAGCAATCCACCATAATGATTTAAAAAAATCATAACAAAAAAGCAAAGCGTAGATGATTAAAAAACCAAATATTATGGTTAAGAGTATGCTTTTTATATTATCTTGGATGAAAATTTTTAAAGTCATATTTGAAAATCCGTGAGCTTTATCTTTTACAAAATGTTCATAAAAACTAACTGGCAAATTTGCAATACTTGTTATAATTAAAAATATTAATAAGAATAAAGTGTTTTCAAAACGAGAATTTTCTTGAATAATAAAATTTTTAAGAAAATAAAAACCAAAACTAAGCCAAATGGTATTGATAAAAAATGAATATAAATTGGAAAAAAATTTAAATTTTTCATTTTCTATAGCAATATTAGCTGCTTTTTTATAATCATTTTCATCTAAAATCTCTGCTTTTTTCTGCTTTTCTTGCTTTAAAAAACAAATTTGCTGATAAGAAATAAAAGATAATATAGCTGTATAAAGAAATAAAATTGCAATTAAAATCATATTTTTCCTTGAAAATAAAAATATTTTTGTTTTAAATTCTAACTTAAAATCATGAAATAAAGTTAATCATTTTAAAGAAATTATTGGTACAATATATTAAAATTATTGTTAAAATTTTAATATTTTTAGGATGAAAAATGTTTAATAAAAAAGCACCCCAAAAACAAAATTTAAAAAATAAAATTTCATTTAATGATGTTATTTTAGATGATAGGCTTTTTGATTTTACCCGTAAAATTCAAAAAATAAGTAAAGATGAAGCCAGTGTAAATTTACTAGCTAGACAACTTAGTAAACTTATTAAGGCCAATCAATAATTATTTAACATTTCTTGGGGCGAAAAATTTTAATTATTTCATCATTGTTTTCTATATATGATCCTCCGATTAAATCTATGCAATATGGGATTGCTGGAAATATAGGTTTTAAGCATTCCATTATAGCTTTAGGATTTCCTGGAAGATTTACTATAAGAGTTTTATTACGAATTCCTGCAGTTTGTCTTGATAGTATTGCAGTAGGGACATATTTTAAACTTTCTAAACGCATTAATTCTCCAAAACCAGGCATCATTTTATCACATACAGCTTCAGTTGCTTCTGGGGTTACATCTCGCAATGCAGGTCCTGTTCCACCACTTGTTATAATTAAATCACATTTTTTTTCATCGCTTAAATAAAGTAATTTTTGTATGATTAAATCATAATCATCTGGAATAAGTTCTTTAAAATAATCAATTTTATTTTTTATAAAAGATGTGAGTATTTTTTCAACTTCGCTTGTTGCTTTATCTTCATATATCCCGCTACTAGCACGATCACTTAGGGTTAAAATTCCAATTTTTATTGTATCCATAATAATATTCTCCTTAACTTAAATTTTAAAGCCAACCCTTTTTTTTAAAGATAATTACGGGTAGTATAATAGAAATAATCATGATAAAAAGCACAATAGGATAGGCATAATGCAGATCAAGTTCTGGCATAAATTTAAAATTCATCCCATAGATTGTTCCAATAAGTGTTGGTGGCATCATGGCAACTGTTGCAACTGTGAAAAGTTTGATAATTTTATTTTGTTCTATATTAACTTGACTTGCTAAAATTGTTTGTATATTATCTAAAATATTAAGCTGGGAAACGCTAAATTCAACTAAAGAATTTAAGTCTTTAAGAACTATAGTTAAATTTTGCTTGATATCTTTATCTATTTTATCGCTTTTTAATAAAGAAGTCATTGCTCTTCTTTTATCGAAAAGAGAATCTCTGACACACATATTTGACTCTTGTAAGCTAGAGATATCTTTTAGCATTGAATCGTAACTATATTCATCTTTTTTTTCTAAGACACTTACTCTTAAGCCTCTTGCCTCTTTATCTATCCATTCTAATAGATCCGCATCTTTTTCTACACGCACTTCAAACATTTTATCAATGATATCATATCCATCCTCAAAATTTTTAGGACTCGCAAGTATTCTAGCTTGGATTTCTTCAAAGGTATTAAATTCGCTATATCTTATCGTAAATAAAATATTTTTAGCTGTAGTAAAAGTTACTACTTCTGTGCTAAGATTTCTAGGGCTAACTTTATTTTCATTATGCTTATAATCTCTGATTAAAAAATGTGCATTAATGGTAATTGTTGCATTATCTTCCCAATATTTTGCACTAAGTTCTATTTCTTGACTTTCCTCTTTAGTTGGAAATTCAAGATCAAATTTATTAGCGATAAAAGTGATTTCAGCTATACTTGGCTGAAGCAAATCTATCCATAAGATATTTTCGGGTAGTTTTTGTACATTTTCATCTAAATTAAAGCAAATTCTTTGCACTAAGGCATTTTCTGTTTTAGTATAGATATAAAGCATAATAATTCCTTAAAACACAATGTTTGTATTTTTTTGATATTTCATTATAAATCATATTTTTTTAAAAGTTTATCATAAGTCCCATCAGTTTTTAATTCATCGATGCCTTTGTTAAATCGTGCTAATGCCTCTTTTTGTTTATCTTTATCAAAAGCAAAACTAAAGCCTTCGCTATCATCATTTTCTTGATAAAAACTTACAAGTTCCGGATTTTCAGCAAGAAAACCTTTTGCTGCATCTTGATCTATAATAATAGCATCAATTTTACTGTTTTTTAAAGCCAAAATAGCAATATTTAAATCTTTATTAGCTCGAATTTCTGCATTTTTGATTTTTTTTGCGGCATTTTCTTGTAATGTTCCAAGTTGTACACCTATTTTTTTACCTTCTAAATCATTTTTGGAGTTAATTTCATCATTAGTTTTTAATTTAATATAAAGATTTTTACTTTTAAAGTAAGGTTGTGTAAAATCAACACTTTTTCTTCTTTCATCAGTTGCGCTCATAGCAGAAGCAACCATATCAATTTTTCCAGCTTTTAAAGCAGGAATTAAACCATCAAAACTAGTTTGAATCCAAGTAATTTTTATATTTTCTTTTTTTCCTATAGCATCTACTAAATCTGTATCAAAGCCAGTAAGAATTGAATTTTCTTTGTAGTTAAAAGGCTTGTAATTAGGATCTGTTCCTACTTTTAAACTAAGAGTTGCGTTTGATTCTGTTTGATTGTCGTTTTTATTTTTTTGACAAGCTGCAAAAAATAAACTCATTAAAATAATACAAAAAGCAATAAATATTTTTTTCATTAAAAAATCTCCTATATTTTGTAAATTTAATAATTTTTTGTAATTATAATATTTTTTTTGTAAATTATTTAAGATTTAATTTTATAAATTTGGTTAAAAATTATAATTATTTTGGCAAATAAAATGGCTAATTTAATTTTTTTATACATTATACTTTAAATTTTCATAAAAATATAAATAAAACACTTTAAACCCCCTTTAAGCTTAATTAGTTATACTTTCATTTCCTTTTTTAGAAGGGCTTAAAATCTTAAAAGAAGTTTCATAAATATTTTAGAATAAATTATAGTTTTAATTTTTAATTAAAGCTTTGCTTTAATTTATAATTATTAAAATATTTTTTATTTTAAAGTTATTATTAAAAATAAAACTTCTCATATAATCATTATAAATGTTTTAATTTAAAAAATTAAAAAGTATTTTATTTTTTAATGATTTAAAAAGATTTTTTGTTTTTGTTCTTTTAATTTAATATTGTTATTCAAATCTTATAGTCAATCTTTGAAATCTAAATAAGTGATCGATTGAGCCAGATTAATAGATTTATTATTTTATAATCAATAATAAATCAAAATTTATATTAATTATTAGGGTTAATAAAGTTTTCTTTATTAATCTAAAATATATTAAATACTTTTTCTTTGAAGAAAAAGATTTAAACTTTCTATAATTTTTATGGAGAGTTTGATCCTGGCTCAGAGTGAACGCTGGCGGCGTGCCTAATACATGCAAGTCGAACGATGAAGCTTTTAGCTTGCTAGAAGTGGATTAGTGGCGCACGGGTGAGTAAGGTATAGTTAATCTGCCCTACACTGGGGGACAACAGTTGGAAACGACTGCTAATACCCCATACTCCTACTTAACATAAGTTGAATAGGGAAAGTTTTTCGGTGTAGGATGAGACTATATAGTATCAGCTAGTTGGTAAGGTAATGGCTTACCAAGGCTATGACGCTTAACTGGTCTGAGAGGATGATCAGTCACACTGGAACTGAGACACGGTCCAGACTCCTACGGGAGGCAGCAGTAGGGAATATTGCGCAATGGGGGAAACCCTGACGCAGCAACGCCGCGTGGAGGATGACACTTTTCGGAGCGTAAACTCCTTTTCTTAGGGAAGAATTCTGACGGTACCTAAGGAATAAGCACCGGCTAACTCCGTGCCAGCAGCCGCGGTAATACGGAGGGTGCAAGCGTTACTCGGAATCACTGGGCGTAAAGGGCGCGTAGGCGGATTATCAAGTCTCTTGTGAAATCTAATGGCTTAACCATTAAACTGCTTGGGAAACTGGTAATCTAGAGTGAGGGAGAGGCAGATGGAATTGGTGGTGTAGGGGTAAAATCCGTAGATATCACCAAGAATACCCATTGCGAAGGCGATCTGCTGGAACTTAACTGACGCTAAGGCGCGAAAGCGTGGGGAGCAAACAGGATTAGATACCCTGGTAGTCCACGCCCTAAACGATGTACACTAGTTGTTGGGGTGCTAGTCATCTCAGTAATGCAGCTAACGCATTAAGTGTACCGCCTGGGGAGTACGGTCGCAAGATTAAAACTCAAAGGAATAGACGGGGACCCGCACAAGCGGTGGAGCATGTGGTTTAATTCGAAGATACGCGAAGAACCTTACCTGGGCTTGATATCCTAAGAACCTTATAGAGATATGAGGGTGCTAGCTTGCTAGAACTTAGAGACAGGTGCTGCACGGCTGTCGTCAGCTCGTGTCGTGAGATGTTGGTTAAGTCCCGCAACGAGCGCAACCCACGTATTTAGTTGCTAACACTTCGGGTGAGCACTCTAAATAGACTGCCTTCGTAAGGAGGAGGAAGGTGTGGACGACGTCAAGTCATCATGGCCCTTATGTCCAGGGCGACACACGTGCTACAATGGCATATACAATGAGACGCAATACCGCGAGGTGGAGCAAATCTATAAAATATGTCCCAGTTCGGATTGTTCTCTGCAACTCGAGAGCATGAAGCCGGAATCGCTAGTAATCGTAGATCAGCCATGCTACGGTGAATACGTTCCCGGGTCTTGTACTCACCGCCCGTCACACCATGGGAGTTGATTTCACTCGAAGCCGGAATACTAAACTAGTTACCGTCCACAGTGGAATCAGCGACTGGGGTGAAGTCGTAACAAGGTAACCGTAGGAGAACCTGCGGTTGGATCACCTCCTTTCTAGAGTACAAAGTAATAAGTCTCACAACTATTACTTCATATAAACTCAATCGTCCTTGTTTAGATTTCAAAGATTGATGAAAAGCTAATTTATGGGGAATTAGCTCAGCTGGGAGAGCGCCTGCTTTGCACGCAGGAGGTCAGCGGTTCGATCCCGCTATTCTCCACCATGATAAGGGCCTATAGCTCAGCTGGTTAGAGTGCACCCCTGATAAGGGTGAGGTCACAAGTTCAAGTCTTGTTAGGCCCACCATTAAATAATAATATTAAATTCTTTAACTATTTTGTAAGGTATTTATAAATTTTTCAAAAGCTCTCATTCCTTTTTGATCGCGTTTAAATACTCCGCAGTTTTTCAATACTTCTAAAAATGATTGTGATATTTCTCTTTTTAAAATTTTTTCTATATTATTGTTATTAATATTTTTGTATTTAGGTAGGAAATGTTGAACCCATTGAGCATGCTTTTTGATTTTTTCATTATGATTTATATTTTTATCATTAAGGATATAATCACTTAAAAGTTTTAATTCTTCTTTAAGCCTAGGTGGTAAAATAGCTAATCCCATAACTTCTATAAGTCCTATATTTTCTTTTTTTATATTATGCAGATGTTCATGTGGATGAAAAATGCCAAATGGATGATTTTTATCTGTTCTGTTATTTCTTAAAACTAAGTCTAGTTCAAATTTGGAATTTTTAATTCTTGCAATAGGAGTTATGGTATTGTGATATGTATTTTGAGTTTTTGCTAAAATATTCACAGTTTTGTCGCTATAATTTTTCCATTTTTTTAAAATAAAATTTGCAAGTTCTATCAATTTTTTATCATCTTTACTTGAAATTCTTATAACAGACAATGGCCATTTTACAATGGCAAAATCTATATTTTCAAAATTTTTAATTTTATACCTTTTTTCTATTTTTGCATTATTAATGGCAAAAATATGACTACCTCCTTGAAAATGATCGTGGCTTAAGATAGAACCTCCAACTATAGGTAAATCAGCATTTGATCCTATAAAGTAATGAGGAAATATTTTTAAAAAATCAAATAATTGTTTAAAAGTTTTTTTACAAATTTTCATGGGTGTATGTTTTTGATTAAGAATAATACAATGTTCTTTATAATAAATATAAGGCGAGTATTGAAAAAACCAATTTTCATTAGCAAGTTTTATAGGTATAATTCTTAAATTTTGCCTAGCAGGATGATGATAATTTCCCGAATAATATTCATTTTCTTTACATAAGAGACATTGAGGATAATTGATATTTTCATTTTCTTTAGCTTGAGCAATTGCTTTTGGATCTTTTTCTGGTTTTGAAAGATTTATTGTAATTTCCAGCTTTCCATAACTACTTTGGGTTTGCCATTTTATATTTTTTTTAATTTGATCGACATTGATATAATTACAGCTTTGGTTAAATTGATAAAAAAAATCACTAGCTTTTTTTGGACTTTTTTGATAGTATTGTTTAAATTGAGAAATTAATTCGCTAGGTTTAGGTGTTAAAAGTCCTATGATTTTAACACAAAATAAAGATCTTGATATATTATCATTTTTACAAAGTTTATTTTCGCAAGCATAATCTAGCAGAGCATTTAAAATCTCATTAAGCTTCATTTTAGGTATTTTTTTTCTTTGTTTGTATTCTTGCAATCCAAAAAGATCAATTAGACTATTTATGTGAAAAATTTTATCCTCTTGTTTGATGAGTTTTTTTTTCAAGGAATATAAAATTAGTTGATCAATAAGAGTGTAAATCATAGTTTTGTTACACCTATATTTCTTATATTTAATATATGACAAGAATCTTGGCCAAAAATATTTTTCATACTTTCTTTATATTCTTGAACAAGTTCCAAAGGTATATAAGCTTGAATTGTCCCTGCAAAACCTCCACCATGAACTCTACTTACGCCTTTATCTTTTAAAATTTTTTCACTCAAAGCTAAAGCTAAAGCTAAATTTTGTTCCAAGGGTTTAGATAAAGAAAAAATATTTTGCAAAAATTTAAATGATGAATTTCCAGAATCTCTAATAAGATTTTTAAAAGTTTCAAAATCATTATTTTTTAAAGCTTGAGCTTCTTTGAATGCATTTTGATTATCTTTAAAAAAATGTATAGCACGCAAAATGGCTCTGTCGTGAATTTTCGTTCTTAATGAGGCAATATTATTAAAAAAATCTTTTTCATTTACTTCTCTTAAAACTTTTTTATTAAAAGCTTTTGCAACAAGTTGCATTTCTTTAGTGATTGAAATATAATCAGGAGTTAAATCTATGTGATTTCCTTTAGTATTGACAATACATAAAAGATAATTACAATTCGAAAAATCAAAATTTATCTTTTCTATAATAGGTTTTTGAGGATCTTTAAAATCCATAAAAGAAAATCCTCCTATAGCACTAGCCATTTGATCCATTAAACCGCAAGATTTTCTAAAATAAACATTTTCCGCATATTGGCTTATTAACGCTATTTGAGTTGGTGGAATATTAGCATTGTTAAATTCATAATTTAAAATTGTGCCAATTAAATTTTCAAAAGCAGCTGAAGAAGAAAGACCTGAGCCTTTTACAACATCTGAAGTGATATAGGCATCAAAACCTTTTACATTATAGCCCAAATCTTTAAATTTAGAACAAATTCCTTTTATTAAAGCTTCTGAACTTCCAATTTCATTTGAATTAAAAGTAAGATTATTTAATTTGATTTCTTTTAATTTAAAACTTTCAGAATTAATACAAATTGCATCACTATTGTTGGGGGCAGCTACTGCAATAATATCTAAATTTACAGCAGCTGCTAAAACCATACCATGTTGATGATCGGTATGATTTCCTCCTATTTCTGTTCTACCAGATGAAGAGTAAAAATTAAAATTATCATGCTTAGGATAATGTTTTTTAAAAGCCTCTAAAGCTTTTAAATATCTTTGTTCTTGTTGAGCTAAAAATTCTTCTTTATATATTTTTTTAAGATTTTGATTTAGTTTTTGCATTTAAAATCATTTATAAAATTTGTCCCAAACTTTGTTTAGCGATTTGAGTGATTTGATTCCATTTTTTATCTAAAATCAATTCTTTAGGAGTAAGCCAAGACCCTCCAACACAAAGAACATTATCTAATTTTAAATAATCATTCATATTATCAAGGCTAATACCTCCTGTAGGGCAAAATTTAATTTCTTGAAAAGGAGCAGAAAATGACTTTAACATATTAATGCCTCCTGCAGCTTGAGCAGGAAAAAATTTTAAATTTTTAAAACCAAATTCAAGGGCAAGCATTAATTCACCAGCAGTTGCAATACCTGGAATTAAAGGTAAATCAATATTTCTTGCTTCTTTAGCAAATACAACATTTAATCCTGGGCTTATAGCAAATTTAGCTCCTGCATTTTTTACCTCTTCTAACATCTTGGTATTTAATACTGTTCCAGCTCCTACAACTGCTTCTGGAATTTCTTTTGATATGAGTTTTATAGCTTCAATAGCTTCTTGAGTACGTAAAGTGATTTCTAAAATTTTAATCCCTCCTTCAATTAAAGCTTTTGCTAAATCTACGCTTGTTTTTAAATCATAAATAGTTATAACTGGAATGATTTTACTTACTTCTAAAATTTCTTTTGTTTGCATTGTGTCTCCTTATTTAAAATATCCACCAAAACTCATTGCACCTGTTTCAGCACTTGAAGTTTGAGTTCTAAATCCAGCGAAAAGTTCTCTTCCGCAACCAAAAATTTCTTCTTTTTCTAACTTAGGTATTTTTCTTTCCTTCCATTCTTTTTCATCGATAAGAATTTCAAGTATTCCATTTTTTGCATCAAGTAATAACATATCCCCATCTTTAATTTTAGCAATATTACCATCAAGTAAAGCTTCTGGACTCATATGGATTGCTGCTGGAACTTTTCCAGAAGCTCCTGACATTCTTCCATCTGTAACAAGTGCAACTTTAAAACCTTGATCTTGCAAAATTCCTAAAGGTGGAGTGAGTTTGTGAAGTTCTGGCATACCGTTGGATCTTGGTCCTTGATAAGGTAAGACAGCTATAAAATCTTTTTGTAATTCTTTATTTTGAAATTTATTTAAAAATTCTTGCTGGGAGTGAAATACCATAGCAGGAGCTTTAATGATTTGATATTCTTCTTTAACAGCTGAAATTTTAATAACAGCTCTTCCTATATTTCCTTTTAAAATTCTAACACCACCATTTTTAGAAAATGGATTTTCTATATTTCTTAAAATATTTTCTTCTTTGCTTGCTTTTATCCCATCCTTATAGATGAGCTTTCCATCAATTAAGAAAGGATTTTTAGTGTAAGCTTGCATTCCTTGACCCATTACCGTATTAGCATCATCATGCAATAAACCTTCTTTTAAGAGTTCATTAATCACGAAGGCTAAACCTCCAGCAGCTTCAAATTGATTGACATCGGCTTTACCATTAGGATAAACTCTTGCTAAAAGTGGAGTAATATTTGAAATAGCGTCAAAATCATCCCAATTAATGATTATTCCTGCTGCACGAGCTATAGCAATTAAGTGAATAGTGTGATTTGTAGAGCCACCAGTAGCCATAAGTCCTATCATAGCATTAATGATATTTCTTTCATCAAGTAACTCTCCTATAGGTAAAATTTTATTTTGAGTCATATGATTTGCAGCTTCTTTGACTAAAGCCTCTCTTAAAGATGTATTCGGATTTATGAAGGCAGAGTTAGGTAAGTGCAGTCCCATAAATTCCATCATCATTTGATTTGAATTGGCTGTTCCATAAAAAGTACATGTTCCTATATCATGATACGATTTCATTTCGCTTTCTAAGAGTTTATCACGTGAAATTTTTCCCTCAGCAAAAAGTTGTCTCGTTTTTGATTTTTCATCATTAGAAATTCCACTCGTCATAGGGCCAGAAGGCACAAAAATACTCGGTAAATGACCAAAACTTAAAGCTCCAATTAAAAGTCCAGGAACGATTTTATCACAAACCCCCAAATAAAACGCTCCATCAAAAACATTATGTGAAAGTGCTATAGCTACACTCATAGCTATGACATCTCTTGAAAATAGACTAAGTTCCATCCCATCATAACCTTGAGTGATTCCATCACACATAGCAGGCGTTCCGCCGGCAAATTGTCCAAATGCATGATTTTTAAAAAGTTCTTGTTTAATTATATCTGGATAATTTTTAAAGGGTTGGTGTGCTGAGAGCATATCATTATAAGCTGAAACTATGGCAAAATTTAAATCTTTGTTTTCTTTGATTCTTTCTTTAATATGTTTAGGTATACTAGCATAAGCATGAGCTAAATTTGCACATCCAAGATCTTTTCTTTGAATTTTACCTTTATGGGTTTGAATACGTTCTAAATATTGTTCTCGTGTTTTTTTACTACGTTCTTTTACTTTTTGAGTTATTTGTTTAATTTTATTTAATGCCATGTTTATCCTTTATTTAAAATTTATGTTTTTCATTGTAGCATTTTTTATGTTTAATTATGCCATAATTTTAGATAAAAATTCTAAAATATGTTTTTAGCAATTAAAAATAAAGTTTTTGATATTAATTTCATACAATTAAGGAGAAAATATGCAAAGTTTCGATTTTATTTTATTTGGAGCCACTGGAGATTTAGCTATGAGAAAGATTTTCCCTTCTCTTTATCAAGCTTATGCAGATGGTTTTTTACCTCATATTGGAAAAGTGATCGCAACTGGTAGAAGTTTGTTAAATGTTGATGAATTTAAGGATAAGATGAGTCATAAATCAAAAATTCATATAAAAAATTGTGATGATAAAAAATGGGAAGAATTTACACACAATATTGATTATTTAAGTATAAATTTAAATGAAACAAAAGACTTTGAACTTTTAAAAGAAAAAATAAATAGTGAAAGTAAGAATATAGTTATTTATTTTTCAGTGTCTCCAGAATTTTTTATTAAGGCATGTAAAAATTTAGCATCAGTAGGTTTGAATGATGAGAGAGTTAAGATTATTTTAGAAAAACCTTTAGGTATGGATTTAAAATCTTGTCAAGCTATAAATAATGAAATAGCACAATATTATAATGAAAAACAAATTTATAGAATTGATCACTACTTGGGAAAAGAAAGTATACAAAATCTTTTAATTTTAAGAAGGTTTAATCCTATTTTTACTTCTTTATGGAAAAAAGATTATATTGATTATGTTGAAATTAGCGTTTTTGAAACTTTAGGAGTGGAAAGTCGAGGAGAATTTTACGATAGCACGGGTGCTTTAAGAGATATGATTCAAAATCATATTTTGCAAATTCTTTCTTTGGTTGCTATGAAAATACCAGATACTCTTGATGCTAATTCTATAAGAAGTGCAAAATTACAACTTTTAAGAAATTTAAAACCTTTAGATGATGAAAATATAAAAACAAATGTTATTAGGGCTCAATACAGCCAATCAGGAGAATTTAAAGCCTATTTAAATGAAGATAATATTAAAGAAAATAGTCAAACAGAAACTTTTGTCGCTATAAAAGTTGAGCTTTTAGATGAAAACTGGAAAAATGTCCCATTTTATATTAGAACAGGTAAAAGAATGGCTAACTCTTTTGCCCAAATTGTTATTTATTTTAAAGATCAACAATATCAAGATATCCATCCTAATAAACTTATAATACGTTTACAGCCAGAAAATCAAATTTCTTTAAATTTAAAAGTAAAAAAAATTGGTAAAACAATGGATTATGAGGAAAATAATCTAATTTTAAATTTAAATAGCACTTTAGTTATGCAACCATATGAAAGATTAATTTTGGATGTTATAGAGGGCAATCAAGCTTCTTTTAATCATAAAGAAGAATTAGAAGCCGCTTGGGCTTGGATTGATCCTATTTTAGAAAATTGGAAAAATAATAAAACACCTTTATATTCTTATTTTGCAGGAAGCTGGGGGCCTAAGGAATCGTTTGATTTGATTCAAAAAGATCAACGTGAATGGTATAATGCTTAATATATTAAAACAAAATTTGAGTAATTATGAAACAAATTTGTTTAAATTTTTCAGTAATTTTTGTTTATTTTGATGATTATAAGCAAAACTCTGTTACACTTTATTTAATTAAATTTATGAAGCAGTAAATGGAGGAAAAATGGCATTTAAAATGCATGAATTTTCAGATTTGAAGTCTTGTAATAAGGCTTTGGTTGAGGCTGTTGTATTATCTATTGATCAAATTTTATCAGATAAGCAAAGTGTAAATTTAGCTTTTTCTGGAGGAAAGTCTCCAGTTTTATTCTTAGACATGCTAAGTAAAAAAGCTTGTACTTGGGATAAATGCAATATTTCTTTGGTTGATGAGAGAATAGTTGAACTTGATCATGAAGATAGTAATGCAAGGTTAATAAAAATGCATTTTTTAAAAAATTTAGCCCAAAAAGCACATTTTAAACCTTTTTTTAAAGATTGTAAACTTTCTTTAGAAGATTTGGTTAAAAATGCAAATAAATTTTACAATCAACCTGATATTGCTATTCTTGGTATGGGCGGAGATGGTCATACAGCTTCTTTATTTCCTGAAGCAGACGAAATCAACTTTGCTTTAACAACTCAAAAAAATATTGTTTCAGTAACTCCTAAAAATGCCCCGTACAAAAGACTTTCCATGTCTTTATCAGCATTAGAAAATTGCAATGAGTTATTTTTATCTATAGCCACAAGAGAAAAGCAACTCGTTTTCAATGAGGCTACTAAGGGTTTAAATCCTAAATTTCCTATATCTTATATACTTCATTCAAAAAAGGTAATGTGCAATGTCTACTTCTCAAAATAAAAAATCATATCCAAGACTTTTAGCTGATATTGGGGGCACTAATGCTCGATTTGCATTGGAAGTTATGCCGGGTAAAATTGATAATGTTGAAGTTTTAGCTTGTCAAGATTACAATACCGTTGTTGATGCAGCAAAAACTTATTTAAGTAAAGTTGGCAATCCAGTAGTTCGATTTGGCGCTTTTGCTATTGCTAATCCTGTTTTGGGTGATTGGGTTCAAATGACAAATCATCATTGGGCTTTTTCAATCGAGACAACAAGACAAGCTTTAAATTTGGAATCTTTAATCTTAATTAACGATTTTACAGCTCAAGCTTATGCTATAACCAAAATGCCACTTTCTGAATTGATGCAAGTTGGTGGAAGTTCTTGTGAGGTATATGCGCCAAAAGCTGTTTTAGGTCCTGGAACAGGACTTGGAGTGAGTGGTTTAATACCCTGCAATGAGTGCGGATATACTGCTTTAGCTGGAGAAGGCGGGCATGTTAGTTTTGCTCCTTTTGATGATACTGAAATAATGATTTGGCAGTATGCAAAGAAAAAATATGGTCATGTATCAGCTGAGCGTTTTTTAAGTGGAGCGGGTTTGGTGCTTATATATGAAGCTTTAGCTAATAGAGAAGGTATTAAGCATTCTAAAATGACTCCAGAACTTATTAGCGAGCAAGCTTTAAGTGGTAATTCGCCTTTGTGTCGATTAACTTTAGATATATTTTGCGCTATGTTGGGTACAGTTTCTTCAAATTTAGCTTTAACTTTAGGAGCTAGAGGTGGAGTTTATCTTTGCGGAGGAATTATTCCTAGATTTATTGATTATTTCAAAACATCACCTTTTAGAATTCGTTTTGAAAATAAAGGAAGATTTGATGCTTATTTGGCTGCTATTCCTGTTTATGTGGTTTTAGCAAAATATCCGGGTATTAGTGGAGCTGCGGTTGCTTTGGAAAATCATTTAAAAGATTATTCTTTAAAAGAAGTGAAAGGTGAAAAATGAAATCTTTAACACATTTAAATTCTTATAAGGAGTTGCACAATCATTTTTTAAACATAAAAGATGTGCACATGAGAGATCTATTTAGAGAAGATCAAAATAGAGGAATGAGATATTTTCTTGAGACAGATTATTTAAAGCTTGATTATTCAAAAAATCGCATCAATGATGAAACCTTAAAATTATTGTTTAATCTAGCCAATGAATGTTCTTTAAAAGAAAAAATGATAGCTATGTTCAAAGGTGAAAAGATTAATACAACCGAAAATAGAGCTGTTTTACATACTGCTTTAAGAAATAAGAGCAATCATTCAATTATGATTGATGATATGGATATTATGCCCAATGTTAGAGAAGTTTTAACAAAAATGCAAAATTTTTCAGATTCTTTGCGTTCTGGTGCTTGGCTTGGATATACAAATCAAGTGATTACAGATATAGTAAATATAGGTATAGGCGGATCTGATTTGGGAGCTTTAATGGTTTGCGAAGCTTTAAAAAATTTTGGACATCCAAGATTGCATATGCATTTTGTTTCTAATGTGGATGGAGCACAATTACAAGGTGTTTTAGATCAGGTACATCCTGAAACAACTTTATTTATAGTAGCCTCTAAAACTTTCTCAACTCAAGAAACTTTAACTAATGCATTTACAGCTAGAAAATGGTTTTTAAATCATGCTTTAGATGAAAAATATATTGCAAAACATTTTGTAGCAGTTTCAACCAATAAAGAAGCAGTAAAAGAATTTGGAATTGATTCAAATAATATGTTCGAATTTTGGAATTGGGTTGGCGGACGTTATAGTTTATGGTCTGCCATAGGTTTGTCTATTATGATTTATTTAGGTAAAGAAAATTTCTCATCTTTATTAGAAGGTGCTTATATAATGGATGAACATTTTTATAACCAGCCATTTGAAAAAAATATGCCCGTCATTTTAGGTTTAATCGGTGTTTGGTATATAAATTTTTTTGATGCTGGTAGCCATATTATAGCTCCTTATGATTCTGTACTAAAATATCTCCCTAAATTTATACAGCAGTTAGATATGGAGAGTAATGGTAAGCAGGTTAGAAAAGATGGAAAAAAAGTTGATTATGACACAGGCCCAATTATTTGGGGTGATACAGGTATTAATGCCCAACATGCTTTTTTTCAGCTTCTACATCAAGGAACACATTTAAGCCCTATTGATTTAATTGCATCTTTGAGTAAAAAAGGAAGTTTGCCAGGGCACCATGAAATTTTACTTAGTAATGTTTTTGCTCAAGCTGAAGCTTTTATGAAAGGAAAGACACTTGAAGAAGTTCAAAAAGAAATGTCTAGTAAGGGTTTTAGCGAAGAGCAAATTCATAAACTTGCACCTCATAGGGTTTTTTCAGGTAATAGACCTAGTAATATTATTTTACTTAATGAAATTAATCCTAAAAGCATAGGTTCTTTGGTCGCTTTATATGAACATAAAATTTTTGTTCAAGGCGTAATTTGGGGTATTAATAGTTTTGATCAATGGGGAGTTGAGCTCGGTAAAGAACTTGTAAAAACTATTTTATCAGAGCTTCAAGGTGGAAAAATTCAAGAGCACGATAGCTCTACAAAACATCTAATACAAATTTATAAAAATTTTAATTCAATTTAGAAGGGAAAAATATGCAAACTAAGTCTAATAATTTTGCATTAGTAGCTTTAACAGCTTTATTTTTTGTTATGGGATTTATTACGGTATTAAATGATATTTTAATACCCCATCTTAAAGTAATATTTGAACTTAACCATTTTGAATCAGCTTTAGTGCAATTTTGCTTTTTTGGAGCTTATTTTGTAACTGGTGGAGTTTTTGGTAAGCTTTTAGAGAAGATTGGTTATCCAGTAGGGATCGTTTTAGGTTTTATATTAACAGCCATTGGTTGTGTTTTGTTTTATCCAGCAGCTTCTATGGCTTCATATTCTATATTTTTAGGAGCTTTTTTTATATTGGCAAGTGGAGTTGTTTTATTACAAACAGCTGGGAATCCATTTGTAACTTTACTTGCTCCAGGAAAGGAAGCTACAGCTTTAACATTAGTTCAGGCTTTTAATTCTTTAGGGACGACCTTGGGGCCAATTTTTGGTGCTGCTTTTATACTTTCAGATACTGTAAAATATGCAAGTAAGTTAGAAGAAGCTCAATCTGTTCAAATTCCTTATTTGGCAATTGCTGGAATTTTAATTCTTTTAGCTATTGTGATATATCTTTTAAAACTTCCAGATATAAGGAAAAGAACTGAAGTGGTTAGTGAGGAAAATTATGATAAAAAAGAGAGTCTTTTTGAATATCCTCATTTCGTTCTAGGAGCAGCAGCTATATTTTTTTATGTTGGAGCTGAAGTATCTATAGGTTCTTTTTTAATTTTAACTATGGAAAAATTTGCAAACATTAAAGAAATAACGGCAGCAAAGTATATAGTTTATTATTGGGGTGGAGCTATGATAGGAAGATTTATAGGAAGCTTTATCATGACTAAAATCGCTCCAAATAAATGTTTAGCATTTAATTCTATTATCAACATTTGTTTAATTATAATAGCTATTTTAATTGGTGGAAAAATTGCCATGATAGCTTTGTTAGTGATAGGACTTTTTAATTCTATTATGTTTCCAACTATTTTTTCTTTAGCGACAAAAAAACTAGGTAAATTCACAAGTAGAGCCTCTGGACTTATTAGCATGGCTATTGTTGGTGGAGCTTTAATACCACCAGTGCAAGGTTTAGTTGCTGATTATTTTAATTTGCTTATTTCCTATATAGTCCCATTATTGTGCTATTTTTATATTTTATTTTTTGCTTTTAGAGGATATAAAACTAAATAATTAAAACAAAAAGTGAGATTTTCACTTTTTGTTTCATCTTATTTTAAGCTTATTGTATATATAATTCCAGTTTTTACTTTAGAAATATTTTTTATTTTATAAAAAAATTACTAAAGTTATGTTCTTTTACTTACCAATGTTAAGAGTCACAAGCAAGTTTTAAAAACAATTTTACTGAACTTGTTAAAGAATAAAACTTCACTGTCTTTTTCTTTAAAAAACTAAAAAGAATTTAAAATTAATGTTTTTAGTGCTTTATTAATTATTTTTTATCATAAATAAATATTTAAATAAAAAATTAAAAAATATATTTAATTTTCTTTCTTTATTTCTTTTTTAAAGAATAAGTTTTAAACTTCACAGCTTATATTGTTGCTTAATATAAGTGTTTAAATGCTTTCCGTCTTAAGACAGATATTAAAGAAGTCTTATTATAAAAACTTTAACAAGGAAGTGATGCGTTTTAGAATCAACTAAAAAAGGTAAAAAGGTAAGCTACTAAGAGCGAATGGTGGATGCCTTGACTGGTAAAGGCGATGAAGGACGTACTAGACTGCGATAAGCTACGGGGAGCTGTCAAGAAGCTTTGATCCGTAGATTTCCGAATGGGGCAACCCAATGTATAGAGATATACATTACCTAATATAGGAGCGAACGAGGGGAATTGAAACATCTTAGTACCCTCAGGAAAAGAAATCAATAGAGATTACGTCAGTAGCGGCGAGCGAAAGCGTAAGAGGGCAAACCCAATGCTTGCATTGGGGGTTGTAGGACTGCAATGTGCAATAAGTGAGGTTAGCAGAACATTCTGGAAAGTATAGCCATAGAGGGTGATAGTCCCGTATGCGAAAACCAAACTTTAGCTAGCAGTATCCTGAGTAGGGCGAAACACGTGGAATTTTGTCTGAAGCTGGGTCGACCACGATCCAACCCTAAATACTAATACCAGATCGATAGTGCACAAGTACCGTGAGGGAAAGGTGAAAAGAACTGAGGTGATCAGAGTGAAATAGAACCTGAAACCATTTGCTTACAATCATTCAGAGCCCTATGGTGCAAACCAGGGTGATGGACTGCCTTTTTGCATAATGAGCCTGCGAGTTGTGGTGTCTGGCAAGGTTAAGCACACGCGAAGCCGTAGCGAAAGCGAGTCTGAATAGGGCGCTTAGTCAGATGCTGCAGACCCGAAACGAAGTGATCTATCCATGAGCAAGTTGAAGCTAGTGTAAGAACTAGTGGAGGACTGAACCCATAGGCGTTGAAAAGCCCCGGGATGACTTGTGGATAGGGTGAAAGGCCAATCAAACTTCGTGATAGCTGGTTCTCTCCGAAATATATTTAGGTATAGCGTTGTGTCGTAGTATAAGGGGGTAGAGCACTGAATGGGCTAGGGCATACACCAATGTACCAAACCCTATCAAACTCCGAATACCTTATATGTAATCACAGCAGTCAGGCGGCGAGTGATAAAATCCGTCGTCAAGAGGGAAACAACCCAGACTACCAGCTAAGGTCCCTAAATCTTACTTAAGTGGAAAACGATGTGAAGTTACTTAAACAACCAGGAGGTTGGCTTAGAAGCAGCCATCCTTTAAAGAAAGCGTAATAGCTCACTGGTCTAGTGATTTTGCGCGGAAAATATAACGGGGCTAAAGTAAGTACCGAAGCTGTAGACTTGACTTTGTCAAGTGGTAGGAGAGCGTTCTATTTGCGTCGAAGGTATACCGGTAAGGAGTGCTGGAGCGAATAGAAGTGAGCATGCAGGCATGAGTAGCGATAATTAATGTGAGAATCATTAACGCCGTAAACCCAAGGTTTCCTACGCGATGCTCGTCATCGTAGGGTTAGTCGGGTCCTAAGCCGAGTCCGAAAGGGGTAGGTGATGGCAAATTGGTTAATATTCCAATACCAACATTAGTGTGCGATGGAAGGACGCTTAGGGCTAAGCAAGCTAGCGGATGGAAGTGCTAGTCGAAGGTTGTAGGAGCTTATACAGGCAAATCCGTATAAGAATACTCCGAGAACTGACAGGCTTTTTGAAGTCTTCGGATGGATAGAAGAATTGCTGATGCCGTCGAGCCAAGAAAAGTTTCTAAGTTTAGCTAATGTTGCCCGTACCGTAAACCGACACAGGTGGGTGGGATGAGTATTCTAAGGCGCGTGGAAGAACTCTCTTTAAGGATACTCTGCAAAATAGCACCGTATCTTCGGTATAAGGTGTGGTTCGCTCTGTACTAGGATTTACTCCGAAAGCGAAGAAACTTACAACAAAGAGTCCCTCCCGACTGTTTACCAAAAACACAGCACTCTGCTAACTCGTAAGAGGATGTATAGGGTGTGACGCCTGCCCGGTGCTCGAAGGTTAATTGATGGGTTAGCATTAGCGAAGCTCTTGATCGAAGCCCGAGTAAACGGCGGCCGTAACTATAACGGTCCTAAGGTAGCGAAATTCCTTGTCGGTTAAATACCGACCTGCATGAATGGCGTAACGAGATGGGAGCTGTCTCAAAGAGGGATCCAGTGAAATTGTAGTGGAGGTGAAAATTCCTCCTACCCGCGGCAAGACGGAAAGACCCCGTGGACCTTTACTACAGCTTGACACTGCTATTTGGATAAGAATGTGCAGGATAGGTGGGAGGCTTTGAGTATATGACGCCAGTTGTATATGAGCCATTGTTGAGATACCACTCTTTCTTATTTGGGTAGCTAACCAGCTTGAGTTATCCTCAAGTGGGACAATGTCTGGTGGGTAGTTTGACTGGGGCGGTCGCCTCCCAAATAATAACGGAGGCTTACAAAGGTTGGCTCAAAACGGTTGGAAATCGTTTGTAGAGTATAAAGGTATAAGCCAGCTTAACTGCAAGACATACAAGTCAAGCAGAGACAGAAGTCGGTCTTAGTGATCCGGTGGTTCTGTGTGGAAGGGCCATCGCTCAAAGGATAAAAGGTACCCCGGGGATAACAGGCTGATCTCCCCCAAGAGCTCACATCGACGGGGAGGTTTGGCACCTCGATGTCGGCTCATCGCATCCTGGGGCTGGAGCAGGTCCCAAGGGTATGGCTGTTCGCCATTTAAAGCGGTACGCGAGCTGGGTTCAGAACGTCGTGAGACAGTTCGGTCCCTATCTGCCGTGGGCGTAAGAAGATTGAAGAGATTTGACCCTAGTACGAGAGGACCGGGTTGAACAAACCACTGGTGTAGCTGTTGTTCTGCCAAGAGCATCGCAGCGTAGCTAAGTTTGGAAAGGATAAACGCTGAAAGCATCTAAGCGTGAAGCCAACTCTAAGATGAATCTTCTCTAAGCTCTCTAGAAGACTACTAGTTTGATAGGCTGGGTGTGTAATGGATGAAAGTCTTTTAGCTGACCAGTACTAATAGAGCGTTTGGCTTATCTTTTTAATAAGCATCACTTCCTTGTTAAGGTTTTTACCTTAAAAAGAAAGAGTAAAGTTTTTAACTTGCTTTTAACATTGTTTTTTAAGTATTTTTAATAAGAATATTTAAATAACAATGTCCGTGATTATACAGATGTGGAAACGCCTTGCTCCATCCCGAACCAAGAAGCTAAGCACATCGTGGGTGATGATACTACGCCTTACTGGCAGGGGGAAAGTAGCTCATTGCGGACTTGTTATTATTCTACTTCTTAATTATAATCTTTATTTAATCTTTTATTCTTTTTAATATAATAAGTTTAGTTAATGTTAGTTTGCTTAGTTATTTATATAGATTTATTTTACTTTTTAAGTTATTAATTGGTTTAAGGTTTTTATTTGTGTCTTAATTTAGATTATAGTTTTTAACTAATGTTTGATTGATTTAGTTTAATCTCTTATTTTTTATATCTTTGATTTGGTTATTTAATAAAAGAATTTAGTTTAAGGTTTGTATTTGCTTGTGTAGCTTTATCTTGTTTCTTTAGCTAATGTTTGATTAGTTTTTGTTTTTCTTGGTTGTTATCGTTAAGTTAGTCTTGTATAGTTAAGCTTTTTAGGGTTAGTCTTATTAAAATGAGTTTTATGGATCTTGTTAAATTAGCCTTTTATTTTTTTATTTGAATACTTTGTATGTTTTAGCTTTTGTTGTTTTAGTTTGTGAATTGATTGTATATAGGAGTTTTTAGTTTAGGATTTTAGTTTATTTAATGATTTAATAAGATAGGTGTTTGTAAAAAATAGTTTTTAAAATTTAACCTAAACCCTAGTTTGTCCTATAAGATTATTAAGTCTATCCATTATATTATTTACAAAAGAATTTATACTTTATTTTTCATATCTTTTATTTAGGCTTTAATTTATTTAAAAGGATTTTAGTTTAGAGTTTGAGTTTATTCAATGATTTATGAGAAATGTTTTAGTGTTTTTTTGGAATTTATTTTATAGTTTGTTTAAAAGTTAGTTGATTAATAGTAGTTGCTCTTAAGATCGGTTGTCTAGTTAAGGTTATACTTTTTAAACAATAAAAAGTTTTTGGTTTATAATATAGGTTTTTATTGTTATAGGTTAAAGTTGATTTTATGTTTTTAATTAATAGTTCTTTTTAAAGTTTTATTCTTAAAAATATTATTATATTGAGTTGTAACTATGGTTTTTAAAGTTTTATAATTAGAAAAATATTTATCTTTTTAGTTTTTATTCGTATGGGTTTTTGCTTTGATTTGGTTAGTTTTATTTCAAAGTTTTAAGCTTGTATTAAAAAATAAAAAAGCATTTTATTTTTTAATAGAGATTAGGCTTTTAATTGTGCTCATTTTAACTAAAATTTTTAAAGAATTATTAAAAATTTTAGTTTGGGGTTTTAGTTAAATTTTAAAAAACATTTTGCTAAATTATTTAATTTCAAATTTAATCAAATAAATTTGGTGTGATTGTATTTATATTTTTTAAATGATTAAAATAATCAAGCTCGATGTAGTTTTCTTTGTTTCCTATTATAAAAATAATATTTTTTGCTCTAGTTAATGCGACATTAATTAAATTTGGCTTAGATGATACCCATTTTCTTGCATTTTCATTATTGCCACCCAAAATAAGTATGATTATATCTGCTTCTTTTCCTTGCATTGTATGAATAGTACCGATTTTACTATGTTTTAAATTTTTATATTTTTCAGTTATATCAGTTAAATTTTGTCTGATATCTACAAATGGAGTAATAATTCCAATGTCCATATTATGTTGATTTATTTCATCTAAAAGTGTATATAAGAATTCTATTTCTTTTTTGTTGCAATTACCTTCCCATTGTTCTTCTTTGATATCAAACCAAGTATTTTGTAATTCAAGATTTTTTTTGATTTTTCCCTGAAGCCAAAATCTACTAATTTTATATTAATAAATTTGCAGCATTTCTTATTAAAAGTCCTATTTAATGAAGAAAAATGAAGTGTTTAAAAACATTTCATTTAGTAGTCTGAACCTTTGTGTAAAATTGTGCCATTAAAATCGATATAAATTTTTATTCCATTACTAAGTTTTATTTTGTAATAATTGATTTTCCTCTCAATTTCCCTAGCTTTAATATTTGGAAATTTATTTTTTATAATATCAATAATATTAGAAGGAAGAAAATTAAAATCAAAAGGATCTAATTTGCTTTCTATTTCTTTCCAAGTTCCATCAGATTCAAACTCAAGTTCTAAGCCATTGCTAAGATAAACTTCATAAGAATTTCTATCTTTTTGGACTATACCTATGGAAGCATTAAAATTTTTTTTAATAAAAGTCTTGATATTGTCAGGCAGATTATCTGGAGATATAATAATATCAGCGTTTAAGTGGGTAAAAAAAATGCAAATAAAGATTAAAAAAAATAATTTCAAGTTAATTTCCTAAAATGTAATTCTTATTATTCTAATTAATTTTATGTGAATTTTATGTGAATTTAAAGAAAATATTACAATTTTTAAACAAAGGTTTTAAATTTGATCACTTTATTTTTAATTTTTTTAAATATTATAATATATTTTATCACACCTTATAGTACTTATGGTTTATTTGGACTAAATATTTTATTTTTTAAGGGTAATTATTGGCAAATTTTAAGCTCCATGTTTTTACACGCAGGATTAACTCATCTTATTCTTAATATGATTGTACTTTTTCAATTTGGTAGTATATTGGAAAAATATTTAGGAAAGGTATATTTTTTATTGATTTATTTTGTTGGTGGCATACTTTGTTCACTTTTAAGTGCTGTATATATTTATTTTTTTGATTCTAGTGTTAATCTTATAGGTGCTAGCGGGGCAATTTGTGTTTTAATGGGCTATTTTGCTTTTTTAGATAGAAAGAGCACTTTAGGAATTATTATTGCAATTTTACTTATGAGTTTTATTCCCTTAATGATGGGAGTAAATATAGCTTGGTATGGGCATATATTTGGTTTTATTTGTGGTTTTATTTTAGCAAAAATAATGAGTATGAAAAAAAGATGCCTTTAAATTGGAAGTAAAGTTTGAAAATTTTACTTCCAACCCTCTATATAGTTTTTTAATTTTCTACCTACTTTAGGGTGTTTTAATTTTTTTATAGCTGAGCTTTCTATTTGGCGTACTCTTTCCCGTGTAACATTAAGTTCTTTTCCTATTTCTTCTAAGGTTCTGTCGCTTTCATCTTCCATTAAACCAAAACGCATTCTAATAACGGTTTTTTCTCTTTCATTGAGTTGATCCAAAACTTCATCTATTTGTTCTTTTAAATCATCTTTGAGTATATGATCTATAGGGGAAAGAGAATTTCTATCTTCTACAAAGTCTCCAAATTTACCATCATCATCACTACCAATTGGTGCTTCTAAAGAAATAGGTTCTTTGGTGATTTTTATAACTTGCTTTACTTTATCAACATTTAAACCAACTTCTTTAGCTATAACATTTACATCAGGTTCTTTACCATCTTTTTGCAAATGTTCTCGTATAATTTTGTTGATTTGATTGATTGTTTCTATCATATGAATAGGAATTCTTATTGTTCTTGCTTGATCAGCAATTGCTCTTGAAATAGCCTGGCGTATCCACCAAGTCGCATAAGTTGAAAATTTATATCCTCGTTTATATTCAAATTTATCAACAGCTTTCATAAGACCTATATTGCCTTCTTGAATAAGATCTAAAAATGGTAATCCACGATTAGTATAACGTTTCGCTATGCTTACAACTAAACGTAAATTTGATTTTGCCATTCTAGTTTTTGCTTCATCTGATATTTTTTTACCTCGTTTAATTTGTTCTACGATTTCTTTGAGACGTTCTTTTTCTAAATCAAAACTTTTTTTACTTGCTTCTTTTGTTTGAAAAAGTTTTTTAATTTCCATATAAGTACTTACCATAGTAGCTTCAAGAGCTCTTTCTGTAATTTCTTCTTTGCTAAGTTTTGTGATATCTTTAAGTATATCGGCGTGACGATTTTTTAATTCTTCTGAAAACATAGGTAAACGGTATTCAAGACGTTTGAGTTCTTTATCAAATTCTTCATCACTCTTGAGTGCTGTTTCTATTGATTTGACTATTTCGCTAATTAATTTAGAAGTTGGTCCTAAATCCATTAATTTTTCTTTCAAGATATTTTTCTTAAATGCAATTCCTAATTTATCTAAAAGTTCATCGCCGCTTTCTTTATCTTTGGAAACTTTTAACCAATCTTTTTTTGCCTTTTCAAGAGCTTTAAATTTTTCTATAACTTTTAAGGTTCTTTCGTCTTCTTTTTTATTGTTTTTTTTCGAGGTATCTTCTTCATTTTCTAATTCTTCTTCATTTTCTAATTCTTCTTCATCAATATCATCAAGTTTATCTCCGTTTTTTTCTTCATCATCAAAACTTTTAAAGAGTTCTTTAACTCTTCTTTCTCTATTAATTAAAGGTTCGCGATAATCCAAAATAAAATCTATAAGATAAGGCACAGAACAAAAGGCATCAATAATAATATCTTCACCAAGTTCAATTTTTTTTGAAATTTCAACTTCTTCATCTTTGCTTAAAAGTGCAATTTGTCCCATCTCTCTTAAATACATACGCACGGGAGAATCAGATCTACTCCATTCAAGCAAATCATTTTCATTAGCTAGATCAAATTCGTTTTCAAGGCTAGTATCTTGAAGTTTTTGTTTTTCTTCTTGTAGTCTTTTAGCATCTTCAATATTTTTCATTTGTGCAATTTCCGCAGCTGAAAATAATTGCACTTTGTGTTTTTTCATTAGAGCGGCGATTTTTTTAACAGTAGTGCTAGTAGGTTGTTTATCTAGATATTTGACTAACTTTTCATAAGTGATATAGTCTTCTTCATTTTCTTTAAATAATTCTTCAAGTTCTAAATTTTGAGTTTTAGCATTCATTTGAATTTTTCCTTAAAACTTTTGATTATAACCTTTGATTTTACCACAATAATGCTTAACTTTTTTATAATTTTTTTATTGAATTTTGTAATTTTTTAGAAAAAATTCAAACTTCTCTAAAGCTCGATTAAAATTATAATTTTTTCTTTTTAGGGTGTAAAATTTACGCTCAAAATTGATATTTTTGATTTTTACTTCATATAAAATTTTACTTTCTAATTCTCTTTCTATACTTTTTTTTGAAAAAACAGAAATTGCTCCTTTTTGTAAAACAATTTCTTTAATAGCAGTCATCCTATCGATTTCTAAAAATATTTTTAATTTTTTGGCAGTAGAGCCAATTTCATTTAAAAATTTATCTCTAAGACCAGACCCCATTTCTCTTAAGATCCATTTTTCATCCAATAATTCGTCAATAAAAAATTCCTTTTTGCTAAGTTTTTTATCACTACTTGCAACAATGAGTTCATCTTTTTTCCAAAACTGCATATCCAAATCTTCATATTCCAATAAAGTCGGATTCAATTCTGTTTCAATTAAGGCAAATTCTATATGACCATTTTTTAATAAATTAAGACATTCTTTTGAATTCTCTGTTTGAAAATGTATTTTAATTTGCGGAAAAGCTGATTTAAATTCAAATAAAATAGTACCAAGAAAATGCTCGACAATGCTTTGAGTAGCTGCAATTTTTATATCTCCTAAAAGTATATTTTCATTATGCAAATCTTTTAAGCTTTTATGGTATTCTTGAACTAATCTCATCCAAATTTTTCCTAAAAATAAAGCTTTAGGGGTAGGTAATAACTTTTTACCCAATCTTTCAAATAAAACTCCTCCTAAACTATGCTCAATATTTTTAATTATAATTGAAATACTAGATTGTGTCACGCCAAAATTGCTAGCTGTATAAGTAGGACTTTTTGTATTTAAAAGATCTAAAAAAATTTCCATATCTTTAATTTTCATCGTCATTGATTTAGCCTTTTACTAGTTTTCATTAAAATATTTTATCATAAAAATTGAAATAATATATTTTTATTATATTATAAAAATAATTATAATTTCAATAAAATATTAATTAAAGTAATATTTTATATTTTATTAGAAAGGAAATATTAATGAATACAAAACATCTTAAGAGTATAATTAAATCCAATATTAAAGGCTTGATTTTTACAGCATGTATCGTAGCTTGTTCTATGTATCTTTCGAATATTCAAAGTATTAAAGATGCTACCCATCTTGCTGCTACTGCATTTGCTATTATTATTGGGGTTTTACTCTCTCCTTGGTTTTTTAAGTATCAACATACCTTTCAAGCTGGAGTTCATTTTAGTGCTAAAAAGCTTTTAAGATTAGGTATAGTTTTATATGGTTTTAATATTACATTGACTGAACTTTTAAGTGTAGGTTTTAATGGATTTATTCTTTCTGCTATTGTGGTAACTTTTATTTTTATTACCTCTGTTATTGTTGGAACAAAAATATTTAGACTTGATAAAGAAACCTCTATGCTTGTAGGTGCTGGTAGCGCTATTTGTGGAGCAGCAGCTGTATTAGCCTTAGAATCAAGTTTAAAAAGTGATCCTTTTAAAGGTATTTTGGCTGTAGGAACTGTAGTTATTTTCGGACTGATTTTTATGTTCTTATGTCCTTTTGGCTTTGCTTTTGATCTTATTCCTGGTTTTGATCAAAATGCCATGGGGGTTTATATGGGAGCAATTTTGCATGAAGTAGCCAATGTTGCAGGAGCTGCAGATATGGCAAAAGATATGGCTAATTTTGATCAAAAAGCTGCAAATATTGCAATTATTATTAAAATGATGAGAGTTATTTTACTTGTTCCATTTTTACTTATAGTGACTTACTTTGTTGCAAAAAATCAACATTCAAGTCATGGAAAAACTGCTAAAACTCTTACTATCCCTTATTTTGCTTTTGCTTTTTTAGCAATGATAGTTTTTAATACTTATTTAGCTAATAAAGAAAGCTTTTTAGGGATTGAAACTAGTATTATTGTAAATGTTGGAAGAAATCTTTGCACTATTTGTATTGTTTTTGCTATGGCAGCTTTAGGTTTGCAAATAGATTTTAAAAAATTTTTAAAAAGCGGTGCTAGAGTTTTCGGTTTAGCTTTGTTTTTAGGGATAGCTTTATTAATAGGAGGATATTTTTTAACTTTATTGTTTAAAGGAATTCTTTGGTAATAAAAATATTTTTAAAAGAAAATATTTTTTATTTAAAAATATGTATTATAATGTAAAGTCATTTTAAAATTCATTATAAAGGAAACAAAATGAAAAAGATTTTACTTAGTGCGGCAGTTTCTTTATTGCTTGCTTCAAATTTAAGCGCGTTTTCTTTTAAGCAAGATAGTTTAAAAGTTGATTTTGAAGGTTACAAAACCAAAGATATGGTTGGAGTTAGTGGAGAATTTAAGGATGTAAAATATTATTTTTCCAAAAAAGCTAAAGATTTGGTAGGATATTTAAAAGGTGCAAAGGCTGTGATTAAGCCAAGTAGTGCATTTATGGGGGAGGGAAATGATGTAATTACTCATAATATTACTAAAGTATTTTTCCCAAAATTCTTAGATAAGTCAGATATTAAAGTAATGTTTGAAGATATTGTTGCTGGAAATAATAAAGGTCTTATTTCTGCTAAAATTACCATGAATAAAAAAAGTATAATAGTTCCTTTAAGTTATACTATAGATAATGATAAATTTGTTGCTAAGGGACAACTTGATTTGCATGCATTTAAAAATAGCTCAGAAGCTTTAAAAGCTCTAAGTGATGCAGCTCCTGGACACGGAGGAATTTCTTGGCCTTTAGTAGATCTTACTTTTAGTGCAGATATAGTAAAATAATTTTAAGTAGCTTTTTAACTACTTAAAATACAATATCTTCTAAACCCGTTTTCAAAAATTTTATATTTTTTATTTTCTAAATCTTTGAGTTCTTTATAAATTTCACTACCTTTCCATAGAATAAAAATGGTTTTTTTAGAACTTAGATCTTTGCAAATTTGCATTAAAGGTTTTACATCCATTAAGGCCCTAGAGGTAATAACATCAGCCTTAATATTATTTTTATTTTCCTGAGCCTTTTCTTTGCAAATATTTAAATAAGATAAATCGCACTCTATTTTTATTGTTCTTAAAAAAGCAGCTTTTTTAGGATTTGGCTCAAAAAGATAAAAATTACTTTTAAGTAAAAAAGCTAAAAAAATAGCAGGAAATCCAGCTCCACTACCTATATCAACTATATTTTTTGCCTTTGTAAAATCAAAAAAATGAAGAATTTTTATACTATCTATAATATTTTCTTCGATATTTTGAATTTGAGTTAGATTATGAACTTTATTAAAATTGATCAAATTTTTTTGATAAATTTTTATCTTTTCTTCAAAATCTTTTTGATTAAAATTTTCTAAAATAGGGTATAAAAAATCCAAATTCAAAGCAAATGTCCCATTTGAGATTGTTTGATATCTAGATAATTTTTATTAAAACGATTTGGATTAATAAGCACAGGTACTCGTATTAAAATTTTATCCTTGAGACTTTCTAATTTTTCCGGATTGTTTGTAAGTAAATTTATTTTAGAAATTTTATAATGCTTAAGTATAAAATTTACTATTTCATAAGTTCTTTCATCAGCTTTGAATCCAAGTTTATGATTAGCTTCTATAGTATTTAAACCTTTATCTTGTAAAGCATAGGCATTTACTTTATTAAAAAGTCCAATTCCTCTGCCTTCTTGTCTAAGATATATAATCATGCCACCATTTTGCTCAATGTATTTTAAAGAAAATTCTAATTGTTCGCCACAATCACATTTTAAACTTCCTAAGGCATCTCCTGTTAAACACTCTGAATGAATTCTAAGATTTAATATATCCTTAGGTTCATCTTTAAAGATACATAGGTGTTCTTTATCATTTTCTTTAAAACTTTGTATTTTAAAATTTCCCCATTTACTAGGTAAATTAGCTATTTCTGAAATTTTTATAGTCATTAGTCGCTTTCGTGTATAAATTTATGTTAAAATTTTAAAATAATTCTAGCATAAAAAGGACAAAAAATGTTTAAACGCTTTCGAAGACTTAGAATGAATGAAAATTTAAGATCAATGGTGAGAGAAAATTTTTTAAGTATTAATGATTTAATATATCCTCTTTTCGTTGTTAATGGTAAGAACATAAAAAAAGAAATTCCATCTATGCCAAATGTATTTCAAATGAGTTTGGATGAAATTTTAAAAGAATGTAAAATTATTCTTGATCTTGGAATAAAAGCGATTATACTTTTTGGAGTTCTTGAAAATGATAAAAAAGATAGTTGTGGAAGCGATGCGCTTGATGATGAAGGTTTAATTGCGCGAAGTATAAGAGAAATTAAGAAAGAATTTCCTAATCTTTTTATCATTAGCGATCTTTGTTTTTGTGAATATACAGATCATGGGCATTGTGGTATTATTAGCTCAAAAACTAAAAGTGTGGATAATGACGCAACTTTAAAAATTTCAGCTAAACAAGCTTTAATTCATGCTAGAGCAGGAGTTGATATGATAGCACCAAGTGGAATGATGGATGGTATAATTGAAACTTTGCGTCAAGCACTTGATCAAGAAGGTTTTGAAAATTTGCCTATTATGGCATATTCTACCAAATTTGCTTCAAGCTATTATGGACCATTTCGAGATGTGGCAGAATCAGCTCCTAGTTATGGCGATAGAAAAAGCTATCAAATGGATTTTGCTAACGCCAAAGAAGCTCTAGAGGAAAGTTTAGAGGATGAAAAACAAGGGGCTGATATTTTAATGGTTAAACCAGCTCTTGCCTATCTTGATATAGTAAAAGAAATTTCACTTCATTCAAATTTGCCTTTATGTGTTTACAATGTTAGTGGCGAATATGCTATGTTAAAAGCTGCAGAAAAAGCAGGTGTAATTGATTATGAAAAGGTTTTATATGAGACAATGATAGCATTTAAAAGAGCAGGTGCAAAACTTATTATTACTTATCATGCTAAAGAGTTAGCTATAATGCTAAAAAATGAAAGCTAAATTTTATAAAATTAATAAAATAAAAATATATAAAATTTAATTTTGTAAGATAAAGAAGAAAAATAAAAGGAGTTTTTTAATGAAAGAACTTGAAAAATATAGCAATTGTTTAAAACGTATTGATGAATTTAGTCAAAATTTAGGTATGAAAAAAGAAGATAGAGCTATTTTTGAAATGAAACAAACAGAAAAAGAAAATGAAGCATGTTTAGTGCTTAAAAATGGTAATTTTAATTCTCCTGAACCTTGGTTTATAGTGGATGAAAATGATGAAATTCATACCATGATTTCTTTAAGCAGTTTAAAAAATATTTTAGAAAGTTTAAAGCAAACTCAAAAAGAAAATTTTGAATTAAAACTAGAAAAAGCAATTTATCAACAAATTCCTATAGATTTTAATGATGCTTGGGTAGTTGCTATGGATGAAATTAAAAAGCGTGTCAAAGAAGGTTTAATGGAATTTAATATAGATCTAGAAAAGCTTATTATAGATATAAAAAAAGAACATCCTAATTTATTTGTCGATATGGAAGCTATGGTTGAAAGGGTTAAAAACAATGAGAAATTATAAAGCTTTTGTAAAATACTCCAAAGCTGGACCTCGCTACACATCTTATCCTACGGCTGTAGAGTTTAATACTGATTTTAAATATACAGAATATTTAGAAATTTTAAAACAACAAAATAGATCTTTATCGCTTTATTTTCATTTGCCTTTTTGCAGAAGCGCCTGTTATTTTTGTGGATGCAATGTGATTTATACTGCAAAAGAAGAAAGCAAGGAGAGATATTTAAATTATATCCTTAGAGAACTTGATATTTTAAGTTCTATAGTCAATACAAAAAGAGAAGTAGTGCAAATGCATTTTGGTGGAGGAACTCCAACTTTTTTTAGTGCTAAGCAACTAGAGAAGCTTATTTTAAAAATAAAATCTATTTTTGAAAATTTTACTTTAGATGCTGAAATAAGTTGTGAGATTGATCCTCGTTTTTTAAATGAAGAACAAGCTGATGTTTTAACTAAGTATGGTTTTAATCGCATTAGTTTTGGGGTGCAAGATTTTGATGAGAAAGTGCAAAAAGAAATTCATAGAATTCAACCATTTGACTTGACTAAAAATGCTTTAAAATTAGTAAGAGATAGGGGTATAAAATCTGTTAATATGGATTTAATCTATGGTTTGCCTTATCAAACTTTAGAAAGTTTTACTCAAACTTTAGAAAAAATTTTAATTTTAAATCCGGATCGTTTAGCTATTTTTAATTATGCTCATGTTCCTTGGCTTAAGAAAAATATGAGGAAATTTGATGAAAATACCTTACCAAGTCCAGATATAAAACTTCAAATTTTAGAATTTTGTGAAAAATTTTTAAGTCAAAATGGTTATAAAATGATAGGAATGGATCATTTTGCTAAAGAAGAAGATGAACTTTTTAAAGCTTTAGAAAACGGTACTTTGCATAGAAATTTTCAAGGTTATACTACTAAAGGTGGTGCAGATTTGATCGGTATAGGACTTACTAGTATTGGCGAGGGAAAAAAGCATTATGCCCAAAATTTTAAAGATATGTTAAGCTATGAAAAGGCTATAGATGATGGAAGGCTACCTTTTGAAAGAGGTGTAAAATTAACTTTTGATGATGAGCTTAGAAAATATGTAATTATGAATTTGATGGCTAATTTTAGACTTGACATAAAAAAAGTAGAAGAAGAATTTAATATAAAATTTAAAGAATATTTTAAAGAAGATTTAAAAGCTTTAAAAGAATACGAAGATTTTTTAAATATAAGTGAGAATGATATTAAAGTTAATGAAACAGGAGTTTTATTGATACGTAATATTGCTATGTGTTTTGATGCTTATATGAAAAATATTAGTGAAGAAAAGAAAGTTTTTTCTAAAACAGTATGAATAATATTTCAGATATTTGCGTAAAATGTGGTAAATGCATACCTAGTTGTACTATTTATGATATCAATCGTGATGAAGTTACAAATCCAAGAGGCTTTTTGGATCTTATAGCAGCTTATAAAGAAGGAAAATTACAACTTAATAAAGAACTTGAAAATGTTTTTGAATCTTGTTTTTTATGCAACCATTGTGTAGAGATTTGTCCGAGTGAATTAAGTATTGATAATGCTATAGAAAAAATGCGTTTTGACATAGTAAAAGAGTTTGGTATGCCTTGGTATAAAAAAATCATACTTTCATGTTTGAAAAATCGCAAATGGCTTGATATATTGGCAAAATTAGGTTATATTTTTCAAAGTTGTGCTTTTCATATTCAAAATAAAGAATTTGAAAAAAATTTAGGTATGAGGGCTAAATTTTCAATGCCTTTTATAAAAAAAGGTCGATTTTTATCAAGTTTTCATAAAAAAAGTTTTTTAAATTTAAATCCTGATTTTATAGATAATGGTGGAAAAAAGACTATAGGATTATATGTGGGCTGCTTAACAAATTATTGTTATACACAAACAGGTTTTTCTACATTAAAAATTTTAAAAGAGTTAAATATTAATGTTGATTTGATGAAAAAACAAGCTTGTTGTGGAGTGGCGCATTTTTTTTCTGGGGATTTTAAGAGTGTTGAAATTTTAGCTAAAAAAAATATAGAATATTTTGAGAAAAAATTAGAAAAACTTAATGCGATAATTATTCCTGAAGCTACTTGTTCTGCTATGTTAAAAATTGATTATGAACGTTTTTTTATTATGCAAAATGAGAGAGATTGGGCTAATCGTGCTAAAAAAATTTCTTCTAAAATTTATATAGCAAGCCAATATTTATATCAATTTACTTCTTTGAAAGAACTTTTAAAAAATAAAAAACAAAAAAAATATAGTATTACTTATCATGATCCTTGTCATGCAAGAAAGATGCAAGGAATTTTTAAGGAACCAAGAGAATTATTAAAAACCAATTATACTTATATAGAAATGCAAGATTCTAATACTTGTTGTGGTTTTGGTGGGGCAAGTATGCAAATGAAACATTATGATAAAGCTTTAAGTGTAGGTGAAAAAAAAGTAAAAATGATTGATCAGACTATGGCTCATTTTGTAAGTGCTGAATGTTCAGCTTGCAGAATGCAAATTTCTAATAATTTGGAACAAAAATCAAGTAAAGTAGTTTTTGCACATCCTTTAGAGCTTATTGCTGAGGTTTTATAATGAAAATTGTTTTTATGGGAAAAAGTAATGAATATGAGATTGAAAAATCTAGTTTTTGCAGTGAAGCATTTTTGATTAAAGATAAAATTCCTAATAGAGATGGAATAGATTTTATTACTAAAAATGTTAGTATTTTGGAATTTAGTGATGAAAATTTTTCTTTTGATGAAATTATAAAACATTTAGAGGTTGATGTTGGCGAAGATATTATTATTGTGGAGAATTTTTTTAAACAAGAAAAAGATAAAGATGAAATTGAGTCTATACTAAAAGAAAATATAACCCAAGAATCAAGTCAAAAATTTCAGTCCTCAAAAACATTTTCTAGAATCTTTAAAAATTCCAATTTTATCATTAAAAATGAAAATAATATTCAAAGTGACATTATGGAGATCTCTAAAGAAGATGAACTTGAAATTTTTAAAAATTTAGAATTTGAGGAAAAAGAAATTAGTTTTGTTAAACTTGAAATTATGAATTATGATAGTTACTATGATAGCTTAAATTTTAATCTCGAGGTTTTTCCAAGTGGTGCAAGTTATAAATATGGAATTTCTCAAAATGCTATGTATGTGATTTTACAAGGAAAAATGTCAAGTGTTTCTTTATGTCGTTTTTTAAAGAGTTTTATTTATAAAAATAAAAACAAAAAAAGCACTTATAAAACTTTTTCCTTGACATTTAATCATAATATGATTTATAAACTAAGTGTTTCTTTTGTTTAATTGTTTGTAATATTTTCTATATTTGAGCGATTTTTTTCAATTAAAGTTCTATTTTTTTTTGCAGTTTCTTTAAGCTCTACAATATCTTCTTTGATATTTTGAATATTTTGATTTAAGAGATTGATCTTTCTTTCATAACGCATAATGATAATAAAAATTGCAAATAAAAATACAATAATTAAAAAAACAAATAATAAATGCTGCATCTTTACTCCTTTTTTTGTGTGTAATACTATAACATTTTTCTTAAAAAAAAATGATTTTCTTTAAAAAATAAATAATTTTATTTAAAATTAAGAATTGACTATTATATAATTATTTTAATCAAAGATTAAGGATTTTTGATGAATTTTCTTTTAGAAAATATTTCTTTATTTCTTTCTTCAATAAAAAATCTTGTGCAAAGATTGAAATTTGTTATTGTTAAAATTTCTGTATTTAAGGATAAAATATGAATTATAAACAACTTCAAATTGATAATTTTTTTAATTATCTAGCTATACCTTCTCAAAGCAATGCAAAGGTTCAAAATTTACCTAGCTCGAAAGGACAATATGATTTAGCACTTTTATTAAAAAAAGAGCTTGAAAATTTGGGACTTAGTGATATTTTATTGCAAGATAATGCTATATTAACTGCAAGACTCAAAGGAAATTCAAAGAAAAAAAGCGTGGGTTTTTGTGCTCATTTAGATACTGTAGATGTTGGTCTTAGTGATATTATAAAACCTCAAATTTTAAAATTTGAAGGCAAGCCTTTATGTTTAAATAAAGAGAAAAATATCATATGCGATCCTAAAGATTATCCTGAACTTTTAAAATATATGGATGAAGAGATCATATTCTCAGATGGAACTAGTGTTTTAGGAGCTGATAATAAAGCGGCAATTTCAACTATCATGACTTTGCTGCATTATTTAGTCCATGAAAAGTGTGAACATGGAGACGTTTATGTAAGTTTTGTTCCTGATGAAGAAATAGGGCTTAGAGGATCTAAAATGCTTGATCTTAAATATTTTAAGCCTGATTTTGCTTTCACGATTGATTGCTGTGAGCTTGGAGAATTAGTATTTGAAACTTTTAATGCAGGATCGGCTTTTATAGAAATACAAGGAGTGAGTGCTCATCCTATGAGTGCTAAAGGAGTGCTTTTAAATCCTACTTTAATAGGAATAGATATAGCTAATTGTTTTGACAGATTACAAACTCCAGAAAATACAGAAAATGATGAAGGTTATATTTGGGTGCAAGAATTTCATTCTGATCAAATAAAAGCAAGTTTATATTTAAATATTAGAGATCATAATAAACAAAAATATGAAGAAAAAAAACAATATATTAAAGAAGTGGTTAATTTCATGCAAAAACGGTATAAAAAATCAATTATAACTTTAAAAATCGAGGATGTGTATTCTAATTTAAAAGATAGCATGAATGAATATAATAAAATAGGCTTAGAAATTTTGCATCAAGCTTTTAATGAATGTAATATAAAACCAAAAACTTTTCCCATGAGAGGAGGAACTGATGGGAGCGCTTTAGCTTTAAAAGGTTTATTTATGCCAAATTTTTTTACTGGGGCGCATAATTTTCATTCCGCGTTCGAATTTTTACCTTTAAAATCTTTTTATCAAAGTTTTGAGGTGGCAAAAAATATTATAAAAATTGCATCAACAAAATAAGGAGTATTTGTGCAAAATTCATTTTTATTTAATATGCAGCGTATAGGCGTTGCTTTTATTATATTTAGTGTTTATGCTGTTTTTAGTGCTTCTTGGGCTTCTACTGGATCTTTGATGCCTCTTATAAAAGCGGATTTGGGATTAGATAATCAAAAAGCAACTTTAATTACAAGTATTGTTGTTGTCGCAAAAATTTTTGGTGCTTCTTTTACAGCTTTTTTAATTTATAAATTCGGACTTAAGAAAGGATATTTTTTAGGTTGCCTTTTGATGAGTTCAAGTGTGTTTTTAGCTTTTATAGAAAGCTATCTGGGAATTTTAATAGTACGTTTTTTAATGGGGCTTGGTTCAGCTTGTGCATTAGTATGTTTGGTTCCTATTACTCAACAATGGTTTGAAAAGAAAAGTTTGCATTTTATGATTAGTATTAATACAAATTCAAATATAGTTGGCTATATCATCGGAATTCTTTTTGCCGAAAGTATTTCAAATTATTTTGGAAATTGGCGTTATTCTTTGTCTTTTTATGCGTGGATTAATTTGGTATTAATTATTCTTTGGATTTTTATAGGAAAAGATAAAAAGATAGATGAAAAACAAGAAAAAATAGACAATAAAAAAGAGTTGTTATCAGCTATTAAATCGCCTTTAACTTGGGGTATGATTATCTTTTATATGGGGCCGATTTTGTTTTTAAATTCTATTTTTACATTTTTACCTACATTTTATGTGGAGTATGCAGGCTTTACTAAAGAATTAGCTGAAGTAGCTAAGAAAGAAATTCCTGTTTTAGCAAATGTAGCTATTATTTTTGGACCTTTTATAGGAATTTATTTTAAAAGAAAAGGCTATTCTTTTAAAAAGATGCTTCTAGTTGGAAGTTTGTGTATGCTTTTAAGCGGAATTTGTAATGCTTTTTTTAAAAAAATGGATTATGGTAGAAATTTTTGCTGTTTTATCAGGTTTATTTTTTTCTCTATGGTGGCCTTTTTTCTTTAATCTTCCTTCGGAATTAAAAGATACAAATCCGCACCGTAGTGCTTATATTATGAGTACTTTTTGGACAATAACTTTTATCATTTTATCGTTAAATCTTGAAATTGTATCATTTAGTGTAGATAAAACTAAAAGTTTTACTATAGGTTTTACTTATATGTTTATTTTGATTTTGGTTTCAGCTGTTGCATCGTTGTTTGTTTTTCCTAAAAAAGATCATTTTATAGAAGGAGGAAAATAAAATGAAATTAATACCAGAAATTGTAGATTTAAAAGATGAATTTGTAAAAATTCGTCATCAAATTCATGAAAATCCAGAATTAGGATTTGATGAAATCCAAACCGCAAGATTGGTGGCTAAAAAATTAAAAGATTTTGGTTATGAAGTTTATGAAAGCATTGGAAAAACAGGAGTTGTTGGAGTTCTTAAAAAAGGGAATAGTGATAAAAAAATTGGACTTCGTGCGGATATGGATGCTTTACCTATGCAAGAATGTGCCCAAGTTGATTATAAAAGTAAAAAAGAAAATATAATGCATGCTTGTGGCCATGATGGGCACACAAGCTCTTTGTTGCTTGCTGCAAAATATTTAGCTAAACAAGAATTTAATGGAACTTTAAATCTTTATTTTCAGCCTGCTGAAGAAGGTTTGGGAGGTGCAAATGAAATGATAAAAGATGGCTTGTTTGAAAAATTTGATAGTGACTTTATTTTTGGATGGCATAATATGCCCTTTGGTTCATCAAAAAAATTTTATTTAAAAAAAGGTGCAATGATGGCTTCTTCTGATAGCTATACATTGGAGGTTATTGGCAAAGGAGGACATGGTAGTGCCCCAGAAAAAACTAAAGATCCTATTTATGTAGCTTCTTTATTAGTAATAGCTTTACAAAGTATAGTATCTAGAAATGTTGCTCCGCAAAATTCAGCTGTTGTAAGTATAGGCGCCTTTAATTCGGGCTATGCTTTTAATATTATTCCAGATAATGCTGTTTTAAAAGTTAGCATTAGATCGCTTGATAATGAAACTAGAAAACTAACAGAAGAAAAACTTCATAAAATTTGTCAAGGAATAGCAGATGCAAATGACGTAGAAATTAAAATTTCAAAAGAAATTATAGCCCCTATAACGATTAACAATGATGAGGCGGTGGAATTTGCATCAGAAGTTGCTAAAGAAATTTTTGGTGAAGAAAATTGTGAATTTAACCATCAACCTTTAATGGGAAGTGAAGATTTTGGATTTTTTTGCGAAATGAGAAAATGTGCTTATGCCTTTTTAGAAAATGAAAATGACATATATTTACATAATTCTCATTATATCTTTAACGATGAACTTTTGCCTAGAGCGGCAAGTTATTATGCTAGTTTAGTTTTAAAATATCTCAAATAGAATCTAATATTTCAAGTATAATTTCTTCTTTCAAGCCTTTAATTTGAATTTCTTTGAGTTTAAGGTTTGATGGAAGATTATCTAATACTTCTTGATTTTTTTTAGCTTTTATATTTGCGCACAAAGCAAGTAAAATTCCTCTATAAGCTTTTGCAAAATGACTAACTACTTTTCCATTTTTTATAAATTTATAGGTAAAAAATTTCTTTTTAGGAATGTAAAATTTATCATAAAATCCTGCTCTTAAATCAAGAATTTCTTCATTTTTTAAATACTCATCTAAAGCATTGCTAAAATACTCTTTATAAAATTTTTCTATATTAAAATTTCCAAGTTTTTTGCCTTGTTTAAATTTGTAAAAAGGAAGAGTATCGCTAGCCTTTACAACTCCAAAAAGATTGGAAAATATAAGGGTATTTTCTAAGATATAGTTTTGGCTTTCAAGATTTAAAGAATTAAATTTCAGATATTCGTAACTCACACCATTATAAAGTGTTATGGCACTTTGAGTGGAAGCTTTTCTTAAATTGTGTTTGAATTTGTTTATTTCATTCTCATTTTTTATGCCAAAAAGTTCTTTTAAATCCTCTAAATTGCAATCTTGAATATATTTTTCATATTTATCTAGAGCTTGCATTCTATAAGCAAATAATTCTTTAAATATGAATGAATTTTCATTAATCGGTTTTTGCGTACAATTTTCATCTTTTCCTTCACTCGGGGAAAATAAAATTTTCATAATAATCCTTTTAGAACATTAAAATGGAGTTTTTCTCCATTTTAATATGGTAATCCATAAATAGAATTATTAAACATCATTGTTAAGTCGGTAAAGTCTATTCCATTGATAGTTATTTTTTTTATAACCTTTGCTTGTTCTTGAGGATATGTGCTTAAAGGAATATCTTTAAAAAATACTTCTATATTAAGTTTATAAGTTGGATCTTGAGTAATTTTTTCGAGTGCCTGCAAGGTTTTGTCAATTATTAAAGTTTGTTTTTCATCTTTACTTTGATCTTTAGCTATTTTAAGTATAGAATTAGCCATTTCAATATAGTCTTTAAAAACTTCTTTTGTATCCAAAGACAACGTGAGTTTTGCATCGTGAATAATAATATTTTCTTGTATTTGAGGAAGCATAGATTTAAAATTATCAATACTTGTGTTATTTTCATCAATATTTTTAATTGAAAGCGAATTTGTATCGTACTTAAGCCCTAGAGAATCCAATATATCTAAGAATTTAGATTTATAATCTAGATTAATATTAAGGTTGAAATTGAGTTGATTATTACCTTGGATATTAAAACTGAAAAGATAATTATAATTTTCATCATTCTTTTTAGAATTTAAATTTTTAAATGATATTGTAAAAGGATTGGAAATTAGTTCTTTAAGATAATCATTTATTTTTTGATTTTTATTTAAATGTATTTTGTTTATTTGATCAATTATTTCATCGCTTAATTTTAAGTTTTTTAAGGTAATTTCATCTTGCAATTTTTCATTTTTAGAAAGTAAAAAATTTAATAATTCTTGAAAAGAAATAAGTTCTTTTTTATCTCCTGTATAAATTTCATTGGATTTATATTCTATATTTTCAATTTCAAATATTTTTTTATGATTAGGATCAAAAACTTCTAAATTAGGGCTCATGCACTTTATAAAATTGCCATCGCTTTGGCATTTAAAATCATTGAATTTAAAAAAGTCTTTAGTTAAATTTTGTTCCTCTTTAATTTGTGTATTTAAGGTATTTTCATATTTTTTTACGATAGATTGATCTAGTGAATTATCACTACATGCCACAAATAAAGCTAAACTTGCACCAAGCATGAGATTTTTTTTCATAATTTTCCTTATTTTTATTTTTTTTAAAATAAAATTATAACAATAAACTTTTAGATTTCATGTAAAAAACAGAATAAAAAATTAAAAATTTTTAAGTATAATAATTTGTTATAATTTTTCTTAATTAAATGATTATGGAGATAATAAATGAAAAAAATATTCTTGAGTATTTTTACAGCTATAATAGCTATATTTTTAAGTGCTTGTGGAGAAAATTCAAAACAGATTAATTCTCTTGAAAAAATTAAGCAAAATGGAATTGTAAGAATAGGTGTGTTTGGAGATAAACCTCCTTTTGGTTATGTAGATGAAAAAGGTAAAAATCAAGGTTATGATGTTTATTTGGCAAAACGCATAGCAAAAGAACTTTTAGGAGATGAAAATAAAGTTCAATTTGTGCTTGTTGAAGCTGCTAATAGGGTAGAGTTTTTAAAATCAAATAAGGTTGATATTATTTTAGCTAATTTTACTCAAACCCCAGAAAGAGCAGAGCAGGTAGATTTTTGTTTACCTTATATGAAAGTAGCTTTAGGGGTTGTTGCTCCAAAAGATAGTACAATTCATAGTATAGAGGATTTAAAAGATAAAATCTTGCTTATAAATAAAGGCACAACAGCGGATGCATATTTTTCAAAAAATTATCCTAATATAAAAACCTTAAAATACGATCAAAATACTGAAACTTTTGCAGCTTTAATGGACAAAAGAGGAGATGCTTTAAGCCATGATAATACTTTACTTTTTGCTTGGGTAAAAGATCACCCTCAATTTAAAATGGCCATCAAAGAATTGGGAAATAAAGATGTTATAGCTCCTGCGGTTAAAAAAGGTGATAAAGAACTTAAGCAATTTATCGATAATTTAATTATTAAATTAGGTGGGGAACATTTCTTTCACAAAGCTTATGATGAAACATTAAAGCAGCATTTTGGAGATGATGTTCAAGCTGATGATGTGGTTATTGAAGGCGGTAAAATACAATAAAGGTTTCTCCTTTATTGTATAAAAATATGCAAAAAAAATATAAAAATATTGCTTATGCGTCTTTAGGTGGAGCATTAGAATTTTATGATTTTGTTCTTTTTGTGTTTTTTTTAGATATTTTTTCTAAGATTTTTTTTCCGCAAAATAATTTTTTTTGGACTCAAATAAATACCTATATTTCTTTTGGAATAGCTTACTTAGTTCGTCCATTTGGGGCTATAATAATGGCACATTTTGGAGATAGATACGGTCGTAAAAATATCTTTTATCTGTCTATTTTTTTTATGGTTGCACCTAGTTTTTTTTTAGCTTTTTTGCCTACTTATGAAATGATAGGATTGTATTCTACTTTTGCCTTGTTTTTAATTCGTATTTTGCAAGGTTTAGCTATAGGAGTTGAGGTAAGTGGCGCTTGGGTTTATATTAGTGAATTTGTAAAAGGAAATAAAATTCCTATTTTTCTTGGTTTTGCTTCTGCTGCTTTAACTTTAGGTTTATTATTGGGAAATTTTACAGTTTTAATTTTAGATAATTATTTTTCTAAGGAACAAGTGGAGCAATATGCATGGAGACTTCCCTTTATTTTGGCTGGAATATTTGGAATTTTTATTTTATCATTAAGAAAAAAAATAGATGAAACTCCAGAATTTTTAAAATTAAAGCTTCGAAAACAACTTGTAAATTTTCCATTAAAACATGCTTTAAAAACGCATAAAATGAGTATGTTTATCTGTTTTTTAATGACTATAGTTTTAACAAGTGGCATTGCAACTTTAATGATTTTGCCAAAATATTTTTCATCAATATTTAATTTTGACTCATCTCAAAGTTTATGGATGCAAAATTTTGGAATTTTAGCCGTGATTTTAGGATCTATAGTTCAAGGATTTTTAGCTAGTAAATGGGGGAGCTATAAAATTTGTTCTTTTTTTAGCATAAGTTTAATGTTTTTTGGAATTTTATTTAGTTTTTATAACCGGCAATTTTTATGGTATTTTCTAATCGTTTGTTTTTCGCAAGGTATTATTACCTTTGCACCTGTTTTCATGACTCAAATCTTTAAAAATGAAATTAAATTAAGTGGATTAAGTTTTGCTTATAATATTTCTTATGCTTTTTTAGCTTTTCTTATACCTTTTATAATTGATTTTTTATATAAAAAATATTTAGGATTTTATTTTGTTTTTGTAGGAATGTGTTCCTTGTTTTGTATGTTTTTATTGAAAAAAACATACAAAGAAAATTAAAAATTAATTAAGATTTTGCAAAACTTCAAAAACAACTTTAGAAATTTTTTCTACAGAAGCTATTTCACAACGTTCATCGGTAGAGTGAGGATTATAAATGTTTGGGCCTATAGAGGCGCATAATAATTTTTGTTTTTTTTCTATGATCCCGCATTCAAGCCCCGCATGAATAGCTGAAATTTTAGCCTCTGGAGATACTTTTTTTAAAGCTTTAAAAACTAAGTCGCTTAGAACATTAGGTTTGCCTTCCCAAGGTGGATAAAAATTAAAGCTTTTACTTTGATAACCAAAAGCTTGAAAAAATTCTAAGGTTTCAAATTCAATTTGTTTTAAATCATCTAAAGTATTAGATCTTGCAAAAAGTGCAAATTCTATTTGATTGTTTTGCATTTTTAAGGTTGCAAGATTGATACTAGTTTGAACTATTCCTAAGGTTTCATTATAGGCTCTAACTCCATGAGAAAAACTATTGATAGTATCTAAAAGTTTATCACTTTGATCGCAAAATTCAAATTCTTTTTCACCTTTAAATTCACATTTTATCCATTCATTTCCCTTGACTTCATTTTCAAAACATACTAGAGCTTTGGCATGTTTTGGTATAGAATTAACTCTTTCCCCACCTTCAAAAAATATAATTTTTCCATGATTTTGTTTTATAAATTTTGCCATTTCTTTAATAGAGCTTTTTTCATTATTTATGATATTAATTCCTGAATGACCACCTTTAAAATTTTGTGCTTGCAATTCATAAATTTTGCCTTTACTTTTTATATTTTTATAATGTAAAATCGATTCTATATCAACACCACCGGCACAACCTATCATAATCTCATTATCACTTTCGTGATCTAAATTTAAAAGCATCTTTGATTGTATAGTATGCTCTAAAGAATTAACCCCCATAAGACCAACTTCTTCATTATTAGTAAAAAGACATTCTAGATTTTCAAATTGATTCATCGCGCTCATCATGATTGCTATTCCTATGCCATTATCTGCACCTAGACTTGAATTTTTAGCTTTTAAATATCCATTTTCTTCATAAACATCCACTTTAGGCGCATCTCCCATGCATACCATATCGTAATGGCTTTGTAAACAAATTTTAGGATTACCTTTAATAGCGTGAATATTTCCAGCTTCGTCTACATTAACTACAAAATTTTTATCTTTAGAATAATTAATTAAAAATTCTTTCATTTCTTCAGTCTCATAGCTACAATGCGGAATTTTGCATAAATCTTTAAAATTATCTATAACTTTTTGCATTTTCTCTCCTTTTCTTTGTTAAAATTATGGCATATTTTTTAAAAAAATAAGGATAAAATTGAGAATAAATTACAATAAAATCTTAAATTTAAGAAGTATTTTAAGCGATCCTAAAAAACTCTTAGCAATTTTGATTTTTTCCCTTGCGATTATATTTATTCAAAATTATATGGCAAAAACACCAAGTTTTAAAGCTAAAGTTGTTAGGGTAATTGATGGCGATACTATAGAAATTCTTAATTCCAATAAAACAAGTAAAGTAAGGTTTTTTGGTATAGATGCGCCTGAAATCAAACAAAATTTCGGAAAAGAAGCTAAAAATAATTTAAATCAAATTTTAAAAAATAAAGAAGTGGAAATTTTTTATAAAAATAAAGATATTTATGGTAGAATTGTTGCTGTTGTCAAGTTTAATAATGTAGATATAAATTGTTGGATGGTAAGTAAAGGCTATGCTTGGGCTGATACTTATTATACAAATGTATATATTAAAGAGCAAAAAAAAGCTCAAAAATATAAATTAGGACTTTGGAAAGAAAAAAATCCTATTGAGCCTTATAAATGGCGCAAACAAAATAGATTTTGAGAGTAGTTATGAAAAAATATATACTGGTTATAATATCACTTTTAGGATTTTCTGGATGTTTTATTAATGAAAGAGGTATTTCAAATCGTTTTTATGACGATTGTAAGGAATATTATGATGCAAGCGGAATGTATCATAAAGACTGTCCTAATAATTGGATTGATATTAAAATGACTCCTTAATTATTTTCCCATTGAGGCTAAAATTGTTGCTGCCATTGCATCAGGATTAACACCAGATGTGTTTGATTTTTCTTCTTGTTGTGTATCTTTAACTGAATTAACTGGTGGACGTTTTAAATTAAAAATGTGTTCATCCGTAGTTACAATTTGTATTGTACCTTCAAACATTTTTATATCTTTTGTATATCCAATCACCCTTACATCTCTTTTTTTAGATGTTTCATCAAATAAGGCATGGGCTTCAAGCTGAAGAACGTCTCCTATTTTTAATGGAGCATAAAAAAAACATTTTGATCCTATAACGACAGAAAATTCTTTATTAATTGCAGCTTGCGCAACATAATTAGCGGCGGCAAATATAAAAGCATCAAAAATTAATCCATGTTCATCAACTACCATATCATTTGTTGTAATTAAAATAGATTTGGCAAAATTTTTATCAATTTCGATAATGGTGCCCGCTACTGAAGTATTGAGTTCTAAACAGGTTATAAGTTCAGATCTTACTTTGGATAAATTTTCCTGCGAGACATATTCTTCAAGTTGTACATAGTCTTCAAAATTGTCTTTTTTTGCCATTTGTTACCTTTTTTTTGATAAATATTTTATCTATAAATTCAAAAATGAAAATCGGCAAAAAATAAAAATAATTTATATCTTTATTTTTACATAAACTCTTTTTGGGGCTTCATAACCTTCTACAGTAAGATTTTTATTATTTGGATCTAAAAAATTATTTAATGAGTAAGAGTCAATCCATTCTGTTTTTCTTTGCTCATTTTCATCAGTTTTTTTTGTGCTTAAAATTTGAAAATCTTTAAAGCCCGCTCTTTCGCACCAATTTTTTAAAGCACTTATGCTTGGAATAAAATAAATATTTGGAATTTTTGAATAGGTTTTATTTGGAACAAGTGCAATTTCTCTTTCATCTTCTATATACATAGTGTCTAAAAAAACTACCCCATTTTTATTGAGTCCTGACTTTAATTCTTTTAACATTTTAATTGGATCGCTTCTATGATAAATAACTCCAAGGCAAAAAATCACATCAAACTTAAGTGGATAATTTGGAAGATCTTCGACACCTAAAAGCTCATATTTTATTGAAGTTTTAGCTAAGGCATTGATGAGTTCAAATTGTAGTCGATATTTTATAGAGGGATCAAAACCTACTAATAATGCTGGGTTAAATTCGAGCATTTTAAACATATAATAACCATTGTTGCACCCAATATCTGCTACTGTTTTTCCTGAAATTTCATTCATAAAAGGTTTTAAGATATTAAATTTAATATAACTTTTCCATTCGGTGTCAATAAAAAGATCATTTATTTGGAAAGGACCCTTTCTCCATGGTTTTAACTCTTTTGCAAGTTCTAAAATTTCATCTTTTTGAATGTTATTTGTATTTAAAATCACACTATCTTTTAAATAGAGTTTATTTTCATTATTTAATTCTTTTAATTTTTGAATTTTAAGATATAAAGGATGTTTTAATAATTGATTTTCTAAAATATTTTTCATCGGGGCCTTTTTAGAGAATATATTTTTTTTAATTATGCAAAATAAAATTATAACAAAAAGATATTTATAAAAATTCTTATGAAATTAATAAAGTTAGAAAATTAGAATAATTTTATGTTTAATTTGTGAAAAATTCAAAATTATTTAAAACTAAATCACTAAAATAAAATTCTAATAAATTAAGAATGCAGCTAGATTTGACTTTAAGTTGAGTGAATCTGAGTATTTTTATTGCAAAATTAGAAGATGTAATTATGAATTTGATAATGCTAAATGTATTAATGTAAGTAGTTGTAAAATAGAACTTTTAAAAGCTTTGGTGAGCTATAGAAAAGCAGTTTGTTACTACTAGAACTAGCAAAAAGTAATAGGAGAAAGTAGAGTTTAATTATAATTTATCTTATAAAAATCCTGATTAAAATGTGTAATTACGGTAGAGATTATATCTTGAAAATATATTTTGTTTTTTTTATTTTTTAATTATAAAATATTTATATATAAAACAATTCATATGGGTAAATTTTATTTTCGCGATTTTAAATTCATTTTTTATTATAAACTTTAATCGATTGCTTTTATTTTTTTAAATTATTTAAATATGAGATTATATCTATAAAAAATTATTAACTTTACTATTAATATAAAGTGTAAAATATTAATCAATATTTTCTAGACTTTTTGGTTTAAGAATAAAAGGTTGGCAAATTTAAAAAATATAAATTTTTGGGAAAAAACTTTATTAAAAATTTTTATAAATATTTTAATTGGTTTAATAATTGAAATAATTTATAGAGTTGTATAGTATTAATGGTGCGGTTAGCGAGATTTGAACTCGCACACGCTGAGCGCACCACCCCCTCAAGATGGCGTGTCTACCAGTTCCACCATAACCGCATAAAAGTCCAAAATAGGACTTTATCTTTAAGATGCAGCAGGAATAAATTTTATAAAAGGGTTTGCATAAAGTGCTATAAGAGCAATAACAAGCGCATAAATCACTTGTGCTTCAATCATAGCTAAAGCAATGAACATTGTAGTCATTAATTTTGGTCCAAGTCCAGGATTTCTAGCTGTTCCTGCTATAGTTGCTGCAGCTGTACTTCCCATACCGATAGCACCACCGAGTGCCGCAACTCCTAATCCCAAACCAGCAGCTAATACTGAAAAAGCTTTAATCCAAGTGTTCATAGCTTCTTGTTCTACTAAATTATTTGTTTCAGCTGCAAAAGCCACTGCTGAAAAAGCTAAAAGCAGAAAAAATATTTTTTTCATAATAAAATACCTTTGTGTTAATAAAAATTTCTATCCTAAACCTTTAATATTAAATACTTTCGGCTTGCGTATCCCTACTTGATATTTAAATTAAAAGATTTAAAATTAACTCCGAAATGTTACTATGTTTTATCTTTATTTTTATTGAAATATATTGTTAATTTTGCAATCTTTCATAAAAAATTAAAACTTTTTTTGCTTTAATAAACGTTTTAAAATATATTTTAAGGTTGTATTTTGAGTTCTAAATTTTCAAAAATAGGTTTTATTTTAGCTGTTGCAGGTTCAGCTGTAGGTTTAGGAAATGCATGGAAATTTCCAACTCTCGTAGGACAAAGTGGAGGATCTGCATTTATTTTGCTTTACATTATTTTAACCTTAGGGGTTGGTTTTGTTATTTTTTTAGCTGAATTAAGCATTGGTAAAATTAGCGAAAAAGATCCAGTAAATGCTTATAAAAAATTAGCACCTAAATATAAAAAGGCTTGGTCTTTTGTAGGTTTTACTATGATAGGATCAATTTTAATTGTATCTTTTTATGCTTTAGTGATTGGATGGGTGGTAAAATATGCTTATTTAAGTGTGATTGGAAAACTACCAAATAATTTAGAAATAAGTAAAATTGAATTTGAAAATCTTACAGCTCATGATTTTTTAAGTCAATTTGTTTGCTTTACTTTGGTATTTTTTGTTATTTTTTACATTGTTTCTAAGGGAATTAAAAACGGCATTGAAAGATTAAATGTATGGATGATGCCTTCTTTGTTTATTTTGTTAATTTTAATGCTAATTTATGCAATGAGTAAAGATGGATTTATCTTGGCTTTAAAATTTCTTTTCATTCCGGATTTTCATAAAATTAATATTTCAAATATTCTTGAAGCTTTAGGACTTGCTTTTTTCAGTTTATCCTTAGGGGTTGGAACTATTATCACTTATTCAGCAAGTTTGCCTGATCGAACTAATTTTATTACAAGTACTTTAAATATTATTTTTATTAATCTTTTAGCAGGTCTTTTAATGGGTCTTGTTGTTTTTACTTTTATTTTTGAATTTGGTTACGATCCTAATCAGCAGGGCCCAGGTTTTGTTTTCGTTTCTTTGGCTACTTTATTTGAAAAACTTGGTTTAATTGGTCATATTTTCGGGGCTGCTTTTTTTGTTTCTTTAGTGTTTGCAGGTATTACTTCAGCTGTTTCTATGATCGAACCTTCAACTTTTTATTTGATCAATACTTTTAAAATAAGTCGCAAAAAAGCTTTAATTTTGATAGGTATTTTTGTATATATTTTGGGTATTTTATGTATTTTATCTTCTTTAGATGCTACACAGTTTAAAATTTTAGGAATGAGTTTTTTTGATTTATTAGATAGCTTTTCTAGTAAGATTATTATGCCATTAGGCGGAATTTTAATTGCAATTTTTGTTGGTTTTGTGATAAAAAGAGAAACTTTAGAAATTTTATTTAAACCTTATATGGGAGGCGTATTTTTTAAAATTTGGTATGTTTTTATAAGATTTATATCGCCTTTAGCAGTTTTTGTAGTTTTAATAACAAAACTCTTAGAATTTTATATAAAATTTTAAATTTATTGGGTGATATTTGCCCAATAATTTTTCTTCAATCTTTTGCCTATTTTTCACATTAATATAATTTTTGTTTGATTATTGTTTATTATGTATGAAATGTTATTATTTTCTTTGTATAATACTTTGATATTAATGCTAAGGAAAAAGCATGGCTAAAAAATTTATAGATGTGATGGATACAAGTTTTAGAGATGGCTTTCAATCAGTTTATGGAGCTAGAATTTTAACAAAGGACTTTTTACCTGCTTTAGAGGCTGCAAAAGAAGCAGGGATTAATCATTTTGAATTTGGCGGAGGAGCTAGATTTCAAAGTTTATATTTTTATCTTAATGAAAATGCCTTTGATATGATGGATAAATTTCGTTCAATTGTAGGCAAAGATGCTAATTTGCAAACCTTAGCAAGAGGGATTAATACTATTGCTTTGGATACTGGAAGTAGAGAGCTTGTTGAATTACATGCAAAACTTTTTGCAAAACACGGAACAACAACTATTCGGAATTTTGATGCTTTAAATGATATTAATAATCTTAAATTTAGTGCAGAATGTATTGTTAAATATGGATTAAAACATGAAATTTGTATCACTTTGATGGATTTGCCTCCGCATTGTTATGGAGCTCATGATGTATCATTTTATGAGAAAATTTTAAAAGAAATTTTACTTTCAGAAATACCTTTTCATAGTATTTGCTTTAAGGATGCAAGTGGAACTTCAAATCCTAATAAAATTTATGAAACTATCAAAATGGCAAAAAGAGTTTTGCCTTCAAATACTCATGTGAGACTTCATACTCATGAAACAGCAGGAGTAAGTGTAGCTTGCTATTTAGCAGCTTTAGAAGCAGGTGTTGATGGTATTGATTTGGCTGCAGCTCCTGTTAGTGGAGGAACTTCACAGCCTGATATTTTAACCATGATGCACGCGCTTAAGGGAAAAAATTATGATTTAGGCGGTTTGAATGAAGAAAAAATTTTAGTATACGAAGAAACTTTAAAAGAATGCCTTAAGGATTATTTTTTACCTCCTGAGGCGAGTAGGGTTAACCCTTTAATTCCTTTTTCGCCTATGCCAGGAGGTGCTTTAACTTCTAATACACAAATGATGAGAGATAATAATATTTTAGATCGTTTTCCAGAAGTAATTAATGCGATGCGTGAGGTTGTTGAAAAAGGTGGATTTGGAACATCAGTTACCCCAGTTTCTCAATTTTATTTTCAACAAGCTTTTAATAATGTGATATTTGGTCCTTGGAAAAAAATTGCCGAAGGCTATGGTAAAATGGTTCTTGGTTATTTTGGAAAAACACCTGTAAAACCAAATGATGAAGTTGTAAAACTTGCAGCAGAGCAGCTTAAGTTAGAGCCAACAGAAGAATTAGCAATCGATTTGGCAGATAAAGATGAAACGAAAAAAATATCTTATATTAAAAGTTTGTTAGAAAAAGAAAATATTGAAATAAATGAAGAAAATATTTTTATTGTAGCAACTTGCAAGGAAAAAGGAATAAGCTTTTTAAAAGGAGAAGCTAAAATCAATATACGTAAAAACGATTTAGCAGCATCTAAGCAAAATATAGATGAAAATCATTTTACAGTAAAGGTTAATGGAAATAAATATTTTGTTGAAGTGAATTCTGGATTTGATGATAAAATTGAAATTAAAAATATAGAGAAAGTAGAAAATAATATTCAAAATGCTAATTCTATTCAAGGAATTCAAGCTCCAATTTCAGGATCACTTTTTAAAATACATATTAACGAGAATTCTGAAGTTAAAAGTGGTCAAGTCGTGGCTATCTTGGAAGCTATGAAAATGGAAATTGAAGTTAATGCGCCAAAAGATGGAGTAATTGAGAAGATTAATGTAAAAGTAGGCGATAGTGTTAGTGAAGGCCAAATCATTGCAACCTATAAAAATAATTAAAGGATAAAAAATGAGAAAAATAGAAAATTTAGGTTTAAAAAATATAGGTAAAATTTATCACAATTTAAGTTATGAAGAGCTATTTAAGCATGAAAATACCAATCAAGAAGGACAATGTACTCAAAGCGGTGCTTTTAGTGTTGATACAGGTATTTTTACCGGTAGAAGTCCAAGAGATAAATATTTTGTTAAGCAAGAGCCTTCGAGTCAATTTATAGCTTGGGGTAAGACAAATCAAGCTATAAATAAAGATTTATTTGAAAAACTTTTAAATAAAGCTAAAAATCAATTAGATGGAAAAGATATTTATATACAAGATGTTTTTTGTGGAGCTTCCTTAAAAAGTCGTAAAGCTGTGAGATTTGTAACTGAGGTAGCATGGCAAGCACATTTTGTAAAGAATATGTTTATTGAGCCAAGTCAAGCAGAATTAGAAAATTTTAATCCAGAATTTATTGTTTATAATGCTTGTAAGTGCCACAATGATGAATTTAAAAAAGATGGGTTAAATTCTGAAGTTTTTGTTTTATTTAACATAGAGGAAAATATTGCTGTTATTGGTGGAACTTGGTATGGTGGAGAAATGAAAAAAGGTATTTTTTCAATGATGAATTATTGGTTACCTCTTGAAAATAAACTTTCAATGCATTGTAGCGCTAATGTTGGTGAAAAAGGAGATGTGGCGCTATTTTTTGGATTGAGCGGAACTGGAAAAACTACTTTATCAACTGATCCTAATAGAAAATTAATTGGAGATGATGAACATGGATGGGATGATGAGGGTGTATTTAATTTTGAAGGAGGATGCTATGCAAAGACAATTAATCTTGATCCTAAAAATGAGCCAGAAATTTATGCCGCTATAAAAAGAAATGCACTTTTAGAAAATGTAGTTTTAAACGAAGATAAAAGTGTAGATTATAGTGACGCAACAAAAACTGAAAATACAAGAGTGTCTTATCCAATTGATCATATTAAAAATCATGAACCAACTTTAAAAGCTGGACATCCAAAAAATATTATTTTTCTAAGCGCAGATGCTTTTGGGGTCTTACCTCCTATTAGTAAATTAAGCAAAGAACAAGCAATGTATTATTTTTTAAGTGGATATACTGCGAAAGTAGCTGGAACGGAGCGTGGTGTAACTGAACCTCAAGCTACATTTTCGGCTTGTTTTGGAGAGCCTTTTATGCCACTTCATCCAACTGTTTATGCAAGATTACTCGGAGAAAAAATTGATCAACATGGAGTAAATGTTTTTTTAGTCAATACTGGTTGGACTGGTGGAAGTTATGGAATTGGACAAAGAATGAGTATTAAGGCTACTAGATCTTGCATAAATGCGATTTTAAATGGGAGTATTAATGATTGTGAATTTGAAAATTTTGAAGTATTTAATCTGGCTATTCCTAAAAACATTATAGGAGTTGAAAGTTTGCTTTTAAATCCTATTAATACTTGGAAAAATCGAGAAGAATATTGTTTAAAAAGAAATAAACTTGCAAAAATGTTTATAGAAAATTTTAAACGCTATGAAGATGTTAAAGAAGGTTTAGAATTTAGTAAATTTGGTCCAAAAATTTAATGTTTAGATGAAAATCTAAACATTAAACCTAAAATGCATTATATCTCCATCGTTTACAATATAATCTTTTCCTTCAAGTCTTAATTTTCCAGCTTCTTTTACCTTTGTTTCTCCACCATACTCTATATAGTCTTGATAAGAAATGACCTCTGCTTTTATAAAGCCTTTTTCAAAATCATTATGGATAACACTTGCTGCTTTTGGAGCTTTCCAACCTTTTTTTATTGTCCAAGAACGTACTTCAATAGTTCCAGCTGTAAAATAACTAATAAGTCCAAGTTTAGAAAAGGCTGTGCGTATAATTTGATCAAGTCCACTTTCTTTAACTCCTAAAGAGTTTAGCAATTCATAACTTTCTTCATCGCTAATGCCGACTAATTCCTCTTCAATTTTCGCACAAAGTTTTATCACTTCGTGATTATTTTTTTTTGCGTATTCTTTTAAATTTTTCACATATTGATTATCTTCATTAATCCCTTCTTCGTCAACATTAGCTCCGTAAATTACTTCTTTTGCCGAGAGCAATCTTAATTCTTTAATCAAATTTTTATAAACTTCATTTTCTTTATCGAGATAAGAACTAGCCGGTAAACCTTTATTGAGGTGTTCTAATAATAAATTAGCAAGTTCTAAATTTTCTTTTGCTCCTTTTTGATTTGACTTAACTTCTTTGGTAAGTTTTTCTATTTTTTTATTAAGCTGTTCAATATCTGCTAAAATAAGTTCGGTATTAATAATTTCTATATCTCTTATAGGATCTACTTTGCCTTCAACATGAGTTATATTTTCTTCATCAAAACAACGCACTATATGTAAAATCATTTCAGTTTCGCGTATATTAGAAAGAAATTTATTTCCTAAGCCTTCCCCTTTGCTAGCTCCTTTTACAAGTCCTGCTATATCTACAAATTCAATCAAAGAATGCATAATTCTTTCCGGATTTACAATCTCTGCAAGTTTATTAAGTCTGATATCTGGAACTTCTACCATTGCTTTATTGGGCTCTATTGTGCAAAAAGGATAATTAGCACTTTGAGCATTTTGTGCTTTTGTTAAAGCATTGAAAGTTGTTGATTTTCCAACATTTGGAAGTCCTACTATTCCAACTGAAAGACTCATTTATTTTTCCTTAAAAGGTGAATTAAAAAATTAACACACATTCTAACACCCGCACCGCTAGCGCCAAAATTTGAATATCCCCAGTTTTTTTCTATGTAAGCAGGTCCTGCTATATCAAGATGCAACCATTTATCTTTGTATTCTTGTCGTATAAATTTATCTAAAAAAAGTCCTGCTGTTATTGCACCGCCATAACGACTTGATGAAATATTGCAAACATCAGCTATATTGGATTTGATAAGATCTTTAAGATAAGGATTAAAATGTAAAATTGTTGCATATTCCCCACTTTTTTTAGAGCTTTGGTAAAATTCATTTTGTAATTCCTCATTGTTACCCATAATACCACTGGTAAATTCTCCAAGACCTACTACACAAGCTCCTGTTAGAGTGGCCATATCAATTAAAAGATCAGGTTTTAAATCTTGTGCATATGAAAGACAATCAGCCAATACTAAACGACCTTCAGCGTCAGTATTTCTTACTTCTATACTAATCCCTTCTCGAGAAATTAATACATCATCTGGTTTATAAGCATTTCCGCCTATCATATTTTCTGTAGCGCCTAAAATGCAATGAATTTCTAGATCTAAATTAAGTTCTGATACTGCTTTGATAATTCCCATTGCAGCAGCTGCACCACTTTTATCAGCTTTCATTGTTACCATGTAATCAGAAGGTTTGAGACTTAAACCACCGCTATCGTAAGTAAGACCTTTTCCTACAAAGACAATTCTTTTTTTGGAATTTTTAGCCTTATAGCTTAAGTGAATTAGATGAGGGGGAAGATTTGAAGCTTTATTTACAGCTAAAAAAGCATTCATTTTTTCTTTTATAAGAAATTTTTCATCATAAATCTTGCAAGTTATATTTTTATGTTCTTTTGCTAATTTTTGTGCATCTTCAGCCATTTTTAGAGGTGTGTAAATTTCAGGAATTTCGTTGACTATATCTTTTGTAAAATTAGTAGCATTAGCTAAGATTTGTCCACGTTCTAGGCCTATTTTAGCTTCATTTGAATTAATTTTTTTTCCATTTAATTCTTGACTTGAAATAAATATTTTTTCAAGCGTGCTTGTTTGTTTTTCTTTTTTATATTTATCAAAATTGTAAGTTCCAAAGAGTATACCTTCTGCTAAAGAGCAAAAACTTCTTACGGTACAATCTCCAAGAATACTAGGTAGTTTAATACTTTTAATATTTAATTTTTCTAAATTTTTATAAATATTAAAAAAGCATAATCTAATATCTTCATAAGATAAACTTTTTAATTCTATAAAAAGTTTATGATTTCTTATATCTAGTAATACACCTTCGCCTTTAAAGTTATTTAATTCGAAAAATTTTTTCTCTTCACTATAATTTTCTAAATTTTTATTTTGAATAAAGACTACTTCAAAATCAGCTTTAATAGAATTTAGTTTTTTGTCTTCAAAAATAAATTGCATTATTTTTTTCTCCTTTCTTTCAATATCGCTTTTTCTATGCGTTTGAAAATAAAAATGATCCCTAGTAAAAAGCCAATAACAATAATAGCAGCAAGATACCAATATTCTTTAATCCATTCTTTTGACCAATGAAGAAAGGTTTGGATTAAGCTACCAAAATACCATGCTAAAAGTATGGTAATAGTAGCCCAAACCCAAGCACTTAAAAGATTTATCAGAGCAAATTTTTTGCTATTGTATCTAGTTATACCTATACTCATAGGAATTATTGTTCTAAATCCATACATATAGCGTTGTATAAAAATAATAGGCCAACCAAAACGTTGCAAAAGAAGATGTGCCACTGCAAATTTTCTTCTTTGGGATCGAAGTTTTTTTTGAATATATTTTTTATTATATCTTCCAATATAAAAATAAATTTGATCGCCAACAAATCCGCCAAGTCCTGCTACAAAAATAGCTAAAGCTACATTCATTTTTCCATCATGTGCTGCGACTCCAGCTAAAATAAGTCCGATTTCTCCTTCTAAAATACTCCAGCAAAAAAGTATTAAATAACCCCAAGTTTCGACGTGTTTATCCCAAATTTTTATAATAAAATCTTCTAAAGAGAAGTCATTTTTAGTAAAGTTATAAATTATATAAGCTATAATAACAATTAAAATTGCAAAAGCAAAGATTTTAAACCATTTTTTCATTTGTTCCCCTAAAAATCCAATACACTATAGGCTGCACAATATTTTTCTAATTTTTTCATTCCGCCTAAATTTTTTAAATTGATTAAAAAGCAAGATTCTATACACTCGCCACCTGCTTGTTTTATTAACTCTAAAGAAGCAATAGCTGTACCTCCAGTAGCAATTAGATCATCCATAAGTAAAACTTTTGCATTTTTTATATCCCTAAAAGCATCTTGATGAATTTGTACTTTATCTGTACCATATTCTAATTCATATTCGCAGGTAAAAACAGACGATGGAAGTTTATTAGGTTTTCGGATTGGTACAAAAGGTAGATCAAGTTTTGCACAAAGCATTGCTGCAAAAATAAAACCACGGCTTTCGGTTCCAGCTATAAAATCCAATTTCATATCTTTATAGCGTTCGCTTAAATGATCAAGTAAAAAAGACAAAACCTTTTTATTATTTAATAAAGTAGTGATATCTCTAAAAATAATTCCTTCTTTTGGAAAATTTGGAACAACTCGTATGCTTTCGGATAAAATTTTTTTTCCTTCTTCTGTAAGTTTTTTCATAATAATGCCTCAATTTTTGCTTCTAATTCTTTTATTCTTTGTCTTAATTTATCATTTTCTAAACGATATTGAGAATTTCTTGTCCTTAAAGAACTTAAGTCAGTTTTAATTTTATTTAATTCTTCTGTTAATATGTCAATATTACCTAAACTACGTTGGAGTTGAATTTGGAGCTTTCTAATGATAATCTCTGTATCATCAAGATTGGTTTTTATAAAATCTTTGGAATTTTTTTCTTTACTTAATAAAGTTTTATAATAAAGTAACATTACAACAAGATAAAGCGTTGCACATATGAGAATAGTTAAAATAAACCAATTTGCAAACATTATTAATCTACCTCGATTTTTTGAATTCTTCTTATATGTCTATCTCCATCAAACGGAGTTTGAATAAAATTTTCTATAATATTAATAGCCATTTCAATTCCAATTAATCTTCCACCTAAAGCTAATACATTTGCATCATTGTGTTGCCTTGATAATTTTGCGCTTAGTCCTTCATGGCATAAGGCACAACGAATATTTTTATGTTTGTTAGCTGCTATAGAAATTCCAATACCTGTTCCACAAATTAATATCCCAAAGCAGTTCGAGTTTATTTTGGAAGCTAATAAATGCGCAAAGTCTGGATAGTCACAACTTTGAGCATTATTAGTTCCTAGATCTTCAAAGATTATATTTTTTTCTTTAAGATAGGTGCAGATTTTTTGTTTAAGATTAAAACCAGCATGATCACTTGCAATATAAATTTTTTCTTTCAGCATAATACAAACCCAATATTTTTAGTAATATTTTATATTATTGTATAAATAATATTAACATAATAAAATATAAAAATAGCTTTTTAAGATAAATTCTTATAAGACTAAGTTTTTATTTTTTTAAAAATATGCTAAAATTATAAAATAAATTTTTTAATCAATTTATAACATAATTAAAAATTTTTAAGGAAATAAATGAAGCTTATACTTATAGGATCTTCTACCGGTGGTCCTAATCAATTAAAGTTTCTTTTAAATGATGTAGATATCAAAAATACAACTGTGGTGATAGCACAGCATATGAGCGCCAGTTTTATTCCATCATTTGTAAATCAATTTGATAAAGAAGCTTTGAGCAAAGTGTCTTCTTTAAATGATAAAGAAGTTTTAACAAATAAAATTTATATTTGTCAAAAAAATACCACTTTGTCAGGAAATTTAAGTCTTGTGGCAAATTGGAAAGATGTTGCAACTAGTTTTAAACCCAATGTTGATTTATTATTTCATTCTGCAATTCCTTTGGTTAAAACTAATAAAATTCTTGCGATTATTTTGACCGGAATGGGTGATGATGGTGCTAAAGGTTTGTTTGAGTTATATAAAGTTGGGGTAAAATGTTTATGTGAAAATCAAGCAGATAGTGTTGTTTATGGTATGCCTAAAAAAGCAAAAGATATGAATCCAAATTTAAGACCCATGAGCTTAAAAGAAATTAAACAAGAAATTATAAATTTTATAGAATGAGGGTGGTTTTTAATTATGGAAGAAAAAATTAATCCTACAGAATTAGAATTAAATGAATTTATACATATTATTAATGAAATTAGTGGTATTGATTTAAATGAAAAAAGAAATATTTTAGCTTTAAAATTGTCTAAATTTGTTTTAGGGACTCGATCAAAAACTTTTGCTGAATTTTTAAGCAAACTTAAAATTAATAGACAACTTAAACAGGATACTTTAGATTTTGTTACCATAGGTGAAACTTATTTTTTAAGAGAGTTAGCGCAACTTAAAGAAATTATTTTTTATATAAAAAGTCTTGAGAAGCATGTTAATATTTTAAGTGCACCTTGTTCTAGTGGAGAAGAAGTTTATTCTATAGCTATATTAGCAGCTCAGAATTTTATAAAAGATTTAACCATTACTGGGATTGATATTAATTCAAATGTTATTGAAAAAGCTAAAATAGGTCAATATCAAGGAAGAACGCTACATCGTTTAAGCGAGAGCGAAAAAAGGCGATTTTTTAACAATACTCAAGAAATTTTTACTATAAATAAACAAGAATTGTGTAGATGTAATTTCGAACTTTGTAATGTTTTTGAGGATAAATTTTTAAGATTAAACAAGTTTGATATTATAGTCTCAAGAAATATGATAATTTATTTTGACTATGACTCAAAGATTAAACTTATGGAGCGTTTCTATAAGATTTTGTCCGATAGAGGGAGATTATATATTGGAAATGCAGACTTGGTTCCTGAAAATCCTTTTTTTAGAAAAGTTTTTTCATCACATGGAACTTATTATGAAAAAATTTAAAATTAATATTTGATTATTTTTTAGTATTTTATAAAGTAAAAATATTAATTTTTCTAAATTATATTAGGATTTTTTAACGTTTGTTTTATTAAAATCAATTTTTTGATTATTATCTTAGAAAGTATTAAGGTTATTTCATGAGAGGTTATAAAATTTTTTCAGGTTCGGCGAATGTAGAATTTGCAAGGCAAATTTCAAAATATCTTTCTTTACCTTTAAGTGATGCAGGTATTAAACGTTTTAGCGATGGTGAAATTAGTGTGCAAATTGATGAAAGCGTTCGAGGAAAAGATGTTTTTATAATACAAAGCACTTGTGTCCCAACTAATGACAACCTTATGGAACTTTTGATTTTAACTGATGCTCTAAAGCGTTCAAGTGCAAATTCTATCACGGCTATTGTTCCATATTTTGGTTATGCAAGGCAAGATAGAAAAGCTAATCCTAGAGTTCCAATTACTGCCAAATTGGTTGCAAATTTGATTCAAACTGCGGGAATTAATCGAGTTGCAACTATAGATTTACATGCTGGACAAATTCAAGGTTTTTTTGATATTCCAGTGGATAATCTTTATGGAAGTATTGTTTTTAATAATTACATTAAAAGTAAAAATTTTAAAAATGCTATTATTGCAAGTCCTGATATTGGAGGAATTGCTAGAGCAAGAAGTGTAGCTAAGCATTTAGGTCTTGATATAGTTATAGTTGATAAAAGAAGAGAAAGAGCTAATGAAAGCGAAGTGATGAATATCATCGGTGATGTAAAAGATAAGGAAGTTGTTTTAGTAGATGATATTATAGATACTGCTGGAACAATAGTAAAAGCAGCAGAGGTTTTAAAAGATAAAGGAGCTAAATCAGTAATGGCTTGCTGTACCCATGCGGTTTTAAGTGGTCCTGCCTATGATAGAATTGAAAATGGTGTTTTAGATGAACTCGTAGTGACAGATACAATTCCTTTAAGAAAAGAACTCCCAAATATTAAAGTTTTAAGTGTAGCACCAATTTTTGCTGAAGTGATACGTCGAGTTTATCATAATGAAAGTGTAAATTCTCTATTCCTCTAAAAATTTTTTTCCTATAGATTTAAATCTATAGGCTTTCTTTATAAAATTACTATATTAAATATAAAAATTATTTCTCATGTTTCTATTAATTTAAAAAAAATTAATATTTTATTTATTATAATTTATATTTTATTTTAAAAAGGAGTGAGAGTGTTGAAAAAAATTTTATGGTTTTTTGTCGCCTTATTGGGTGCTGCTTGTTTTTGCTATTTGGCTTTGCAAAATGGTGAAAAAGTTTCAGCTATCTATTTGGTTGTTTCGGCTATCTGTATTTATGTGATTGGATATAGAATTTATGGGCGTTTTATCGCTTTTAAAGTTATTGGACTTGATAAAAATCGAGCTACTCCAGCTAAAATAGAAAATGATGGACAAAATTTTGTTCCAACAAACAAAATTGTTTTATTTAGTCATCAATTTGCTGCAATTGCTGGAGCTGGTCCTTTAGTAGGTCCTGTTTTAGCTGCTCAAATGGGCTATTTACCATCTATGATTTGGATTTTAGTTGGTGGAGTTTTGGCTGGGGCTGTGCATGATTTTTTAGTTCTTTTTATTTCTATGCGTAGAAAAGGACGTAGTCTTGGAGAAATGATCAAAGATGAAATGGGAGGATTTACAGGCGGAGTTGCTATGCTTGCTATTTTTGGAATTATGATCATTATTATTGCTATTTTAGCTATGGTTGTTGTGAAATCTTTAGCTAATTCTCCTTGGGGATTGTTTACTATAGCAATGACTATTCCTATAGCAATATTTATGGGAATTTATATGCGGTTTATTCGTCCAGGAAGAGTAGGAGAGGCTTCGATTATTGGATTTATTTTATTACTGCTTTCTATTCACTATGGCCATGATGTATCTCTTAATCCAACTTTAGCACATTTTTTCACCTTTGATCAGCCTACATTGGCATTTATGATTATGGGATATGGTTTTATTTCCTCATTGTTGCCAGTTTGGTTTTTCTTGGCTCCAAGAGATTATCTTGCAACTTTTTTAAAAATGGGTGTTATTGTTGTAATGGCTTTTGCTATTTTATTTGTTGCACCTGATTTTTTAATGCCAAAAATTAATTATCAATATCTTGATGGAACTGGTCCTGTTTTTGCGGGTTCTATTTTTCCATTTTTATTTATTACTATAGCATGCGGAGCTATAAGTGGTTTTCATGCTCTAATTTCAAGTGGTACAAGTCCAAAAATGTTAGAAAATGAAGAGCATGCTTTATTTGTAGGATATGGGGCTATGCTTGCTGAAAGTGGTGTTGCTATTATGGCTTTAATTTGTGCTTGCATCTTACATCCTGGAATTTATTTTGCAGTTAATTCTTCTTCTGCTTTAATTGGTACTGATTTGGTTCATGCGGCTAAAGTAATTAGTGAATGGGGTTTTTTGGTAACTCCAGAAGAAATTACACAATTAACTAAAGATATAGGAGAGCAAACTATATTGTCAAGAACAGGTGGGGCGCCAACATTTGCATTAGGAGTAACTTTAATCTTGCATAAAATTTTTGGTGGTGTTGAATTTATGGGTTTTTGGTATCATTTTGCAATATTATTTGAGGCTTTATTTATTTTAACAGCTGTTGATGCAGGAACTAGAACTTCTAAATTTATGATTCAAGATATATTAGGCAATGTTTATAAGCCCTTAGGTAATATACATAATGTTTGGGCAGGTTTATTGGCTACTATTATCAGTGTTTCTTGTTGGGGATATTTTTTATATCAAGGAGCTATAGATCCTAATGGAGGAATTTATACCTTATGGCCACTTTTTGGAGTGAGCAATCAAATGTTAGCTGGAATGTCCTTGCTTTTGGTGAGTGCTATTCTTGCAAAAATGGGTAAAAAGAAATTTCTCTGGGTTACTTTGGTTCCAGCAATTTTTGTACTAATTGCCACTCTTTATGGAGGTATCCAAAAGATATTACCTTATGAAGAAGGAGCAAAAATTCAAAATACTGTTAGTCATGTTGCCACAGCTCAAATGAATAAAAAAGCTATTAAAAAATTAGAAGATGAAATTGCATCAATTAAGTCTCAAAAACAGCAATCAAGTCAAGAAGACCAAATAAAATTTGAAAAACAAATACAAGAAAAAGAACAGCAAATTTCTAATTTATCTCATTCTTGGTTTGGAAATGTTTTAGATGCTGTCTTATGTATATTCTTTATGCTTACAACCTTGCTTGTTATAGTTTCTTGTATAGGAATTTGTATAGGCAAAATTAAAATTCCATTAAAAGAAAGTCCTTATGTAGATCTTAACTCTTTAAATGCTAAGCAAATTTAAAAAAATTTATGAAAAAACTGAAAGGTTTTTTCATCCTTTAGTGGGACTTTCAAGTTATGATAAATATTTAGAGCATATGGAAAAATCACATCCAGAAAAAACTCCCAAAACAAGAGGGGAGTTTTTTAGAGATTGTTTAGAGAAAAAATATAATAGCGGCGGTTTAAATAAATGCTGATAATCTCTTAGGATAAAGTTTTTATCTTACAAAATTAGGCATTTAAAAAGCCGTGAATTCTTTTTAGTTCTTCACTGATAGGTTTTTTATTTCCTCGTCTATCAACGCTAACATAAGTAACAGTAGCAGATGTTACATTTACACATATAGTTGAACCAAACTCATCTACTCTTTGTGCGATAACTTCAACTTCAACACGTATTGAGGTTGTCCCAACTTTTACTACTTTTGCATAACAAGAGATAATATCTCCAACAAATACAGGTTGTTTAAAAACAACTTGTTCCATAGAAATAGTTACAACTCTTTCTGGAGAAAGTTCTCTTGCCGCTATTACGCCCGCTGTATCAATTTGTGATAAGATCCAGCCACCAAAAATATTACCTGCTGAATTTGTATCCTTTGGCATGGCAACGATTTTAAGTTTTGGTTCACCCATATCTTTCATTTTTTACTCCTTATTTTAAATAATAAATTATAATTCAAGAAAGTAAAGAAAGGAAATAAAAAATGAATAATTTCAAAGAAGTAGCAAAGCTTGTAAAAAAACGTAAGGAAAATATTAACCATTTTTATGATTTTTTAGATTTAGAATCATGGGGCGAATATTGTGAATATTTGCTTAAACTTAGTGAATTAAAAAAAGAAAAAAGTAGTTTGGTTGCTATTCTTAGACGATTGGTTGATTTAAAAGAAGAAAATTTAGTGCAAGAATGGAAGAAGAATTTTTTTAAAGAAGATAAAATTATAGAATTAAAACATAAATTTTATGAAGAGGTTAGAAAATTTTATGAAAAAGAACATCAAGAGCTTATTGATGAGATTATAAGCAAAAGATTATTAAATAATTTCTATGAAATTTTAATTCAAGGAGTTCATGAAATAGGGGTGATTATAAATTCCTATGAAATTTCTTGGACTAAAGAAATTATAGAAAAAAACAATAAAATTTTAGCTTCCCAGTTTCAAAATCTTGACGATGCTATTGATTTTTTACGTAAAAATAAATTATATCAAATAACACCTCAAGGAGAAATTTGCGAAAGAAGCTATGGGGTGCTTGTACGAATAGGAAATTTATGGAAATTTGTTCCTTATGCAAGATTTTTTGAAAATGAAACTTTAAAGCTTGAATTTGCTTTTGAAAAAATGATAGAAAAATTAAAAAATGTTGCCAAAGAAAAAGATGAAATGGCCTATATAGAGTATTTTGAAAAATTAAAAAATGCTTTTTGTCAAAAGGATGAGAACAAAATTGTTGGATCGTGGCAAGAAGCAGAACTCGCTTGGATGAAGGTTAAATCGCCTTTACAAGTTGGACATCCTTTGGAGTATTATGAAGATCACTATACGCATGCCGTTGCTTTAGAATGGGATATAAGATTAGAAGATGAAAGCAATTTTAATGCTTTAAAATTTAGTGATGAAATCAAACAAAGTTTTATAAAAGTATATAAAGATATAAATATCGAAGATGAAAATTTAAAAAAAGAAGTACTTAATAATATAGATAAAACACAACTTTATGTTTGTATGCCTATGATTTTTTATGGAGCTGAGCTTAAGGGTTTATTTTCTGCACAAGTTGTTCCAAATGATGAATTTGTAAGCAATATAGCAGGAAAGAAAATTTTTGCATTTTTAAATTTTGTTTATGAAAATACCCTAAGCAAACCTTTTATGAAAATTGCAAGTGAGGTTTTTGAGAAAGATTTTTTAGATTATGGTCGAGAAATTCTTTTTTTTAAAGAGAATATTTGGAAGCGTGTTTATGAAATTTCAACCATAGGTCATGAATTTGGTCATATCTTTTTTATTGCTAGTGATAGTGAAAAAAAGATGAATCAAAGTGGTTTTTTTAAAAATATAGAAGAATATAAAGCGACAATGGGAGGATTGATAAATTTTTTCTTTCATGAAGATAAAGAGCTTAGATTACCTGTTTTTCATGAGTTAATCAAAAGAGCAGTTTCTTTAATAGCTTGGCAAAAAGTTGATGAAGTGCAACCTTATTATACGGAAGGATTGATACATCTTTCTTTGCTTTTTAAAAGTGGAGTTTTAAATTTTAAAGATAATAGATTAAAAATTAACTTTAATCTAGAATTTTATGAAAAATTTAAATTACTTGCTTTAAATACTTATTATGATTTAACTAAACATTATGCTTTGAAATTAGATGCAAAAGAATTTTTAAATCATTTTTGCTTATTGGAAGATAAAGTTTTTATGCCTATAGAGGAAGAGTGTAAAGATTTTGTAAAATATTATTATAAACTTTATGAAAAAATTGGTAATGAAATTGATGATAGCGGTGAATTTGAGCTTTATAAAGCCAAAAAAATACAAAAAAAATAAAAAAAAAGTATTTTAATTCTTGATATTGTTTTTGTAATATGCTAGAATTAAGCGTTTTAATAAATAAAAAAAGGAGCTTTTATGACTAAAGCAGATTTTATTTCTCAAGTTGCTCAAACTGCTGGGCTAACAAAAAAAGATGCTACAGCTGCTACTGATGCAGTTATTGCTACAATTACTGATGTATTGGCAAAAGGCGATAGCATTAGTTTTATAGGTTTTGGTACTTTTTCAACAGCTGAAAGAGCTGCTAGAGAAGCTAGAGTTCCAAGTACTGGAAAAACTATTAAAGTTCCTGCAACTAAAGTTGCTAAATTTAAAGTAGGCAAAAACCTTAAAGAAGCTGTTGCTAAAGCTAGCGGCAAAAAAAAGAAATAATATAAAGGTCAGAAAACTGACCTTTACTAATTTTTTATTTTTTTATCTTTTTAAATCAAAATCAAAATAAAATATGCTTTTATTATTTTCTAGTAATTCTGCCCTAAAGCGCATCGTATGCATAAAGCAAGAAGAAAGTATAAATTGGCTTTCATAGTCTGTTTTATTGATTTGGTAAATTTTTGGTTTGATTTCTCCCATAAACATATTTAATCCATAAATTTTTAATTCTAAGTTTTTATACATTCCAAGGTTTTTAATGAGTAATTTTGTATTTTGTAAAGATTTGATAGGTTTGGGATCTAAAGAAATAAGAATCTGTTTTCCCTTGAATTGATAAGCGCAATCTTTAAAATTTAAATCACAAGCTAAAGGCTTTAAAGTATTTATATGAGGTTCTTTTTTTGAAATATTTTGATTAAGTAAAAAATAGAATACTGAAAGTATTAAAGCAAAAATCGCAATAAAAAATAATTTTTTCATGAAAATACATCCTACGAAAATTAAAATAAAATATTTTTTGGAATTATATTTAATATAAATAAATTATTTTTAAAAATATTTATAGTTTGTAATTTTAGCAATTATTATTTTTTAAGAAAAAGATAATATAATCTCAGTTTAAAAATTCTAGTAAGCAAAAGATAAAATTATTAATTTAAAATTATAAATTTTTTAAGGAAGATATATTGTTTAAAAGATTTCTCATTTTATTTTTTATAGGAGTGTCTATAACCAGAGCATCTGATTTGGTTAAGATTTATTTAGATCAGGGGTTAGAGGCTGTTGGAGTAGAGATTGAAAAAGAGCTAATGGATAAAAATTTCTGGTTATCTGAAATAGCGGACAAAAATGTCTCTCTTGGGTATTATAGTAGCAAAGTTGATATTGTTCTTACAAATAAAACTGATAAAATTCTTCGAGTATATTCCTATGATAATGGAAAAATTAAAAAAGATTTTGAGCAAAAATCAATCATTACAGGTTTAATGGGGGATAAAAAGGTTGAGGGAGATTTGAAAACTCCTATAGGTTTTTATGAATTAGGACAAAAATTTAATCCAGGGGATCCTTACTACGGTCCTTTTGCCTTTGCAACAACTTATCCAAATTTGTTAGACAAAGTACAGGGGAAAACTGGTGGAGGAATTTGGATACATGGCTATCCTCTTGATGGCACTAGAATCGATGAATTTAAAACAAAAGGATGTATAGCTTTATTTAATGAAAACCTTGAAAAATTTGCAAAGATAGTTCAAGATAGAAAAGTATTTGTAATGACCGAAGAAAAGGATAAAGTTAGGGCAAATAAAGAAGAAATTGCTTCTTTATTTGCAGATCTTTTTGCTTGGAAATTTGCTTGGACAAATAATAATATAGATTCTTATTTAGAATTTTACGATCAAAATGAATTTAAACGTTTTGATAAAATGAAATTTGAACAATTTGCTTCTATGAAAAAAGCTATTTTTTCTCGTAAAGAAAACAAAAAGATAAAATTTTCAGATATCAATATTAGCCCTTATCCAAATTTAAATAATGAAGTTATCTATAGAATTTCTTTTTACGAAGATTACTATACAAAAAATTATCAATTTAAAGGAAATAAAACTTTATATGTTAAATTAAATGATAAAGGAAAAATGAAAATTTTAGCAGAGCAATGATTTTATGTCTGTTATTAAATTGAATCAAAAATCATATGAAAATAATTTAAAACAAATTATTGAAAAAGCAGGGAATCCTTCGAAAATTATTTGCGTTTTTAAGGATAATGCCTATGGACATGGAGCTAAGATATTAGCTCCTATACCTAAAAAATTTGGTATTAATTTTGTTGCAGTTAAAAATGAAAAAGAAGCTTATGAAATTCAAGAATTCTTTAAAAATATTTTAATACTTTCACATAAACCTAATGGAAATGAAAATCCTCAGTTTATATATGCTTTAAATGAAATTTCTAAGGTTAAAGAATATAAAACTGGTACAAAAATTCATCTTAAAATAGATACGGGAATGCATAGAAATGGTGTTTTTGTAGAAAATATAGAAGATGCTTTTTTTAAAATTGACAAGGCAGGTTTAATTTTAGAGGGAATATTTACGCATTTTTCAAGTGCTGATGAACTAGATGGAAGTTTTTTTATTCAAAAACAAAAATTTCATCAAGCTAAAATTTTAGCGCAAAAAAAATATGATCATTTAATTTTTCATTCTTTTAATTCAGCAGCCTTGTTTAGAGCTCAAGATATTCCTAAAGATGAGTTATTTAGAATAGGGATTGCTCAATTTGGCTATGGAGATGAAAAATTAGAAAAAATCTTAAGTCTTTATGCCCATAAATTAAGCGAAAGAATTTTGGAATCTGGTCAAAGCGTAGGGTATGGTAGATCTTTTAGCGCTTATGAAAAAATAAAAATTGCTACTTATGATTTAGGTTATGCTGATGGGTTATTTCGTTACAATGGAAAAGGTGATTTGGCTTTGGCAAATCATAAAAATATTTTAGGCAAAATTTCAATGGATAGCTTTTCTTGTGAAGATTGTGGCGAAGAAATTTGTGTATTTAATGATGCTAATCTTTGGGCTGATTTTTTTAATACAATTTCATATGAGATTTTAGTTAAGCTTCATCCAAATATTCCAAGGATTTTAGTCTAATGTTTAATATAGTTTTAGTTAATCCTAGAATTCCTCAAAATACAGGGAGTATAGGAAGAATGTGTTTTAATGCAGGCTTTAAGCTTCATATTATTAAACCAATTGTTTTTGATATTTCTCAAAAAGCTGTTCGTAGGGCAGGACTTGATTATTGGGAAAAATTAGAGCCTATAGTTTGGGAAAATTTGGAACTTTTTTTAGAGAAAAATTTAAAATTTAAGGATCGTTTCTTTTTTGCCACAACAAAGAGTAAAAAACCTTATTTTGAGGTCAAATTTAAAGAAAATGATTTTTTATTTTTTGGCAGTGAAAGCTACGGTTTGCCTATGGAGCTTATGCAAATTAATTGGCAAAATGCCATTACTATTCCAATGAAATCTTGCGGAAGAAGTTTAAATCTAGCTACTAGTGTCGGAATTGTTTCTTATGAGGCTTTAAGACAAAATTTTAAATATTTTATTTCCTAAGGTAACAAATTTATATTTTTTCATTATATTTTTTATAAGTAAATATGTTTTTCATAAAAAATATGTTAAAGTAAATTGAAATCAAGATGAAAGGATATACATGGGAGAACAAAATTTAAATATTTCATTTAGCGAAAAAATTATCAATTATTTGGGATATATTACTCCTTATACAGATACAATAATGGTTATTTTACTTATTGTTTGTGGAATTTATTATAGTTTTTTGACAGGTTTTGTGCAATTTCGTATGCTTAAATCTGTATTTTCAATTTTAACAGAAAGAAATAGTGAAAGCTCTAAAGAACATATTTCACCTTTTCAAGCTTTGATGATATCAACAGCTTCTAGAGTGGGAATAGGAAATATTGCAGGCATTTCATATGCGCTTACAACGGGAGGTGCTGGAGCTTTATTTTGGATGTGGATTATGGCATTTTTTGGCGGAGCTTCGGCGTTTGCAGAGAGTACTTTAGCACAAATTTATAAATCCAAAGATGAAACAGGCGGTTTTAAAGGCGGTCCAGCTTATTATATAAGAAAGGCTTTGGGTTCGCATTTTTTTGGATCTTTTTTTGCTTTTATATTAATTATCACTTATGCTTATGGCTTTAATGGTTTACAAAGTCAAACAATGACATCTGCATTTAAAATATATTATGATATGTTTAATCCAAATTCATCAATAGGATTTGCTTCAAGTTATTGGCCTATTATTATTGGTATTATTTTGACAATTTTTGGATCATGGATGTTTTTTTCTCATCATACAAAAATTGGTAAAATAAGCTCTTTAATTGTTCCTTTTATGGCTATGGCTTATATTTTGCTTGCAATTATTGCTGTTTTAATCAATTTTGGTAAAATTCCTTCTGTAATTCATATGGTTTTAGAAAGTGCTTTTGATTTTAAAGCAATTTTTGGCGGCTTTGCTGGTTCTGTTTTAGTAATAGGGATTAAAAGAGGACTTTTTTCAAATGAAGCAGGAATGGGATCTGCTCCGAATGCTGCAGCCGCAGCTCTTACTAGCCATCCTGTTAAACAAGGAATTATTCAATCTTTTTCAGTATTAATTGATGTTGTTGTTTGTACTAGTTCTGGATTTTTGGTGCTTTTTTCTATGGCTTATTTAAATTTTCACGGAAGCAATATCGGAGATGGTATGCCATTGGTGCAAGAAGCTATGAGAGAATATTATGGAGGATTTGGAATTCATTTTGTTACTATTGCCATTGTTCTTTTTGCTATTACATCATTAATTGGAAATTATTATTATGCACAAACTAATGTAAAATATTTGACCAATTCTAAGTTAATTATGAATTTATTTAGGATAAGTGCAGTAGCTATGATATTTATAGGATCGCAAATGAATTTAAAACTTGCTTGGAGCTTAGCAGATCTTACTATGGCTTTTATGGCAACAACAAATATTATTTCTTTATTGCTTTTAGGTGGTATTGTAAATAAAACATTAAAAGATTTTAACATCCAGCAAAAAACAAAGAAAGATCCTCATTTTAGTGCTTCGAAATTAAATATAAAAAATGCAGAATGTTGGAATTAATCAGTCTTGAAAATCAAGACTGATTTGACTTAGTGATTTAAAATCTTATTTAAAAATTCTTTTAATCTTTCGTTTTTTGGACACTCAAAGACTTCTTGAGGAGTATTGTCAATTGCTATATTTCCTTTATCCATAAAGAAAATTCTATTGGCAACATTTTTAGCAAAACCCATTTCATGGGTAACTACGAGCATGGTTAAACCTTCTTTGGCAAGTTCTTTCATGATGCTTAAAACTTCCCCTATTATTTCAGGATCGAGTGCCGAAGTAGGCTCATCAAATAAAATTATATCTGGATTCATCATTAAACTTCTAGCAATAGCTATGCGTTGCTTTTGTCCTCCTGAAAGTTGATGGGGCATAGCATCTTCTTTATTTGTAAGTCCAACTTTTTTAAGCAAATTTCTAGCTTTCTCAATAGCTTCATTTTGATTTAAAATTTTAGTTTTTACAGGAGCTAAACATAAATTTTGCATAATAGTCTTATTGGCAAAAAGATTAAAATGTTGAAAAACCATACTGACTTTTTGGCGTATTTTGTTAATATCTGTTTTAGGATCTAGTATATTTTCACCCTTGATAAAAATTTCTCCACTGTCAGCTAATTCTAGTCGATTTATACAACGCAAAAAAGTACTTTTTCCTCCGCCACTTGGTCCTATAATAGCTATAATATCACCTTGTGAAATTTCGGCATTAATATTTTTTAAAACTTCTAAATTGCCATATTTTTTATATAGATTTTTTATTTTAATCATTTTGATTTATCCTAGTTTCAAGTTTTTTAGCAAAATAACTAAAAATTTTAACACTTATGTAATAAATTAATCCTGTAAATATTATAGGCTTTGGATTGTAAAAAATCGCTTGTAAGCTTTGACTTTGCATAGTAATATCAATAACACTAATAAAACCAACCACAGAAGTTTCTTTAAATAAAGAGATAAATTCATTTACCAAAGCAGGTGAAATATTTTTTATGGCCTGTGGGAGGATAATCTCTTTCATTGAAGTTTGATAATCAAGCCCCATGGCGCGAGCAGCTTCCATTTGACCTTTATCTATACTATTAATTCCACTTCTAACTATTTCTGCAATATAAGCAGAACTGTTCAATCCTAAAGCAAAAATAGCTGCATATAAATTATCTATAAAAGTTAGAATTACAAAAGAGAAAATCATAAGTTGTAAAATAACAGGCGTTCCGCGAATAATATCAATATATTCATCAATTATAAAATTTAAAGCTTTGATATTGAAAAATCTTAAAATAGCTAAACCAAAACCAACAATTATGCCAATAAAAAGAGCACAAACGGTAAGTAAAAGAGTAACACCATAACTTTTTAAATATGCATTAGCATTTGCTGTATAACCATAGCTTATTTCTCCATTAGAATTTTTAATTTGTAGAATTTCAATTGGAAAAGAAAAATAAGCCCATAAAATTATAATGACAAGAAATACAAAAATTCTGATATTTTTTTGATTCAAAATTAACTACCTTTTAAAATAATCTTAAAAACTTGAATTTTATGAAATTATCTTTGATTTTTCTTTAAATATTTATAAAATTATGTTAGGATTTTTCAAAGGAGGTTTATAATTTATGTCAATTTTGGATTTTATTTTTATAGCTTTTTTTGTCTTTTTTATGATTTTTTTAATATTAGGTTTTAATAATCAAATGAGCGAGAGGGCTAAAGAAAAAGAAAAAAGATTTCAAAAATATAAAACAAGGAGAAATAATGAGTAAAAAAATTTTAGTTCCAATGGCACAGGGTTTTGAAGAAACTGAATTTATAGGTATAGTTGATGTTTTAAGACGCGCAAAAGAAATAGGTGGAAATTTAGAGGTGATTACAGCTTCTTTAAATTCTGATCTTTTTGTAAAAGGATCTTATGGAATTATTATCAAAGCTGATTATCTACTAAAAGATATTGTACATATGGATTTTGATGCTATTGCTTTAGCGGGTGGATATGAAGGTATGAATAATCTTAAAGAATCAAATGAAGTTTTAAATATTATTCAAAAACTTAATAGCAATAATAATATTATCGCTGCTATTTGCGCATCTGCTATAGTTTTAAATGCTGCAGGAGTTTTAAAAGGTGAATTCACATGTTATCCAGGTTGTGAATCTGGGCTTAATGGTACCCGTGTTAATCAAGCCGTAGTTGTGAATAAGAATATTATTACTTCAGCTGGTCCAGCAACAGCTATTCTTTTTGGATTAGAATTAGCTAAACATCTATGCTCTGATGAAATTTATAATAAATTATATGAGATAATGTTGATGCCTTTGATAAAATAATTTAATGCTTTTGTGGGGTTGTAAAACCTCCAAGCATATGAAAATGCAAATGAAATACTTCTTGTCCACTATTTTTTCCACAATTTGTTATTAGTTTATATCCGCTCTTATGGATATTTAATAATATAGCTAATTCTTGAATAAAACTTGTCATTCTAGCCATAAGCTCTGGATCAAATTCTTGAAAATTTTTAAAATGTTTTTTTGGAATAATAAGCACGTGAATAGGAGCTTTTGGAGCAATATCATGGAAAGCTAGAAAATCATTATTTTCAAGAACTTTATTGCATGGAATTTCCCCTTCAACTATGAGTTCAAAAATTGTTTTTTCTTGCATGCATCATCCTTAATTATTAGATAATTAATAATTTATAATTATATCTTTAAAAGTTTAATTTTTATGCTGATTTTAAAATACTTTTTAATAAAATTAAAATCAAATTTCACTTTGATTGGGGTAAAAATTGCAAAATTTTATTAAACAAATTGAAGAGTGTGATAATTTAAATGATTTAGAGGCTCTTAGAATTTCAGTTCTTGGCAAAAAGGGTATTTTAACAGAAAGTTTTTCAAAACTTAAAAATTTAGAGGGTGAGGCTAAAAAAGAATTGGCAGCTACCCTAAATTTAGAAAAAGAAGCGTTCAATAAAGCCTATTTAGCTAAGTTTAAAATTTTAGAGAATCTTGCGCTCGAAGAAAAAATGAAACAAGATATACTTGATTTTAATTATTTTGATGAAAATGCAACAAAAGGTGCTTTGCATCCTGTAATGAGCACTATGGATAAAATCATAGAATATTTTTTAAGCTTAAATTTTAGTATAGAAAAAGGTCCTTTAATTGAGGATGAATTTCATAATTTTGAAGCTTTAAATTTACCAAAATCTCACCCTGCTAGAGATATGCAAGATACTTTTTATTTTGATGATAAAAGACTTTTAAGGACTCAAACTTCACCAGTGCAAATTAGAACAATGTTAACCCAAAAACCTCCTATTAGAATGATAGCCCCTGGTGCAGTTTTTAGAAGAGATTTTGACATAACTCATACTCCAATGTTTCATCAAATAGAAGGACTTGTTGTAGAAGAAGGTCAAAAAGTGAGTTTTTCACATTTGAAAAGTATTTTAGAAGAGTTTTTACACTTTATGTTTGATGATGTGAAAATTCGCTTTCGTCCCAGCTTCTTTCCTTTCACTGAACCTTCGGCTGAAGTAGATATTTCTTGTGTATTTTGCAAAGGAAATGGTTGTAGGGTATGTAAGCAAACAGGATGGCTAGAGGTTTTAGGATGCGGAATTGTCGATCCTAATGTATTTAATTTTATAGGATATAAAAATGTAAGTGGTTATGCCTTTGGTCTTGGAGTAGAGCGTTTTGCTATGCTTTTGCATCAGATTCCTGATTTGAGATCTTTATTTGAAGGTGATTTAAGATTATTGGAGCAATTTAGATGATAATTACTAAGAGTTGGTTAAATGATTGGTTAGAACTTGAGGATATAACTGCTGAAGAAATTGTTTATAAATTAAATTCTATAGGTATTGAAGTTGATAGAGTTTGCAATTTAAAAGTTCCAGATAAGGTTGTAGTGGGTTTTGTAAAAGAAAAGATAAAGCATGAAAATTCTGATAAGCTCAGCATTTGTCAAGTGGATGTTGGAAATGAAATTTTACAGATTGTATGTGGTGCAAAAAATGTAGAACAAGGGCAGTATGTTGCTGTAGCACTTAGAGGTGCTTGCATGCCAAATGGAATGGAAATTAAAGATGCTAAGCTAAGAGGTGTAGATTCTTATGGTATGCTTTGTTCAAGTTCAGAGTTAGGTTTTGGTAAAATTAATGAAGGTATTATAATTTTAGATGATAGTATAGGTATATTAGAACTTGGAAAAGAATTAAATTCCTATGAAATTTTTAATGATGTATTGATTGAAGTTGAATTAACTCCAAATAGGGGAGATTGCCTTAGCATATATGGAATAGCGCGAGATTTAGCAGTAGCTTTTAATTTAAATTTGAAAGAACTTAAATCTTTTAAAGAGAATGAAAATGTTTTAGGCATAGGAAGGGTTTTACGTCTTAATGCGCAAAAAGATTTGCATAGTTTTTATAATTATAGAGCCATAGAGATTAAGGATAATTTTCAATTAGATTTAATTATTTCTTTACGTTTGGCTCAGATTGAAAATTTAGAAAATAATCCTATACAAAATTTATTAAATTACACCATACACTCAACAGGTGTTTTATTTAATGCTTATGATTTAAGTGTTTTTGCAAAGGAAAATGAAGAAGTTACTTTAAATTTTAGTAAAGAAAAATCTGGAGAAACAAAAATTTCTTGCCAAAATGAAACTTTAAGTATTAGCGGATTTTATCAAAAAGAAGAATATAAATGTAAAGAGACTTCAAAGTTAGTTATTATCGAAGCTAATTATACAGATCCTAATATAATAGCTAATGCAAAGCCAAATTATAAAGAACAAGATGAGAAAATTTTTTATAGAAGTTTTAGAGGGAGTGAGCCTAAATTACATTTAGGGATGGATTTTTTACTCAATATCCTTAAACAAAATCCCAATTTAAGCATATATAGCTCTTCTCAACAAATCTTACTTGATAAAGAGCTTTTAACCATACCTATGAATATTGATCATATCAATAATATTATTGGTCAAGATATTGATAAAGATGATATCTTAAATATTTTAAAAAAATTAGGTTTTAAAATAATACTTTTAGATGATAGATTAATTAATGTCGAAGTTCCAATGCATAGGCCAGATATAAGTAATTTATCAGATATTTGTGAAGAAATTGTTAGAATGATAGGTATTAACAATATAGTTTCTAAAAATTTAGAATTTTTAGGAAAAAATCGTCTTAATTCAACTTATTTTTCTTATAAAAGACTTTTGGAATTAAGAAAAAATGCTGTTAATAATGGTTATTTTGAAAGTTTGCATTATGTTTTAGATAATAGTGAAGAACTTCAAAATTTGGGATTTGATACTGTTAAAATACAACTTTTAAATCCGATAACCAATGAATTAAATACCCTAAGAACAACCTTATTAAATCATCTTTTAAGTGCTGTTAGCTTAAATACAAAAAATTCAAAAAAAATTATTAAACTTTTTGAATCAGGATCTATTTTTTCTAAAGATGTTGAAGAATTAAATAAAATCGCTTTTGTGCATTCAGGCTATAAAGAAGAGCCTAAAATAGCAAATAAAGCTAAGCCAAGATTGGTTAATTTTTACGATTTTCTTTTGGATATTAAAAATATTATAGGGGATTTTAAACTTAAGCCCTCTCATTATGATTTCTTAAGTCCTTATGAACAAGCAGAATTGATTATAAATAATGTAAGTATAGGTTTTATCGGTCGTTTACATTTGAAATTAGAAAATGAAAAAGATCTAATGAAAACTTATGTTTGTGAATTGAATTTAGAGCTTATTAAAGAAGAAAAAAAAGTTGCTAAAAATTATTCAAAATTTCCTGCAGTAAATAGAGATCTCAGTATATTGGTACCAAAAGGATATGTGTATGAAAATATTAAAAAATCAATAGAAGAATTAAATTTAGAAATTCTTGAAAATTTTAGATTAGTTGATTTATATAGTGATGAAAATCTTAAAGATTTTTATAGTTTAACTATAGCTTTTGTTTTTAGAGATATAAATAAAACTTTAGAAGATAGTCAAATTGTAGAAAGTATGGATAAGATTGTACAAAAATTAAAAGAAATGGATCTTGATTTAAGATGATAATCCATGCCTTATCTGATAGCTTCGAAATAGAAATTTCAGATATAGCTGCCGATAAAAGTATTTCTCATCGTTTTGCAATTTTTTCACTTTTAACAAATAAAGAAAATAAAGCCAAAAATTATCTTTTAGCCAAAGATACTTTACATACGCTTGAAATTTTAAAACAGCTAGGTGCTGAAGTTAAAATTTATGGTACAAATGTTAGCATCATTCCGCCTAAAAAAATTGTACCACCTAAAGATGTATTATATTGTGGGAATTCTGGAACTCTTATGCGTTTAATGATAGGATTTTTATCTGGAATTTCTGGTTTTTTTGTTTTAAGCGGAGATTCATCTTTAAATAATCGCCCTATGAAAAGAGTTTGCGATCCTCTTAAAAGTATTGGAGCAAAAATATATGGCAGAGAGAATGCAAATTTAGCACCAATTTGTATAGAGGGACAAAAATTACATTTTTTTAATTACGAGAGTCAAATTTCATCAGCTCAAGTTAAAACAGCTATGATTTTATCAGCTTTAAATACAAATGGAAAATCTATATTTAAAGAATTAAATTTAAGCAGAAACCATAGTGAAAATATGTTAAAAGCCATGGGAGCTCCTTTAAAAATAAGTGAGAATGGTTTAAAAATCGAAATATCAAATTTAAAAAAGCCTTTAATAGAGCAAGATCTTGAAATTCCTAATGATCCATCTTCAGCTTTTTATTTTATACTCGCAGCGCTTATTACTCCTAATTCGAAGATAAGAATAAATAATATTTTATTAAATTCTACTCGCATAGAAGCTTATAAAGTTTTGCAAAAAATGGGAGCTAAAATTGAAATAAAAATTACCCAAAATCATTTTGAAAGTATAGGAGAAATTAGAGCAAGTTTTAGTAAGCTTAAAGCAGTGGAAGTTAAAGAAAATATAGCATGGCTTATAGATGAAATTCCTGCTTTAGCTATTGCTTTTGCTTTAGCAGATGGAATTTCTATACTTAAAAATGCAAAAGAGCTTAGAGTTAAAGAAAGTGATAGAATTTGCTCTATAGTTTCAAACCTAAAGCTTTGCGGAATTAAAGTTGAAGAATTTGAAGATGGATTTAAAATAGAAGGTGGAAAGGTAAATAAAGCTAAAATAAAAAGTTATAATGATCATCGTATCGCTATGAGTTTTGCTATTTTAGGTATGGTTTGTGGAATGGAAATTGATGATTTTGATTGCATAAAAACTTCTTTCCCAAATTTTATAGAAATTTTAAAAAGATTAGGGGTGAAAATTGATTATTGAATTAGCTAAAAACTATGGTTTTTGCTTTGGGGTAAAAAGAGCAATTAAAAAAGCTGAACAAATTAAAGATGCTGCGACTATAGGGCCATTAATTCATAATAATGAAGAAATTTTGCGTCTGCAAAAAGATTTTAATGTTAAAACTTTAGAAAATATTAATGCATTAAATGACGAAAAAAAGGCCATTATAAGAACTCACGGTATTACAAAACAAGATTTAGCTGATTTAAAAAAAAGAAATATTGAAATTTTTGATGCAACATGCCCTTTTGTAACAAAGCCTCAGCAAATTTGCGAACGCATGAGTGATGAAGGCTATGAGGTTGTTATTTTTGGTGATGAAAATCATCCAGAGGTTAAAGGTGTTAAAAGTTATGTAAGCACAAAAGCTTATGTTGTTTTAAGTAAAAAAGAGCTTGAAAATATTAAATTACCAAATAAAATTGCTGTAGTAAGTCAAACAACTAAAAAACCTGAACATTTTATGGAAATAGTTAATTTTTTAATATTAAGAGTTAAAGAAGTCAGAGTTTTTAATACTATCTGCGATGCAACATTTAAAAATCAAGATGCTATTAAAGAACTTTCTGTAAAAAGTGATGTAGTCATTGTTGTGGGTGGTAAGAATTCGGCTAACACCAAGCAACTTTTTTTAATAGCAAAAATGCACTGCGAGGATAGTTATCTTATCGAAACAGAAGAAGAATTAAAAAAAGAGTGGTTTTTAAATAAAAAACATTGTGGAATTAGTGCAGGTGCTAGCACTCCAGATTGGATTATAAATAAGGTAATTACTAAAATTAAAACTTTTGTTGATTAAAGCGTAATATTTTATTTTTTTAAAAGCTAAATAAAACTACAATTTAAAAAAATTAACAAAAGCTAAATTTTTAATATTTAGAATGAGGAAATTTAAAATTATTTTAAAGGACAGTGATGATTGAGGCGAACAATAAGGTTCAAAGTAGTTTAGATGATTTTCTTGAAGAAGAAGATTTTGGACAACTTTTAGATGCTTTTGATAAATCAAAAGAAGAAGCAATGGCAGAAGGGGTGATCGTAGAGATTAAAAATGATGAAGTTTATATTGATATAGGTAAAAAATCTGAAGGAATTTTGCCAATTGCTGAAATTCAAAATAATGATGGACAGTTATTGTTTAAAATTGGAGATAAGATTAAAGTTGCTGTGGTGGGTTATTACAGTGGAAGGTCTTTATTGTCTCATAAAAAAGCTTTGAGAAAAGAAAAAGTGATTGGATTTATTAAAAATTATAAAGAAGAAGATTCTGAAAATATATTTAATGTTAAAGTTGTTGGAAAAAATAAAGGAGGACTTATTGTTGTTGATGATAATGATATTGAGTTCTTTTTACCTAAATCTCAATATGGTTTCAAAGAAAACAATAATGTTTTAGGTAAAACTTTTAAAGTAAAGATTATTAAGATTGATCATGAAGAGCAAAGTATTATCGTTTCCAGAAAGAAAACTCTAGATGATGAAAGAAAAAGACGTAAAGAATTAATCAATAATATCACTCAAGAACAGGGCATTATTGAAGGTACAGTAAAAAAAATCACAACTTATGGTATGTTTGTTGATGTAGGCGGAATTGACGGTCTGGTTCATTATAGTGAAATTTCTTATAAAGGCCCAGTAAATCCAAGTCTTTTTTATAAAGAGGGTGATAAAGTTCCAGTTAAAATTATTAGTTATAATAAAGAACGCAAACACCTTTCCTTATCTATTAAAGCAGCTTTACCTGATCCTTGGAGTGAAATAAAAGATAATCTTGAAGTAGGTGATACAATTAAGGTTATTGTTTCTAATATAGAACCTTATGGAGCTTTTGTAGATTTAGGTAATGATATCGAAGGTTTTTTACATATCAGTGAAATTTCTTGGGATAAAAATATTAAAAATCCAAAAGACCATATAAGCAAGGGACAAGAAATTGATGTGGAAGTTATTGAAATTAATTCCGAAGAAAGACGCTTAAGAGTTTCTTTGAGAAATTTACTTACAAAGCCTTTTGATGAATTTTTGAAAAAATATAAATTATCAGATATTTTAGAAGGTGAAGTTACTTTGACAACTGCTTTTGGAGCATTTATAAATCTTGGTATGATTGAGGGTTTATTGCATAATGAAGATGCTTCTTGGTCAAGAACTGATAAATGTAAAGATAAATTTAAAGTTGGCGATAAGGTTAGAGTAAAAATTATTAAAATAGATACAGAAAATCAAAAAATTTCTCTTAGCATGAAAGAACTTTGTGAATCACCTGTTCAAGAATATGCCAAAAATCATAAAGTTGGAGATATTGTTAAAGGAAAAATTAGAGATATCAAAGATTTTGGTGTTTTTGTAGAGCTTAGTCAAAATGTTGATGCGCTTATTCATAAAGAGGATATTAGTACTTCAACTCTGGAAAATCTAAAAATAGATGATGAAATTGAAGCAGCTATTGTTTTTATCGATGAAAAGAAGAATAGAATTCGCTTAAGTGTTAAAAATTTAGTTAAAATGAAAGAACGTGAAGTTTTAAATGAAATAAATGATAATGATAAAATCACTTTGGGTGATATTATAAAAGATCAATTAGCTTAATGATTAAAAAATATCTAACTGTAGGCATTTTAAGTTTACTGTTGCTTAGTTTGTTTGCAGTTGTTTTGATATTAGTCTCTAAATTTAAAGCAAATTCAAATTTTATTCCTGAATTTGCTCATAATATAAATATAGAAAAAGAAAATAAGCAAAAAAACAATGAAAACTTTACTTGGCAAGAAGAACTTGCTAAATGGCCAAGTAAAGATTTTACTCCTGCAGCAGAACAATTTAATCTTTATGTTGATGTTGATACTAGTGATTTAAAAGAAAAAAGCAAATATTATCAGCTTATTATAGATAAAAATGATATCTATTCGGTATTTTGTTTAAAACAAACTTTAAAATCTTTTGATGTGAAATATTTTTTATTAAAATCTAGTGATAGTCCAGAAATTTTTTTAGATACTGATAATAAAGAACTTATTGATGAAATTATTAAAGAGCTAAAAAAATATAAGATTAATACTCAAGCTAAAGAAATTTGGCTTTAATTTTTTTAATTATCGATTTATTTTTCTAGGAAGTATTATAATGGCACTGATTGATTTAATTGACGCAAATAAAAGATTTGATGAAAAGATTGTTTTAAATGAAGCCAATTTTAGTGCCAATAATGGTGAAAAAATAGCTATTATTGGTAAAAATGGAGAAGGGAAATCAACTTTTTTAAAAATATTATTTGGTAATTTAAATTTGGATAGTGGTCGCGTTGTAAGACAAAATGGAAAAAGCATCGCGATGCTTTCGCAAAATGTAGATTTTGGGACAAATTTGAGTATTAAAGATGCTATTAAGCAAGAACTTTCAGAAATTTATACCGCTTTGGATGAATATGAAAAACTTCAATTAAAATTAGAAAAAAATCCAGAAAATAAAGAGTATTTAAAACAAATGGATTCAATTATGGCTTTAATAGAAAGCAAGGATGCTTGGAATATAGAAGCTAAAATAAAACGTGTTTTGAAAGAATTTGATCTATTAAAATATATTGATCGCTTAGTATGCACATTAAGTGGTGGTGAGATACGTAGGGTAGGACTTTGTATACTTATACTTAAAAATCCTGATATTTTGTTGCTCGATGAGCCAACAAATCATTTAGATGTTTATATGACAAGTTTTTTAGAAGAATTGCTAAAAGAATCAAAAATGTGCGTTATTTTTATTTCCCATGATCGCTATTTTATTGATGCTATTGCTGATAAGTGTATAGAAATTGAAAATGGAAAATTAAGTGTTTTTAAAGGAGGATATGTAAATTATCTTGAAAAAAAGGCGCAAATTTTAGAAAGTCTTACTAAAAGCCATGAGACTTTATTAAAGCAATTAAAAAATGAAGAAGAATGGTTAAGACGCGGTGTCAAAGCAAGATTAAAAAGAAATGAAGGAAGAAAAGAGCGTATTTTAAAAATGCGAGAAGAGGCTAAAAAAAATCCAGGGGCTATAAAGCGCTTAAGACTTGAAATTTCAAGATCTACACTTAATTTTAATGCTGATAAAGTAATGAATCGAAAAAAAATGTTATTTGAAATTAAAAATGTAAGCAAAAGTATAGAAAATAAAATACTTTTTAAAGATTTTTCAGCTCGTATTTTGCAAGGAGAGCGTATAGCTATAGTAGGAAAAAATGGCTGTGGAAAATCTACTTTTTTAAAAATGCTGTTAGGACAAATAAAAGAAGATGGTGGAGAGATTAAACGAGGAGAGATTAAGATAGGATATTTTGATCAAGCTAGAAATTTAGTAAATTCAGATAAAACCTTACTTGAGATTTTTTGTCCTAATGGTGGAGACAGGGTTCAAGTCAGAGATAAAAATATGCATGTTTATGGATATTTGAAAAATTTTTTATTTCCTAAAGAATTTTTAGATAAAAGTGTTTCTGTATTAAGCGGTGGAGAAAAAAATCGAGTGGCTTTGGCTTTACTTTTTACTCAAATTTATGATATTTTAGTACTTGATGAGCCAACCAATGATTTAGATATTTCAACAATTAATATTTTAGAAGAATATTTGTTAAATTTTGAAGGAGCAATTTTGTTTGTATCTCATGATAGGTATTTTGTTGATAAAATTGCCAACAAAATTTATGCTTTTGAGGGAGATTATTCGATCAATATTTTACACACTCTTTATACAGAATATCTTGAAAATGAAAAAGAATTGCGCGAATTTGATAATTTTACTCTAAGTTTTGAAAATTCAATTTCAAATAGTAATCAAAAAGAGAAAAAAAATCAAAAGCTAAGTTATAAAGAAAATGAAATTTTAAACAATCATCCAGAAAAAATAGAAGTTATTGAAAAACAAATTGCACAATTAAATAAAGATTTATCAAATCCAAGTGTTTATCAAAATATCGGTATTAACAAACTTTATGAAGAGTTGCAAAAAGCTCAAGAAACATTGGAAGCATTTGAAAAAGAATATTTTGAAGTTTTAGAAAAAAGTGAAAATTTGCAAAAAGAAATATAAAAATGTACTTTGATTGCTTGTAAAAATATAACTAAATTAAATTTTTATATCAATGACTATATTCTTAAAAACCAAGGACTATAAATCAAAATCATTTTAGCAATTTTAGTCTTAGTATTTTTAAACTCTAAAAAAGTAAAGAAGAAAAATTTTATCTCAAGTCTTTTTTAATGGTTATAAATATTATCGTGATAATTATAATTATAAAAATAGATGAATCTAATTTTAATTTTGATGACAAACTCTAAGAAGATAAGCTTAGAAAAAGTAAGATCTTATATGGATTGAGCGTAAAGGTAAAAAAATATCCTGTTGTTTTCTCTGCTAGATTTATATATGTTGCAAATTCGGAAATGAAAGAAAGGATGGCTTTAAAAGATTAGATTTTCTTTATAAAAAAGTAAAATTAGATGCTAATCTTATTCTTAGAATCTTCGCTCTATACTAAGCTAATTTTTCTGAAGAGCTAAGATAAGAGCTTATTAAAAAATGTGGAATTAAAGAGTAAAAAATAAAAAATGAGTTTGAGCTTATTAAGATTTTAAAAGTTTTAATAAAAAATAATATTAAGACTTTATATTAAAAGAAAGATTTTTATTTTTTGATTTTTTTTAATAAATTTAAAGTAAAATAAAAATTAGATATCAAAAAAAGGAGTAGGGTGAAGATAAGAGTTTATTATGAAGATACAGATGCTGGCGGGGTAGTTTATCATAGTAATTATTTGAAATTTTGCGAAAGAGCTAGAAGTGAAGTTTTATTTTCTAAAAAAGCTTTAATATTTGATGCCATTGATGGACATTTTTTACTTACAAAAGCAAATTGTAATTTTATAAAACCTGCTAAACTTGGAGATATAATCGAAGTTAAAACAAAAATTTTAGAAATTAAAAATGCTTCTATAGAAATTTTACAAGAAATTTATAAAGATAAAAACAAAATTTTTAAGTTTTTTGGAACTCTTGCTTATATCAAAAAAGAAAAACCTGCCAAAATGGAACCAGAAGTTAAAAAACTTTTTGAAGAATTATTTTAATTCTTCAAAATTTGCTTTGACGCTTTGCATGAGACGGACTTTATATAAAATCTGCGAGTTTTCAATTTTTTCATCAAAAATACTTTTACTTTCTTTATTTAGAAAATTCGTATAAAAATAATCAGTTCCAATGCTTGTTGCATAAGCTACCCAATTATAGTCTATATTTTGATTAAAAATTTCATTTAAATAGGATAAATTATCGTCATGATTATTGATAGAATTTGCAATAATAAAATTTTTCCTATCGGCTTCTTGGGTAAGATTTAAAAATGCAGGATTGTAATTTATCTGAGTGGATAACATTATATAAGGATATATATCATAAACGCGTAATTGAGAGCTTGTAAGTGCTGTTTTTACTAAAGGTGTATTAAAAAAAATAGAAGTTTGATCAAGACTTCCTTGAGATTTTAGCAACTTGTAAAAATCAAGTTTATCTCCATCAATTTTATAAATTCTTACATTTTGATTTTTACTATTGAGCAATATACGTGCATTTAAGTTATCTGATAATGTAGAACCATCTCCAAAAATTGCTATATTTGAGTTGGCTTTTTGCAAAAGAGCCATAATTTGAGCATCATAATCTATGCTACCAAAAATTATATTTTGATTTAAATTTGAGGCAAAATTTTTATGGAGGGTTGGGATAAATATCTTCATATTTTTAGAATAATCTTTAAGCGCGGAAATACCTTTTAGGGTAAAAGCTGCAATAACATATTGATAACCCTGAGATTCTATTTGATCAAGAGTTTGACGTATTTTGTTTTCATCTTCTGTGCCTATTAAAAATACTTTGACTTTAATGTCTGCTCTTTGTCTTAAAAGATAAGCAATGCTAGAATTTACAATAGTATTGGAATAGCTTTTAATTGTTTTTTCTGGAATAACAATGGCTAATTTAACCGCTGTAATTTTTTGCACAGCTTGATCAAAATCTGTGATAGAATTTAAAAGTTTTGCATAAACGTTGGATAAAAATTGATCTTTTTGATCGCTAAATTCACTTAAAAAACTAAGATAAAGTCTTGATTCTAAAAGATCAAAAAGACAATTAATCCCACATTCTTGGGTATTTAGATTAGGGTAGAAATTTTCAGAAGGTGGTATATCTACTAATCTTTGTTCTCTAGCTATAAGAAAACAAAAGCATAATCCTAAAATTAATAATATCTTTTTCATAAAAATCCTTTAATTTTTTTTAGGTCTTCTATAAATTTTTTTTCATAACTTGGATTTTTTTCTATAAATTCAAGTTCAAAACTTGCCATAAAAAAGAAATCTTTATAGGTGAAAATTTCTCCCCTTAGGCTATTAAAATTAGAAAAACCCAAGCTATTAAAAGCATATTCTCCTAAGCAAAGGATAAATTTAGGTTGAACCAGCATGACTTCATTCCAAAAAAATGGTAAGCAAGATTGTAGCGAAAAATCATCAAATTTTCTATTAGAAAAACATTTAAAAAGATATGAAAAATAAAATTGCTCTTTGTTGAGCCCTAAAATGTTATAAATATAATTTTGTAATGCTTTACCTTTTTTTGATTCCAAAATGCAACCGTTTTCATTTTCAACTTTTTGTCCAAAAGTATCTAAAATCATTAGATTAACTGATTTTAAATGATTTTCCATTAAGGTAAAACGACGAAATTTTGAAAAATGACATAAATTGCATTTTTGTATATTTGATCTTAAGTCTTTAAAATTTTTTATTTTTAATTGAATATTATTAGCTTTGTTATCTATAAAATTATATCCTATAGCTTTTAAATAATATAAACTTCTTATCATTGCTACAACTTAAAAATTATTTATAAATTAAAAATACTAATTTATTTTTAAAAATTTAGCAAAAAAAAATTAATCTTACTTAGCAAAAGCAATTTATAAGTAAGATTGAGATAAAATTCGCTTTTATTCTTTATTTTCAAAAATAAAATTAAGGAAATTTTAAAATGAAAAGAACTTATCAACCGCATGGTACTCCAAGAAAACGCACTCATGGTTTTCGTGTTAGAATGAAAAGTAAAAATGGTCGTAAGGTAATCAATGCAAGACGTGCTAAAGGTAGAAAAAGACTCGCTGTGTGAAATTTTTTGAAAAAATCAGCAAAAATGAAGAATTTTCGACTGTATATAAGTTGGGAAAAAAATGGTATTGCGATGGCATTATTGTTTTTTATCTCAAATGCGATGAGCAAAAAATGGCAGTTGTTGCAAGTAGAAAAGTTGGAAAGGCAGTGATTAGAAATCGCTCTAAACGTATTTTAAGAGCTTTATTTTCTAAAATTGAAACAGAAATTTATAAAGGGAAATATATTTTTGTTGCAAAAAGCGAAATCACTCAATTTTCTTTTTCTAAATTAGAGAGAAGCTTAAAATGGGGTTTAAAGAAGCTACAATGTTTAAAATAGCATGTTTAAAATTGTTATTAATTTATCAGAAATTTTTAAGCCCGCTTAAGCCTTCTGTATGTAGATTTTATCCTTCTTGTTCAGAATATGCTTATTGGCAATTTCAAAAAAAAGATTTTTTTTCAGCTTTTTGTTTTACTCTTATGAGAATTTTGAAATGCAACCCATTTTTTAAAGGTGGATTTGATTATCCAAAAATTACAAGAAAAATAACTCCTTATAATTTTTGTTTTAAACCAATTTTTTTATCGCAAAAAAAACTTTATTATTTTTATATACCTTATAATGATAAAACTTTTTATTTTGTTAGAATTATATTTAAAAGGATAAATCAGTGAATAATACAAATAATTTTTTTCAGCAAAAACGCATACTTTTAGCAGTAGTGCTTTCTTTTTTATTTTTCATTGTGTATGATTATTTTTTTATACCAAAAAATCCTCCTAAATTAAATCAAAATATTACAAAAGTTGAAAGTAATGCACAATTTGATGCACCAAAACATAATATTCAGCCTGTAGAAATTCAAAAGAATGTTTTACAAGATCAGATTATAGCAGATATTAAAAGTGATCATTTTGAAGCTAAGATTGATGCCTTGGGTCGAATTTCAAGCTTTTACCTCAAAGATAAAAAATATCAAAATGAAAATGGTGAATTCATTAATTTAGTTTCTAAAAATAGTTTTCCTTATCCTTTAGAGATGCGTTTTAGCGATGAAGCTATTAATGCTGATGCTTTTAAAACGCCTTATATCTCAAATTTTAAAGAGCTTTTTGTAGATGAAAACGGTAGCAAAACGATAAAATTAACTCAAAAACTTTCCTCTGGTTTAATGATTGAAAAAAATATAACTTTTTATCCTTTTGGAAATTATAAAATCGAAGTGAGTCTTAATAAAAATAGCCATTATTTTATAAGCCCAGGTTCTCGCCCTAATATAGCAGTTGATAGTTACACTGTGCATGGTGCATTAGTTATGGATGATAAAGAAACTATTCATACTTTTGAAGACGGGAAAGTAGATAAAGAACAAAATATGCAAAATATTTGGATGACATCAGCTTTTGATAGGTATTACGCTACTTTCTTTTATAATTTTGAAAAACCTTTAAACATAACTATAGGAAAAGATGCGCATGAAAATCCTTTAGTGTTTGCTTCTAGTGATAATAAATTTGAAGCAGGGGGTTATATAGGATCAAAAGAACATGTAATATTAAGAAGTATAGATCCACGACTTGAAGCTGTGGTTGAATATGGATGGTTTACTTTTATTGCAAAACCAATGTTTGTATTTTTAAATTTCTTGCATAATCATACAGGAAATTGGGGTTGGTCTATAGTTATAATGGTATTGATTATTCGTGTTATTTTATTTCCTTTGACTTATAAATCTATGATTTCTATGAATAAATTAAAAGATTTAGCTCCAAAAATGAAAGAACTAAGAGAGCGTTACAAAGGTGATCCTCAAAAAATGAATGTTCATATGATGGAGCTTTATAAAAAACACGGTGCAAATCCTATGAGCGGGTGTTTGCCTATACTTTTACAAATTCCAATTTTCTTTGCAATTTATCGTGTGTTGTTAAATGCTATTGAATTAAAAGCTGCGCCTTGGATATTTTGGATACATGATTTATCAGTTATGGATCCTTATTTTGTTCTTCCAATTTTAATGGGAGCGACAATGTTTGTACAACAACTTGTTACACCAATGACAATTCAAGATCCTATGCAAGCTAAAATTATGAAATTTTTACCTGTAATATTTACTTTCTTTTTTGTAACTTTTCCTGCAGGATTAACTCTTTATTGGTTTATTAATAATCTTTGTTCTTTTATTCAACAATTGATCATTAATAAAATTTTTGCCAAAGAGCATCATAAAAAATAAAATGGAGTGCAAAAAATGAGAGTCGAGGCTAAAGATCTTGAAGAGGCATTGATTGAAGCTTCTAAGAGTCTAGATTGCTCGGTTATTGATCTAGAATATACTATTGTACAACTTCCTAAAAAAGGTTTTTTAGGTTTTGGTTGTAGAAATATTATCATTGAAGTTGAGAATAAGAAAAAACAAGTTAAAAAACATTCAAAAAATAATTTTCAAATAAGTAAAATTCGAGAAAAAAATTCTTGCGAAAAAGTAGAAGAAAAAAAAGAAAATATCAAAAATGACAAAATAGAAAATGTAAAACCCAAAGAAAGTTATGTTGTTAAAGAAGATAAGATTTTTGATAGTTTTCATCGTGAAAGCAAAGATACTAGAAATATACAAAATATTTTAGATGAAATTAAGATTCAGCTTGAAAAATTACTTAATTCTACTTGTTTTGATATTTCTTTAAAAGAACTAAAAATGTATAACGAAGAAAGCGTTTTTATCCATCTAGATGGTGAAGATGCAGCTTTGCTTATTGGAAAAGAAGCTCATCGTTATAAGGCTATTTCTTATCTTTTACATAGTTGGATTAATACAAGATATAATCTTTTGGTGCGTCTTGAAATATCTCATTTTTTAGAGGATCAAATTCAAGGTATGCAAGGTTATCTTCAAAGCATTGTTGAAAAAATTAAAATTTATGGAAGTGGTCAAACAAAACCATTGGATGGTGTTTTAATTAAAATTGCCCTGGAAAGACTAAGAAGTGAATTTCCACATAAATATGTAGGTATTAAGCAAAATAACGATCAAAGATTTATAGTTATAAATGATTTTTTAAAAAAAGATGAATGATACTATAGTAGCTATTGCAACAGCACATGGAATAGGTTCCATTTCTATTATAAGATTAAGTGGTGTAAAATCTTTAGAAATCGCATTAAAGATAAGCAAAAAAAAAGAATTAATTCCACGTTATGCTACTTTTACCAAGCTTTATAATCATAAAGATGAATTTTTAGATGAAGCTATACTTATATATTTTAAAGCTCCTTTTAGTTTCACAGGCGAAGATATAGTAGAATTTCAAATTCATGGCGGTTTTAGCGTAAGTGAAATTTTGCTTGATGAACTTGTGAATTTAGGAGCTAGATTGGCTCAAGCTGGAGAATTTAGCAAAAGAGCATGTTTAAATGGAAAAATGACTCCTTTAAAGGCTTTAAATATACAAGATTTAATTGTTTCAAAATCTGCTCTTGCAGCTAAGGTTATTGCAAGAAATATGCGAGGTGATCTAGGAGAGCTTTTAGATAAAATTCGCACAGACTTAGTTAAAACTTTAGCTTTTGTGGAAACAAGTATTGATTATGCTGATGATGATTTGCCACTCGATTTATTAGAACAAATTAGTCTTATGTGTCAAGATAATGCTAAAATTTTAAGAGAAATTTATACAATTTCTCAAAGCAAAAAAGGTCTCATAGAAGGTTTTAAAATAGCTATAGTGGGTAAACCTAATGTTGGAAAATCCTCTCTTTTAAATGCCTTACTTTCTTATAAAAGAGCTATAGTTTCGGATATAGCAGGAACAACGCGTGATACCATAGAGGAAAATTTTAAATTAGGTTCTTATTTACTTCGTATTATTGATACAGCAGGCATTAGAGAAAGTAAAGATGAAATAGAACAAATAGGCGTAGAATTAAGTAAAAGAAGTTTAAAAGATGCAGATATTATTTTGGCTGTTTTTGATTCTTCCAAAGAAGAAGATAAAGAAGATCTAGAAATTTATAATTTATTACAAAATAGCGATAAAAAAATATTTTGGATTTTAAATAAAACTGATCTATATGAGGTTTTTGAAAATAGTAAAAATATAGATTTTATAAGACTCAGTGCTCAAAATGACATTAATTTACTCAAAGAGGAATTGGAAAAATATCTTAATTCTTTTGATGCTGAAGATACCATAATAAGTTCTTTAGAATTAATTAACTCTTGCAAAATTGCAAGTGAGGCTATGCTAAGAGCAAAAGTTCTTTTGCAAGAAAACTCTTTAGAGCTTTTTGCATTTGAATTAAATTTAGCTATAGGTGAGCTTTCAAAATTTACTAAAGATTTTGAAAGAGATGAAATTTTAGATGCAATGTTTAGCAATTTCTGTTTAGGAAAATGAAAGGTAATAAGAATATGGATAAAGAAATCATAAAAGCACATAAAATTAGCGATGAGGAATATAAGCAAATTTTAGAAATTCTTGGAAGAGAACCTAATTTGCTTGAGTTAGGCGTTATTTCTGCTATGTGGAGTGAACATTGCTCTTACAAATCAAGTAAAAAATACCTTAATGGCTTTCCAACTAAAGCGCCTTGGGTGATCCAAGGACCTGGTGAAAATGCAGGAGTTATTGATATTGGAAAAGATATGGCAGCAGTTTTTAAGGTTGAAAGCCATAATCACCCTAGCTTTATTGAGCCTTTTGCAGGTGCAGCAACTGGAGTAGGTGGAATTTTACGTGATGTTTTTACTATGGGTGCAAGAGTTGTTGCTGGACTTAATTCTTTAAAATTTGGGAATATTCATGATGAAAAATATGGAAATCATCAAAAATATCTTGTAAAAGGTGTTGTAAGTGGAATTTCTCATTATGGAAACTGCATAGGGGTGCCGACTATAGGCGGAGAATGTTCTTTTGATGAATGTTTTAATGGAAATATATTAGTCAATGCATTTGCATTAGGAATTTGTAAAAAAGAAGATATTTTCTATGCTAAGGCTGAAGGTATAGGAAATCCCGTGATTTATGTAGGATCAAAAACTGGCAGAGATGGACTTGGCGGTGCTGTTATGGCTAGTGATAGCTTTAATGAACAAAATAAAAGTTTAAGGCCAACTGTGCAAATAGGGGATCCTTTTAGTGAAAAACTTTTAATGGAGGCATGTTTAGAGCTTTTTAAAAGTGATTTGATTATAGGAATTCAAGATATGGGAGCTGCTGGACTTACTTCTAGTTCTTTTGAAATGGCAGGAAGAAGTGGAAGTGGGATGAAGCTTTATTTAGAGAAAACTCCTATGCGTGAAAGCGGGATGACGCCGTATGAGTTAATGCTTAGTGAATCTCAGGAAAGAATGCTTATTTGTGCAAAAAAAGGTTGTGAAAATCAAGTTATAGAAATTTTTAAAAAATGGGATTTAGATGCTGTTGTAATTGGTGAAGTCACAGATACAGGAAATATGGAGCTTTTTTGGAATAATGAGCTCGTAGGAATGATACCTATTGAGCCTTTAAGTGAAAAAGCACCTATTTTAGATCGTCCAATAAGCAAGCCAAAATATCTAGATAGCATTAAAGATTACCAATTTGAATTAAAAAATGATATACAGGATTTATTTATCCAGATGATAAAAAATGAAAATGTTAATGATAAAGCTTTTATTTATGATCAATTTGATTCAAGTGTGCAAACAAATACAATCAAAGCTGATGGAAAATTAGGTGCGAGTGTTATACGCGTAAAAGAAAATAATGCAGCTATAGCAATGGCTATAGAATGCAATTCTCGTTTAAATTATATTGATCCAAAAATTGGTGCAAGTGCTGCTGTAGCAAGCGCAGGAAGAAAGGTAGCTTGTGCAGGAGCTAAACCTTTAGCAATTAGCGATTGTTTAAACTATGGAAATCCACAAAATCCTGAAGTAATGTGGCAATTTGCACAGGGATGTGAAGGTATTAAAGAAGCTTGTAAAGAATTAAATACTCCTGTAGTTAGTGGTAATGTTTCTTTATATAATGAAACAGAAGGGGTAAGTATTTACCCAAGTCCTACTATTGTAAATGTAGGCGTTTTAGAAAATTCCAATCGCGTTTTAAAAGCAAGTTTTGATAAAACTGGAATTAAAATTTATCTTCTAGGGGAAACTTTGGGAAATTTTGCTGGCTCATTGGTAATGAAAATTCAAGATAAAAAAGTAGCAGGAAATCTTAAAAATATAGATTATAAAGCAGAATTAATGCTTTGGAATTTTCTTTATAAGGCAAATCAAGAATTTTTACTTGAGTGTGCAAATAGTGTGGGTGTAGGTGGTATTGCTATAACTTTAGCAAAAATGTGCGCTATTTCTAAGAAAGGCATGATTTTAGAAAGTGGTTTTGATGATAAAAAAATGATTTTTGATGAAAGTTTTAGTCGTGCCATAGTAGGAGTTGATGAAAAATATGAAGAAAAATTTTTACAATTGATTCAAGAATTTAATATCAAAGCACAAAAGTTAGGTATAAGCACTGATAAGGATTGTTTTAAGCTTGATGAAATTAATTTAAGCAAAAAAGAACTCAATAATCTTTATTTTGAAAGTTTTAAAGAGCAAATCCAATGAGTTTAATTTTAATTATTTTAGTTATTTTGGTCTTTTATTGGTATTATAAAACTTGGGAAAAACAAGACTTTTTAAACTCAGCTACACGAGGTGTTAAAGGCTTTGCAAAAGGTTTTATGCGTGGAATAGCAGAAGAAAGAATGGATGAATTTAAAAGACGAATGAATTATTATGTGATTGCACTTTTGGCAAAAATTGCAAAAAGTGATGGTAAAATCAGTCAAGATGAAGCTGATATGATCACTCAAATTTTAGACGCAAATGCAAAAGATAGACAAGAAAGAGAGTTTTTAAAAGCAAGTTTTAATGAGCATAAGGAAAATTTAAATGATGCTTTTGAAGTAGCAAAAGACTTTTTAAAAGAGGTTCCTTTGCCAAAAACTGAACGTTTTAATGTATTTAGAGTGCTTGTTTTTATGGCTTTTATTGACGCAGAATTTAGCTATAAAAAGAAAGAAATTTTAAGTAAAATTGCACAAGCTTTCGATATAAGTCAAAATGAATTAGAAAATTTTATAAATAATTTTTCAAATTTAAATACTTCTAAGAAGCAAATAAGTTTAGATGAAGCTTTTGAAATTTTGGAATTACCAAAGAATGCTGATATTAATACTGTAAAAAAGCAATATCGAAAATTAGCAAAAAAATATCATCCTGATATTTTAAATGCAAATAATATTAGCGAAGAAGAAATTAAAAAAGGAGTAGAAAAATTTCAAAAAATCAACGAAGCTTATGAAAAAATCAAAAAGTATTTAGAAAAATAAAATGAAAAAAATATTTTTATTTTATTTCTATTTTTAATATTTATGGTTTAATGAAAGGAAAAAAATGAGAGCATTACTTAGCGTCAGCGATAAAGAAGGTATAGTAGGATTTGCCAAAGAGCTTGAAAATTTAGGTTTTGAACTTCTTTCCACTGGTGGAACTTATAAGACTTTAAAAGAAAATGGGATAAGAGTTGTGGAAGTGAGTGATTTTACAAAAAGTCCTGAGCTTTTTGAAGGACGAGTAAAAACTTTGCATCCTAAAATTCATGGCGGAATTTTGCATAAAAGAAATGATAAAAATCACGTTAAACAGGCTAAAAAAAATGAAATTTTAGGTATTGACCTAGTATGTGTGAATTTATATCCTTTTAAAAAAACTACTATTATAAGTGATGATTTTGATGAAATTATAGAAAATATTGATATAGGTGGACCTGCTATGATCAGATCTGCTGCAAAAAATTATAAAGATGTAATGGTAATTTGCAATCCTCTTGATTATGAAGAAGTGATTGAGGTTTTAAAAACTGGAAAAAATGATGAAAAATTTCGTTTAAATTTAATGATAAAAGCTTATGAACATACAGCAAATTATGATTCTTATATTGCAAATTATATGAACGAGCGTTTTAATGGAGGTTTTGGATCAAGTAAATTTATAGTAGGGCAAAAGGTTTTTGATACTAAATATGGAGAAAATCCTCATCAAAAAGGTGCTTTATATGAGTTCGATTCTTTTTTTAGTATCAATTTTAAAGCCCTTAAAGGTGAGGCTAGTTTCAATAATCTTACCGATATTAACGCTGCTTTAAATTTGGCTAGTAGTTTTGGTAATGCTCCAGCAGTTACAATAGTAAAACATGGAAATCCTTGCGGTTTTGCAATCAAAGAAGATCTTTTGCAAAGTTATATCAGTGCTTTAAAATGTGATAGTGTTAGTGCTTATGGCGGAGTAGTTGCAATCAATGGAACACTTGATAAAAAATTAGCTGAAAAAATAAATGAAATTTATGTTGAAGTGATAATCGCTGCAAATGTAAGTAAAGAGGCTTTGGATATATTTGAGGGTAAAAAACGTATTAAGATTTTTACTCAAGAAAACCCTTATTTGGTGCGTAGTTTTGATGCGTATGATTTTAAACATATTGATGGTGGATTTGTGTATCAAAATAGTGATGAAATAGGTATTGATGAATTTAAAAATGCTAAACTTGTTTCTAAAAGAGAAGCAAGCAAAGAAGAACTTCAAGATTTAGAAATTGCTATGAAAATTGCTGCATTTACCAAGTCAAATAATGTCGTTTATGTTAAAAATGGAGCTATGGTAGCTATAGGTATGGGAATGACAAGTAGAATTGATGCGGCAAAAGCAGCTATTGCTAAGGCTAATGAAATGGGACTTGATTTAAAAGGATGTGTTTTAGCAAGTGAAGCTTTTTTTCCATTTAGGGATAGTATAGATGAGGCAAGTAAAGTTGGAGTTAAGGCTATAGTTGAGCCTGGTGGAAGTATAAGAGATGATGAAGTGATAAAGGCTGCAGATGAATGTGATATGGCTCTTTATTTTACTGGAGTAAGACATTTTTTACATTAAAATTTTTATTAATAATTAAAAAAATATTTAATTTAATTTAAATAATTTTAAGTACAATGGTTTTTATGATATTTTTTATTGAAAGCAATTAAAATGTTTAAAACTATTGGATTTAAAGTTTCTTCGGCGGTTTTTGTTGTTTTATTGTTTAGCTTTGTGATTATGCAAATTATTGTTAGCTTTGATTTTAAAAATACGACTAATAAAATTAGTAAAGAAAATCTCAATATAGTTAGTAATTTAGCTTTTCAAACTATGAGAATGGCTATGAATTTAGGAGATCCAGATAAGATAAAAGAAGCAATTAATGATGCTAAAAGCATTAAAGGGATTAGTGATATAAAAATTTATCCATCAAAAGAGACGATAAAATTTTTTGATATTAAAAATCCTTTAGTTTCCAATGAAAATATTATCTTAGATCAATTTTCTAATCCTAGTTTAGTTTCTTTAGAGCAAAATATTAACGGAATAGATCATTTAAGACTTATTCGCCCCTTGGTTGCGAATAAAACATGTATATCCTGTCATGCAAATGCAAAAGAAGGCAGTGTAATAGGAGTTATGGATGTATATCATTCTTTAGAAAGTGTTGAGAAAGATATCTCAAAAACAAGTCAAACCTATATAGTGATTTTTACAATTGCTTTAATACTAACTTTAGTCGTTGTGCTTTTTATATTAAAGATTGTTGTAGGTCGTCCTATTTTAGAACTTTTAAATCATGCCAAAGAATTAGCCCAAGGCAGTGGAAATTTAAAAGCACGAATTCGCATCAAAGGACGCGATGAAATTGCAACTGCTTGTGGATATATAAACCAATTTATCGAAAAAACTCACAAAGCAGTAAGCGAAGCGAGTTTGAGTTCTAAGAATGTAGAACATCAAAGTGTTCTTTTAAATTCAAATGCAACTTCTTTAAATGAGATTACAGAATTAAATCACAAAAAAGTAGATTCAAGTTTTCATCTTGGCAATAATATAGGCTCAGATTTGAGAGAATTAGCTAATTTATCAAGTGATGCAAATGCTGCTAATGATAAGTCTTATGAATTGCTAGAAGAAATGCTTAAATCACTATTTTCAGTTGCACAGAAAGTTACAGATCTTGCTGAAAGTGAAAATAATTTAGCCAAAAAAATTTCAGACATGGTTAATCAAGCAAAAAATATACAAAAAGCTACCCAAATGATGAATGAAATTGCTGATAAAACAAATCTTTTATCTTTAAATGCTAGTATAGAATCTGCAAGAGCTGGAGTCTATGGAAAAGGATTTTCTGTAATTGCAGAAGATATAAGATTGCTTGCTAATAATAGTGAAGAATTTTTAAATAGCGTTGCAAGCATTACAAAGGAATTGTTAATTAGCATAGAAAAAGTAGCTAATGAACTTAAAGATAATTCTCAAAAAATTTATTCTTTAAACGAAGATACTAATTTATTAGCTAATAGTGCAAATGAGGTTAAATTTTGCAATCAAGATGCAAAAAATCTTGTGCATCAATGTAGCCAAAAAATAAAAGTAAGTCAAGAAAATATACAAAATTTACTCATAAAAATGGAAGAAAATGTTGAAGCAAGTGAAAAAAATGAAGAAATTTCAAAAATTTTACTTCAGGTTGCTGACGAGTTAAAAATAGTATGTCATAATCTTGATAATGAATTAAAGCAATTTCAAATTTAAAGGATAAAAGATGAAAAAAACTTTACAAATGACTTTAGCGGCTGCTTGTTTTGCTGGTTGCGCAAGTACTTCTGTATCTTCTAGTGCAAACACTCAAAATAAATTAGTGCAAAATCAACAATTAAAAATAGAAAGAATTGTTGTTGATGGAAAAACATTTGATCCTAAAAATGCTGAAGAAATTCCAAATATTAGTTTTGATAAAGATAAATTCTATGGTTATTCAGGATGTAATCGCTTTTTTGGAACATATGTTAATAATGGTGATTCTATAAAAATTAATGGAGCTGGTGCCGCATCTACACAAATGCTTTGTCATCCAATAGATGTAATGAATTTTGAAAATTCTTTTCTTTCTAATTTCAATGGAACTTTTAAAATTTCAAATGAAAATGGAAAACTTATTTTAAATAACGGAAAAATGAAAATCTTTTTTAAATAATTTTTAGCCCTGTTTAAGGGCTACTTTCTTAAATTTATTTCAAAAATAATTAAATCTTTTAATTCAACAAAGGTATATAATGATAAAATCAATTCCAGAATGGAATGAGCAAGAGTATTTAATACTTGCTTTACCTCATGAAAAAACAGATTGGAAGCCTTATTTAGATGAAATTTTAAAAAGTTATCAAGAATTTATAAGAGTTGTGAGTCAATTTCAAAAAGTTTTATTGATTGCCCCAGAAGAAAAAAATTTTACTCTTTTTAAAAATATAAAGAATGTTGAATTTTTTAAATGTGATACAAATGATACATGGATACGAGATTTTGGAGCCATAGATATTTTAAAAAATGGTCGCTTGCAAGCTCTTGATTTTACTTTTAATGCTTGGGGAAATAAATTCCAAAGTGAATTAGATAATGCTGTAAATTCTAAACTTTTTAATATCAAATTTAAAGAAAAGCTTGAAAAAATTGATATGGTTTTAGAAGGCGGAAGTATCGATTTTAATGGCGATGATACTATGCTTACGACAACAAATTGTCTTCTTAATACAAATAGAAATTCTCATTTAGACAAATTTCAAATTGATAAAAAATTAAAAGAAATTTTTGGGTTAAAAAATATTATTTGGCTGGAAAATGGTTTTATAAAGGGAGATGATACTGATTCTCATGTGGATATTTTAGCTAGATTTATCAATAAAAATACAATAGCACATTGTGTTTGTGAAGATGAAAAAGATGAGCATTTTTTGCCTTTAAAAAAAATGCAAGAAGAACTTGAAAAAACAGGATTTAATTTATTACCATTACCTTTACCTAAACCTTTTTTTTATGATAATCGTAGAATGGGTGCAACTTATGCAAATTTTGTTTTTGTTAACAATGCTCTAATTGTTCCATTATATAACGATGATAATGATAAGATTGTAATAAAAAGACTTTCTCAAGCTTTACCTGAACGAAAAATTATAGGTGTAGATGCTAGAGTATTTGTGCGCCAAAATGGCTCTTTACATTGTTCTTGTCAAAATCGTTTTAAGGGGTTAAGATGAGCTTGCAAAAAAAAGCTACTATAATTGCAAGTATGTGTGCTCTTAGTTTAGCTTGTATTAAATTTATAGTTGGTTTGATGAGTGGATCTGTTGCAGTGCTTTCAAGTGCAATTGATTCTTTAATGGATTTTGCAATTTCGGCATTTAATTTTTTGGCTTTAAAAAAAAGCACACAGAGAGCAAATGAAAATTATAATTTTGGTTTTTCTAAAATCGAAGCTTTAATGGGACTTCTTGAAGGAGGTTTTATTGTATGCGTAGGTATTTTTATTTTTTACGAAAGTATTTTGAAAATTTATTATAAAAAAGAAATTATAGACTTAAATTCAAGTATTTTTGTTATGATTTTTGCTATTATTATAACCTTTTTTCTAATTCTTTTTTTAAATTATGTAGCAAAAAAAACGAAAAGTCTAATTATAGAAAGTGATGCTTTACATTATAGGAGCGATTTTTTAACCAATATTTGCACTTTAATCGCTTTAATACTTATTTATTTTACAGATTTATATATTATTGATGCTATTTTCGGGATAGTCATTAGTCTTTATACGGCTTTTTCTGCTTTTAAAATTATAAAAAAAGCTTTATCATTTTTAATGGATCAAGCTTTACCAAAAGAACAAGTTGATCAAATTTGTACTTTAATTTCTAAACATCCAGAGATTATTTCTTATCATGAGTTAAAAACAAGAAGAACGCCAAATTGTAATTATTTAAGTGTGCATTTGGTTTTTTGTCCTATAATTTCGCTTCTAAATGCGCATAAAATTTCAGATGAAATAGAAAATAACGTGCGTTTGATGTTTAAAGATGAAAAATGGGATATGCAAATTCATTTAGATCCCTATGATGATCAAGAACAAGAAAGGCAAAGACAATGAAAATAGCTCTTGTGCAGCAAAAATTTCACTCTAGCAAAGAACAAACAGTAAAAAAAACTTGTGAATTTATAGAAGAAGCAGTAAAAAAGGGGGCAGAACTTGTATGTTTAGGCGAGCTTCATCAAAATGAATATTTTTGCCAAAGTGAAAATATTGCTTATTTTGATTATGCCAATAATTATGAAAAAGATATTGAATTTTGGTCAAATATAGCCAAAAAACATAATATAGTTTTATTAACTTCTTTATTTGAAAAACGTAGTGCCGGACTTTATCACAATACAGCTGTTGTTTTTGAGAAAAACGGCAATATAGCTGGAAAGTATCGAAAAATGCATATACCTGATGATCCTTGCTTTTATGAGAAATTTTATTTTACGCCTGGAGATTTAGGTTTTAAACCAATTCAAACTAGTGTAGGTAAGCTCGGAGTATTAATTTGCTGGGATCAATGGTATCCTGAAGCAGCAAGGTTAATGGCTTTGCAAGGGGCTGAAATTCTTATTTATCCTACAGCCATTGGATGGTTTGATAAAGACGAAGAAGAAGAAAAACAAAAACAACTCAATGCTTGGTTGGGTGTTCAAAAAGGGCATGCTATTGCTAATGGTTTATTTGTTGCTGCGATCAATCGTGTTGGCTTTGAAAAAGATTTAAGTGGAGTAGAAGATGGAATAAGATTTTGGGGAAATTCTTTTATTTTTGGTCCTCAAGGAGAAGAGCTTTGTTTATTAGATAATGAAAATGAGTGCGTTAAAGTTGTAGAAATTGATAAAACAAGAAGTGAAAATGTAAGACGTTGGTGGCCATTTTTAAGAGATAGGCGTATAGAATATTTTCATGATTTAAATAAAAGATTTATTGATTAGATAAATCTTTTATTTTTTCTAAAAAACCATTTATTTCATTAACTTCTTTTTGATTTAAATCAATAAAGCTTATTTCTTTTATTCTTGAAAGCAATAGATTTTTTTCAAGAATTTCTTTTTTTCCTATTTCTAATGAAGTAATTGCGCTTTCTCCTATAATAAGTCTTTGTGTTTTTCCTTTTCTAAGTCCCCATATATTATGTATTACTATATCATTATTGTCAATTTTTCCGGCGTAAAGCATAATATGTCCTGGAATATAAAGTAAGGTTGTATAAGCTTTTCCAAATTGATTTAAAAAATCTTTTTTTTGGGTATTATTTAGCATACTAATATTAAAATGATAAAAAGCATTTTTTTGTGCTCTTGAATTTCTTGGCAAATAAAGTCCAAAAGCTGAAAATATATCACGAGTAAATAAAGAACAATCTCTTTCTAGATTATATCCACCCCATCCATAAGGCAAACTAAGCATTTGGCTTAATTGGTTTTTTAAATTGCTATCGTTTAATTTTAAAGGAAATTTGGCAACATCTTTTTTTAAAATTCTATATTTTTTAGAGCCAATTTTTCCATAAAAATATTTTTTATCTTGTTTATAGTATGGATAAATAGCACCAATTCTAGTTTCAAAGAAAAAATGATGATCTTCACTAAAGACCACTTCTTTTTCTTTTAATGGTGTGATAAAATGAAGTTTTTCATAAATTTTAGCTCTAGAGTTGGAAAATATTTCTAAATTTTTACTCTCTACAAAACCAATTCCAGTTTCACTTAATATAAAAGCATATCGTTTATCTTTTGTATAATGAGAGATTAAAACAGGTGTAGCGATATTTAAAATTGCGTCATTTGAGTAGTCAAATGGAAAGCCTTCATTTTCCAAAAAAGGATTTTTAAGTATTGCTTTTTGAGTAGGAATATTTTTAAGCAAGGTATTTTGGATGATTAAGGCCTTTTGATTTAATTGACCTATATTTTCTATATTAGCATTATCGATTTGTTTTTTAAACCAAGAGATTGGAATTTCTTGCTTATTAAAAAAATAATATTTATTTTTTGGATTTAGATAGATAGGAAAGGCCCAAAATAGATTTTGATTTTTGTAATTTTTAAAAGAAGAGTGCCAAGGTTTAAAAAATATTTTTTTATAATTTTTAGCATTAAAATTAATATATTGATTAAATTTGGGCAATATATTAACACTTTGTTCAAATTCCAATTTTGCATAATGTGAATTTATTTTATCTTCTTTAGAATGATTTATGGGATTTTTAAACGAACAAGCTGTAAAAAATAATAGAAAAAAAACTAAAATATATCGCATAATCAACCTTTTACAAAAAAGTAGTTATAATTAAAGCTAAGGAAATATAATGCTTGATAAACTAGAAAAAATTTTAACCAATGATAATGTTTTTTTAAGTGGTGGTGCTGGAGTTGGAAAAAGTTTTTTGACTAATACTTTAATGAAATCTTACAGAAAAAGAGGTAAATTTGTAGTTGCTTTGGGATCTAGCGCGCTTTCTGCATTTAATATCGGTGGAGTTACCTTACATAGTTTTTTTTGTTTAGGTTATTGTGAAGATATGATAGCTTTAAGTGTTTTTGATCGCAAACAAAAGGAAAAAATCGCTAAATTAAATGAGAATTTAAAAAAAATTGATCTTATTATCATAGATGAAATTTCTATGGTAAGTGCTAATATTTTTGAAATGATAGGTTTTAGAATTAAAAATTCAAGATTTGATGGTAAAATCCTAGTCGTAGGGGATTTTTTTCAACTACCTCCAGTGATTAAAGAAAAAAAAGAGACGCTTTTTTTAAATTCTTATTATGCTTTTTCCTCTTTTTTTTGGAAAGAATTAAATTTTAAAAATGTTAAGCTTTCGCAACCTAAAAGAACTCAAAATTTAGAATTTTATAGAAATTTATCTTTAATAAGACAAGGTTTTTTAAATGAAAATATTATTAAACAATTTAAGCAAATGTGTATTGATACAAAGGAATTGGAAAAATTAGAGGATGATTATACTTTGCTTTGTGGGATTAATAAAAAAGCAAATGAAATCAATGAAAGTAAACTCAATCACCTAGAGACTCCTTTGGTAAATTTTAAGGCTAAAATTCAAAAAGAAAATAAAGAATTAGAAGATGATAGATTGCAAAATTGGATTAAGGGCTTAAATATCTTAGAAGAACTTAAAGTTAAAATTGGAGCTCGTATTATTTTTTGTATTAATAATTGGGATAAAAATTATTATAATGGAGAGCAAGGGGTTATTGAAGATATTATTTATGATGAGGATAAAATTTATATTAGCATTGTAAAAAATAATGGAATTAATATTATGCTTGAGCCTTATATTTTTTTTATGGAGGAAATTGAGCAAAATAATGGGGAATTGATTGTTAATACCTTAGCAAGTGTGAGTCAGTTTCCTATAAAATTAGCCTATGCCATTACCATACATAAGTCTCAAGGTATGAGTATTGAAAAATTAGTTTGCGATATAGATCATATTTTTGAAAATGGACAGCTTTATGTAGCATTATCGCGAGCGATTAACCCTAATACTTTAAAAATTTATTATACTAAAGGTATGAAATTTGAAAATTATTTTGAAAATATTTTAAAATTTGATTTTAGAGTGATTGAATTTTATAAAACTCATTTGTTTTTTGATTTAGAATTAGAAAATATAATCCATTAAGGAAAAATGATGAAAAAGATATTATTTTGTATTTTTTTATGTTTAAATTTAAATGCACAAAGCCTTGAAATATCAAAATTAAGAACAGATTTGTATTCTAAAAGTGGTGCTAATGTTTTAAAAAAGATTGAAATTTCTTTAGATTTTGAAGGAGAAAATTTAAAGGAAAATGAACTTAAGCTTATCGATTCTATCAATACTGTTATTTCTGGCTTTTTTTATGAAGATATATTTACTGAAATTGGCAAGGATAATTTTAAAAAAGTTTTGAAAAAATTTATAGAAAAAAAATATAAAATAAATATTAATGATATTTATATTTTATCTTTAAGCGGGGTTGAAAAGTTTGATTTAGAAGAGTTTAAAAGGTTTTTAGAAAGCACAGAAGCTAAAAAAAATAATGCGAGTGATGAAGTAAAAAAAGTTTTAGAAAATTTAAGTGTTCCTGAAGTTCCACAGATTAAAACTCCAAATAATATTAGCATTCCTAATATACCTGAAGCAAAACAAATAGGGCAGCTTTTTGGAAATAGCAATGAAGATAAAAAAGACGATGGTGAAATTAGTCCTGATTCTCTTAATATCCCCAAAATCAATCCTTTGGAACTTGAAGAAAAAATTAAACAAGATTTGATTAAAAATCCACCAAAAATTTTTCAAGAAAAAAATATAAGTAATAATATTTCCAAAGAAAATACAGATGTAGGTTTTGATCTGAAATTAGATAATAATTTAAGTCATGCTCAATAATTTCTTATTGAACAATGTCATAATTTTTTGGAATTTTAAATTCAAAAATTTTAGGATTGATTTTTGGATTTTTGATTTGATTGCTTAAAGTTATTGTTACATCATTTTCAAATTCATCTTTATAGGAAATGGATTGAATTTTATCTTGATCTAAGATAATAGTGTAATTAACTTTTTCATATTTTGCTAAAAGTTTGTTTTCTGATATTGGTTTGGCATTTTTAAAAATTTGTTTAAGGTTGGGTATATTTTCAAGTTTTGAAAAGATTGCTTGTTCTAAATCGTGTTCTATGATCACAACGCGATTTTTATCGATATAAATTTCTTTTTTATTAGGTGTAGTGTATTCCCAAAAGGCTTTATCTTTACTTATGATAAAATATCCACTATAGCGAAGTGTTGAATTTTTAGATTTGACAAGCTGAGTAAAATTACTCGAATAAGTGTTAAAATCAAGTTCAATAGCCCAAATTTTAACCATAGTAATTAAAAAAAATATAAAAATTTTTTTCATTATTTTCCTTAAAATTTTTTATTAATTCTAGCTAACTTTAATTAAACAATAGCTATAATGATAGCTTGAAATTTTAGCAAAAGGTTTTAAAAATGTTTTTAAATGCTTTAAGAGCCATGTTTGGAACAAAAAATGATCGCGAAATAAAAAAATATTTTAAACGAGTGGCACAGATTAATATGCTTGAGCCTAAATATCAAAATTTAAGCGATGATGAGCTTAAAGCTGAATTTTTAAAATTAAAAGAGCAAATTCTTACAGGTGAAAAAGAAGAAAATGAAATTTTAAATGATGTTTTTGCTATAGTAAGAGAAACAGGAAAAAGAACGTTAAATATGCGTCATTTTGATGTGCAATTAATTGGAGGTATGGTTTTACACGAAGGCAAAATTGCAGAAATGAAAACAGGAGAGGGAAAAACCCTTGTAGCAACTTTACCAGTTGTTTTAAATGCCATGAGTGGAAAAGGCGTTCATGTGGTTACTGTAAATGATTATTTAGCAAAAAGAGATGCTGAACAAATGAGCTCAATTTATAATTTTCTAGGATTTAGCGTCGGGGTTGTGCTTTCATCTGAAAATACTGACTTAGAGCATAAAAAAGCTTATGATTGTGATATTACTTATGGAACAAATAATGAATTTGGTTTTGATTATTTAAGAGATAATATGAAATTTTCAAAAGCCGAGAAGGTCCAAAGAGAACATAATTTTGTAATTGTGGATGAGGTAGATAGTATTTTAATTGATGAAGCAAGAACACCTTTGATTATCAGCGGGCCTACTAATAGAACTTTGGATGGTTATATTAAAGCTAATGAAGTTGCAAAAAAAATGAAAAGAGGTGAGGCGGTATTACCTCCTGCTAAACCAGAAGGCGATTTTATAGTGGATGAAAAAAATAGAAATATTTTGATTACTGAAGCCGGAATTGCTAAGGCTGAAAAGCTTTTTGGTGTAGAGAATTTATATAGTTTAGATAATGCTATTTTGGCACATCAACTTGATCAAGCTTTAAAAGCACATAATCTTTTTGAAAAAGATATACACTATGTTGTTAGAAATAAAGAAGTTATTATTGTTGATGAATTTACTGGGCGTTTGAGCGAAGGACGTCGTTTTAGCGAAGGTCTTCATCAGGCTTTAGAAGCTAAGGAAAATGTAAAAATTCAAGAAGAAAGTCAAACCTTAGCTGATATTACTTTTCAAAATTATTTTAGAATGTATAAAAAGCTTGCAGGTATGACAGGAACAGCACAAACTGAAGCTACTGAATTTTCTCAAATTTATAATTTAGATGTGATTTCAATCCCAACAAATATTCCTATTAAAAGACAAGATAAAGATGATTTAATCTATAAAACTCAAAATGAAAAATTTAAAGCTGTAATCGAAGAAATAAAACAAGCCAATAAAAAAGGACAGCCGGTTCTTGTAGGAACAGCGAGTATAGAAAGAAGTGAAGTATTTCATGAAATGCTTGTAAAAGAAAGAATTCCACACCATGTGTTAAATGCTAAAAATCATGAACAAGAAGCTTTAATCATACAAGATGCTGGAAAAAAAGGTGCTGTGACTATAGCTACAAATATGGCAGGACGTGGGGTTGATATCAAAATAGATGATGAAGTTAGAGCTTTAGGGGGACTTTATATTATAGGAACTGAAAGGCATGAAAGTCGCCGTATAGATAATCAACTTCGTGGTCGTGCTGGACGACAAGGCGATCCTGGAATTAGTCGTTTTTATCTTAGTGTAGAAGATAATTTATTGAGAATTTTTGGTGGCGATAGAATGAAAGGAATTATGGATCGCCTAGGTATAAAAGAAGGGGAGCATATAGAATCACGTATAGTAACAAGAGCGGTTGAAAATGCACAAAAAAAAGTAGAGAGTTTGCATTTTGAAAGTAGAAAGCATTTGTTAGAATATGATGATGTGGCCAATGAGCAAAGAAAAACAATTTATCGTTATCGTAATGAATTATTAGATGAAGAATATGATATAAAAGCTAAAATATCGCAAAATATTGCTGAATATAGTGCTAACGTGATGAATGAGCTTATGATCGATGAAAATAATACCGAGTTTAATTTTGAAACTTTGAAAAATAAAATTTTTAATGAATGCTCTACTGAAATTAAAGAAAGCGATTTTGAAAATCTCAATGCCATTGAAATACAAGATAAATTGAGTGAAATTTTGGAAAATTCTTACCATCAAAAAATGGAAAAATTAGATAAAAAAGAATTACACAATATTGAGCGTATTTTGTATTTGCAAGTTTTAGACAATGCTTGGAGAGAGCATTTGTATCAAATGGATATTTTAAAAACAGGTATAGGTCTTCGCGGATACAATCAGAAAGATCCTTTAGTGGAATATAAAAAAGAGAGCTATAATCTCTTTTTAGAGCTTGTTAATCGTATCAAATTTGATAGTATAAAACTTCTTTTTAGTGTTAAATTTACTCAAGAAGAAGCTAAAGATTTAGAAGATATGGCTAGTAAAGAAAATGAAAAAATACTTGAAAATTCTGTGGAGATTGGAGTAAGTGAAGATGGGCTTGATGAGCCTGAATTTAAAAAAGTTCCTAGAAATTCACCTTGTCCTTGTGGAAGTGGCAAAAAATTTAAAGAATGCCATGGAAAAAGTGGTCCAAAACAGGGAATTTTAGCTTGAATAAAAGCGTTTTAAAATATTTACTTTTTAAATATTTAAGATTTGATAAAGAGCAACCTTTTATCAATCTATCTATGCTTTTAGCATTTTTAGGTGTGTGTGTAGGGCTTTGTGTCTTACTTGTAGCGATGGCTATCATGAATGGTTTTGATAAGGAATTTGAAAAACGTTTTTTTGTGATGAATTATCCTATTACCATTGTGTCAAAATTTTATGCTCCTGTTGATGATGAATTGGTTAATGAACTTAAAAAGCAATTTCCAAAATTGCTTTTTAGTCCTTATATCAGTACTCAAGTTGTTGCCAAAGGGGATAATCGCTTTGAAGGCGGAGTGCTTTTTGGTGTTAATTTTAAAGATGAAGTTAAGATCAATGAAATCGTTGCTAAGGCTGTTAAAGATCAAAATTTAAGCGGTTTTGATATCCTTTTAGGATCGGCTTTGGTGGATGAGTATGGCTTATCTAAAAACGATATGATTTCACTTATTTTTTCAAATTTTAATCCTAGCGGTTTTTCTTTGATCCCACAAACTAAACGTTTTAAAGTAAAAGCTCGTTTTACTTCTGGACTTGCTTTTTATGATAAAGCTTATATGTATACTGATGTTAAAGCCTTAAGAAAAGTTCTTGGAATGAATGAAAATCAAGGTTATGATGGAATACATGTTTATAGTGATGATGCTTTTAAAGATGTGGAAAAAATAAAAAACTATTTAAAAGATGATTATATCGTTATAGGATGGTGGGAGCAAAATAAAAATTTCTTTTCAGCTTTAAAGCTTGAAAAAAGGGCACTTTTTATAGTTTTAATGCTGATTATCTTGGTTGCAAGTTTAAATATAGTCAGTTCTCTTTTAATGATCGTTATGAATCGTCGTAGCGAAATCGCTCTTTTATTTGCCTTGGGAGCAAGTAAAGCAGAGGTTAAAAAAAGTTTTTTTGCTTTAGGGATGCTTATAGGCGGTGGTGGTATGATAGTGGGTATTTTACTTGCTTTTATCGCTTTGTGGCTTCTAGGAAATTTCGATATCGTTACCTTACCGGCTGATGTTTATGGGACGAGCAAATTACCGCTTGATTTATCGGTTATGGATTTTACTTTGACGGTTATAGGGGCTTTGATTATCATCGCTTTATCGTCTTTTTATCCGGCTAAAAAAGCAACTCAAATCAATGTTTTAGATACTTTAAGGAATGAATAATTTTTTAAGTTTTTAATTTATTACCAATTTACACAATTATCATGAAAACATATTAAAAAATAAAAAACTTTTAAAACGCTAAAATTCATTATAAACATTATTCAAATCTCTACAAAATAGAACTTTTAAAAATTTGATTTAAATAATCAATCGTGATAAAATAAATACACTTTAACAAAAAGGAGAAGTCATGATAAAAAAGTTATTTAGCGTTACAGCTTTAGGTGCTTTATTGGCAAGTTCTGCCTTTGGGGATGATTTTCTAGCTAAAGTCAGTAATGGTGCACTCAGTGATTAATAGTGCAGGTGTTAAAGTTCTTAGTCTTAATGAGATGAAAGATGTTAAGGGTGGGTATTTAGTCGGTTTTATTAACATAGGGGATAACGAAATTGGTGCATTAGCTATTACGACAATAAATGCTCACGATGCTGGAGTTGATTTTGGCGATCGCGATGGAAGTGAAATCAAATACGATAAAAATGGTAATTATGTTCCATCAAAAAGTGGATTATGTGGTATAGGTGTTGCTACTTGTAGTGCTCCAAGTCAAAACAAATTGCAAGAATATATGCAAGTTGCTGGAGATCCTGTCCTAAATGCTTTAGGATATACAGTTAAAAGACAAGTAAAAGTTTCTGACTTAGGACAACCTTATGTGCTTTTCACTTATGGAGTTATTGTATATAATTATTCATCACAAACTGCTTATAGAATAAATTCTAGTGCTGTTTTAAATAATAATATAATTATTAAAGAGTTAGCGGGTAAATACCAAGAGCAAATGGAAAGTGCTCTTGGTGGTTGGTATCCTAAAAGGTAAAAAATATGAATACTATAAATTCGAGTTTAAGCATTTTTGGAATAAGCACAACAAATAACTGGAATTTTGGCGATAAAAATACCGCTCAAATTCCAAATGATAAAAACAAGTCAAATGTTGCAAATTTAGATGAACTTCTAAAATCTTACAAAGATTATTATGATGAACTTACAAAAGAAATTCCTATCGCTAAAGGCTCTATACAAGATCAGATTTTAAAGGGTGAATTAAGCCAAGAAGATTTTAAAGAAATTGAAGATTTTAAAGCAAAAAATAAAGCTTCGGTACATTGGTTGGATGAAGACTTACAAAAAGAATATGTAAAAATTTATCACACAAGTATGAGTGTAGAAGAATTTAAACAAAAATGGTTAGATCTTCAAGCCAAACACGAAGCTAGATTTGGCGAAATTGCCGAGCAAAGCAGAAAAGATATTCAGCAAGAAATGTAAACTGCACAAGAACAAGAAATAAAAACTTTTAAACCTATACGAGCAGAAAGTAAAAGCCAAACCTATAAGGATGAAGTAAAAGCAAATTTTTGGGAACAATTTTTAAAAATTCAAAAAGAAAACGGAATAGATATTTTAGAACTTATGGAAAAACTTAATGAAAAAGGTATAGACAAAAGAATTTAAAAAATAATTTTAAAATTTAAAATTATTAAAAAAACAAATTTATAGAATACATCATTATTTCTATAACATAAACTTCTCATCACTTCTACCAATACATAAGGTAGAAATGATCAATATACTAAAAGGTAGTAAAATGATAAACAGTATAAATTCTTATTCAAATTATAATTACTATACAAATACTTTAAATTCTAATAAAAAGAATTCTAAAACAAATGATTTAGTAGATAATAATAAAGAAATAAACAACAATACAAATTTAAATAACAATAATAATATTTCAAACAATACCTCATTAAAACAAACAAATTCAAATTTAGTAAGTGATAAATCTAAGGCTGTTAATAAAATACTAGGTTATGGTGTAGATGAAGATGGTTTTTTTACCAGCGATTTCAATGAAGCTGCAGGAATACCTAAAGATTATAAGATTTATGCTAAAGATATGGAAAGTTTTGTGAATTTTCAAGAAAATGATAATTTTATTTTTTCTACACATTATAAGGTTGATATAGCCAAAACTATAGGAAATGCTTATAAAGCTTTTTCACAACTCATACCTCAAACTTCAAATTCAAGTTTTTCTCAAGAAGAGTTAAAAAACCTTCCTTATGGTTTTAGTATGGATAAAAATTACAATATAACTAAAATTTACACTAAAGACGAATATGAAAAAATAGATTTCTCTCAAGACACAATATATGCTAGTTTCAATACTTGAAATGGTTCATATTTTGAAGATATTAATACTGATAATATTTTTAGTAATAATGGAGATACAAGATTAAACAAAAATGCTTATATTAATGAAGATGGAAGTATAGATAAGGGTGGAGTTTTAATGGGCTTTTTAAATTCCCAACTTTATGGTGCAACAACTAATTTTTTAGAGGGCGATACCAAATTGCTTGGAAAAATTTTAGTTGATAAAAATGTTAGTGAAGCAGAACGTAATGATTTTCAAAATTTTATGAATAAAAATAAAATTCAAAGTGCTTTTTATAAAGATTCAAGCAATCCTGATGAATGGAATCCTTTTGAAGAACGTCTTTCAATACAACTTTACATTAAAAGAAGTCAAAATGTAGGTAATACTGAACTAGCACAACAAGCTAGAGATTTTGCTAAAGAATATAATGAATTAATCAATTCTAATATAAGTTTAAATGAGTTTAAAACTAAATATCTAGATTTTAAAGAAAGATATGATGGTTTTATAGAAAATTTAGAAGCAGAAGAAAAAGCTAAAGGAATTGATTATAGCATAGATATTGCTAGCGGACAAAGCATTTCAAATAATAAAAATAAAAAAAACACAAGTCAAAAATCTTTTAAACCCATCCAAGCAGAAAGCAAAAACAAAGAAACTTATAAAGATGATAATATAAGAAATGAACTCATAAAAAAAACTTCTTGAAAATAAATTTGATTTAGCAAAAGAATTAGAAATTCTTTTTAATGTAAAAATAGATAATTACAATACAAATAACAATAATTCTAATGAAAACAATTCCAACTCTAATCATCTTAACAAATTGAATTCTAAAGCTAAACATAGAAGTGTAAATATTAAGGTTTAGAAGTTTATTAAGTTTTATTGCAAGTATTTATTTTTTTTGTTTTTAAAGATTAAATATTTAAATTATAGGAGTTGTTTTAACTCCTATAAATAATCTTTAATATAAGCTAAAAGGATTAAAATCAAAATTCAAAGATTTAGGTATATTAAGCTTATATTCTTTTAATTTCTTTTTAGGAGCAATGATTAAGGCATATCCTCCTTTTTTATATCTATCCCATACACTAAAAAATTGTCTTTTAGAACTGATATATTCTCCATAACTTGGATCAAGCACTTGTAAAAAATCACCCCTATGATTTATAATCACCACAAAATGTGGGAAACGTGGATCATCTTCAATCTTTACTAAAATAGGAATTCCTGCAAGTTTTTCTAAACTCTTTCTATCTATCCTATAAGATTTGCTTTCATAGCCTAGTTTTTTAACTGCATCATTTAAGTCTGCAAAACTTACCATATCTGTATATAGTTTTTGCCCACTCATAGTTTTTAAAAGATCTAGTTCGCTTAATTTTTTATCATCAAGTATATTAATAAGTGTTGCTAAAGATGAAGCGCCGCAAGATTCTTCATAGCTTTGTCTTATGACGTTTTTATTTTTAATTTCAGAATAGGATTTAACTATAAAGTTTGCCTTTAAAAATAAAGGCAAAATAATGAGTATTGATAATAATTTTAGAATTTTTTCCATAAGCTTAATCCAAACACACTGTCAGGGCTTGCAGAACTCCCCTCCAAAACTAGCACTTACAGATACCGCTGTATCAGAGTTTATGCTATAGGTTGATCCTAAACTTAGAGTTGGAATAGAACGCACTTCAGAATTTTGGTAGCCATTGATTTTTTGTTCAGTTTGAAATCTTTGCTCTGCTCCTAGATCTAAAGTGATTTTAGGACTTAAGATTATAGATAAATCTCCACCTATATAAATGCTATGTCCATATTCTATGTCAAATTGTTTAAATTTTCTTTTTTGGTTATAACCAAATCCTGTATAAATACTATATACCACAGGATCGCTATATCCTCTTAAACTAGCTTGCAAGCTTTGTGATTTTAAATAAAAGTTTTTTGTTTGATTGATCGCTTTTTCTCTTTGAACAATAGCGGTTTGAAAGGTGATTTGTGGAACAAAATCTGCTATGCTATCGCCTGTATAAATAAAACCTAGCCATAAACTATCAAAACCTATTCTGTTTTTCTAGAATACTCATTTGTAAAAAAGTTTGTATATTCTTGTCTTGCATAACTTCCGCCTCCTGAAATAAGTATGTCAAACTTAGGTGTTATGGTATAAATGAAAGTTTGAGTTAAAAACACTTGCTTTGTATCATTCCAAATTGTAGGATCTCCGCCTATTGTTATATTAGGATAAAGAGAATACGAGTTTGCATTACCTGTGCTAAGAAGTGAAAAGCTTGTAATACTTCTTAATCCAATTTGCTTTTTAAAGAGTGTATCGATGTTTAACTCATCACTAGCAAACAAAGAGCTTGTTAAAACTGCCAAAATAAGAAAAATTTTTCTCATTATCATTCCTTTCAAAGATCATTGCTTAGAAAAAGATTAAGCAAAGATTGTTCCAAGTTTAAGGATAAAAATATTAAATATTTTTAAACTAATGAAAATAATAAATTATTTGCTACTGTAAGAAAATAGTAAATATGATAAATATTTAAATATTTTAATGATAATTCTTTATAAAATCCTTTAAAATAACCCCATCGACTCTCAAATTATAAGCTTTTTCCAAATCATCAAAGTTTTCTACCATCATTAAAATTTTGCTATCAAAAAGGTAAAATTCAGCTACTTCTGAAGCAAATTTTGCTAATTTTTCATCTTTAAAGATTAAAAATTTTGCCTCAAATGCATTGCTTAAAAAAATTTCATTTTTATTTTTTATAAAAATAGCAAAATCCAAATTTTCATTTTTTGCTTTTTGGATAATTTTTTCATCATAAAAAAAACAAGAAATTTGATCGTTTTGCAAATTTTCAATTTTTTCTATAAAATTAAAATTCAAATTTTTTGCTAGAGGATGTCCAAAAATTAGCATATTAATTCACCTTTAAAATGATTTTTAAAAATTTTAGTTAAATTTTACTTATAAAAAAATTTGCATACTTGAAATTATAAAAATGTTTTTTATGAAGAATAGGGGGATATTTTGTTTATTCAAGAGCGTAAAAACTTTAGGCCTATAAAACCACTTTCTAAAATAGCTTATTTATTAAATGCGACGCTTTTGCTTTGTCTTTTGACTTTATTTTTTTATTTTAGCTTTAAAGTGAGTGTTTATCATTTTGATTTTGCTTTATTGTTAGAATACAAAAAAACAATTTTGAATGGATTTTTAAATACTTTATTGATCAGCTTTTTTGCTTTAGGAAGTAGTATTTTTTTTGGTTTAGTGATTTGTTTTTTTAGCTTGAGTAGATTTATAGTGTTGAGATTTTTTGCTTTATTTTATATAGAAATCATTCGCGGAACGCCTTTGCTTGTTCAGGTGTTGTTGATTTATTACATTATTGCCAATAATTTAGGTTTTGATAATAGATATTTTGTAGGTATATTTATCCTTTCTTTGTTTTCTGGGGCGTATCTGGCTGAAATTTTTAGATCAGGAATTCTTAGCATTGCTTTGATCCAAATAGAAAGTGCAAGAGCTTTGGGACTAAGCGAAAGGCAAATTTTATTTTATGTGGTTTTTCCACAAACTTTAAAAAATATCTTAGCTCCTATTAGCGGGCAATTGGCTAATTTGATCAAGGATAGTTCTTTATTGAGTGTGATCGCTGTAAATGAATTAACACAAAATGTTCAAGAGGTTAATTCTTATGTATTTGCTACGCTTGAAGGCTATATAATCTTAGCTATAGCTTATCTTATATTAACTTTACCGATTAGTTTATTTTCACGTTATTTAGAAAGAAAATATCAAAAATAAAAAAAATCCTTGACAAATGAGTATATATTTTGGCATAATCACATTTTCATTTTTAGTTTATGTCTCGTTAGCTCAGCCGGTAGAGCATCTCCCTTTTAAGGAGGGGGCCGTTGGTTCGAATCCAACACGGGACACCACTTCGGTCGCTTAGCTCAGTTGGTAGAGCGCCACCCTTACAAGGTGGATGTCATAAGTTCGAGTCTTATAGTGACCACCATTTCTTACTTCTTAGGTGCAGCGGTAGTTCAGCTGGTTAGAATGCCGCCCTGTCACGGCGGAGGTCGCGGGTTCGAGCCCCGTCCGCTGCGCCACTTATGTCTCGTTAGCTCAGCCGGTAGAGCATCTCCCTTTTAAGGAGGGGGCCGTTGGTTCGAATCCAACACGAGACACCACTTTTTTTGGGTTTAGACCCTTTCGTCTAGTGGCCCAGGACAACACTCTCTCTGTGTGGAAACAGAGGTTCAAATCCTCTAGGGGTCGCCATTATTTTTGGTCGCTTAGCTCAGTTGGTAGAGCGCCACCCTTACAAGGTGGATGTCATAAGTTCGAGTCTTATAGTGACCACCATTTTTAGGTGCAGCGGTAGTTCAGCTGGTTAGAATGCCGCCCTGTCACGGCGGAGGTCGCGGGTTCGAGCCCCGTCCGCTGCGCCACTTCCATAATATTTTTTAGAATTTAAGTTTTTTTATACTTTGCTTTAGAGCTTTTATAAAATAATCAATATCTTCTTTTTCGTGTGTATAATGCAAACTAACCCTTAACCATCCTGGTTTTGTTTTAAGTTTTTGATTATCCTTTAAACCAAGCAAATCATGTCCATAAGGTCCAGCACATGCACAGCCTGCACGTGTTTCAATATGATGAGTTTTACTTAATTCGTAAGCAAGATCATAAGGAGAAATTCCTTTGATATTGAAAGAGAAAATAGGTAAGCGATAGGTTAAATTTTTAGCATAAAGTATCAAATCAGGTATTTTTTCAATTTCCTTTAAAAAATATTTTTTTAATTCCTCATCTTTTTTTTCTATTTGGGAAATTCCTAAAGAATCCTTTATCTTAAAAGCTAAACTAGCACGGATAAGTTGTAAAATTCCAGGAGTTCCACCTTCTTCTAAAATCTCTTCATTGCAAAGATAACATTGTGAAGTTCTTGAAACATATCCTACAGTGCCACCAGCTGCAAAGCTAGGCTTGTTTCCGCAAAGATTTTTTTTGATGACTAAAAGTCCAGAACCGCCAATACCTCCAATGAGCTTATGTGAGCTTATAAACAAAGCATCATAATATTTACAAGCTATATTTTTATAAGGGATAAAACTAGAAGCATCAAATGCCACTATGCCTTTGTATTTACGTACTAAATCACTTATGCGTTTGTAATCACTTAATATCCCAGTTACATTAGAAGCCAAGGAAAAACTAGCGATAATTTGTCTTTTTTTATTGCTTTCTAAAGTTTTTTCTAAAAAATCAAAATCTATTTCTCCAAATTTATTCAAAGGTATTCTCATGCACTCACACAAGCCTTCTCTAAAGGATAATTCATTAGAATGATGTTCATAAGGCCCGACAATTACCAAAGGTAGTGTATCTTTTTGTATTTGGGTAAAATATTTTTCTTTTATCAATGGAGGTAAATAAATTCCAAGTAATTCTTGAAATTTTTTTATGGCGCTACTAGATCCAGTTCCGCAAGCAATAAGAGCAAATTCTTTATTTAGTTTAAGACTTTTTTTAATATCATCTCTAGCTTGTTCATAAAATTGTTGAGTTTTAAAAGAATTTAAAGAGCTATCAGAATGTGTATTTGCATAGGTTGGCAATATTTTAGCGATTTGTTTTTCTATGCATTTTAAAGCTAAGGCACTTGCAGTAAAATCAAAATGCAAAACGCCTTTTTTTAATATAATTTGTTGTTTTAAATCTGAAATTTGCAATTATAATCCTTGTAAAAATTTGATAGAATTATACTATAAATTATTTATTTAAAGGAAAAATATTAAATTTAATCATTTTGCAAGTTTTTGTAGCGCTTTAACTTTAGGAAATATTTTTGATTTTTATAGCATTTTTGATGGTTTTGATATGCTAGAAAAAATTGATTTTGAGCAAAATATTTTTTATAATATAGAAAATTTGCTACTTAAAGACTACCTTAGAATAAATGCTCAATTTAATTATGATGAAACCACTTCATACGCACTTTCTCTTTTAGCTAAAAACAATAGAAAACGCTTTTCTATTAATAAAAATATACAGCATTTTAAGGCTTGGGCTATTTTAAGATATCTTTTAAAAAATGGTATTTTAAAACTTGAGCATAGTAAAGAAATTAAAAAAGCTAAAAATAAAAGAGAAAAATTAAAAAAAGAATTAAGATCTTATGTTGTACAAGATAAGCTTATATTTCAAAATCATTTTACACGCTTCTTTTTTTATTTTTTAAAACCCAATGAAAAATTTATTTTAGAGCAAAAATATGATAGAGTTTTAGAAATCATTAAAGAAAAATTTGAACTTTATCAAAGTTTTTGTTTTGAGCAACTCTCAAGAGAATTGATTGAAAAAAAATTAGATATTTTAGGAGTTCAAAGCTATTGGAATAAAGATTTAGAAATAGATTTGTATTACCAAGATGAAAATTTAAGTTTAGTCGGAGAAGTTAAATTTAAAAATAAAAAAATTTGTAAAAATATTTTAAATCTTTTGGAAATGAAATCAAAAAACTTAAATTTAACTCCTGATTATTATATTATAATTTCAAAAAATGGTTTTAGTAAAGAATTTTGCAAAATAGCTAAGCAAAATTTGCTTTTAATGGATATGAATGATTTTAAAATTTTATTAGAGGAAAGATAATGAATGAAAATATTTTAAAAAGTCTAGATGCAACTGAGAAAGAAACTTTGCAAAAAGGTTTGGAAAGTTTGATAGAACAAACCTATGTTATAGAAAATGAGTATAAAGTTTTAAATGAAAATTATAATTCTTTGCGTGCCATGGTTGATGAAATTATCGAAGTTTTACCTAGCGCACTTTGGATTTTGGATAAAGAAAAAAATATTATTTTGCAAAACAAAGAAGCTTTGAAAAATCCAAAATTATTAAATAGTATCAGTCTTGAAAAAATGCGCGATGAACTTGAATTTGAAGGAAGGTTTTATGCTGTAAAGATTATCGCACATAATGAAAAAACTATTATTTCAGCTACAGATATTAGCGATGAAAAACGCAATGAAAGACTTGCAAGCATGGGAAGTGTTGCTGCGCATTTAGCACATGAGATAAGAAATCCAATAGGATCTATATCTTTACTTGCTTCTACTCTTTTTTCTCGGAGTGAGCTTAAAAATAAACATATAGTACTTGAGATGAAAAAGGCTATAGATAGGGTAGAGCGTATAGTTAATTCAACTTTATTATTTACAAAAGGTGTGCATATAAATACTTTAAATTTTAATATTTTAGAATTAAAAGAAGAATGTGAAAGTGCAATTAATTCTTATAATTTTTCTGCACCAATTCAATTTGAATTAAATTTTTTAGATGTAAATATTTGTGCCGATAAAGCACTTTTAGGTTTAGTATTGCAAAATTTAATTTACAATGCCATTGATGCTATAGAAGAAAATGAATGCGAAAATCCTAAAATAAAAATCATAGCAGAAGTTAAAGAAAATAATTTGATTTTGAGAGTTTTTGATAATGGCTGCAGTATTAAAGATGAAAATTTGGTTTTCGAGGCATTTAAAACAACAAAACTTAAAGGAAATGGTTTAGGTTTGTCCCTTTCTAAAGAAATTATTAATGCTCATAGAGGAGAATTAAGCTTTGAGAAAGAGCCTAAAAATTTTTATTTTATTTTACCTTTATCTTAATTTTTACATAAAGCTAGGAGCGTCATTGGAAAATAAGATCAAATCGTTATTTTTAGTTTCTTTAGCTAAAACATTTACAAGCTCAGATTTTTCTTTTAATATGATTTTTGTGATACTGAGTTCTTTTTCAAAAATTTCAGCATTTACATTTGCTGTAATAATAGCTAAATCAAAACAATCATTAATAATTTGAGCTAGTTTGATATTTTCTTCTTTGCTAACTTCCATAATACCAGGACTGACTAAAACTTTACGTCCTTTATAAAGTTTGCATAAACGATAACTTTCACTCATTCCTTTAAAATTGCCATTAAAACCATCATCAATAATAAATTTTGGTTTTTTAGAAATTATTTGCAAACGATGTTCTACGGATTTAATGTTTAAAATATTGTTTTTAATAGACTCAAAATTAACACCTAAATAATTAGCACAAAGTATGCAAACACATAAATTTTGAGCATTAAATTCTCCTAAAATTTGACTTTTAAAGGTGTGCAATTCTTGTTTAAATGATATTTCAAATTTTAAACCTTCTAAATTCGAATTAATATTATTTATTTTATTGTCATAAAGAGTGATAATTTCATTTTCTTTTTTTAGTGTGCTTGTATGAAGAAAAGCTTTTTCCAATCTTTTAGAATTTAGAGCTTCAAGTTTTGTTTGTCTGATATTGTCTATATTTTTAAAATATTCTAAATGAGCATTTCCTATTTCCCCTATGATGCAAATTTGTGGCTCTAAAAAGCGAGTGATTTCATCAATATCTCCTTTAAGTCTTGCACCTGCCTCTGCGATATAAATTTGAGTTTGTTGATTTAGATTATTATTGATATCTGCAACTATTCCCATAAGGGTATTTACAGATCTTGGAGTTTTATAAACTTTAAAATCATCTTTTAATAACTCATAAAGAAAATTTTTAATACTTGTTTTACCAAAACTTGCTGTAATAAGGATGATTTTTAAATTTGAAAGATTGTTTAATTTTGATTTGGCTTGCTTTTTATAATATATTTTTGAAAATAGATCGTAAATTTTTAGACTTAAAAGTGCCAAAATAAGGGTGCAAAGATTGAAAAGAAATGAAAATCTTAGAGCCAAGATAGCAAAAAGAGTATTGTAAATAAAAACAAAAACAAAAAACCATTTTACCTTATTAGTAAAGATAAGTTTTTTATCGATACTTTTATTCCAAAAATATAAAATCGGAGCAAGAATAATAAAATAAATTAAAGAATATAAAGGAAAAACTAAAAACATCAAATAAGGGCAAAGTAAAAAATATAAATGCCATAAAGGTTTATGATAATGAAAAACAATGCGATTTAATTTATAAGAATACCATTGTAAAGCACTAATAAGATAAAAAGAAACGCAAAAATTAAACAATAATGAATTAATAAAATAAAGAGAGTTAAGCATTTTTATCCTTGTATTTGTTTAGCTATAAAAGCAGAATGTCTTAAAAAGAAAAAATGATCTCCTTCTAAAGGATAAAATTGACTATTTTTAATAATTTGATGCATTTTTTCTCCACTTGATAATGGGGTGGCTTGATCATCAATACCCCAAAAAATATAAGTTTTTGTTTCAATTTTTGAAAAAACATCTTTTAAGTCTTCATCTACTACATTTTTAAAAGTTTGATACATTATAGTATTTAAATTTGCAGCATCTTTGCTTGCAAAATAGCGATACAATTTACCTAATCCAAAAATTTTTAAAAATTTAAAAATAATAATTTTTAAGCGAATTTTTAAGGACTTTGGAGCAAGAATTCCAGAATTAGAAAGCAAGATTAATTTTGAATTTTTAAATTCTAAAGCAAGTAAGGCAGCTATTTTTCCACCAAAAGAATGACCCATATAAATATCAACATGGATTTTTTTTTCTTTTAAAAATTTTTTTATAATATTAACATAGTCTTTACTTTGAAAAGCTTTTATGATATTAGATTTTCCAAAACCAGGCAAATCAAGATACAAATGACAAAAATCTGGAAATTCTTTAGCAAAAGCTTGCTTCATTAATTCTTTATTAGCTCCCCATCCATGAAGAATAAGCAAGGTTTTTTTTTGACTAGGATGGATAATTTCATAACTTAAATCATAAGTATTTTTTTCATAAATAATTTGAGTTAATGCCATTTTAAACCTTTTGATTTTTATAAATATTCTCTAAAAGTTGTATGGCATTTTGCAAACGTTCATATTCTGTCATACTAAGCATTACAGCTTCAAATTTATTGTTTTTTAAAATAACAATTTTTCCCGTTTGACTTTTTTTGAGTTTTTCCATAATAGGGCTAAAATTTCTAACAACTTCTGTAGCTGTGTAAATTTCATCTTTTTGAAAGGTGAGCATACCATATTCCTAATAAATACGTTAAATTTTATGTAAAATTTAACGTATTTTGACTTAAAAGTTTATAATTTGCCCTTTTGTCCATTAATTGAGTGAAGAAAATTATAATTTATTTTAATCTTATTTTCATTTTTAACATTTTTGGCAAGTTTCATTAAAAGAGCGTTGAAATCTTTAAAAAGATAATTAGCTAATGAGCCAGGATTTGGATTGATTTCATTTAGATAAACTTCATTGTTTAAAATGAAAAAATCACATCGAATTAAGGCACCTTTAAATAATGGATTATAAATTCTTTTAAAATTATCTTTAAGTTTTGTTTTTAATTCTTCATTTATATCAGCTTCAATAAGTTCGTTATTGCCAGAAAAGCTAAGATATTTTTGCTCAAAATCTAAAAATTCTTTTTTCTTAGGCTCTTCTATAATAGAAAAAACAAAATCATCATCAATCATGCAACCAGCAAGATTATATTCTTTAATATTACTTTTAAATTCTTCTATTAGAATGTCTGTATCAAATTCAAAAGCTACATCTTTTGCGTATTCAAATTCTTTTTCATTATTAACTATACTTATACCTATACTGCTACCTAGTCTTGATGGTTTTAAAATTAAAGGAAATTTTGGAATAAAATTATTATTGGAATTTTTTCTAAGCATAAAATAATCAAGCGTTTTAACACCTATATTTTTCGCATAAAGTTTAGTTAATTCTTTATTGAAAGATAAAACGCTTGCCTCAAGTCTTGGTCCAATAAAATTAATATCAAAAAATTCTAACAAAGAAGCTATTTTTCCATCTTCTCCATCTTTTCCATGAATAAGATTAATAACGCATTCTGTTTCAATTTTTTTTTCACCTATAAAATTTTTAACATAAAATCCTTTTTGCTTTAAAAATAATTCTTTTTCTTTGATATAAGATCTTGTGCTAAAAGTTTTTGAATGCATTTTATCATTTGGAATGAGATAAAATTTTCTATCTTCATCACAGAAAATAAAAGTTAAATTTGTTTTAAGAACTTTTTTCAAGACTATAGCACTTACGATGCTAATTTCGTGTTCATATGAATTTCCACCAAAAAGTATTGCAAAATTCATTTATTTTTTTCTCCTTATGCTAGTTTTTTAAGTGCTTCTTTGATAAGATCACTAGTATTTGTTCCAGTGCAATCACGTAAAATATTTAGAATTTTATCTTGTTTAAAACCTAAAGAAATTAAAGCCGCAAGTGCTTCATTTTTCTCGTTGCTAATATTTTCAAGATTCTTTTTATTATCGCTTAATTCGACTATAATCCTCTTTGCGGTTTTTGCTCCAATTCCTGGAACTTTTTTTAATAAAGTTTCATCACACATATTTAAAGCTTGGTAAAAAGAATTTACATCTAAACTTGAGCAAACTGCCATAGCGGTATTTGCTCCAACACCATTAACCTTTAAAAGCATTTCAAACATTTTTTGTTCATTTTTATCTAAAAAACCATAAAATTTATTAGAATCTTCCTTAATAATTTGTGTGATTAAAAGCTCACATTTTTCATTATTTTGGAGTTTAGTTGAACAAAAAAGAGATATAAAAATCCCATAACTAAGCCCGCTAGAGCATTTTAATACTACAAAAGTTGGTTCTTTTTTTGTTATGATTCCTTCGATGGCAACAACCATTCCGTATCCTTTTTATCGTAATCGAGTTTTTTATGAATTTCTATAAATTCTTGATTATTTTCTGTCTTTTTTTCTAAACCTATAAATTTAGCACTTTCGTTACTAAAAGAGGAATATAAGATATCTTTTTTAGGCTCTATCAATGAAAATTTTATTTCATTCATATCATTCCATTTTCCGCTTTTGTTTATAAATTTAGCTTCAAATAGACTTTGCTCAAGCACTGCTAATTCAGAATGCAGTTGTTTTTTAAGCTCTAAGAGATCCTTTTCTTCATTTATTATTTTATTTAATTCACGGTTTTGGAAAGAAAATTCTTTTAAAGCTTTTTCATATTGAGAAGGTATGTTTTGTCCTTGATTTTTAAGTTGCATTACTTTCTTTTCTATGCTTAAAATGCTATTTTTATTGGATGAAATAAATTGTTTTAATTTGCTAATTTTAAGATTAAGTGTAGATATTTTGTTTTTAATATCAAAAAGTTCTTTATCATAATCTTTATCAAGTGTTTTTACTTTAATATTAAATTTATTATTTTGGCCTTTCATATTTTCAACTACAGCACAATTATAAAAAATACAAGTATTATTATTTTCTAAGCTTTCTATATAAACTTTTTCTGCTTGTATTGTTCCACCTAAACTTTTTTTTATTCTCACCTCTTTAGCTTTAACTGTGCCACCTTCAAGTAAATCTATATTTAAAATTTCACCTTCTACAAATCCTCTATGAGTTTTAATATAACCTTCTTTTGCATTAATATAGGCTTTAGAATGAGTAATTCCTTCAATCTTCATTTTTGTAGCTTTTAAGTGGGTATTACTGCCTACACTTCCAGTTATATTTAGTTCTTCGCATTCTATTCCAACTCCAGAATTAACAGCATCTTGCATATCAGAGATAAATTTTATATTAATTTTTACATTTTTATCAAGTCCAGCACGTATAATACCTATATTTTTAAAATCAACTCCATTAAATTCTAATAAATTATTAATATCAAAACGATCAGATTCTTCACTTACAAAACCTTTTTTTAAAGCGATATAATCTGTAAAATCTTCATGCTCAACCGCTTTAAAGGCAGAAGAACAGGTGAATTTGATTTTATTTTCATTGGTACTTAAAACTTTTAATACTCTTAAGTTTAGATCTTTACCTTCTTTTCCTTGTTTAAATTTGGTGTGTTTTAATACCACTTCATTTTCATCTACAGCTATAATGCCCGATCTTTTTTCATCAACGGTATAATTCTTAGCTTTTTCTTTGTAAAGCAAAATCAATTTTTCATCCTGACTTTGAATAGGATCAATACCCCTAGCTATGTTAATTTGCACAATTTGATTTAAAGTATTTGATTTATGTTTATTACAAACACTAAGAAGTTCTTTTTTAAAATCAAAAATACGAATTCCTATTAAAAATTTAAGCTTAAGCATCTTTTTATAGATATTTTGCAAAAGCTCGAGGGCTAATTTTTCGTGAAATTTTAAAGAGCTAAAATCAATTTGGGCGACTATTTTTGTAAGATTTTTATTAGCAATAAGTTTTATCGCATGCGCTAATTTATCTTCATTTGTTCGATGAAAAATTTCTATTTTATATTCTTGTTTTATTTTTAAATCATTTTTTAAAAATATTTCATCTTTTTCAAAAAGATTTAAATCTTTTTCTGAAATTTTTTCCCATTGATTATCGTTAAAACAATATTGAGTTGAAAATGCCAAAAGATTAAAATCAAGTTCATTTAAATCAATATTTGTTCTAGATGATACTTCTAAAAGTTCTTGATTTGGATCTTCAGTATAAGAAATAATTTTTTCTTCTAATCCCAAAATTTTTCCTTGTAATTAAATCATTTTAAAGCGAAATTATAGTCAATTTTTAATCAATTTTAGTTAAAATAAAATCTTTATATTTTAAAAACAATGAAAAATTTTCAAAAAAACAATGAAAAATTTAGTATTTAAAAATTTTATTATCAATGCTTTGGGAATTTTGTGTTCCCGTATTTTAGGATTAGTTAGAGATATCTTAATCGCTCTTTTTTTAGGAGCTGGACTTTATAGCGATATTTTTTTTGTAGCCTTAAAAATGCCTGCTTTTTTTAGAAGAATTTTTGCAGAAGGGGCCTTTGGGCAAAGTTTTTTACCAAATTTTGTAAAAGCTCCAAAAAAAGGAGCATTTTGTGTTAGTATCATGATTCAATTTAGCTCCATTGTTTTTTTATGCTGTCTTTTGGTAAGTTTTTTTTCTTCCTTTTTTACTAAAATTTTTGCCTTTGGTTTTGATCAAAAAACTATTGATATTGCATCTCCTTTGGTAGCGATTAATTTTTGGTATTTATTTTTTATTTTTTTAGTTACTTTTTTCGGTGCAATTTTAAATTATAAGCAAAAATTTTTTATTACTTCATTTAGCGCAGCGTTATTTAATTTAAGCATAGTTATTGCCGCATTTTTTGTTGATAAAAATGAACCTTTAAAAACACTTTATTATTTTTCTTATGCAACGGTTTTAAGTGGTTTAGCGCAATTGATTTTACATTTAATCATTTTAAAAAATAATCCTGTTATTAAGGCAATGATATTAAGCATAAGACTAAAAAAAGCTAAAACAAAAATGAAATCATTTTATGGAAATTTTTTTCATGGAGTTTTAGGTTCTTCTGCAACTCAAATCAGTTCTCTTTTAGATACTACAATAGCGAGTTTTTTAATTAGCGGGAGTATTTCTTATTTGTATTATGCCAATCGAGTTTTTCAACTTCCTTTGGCGCTTTTTGCTATAGCTTTAACTCAAGTTTCTTTTCCTAAAATTTTAAAACATTTAAAAAGCGAACAAGAAAATCTAGCTTTAAAATTTATGCAAAGGGCAATGATATTTTTAAGTGTTTTGTTGCTTATTTCAAGTATTATAGGCTCTGTTTATTCTTTAGAGATTTGTCAACTTTTATTTCAAAGGGGTAATTTTACTCATTCAGATAGTATCACAACAGCTTATGTTTTAATAGCTTATCTTATAGGACTTCTTCCATTTGGCTTACAAAAGCTTCTTTCATTATGGCTCTATGCTAAATTTAAACAAAAAATTGCTGCTTTTATAGCTTTTAAAGCTTTATTTATAAGTCTTTTATGTTCAGTTGCTTTTATATTTTTTATTAAAGATGAAAATTTAAAAGTTATAGGGGTAGCTTTTTCAAGTTCTTTAAGTGCTTTTTATTTGCTTGGAGCTAATATTAAAGAATTTGGTTTTAAGAAATTTTTTGGTTTAATATCATTTAAAATTTGCTTTTTAATCATAATTGCTTTAGTAATTTTTACTACAATGCTTTATTTAACAAAGCCTTATATTTTAAATATATTTATTTGGATTTACAATAGGATTTAAGGGGATATTTGATGAAACTAATGGATAGCGTTAAAAAAGAAAAAATTCATTTAAATCAAAAAAAAATTAATATCTATTTGTGCGGTCCTACTGTATATGATAATGCACATTTAGGGCATGCTAGAAGTAGTGTTTGTTTTGATTTATTACGTAGGGTTTTGATTGCGCAGGGTTGTGAAGTAAATTTTGTTCGAAATTATACAGATATTGATGATAAGATTTTGAAAAAAATATCCGAAAATGGAAAAAGCATTGAAGAATTTACTGAATTTTATATACAAAGTTATGAAGATGATATGAGAAAATTAAATGTCTTGGATCCTAATTTAAAGCCTAGGGCAACTCATTTTATACAAGAAATGATAGATTTGATTTCGCAATTAGATAAAAAAGGTTTTGTTTATACTCTGGAGGATGGTTTATATTTTGATACAAGCAAGGATAAAGATTATTTAAGTCTTTCCAATCGAGGACTAGATGAAAATATTTCTCGTCTTAATAATGATATTAAGAAAAAGAATGAAAGTGATTTTGTGCTTTGGAAATTTGATGAAAATTTTTATGAGAGTAAATTTGGCAAAGGTCGTCCAGGTTGGCACACAGAATGCGTGGCTATGATTGATTCTATTTTTAAAGATACACTCGACATTCATGCAGGAGGGATTGATTTATTTTTTCCTCATCATGAAAATGAATCTGCACAGTGTCGCTGTGGTTGCGAAAGATCTTTAGCAAAAATATGGCTTCACAATGGTTTTGTGAAAATAAATGGTGAAAAAATGAGTAAAAGTCTTAATAATAGCTTTTTTATAAAAGATGCACTTAAAGATTTTATGGGAGAAGTATTGAGATTTTATCTCTTAAATTCACATTATAGAGCACATTTTAATTACTCTTTAGAAGATTTATATGCTGCTAAAAAACGCTTAGATAAATTTTATCGACTTAAAAAAAGATTAAATATTGATAGTATTTTAGATTTTAATACAACACAAAACATAGCGTTTAAAAGTGATATTGCGCAAAAAATTTTAGAAATCTTAAATGATGATTTAAATATTTCTAAAGCTTTGGCTTGTTTGGATGATTTTATTAATAATGCTAATTTAGAATTAGATAAAAAAAATAAAACTTTAAAACAAGATATTGAAAATTCTTTAAATGAATTAGCTAAAATTTTTGGTTTCGGTTTTATGGGTGTAAAAGAATATTTTCAATGGGGAGTAAGTGAAGATAAAAAAGCTTTTATTGAAAATGAAATTTTAAAAAGAAATGAAGCAAAAAAAGAAAAAGATTTTAAAAAAGCTGATGAAATAAGAGAAAATCTAGCCAAAGAAGGTATCTTACTACAAGATACACCAAGTGGAACGATTTGGGAGTATGAAAATGCATAAAGAAATGAATTTAAAAGAGGTTTTAATTCGCTTTAAGCCATTTTATAAAAGATATTGGAGACAATTTGTTATTGTTGGTATAGGTATGCTTTTAGCAAGTGGTGGTACTTCAGCAACTGCTTATATGATAAAACCTATTTTAGATCAAATTTTTATAGAAAAAAAGGAAACAATGCTTTATATTGTCCCTTTTTTATTTATTTTGGTTTATTTTCTTAAAAATGCTGGTTCTTATTTGCAAACTTATTATATCTCTTATATTGGTACAGATATGTTAAGAGTTTTGCGTTCTAAGGTATTAAAAAATATCTTACGTTTAGATATGGATTTTTTTAAACAGCATAGAAGCGGAGAATTGATAAGTCGTTGCACTAATGATATAGGTGCTTTACAAAGTATAGTTTCTAATATTATTCCAGATTTTTTAACTCAACTAATTACAGCTATAGGCCTTTTAAGCGTGGTTGTGATTCAAAGTCCAAGATTAGCTTTTTTTGCTTTGATTGTTTTACCAATTGCTATTATTCCTTTATTTTATCTTGTTAAAAAACTAAAACTTTATGCAAGAAATATTCAAGAAAAAAATTCCGATCTTTTATCTCGTTTGGGAGAAATCTTTTCAAATATAGAATTAGTTAAAGCCAATAATGCACAAGAAAAAGAAAGACAAAAATTTGATCAAGAAAATAAATTTTTTTGTAAAATTATTTTAAAAAGTACAAGAATAGGATCCTTAACGAGCCCTCTAATGGAGATTATAGGTTCTATCGGTGTTGCTGTTGTGATTATAGTCGGTGGACGTGAGGTGATTAAAGGAAATATGAGCGTTGGAAGTTTCTTTTCTTTTATTTCAGCACTTTTTTGGGCTTATACGCCTATAAAAAGACTTTCAAATTTATATGGAAGTATCCAAGGGGCTATAGCAGCGAGCGAAAGGACTTTTTATTTATTGGATTTAGAGCCTAAAATAAAAGGTGGAGATAAAGAATTAAAAAGTATAAAAAATATAAAATTTAAAGAAGTAGAATTTGCCTATGATGATTTTTCTAAAAAAGTTTTAAACGGAATTGATTTTGAATTTAGTAAAGGAGAAACACTCGCACTCGTAGGAATGAGTGGTGGTGGAAAATCTTCTATTATCAATCTTATAATGTATTTTTATGAAAAAAATAAAGGTGAAATTTTATTTAATGATTTAGATATTCATCATTTTAATATTAAAAGCTTAAGAGATAAAATTGGACTTGTTACTCAAAATATTTATCTTTTTAATGATAGTTTTGCTGAAAATGTAGCATATAGTGAAAATTTAGATGAAAAAAGAGTGATTGAAGCCTTAAAGCTTGCTAATGCCTATGAATTTGTAGAATCAATGGGTGGAATCTATGCCGAAATAAAAGAGCATGGCAAAAATTTAAGCGGAGGGCAAAAACAACGCATTGCCATTGCTAGAGCTTTGTATAAAAATCCTGATTTATTGATTTTTGATGAGGCAACTTCAGCTCTTGATAATGAAAGTGAAAAGGCTATAATGCAAACTATAGAAAGTTTAAAAAAAGAAAGATTGATTTTAATGATTGCGCATCGATTAAGTACGGTTGAAAATGCTGATAAAATTGTTATTATTGATAAAGGAAAAGTTCTAGCTATTGGAAAAGATGAAGAGCTTTTAAAAACTTGCGAACTTTATCGTAAATTTAAAAATAAAGAAAAAGAAATGAAAGCTTAACTTTATTTTAATTTTGTTAAAATTTTTATATTATTTTTTTTATTTCTAAGGAAAAACAATGTATGAACAAATAAAGCCTTTACTTTTTAAACTTCAACCAGAATCAGCTCATTATTTAGTAGAGCATTCTTTAAGGGGGCTTAATGCTATTTTTCCAGCTGCATTAGGTTTAATGGCTAAGAAATTTGTTGTAAATGATGCAAGCTTGAAACAAAATTTATTAGGACTTGATTTTCATTCCCCAGTGGGCATAGCAGGTGGTTTTGATAAAAATGGAACCATGATTAAGCCTTTAAGTGCTTTAGGTTTTGGTTTTTTAGAATATGGCACTTTCACTCCTAAACCTCAAGAAGGAAATGAAAAACCAAGAGTATTTCGTTTAGTAAAACAAGAGAGTATACAAAATGCTATGGGTTTTAATAATAAAGGATCATATGAAGTTCGTTCGCATGTATCAAAAGTTTATCCTTTTGCCTTGCCTTTAGGTGCAAATATAGGTAAAAATAAAGACAGTCAAAATGCCTTAGAGGATTATTTTATTTTATTAAAAGAATTTAAAGATTTATGTGATTATTTTGCTATTAATATTTCATCTCCAAATACTAAAAATTTAAGAGATTTGCAAAATGATCATTTCTTGAGTGATTTATTAATAGAAGCAAAAAAAATCACCTCAAAGCCTATTTTTATAAAAATAGCACCTGATTTAGATATTTCTATAGCTATAGCTCTTTGTCAAAAAGCCATAGAAAAAGGCGCAAATGGTTTTATCATTGCTAATACTAGTACAGATTATTCTTTAATTGATAATGGACGAACTTTTGGGGGCATTAGCGGAAAGCTTATTCAAAAGAAAAATGGTCTCTTTTTTAAAGAATTGGCTAAAGAACTTTTCTCGCATACTCTTTTAATTTCTTGTGGAGGTATTGACAGTGGAAAAGAAGCGTATGAACGTATAAAAAATGGAGCTAATTTGATTCAAATTTATACCGCTTTAATTTTTAAAGGTCCAAGTATAGTTAAAAATATTAATCAAGAATTAATTTCTTTATTAAGGCAAGATGATTTTATGCATATTAGTGAAGCTGTAGGAGCTAATCTTAAATGATTCATTTTGAAAAAATTCGTTTAAAAAATAAACTTGAAGTTTATACTTTTCCTGTTAATAAAAATAGTGATGTAATTAGTGTTGATATTTTTTATAAAGTTGGCTCAAGAAATGAGACAATGGGTAAAAGTGGAATTGCCCATATGCTTGAACATTTAAATTTCAAAAGTACAAAAAATCTCAAAGCTGGAGAATTTGATGAAATTGTTAAAAGTTTTGGAGGATTGGATAATGCAAGTACAGGATTTGATTATACGCATTATTACATAAAATGTGCTAAAAAAAATTTAAATAAAGCTTTAGAACTCTTTGCTGAGTTGATGGCCAATTTAAATTTAAAAGATGAAGAATTTCAGCCTGAAAGAAATGTTGTTTTAGAGGAACGTAGATGGAGAACAGATAATAATCCGCTTGGTTATCTGTATTTTAGACTTTTTAATCATGCCTTTATGTATCATTCTTATCACTGGACCCCAATAGGGTTTTATAAAGATATAGAAAATTGGACTATTGAGGATATTAGGGAATTTCATAGCACATATTATCAACCACAAAATGCTATTTTGGTTGTTAGTGGCGACATAGAGCATCAAGAAGTTTTCAATCTTTCTAGAAAATATTTTGAAAATATTAAAAATACAAAAACCATTCCACAACTTCATACACAAGAGCCTAAACAAGACGGTGCAAAGAGAATTATTATAAAAAAAGAAACTCAAACTCAAATTCTTGCCATAGGATTTAAAATTCCAAATTTTAAACATAAAGATATACCTACTTTAAATGCTCTATCAGAGCTTTTAGGAAGTGGAAAAAGTTCAATTATAAATGAAATTTTGATAGATAAACTTCATTTAATTAATGATTTTTATGCGTTTGCTAATGATTGCATTGATGAAAATTTATTTATTTTTATTTGCAACTGTAATATAGGAATTAAAGCTGAAGAGGTTGAAAAAGAACTTTGGAAAATATTAGAAAAAATTAAAAAAGGTGAATTCTTAGAAAAAGATTTGCAAAAAGTGAAAAATAATATTAAAAGTGATTTTATTTTTTCACTTGATACAGCGAGTGCAGTTTCTAATATTTATGGTTCTTATTTGGCAAGAGGTGATTTAAGACCATTATTAAATTATGAAGAAAAAATTGAAAAATTAACTCTGTTAGATTTGAAAAAATGTGCTAAAAAATATTTTAGTGAAGAAAATTCCACGACTTTAATTTTAAGGAAGGATTAAATGGATAAAAATATCATCATTGGAGCAATGACTGCACTCATTACTCCTTTTAAAAATAATAAAATTGATGAACAATGTTATGCAAAACTTATCCAAAGACAAATTGATAATGGAATTGATGCCATAGTACCTGTAGGTACAACTGGAGAAAGTGCCACTTTAACTCATAATGAACATAAAGCTTGTATTGAAATTGCAGTAGGGGTTTGTAAAAATACAAAAGTTAAGGTTTTGGCAGGAGCTGGAAGTAATGCAACGCATGAAGCGGTAGATTTAGCACAATTTGCAAGAGATTGTGGAGCCGATGGTATTTTAAGTGTGGCTCCATATTATAATAAGCCAATGCAAAAAGGACTTTATGAACATTATAAAGCGATTGCAACGAGTGTAGATATCCCTGTTCTTTTATATAATGTTCCAGGAAGAACAGGTTGTGATATTGCCACAGAAACTGCTATTAAACTTTTTAGAACTTGTGATAATATTTATGGAATTAAAGAGGCAAGTGGAAGCATTGATAAATGTGTAGATTTGCTTGCACATGAACCTAATATGGTTTTAATCAGCGGAGAAGATGCTATTAATTATCCTATACTTTCAAATGGCGGAAAAGGCGTGATTTCGGTAACTTCAAATTTATTACCAGATAGAATTAGTATGTTAACTCACAAAGCTTTGGAAGAAAACTATAAAGAAGCAAAACAAATCAATGATGAACTTTATAATATTAATAAAATTTTATTTTGCGAAAGTAATCCAATCCCTATAAAAACAGCAATGCATATAGCTGGTTTGATAGAAAATTTAGAATTTAGACTTCCTCTTTGTCCTCCTGGTAAAGAAAACTATGCTAAAATACAAGAAGTAATGAAGCAATATAATATTAAAGGATTTTAATGAATCAAGAATTTCAAGGAAAAACTTTAGTGATTAGCGGTGGAACGCGTGGAATTGGTAAGGCTATTGTGTATGAATTTGCAAAAGTAGGTGCAAATATAGCTTTTACATATAATTCTAATGCACAAATCGCAGAAGAAATGATAAAAGATTTAGAAACAACTTATAAAATTAAAGCAAAGGCTTACGAGTTTAATATTTTAGAACCTGAAACCTATAAAGAACTTTTTGAAAAGATTGATCAAGATTTTGATCGTATAGATTATTTTATTTCTAATGCAATTATTTCAGGTCGTGCAGTTGTTGGTGGATATACTAAATTTATGAAATTAAAACCTAAAGGGATTAATAATATCTTTACAGCGACAGTTAATGCTTTTGTCGTTGGCGCTCAAGAAGCAGCTAAAAGAATGGAGAAGGTCGGTGGAGGAAGTATTATTTCTATTTCCTCTACTGGAAATTTAGTTTACATAGAAAATTATGCAGGACATGGTACAGCAAAAGCAGCAGTTGAGGCTATGGCTAGGTATGCAGCAACTGAGCTTGGAGAAAAAAATATCCGTGTTAATGTAGTTAGTGGTGGTCCTATTGAAACTGATGCTTTAAGGGCTTTTACAAACTACGAAGAAGTTAAACAAGCTACAATTAATTTAAGTCCGCTTAATCGTATGGGGCAGCCTGAAGACTTAGCCGGTGCCTGTCTTTTTCTTTGTTCTTCAAAAGCAAGTTGGGTAACTGGACATACCTTCATTGTTGACGGCGGGACTACTTTTAAATAAATTTTTTCTATTTTTGCTATAAATGCTTGTCTTGCATTAGATCCTATAACAAAATCGCTTAAATTTGGTCTTATTGGGTTTTTATATATAGATGAGTTTTTGAATAAAACTTTAAAGTTACTAGAAAGTTCTTTTAGTTTTATAAAAATAGAAAAAATTTTTGAACCCTATATCAGCAGTAAGCATGCTAATATAGGAACAGATATAGGCTTATATATGAGTAAAGTGATTATTGAAAAAATTCAAAGGCAGTTTATCGGTGAGCAATGAAAATAATGAAACAAAATTTAGTATATATTTAGTCAATTTTTAATTTCCAACCTAAAAATGCCATTAAGAGGGAAAGGGCTAAAATAAGATCTAAAGCCCAATTTTGAAATCCTATAAACCCAATAGAAAGAACACTATAAAAAAGCCCACCTACAGCACAATAAATACAAATTGTGCTTAGCGAACCATTTTCTGCCATTTTTTTACAAGGACAAATTCTAGAAAATTTTTTTTCATTAAATTGATTTTTTTTACCTTTTCTAAAAAACAAGCCTAATAGAGCAAAAATATTTAAAAATATAAAAAGATAAACTAAAAATAGATCTAAATCGTCCAAAATTTATTCCTAAAAATATCTTAACCAAGAAGGAATGTGTATTTGCTCAGCTTTTAATGTTGTTTCTTTTCCATGTCCAGGTAAAAGTCTAAAATCATTTTCATATTTTAATACTTTTTGTAAACTTTCTTTCATAAGCTCTGGATTGGAAAAAGGAAAATCCCATCTTCCTATACTTCTATAAAATAAAAAATCTCCACTAAACATTAAATTTTGCCCTATAACTTCTATCATGGTGCATCCTGGTGTATGTCCAGGTAGAAAATGGAATTTAAATTCAGTTCCGTTAATATTAAGAATATTTTCATCTTCGACTAAAAAATCTGCTTTACTTGGTTCAAATCCTCTATCCATAGGATCATCTAGCATAAATTCATCATTTTTATGTATGTAAATAGGGATATTATATTCTCTTTTAACTTTTGCATTATCCCATACGTGATCACAATGCCCATGAGTATTTAAAATTGCCAAAGGATTTTTAACATGTTCTTTGATAAATTTTAAAGCCTCAAAACCTGGATCTATGATGATTTCACCTTTTTGCGTTGATAGAATATAACAATTGGTCATATAAGGGCCACAAGCTTGTTGAGTTATTTGCATTTTTTAGCCTTTTTTTTGAATTTTTATATATAATTATATTAGCGAATTATTGTAAAGGTAAGTTATGAATTGTAAACAAATTTTAGAAAATTTGTGTATTTTTATAAAAGAGGAACTTTTAAAAAGTGGTAAAAATAATGTTATTTTAGGACTTAGTGGAGGTGTTGATTCTGCTTTAGTAGCTACACTTTGTAAAAAAGCTTTAGATAAAAATGTTTTTGCACTTTTAATGCCTACGCAATATTCAAACAAAGAACATTTAAATGATGCTTTGATGCTTTGCCATGATTTAAATATAGATTATAAAATTATTTCTATTGAGACAATTCTTAATACCTTTATTGAACAAAGTCAAAATATAGATAAAATTCGTATAGGTAATTATGCAGCACGTATTAGAATGGCTTTGCTTTATGATTATTCTGTGCTTAAAAATGCTCTTGTGATTGGCACTTCAAATAAAAGCGAATTGCTTTTAGGTTATGGAACAATTTATGGGGACTTAGCTTGTGCTTTTAATCCTATAGGTGATCTTTATAAAACGCAAGTGTATGAAATGGCTAAATTTTTAAAGATGCATGAAAATTTTATTAAAAAAAGTCCGAGTGCAGATCTTTGGGAAAATCAAAGTGATGAAAAAGAATTAGGTTTTACTTATGAGCAAATAGACTTAGGTTTAAAAGCAATAGAAAATAATGATAAGCAAACTATGGATAAATTAGATGAAAATTTACTCAAAATGCTAAAAACTCGTATTAAAAACAATGCCTTTAAAAGATCTATGCCTAAAATCGCAAATTTAATGGATTTTAAGTGAGTGAAGATAAAAAATATCAACTTTGGTTAGATCACTATTTTTTTAAACCTAATTTTTTTCAAAAATGTTTAGCGTATTTATTGTTGCCTTTGAGTTTTATTTATGCTTTATTAGCGATTGTAAATACTTGGTTTTTTAAAAAAATAGACTTCAAAAGACCTGTAATCAGCGTTGGAAATTTAAGTTTTGGAGGTAATGGAAAAACACCTCTTTGCAAAGCAATAGCGAGAGAATTTGAAGATGTTTTTATCGTACTTAGAGGCTATAAAAGAAAGAGTAAAGGCTTGATTGTAATTAAATACAAGCATGAAATTTTAACAGATGTTTTGCAAAGTGGTGATGAAGCTATGGAATATGCTTTTGAGGATAAAATTTCAGGTGTGATTGTCAGTGAAAATAGGGTAGAGGGGATCAAAAAAGCTTTTGATTTAGGCGCAAAGATAGTTTTATTAGACGATGCTTTTTCAAAATTTTATATTCAAAAATTTAACATTTTATTAGAGAGTGAAGTAAGGCCTTATTTTAATTTTACTTTGCCTAGCGGGGCATATCGTTTGCCAAAATTTTACAATAAAAAAGCTGATTTTTTGGCACTTGAAAATAGAGATTTCATCCGCTATTCTTATACTAAAGAAAATCCTAAAGCTATATTAATAACAGCAATTGCAAAGCCTTTTAGACTTTATGAGCATTTTATAAAGGCTAGGGCTTGTTATTTTTTTAAAGATCATTACGAATTTAAAAAAGATGAACTTGAAAATTTACTTAAAAAACATAATTGCGATACCTTGATGCTTACTTTTAAAGATTATGTTAAAGTAAAAGATTTTGGTTTTAAGTGTCAAATTATAGAATTAAATATAGAATTAAAAGAAAATTTTAAAGAAAAATTACATCAATATGTAAGGAGTTTTGATTGATTTTAGTTGAAAGTAGAAATATAAACAATAAAACAGATTTTAAAGAAGCATTAATTAATCCAAGCGCACCAGAAGGTGGACTTTATTCACCTTTAAATTTACCTTATTTTGATGGAGAAAAATATAGCCAATTTTCTTATAATGAATTTGCTTTAAAGTTAATAGAAAGCTTTGAATTTGGTTATGAAGAATTATTTAAAAAAGCTCTTAAAAGCTATGAAAAATTTGATCATAGTTGCGCAATAAATTTAAAGAAAATTGAAGATAAAGTTTATATTAATGAGCTTTGGCATGGGCCTACAAGGGCTTTTAAAGATATGGCTTTACAACCTTTTGGAGTGCTTTTAAATGATTTTTCAAAAGATAAAAAAATTTTAATTATGTGTGCTACAAGTGGAGATACAGGTCCTGCGACGCTTAAAAGCTTCGAAAATTTGGAAAATATTAAAGTTATTTGTATGTATCCAAATGGTGGAACAAGTTCTTTGCAAGAACTTCAAATGAGAGCTTTAGATAAAGGTAATTTAAAAGTTTTAGCCGTTAAAGGAAATTTTGATGATACTCAACGTATTTTAAAAAATTTACTTGCAAAGAAAGAATTTAGAAAAAGTTTAAAAATACAAGATTATGAGCTTTGTGCTGCAAATTCCGTTAATTTTGGACGTATTTTATTTCAAATTATTTATCATTATTATGCAAGCTTAAAACTATGGGATGAATTTAAAGAAAAAGTTGAAATTATCATCCCTAGCGGAAATTTTGGAAATGCTTTAGGGGCTTATTATGCAAAAAAAATGGGTGCTAAAATTGCAAAAATAAAAATTGCATCTAATGCAAATAATATTTTAAGTGAATTTTTTAACAAAGGTATTTATGATTTGCGTGATAAAATTCTTAAAAAAACTATATCTCCGGCTATGGATATTCTTATTTCTTCTAATATAGAAAGACTACTTTTTGATAAATTTGGTGATTTAAGAACCAATGAATTGATGAATTTGCTTAAAAATCAAAATTATTTTATTCTTGAACAAAAAGAATTACAAAGTTTGCAAGAAGATTTTGAAGCTGATTTTTGTGAAGATAATGAGTGCATGAAATTTATAAAAGAGAGTAAAACTTTAATCGATCCACATACTGCTACTTGTTTTAAAATGCTAGATATTTCAAAACCGAGCATTATTACTTCAACGGCCGAATGGACAAAATTTACTCCAAGCATGATTAAGGCAATTTTTAATAGAGATTGCAAAGATGAAAAAGAAGATTTTAAACTTTTGGCTAAAAATTTTAATTTAGAGATCAAGGAAGAAATTTCTAAACTGTTTGATTTAAATTTAAAAAATAAAAAAGTTTATAAAAATGAAGAAATCGAAAATGAAATTTTAGAATGGATAAAAAAATGATTATAATACCTACAAGATTAAATTCAACACGTTTTCCTAAAAAAATTCTTTGTGATATAGGTGGTGTTCCTATGTTTATTGCGACTGCTAAGCAAGTACAAGATATTGATGAAGTTTGTATAGCAGTCGATGATGAAGAAATTTTAGAGCTTGCTAAAAAGTATCATTTTAAAGCTGTTTTAACCAGAAAAGATCATGAGAGTGGTACAGATAGAATCAATGAAGCTTGTCAAAAACTTGCTTTAAAAGAAGATGAAATTGTTATCAATGTGCAAGCAGATGAACCTTTTATAGAAAGCAAGAATTTATTTTTATTTAAAGAATTTGCACATTCTTGTCTGGGTGAAAAAGCTTTTATGGCGAGTTGTTATAAGATCATTGATCAAAAACAAGCTAATGATTCTAATTTGGTTAAAGTGGTTTGCGATAAAGACGATTTTGCTCTATATTTTTCAAGATCAAAAATTCCTTATGAAAGAGAGGATTATCAAGGCAATTTTAAAGGACATTTGGGAATTTATGCTTACAGCGTAAAAGCTTTAAAAGAGTTTTGTGCTTTAGAAAATTCAATGCTTGAAAAAGCCGAAAAATTAGAGCAATTAAGAGCAATTGAGAATGGAAAGAAAATCAAAATGCTTGAAATAAGTACTCAAAGCATAGGTATTGATACTCAAGAAGATTATGAAAAGGCTTTGAAATTTTATAAAAATTTGCAAAATTTTACTTAAATAAATAAGTAAAATTTTATGTATTTTGATTACATATTTTTAATTTTAACTTAAGGAGAATTAATGAAAAAAATTTTTTATTTTTTAACGATATTTTTTGCTTTGCATTTAATGGCAAAAGATTTAGTAGTGGGTATGGAGCTTGGTTATCCACCTTTTGAAATGAGTGATAAAAATGGAAAAGCAAGTGGAATCAGTGTAGATTTTTTAGAACAGTTTGCCAAAGAACACGGCTATAAACTTGTAGTTAAAAATATAGCTTGGGATGGTTTGATACCTGCTCTTAAAACTGGAAAAATAGATCTTATTATGTCTTCTATGACTATTACTGATGAACGCAAAAAAGTTGTGGATTTTACTATCCCTTATGCACAAGCTAATTTAGCTATTTTAACTCCTATTAATTCAAAAATTAAAAGTATAAATGATTTAAATAAGAAGGGAGAAATTTTAGCTTTAAAACGCGGATCCACTGGGCATTTATATGCAAATAAAAATCTCAAAAATGCAACAATACATCTTTTTGATAAAGAAAGTGCAGCTATTTTAGAAATTATACAGGGTAAAGCGGATGGATTTTTTTATGATCAACTTACAATTTATAGAACTTGGCAAAAACATCAAGATACCACAAGAGCCATTCTAGCACCTTTTCAAAAAAATCCAGAATTTTGGGGTATAGCTATAAGAAAAGGCGATGTAGAACTTAAAAAAGAATTGGATGATTTTATAAGCAAAAGTAAAAAAGATGGATTTTTTGATTCGCTTGGAGAAAAATATCTAAAAGATGTTAAAGATACTTTTAAAAAGAACCATTTGCAATTTTTCTTTTAAAATTTAAGAAGAGACTTTTTAGTCTTTTCTTAAAATCATGTAACAAAACTTTCTACCAATCTTTGGATTAATAAATTCCAACCATCAACAAGAACAAAGATTAAAAGTTTAAAAGGTAAGGAAATCATTACAGGTGGAAGCATCATCATACCCATAGCCATTAAAACAGAACTTACAACCATATCAATAACCAAAAAAGGCAAGTAAATTAAAAAGCCTATTTCAAATGCTGTTTTTAATTCTGAAATCATAAATGCAGGTACTAAAACAGTTAAAGAAACATCATCAATGGTTTTAGGATTAGGTAAGTGACGTATGCGGTAAAATAAAGCTAAATCTTTTTCGCGAGTATTTTTTAACATAAAATCTTTAAAAGGTTTAATACTCTTATTAAAGGCTTCTTTATAACCAATTTTTTCTGCCAAATAAGGCTTAATTCCTTGATTATAAGACTTTGTAGCTACAGGTTCCATAATAAAAAAAGTTAAAATTAAAGCAAGAGTTACCAATATAGTATTTGGCGGCATACTTTGAGTTCCCATAGCTTGACGCAAAAAAGAAAAAACAACAATCAAGCGTAAAAAAGAAGTCATAACAAAAACTATGCTTGGAGCAAGCACTAAAATTGTCAATACTATAACTATGTTTAAGGTTGTAACAAGTTGATTTGGGGTATTTGGAGCACTAAGGCTTAAATTGACTGTAGGTATAGTTGCTTCAGGTGCTGCAAAAAGAGTGCTAAAAAAGGCACTTGCTATTAATAAAAAAAATATTTTTTTCAAAATGCTAACCTTGGTTTTTGATTTAAAAAATAGGCTTTATTTTAACTTTTGATGACTAAAAAAGAGTTTAAAACTTTTATTTAAAATATCCAAAACTTAACTTTAAAATGTTAAAATAAAGTAAAAATTTTATCATGAAATAAAGGCTTTAAAGATTATGAAAAATTCAATTTTAATTTTAGCAGCAGGTCTTGGCACCCGAATGAAATCACAAAAACCAAAAGTCTTGCAAGAACTTTGTCAAAAAAGTATGATTTTACATATTTTAGAAAAAGCCTATGAATTAAGTGATGATGTAAGCGTAGTTTTATCGTATCAAAAAGAACTTGTTGAAAAAGAAATTCTTTCTTCTTTTCCAAAAACAAAAATTTTAGAACAGGATTTAAAAAATTACCCAGGGACCGCAGGTGCTTTAAAAAATTTTAAATCAGATAAAGAAAAAGTTTTAATTCTTTGTGGAGATATGCCTTTAGTTCAAAGTGAAAGTTTAAAGCAATTATTGCAAAATGATGCCGATTTAACTTTAGCTGTATTTCATACAAAAGATCCAAAAACTTATGGGCGTGTATTAATAGAAAATGATAGAGTTGAAAAGATTATCGAATTTAAAGATGCTAGTGAAAAAGAGAGAATGATTGATATTTGCAATGCTGGAGTTTATGCGATTAAAACTGATCTTTTATTTGAAATTTTACCTTTAATTAATAATAATAATGCAGCCAAAGAATACTATCTAACTGATATAATTGCCTTGGCTAAAAATAAAGGAAAGATTATTAAAGCTAATTATGTAAATGAAAATGAATTTATGGGCATTAATGATAAATTCGAATTAAGCATAGCTGAAAATTTAATACAAGAAAAAATCAAAAAATATTGGATGAAGCAAGGAGTAATTTTTCATTTACCTCATAGTACTTTTATAGGTTTGGATGTTGAATTTATAGGAGAATGTGAAGTTTATGAAAATGTAAGGATTGAGGGAAAAAGCAAGATTATTAATTCCATCATTAAAAGTTCTAGCGTGATAGAAAATTCTATTATTGAAAATAGCGATATAGGACCTTTAGCTCATTTGCGTCCAAATTGCGAAATAAAAAATACTCATATAGGAAATTTTGTAGAATGTAAAAATGCAAAATTAAATACCGTAAAAGCAGGGCATTTGAGTTATTTAGGCGATTGTGAAATTGATAGTGGTACAAACATAGGTTGTGGGACTATTACTTGTAATTATGATGGGATTAAAAAGCATAAAACTATTATTGGTAAAAATGTTTTTGTAGGTTCGGATACGCAATTTATTGCTCCTGTAAATATAGAAAATGATGTTATTATTGCGGCTGGAAGTTCCGTTGATTGCAATGTTTCTAGCGGTTCTTTATTTATTAATAGAGCTAATAGAAAAGTAGTTAAAGATTATTTTTATAAAAAATTTAAAAAATGAAAACCATACTTTTAGCAGTTAGTGGTAGTATAGCTTTTTATAAAGCTTATGAGCTTATTTCTTTATTTAAAAAAGAAAATATTAAAGTTAAAGTTTTGCTTAGTCAAGGAGTTTTGAAATTTGCAAACAAATTAAGTTTTGAAGCTTTAGCGGATGAAATTTTATCCGAAGAAAATGAAAGCTGGGAGAATAAAAAAAATCATATAGATTTTAGTAAAGATTGCGATCTTGTTCTTTTTGCTCCTGCAAGTATAAATTCGATTAATAAACTAGCCTTAGGCATAGCAGATAATCTTTTTATTCAAACTTTAATAGCTTCTAATAAACCTTTAATAATTGCTCCAGCGGCTAATACAAATATGTATAATCACTTTAGCACTCAAAATTCTTTAAAATTACTTCAAAAAAATAAAGCTTTAATTATTCCACCTATTTCTAAAGTTTTAGCTTGTAAAGATGAAGGAATCGGAGCTTTAGCAGAAGTTGAAGATATATTTAATATTACAAAAAGAGAGCTTTTTAAAAAGAATTTTTGGCTTAACAAAAGTGTAGTTGTTAGTGGTGGGGGCACAAAAGAAAAAATAGATGATGTGCGTTGTATAAGTAATTTTTCGAGTGGAAAAATGGCAAAATCAATCGCTGATGCTTTTTATTTTTTGGGCGCTAAAGTTATATTTTTAAGTTCTGTAGATTTTAAAACTTCTTATGAAATTTATAAATTTGAAAGTTCAAAAGATTTAAAAATATTATTAGAGCGATTTTGTAAAAGTGACTTTTTGATTATGGCAGCTGCAGTAAGTGATTTTATCCCAGAATTTCAAAAAGGAAAAATTAAAAAAAATCAATTTTCAAATGGCTTTGATCTTCATTTAAAACTTAACGAAGATTTGTTAAAAAATGTCAATTTTAAAGGCAAAAAAATAGGTTTTAAAATGGAATTTGATACTAAAAATGCAATAGAAAATGCTAAAAAATCTTTAGTAGAGAAAAACTTAAATTTGGTATGCTTAAATATTTTAAATAAAAAAAATACTTTTGGAAGTGATAAAAACGAAATTCATTTTATAAGTAAAGATGCTTGTATAAAAAGTGATTTTAAGGATAAAAAAGATTTGGCTTTTGATTTAATCAATTGGTGTGAAAAATTATGATTAATGCTACCTTGCCTATCCAAATGAAGGTTTTAGGAAAAACTGGATATGGTCATTATACTTTATTATTAAATCATAAAAGAATTCAAACTAAAAGCATGATTGATTTGGAAATAGGTGCAGAATATTTAGCTGAAATTTATAAAGAAAAAAGCGGGGCAATACAATTTAAACATTTATCAAAGAGACCAGTTTTTACACCTTTTGAGGAAGGTTTGCCTTTGATAGTAGCGATTTTAGAAAACAAGATTAATTATAAAGAATATATTATTTCAAATCTTATAGAATGCAAAAATAGGGAAAAGTATCAAATTTTAAAAGAAATGCTTTTTGCAAGTTTTGAAAATATTTATCATATTCCTTTTATTTTTGAAAACAAAGCTTGTTTGTTTCAGATGAAGAAAAAAACTAAATTTTTAGAAATTTATCTTTATTTCAGTGTTTTTGGTGCTTTAAAAATACTCATCGATAGCCATGGAGTTTCAATTTTTACTCCTTTTTTTAAAGTGCAAAAATTTTTAAATGAACACTTAAAATTTAATGTTATACAAGATAATAAAATTACGCCTTTATTTGTATTTAAGAAACTATTTGATTTTAAGGGGTGAAAATTGAATGATTTAAAACATCTTGCCATAGTTATGGATGGCAATAGACGCTGGGCAAAAGCTAAAGGTTTTTTGGCAAAGTTGGGTTATTCTCAAGGGGTAAAGACTATGCAAAAACTTATGGAAGCCTGTGTCGAGGAAGGAGTTTCTAATTTAAGTTTATTTGCTTTTAGTACTGAAAATTGGAATAGACCTAAAGATGAAATTGAATTTATTTTTGAACTTTTAGATCGTTGTTTAAATGAAGCCTTAGAAAAATTTGAAAAAAATAATGTCCGTTTAAGAGCTATTGGTGATTTAACAAGACTTGATCAAGTCTTAAGAGATAAAATTGCTTTAGTGGAAGAAGCAACTAAGCATTGTGATAAATTGTGCGTTAATTTGGCCATTAGTTACGGTGCTAAAGATGAAATCGTTCGTGCTACACGTCGAGTTATAGAAAAAGGTTTAGAAATCAATGAAAAAAATATCAGCGATAATTTAGATTTGCCTTTAGATGTTGATTTAATGCTTCGCGTAGGAAATGCAAAAAGACTTTCAAATTTTTTACTTTGGCAATGCGCTTATGCTGAAATTTATTTTAGTGAGACTTTATTTCCTAGTCTTACAAAAAGAGAATTTAAAAAAATTATCAAAGAATACAGAAAAAGAGAGAGAACATTTGGAAGGTGAAATTTTAATTGAAGAAATTCTAAAATATATTTTTTTAATCATTTTAGGCTTTAGTTTAGGTTCATTTTGTATGTGTTTTTTAAATCGTTTTTGTGAAAATAAACCTCTTTTAAGTGCAAGATCTTATTGTTTTTCCTGCCATAAAAAACTTAGTATTATAGATCTTATACCTTTTTTATCATATATATTTTTAAAAGCTAGATGTAGATTTTGTAAAGAAAAAATTCCCATTGGTATATTTTTAGCTGAAATTTTAGGTATGGTTTTTGTTCTTATTGCTTATTTTTTTAGTAAAAATTTATTAGAATTTCTGGTTTTTTCGTTATATTTATTTATTTTTTGGATGCTTTCTTATATAGATATAAAATTTAAAGCAGTTCCGCAAATATTGCTTTGGGTTTTGTTTTTTTTGGCCTTAATTTTTAAGCTAAATATCAATGAATTTTTTTATTTTTTTATCTTTGAAGATTTTAAAAGCGGCTTTTTGATACAAGCTTTTTCTTTTGCAGGTTTTTTATTTTTACTTAAAAATTTTACAGGCTATATTAAGAATTTTAGATCAAAAAATATACAAGAAAATTTAGGAGATGCTGATATTATTGTGTGCGCTAGTATAGCTGGAATTTTTGGCTTTAAGGAAAGTTTTATAATACTTTTTTGTGGAGCTTTATTGACTTTACCATTTTTTATTTTTTACAAAACAAGAGAATTGGCATTTTTACCTTTTATAAATATTGCTTTTATTGGCTATGTAATTTTTTTAATTTTTAATCAGGGATTAGCATGAAACTTGTTTCAAGATATATTTTAAATCAATTTTTAAGTACCAATCTTTCCATTTTTTTTGTACTTTTTAGCATTGTTTCTATGGTATTTTTTATCCAATTGGCTAAATTGACTTCAAGTATAGAAATCAGTTTCTTAGATTTACTTGAACTCTATAGTTTTATGTTGCCTAGAATTTTGATTTTTACTTTACCTATATCTTTTTTTATAGCACTAACTTTGACTTTATTTAGACTTTCTAGAGAAAATGAAAGCATAGTTCTTTTTACTTTAGGATTTTCTCCAAAGGCCTTGGCTTCATTATTTTTGAAAATTTCTGCTTTAGTTAGCGCTTTAATGTTATTTACATCTTTAGTAATGATACCTTTGGTATTAGAACTTCAAGATAATTTTATTGATTATAAAAAAACACAGGTAAAATTTAATTACAAAACAGGAGAATTTGGGCAAAAATTTTTAGATTGGATGATTTTTATAGAAAAACAAGATGGCGATAAATATGAAAATATCGTTATGTATCATCCAAAAAGAATACAAAGCGATAAAGAGCAACTTATCGTTGCTAAAGAAGCTACTGTGCAAAAAGAAAGTACAGGTTTTGCTTTTAAGCTTTCTAATGGAAAAATGTATAATTTTGAAGAATCTAAAATGCTTTTTACGGGAGAATTTGAAAATCTTACTCTAAATACTAAATTTAATAATGATAATTTTAAAATTAAAAAATTTTATGAATACTGGCTAGATATCAATTCCAACACAAAACGTGCCAAAGAATTTGTGATTTACACCACTATAGCACTTTTTCCATTGGCAAGTACGCTTTTTGCACTGTCATTTGGTATCGTAACTTATCGCTATGAAAAAGGTTTTATTTATGTAGGAATGTTTGGTGTTATCGTGGTTTATTTTGGACTTTTGAGTTTGTTTTATAAACCACCTTTATTAGCATGTTTTACCATTTTTATAGTTAGTTTTATCGCTTCGATGATTTGTTTTAAAAAAATGATTTTAAGTCGTTATTGATGAAATTAAAATTGATTTTTTCTTATGATGGTTCAGCTTTTTTAGGTTCAGCAACCCAACCGCATGGAAAAAGTGTCCAAGATGCCTTGCAAAAGGCTTTAGCTCATCTTGGAATTTTTTCTAAAATTCTAATGGCATCAAGAACAGATAAAGGGGTTCATGCTAGTTTTATGGTCGCTTGTGTTAAATGTGGGGATCATTTTAAAGATCTTATCTATCTTAAAAATCAACTCAATAAATTTTCACATCCTTATATACATATTAAGCATTTAAAATTTATGCCCTCTGATTTTGAAGTAAGATTTGATGTTAAGAGTAGGGAATATCGCTATATTTTTTATCATGGAAATTTTAATCCTTTTGTATCGCGATATGTTCATTTTTATCCAAAAATAGACATTAACAAGGCTAATGAAATTTTGAAATATTTTTTTGGAGAACATGATTTTAAATATTTTTGCAAAAGCGGAAGTGATGTTAAAAGCACAGTTAGAAAGGTATTTAAATCTCATGCTTATTCTTATAAAAATATGACTATTTTTCATTTTAGAGCCAATGGTTTTTTAAGAGGACAAATTCGTTTGATAGTAGCAAGTGTTTTAAAGGTTTTAGAAGGAAAAATGACCAAAGAGCAACTTATAGAGCAACTAAAAACTATAAAAAAGTATAATCATTTTCTAGCTCCTCCTAATGGGCTTTATCTTAGTAAAATCACCTATTAACTTTTTTGTAAAAAATAATAAAATTTATTTATCTAAAATAATAAAAAATTTTAATTTAATAATTTCAATTATATTTTATTATAATTGCAATTATTTTTAATAATAATATAAATTATTTTTAAAAATAACACTCTAAAAAAAGTTAAAGCTATCAAATCAACCCTATAATAATACTAGCTTTAACTTTTTCAAAATCAATATATTGATTTAATAATAATATAAATTATTTCTTAAATATTTTTAGAAATAATTTTCAAGGAGAAATGATGAAAAATCAAACTTTATTCAATAGGGGGGGGGGATCTAGAAAAATCCAATCCATCCTTTTCTAAAAAATTCTTATTTTCTTTAGCAACAGTTTCTGTTTTAAGCACCTGTGCTGAAGCTTCTATAACTGGTCCAGGCTGCAATGGCAGTAATTGTGCAACTATTTCTGATAGTAAAACCGGACAAATCACTATAACTGGCAATGGCAGTTCTAATTCCTTAACTATATCAAGTGGTGGAACCCTATCTAATGGAAATAATAAAGCTATTTATGCTCATGCAAAGGATAGTGAAACTCTGACTATTACAAATCTAAAAAATGAAGGAATTATAAATGGTAAGGTAAGTGTAGAAAATAGTCAAAAGAATTTTACAGGAACAATTACTGTTAATACTTTTGAAAATGAAGGTTACATTAATGGACAAATTTATATGGGAATTTGGGGAAGCAATCAAGGAACTCTTACTATAGATAATTTTAATAATAGCGGAACTATAAAAGCAGATAATGGTAATGGAATTCTTTTTGAAGGAAATGTCCATATGGAAACTTTTAAAAATAGTGGGATGATACAAGCAAATAAAGCTATAGAGTTAAAAGGCGGAACTATACAAAATTTTACCAATGATTCTTCAGGAACTATACAAGGAAATGAAGCGGGTATAGTTATAAATTCACATATAAATACTTTTGAAAACAAAGGTCTGATAAACTCAACTGGAAAAGGTCAATATAGCAATGGCATATGGATAAGTTCAGATGCCAATATAGAAACTTTTACAAATAGTGGAACTATAAGTGGTGGAAATGGCATAAGATCTCAAGGTGGAACTATAAAAACTTTGATTAATAGTGGAACTATAGTTAGCAGTGGTAAAGAATTAACAGGTGCTGGTATTAAATTGGAATCAGGTGGAACTATAGATAATATAATAAATACAGGAACTATACAATCTAACTCTTATGGTATAGCTGTATCTTATGGTAGTTTTGGAACACTTACTATAAAAGAAGGAGGTGTGGTTTATGGAGAAAAAGCAGGGATAATTGTAGGTCAATGGCAAACCCTAGGTGATTTATATATAGATGGCAAAAACAAAGAAAAAGATACCACAGTAAGCGGAATTTATAGCAACAAAGATGGAATTTTTTTAGAAAAATATTCAAAAACTAAAAAGATAGAACTTAAAAATGGTGGTATTATAAAAGGTCTAGATAATGGTATAAAATTGGGTCAAGGAGCTTCTTTAAGTGGAGAAATGATTTTATCTGGCGAAGGCTCTAGAGTGGAAGGTGGAAGTGGTGCTGGTGTATCCAATGTAAGTGGAACAATAAGTGGCTCTATTAAAGTGGAGAATGGAGCAACCGTAACCTCTTCATCGGGTCAAGCTATATCTAACTCTGGTTCTGGAAGTATAATAGGCGGTATTACTATTAGCGGAGAAAATACTAAACTTGAAGGTAATATAATAAATACAGATAATGCTTCTATAGGTAGTGATATTAAAATAGAAAATGGAGCTAATGTCGAGGGTGGTATAGTCAATCAAGGTAATGGATCTATCTCTGGTTCTATTACAGTAGGTAAAGGTAGTAAACTTGATTCTATAGTCAATACTTCTACTTCCGATATAGGAATTTCAGGTTCTATTATCAATAATAGCGATAATAAACTAGAAATTTCTAATGGTGAAGGTGCTACTATAGGCGGCGGAATTGTAAATAGTGGTAATGGAACTATACATATAAATAATCAAGGAAGTATTGGTAAAAATGAAAATGGAAATAATATAACCAATAACGGTAGTGGTAATATAGTAGTAGAAGATTGGGTTGTTTCTACGGGAGATGATGGTAAATTAGAAGGTATTGTAGTAGGTGGAAGTGGCACAGATAATGTAATCATAGATAATGTAACTATAGATCAAGGTGGACTTGATTTGGGACAAGTGGGAAATATTGATAATATTGTTTCTGGGGTTAAACCAGGTCAAGTAGGTAATATAGGAATAAATGGAAGTGGAGAAATTTCTTTAGGTTTTGATCCTATTACTGGAAAATTATCAACTGATTTTAATCTTAATGCTTCCATAGCAGGAGCTACTTTTAGATCTTTGATTAATACCACTTCAAGAAGAGCTTCTTTTATAGATAGTGTTATGGGTAATTCTATGCAACATTTTGCATTTGCTAAACCTAATGCAAGTATTGCTATGCAAGAAAAAGGTAATTTATATGCAAATGCAAGTGATTATATAAAAAATGATTTTAATAATGGAAGCTACGGTTATAATAAAGAGCATTCTTTATTTATCCTTCCTTATACTTCATCGCAAAATGTTGAACTTTCTTTAAATGAAGAGAGTAAAGGGCATACTAGAGGAACTATTATAGGTTATTCTACCCTAAAAGATAGTGGTATATATGGTGTATATGTGGGCTATGAGGATACTAAAATGAGTTCGACTTATTTTGATATAAATAATAGATCTTATTATACAGGTTTAAAATACTTTAATACCCTATTTACAACAAGCAAAGGGCAAGAAGTTTATTTAAAAGCTCAAGGTAAAACAGCTTTTATCAAAAATAAATTAAGTAAAAAAATTGGTAAAAGTGAAGCTGAGGCAAGTCCAAATTCTTATGCTTATGGTATGAGTGGAGATTTAGGAATGAATTTTAACCATGGGGATAATATATTCTCTCCAGAAGCAGGTTTAGTTTATGAAGGAGGCTATACTGAAGCTTTTTCTATGATAAATACCAAAGGTCAAGCTACGGTTATGGGCGGAGAAAGAACCTATGCAAACTATTTAAATCTTTTATCTACAAGAACAAGTTTTACATGGTTTAGAGACTGGTTGCCAAATCTAAAAACCTCTATGACTTTAGGAGCTAAGTTTAATATCAATCCACAAGTAAAAGCTAAGGCTAGATTTGGCCAAGTAAAAGTAAAAGATGAGTTTTATTTACCAAGAGTGCAAAGATATGTAACTACATCTATGATTGTCCCTTTAAACAATGTTTTTTATTTTAGTTTAAACTATAATGGAATGTTTGATTCTAAAGGTGATACGCATACAGGATTTGCACAATTTAACTACATATGGTAAAAATTATTATGAGAATTCTTAAAATTAAAAACAAATTATGAACTAATGCTAAATAATCATTTTAAGATAAAACCATTGATTTTTAATCGGTGGTTTTATATTTATTATTTGCTTATTTTTATCTTACTTGATTTTATTTTTTAATTTTTGATTATTGTATCAATTTTTATAAAGCGGTAGTTCTCGCATAATACATTTATCTTGAACAAAGTTAATCCCTAATTCTTGACATTTTTTTTGTACTTCATCATTAAAAATACCAAGTTGAAGCCAAAAATTTTTAATTCTTTTTTTTATAAGGATTGGTAATAAATTAGCAGCAAAACTTCCTTTTCTAAACATCAAAACAAGATCTATTGTTTCATTGATATCTTCTAAATTTCTGTATATTTTCTCGCCTAAAACTTCTTCAAATTTAGGATAAATGGGATAAATTTTATAACCATTTTTTTGTAAATATTGAGCTACGATAAAAGATGCTTTATTTTTATCAACACTTAATCCAACTACGGCGATATTTTTTGTTTGATGAATTATTTTTTTAATATTTTCATCCATATTTTTTTCTTTATGATTTAGTAAGTAGTGTTGCACACTCTAAATGTGGAGTATTGGCAAATTGATCAAAAATAGCCATTTTTGTTATTTTATGTGTTTGATTTAATACCTTTAAATTTTCTTTAAGGCTTATGGGATTACATGAGATATAAATAATATTATCATATTGCTTTATCAAATCTATCACGCTTTTATCTAATCCTGCACGAGGAGGATCAACTAAAACATGAGAAAAATGAAAATCATCTAAATTAAATTGCCTTAAGCGAAAAAAATCTCTCTCTTTCTTTAAAGCTTGGCTTAATTCTTCGCTAGAAAGACGAACAAAATAAATATTTTTAACATCATTTAATTCACAATTTTTAAGAGCAAAATGGATATTGTTTTTTGAAATTTCAGTTGCTAAAATTTTAGAAAAATCATCAGCCAAGGCAAGGGTAAAATTACCATAACCACAATAAAGCTCAAGTAGATCTTTTTTAACCTCAAAAGCAAGACTTTCTTTGACCCAAGAAATCATTTTTTCATTGATAAAAGTATTAGGCTGAATAAAACAATCATTATTAAATTCATAAAAAATTTCTTTATCTCCTATCAAAAGACTTTGTTTTAAATTTTCATGATTAAAAACTAATTTTTTATTTTTACTTCTTGCAATTAAGTTACAGTTTAATTTAGAGCTTAAATTAGCTAGATCTTGATTAATGGTTTCTATATTTTTATGATAGAGTAGAGTGGTGCTTAATTCATGCTTTGTTGCTAAAAATTCCACTCCAAAAAGTTTTTCTTTTAAATTGATATTAGTTTCAATTTTTTCAAGTAAAATGGGCATAAAATCACAAATTTTTTTATCTGGAAAATCAATATTATCTATGATAATCTTTTTCTTGGTTTTTGGATCAAACATTGCATAATAAATTTTATGATTATCATGATAAAAAGAAAATTCGGCTCTAGTCCTAAAATGTTTTATTGGAGAATTAAAAAAATCAATTTCTCCATTATAAAATTCAAGAAAAAAATCTTTTATGAAAGAAATTTTTTCTTGAAAATCGATTATATTGCCAAATTCTTTAAGACTCATGGTAATTTTTTTCCTATTATCTTAAGCAATAAAGCAATAAGAATTAAATTGCAAGGTAAAACAATCCAAATACTAACACCTAAAGATACTGGAATATATCCTGTCAATAAAGAAATAGCACAAATAAATAAAGCATAAGGAATTTGAGTTTTTACATGCTCCATGTGATCACATTTTGCGCTCATTGAAGATAAGATAACATTATCAGCAATTGGAGAACAATGGTTTCCAAAAATAGCTCCTGTTAAAACACAACTAATATTAATCACTATATAATGATGCATAGCATTAGCATCCATTCCGCTAAGTTGTGCAATTTTATAGGCCAATGGAACAGCTAGAGGCATTAAAATTCCCATAGTTCCATAACTTGTGCCTATAGCAAAAGAAATGCCTGAAGCAAAAGCAAAAATAGTCGCAGGTAAAATATAATCAGGCATTTTATCTGCTAATAAACTTGTAATAAAAAGTGAAGTTCCAAGCTCTTTTACAATGCTTGAAAGTGACCAAGCAAGTAAAAGTAATATGATGGTAAAAATCATTGTTTTCCATCCATAAATCCATGTTTCAATAGCTTCTTTAATATTAAAAATTTTGCGATAAACCCCAATAAATATTGCTACAATACTTGAAAATAAAGCCGCTTGAAAAAGAACGACAGAAGAGTCAGCCTTTCCAAAAACCATTCTTAGGGTTTCAAAAGAAAGAGGATAAGCATTGGCCTTTTCTAACTCTTCTCCTGATAAAGCATTAAAGCCATTAAAATAAAAACCAAGTAAAGCAAGAATCATAAGAGTTAAAATAGGAATAATAGCATTAAAAACGCAAATTTTTATTTCATCCTTGGGAGCTAAAAATTGATCTTCCAATTCTGCTGTATCTAGAGTTTTAGATTTTACGATAGGAGCGATTTTTCCAGTAGTTATAGCGCGCATTTGTGCTTGATACATAGGACCAAATTCTCTTTTCATAATTGCTGTCATTAAAACAAAAAAGAGCATAAAAATATTATAAAAACGATAAGGAATGGTTTCTAAAAAAATACCAAAGGCGTTGATATTTTCGTAACCAATATCTTTATAAGCAGTTTTAATAAGAGAAATTTCTACACCTATCCAAGTTGAAATAATAGCAATACCAGCTACAGGTGCAGCCGTAGAATCGATAATAAAAGCAAATTTTTCACGCGAAATTTTAAATTTATCTGCCAAAGGACGCATGATAGGTCCAACTATTAATAAATTAGCATAATCATCAAAAAATATTAAAAGTCCTAAAAACCAAGTATTAACTTGAGCACTTACAGCAGATTTTGCTCTTTTTGCAAATTTTAAAGCCATAGCTTTTGCACCACCCATTTTGGTTACAAGTGCCACAAGTCCACCTATGCAAAGAATTTGTAAAATAATACCTGCATTGGCAGGATCTGAAGCAGAATTTAAAATAAAAGCAATGATTTTAGAAAATGATTCTACGGCCGTATTATAAAAATTGAGCAGTGAAAGGGAATGTTCTTTTAAGATATGAGTGGAAAGACTTAAAAGAAAAGTTCCGCTTAAAACACCCATAAAAAGAGACAAAATCACATCTTTAGTGATAAAAGCTAAAGCAATAGCAATAAAAGGAGGTATTAAAGTAAAAATTCCAAATAAATTAGCATTGGCTTCAGAAGAAGCTAAGCAAAATAGTGGCAAACAAACAAATAAAAATATTTTCATTGACTCTTCTCTATGTAAAAGCCATTCCAAGTTTGAGTGATTGGCATGAGTTCTATTTCATTGATATTAATATGCTCTGGAAGATTGATAATAGATAAAATAACTTTTGCAATATCTTCAGCACTAATAAATTTTGTATCTTTATAAACTTCATCAGCCTTTTCTTTATCACCTTTAAATCTTACCTCACTAAATTCTGTTTTGCATAAACCAGGGGCAATATTAGTAACTTTAATATTACTTCCGCGTAAATCATTTCTTAAAGCTTTGGAAAATTGTCCAACAAAAGCTTTGGTTCCGCAATACACATTGCCTCCAAAATAAGGATTAGTAGCTGCAACGGAGCCTAGATTAAAAATATAAGCATTTTTTTGCTTTCTAAGTATAGGAATTACAGCTCTAGCAATATACAAAAAACCTTTAATGTTTGTATCAACCATGGTTTCGATATCTTCTAAATTTAAACTATCAAATTCATCTTGTCCTAAGGCAAGTCCTGCATTGTTAATTAAAATATCAATTTCTTGAAATTCTTTAGGTAAATTTTGTATTTGTGAAAAAACCTTTTCTTTTTCGCGTATATCTAAAGCTATGGTATATATTTTTTCTTGAAATGTTTGTTTTAAAAGTTTAAGTCTTTCTTCGCGTCTAGCTATAGCTATAACTTTAAATCCCTCTTTGATTAAAGCTTTGACGCAAGCTTCGCCAAATCCAGAACTGGTTCCAGTGATTAAAGCTGTTTTCATTCCAAACTTCCTCCGTAAAATAAATTTTCATTTGCTTTTAATCCAAGACTTTTAAGATAATTTGCATTTTCTTGTTTTCCTGCAGCTATAGCAAAATCAAGCGCATTGAAACCTAAATCATCTATATCATGAATTTTAGCGCCTTTTGAGATAAGCATTTTTAATATCTCAACATCCCCATAAGCAGCAGCATGCATTAAAACATTTTTTGAAGTATGTTCTAAAGCACAAAAGGTTATAAAATAAGGGGTGTTATCATAGTTATTAGCGCTTAAGGCTAATTTTTCATTATTGTTAATGTATTTTTTATTAACATCGGCTCCATATTGTAAAAGCAAGGAAATAATATCTTTTCGGTTAAATTCAATAGCATAAAATAAAGGAGTTTTTCCAAAAGCGTTGCTACTATTTACATCAGCACCTATATCTAATAAAAATTTAGTATTATCATAATTTTCTAACGCATAAAACAAAGCATCTTCATAGCCTTCATCAATTCTAGCACCATAGTGAATTAAAAGATCAAGTATGGGTTGCTTTCTTTGATTTAAAAGTGCAGCTTGCAAACCAATAGTAAGCTCATCTTTGCTAAGATTATTTTTAAAAAGAAAATCTTGTATATATTCTATAGAATTATTTTTATTTGAAACTACCTTAGCCAAAGGACTGATATCTTTATAAATCTTTGTTTCGCCTACAGCCCAATTTAAAAATTCATTTAAAGCATTAGTTGCATAATAAGTGTTACTTCCTTGATCAAAATTAAAATTATCTTGAAAGTATTTTTCCAAAGGATTAATAGCTTGATTATATTCTTGCCAAAAATCTCTATAAAGTCTAAAATTACCTATACTTTGATAGGCCCAATATCTAAAATAAGATTTTAAAATATCATATTTTTTCTCTAAGTTTTCTGGAGTGTCTAAATTTTTTTGATAAGATTTGGGATCAAGCGCTATTTTTAAAAGCAAAAAATCGAATTTTTGAAGTTTAGGTAAATATTCTATACCATTACAAGCACTATTTTCTCCACGAATTTCATTAGCTATTTTATAAAGTTTTTGAGTAAAAATTTGATTTTTTAAAGAATCAGGGCATTTTGAAGCTATTTCAAGATGTGTAAAATTACTATTTTGTTCAAAAATTTGTGTTCTATTTTTTTTTATATAATCACAGTCTATAATATCTTGCGCCACTAAATTTATTAGTCCGCAAAACAAAATAAAAAATACTTTCAATTTTTTTCCTTTTTTTGGAAATTGATTTGATATTTTAACTCAAATAAGCTTTAAATTTAAATTAATCATTTAGATATTATAAAGATTTTAGTATAATTTACTATGTTTCAAGTTTTTTATAAATTACCTATATGTTCTTTATTGTTAAAAAGTGATGGCGAATTTTTAACCGAAGTTGATTTTTGTTTTGGAGAATATTTTGAGGAAAATTCATGCGAATTGTTAAAATTTGCTTCTTGGGAATTAAAAAATTATTTTTCTAAAAAATTAAAAATTTTTAAAACTCCTTTAAAAATTCAAGGAAGTAGCTTTGAGGTAAAAGTTTATAAAGCTTTGATGCAAATTCCCTATGGGCAAACAATTACCTATAAAGATCTTGCACAAAATATCAATCACCCTAAAGCTTTTAGAGCTGTTGGAAATGCCAATTCTAAAAATAATATTCCCATTTTTATCCCTTGTCATCGTGTAGTTGCAAAAAATAGTATTGGCGGATATAATGGTGGAGTTAGCATTAAGAAATTTTTACTTCAAAATGAAGGTATAAAAATTTAAAATAAGCTTGGAAGTTGATTGGATTTGCTTTCAAATTCTTGTTCAAAATCTTCGTGATTTTCCAAAATAAGACAATACTTAAAATCTTTTAAATTTTTAAGATCTGAAAGTTTGCTGTATGAAAAATCACAAAATAAGGAATTTTTTACCGCTGTTTTAAAACCCTTAGCATGCTTGAAATTTTCATTCCAGTAATCAAAGGTATTTTGATTATTGACAACTATAAAAGCTTTTACACTTGTACCAAATTCACAAATTTCAAATTTTTCATCAATAAAATAAATTTTAAAATCATCTATTTTATTAAAATCAAAGTTGATTTTAATATTTTTTTCTTTTAAATAAGTTATGATTTTTGCAAATATTTGTGCATATACAAAAGGCAAATTTAAATTTTTAAAATACAAATTATCGCAAACTAAAGTAGTAAAAAAGAAACTCGATCTAGAAAGGAGGGTAAAATTAACTTCTTTTAAAATTTCAGTATTGGCACAAATTTTAAGTAAATAATTTTCATCATTAAAGCAAAAAATTTCTCCTTTTTTTGCTTTGATAAGGACATCAAAATCTATAAAAATATTTCCTTTTAAAACATTTAGAGAAAATGCTTTGCAAAGACTTAATTCATAAGATTTTAGCGATAAAAATTTACATTCTTTTTCTTCACATAAAAAGCGCAAAAGCTTCATTAAGGAAATTTCTAAATTTTCAACCTTAAGATAATAAATTTCTTTATCTTTAATAAAAAATTCATATTCGGATATAATTGCAAAAGCACCTTTTTCAATTGCCTGAAGAATTTCTTTTTCATCATTACTAAAAAAGGCAAATTCGCTTTTTAATTCATTGAGATTTAAAGCAAATCCAGCTACACTTAAAATACTTCCTTCATTAAGTATATTAGCATGGATAAGCTCACTTAAGTTACTTATATTCATCAACCTATTAATGCTCCATTGTGAATCAACTGTTCAGGAGTAATAAGTACAAGCTTTTCATTATATTTTGCACTTAATATCATACCATTACTTTCATGTCCAAAAATTTTTGCTTTTTTAAGATTGGTTACAACGCAAACTTGTTTTCCTACTAAATCACAAGCTTTATAGTATTTGGCTATGCCAGAGACTACTTGGCGAATTTCTTTATTTTCAAGCTCAAGTTGAAATTTTAAAAGTTTTTCACTACCTTCTATATTTTGACACTCTAAAACCGTCGCAACTTTGATTTCTATTTTAGAAAAATCTTCGATTTTTATTTTTGCTTTTTCCTCTTTTTTAATTTCTTGTTTTACTTCTGGTTGTTTAATTTCAATTTTTGGAAATAAAACGTCACAAACTGTAGCTTTAAAGTTAAATAATTCATTATTAATAATCAACTTTTCATAATTAATAGTCGAAATTTCAAAATTTAAAGCTTGAGAAATTTTTTTACAAGAATTTGGCAAAGCAGGGCTTAATAAAATACTAGTTTTAGCTAAAATATTTGCACAAAGCCCAATAAGCGCGTTTGCTTCATCGAGTTTATTTTCTTTGATTAAATTCCAAGGTTCGTATTTGCTAATAGCTAAATTTGCTACACTTAAGGCCTTAAAAATCTCTTCTAAATAGCGATTGCATTGTAAATTTTCTAAATAATCTATAGCAAGTTTTAGATATTGCATTGCTTCATCGAGTTCATTTTTATAAAAATCTAAAATCTTATTTTGAGTAATCATCCCATTGTTATATTTTTGACTCATTCCTATAATACGATTGAGTAAATTGCCAAATTCATTACTTAATTCTGCATTGATACGATTGATAAGCATACTTTCACTAAAATCACCATCGTTTCCAAAGGGAACCTCTCTAAGCAAGAAATATCTAAAAGCTTCTATGCCATAAGTATCTACAATTTCTTTAGGCTTAATAACATTGCCTTTAGATTTACTCATTTTTTCGCCTTCTTTAGTCCACCAGCCGTGAGCGCCTATAAATTTAGGTAAGGGTAGATCTACGCTCATCAAAAAAGCTGGCCAATAAATTGCATGAAAACGCAAGATATCTTTACCAACTAGATGAATATGCGCAGGCCAAAATTTTTCATTTTGAGCTTTTAAAGAACTAACATAAATAAAAAGCGCATCAAGCCAAACATAAATTATATGCTTTTCATCATTAATTTCTTTTGGAAGTTTAATACCCCAATCAAAACTTGTTCGCGTAATAGAAAGATCTTTGAGTCCATTTTGTATAAAATTTATAAGTTCGTTTTTTTTATTTTTAGGAAGAATAGGATCTTTTTCTTCATACCATTTTAGAATTTGATCTTGATATTTTGAAAGCTTGAAAAAATAACTTTCTTCTTTTAAAAGTGTAGTATTTTTTCCACAATCTGGACAGCAAGTTTCATTGATTAATTGACTTTTAGTAAAAAAACTTTCACAGGAAATGCAGTAATGTCCTTCGTATTGATCTTTATATATATCACCTTTTTGCCACATTTTTAAAAACATAGCTTGTACAAATTCAATATGTGTTTGATCTGTAGTTCTAGCATAAATATCATAATTAATTTCTAATTCATTCCATAGCTTTTTAAATTCAGCACTGATTTTATCTGTATATTCTTTAGGTGTTGAATTTCTTTCTTTTGCTGCTTGCTCTATTTTTTGTCCGTGTTCATCAGTCCCTGTTAAAAATTTTGTTTCATGACCTTGCAGGCGATAAAATCTAGCCATAGTATCAGCAATAATAGTGGTATAAGCGTGTCCTAAATGAGGCACATCATTTACATAATAAATTGGAGTTGTAATATAACGCATGTTTAATTTCCTTAAAAAATTTAAAAATCAAATCCGCCTTCGGTCTTGCCCTTAGACATGCTATTATAAACAGCATCAACATAGTCTTTGCGTGTTTGGCAAGTAAAAATTTCTTCGCAATTATAGCAAGAATTTAAGTTTTTTGAATTTTGACAGGATAATAAAATTTCTTTTTTATTATCCATTTCTTGTTCAAATTTGTCTCTAGTTTCAGCCATTATAAATTTCCAGAAGTTTTTCAATTTCGTATTTGGAACCAAAAAAACAAGGAGTTGTTGCATGTATAGCTTCAAATTCGAGATCAAGTAAAGATTGATTACTTCCATTTGTAGTTTTTCCACCCGCCTTTTCCACGATAAACGCCAAAGGGAAAACTTCAAAAAAAGCTCTTAATTTTCCTTTAGGAGAATCTTTTGTCGCTGGATAACTAAAAATTCCACCTCCTTTGAGTAGAATTTGGTTGATATCACTTACCATAGCTCCAGAGTATCTTAAACGATAGTTTTCATCAAATAAGAATTTGATAAATCGAGTGTGTTTTTCGTCCCAAAATTTCTGTGTTCCGCCTGTAGCGTTAATTTCCCCTTTTTCTTCCATTTTTAATTCTTTAATAAAAATAAATTCATTATTTTTATTGAGACGATATAATTTAGGAGTATCTTCACAAATAACCATTTCTAATCTAGCTCCATACATGCTATAAACCGCTGCTTTTAAATTTTTAGCACTAGCTTTTTCTTCATAAATACCAAAAATAGACCCTATGGCAAAATTAACATCCATAAGGCTAGAACCATCAAGCGGATCATAAGCTACAATATATTTTGCATTATCATTAATTTTTAAAATTTCATTTTTTTCTTCACTGATAATGGCTTTAAGGGTAGGGCATTGACTTAAGGTTTTTGTAATAATCTCATCACTTAATATATCAAATTTAAGTTGAGTATCGCCTGTAGAATTGTGGTTTTGGCTATAACTTGTATCTGGAAATTTCAAAGAATCTGAAATTTCTAAAATAGCTTTTTGAATATAAGAAATTAATTCTTCCATTAACTCTCCTTTTTAGATTTTTTTTGCATTGTTTAATATATATCTACAAATTTCTTTAATATTGTTTAAATCAAGCCAAATTAAATTCGCGTGAGAAATTTTATTATAACTTGCAATAGCTTTAGAAAATGGAAAATAACTCTCATCAATTTCTTGGCAAAAAACACTAATACGCGGTAGATCTAAATTTTTTAAACCTTCAACTAAACATATATCAAAGTCTTGTGATAATTGTAAGGCTTTTAAAATATCTCTTTGTTGATGAGAAAAAAAAGTCGTCCTTGTAGGACTTAAAACCATTACTTCTGCACCGGTTTGAAAAAATTTAAAACTATCTTTTCCATTAAAATCAAACTGAGCTTTATCTGCGGGATCATGCTTAATGATAAGAACTTTCAATCCTTGATTTATAAATTCATTCGAAATTTTTGTAATAAGAGTTGTTTTTCCAGAATTTGATGGGCCACTAAAGGCCATAATTAATTTTTCCATAATTTTTTGTTTTCCTAAAAATTAAAACTAAATTATAATATTTTAAACCAAAAAATAGAGTTAAAAGGCTAGAATTATAAAAAATATTTTTTTTAGGTTAGCGTATGAGAATTTCTTTTTTATTATCTGGTATTTTATTTTTTAGTGCATGTTCTATAAAAGATCCTATTATTGTAGATACAAATTTAAAAACCCAAACTCTTATGTTTTCGCAAAAATATAAAATATCGCAAAATAATCTTAATGCTATTGTTACAATGTCTTATTTAAATCCTGTTTTGGATTATTCTAGCGATAATGATATTTTTGCTTTTACGCTTACCCCTGATTCTTTTAACATAGATAGTTTAGAGATTTTTTTAAATAATAAAAAAGCCGATATTAAAGAACTAGATCCATCTTTTTTGAAATATTTATTACAAAATAATTACACAAAATATTTAGAGGCAACCCTTCCCAGTGAAAAAGCAGAAAATTTTGTTAAGGCTAAGATTTGTTTAAATCATTTGCCTTGTTTTGAATTAAATTTTCAAAAATATCCGAAATCTTTATACTATCGTTCAGAAGATGTCGATACACAATATAATTAGCCAATACTTTTTTTCCATAAATTCGGCTTTCTTGATAAGGAACTAATTCCATAGATAAAAAAGGTTCATATTTTCCATTTTTAAACATATCATCTTTAGCTAACAATCTTGTTACAAATCCTATACCACCGTTATAAGCATAAGCTATAAATAAAGGGGATTTTAATCTTTTTTCTAAATAATCTAAATGATGGTTTCCAAAATAAAAAGCTATTTCAGGCTTAAACATAAAATCTTGATCAAAATTTGGAATTTTTAATTCTTTTTCTCCGATATGATTAGCTAAAAAAGGCATAAATTGCATTAAACCTAATGCATAAGAGACCGAAATAGCTGTAGGAATAAATCTACTTTCTTGTCTAGCGATAGCTAAAATTAAAGCTTGTCTAGGAATATCATAATCTTTAATGTACTGATAATAAGGTGTGATAAAATAATGCTTTTTAAATTTAGATTTTCTCTCTAAAATATAAGCATAGATAGGTAAAGTTTCTTCAGTATCGAATTTTTTAGCTAATACATCTAATTGTGTTGCGTTAGCTTCAAGTATGGTTTTATTAAGCTTTTGCCATGCAAACGGATCTTGCATATTAAAATCATTTTTTTTCTTATTAACATTAATTGTTTCGATTTTAGGAAAAGCGGTGTGGGTTAATTCTTTAGCATAAAGGCTATAGATATTTAAAGAATTGCTTTGAGCAAGCATTTGTAAATCTTTTTCATCCTTTTTGATTAACCACATCCAAAAAATAGCATTATCTCTACCGCTTCTACTTTTAAAAGTTTGTGCAGCTTGTTTAAAAAATTCATAAGCTATATGATCTTTATTGTAAGTTAAGGCATTAATACCTAAATAAAATGCTGTATATTCTTTGGTATTTTTTGGATTTATTTGCAAAAGAGAATATCTAAATTTTGGATATTGCTTTTGAATAATAATGGTTTGAGCAAAATTATCAAAATCATTGTAATTAGAGATTTTATTTACAAAACTTGCATTTATGTCAAAATCTCCATCATCGGTTTTTAAGTATTTATAAAGCTTATAAAAACCATTTACATCGTCTTTTTCTTCCATATATTTCATAGGCTTGTTAGAATTAAAAGCAAGAAGTAAATTTGAAAAATCAGGTCTTTTAGAATCAAATTTTTTTGCCAATATATCTCGATCTTTATTACTTAAACTCTCAATAAAAGAAATAGAATTTAAACGTACGCTTTGACAACTTAAATTCGCATCTAAAATAGTATTGTTTGTATAAGTATAACATTGTATATATTTTGGATTAATATAGGGTTTAATAGGAATAATTTTCTCAAATTCTGTTTTTATTTTGCCAGTATAACGAAAAATATGAGATTTTAAATTTTCAATTTCTTCTTTACCCAAAGTCTTTTTTTCTAAAAGTCTATAAATATAATAATCTTTAGCTAAAGAATTATCTTGTTTTTTTAAAGTTTTTAAATCGTATTCTAACGCATTAAGATATATAAAACTTAAAAACAATAAGCATATTTTTTTCACAAAAGACTCCTTAAGATACCATCAAGAAAAAAGCTGAAAAATTGTAAAGCCAAAAGTATAATTAAGGGTGCTAAATCAATATTTCCTATACGTGTTGGAATTTTTCTTACTAAAGCATAAGCAGGATAGCTAAGCTTATATAAAATTTGAACAATAGGATTATATGGATCTGGATTAACCCAGCTTAAAAGTGCAGTAATAATAATAATCCAAGTATAAATATTAATAACAATGTGTAAAATTTGAAAGATAGCATAAATAAAAGAATCCATAATCATAATTTATATCCTCGCTAATTCATGTATAAAATTTTTTATATGCGGATAAAGATCGCTAAGTTCTGGCCCATGTATATTTCCTGTTAGAATAATCCTTAAAGGCATAAAGAAATTTTTACCTTTTAAGCCGCTTTTTTGTAAAAGATAACCTTTGAAATCATCATACTTTTCAAAAAGTTCTATGCCATTTAGAATTTCTTTTAAAATTTTACATTCTTTCTCAAATTCAAGATAATCTTTAGGACTAAAAATAGCATGAATTTTTTCTTTTAATTCTTTAATTGTGCTTGCTTCTTGAGTATAAAATTTTGCTAAATCAGCTAAATCTCTTGTAGAATTTAAAATTTCATTAAGCTTGGAATTTTCTAGCAATTTTATATGCTCCCGATTAATCTGTAAAAGTTTCTTTAGATCAAATTTAGCAGGAGATTTTGAGATTTTATTGATATCAAACCAAGAAATAGCTTCATTTATAGTAAAAATTTCACAAGGAGTTTTATTCCCTAAGATAAGAAGATAATTAGCAATTGCACTTGGCAATATTCCTTGTTCTAGCAACCATTTTACAGAAGAATGTGCCTCTCTTTTGCTCATTTTAACACCTTGTTCATTAAGAATGATAGGCAAATGCGCATAGCTTATTTTTTGATCATAGCCTAAGCTTTGGCGAATATGTTCTTGTTTAGGTGTATTTGAAACATGATCTTCCCCACGTATAATGCAAGTAATATTTTCAAGCATATCATCGACAGCACAAGCAAAATTGTAAGTAGGGGTTTTGTCAGTTCTCATAATAACAAAAGAATCAATATTATCAGGCTCAAAACTAAGCTTACCTTTGATGAGATCTAAAAATTCTATCGTTTTATTGGGTTTTTTAAGGCGAATAACAAAAGGTTTTTCACATTCTAAAATATCAATATCTGCTAATTTTTCACAAGTTCCATCGTATCGATAAGGTTTTCCTTGTTGTTTTGCTAATTCTTTTTTTTCTTCTAATTCTTTTTCTGTACAAAAGCAAGCAAAAGCTTTTTTTTCGCTGACAAGCTTTAAAGCCATTTGGCGATGAAATTTCAAATTCTCACTTTGTATGTAATATTCTTGCCAAGAAATTCCAAAAAGGCTTAGGATTTGTTTTATTTCTTCTTCTTTGCCTTCTATATTTCTTGCTTTATCAGTATCTTCTATACGTAAGACAAAATAAGTATTTTTTTGTTTAGCGCAGATGTAATTAAATAAAGCTACGCGTAAATTTCCTATGTGCATATCTCCTGTTGGAGATGGGGCAAAACGATACATTGTAAAACCTTGTATTTTGGATTCTCAAAAAACAAAATTATAACAAATAATTTTATACAGATATTTAATATTTACTTGATATAATTACTTTTATGATGTATTTATTTTTATCTTTTATTATTTTAGTTATATTTGGCTTAGTTAATTTATATATTTACAAGCGTTTGATTAATAAATTCTTACTTTTTAAGTATTTTAAAAAATTTTTCGCATTAATCTTTTTTGTGCTTTTTTTAGCTCAAATTGTTTTTTTAATCCTAAGAAGAGATGATTATCTAAGTGAGTTATGGTATGAAATTTTATCGATGAGTTATGCTCCAAGCTATTGTCTTTTTTTTATTACTTTGATACTTGATTTTTTTAGACTTTTTTTAATTCTTTCGGGAAAAGCTTATAAAAAGATTAATATCTTTATTCGTTTAATTTTTGAAATTATTATTATTTTAATTTCTGTATTTTTAATTTATATAAGCATTCATAATGCTCTAAAAATTCCTGAAATCAATACATTAAATTTGAAAATTAATGGCTTAAAAAAAGATCTAAAAATTGCTATTTTAACCGATATGCATTTGGGTAAAAATTTACATGAAAAATTTTTAGAACAAGTGATTAATAAAGTTAATTTTCAAAAACCGGATATGGTTTTTATTATCGGTGATTTAATTGATGCAAGTCCTAGGGATTTGAAGCCTTATATTTCAAAATTAAATGATTTTAAATCAACCTATGGGACTTTTTATACCGTAGGAAATCATGAATATTATCATGGAATTAATCAAGTCCTAGATTTGCTTAAAACTCATACAAAAATGAAAATTTTACTCAATCAAAATAAAGATCTAGGTTTTATTAATATTGCTGGAATGACTGATTTGGCTGGAATTGACAAAGGTTTATATGCTCCTAATTTAGAAAGGATAAAAGTAGATTTAAATACATCAAAGCCAAGTATTTTATTAACTCATCAGCCAAAAACAGCTTTGCTTTATGATTTAAGTGATTTTGATTTGATTTTAAGCGGACATACTCACGGAGGACAAATTTTTCCGTTTATGTTTTTGGTTAAACTTCAACAAGGTTTTGTTTATGGGCTTTATAGTTTAAGTGAAAAAACAAAATTATATGTTAGCAGTGGAGCAGGTTTTTGGGGTCCAAGCCTTAGAGTTTTTGCTCCAAGTGAAATTGTTATTTTAAATCTTAAAGGAGATTTGTAATGAATTTTTCAAGAGAAAGTTCTAAACTTTTTGGTCTTATAGCTAAATTTAAATTTCCAAAATTAATTCAAAAAAAAATCAACCAACTTTATGTAAGTTATTTTAAAATTGATATGAGCGAATTTGATCATGTTTGCGAATATAAAAGTTTAAATGAACTCTTTACAAGAACTATAAAAATTCCTCGCACCATAGAAAAAGGTTTTATCAGTCCTAGTGATGGAAAAATTTTACAATGCGGGAGTACTTTTTTAGCTGATGAAGAGCATTTTGCCTTTTCAATTAAAGGGCATACTTATAGTGTCGTGGAGCTTTTAAAAGATAATTTCAAATCTCATGAGTTGAAAAAAGGATTAGATTATATCAATATTTATCTCTCGCCAAGAGATTATCATCGTTATCATAGTCCTTGTGATATGCAAATTTTAAGCGCAACCTACACAAGAGGACTACTTTATAGTGTCAATGAAAAACATTTAAAATCCATTGGCAATCTCTACACAAAAAATGAAAGAGTAAGTTTAAAATGTCAAAATGAAAAAGGTATTTTTTGGCTTGTTTTTATAGGTGCGCAAAATGTTGGAAAAATGCGTTTTAATTTTGATGACAGTATTAGAACAAATGCTAAATTGTCTTATAGTTTTACCAAAGAATATGAGAATTTAAAATTAAAAAAAGCAGAAGAACTTGGATACTTTGAACTAGGTTCTACTATAGTATTGATTGCTCAAAAAGGTATATGGAATAAAAAATTAGAAATAGGGCAGAAAATTAAATTCGGAGAGAGTATTTCTGATTAATTTTTATGAGTTTTATTTGCCATTTGATAAATAAAAGCAAAAACTTCAGCTACTGCTTTATACATGTTAGGTGGGATTTCATCTCCAAGATCAAGTTTGCTTAAAATTTCGATCAGATCCTCATCTTCTTTTATAGGCACTCCATGTTCTTTGGCTAAAGAGATAATTTTAGCAGCACTTTCTCCTTTGCCACTTGCAAGAACTTTTGGTGCAGAATGCTTTTCTTTTTGGTAGCCTAGAGCGACAGCTTTTTTAATGGATTTTTTAATTTTGCTCATACTGTTTTATCCATCCCCATTTCAAGGTCTAAATTTTTAATATCCCTATTATCAAATTTGCTTCTTATGATATCACCTACAAAAAAATTAGCGCTTAAAAGTCCTGCTTTATTGATATTCTTTTTAAGCTCATGGGCATTTTCATAAATTGTTTTTCTAAATTCTTTATTTTCAGCCATAATATTTATGTCTATGTATTTTTCATGGTTTAAAGAAATTAAAATTTCTAAATCTCCAAGCTTAGCAAATTCAAGTTTTATTTGAGCAAAAAATTTATCTTTTTTACCTCTTCTAAACATAATTTTAGAGTCATTAAGATCTTCCCAAGAAAAAGGTAAATAGGTATTAATAGAATCATTTGCTAGAGAAATTAGTTGATTGATTTCAATTTGAGCTAAAAGTCTATTGGTCTGATTATAAACAGCTTCATTACCTTCATTTTTAGCCAAATTTGAAATTTGCAAAAGAGTGGATTTGATATCATGATGTAAAGATTCTGCTATATCTTGATCTGTTTTTGGCTTAATTTGAGCTAAATCCTTCATAGATAAATCAAGTTTTCGTTCTAAATTTTTTATTTCAGCTTGATTTATTTTTGTGTGTTGGATATGAGGTTCTAATTCTCTTAAACTTTCATTAAGTCTTCTTGAAAGATTGCTAAGATCTTTGCTCAGATTTTGCACTTGTTCTAGATCTAAATTTTCTACGATAAAGGCTAAATTTTTGATATTATTTTGCTTATTAAAAATTTCTTGATTTTGTGTATTGTTTAGAGGTATTTTTTGCATGTTATTTTCATTTTTTGTTTCAAAAAATTTAGCATTTTCTCTAAGAGGATTTTTTGTATTTTCTTGGTTAAAATTATTTTTATTGTTATCATTTTTATGGTCTTGAAAATTTTCCATTTCTTTTTTTTCATCTTTATTTGCTTTTTGATCGTTTAAATGTTTTTCTTGGTTATGTTCTTGTGTTTTATGTTTTAGTTCATCATCTTGTGTTTGTTCTTTATGTTTTTTTACTTCATGAGAATTTTCATTTTGAATATCTTTTTTATTTGAAATAAGGTTTTTTAAAATATCGCTTTCATCATTAGGCATTTTTAAATTTGATTTTTCTAAAATATTTTTTAAAGTATTTTCAAGTTTTTCAAATGCTTTAGCAGCATTTTTTAATATATTTGTATCCTGAATCATGATATTTTCTGGTTTATTTAAAGCTTTGAAAAAATCATTTTTTAAAGCTTTAATTTCTTTTGAAATTTTGTAAGCAATATCATTAATTTTATTTTGAGCCATGCTAGGATTTTTGGTGATATAATTTTTAAAATTTTCTATTTTAGATCCTAGCTTTAAAAGCGTTTTAAAAGAGCTTTGATCTAAAATTTGTGCATTTTCTTTCTTATTGGTTTGTAATATATTTTTAAGCTCTTTAAGAGTCTCTTTTGGGTTTAAATTCGCAGCAGCTAATTGAGCAATTTGGACGCTAAGTTTTTCATTGCTTAGACCCTTAATTGTACTTAAGAGAGAATAAAAACTTTTAGGTAGGCTTTCTTCATTTAAAGCATCTTTTAATTTTGCTTCAAAAAATACACCTGAATTTTTAAATAATGGAGCCAAATTGTTATTTTTAATTTCGCTTGCTGGTTTTAAAATTTGATTTAGCTTATCTAAAACTTGAGAAAAAACATCATCTTTTGCAAGTTCAGTACTTAATATTTTTAATTCATTAGCAAAGTTAGGAGCTAAGTTTAAATTTTTACTTTGCTTAAGCATAGGCGAATCAGGATTTTTTTGAGAATTGATTTGTTCTAAAAGTTTATTGACAAGTTCTTTGAGTTTTGTACTAGTTTCATTTTGGATAAGCTTAGAGATTATTTCTTCATTGCTAGCATCTTTACTTAGACCTAAATTTTGTTTTAGGGCATTTGAAAGCGCTTCTTTAGGACTTTCTTTAGAATTTGCTTTATCTTTTACTGGAGCATTATCTAATTTAATATCATTTTTTTGAGCATTAGCAATTTGACTTGTAAGTTGAGTATTAATCATCTAACATCACCATATTTCCAGGTTTTTTATTGAATTTTTTACTTAGAATATGAGGTCTATTTATGGTAAAGAGTATTAAAAATCCAAGTAAAGAAATATAAAACCAAATAAAACCTTTTGTATTAAAATATTGCATTAAAAAACCTAAAATCAAAGGCCCAAATAAAGATCCCAAAGAATAGCAAAAAAGAACACCACGTCCTAATTCTACACCTTTGTTTTTAATCACCAATACATCATTAGCCCTAGCCAATGCTAAAGCATAAAGACAAAAAATTCCCATACCCAATAAAAAAGATAAACAATATTGAATATATAAGCAAGGTTTAAAAAAAATAAATACAAGCATGGTAAAAAAACCTATACTTGAACAAGTAATAATAGCAAATTTTCTACCTAATTTGTCCGAGATAGTTCCCATAATAGTTTGGGCAAAAAAACCACCTAAAATTCCACAAAAAGTAAAATAAGATACAGCTTGATTGTTAAATTTTTGCAAAAGTATAAATAAAGGAGCCATTGAAAAAAAACCATTTATAAGAATTCCGGCTATAAAACTGGTTATGATAGCCAAAGGTGCGATATCAAAAATTTTCGGTATAGAAATAGGGCTTGAGGCTGGTAAAATAGGTTCTTTTATTTTGATTAGATTTAGTGGCAAAGAAGAAAATAAAATCAAAGCAGCACTTAAAATAAAGACATTATGTCTGCTTAAATTAAGAGCAATAATTAAAGTTCCTATTCCAAAAGAAAGATAAAATACTATTTCATAAAACCCTAAAATTCTTGAGCGAATAGCATTTTTACTTTTTTCATTTAACCAAGATTCTATTACCATTAAAAAACCATAATAACAAACACCTATTAAAAATCTTAAAATAGCCCAAAAAATAAGATTATTGCTAATAGTATGTAACATAGCTGAAATTCCAAAAATAGCACCAAATAAGCCAAAAGATCTTATATGACCTATTTTTGAAATAATTTTATGTGCACTTATTGTTCCAATAAGCCCTCCAATAAAAAAACAAGAGCTAATAATCCCCACAACCAAAGGGCCTTCTCCTCTTTCTTTAAGAACGACGCCGATTGAAGTAACAATTAAAGCGTTGCCAGCAAATAAAAAAGCCATGCTGGCAAAAAGTGCCGTCATTGATTTAATAATTTTTTTTGGACTCATATCTTATATATATCATAAAAATAAAAACGCAAATAAGCAGGCTTGAAATTCCACACAAATAGCTAATGATATGAAGCATTCCTTGTCTGTTTAAAAACAAAAAACCCGCAACTAAAATCACATAAGCAAAAATTTTTAATAAATTAAAAAATGTCGCAAAAAAATATATTTTATTTTTTGTACTGAATTCTAAATCGTCTTTTGGGATTGTAAATTTTATATTTTTAGGTAGATTTTTAATCTTTTTAAGAGAGAATAGAAACAAATTTTGATTTATTTGATATTTTTTTGCTTGAGAATAGATCATTTTTTTATAACTAAGATAAGAAGTCATAACAACCAATACGATACTAAAAAATGCTATTTCAAAGCTAAAAAATATATTCAGCTTAAAAGGAATTAAAAACAAAAAGGATAAAAAAAATATAATATGAATTAAAAATATAACCATAGCAAATGTTTTTTTATATTGCATTACTTATTTTTCTCTTTTTGGATAATTTCTTTTACTAGTTCATCGCGTTTTGCAAATTCTTCATAATTTTTTACTTGTTTTTTGTAAGCTTTATAAACATTAAGTATTGCACCAGAAATTCCCCAGAAAACCCCTAGCCAAAATAACCAAGGATAAGGGGTAAATTTTTGAAGTAAAAACCCAATACCAATGCCAATGAAAATAGCAACAACTATAGAAATTCCAAGACTTAAACCGTCTGCAGCTTCTATAGTTTTATGAATAATTTTTTTTCTTGTCATAGTTGTTTAAAACTTTCTTTTATTGCTTCTAAAGTAGTATCAATTATTTTATTATTCATTTTAGAGCAAATAAAACCAGTTTCAAATTGCGAAGGAGCAAGATAAATTCCATTTTTAAGCATTTTTTGATGAAATTTTGAAAAAAGTTTAAGATCTGATTTTAAGGCATCTTGATAATTTTCAACTGTTTTTTCTGTAAAAAAGTAGCCAAACATAGAACCTACATAGCAAGTTTGTAAAGGAATTCCTCTTTCAAGAGCTATTTTTTTCATACCTTGAGTTAGTCGTTTAGATAACTTAGCTAATTTTTCATACAGATCTTTTTTCTTTTTTGCTTTAGAAATACTAGCAATTCCTGCTGCCATAGCTAAAGGATTCCCGCTTAGAGTTCCAGCCTGATAGACTCCACCTAGAGGACTTAAAATATCCATAATTTCAGTTCTAGCTGCAAAAGCTGCCGCTGGCAATCCACCTCCAATAACTTTTCCAAAAGTAACAATATCAGCCTTAATATGATTAATTCCATAAGAGCCAAGATATGAGGCTCTATAACCACTCATAACTTCATCAAAAATAAGTAAAGTTTCGTTGGCTTTACAAATTTGTACTAAATCTTCTAAAAATTCTTGTTTAGCTGGAACCAAACCCATATTTCCAGCTATAGGTTCTATAATAACACAAGCAATATCTTGATGCTGTGCAAAAAGTTCTTTTACACTTTGAATATCATTGTATTTTGCAACTAGAGTAAATTTTGCAATTTCATTTAATACTCCTAAAGAACTTGGAGTATTAAAAGTAGCAGCACCACTTCCAGCGCTGACAAGTAAGGAATCAGAATGTCCGTGATAACACCCTTCAAATTTTAATATTTTATCTTTTTTTGTAAAACCACGCGCAAGACGAATTGCGCTCATCGTCGCTTCTGTTCCACTATTTACAAAACGAATTTTATCTAAATGTGGAAAATCTGATAAAACTAAATTTGCAAGTTCTGTTTCTAATAAAGTAGGGGCTCCAAAACTTGAACCTTTTTTAAGAGCATTTTGACAAGCTTTTTGAATATCTTTATCGCAATGTCCAAAAAGTAAAGGTCCCCAGCTTTGTACATAATCAATATAAGAATTTCCTTCAATATCAACAATATAAGCACCTTTACCATGATCAATAAATCTGGGTTCACTTTCTACATTACTAAAAGCTCTAACCGGTGAATTTACACCACCTGCTATTATTTTGCATGCTTGTTCAAAAGCTTTTTTATTTGTCATTTTTTACTCCTTTGGTATTTGTAGATTGCTGTTTTTTATTTTTGTTAAATTGGTTAATATAATTATATAAACTTACAATTTCTTCATTGGTCAATGAATAATTTGGCATAATAGATTTGGCATTTTTAGTTTGATTGAGTGAGTTTTTAAACTTTTCAAAACTAAGGTTTTGAATACTTGGAATTTTATAAGGTGTTTTAATTCCCTTTTTTAGATAATATCCTAAAATTTGCTCACTTCCATCATTTCCATGGCATTTTTTACAACTAATTCCTCTAGGATTTTCATAAAGCATTTTAGCGTATTCTCTTGGAGTTATAAAATCAGAACCAAAAAGAATAAGGGTTGTAAATAAAAACGTTATAAGGATTTTCAAAATTTAACCTTGCTAATGAAATTTTAATATGATACAATTTTTACTTTAAAAAAGTAATAAAATTTTATAAAAGGAAAGTAATGATTTTACTTGATGGTAAAGCCTTAAGTTTAAAAATCAAAGAAGAACTTAAAGAAAAAAATCAAATACTTAAAGAACAGGGCATGCAGACTTGTCTTGCTGTGATTTTGGTTGGAAACAATCCTGCAAGCCAAACTTATGTTAATTCCAAAGCTAAAGCTTGCGAAGCATGTGAGATTAAGTCTTTGGTATATCATCTTGATGAAAATACAACCCAAAATGAACTTTTAGCACTTATTAATACTTTAAATTACGATGATAGTGTGCATGGAATTTTAGTGCAACTACCTTTACCAAGTCATATTAATAAAAATTTAATTTTAGAAAGCATTATAAGTAGTAAAGATGTAGATGGCTTTCATCCTATTAATGTGGGGTATTTAAATTTAGGTTTAGAAAGTGGATTTTTACCTTGCACCCCGCTTGGTGTTATGAGACTTTTAAAATCTTATGAAATCACTTTAGAAGGCTTAGATGTTGTTATTATAGGAGAATCAAATATAGTTGGACGCCCTATGGCTACGATGTTTTTAAATGCTGGTGCAACAGTGAGTATTTGTCATATTAAAACAAAAGATTTAAAATTATACACTCAAAGAGCCGATTTAATTGTAGTGGCAGCTGGATGTGTGAATTTATTGCGTTCTGATATGGTTAAAGAAGGAGTGATTGTTATAGATGTTGGTATCAATCGTCTTGAAAATGGTAAAATAGTAGGTGATGTTGATTTTGAAAATGTTTCAAAAAAAGCAAGTTTTATTACTCCAGTTCCTGGAGGAGTTGGGCCAATGACTATTGCTATGCTTTTAGAAAATACCGTAAGATCGGCTAAAAATAGACTAAAATAGGAAAATTCATGATTTTTTTTAAAAAACTTTATAGATTTTGTCAATCTTGGACTGGGACAGTTATTATTGTTCTTTTGGTTATGTTTTTCTTTATGCAAGCTTTTGTAATTCCTAGTGGTTCTATGAAAAATACCTTATTAATACATGATTTTTTATTTGTTAAAAAATTCAGTTATGGTATCCCAACCCCACATATTCCTTGGCTTGAAATTCCTGTTTTACCAGATTTTAATAAAAATGGTCATTTAATCGCTGGGTCAGGGCCAAAAAGAGGGGATATAGTGGTTTTTAGGTATCCTAGGGATGCAAAGCAGCATTTTGTTAAACGTTGTGTTGGGGTAGGGGGAGATAAAATAGTTTATGCAAATAAAACTCTTTATGTAAGAATGCATGAAGGCGATGAATTTATGCGCTCTCATTATCCTAAAGACCTTGTTAAGCTTGGTGGAAAGATTTATGTTAAAGAGCCTTATAAAGAAAAAGGGATTCATTATGATTTAAAAAAAGATATAGAAAGTGATATATTAGCACATTTTGCTATAAATGATTTTGCTATGTCTCCAACCTATTTTAAAGAACTTGGAGAACAAGTAGGTTTTAGCGGAGGAAATGCTTATATTTTTGAAGTCCCTAAGGATGAATATTTTATGATGGGAGATAATAGAGATTATTCTTATGATAGTCGTTTTTGGGGAAGTGTTCCTTATAAATTTATAGTAGGAAAACCTTGGTTTGTGTATTTTTCTTGGGATGATAATAAAGGCATTGTTAGATGGGAAAGAATAGGAAGAAATGTTGATACTTTAGAAAATAATGATGCTTATATTCATGATTATGACGAAAATGACACTTTAGGTTAAAAACCATTGAAAATTTCTTAAGAAATTTTCAATATCTCTCAATACTTTATAATTAAATTTAAAGCTTATAAAAACCAATAAATCATACTTATTATTCGAATACAATTAATCAAATTTTCATTTTTTTTAAAAAATGAAAGTAAAAATATTTATTTGTGAAAAAAGTTAAAGAAAATCTTTGTTAAAACTAAACTAATTAATATAAGAGAAAAATTATAAGCAAAAAATAATTTACATAAATTTTATTTATCTAAATTATAAAAAAAATTAATTTTATAATTTTAGTTATTTTTTAGTATAATTTCAATTATCTTTAAATAATATATAATGTTTAAAGATATGAACATCTTTCAAAGAGTAAGTTTAAAGCTAAATTGGTTTCCTTGACTTCATCTTTCACTCTTTTAGCTTTAAATTAATCATTCTAAATTAAAGTTTGGTTTTTTAGCAATATTGTTTTTAGCAATATTGCTAATTTTATTTAAAAATCATAATTTCTTTTAATTGTTTAAAATTAAGATATGGAAAAAATTTTATTAATTTCAAGAAAGAAAGATTAAGTGGAGCGGGAAACGAGATTCGAACTCGCGACCCTAACCTTGGCAAGGTTATGCTCTACCCCTGAGCTATTCCCGCAAGTAAAGGCAAAATTGTAATAAATTTTTTATTCTTTGTCAAGGATTAAAGCTTTAAAAGTTCTATATGATCTCCTTTATGGTATTTTTCTATTTTCTCTTCACTTATAAGTAAAAATTCACTATTAATTAAAGGTAATATCATGCCTGATCCAAATTGATTATTATTAAAGGGTATGAAAAATTCATTTTCTAAATTTCCCAAAATAAAATTATTTCTTCCTTTTTTAATCTTTAAATCAACACCCATTTTAGCACTGATTTTAAAAGATTTTTCAAAAGTGTTATTAAGCAAATTAATAATTTTTTTAGCAAAAATAAAGCAAGAAAGATAAGCAGCCATAGGATTTCCTGGTAAAACTAAAGCTAATTGTTTATCTTTTTTGTAAAGTTTGCTAGGGCGCGCAGGCCGTGCTTTTACACCTTTAAAAATAGCCTTATAATTTAATTCATCAAAGGCTTTTTCTAAAAAATCAGCTTCACCCATGCTCGCACCACCAGAAGTAATCAAAAGATCAAAATTTGTTTTTAAAAGAGTATTTTTAATTATATTAAAATCATCTTTTATAATTCCAAGATACTGAATTTCGCAATAATTTAACATACTCATCAAAGACAAGGCATTAACATTATAGATATTTTCTTCATCACAAGTTTGCCAAGGTTCTTTAAGTTCATTGCCACTTGAAAAAATACCAATGCGAATTTTTCTCACAACTTCGATTTTATAAATTCCTTGAGAAGCAAGTAGTGCAATATGTCTTGAATTTAGCTTTGTGCCTTTTTTTAATAAAAATTCACCTTGTTTTAATTCTTCGCCTTTTAGACGTCTTGCATTAAATTGCTTAGGATTTTTTTTAATAATAAGTTTATTGTTTTCTAAATATTCATCCTCAACCATCAAAATTGTATCAGCATTTTTTGGCATTTTTGCCCCAGTCATAATTTTATAACATTCATTTTTATCTATTTCATAAGTTTTGCTATCACCTGCAAAAATAACACCTTTTATACTTAAAGCTTCTTTTAAATCCATATAATTAAAGGCATATCCATCTAATGCTGCATTATCAAAACTAGGTAAATTTTTCTGCGCATAAAGATCTTTTGCTAAAATACGATTTGTTGCATTTTCCAAGCTAATAATTTCAATTTCTTCTAAAGGTATGACTTCTTTTTCTATATCTTTTAAAGTTTCAAAAAGATTTTTCATTCTTCAAGCCTTGTAATTTTAGCCCCCAAGGCTTTAAATTTTTCTTCTAAATTTTCATAACCTCGATCCAAGTGATAAATTCGATGCACTTTGCTTGTACCTTTAGCAGCAAGAGCAGCAAGTATGAGTGCTGAAGAAGCACGTAAATCTGTAGCCATAACATCAGCTGCATTAAGTTCTTTGCCGCCAACTATGGTTGCAATATGTCCATTAAGTTTTATATCTGCACCCATCCTTAAAAGCTCACTTACGTGCATAAAACGATTTTCGAAAAGTCTTTCATCAATAATACTTGTTCCTTTTGCTTTTAAAGCCAAAGCCATAAATTGTGCTTGCATGTCTGTTGGAAATCCTGGATATTCACTAGTTAAAATTTCTATAGGTTCTATTTTTTTAGCCGGAAATAAGATAATGTTATCATTTTCTATTTGAGTTTTAAAACCCATTTGGTGGAGTTTTGCTAAAACAGCCCCTAAGTGTTCTGCATTGACTTTTTTAAGGCTAATTTGAGAATTTGTTATAGCTCCTGCACAAAGATAAGTTCCTGCTTCAATTCTATCTGGAATTACGCTAAATTCTTTGAAATTTAAAAGCTCTCCATCTGTACCATAAATTTCAAGCTCATTGCTTTCTATGCCTTTAATATCCAATCCTGTATTAGCTAATACTTCGCAAAGCTGTACAACTTCTGGCTCTTTGGCCACATTTAAAATTTTAGTTTTTCCCTTAGCTAAAGCTGCAGCCATAATAATATTTTCACTACCTGTGACAGTGATCTTATCAAAAAGAATTTCAGTGCCTTTAAGTTTTCCATTTGCAATTACATAGCCTTGTTTAATTTCTATATTTGCACCCATTTTCTCTAAAGCACTTAAATGCAAATCGATCGGTCTTTGACCTATAGCGCAACCTCCAGGTAATGAAACTTCACAATGTCCAAAACGTGAAAGTAGGGGGCCTAGTGTGAGTATAGAAGCTCGCATTTTACGCACAATATCATATTTAGCGATAGTTTGATTAAGAGTGGTTGTATTTATAATTGCTGTATTATCTTGAAAATAGGTATTTGCGCCTAAATTTTCAAGTAGAGATATTAAAGTTTTAATATCAGCTACATTTGGGACATTGGATATCTTTACTTCATTTTTAGCAAGTATAGTAGAAGCGATTAAGGGTAGGGCGGCATTTTTAGCGCCGCTAATTTGAACTTCACCTTCTAAAGAATCAACACCTTTAATTTCCAAAAAAGTCATATTTTTCCTTAAAAAATAAAATGCTTTATTATAGCATTCTTAAACTTTTGGAAAAATTATTTATTTTTGTTGATTTTGAATCTCTTGAATTTGTGCCTGAATAGTTGCAGATTGACCAATCAATGTTGCAACTTGACTTTGCAAACTTGCAAGTTGATTTTTATCAGCATTAGCCATTTTTCCAGTAAGTTCTGCTATTTTTGCTTGTATTTCTGCTAACTTTTGCATCAATTCTGCAAGCTTATCTGTATTATCATCTTGAGAATTTGATTCATTGGAATTTTGATTATTTTTAGATTGTAATTGCTTACTAGATTTTTCTTTTGCCTCTTTGCTAATAGTAACTTCAACAGCTGAATCTAGCTTTTGCGCATCTTTTGTTTCTTTTTCTTTTTGTGTATTATCTGTATTTATTTTAGTATATTGACTTAATTCTTTTAGAGTATTATCAATTTTCATATTATTTCTCCTTAACTTCATATATTTTTTATATCGTCTCTTTTTTATTATTATTTACACCTATTAACTAACAAATTTTCATAAAATTACGTAGTATTTTTTTACCCTGTTGACTTAAAATAGCCTCAGGATGAAATTGTATGCCATAAATACTATATTTTTTATGTTTAATTGCCATGATAATATCTTGAGAATTTTTGGCTAAAATTTTACATTTTTTAGGCATTTTGCTTATATGCAAGGAATGATATTGGCAAATTTTAATATTTTTTTTTACACCTTTAAAAAGTGGGTCTTTTTTAAAAATAAGAGTTGAAGTTTTACCATGGATAGGGTTATTCATTTTTTTTACCTCTCCCTTAAAAGCTTTAGCAATACATTGATGCCCCAAGCAAATTCCTAAAATTTTTTTACTTTTTTTAAAATATTTAATAGCTTTAAGGCTTAATTTTGATTCTTTAGGGGAGTTAGGACCTGGAGAGATAATTAAATGTGTAAAATCAAATTTATCTAAATTTTTTACTTTTTTAAATTCGTCGTTTTTTATAACTTTACATTGATATCCTAATTCTTTTAAATAAAAAATAATGGTATAACTAAAAGAATCATAATTATCTATAAATAAAATTTTTTTCATTCTAAAATAACCTTTTTTAAGCCTCTAACAGAATTAATACAATAAATTTCATCTGCTTCTATTAAATCTTTTTTATAAATATTTTTTTCTTGCACATAACCCAATTGCACTAAAAAAGAACGATAAATTCCATTTAATAAGCCACTATTTAAAGCGGGTGTATAAAATTTTCCATTTTTATTTATAAGTATATTGCTTCTTGTTCCTTCACAAAGTTCATTTTTTTCATTAAAAAACGCTATATCATAACATGAATCATTTTTCCATAATTCTTCTTTATTTATATATAAAGTTCTTATAGAGCTTTTATGGTATAAAAAATCGCTTTTTGAGTTTAATTTTTCCTTGCTTAAAAGTAGGGTATTATTTATATTATTTTTTATATGACTATAAGAAATATGATAGTTTCCATTTTTTTCTAAAATAAGTTTTATAATGGCTTGCTTATGTTTAGATTTAAAGTGACTAGTATAAAATAAATTATGCTCCTTTGAAAAAAGCTTTTTATTTAATTTATGAATATTTAGGTTTAAAAATTCATTTATATTAGCTTTTTCTTGCAATATTTTATCAAATTCCTTAAGTAAAATTTGCGTATTAAAACCAAACTTTATAGCTGAATTTAAAATTCTTTGCAAATGTTGCTTGAAAAATAAAATTTTACCATTTTTATAATACATGGTTTCAAAAAGAAAAAAATCTTTAGGCATTAAAAATTCAGATTTTAATTTTAATTCGTCAAATTCATTATTTAAATCAGAATCCCAAACCAATCCACCGCCCACACTATATTGATAATTCTCTCTTTTTTCCAAAGTGCGTATTGTAACACTAAATTTACTTTTATTTTTATGTATAAGTCCTATAGAGCCACAATAAATTCCGCGTTTTCTTTTTTCAAGTTTTTCGATAAGTTTTATGGTTTCAAGTTTAGGAGCGCCGGTGATGGATCCACAAGGAAAAAGAGCTTTAAAAATTTTATAATAATTTATATTTTTTTTTAACAAACCTTTGATTATAGAAGTCATTTGATGTAAAGTAGGGTAACTTTCTATCTTAAAAAGTTTTACTTTCATACTTTGTTTTTTAATAAGCTTGGAAAGATCATTTCTTAAAAGATCTGCAATCATTACATTTTCACTTAAATTTTTAATATCATTTTTTAAGAAAAATTTATTTTCTTTATCTTTTTTTGGATCTTTATCCCGTTTTATTGTTCCTTTCATAGGTTTTGTAATAATTGTATTATTTTTAGTTTTGAAAAATAATTCTGGAGAAAAAGATAAAATCTCTCGGTTTTTATCTTTAATATAAGCCTTAAATTGTGTATTTTGTTTTTTTAATAAAAGATTAAATAAATAATAACTATCAAGCAAGGTATTAAAATGAAAATTTTGAGTAAGGTTAACTTGATAACTTTGACCCTTAGCAATTGCCTCTTTAACTTTTAAGAAATTTTCTTTATAGTTTTGAAAATTTAATTCATCACAAAAAGAGGGTAAAAATCTATTCTCATCAATAACCAAAGAAGAGAATTTCTTCCTTTTCTTATAGGCAAAAAATACCAAATAAGCTTCTTTGCTTTTAAAATCTGCATTATATAAGTATTTATAAAATTCATAATCAGCAAGAACTATAAAATAAAATTTTTCTTTATATTTTTCCACAAAATTAAAATATTTTTTACTTTGTTTTTGATTATAAGCTCTTAAAATGTATTTTAAATCATAATATAAATATTTTCCAAAAACTGCAAAATTTTCAGCGTTCACTGATTTCCTTTGCTACTTGTGCAGCAAGTTTTAATTTATCATTATCAAAATGAGTATAAATTCTTGAAGTGTTTAAACTGGCATGGCCTAAAGCTTCTTGTACCAAAACTAAATCTTTTTGCTTTTTATAAAGTAAGGTAGCAAAGGTATGACGTAACATGTGTGCTCCATTTTTTTGTTTGCGAATTCCTGCACGAAATAGAAGTTGCTCAACAATGCGACTAATATAAGATTGGGTTAGGGGAGTACCTTTTTTATTAACAAAAAGCAAGGTATCTTTGCTCATATAATTAATTTGGATATTTTTAAGTAAATGTTCTATAAGTTCTTTTTTAATCATAACAATACGATATTTATTGCCTTTTGATCTTATTCTTATAAGATAAAGATCATTTTCCTCGCTAATATCGCCCATTTTTATATTAATAGCTTCGCTGACACGAATTCCTGTAAAAATGATAATTTTTATAATAAGTTGATTGCGTATGGTGTTATTTTTAAAATCAGCATTTTCTATTGCATCAAGAAATTTTTTAACTTCTTCTTCGCTCATAAATTCAGGAAGTTTTACACCTTTAGAACCAGTAATTCCCGCCCAATTTTTAAGATTAATATCAAAAATATGAGATTTATTATCTTCTTCATTTTGTTTATCTAAAAAATCAAAAAAATTAATCACGGCAATTCGGTGATTTTTTTTGCTTGCATCAGATAAAGATCCTGTGATACTAGCTAGAATTTCAACAATTAACTCTTCATCTATTTGTTTTAAGGAGTGAAGTTTATAAAATTTTAAATATTCAAAAAGTTTTTTTAAAGGATTAAAATAAGTATTAACTCCACTTAAGCCTATATTTCTTGCTTTTTTAGCCAAAGCATCTAATTCTTCTATATTTGCAACACCTTTGGTAAGCGAGAAATTAATTTTTGCTAAAACTTCTGGATTTTTTAACTCTTTATTTGAAAGAGAATTAAGTTTAAATTTCACATATTTAGCTAACCAAAATAAAAAAGATTTTTCAAAATTTTCTTCACAATCTAAAGGATATTTCATTTTTATTTCCCAATCTTATTTTAGAAAGAGTATTTTAGTATCAACTTAGTAAAAAAAAGCTTTTTATGAGTTAAAAAATTAAAAAGATTGAAATACTTAAAAAAGTATGATAAAAGGTAAAAATACATATTAAATTCTAATTTTGTATTGAAAACTATAATTTTCAAACTTTTTTATTTTTATAGAAATAAAGTGATTCTTTATGCTTTAAAGCATAAAGAATTCATGTTTTAAATACTTTACCTTTTGTAATTTTTTAACTTATCCATAAAATTTATCATAAAAATTTATTAATTTTTATCTGTATTTTGAAAACTAAATTTTAGCTTTATTATTTTTTACTTTCAATACTCTATTTTGATTTTTGAAAATTATTTTTTTTATAATCGAAGAAAAAATATAAAAATTTATTTGAGAATTTTTGTTTTAAGAAAGTTATTTTTTAAATGATGATTTTATTATTTTTTACCCTATTTTAATTTTTAAAGTTATTTAAAACAGTAAAAGAAAATTTGAAATAAAAATTTTTATAAAATTAAGAATTTAAAATAAGATTTATCAGGCAAGATAATTTTATTGCCTGATAAAATTTTTATTTTTTTAACATTGGTTTGTAAGGTCCATAGCGATGTTGTGTTGTAGAAAAGCTATCATCGTAAGGTCCAACATCCATATCTAAAGGTTTTACTTTTCTATCTGGAAAATCTTGATCTCTATGTGGTTTTATAGGACGAGTTTGAGAATTCATATAAGCAGCTACATCATAAGATTCTTCAAGAGTTAAATTAGGATCTCCTTGAGGCATATTTTCCTTAATGTAAGAAGCTGCTTTAATCAAACGATACATTCCAGCTCCTGTATTATAGCTATCTTTTCCCCATAATGGTGGATAGATATAATAAGCTCCTTTGGTATCTTCATTTTTTAAACCTTGACCATTTTCTTGGTGACAAACTGCACATTTATCCATGTAAATTTTTTTACCTTTTTTTGGATCTGCCGCTCTTGTAAGATAATCTATTTTTTTAAGACTTTGTCCTTCGATTTTAGCTCCTACTGGAACACCTTGAGATAACCATTGCATATAAGTAAGCATTGCTTTCATTTCTGGAGAATTTTCTGGCATACGTTTGCCATTCATAGATCTTTCATAGCAACCATTAATCCTATCAGCTAAAGTAATAACTTTATCCGCTCTTGCATTATATTGTGGAAATCTTCCCCAAATCCCTACAAAACCTGCTTGATTTGGAACACTCCCAGCTGCTGCATGACAGCTAGAACAAGATAAATTATTTCCAGCAAATCTTTTCTTTGGATCTTTTGCTTGAGGTCCAGTATATTTGCTAGTTTCATTAAGAATTTTATTACCAAAAATTACCATTTGAGCATATTTAGAATCTTTTGGCATTTTACTTTCATCGATTGTACCATCTTCATTTAATGCTTCAGGTAAAACCCATTTGGCTTTAGGTAAATTAATACCTGTAGCACTTTTAGTTTTTTCTAATTTTTGATCAAGTGCAAATGCACAACTTCCAAATAACAATAGTGTCAAAGCTACAGAAATTTTCTTTTTCATAAGCTTTTTCTCCTTTTTAGAAAATTAAATCGTAATTAATTATATAACTTTGGTTAATAAAAGTCAATGAAAATTAAAAAAAGGATTAATCGCTAAATTTTTAATGAAAAACTAAAGTAATTTAAAATAAAATACCTATTTGCAATATTTTATATAAGGTTAAGATTTACAATGAAAAATTTAAGTATCCAAGAAAAAAGAGATTTAGACACTTGTGTTTTTCAAAATTTAGGACAAAATGATTTTTCCAATAAAATCAATTTTTTCAAAAAAGTCTTTTTAAAAATTAAATTATTTTTTTATTCTAAATAATACCAATTAAAATCTTTTGCTGTATAGGAAATATCTTTAAAATCTGGAGATTCTGTAAAGAATTTGCATTTTTTATCTAAATTTTCTATACCATAGACCTTCATAGCCATTTTAGAATTATGTCTTAAAAGTTCTATCCCAACACATGCTTGGTTATTAACTTTATAAAGTAAAGTTCCGCCCTCTTTTGGATCTATATTTAAAATACTTAAATTCTTATTTTTACTCATATCATTTATATTTTGACTAAAATTATAATGCAATTTATAATAAATCATAATATCTTGCATAGCACGTTTTAAATCTTGAATCATTTCAGAGATTGTTTGTCCATTGTTTTTATATAAATTTAGAAAATCACGATTTAAAAAATCATTAAAATTTGAATCTTTTTCTAAATTTTTACAAGAATTATAAGTTTTTAAAATTTGCACTTGATTAGATTTTATTAAAAGCTCCAAACATTCTTTATTATTTTTAGAAAAATGCACTATTTTTACATTTTCAATTTTAAAATTTTTATCGGATTTTTTTTTATAAGCAAAATCACTTAAATCTTCATAAATATTGGCATAACTTAAAGAATATAAGCTTAAAAATATTGAAGCTATTTTTTTCATACAAATAAGTCCTTATGATTATTTTTTAAAAATTCTACAACTTCTAAAATTTCCTCAACGCCTTCTTTTTTAGAATCTTTTAATATTGAATCTATATTATCTATATACGCCTCAATAGCTAATTCTAATTTTTCTCTTTTAACACCAGCATATAAAAGCATGGCTTCTAAAACAATGCTTAATTCGTATTGTAAATCCTCTAATTCTTCATTTAAGTTCTTTTGTCTGGACATCTTTATTTTCCTTTGTTAATTCTTTGCTTTTGATAAGATCAAGAATTTGAGCTTTGATATAAGAATAATTTGGACTATCTTTATAGGCTGAAAATAAACCACCGCTTGCATTTTTATGCCCTCCTCCATTAACTAATTTTTTAGCCATTAAACTAACATCAATCTTACCATTTGCTCTAAAACTTAATGTTTTTCTTGAACTAACATCTATAAAAAAATCATAATCTGGATTTTTGATTAAAAAATCATTTCCAATGATGGAAGTATTTCCTATATTAATGGTTAAAATTCCCTTGTGCTCTTCGTATTCTATAGTAAATTTATCTTTTAATTCTCCTAGCTTTTCAACAACAAAACTAGAAATTAAATTAGCAAGCGTATCATCATAATTTTTCATAAAAAAATCTTTTTTAATAAAGTGAATAGCATTTTCAAGTAAAATATGAGAATTTTCTTTTCCTATAAATTTAATAGCTCTTTCAAAAAGAAAAAAAATATAATAAACTTGTATTTCTTTAAACATCACTCGATTGATTTCTTTAGCGTTAGCAACTAAACCCAAAAAAACTTTACCAAGTTCAAAATTTCTATCAGTATTTAGCCAAATATCAACAGCATTCACAACATTAACAAAACGAGAAAGTTCTAAATTTGTATGGCAAATTTTAGAGAAAAAATCATAAGTGATTTTAGTGGCCGATCTTTTTGAATCTAATAAATACCAAGAATATTTTTTTGCGCATTCTTCTCCACTTTGGTGATGATCAAGCAAAAAAATTTTAATTTTTTTTTCTTGACATATTTTGCCAAATTCTTCACACTGAGAAAGACTTAAATTTAAATCTGTAATCAAAATAATTGCTTTTTCAAAATTTTCATCTTTTTCGATATCGCTTAAAATAGCATTAAAATTATCATTAATTTCTTTTCCGTAGTTTGAATTATAAAATTTTACATTTTTAAAATAAAAATGAGTAATAAATTGGCAAGCATAGCCATCAAGATCTGTATGTGAAAGATGATAAATTTTCATTATTTTCCTTAAAGTTCTATCTTTATAATACTTTCTGTATTAAAATTAGTATTTTCAGCAATTTCAGCAAAGCTTAGCACAACAATGTTAATATTAAAGTTATAACAAATATCAGCAATAAATTTTCTAAGTTGCGGTTCAACACAAAGTATAAAAGGTTTAATACGACCATTGGAAACTGCAGCTACTTCAGCTCTTAAAGTATCAACCAAAACACCAGTTTGTGCTACACTCAAAGGTAAATGATAACTTCCGTCTCTAAATTGAACATTTTCCATTAAAACTGCAGAACTAGCAGAATCTAAAATAAAAATATCTAAATTTCCTTTATCATCTAAATACATATTTGTAATCATTCTTGCTAATGACGCTCTTACATGCTCTATGATCATATCAAAACTTTTGCTTACTTCAGCAATATCGCTAACTGATTCTAAAATAGTAAGCATATCTTTAATTGGTATGTGATATTTGAGTAAATCTTTTAAAATCTTTTGAATAAGACTTACAGGCGCTACACTTAAAGCACCTTCAACTATAATCGGATAATCATTCTTAACTTTATCTAAAAGATTTTGCACTTCTTGGCGTGTTAAAAGTTCACTTGCATGAGATTTGATAAGCTCGCTCATATGGGTTGAAATTACACTTGCAGGATCTATCACTATATATCCATTAAGAGTTGCCTCATCTTTTAAATTTGCATCAATCCAAAGTGCATCAGAGTTAAAAGCAGGTTCTTTGGTTGCTATACCCTCAATTTCTTCAGTGATAAATCCACTATCCATAGCCAAATATTTGTCTGGATAAATTTCAGCACTCGCTATAGAAACCCCTTTTAATTTAAAACTATACTCATTAGGTTTAAGTCTTAAGTTATCACGAATTCTTATTTTTGGCATTAAAAACCCTAAGCTTTCTGCAATACTTCTTCTCATAGATCTAATTCTTTCAGTTAATTCACTTTCAGCTAATTTTATGAGTCCATATCCAAGCTCAAGCTCTAAAATTTCAACTTTAAGAATATCATTAATTTTATGTTCCTCTTCTTTTAAAATTTCTTCTTCGCTTTTCTTAGCAGGGGCTGCCGCACTTGGTGCAGTTGCTCCGCTACCAGCTGCCGCACTTGGTTTAGTTTTTTTAGCTGCCATAATTTCAATTTTACCTTCTTTTACTTGCTTAGTTAAAAATCCTAAACCTAAGAATACCAAAGACATAAAGCCTAAAGATAAGTGAGGTAGACCTGGTACTAAGGCAAAAATAAATAAAACAAAACCTACAATTAATAAAGTCCTATATTCACTTAAAAGCTGATTTAAAGTTCCCTCTGCAAAATTATCCTCATCTTTGCTTGCACGAGTAATAATAATAGCCGTAGCCGTAGAAGTTATAAGGCCAGGAATTTGCGATACAAGACCATCTCCTATAGTAAGTATGGTATAAGTTGAAGCAGCAGTAGATAATGGCATATCATGCTGAAAAGAACCGATTAAAAAACCACCAATAATATTAATAATTGTAATAATAATACCAGCAACTGCATCACCTTTAATAAATTTACTTGAACCGTCCATTGCTCCGTAAAAATTTGCTTCAGCGATAATTTCTTGACGTCTTGCACGTGCTGTTTGTTCATCAATAAGACCAGCATTTAAATCCGCATCAATAGCCATTTGCTTACCTGGCATCGCATCAAGTGTAAATCTCGCTTGTACTTCAGAAACTCTGGTACTTCCTTTAGTTACAACCATAAAATTGATTAAAACAAGAATACAAAATACGATTACTCCTATAACCATATTTCCACCAACCACAAATTCACCAAAAGAAGCAATAATTTCACTTACAACTTCAGGTCCATTTTGACCTTCGCTTAAAATCATACGAGTTGTAGCAATATTTAAAGAAAGTCTAAAAAGTGTTATGATTAAAATTAAAGTTGGAAAAGTAGTTAAATCTGTTGGTTTTGGAATATAAATAGAAATAAGGATAATTAAAACCGATAAAGCAATGCTTAAAGCCAAAAAAAAGTCTAAAATAGGACTTGGTAAAGGAACAATAATAATAGCTAAAATACAAACTATAAAACCAACTATAGTAAGACTTTTAGCCTTTAAAATTGGCCCGATTAATGGTCCTAAAAAAGGAAAGACAAGGTCAAATATTTTATTTTTTTTTGCCATTTATTTTTTTATAATATCCGCTAAGGTTATAGAGCTTAAAAATCCATCTATTCTATCTTGCAATTCTATAAGTAAAGGCATAAGGGTGCATTTTTTTTCTTTATTATCAGGGCACACTCCTCCACTACATTCAAAAACACTGATTTCTTTTTTCTCTACGCTATTTATAATTTCTTTAATATTATATTCTTTGGGTTCTTTTGCTAAAGTAAAACCTCCTTTTGTACCCTTGAAAGAATTTAGCAAATTATCTCTAGCTAAAGTTTGTAAAATTTTAGCCAAAAAACTTTTTGGAATATTAAGCTCATTCGATAGAAAATCTACATCTTGAGGTTTTTCTTTTTGAGCAATATAAATTAAAGAAAGTAAAGCATACTCGCTTGCTTTAGTAAATAGCACAAATTTCTCCTTTGAGAATATATAGTTTTTAATTATAATAAAATTTTCTTAGAAAAAGGCTTAAAAAATTTAAATTAAAGTTATTTCAGTTTATTTTTGGTTTTTATTTGATAAAATCACAGTTTTAAAATATACCAATCAGGAGGTCAATATGGCTTTAGATTCGGCTAAAAAAGCAGAAATTGTTGCGAAATTCGCTAGAAAACCGGGTGACACTGGTTCAACAGAAGTTCAAGTAGCTCTTTTAAGCGCAAGAATTGCAGAGCTTACAGAACATTTAAAAATCTACAAAAAAGATTTTTCTTCAAGATTAGGACTTTTAAAACTAGTTGGACAAAGAAAAAGACTTTTGAGCTATCTTAAAAGAAAAGATTACAATTCTTACTCTAAATTAATCAACGAATTAAATCTTAGAGATAAATAATTTTTTATGATATCCTTTATTTTAAGGATATCATAAAATTTGTCTCTTTCCTTTAGAATCAGGTTCGCTTAAAAAACCTTCTTTTGTTAATTTTTCTATTATATTTGCTGATCTATTATAACCTATATTTAATCTTCTTTGTATATAAGAAATGCTTGTTTTTTGATCTTCTAAAATAATTCTTTTTGCATCTTCATAAAGCTCATCTACTTCTCCATCATCTGAAAAATTATCATTAATTAAAGATGAATTTTTGGAATCTTGTAAAAAATTTTCATCATAGCAAACTTCTTGCTGATCCTTTAAAAAATCAACAATTTTTTCTATTTCAAATTCGCTTGCAAATGGAGCATGTAATCTTACAATAGAACTTGTTCCAGGAGGTGTAAACAAGCAATCCCCTCTTCCAAGCAAACTTTCAGCACCCATGGCATCTAAAATAACTTTAGAATCTATTTTTTGCCCTACTTTGTAAGAAATTCTACTCGGTAAATTTGCTTTTATCAGTCCAGTTACAACATCTACAGAAGGACGTTGGGTAGCAACAATTAAATGAATTCCACTTGCTCTTGCCATCTGCGCAAGACGTCCTATATAAAATTCTACATCCTTGCCTGCTGTCATCATTAAATCAGCTAATTCATCAATAATGACAACAATAAAAGGTAGTTCTTCATTTCCTATTTCTTTCATTTTTTCATTATAATTTTCTATATTTTTGGTTTTTGCATCTGCCATCAATCTATAACGTCTTTCCATTTCTGCAACCATATTAGAAAGAGCATTGACTGCTTTTTTAGGATCTGTAATGACAGGAGTTAAAAGATGTGGGATATCGTTATAAATACTAAATTCAAGCATTTTTGGATCGATCATCATTAAACGCAAAGTTTTTGGAGAATTGCGATATAAAAGGCTTAAAAGCATAGAATTAATTCCTACGCTTTTTCCGCTTCCAGTAGTTCCAGCTATCAATAAATGAGGTAATTTTTTAAGATCGGTCACAAAAGCATTACCTACGATATCTTTTCCTAGGGCGATAGTTAAGGGGCTTTTAGAGTTTTTAAATACTTCACTTTCTAAAATTTCACGTAAATAAATCGTTTGTATTTCTTCATTTGGAACTTCAATACCTACTACATCCTTTCCAGGTATTGGAGCTTGGATACGTATAGATTTTGCCATTAAAGCCATAGTTAAGTCATCTTGCAAATTTAAAATTCTACTTACTTTTACATCTGCACTTGGACGAAATTCAAAGGTAGTCACCACAGGGCCAACATAGGTTTTAGTTACATCTCCGCCTATTTTAAAACGACGTAATTTTTCAAGCAAATTGTAAATTTTTTTATCAATTTCAAGCTCATTAACATCATATTTATGCTGTGAAAAATTAGATAAAAAGTCAAGTGGAGGCAATTTAAAATCTTTTGGCTTCTCCATCTCTCCTTGTTCTATTTCTTTTAAAAGCGCTTTATTGAGTTCAATTTCTTTTGCTAAAATAGCTCTTTGTTTAATAATTTCCTCTTCTTTGTTTTCGCTTATAATCTCTTCTTTAATTTCATTGTTATTTTGCTCGCTAATTTTTTCAAAAGTTTTTTGACTTTCCTCTTTTTCATCTTCTTGAAGTTTGATAACAGGAATTGGATCAATATAAGGACGATCCAATTCTTCAACTACAGGCATAAAATCATCAGTATTTTCATTCATACTTTCTATTTCTTTAGGTTTAAAATTCTCTTCGTTAAAATCTAAAATTTCAGGCTCTTCAAAATTTGTATGGTATTGTATAGATGTTTGATTGGCTTTTATTGTTTCTTCTTCTATTATAGGATTTTCGTGAATTTCTTGGAAATTAGATTCTATAGGTTCTTCTTGTTTTGTAAAATTTTGAATTGTTTCTTCAAAATTATATTTATTACCTTCTATAATATTATTTAAATCTAATCCTATTTTATCATCTTTTTGTAATTCTTGAATTTCTGCTTTTACTTTATTTTCAAGAATTTCATTTTGATAAGCTTTGTATTCTTGCTCTAGTTTTGCTTTTTGTATCAAATCTTCTCTTTGTTCTAATTCTTTAGTGAAAATTTTTGGTTTTATTTCTTGTTTTGGTAACGAAATTTCTATATTTTTTCTTTTATAGCTTGGTTCATCTAAATTTCTACCTGTGGTATCTATTTGCTTGATTTCTTCAAGTTTTTTAGGTTTTAAAAAACGTTCTGGGATCATATCTACCTCTTCTTTTAAAATAAAATTAAATTCTTCATCAAGACTTATACTACTTCTACTAGCTTTTTGCACAAAATTTCTAACCTGTTGTGAATTTTCATAAACAAAACTCTTCGCCTCTTCTAAACTTTCTTTATCAATCTCTACCTTTTCATCTAAAATTTGATTTTTCAATTTTTCAAAATTTTCCTTCGCTGTTGTAATAGAATTTTTACTTGCATTAATATTATTAATTTTTACTAATTCCTCAATTTCACTTAAAGGTTGAGCTAAATGTTTTTGCTTAACTTCTACAATTGGAGCTTTTGGTTCTGATTTTCCTATATCGTCTTTATCGGTTTCTCCTCCAAAAATTCTCATTAAAAACGTTTTTAAAGCTTGCTCCAATTTAAGCAAAATCGCAAAATTTAATTCTATCTTCAAAAGTTCTTTTGCAAATTTTGGAAACAATAAAATCAAAGAAAAAACAAAAAGCAAAAGTGCAAAAATACCGCTTCCTATATGTCCTAAAAGAGTAGAAAAAATAGTATAGATAAATTCTAAAATATAACCATAACCCCTATAAAGTACTGAAAAAAGTAGTAGTGTTGAAAAAAGAGCAAAACCTATGCCAAAAAGCTCCTGGCGTGAAAAATTTTCTATTTTATAATTTCTTTTATAATAAAAATAATTTAAAATAAATAAGAAAAAGGGATAATAATATCCAAATTCTCCAAATAAAAATAAATTTATTTTATAAATCCAACTTCCCATACTAGGAGTTAGCATACAAAGACATAAATAAAAAATACCAAAAGTAGAAATAGTAAAAATGGCTTCTTTTTTGATGTTTTTTCCTTAAAAAAATATTTTTAAAGAAGCCATTATAGCATAATTTTACATATAGTTTAATAAACTAAGTTGAGATATAGTAGTACTTGCTTTAAGCGAAGCTTGATATGCAAGTTGAGTTTGCATTAAATTCATCATAGCTTCACCATAATCAACATCAATTACATTTGATTTGATACTTTGCACATTTACACTTAAAAAACTCACTCGGGTATTTACTCCATCTATGATATTATGATAAGCTCCCATAGTTGTATTGAGTTTGCTTACATGATCAGCCAAATGATCAAGCCTTTCTAAAGCACCTTGCATTCCCGTATTTCTTGGATCAGCTGAATTTCCATCTGCTCTCATGTTTCCACTTAAAACTGCATCGATCATAGTATCAAGATCTTTTATAAGATCGACATTTGGCTCATCTATAGTTAAAGCATTATTAGCACTAAAACTAAAATTTGGACCATTTTCGACACTTGCAGTTGCACTATAAGGAGGTTGAGGAAAATGACCACTTTGAGAATCGCTCAAAGAAATTCCTATATTGGTTCCTGAAGAAAGTTTATCTGTAACGCTAATACGTCCTTTATAATCCATGCTAACATCGACTGTTGCTTGAGAGTCTTTTATAAGCTGCTGGATATTATCATAACCTACAGCATCAATTTTGTTATTTGTTTGATTGATAGTTTGAGTAGGCACTTTATCAGAAGCAAACATACCGATGATATTATTAATTTGCCCATAAGTTATTTCATTTGACGGAGTTACTACCCCACTATTTCCTGTTGTGGGATCAGTATGCATGATAGGAAAACTTATAGTTTGCTGAGGATCATTAGGATCTTTAAAACTTACAGTTGAATTTCCTAAATCTATAGTCACATCATAAGTATTTCCACCCTTAGAATTTACTTTTAAATTTAAGGTGGTACCATTTAAACTATCTCCTGCCATGACTTCGCTAAGCTTGGTTGAATCTGTTGCATAAGCATTACTTCCTTTAATCACTTGAGAAACATTACCATAAACAGTATTTCCATCTTTTTCAAAATAAACATTATCATAATCTGCACCATTAGCTTTATTACCATCTGAATCAGTCATATTGCTTTTGATAAAATCAGTTTGAGCTAGACTAAAGGTAAATTTTTTCTCTTGTCCATCTTTATCTTTTAGAGTTATTTCAACTGGAGTTTTTGGATTAGTAATATCACCATTTTGTATCGCAGCTTTCATAACTTCGTTGGTAATATCTTCCATTTTAAGATCATTTTCTTTGGCAAATTTTAGCATACCTTTAAAATCTTCAGTTGTATCCATTTGTGGAGTATAAGCTACGGCATGAAAGTCTAATTTATTATTGCCTTGTTTTAAATCTGTAATTTGAATTTGACCGCTATTATTTATGCTTACTTCTACAACTTTATTGTTATCAGTGTTGCCATAAAGTGCGCCGATTTGCTCTAATACATCTTCTATTTTATCATCTGGTTTTACCAAAACTGCACTTTTAAAGCTTGTGCCATCTGGCTTAGTTCCTTGAACATAAAGTGTTGAAGGTGGAAAGTCGAGTTTTTGATCTTTATCTTCAAAATCTTTATCTGGATCTAATTTTCCATCTTTTACATAATTTTGCCCGATAAGCTGTTTCCAAGCAGAATCCCCATTTAAATATCCTTGTTTATCTTTGTCCGCTTCAGTGTAGCGATTATCCTTAAAGCTAATATTAGTAGTAATTTGCTTTTTATAATCTCCATCGGCTTTAAAAAAGAGATCCCATCCAGGGATATTATAAGGACTTTCAGTTCCTGAACCGGTTACTACATTGATATTATTTTTATCTCCATAATAATTACCATTAGAATCAAAAGGTTTATTTGCAACTTGAGACCCAGCGAAAAGATATTGACCATTGACGCTAGTATTTGCAAGCTGCAAGATACTTTCTTTAATGCGTTGTAATTCCTTTGCTATGGCTTCTCTTGAGGTTTGAGAATTACTATCACTAGCCGCTTGAGTAACTTTAACTTTAAAATCTTCTAAAAGCTTAACCATATCTTGCAAAGCTTTCATGCTATTTTCGGTTAATTCTTTAGCAGAACTCGTTGCCTGTTTAACCTGCTCTAGTGTTTTTAATTCATATTCTAAACGAGTATTGTCTATATAGGTGCTTGCATCTTCGTAAGAATTTTGAATTTTTAATCCTGAAGCAAGTTGTTGAGAGATCTTATATAGGGCACTTTGCCCACCCATTGAAGTGCTAACAGAATTGGTAAAATTTAACTTATTTGTAATTCTCATTTTTTTCCTTAAAAAATTAATAAACTAGAATCTTTTCTCAATATTGCTACAACTTTATAAGCAATAAGTGTTCCAAAAAATGAAATTTTGTATATTTTTAAAATATTTTTTCATTAAAACCTTTATTTTAAATTGTTTTTTAGCTAAAAAAAATATAATTATGATTTTAGTCAAGCCCGAGTGGTGAAACTGGTAGACGCGCCAGACTCAAAATCTGGTAAGGGCAACCTTGTGTCGGTTCGAGTCCGACCTCGGGCACCATCTCTTAAAATCAATCTATTCTCAATAAAACTTCGATAAAATTTAATGCTTTTTGACAATTGAAAAATTATGTGTAATTAATATATTTTTTATTTATGCTTCATTATTAATATTACCAATCAATAGATTTAATAATAAAAAAACTTTTTAAAAGTATTGAACTATTCATTCATAAAAGCATAAAGAGAATTTAATACAATGCCTAGCAATTCACCTTTATTGAAGATTTATTATCATTCTTGTATTCATCATATAGATTTGAAAATTTTTCTCGGTTTGTTTTATTTAAAAATAAATAATCTAAATAATATGAAGTTATTTTATTGTTTTTTAAATTCTTATACAATGTTTTATCTTTGGTAGCATTTATACTTTTTGCTACATTATAAAAATTATAATAATTTTTTACACCATCCATTATTTCTTGAGTTGGAGTTTTATATTCATTTTGAAAATATTCATTTGAATGATTATCAAAATGTTCCACCATTTTATTAAATTCTTCTAATAAATCATCATTTTTATTTTGTTCCATTTTCAACAATAACCCTATATGAGAAAAATTACCGTAAAATTTTCTTATATATTTTTTCTTAATTTCCATAACTACTTGATTGTTATGCAAATCAAAAATATAAGTAAGCGCGAAAAAATCAACAATACCTATTTTACTTAGGTCAATAAAATCATCAATTTTATTTTTATCAGCAATATATTGTAAAATTTCATTAATTTTTTCTTTATCATTTTCATTAAATACATTTGTTTGTATAAGATTTGACAAAATTTGAATAAAATTAGTACGATATATATACAATTGATAATTATCAAGCTCACTATTAAAAACTTCTCTCATTCTATTTGATATTAAATAGGTTGCATTGTTAAAGTAATCTTTGATTATTTCTTCAATAATTTTGATAAATAAATGTTTAAATTCAAGTAATTCACTACTAATAGTGCAAACATTATCTATTTTTTCAACGATTACTTCAAACACATAAACAAGAAAATCTTTACAATCAGGATTTTCTACTAGTTTTTCTTTAAAATGTAATTCTTCGTGAAAATAATTAAAAGCACTTAAAATCTTATTTAATTGTCTTAGATTTTTAATACCATTTAATAAAGCACATGGAAGCAATTTAGTATTTATTTGAGGACATTTCTCTTTTACTATTTGTAGCACAACTTCAAGTCTAGAATCTATGGTAATTTCTAAATCTATACATTTTTCTTTATAATTATCAAAAATTTCTTTATTATTAAGCTTGCTATCATCACCTATTAAAATAACTTTACATTTTCCTTCTTTTAGATTATTAATCAAACCTAATAAATCTTTGATATTCAGTTTATCTGATTTTCGTTCTAAATCATCAAAGCATACAATTATATTTTTAAAATCTTGTTTTATAAAAAATTGAAATAAAGAACCAATAGAAATTTTCCAAAAAGTTAAATTTCTTAAAAAATAAACCAATTTATTATATTTATATGAATTAAGAGTTATCTCCTCTAAGATTTCTCTATAGTGTTCTTTTCCAAATAAGGATATATAAACAACTCTTAAAGATTTATCTTGTTTTATAAATTCACAATAACTAAAGTATTTAATTAAAAATTTAACAATTAAGATAATAAATTCATACAAATACTTCAAATGACTGAAAAAATTTAATTTTATTTTATTTAATTCAAAATCCTTTTTCGTATTAGAAATCTCATATTCAATTTCTTTCCAGAGGTAAGTCTTACCTACTCCCCATTTCCCTTTTATAAACAAGCTATATTTATTTTTATCTTCTAGAAAAATTTTAATCTGTTCTTTATAAGACAATTCTTCTTTGTTTTTGCAATTCATCTTAAATCCTATTTCTTGGTTGTTTAATTATAAATATCTAGTTTTTATGTTCACATAATCATTATAAATATTTAAATTAATTTTTTAATTACTCTTTATATGGTTTTATCTTTTAAAATCACTTTTCTAGTTGATATTATATAAACAAAATTGCCTTTTGTCATAAAAAAATAAATACTATAAAAATAATTAGAATTTTCAGAGATACTTTTAAAATTCTTTTTTACCTATTTCATCTCTTTTTACTTATAGTAGCTTATTTATACAGTTCATTTATCTATAATTTAAGCTTTAAAAAAGCTATAAATTTAAAGCTATCCTTGAAATTCCGTACTTTCAAATTTAGGTTTATCCACAAAACATGATTTTTCTTTTAAAAATAAAACTTCAATGGTTCCAACTGGGCCATTTCTATTTTTACTGATTAAAATTTCAGCATTTTCCTGCATAGGGTTGCGTATAAAAGTGCTTTTATATTCTTTACCTTCTGCTTTAGCTTTATTTTCTCTCTCTTTTTCTTCTTGTTCTCGATAAACTTCATCTCTATATACAAATAAAATTGTATCCGCATCTTGTTCTATCGCTCCACTCTCGCGTAAATCACTCATCATCGGACGCTTATTGGCACGTTGCTCTAAAGAACGATTTAATTGAGAAAGTGCAATGATAGGCATATTTAATTCTCTAGCTAAAAGCTTAAGCCCTCTTGAAATTTCACTTACCTGTAAATGTCTATCGTTAAAATTTGAATTACTCATCATAAGTCCGATATAATCAATCACGCAAAGTTTTATGCTCTCCTCTTGTGCTTTTAGACGTCTTAAAATAGCCCTAACATCTGTTATCGTAGCATAGCCACTATCATATATAAAAAGCTTTTTTTTAGAATACAAATTGCAAGCATCCCCTATTCTTTCCCACTCATCATCATTAAGATCGGCGGTAAGAATTTTTTGCAAAGGAATTGAAGTTTTTGCTGATAAAAGTCTTTGCATGATTTGAGTTGCAGGCATCTCCAAAGAAAACATAACCACGCCTTGATCTTGCTTTAAAACTTGATCGATAAAATTTAAACATAGGGTTGTTTTTCCCATACCAGGACGTGCAGCAATGATGATAAGTTCACCATCTTTAAAACCTTTAGTCATGTGATTTAGATCTTCAAAACCAGTATCTAAACCTATAACGGTTTTATTTTCAAGAGTTTTTTGCTTTTTAAATTCCTCTATAAGCTCTTCTAAAACGAGTTCTATGCCCTTAATATCGTTTGTATTGATGCGATTGGTTAAATTAAAAATTTCTTTGCTTATCTCGTCTGAAATTTCACTTACGGCGCGATTTTCATTGATGCGAGTTGGCAGAAGATGTGCAAAACTTAAAAGCTGCCTCTTGATCGATTTTTCGCGAAGTTCATTAACATAAGCGGCTAAATCAATCATTGAAGGCGTAGCAATGACTTCATTTAAAATTTGCTCATCTAATTTTTTATGTTTTTTTAAAAAACTTATAGATATAGGTTCTCCAGAATTTGCACAAGAGATGATAGCCTTAAAAATATCTTGATGGGCTTTAAGGCTGAAATCTTTAGGTTCAATATCTCCTGCTATGCTTGAATAAGCGTCTTCACTCATAATACAACTGCTTAAAATCGCACGCTCTAGATCCAAATCAAAATATTCTTGCAATTTTTTTCCTTATAAAATTCTTTTTTAAAATTCTAGCAAAAAGAGCTTAAAAACCGAATTTATTTTGATATATTGAAACTTTTTTTCAATAAAACAACAGCCAAAATCACCACGCAAAATTCCGCAAATAAAGGAGTAAGCCAAACCCCTTTTAAACCCATAGAATAAGATAAAAGAAAAAGGAAAAATAAAGGAACAAATAAATTTTGACTCAAGCTTAAAATCAAAGAAAAACTAGGTTTGTTAAAAGCTGTTAAAAAAGAATTGCTCAATACATTAAACCAAGCAAAAATATAATTTAAAGAAAAAAGAGTCAAGGCTAAATAAACAAAATTTAAAAAATTTTGATCATGATCTTTCATAAAAAATTCTATTAAATTTTCACCTGATATATAAATAAAAAATAAAACAAAAATTGAAAAAATAAATCCAGAGAAAAACATAATTTTTAAAAAAGATTTAATACGGTAAAAGTCTTTTTTGGCGTAATTATAGCTTAAGGCTGGCTGCATAGCATCTACCATAGCGATAATAAGCATCATAATAAAAGTATCAATATAAACTATAATAGAAAATCCAGCCACAGCCTTAACATCTGCTATTTTAAGCAAAACAAAATTTGCAAAAACACCATAAAGAGATCCTGAAACATTGTTAAAAAATTCACTACTACCATTGTAAAGAATATTTTTAAAAATTTTAAAATTGATATAAGGAAAAGAAAATCTAAGCTCTAAATTTTGAAACAAAAAAGGAAAAATTCCAAAAATTCCGCCCAGAGTCAAACCTAAACAAGTTGCAAGAGCAGCTGAAAATAATCCCCAGTCTAAAATAACTATAAAAAAATAATCAAATAAAATATTACTCAAAGCAATGATAATATTAATAATCATACTATAAGTGGTTTTGCCACAAATTCTTAAATAATTATCCAAAGCAAAAGAAAGCATAGTAAGAGGTGCAAATAAAGCAAAAACTATCATACACTCTTTTGCCATAGTTTTAATCTCTAGACTAACATTTAAAAAATCGATCAAAATTGGCGCTAAAATATATTCTAAAATACCGACCAAGCAAGAAAATAAAAAAATAATTATCAAGCTAGAGCTAAAAATTTTTCCAGCTAATTTTTTCTTACCAAGTCCTAATTTCATTGAAATTTGCACCGAAGATCCTATTGCAATAGTATCAGATAATGCAAAAGACATCATAATAAAAGGCATGATTAAAGCCAAAGCTGCCAAAGCATCGCCACCTAAATATCTACCTACAAAAATTCCATCAATAATATAATAAAGTGAAATAAAAGCCATACTAATCATATTAGGCAAGGCACATTTTATAAAAAGTTTTAAAGGGTTTAAACTACTAAAAATATTTGACATTATTTATCCTTAAAAAATATTTTAATAAAAAATAATCCTTAAGAATACTAATAAAACGCCAAAACTCCCAATATGTAAGAATTTAAATAAAAAATTTTAGTCGTAAGTTTATTGATTTTGATTTTATTTTGCATAGTAATTTCTAAAAAATTTCCTTAAAAAAAATTTAGCCCTTAAGAGCTAAATTTTTATAAAATAGAAAGAATTTTTGCAGCATCGTTGAGTCCTGTAATAATACTTGCTCCATTTTTTGTTGCAATATCTCCTGCTACAAATATTCCTTTAACATTGCTTTCTTTATTTTCATCCATTAAAGGGACACCTTTATCATCTACCTTAATACCACATTTTTGTAAAAAATCTACTGGAGTTGAACCACCGATAGCATAAATTATTCTATCGTAAGTTTCACTTGTTGAGTTATTGAAATTAACTTTTGCTTTACCATTTTCATCTTCAACAGAATCAATATCGACACCAAGCTTTAAATTTACCTTTCCATTATTTCCAGCTTCAATTATATCCTTAAGATTGATATCATTTAATCTTGTAAATTCTTTCTTACGATAGCAAAGACTTACATCGTTTGCTTTTGCTAAATCTATGGCATATTCAGCAGCAGAATTTCCTCCGCCTACAACAAGAATTTTTTCATTCCCTAAAACTGAATTTGCATTAAAATTAATAATCTTGGTTAAAGTCATAGGGAGTTTATAATCAGGTTTATTTGGTTTGCCCATTCTACCAATCGCTACAATGATATTTTTACATTCATAAGTTTCTTTGGCTGTACTTACCAAAAAAAGATTGTTTTCATTTTTTACACTTTCAACTTCTGAACCAAATGCGACTTCTATATTGTATTGTTTTAAAATATTTTCAAATAATTCTATAGTACTTTCTTTTGTACCATCTTCAAAAGGAATATTACCATAATTTACGCCTTCACATCCTTTATAAACTTTATCTACTCTTTTTCCTTCTTTGTAAAATTGCATTAAAGTTTGGCAAATATTATTTGTTTTTTCCAAAATTAAAACTTCTTTATTTTTTAATTTTGCTTCAACTGCGCATGCTATACCTGTTGGCCCAGCACCAATAACAATTAAATCTATTTTTTTCATCTTTTACCTTTTAATTTTTATTTTTTTGATATTAATGTATCAATTTTTCTTAAATAAAAGAATAAAAATACAATAAAAATCATCATTATATAAAAATATTTCATCTTTTTGTTGAAAATTTTCACAAATAAAGTATTTTAATTAATATTATTTTAGTTTTTTTAAATCGATAAATTTCGCATAACTTATATCCCTTATTAAAATTATCTTTTAATTCTTTATAATAAAAATTTAAACATTAAAAGCAACTTTAAGACATATGGTTTTTGATTTCTTAGACCGCTAACTTTTAAATATAATTATTTCAATTTTTTAAGTTTTAACCGAAATTAATACAGTTAAACAATAAGATTATCTTTTTTATATCATTAATATCATTTTGTCTAAAAATTTAAACTTTTAATTTTTAAAAACCTTGATATTTTAAATCAATTAAATGGCTGCATAACAATATTTATTATCAAAAATTTTTAAACAAAAGATTTGATTTTTACCATTAAACCTAACAATTAAAAAATAAAAAGAAGCAATAAACAATTTATATTTTCTTGAATATAAAATCAAGAAAATAAAAGGAAAGTTAAATTTTAGGTTTTAAGGTGTCATTGACACCTTAATTAAGTTCATTATTTATTTGCTTTTTCTATATATTCTCCACGAACTGTATCCACACGAATTACTTCGCCTTCTAAAACATGAAAAGGAATTTGCACCACAGCTCCTGTTTCAAGTGTAGCAGGTTTTTTATTTGATCCTTGAGTATCTCCTTTAAAGTTAGGAGCAGTTTCTATGATTTTAAGTTCAACAACCTGAGGAACTTCCACTCCGATAGCTTTACCATTATGAAAAAGAACATCCACCATCATACCATCAAGCATCCATTTTTTAGCTTCGCCTACATCCTCATCACTTATAGCTACTTGCTCGTAAGTTTCTGTATCCATAAATTGACAATTTTCCCCATCATCATAAAGATATTGCATAGTTTTATCTTCTAAATTTGGAGCTTCACATTTATCCCCAGCATGAAAAGTTTTTTCAAGAACTTTTCCATCAATAAAAGATTTAATTTTAATACGAACAAAAGCAGGACCTTTTCCTGGTTTTACATGTTGATATTCTACTATTTTAAAAGGAATTCCATCAATTTCTATTTTTAATCCCTTTTTTAAATCACCCATCGAGTAAGATGCCATAACATTCCTTTTATATTAAAATAAAGCATAATTTTAGCAAAAAATATTTGATATCGCAATTAAATTTAAGTATTTTTGCGTTAAAATTTAAACGCAAAGCATAGCAAATGCTCGCTTCTATTCAAGAAGAGGAAAGTCCGAGCTGCAAAAGACAAACATTCCATCTAACAGATGGCTAGGGAAACCTAAGGGATAGTGCAACAGAAAGAAAACTACCATAAATTTTTTATGGAAAAGGTGAAACGGTGAGGTAAGAGCTCACCAGCGATTTTGGCAACAATTTCGGCTATGTAAACCCAATGTGCAGCAAGAAGGGATGGTTTTAGTCTTTATTTTAACCCTTCGCTTGATTTTGTTTGCAAAAACAAAACTAGATAAATGAGCATTCTAGACAGAACTCGGCTTATCGCTATGCTTCACTCATAAATACAATATAGGTTAATTTCTATCTTCTTAGTAAAAATAGATTTATTTAATCTTTAGTAGCTTTCTTTAAAATATTTCAAGATAATATAAAATTTAGCATAAAACCCTATATATATTGTTTAATTCTTTAATAAAACTTTTAAAGACTTATATCAACATAATTTATAAAATTAATTCCCCATGGCGTTAAAAAAAACTATGTTAAAATATATAAAAAATAATTTAAGGATTAAAATGCAAAAAAAATCTTTTTTAAAAATTAATGGTATTTTACCTTTTTTATTTGTAGCTTTTATTAATGCTTTTATTGATTTAGGACACAAAATTATAATTCAAAACACTATCTATAAAATTTATGAAGAAGACACTCAACTTTTATTAACAGCCATCGTCAATGCGCTTATACTACTACCTTTTATTTTAATGCTTTCTCCTTCAGGATTTTTAGCAGATAAATATCCTAAAAACTGGATTATGAAAATTTCGGCCGGCTTTAATGTGATTTTAGCTATTATCATTTGTGCTTGTTATTATAATGGAGCCTTTTGGACAGCCTTTGTTTTTACTTTTATTTTAGGAATTCAAGCGGCGCTTTACTCTCCTAGTAAATATGGCTTCATAAAAGAGCTAGTAGGAAAAGATTTTCTTGCTATGGGAAATGGTGCGGTTAATGCTGTTAGCATAGTTGCAATTTTAGCCGGAATGGCTGTATTTTCGCTTAGTTTTGAAAATCTATATCATACAAATAGCACTAATCCTTCAGAAGTTTTAGAACAAGTAGCTCCTTTGGGATTTGTGCTTATATTTTTTTCACTGCTAGAATTTTATTTAACTTGTCGCTTGCCAGAATTAAAAACTGAAAATAAAGAATTAAAATTCAACAAAAAAGAATACTTTAGTGCTCAATTACTAATTAAAAATTTAAAGCTTATTTTTAAAAATAAAATTATTTGGCTATGTATCGTTGGAATTTCTATATTTTGGGCTATTTCTCAACTTTATCTTGTAACCTTCCCTGTTTTTAGTAAAAATGAACTTTTAATTAATAATACTTTTTTTGTGCAAATTTCTTTAGGTTTTTCTGGCATAGGTGTGATTTTAGGGTCTTTAATGGCAGGTAAATTTTCTAAAAATTATATAGAATTAGGACTGATTCCTTTAGGAGCGATAGGAGTTTTTATTATCACTTTATGTATCCCGTATTTTACAAGTTTGATCACCTATAGTTTTTTATTCTTTTTATTTGGTTTTTGTGGAGCAATGTTTATCATACCTTTAAATTCGCTCATTCAATTTCACGCTAAAGAAAATGAACTTGGAAAAATTTTAGCTGGAAACAATTTTATACAAAATATAACTATGTTAGCTTTTCTTATTTTGGCTACCTTGTTTGCAAATTTAAAACTTGATGTTGTTTATCTTTTTTATTTTATTATATTTATAGCATTATTGAGTGCATTTTATGTTATATACAAGCTTCCATTTTCTCTAATAAGAATTCTTTTAAATATCGCATTCTTAGGAAGATATCGTTTGCTTGTAGAAGGATTTGAAAATATCCCAGAAAAAGGCGGAGCATTGCTTTTAGGCAATCATATTTCTTTTATAGATTGGGCCATTGTTCAAATGGCTATACCAAGAAAAATTTATTTTGTAATGGAAAGAAGTATTTATTCTAAGTGGTATATTAAATTCTTTTTAGATAAATTTGGCGTAATTCCTGTTTCAAGCGGAGGAAGTAAAGCTAGCTTAGAGCTTATTGCAGAATATATCAAAAATGGCAATCTTGTTTGTTTATTTCCAGAAGGTGTGTTATCTAGACATGGACAATTAAATGAATTTAAAGCTGGATTTGAACATGTTTGTTCCAATTTAGAAGAAAATGATGGAATTATCCTGCCTTTTTATATTAGAGGACTTTGGGGAAGTTCTTTTTCTAGAAGTGACGAAGAATTTTCCATCAGAAATAAAACCTTAAGCAAAAGAAATATAGCTATAGCTTTTGGCAAAGCGATGCCATTGCATTCTAAAAAAGATGAAGTTAAGGCTAAAGTTTTTGAGCTTTCTTTTATGGCTTGGAAATCTCAATGTGAGGCTATGCATACTATTGCTAGAGCATGGATTGATAATGCTAAAAGAAATCTTAATAATATAGCTATAATAGATACTATAGCAGGTGCAATTACTTATAGAAAAATGCTTAGTCTTAGTTTGATTTTAAGTGCTTTTATTAAAGAAAATACTCAAAAATTAAATATCCATACTCAAAGAGGAAGTTATGCTCCTAAAGAAGAATGTGTAGGTATTTTACTTCCAGCATCCTTTGCAAGTTCTTTGCTTAACCTTTCAGTACTGATTGCTCAAAAAGTTGTTGTCAATCTTAATTTTACAGCTGGAGAAAAAGCTTTAAAAGCTGCTATAGAAAATGCACAAATTTCTCAAATTTATACTTCAAAAAAATTCTTAGAAAAATTAGAAAGCAAAGGCTTAAAATTAGAATTTGATAAAAATATTCATTTAATTTATATCGAAGATATTATAGATAATTTTAAAAAACAAAAGGCTAAAATTATAAGAACAATGTTAATGGTAAGTATTTTACCATCTTGTATTTTAAAAGTTATATTTACTCCTTCTAAAAACAATCTTGCCATAGCAGCTATACTTTTTAGTAGCGGCAGCGAAGGTGCACCAAAAGGCATAATGCTTAACAATAGAAATATTTTAAGCAATATTGCCCAGATTTCTGATGTTTTATGCACAAAAAATAGTGATGTTATGCTCTCATCTTTACCACCTTTTCATGCTTTTGGATTAACAGTTACTACTTTTTTACCACTACTTGAAGGGATTAAAAGCATCACTTTTGCAGATCCAACTGATGCTTTAGGTGTAGCCAAAGCCATAGCTAAAAACAATGTAACTATAATGTGTGGAACATCTACATTTTTAGGAATTTATGCAAGAAATAAAAAATTAGATGCTTTAATGTTTGAAAGTTTAAGAATTGTAGTTTCAGGAGCTGAAAAACTCAAAAATGAAGTTAGAAATGCTTTTGAGATGAAATTTAAAAAGACTATTTTTGAAGGATATGGAGCTACTGAAACCACTCCTGTAGCAAGCGTAAATCTACCAAATCGCTTTGATGCGAATTATTGGATTATACACCGCGCAAACAAAGAAGGAAGCGTGGGCATGCCTTTACCAGGAACCGCAATTAGAATCGTTGATCCAAACACTTATGAAAATCTTAAAACAAATGAAGATGGATTAATACTCATAGGTGGTCATCAAGTTATGGTAGGATATTTAAACAACAAAGAAAAAACAGATGAAGTGATTAAAGAAATTGATGGTATTAGATGGTATAATACAGGTGATAAAGGGCATCTTGATGAAGAAGGTTTCTTATATATTGTTGATCGCTACTCTCGTTTTGCAAAAATTGGTGGCGAAATGATTTCTCTTGGAACGTTAGAAGAAGAAATAGCCAAATTTATCAATACTGATGTAGTTAAATTCTGCGCTGTGGCTTTAGAGGATGAAAAAAAAGGAGAGCAAATTATTTTACTTATTGAATGTAATGATGAATTTTTTGAAGGAATTTGCGAAGCAATTAAAAACTCTAATATGCCCGCTATTTTAAAACCAAATCGCTATTTTAAAGTAGAAAAAATTCCTCTTTTAGGTTCTGGAAAAGTGGATTTAAAAGGAGCTAAAGAATTAGCGAAAAGTCTAATTTAAAAGAAAATGGTAATATTTTTATCATTTTCTTTATTTTTTAATATTTTTTATATATTCTCTCAGTTTATCTTCTTTTAATTCTTGAATTTTTCTGCCTAATTTTTTTCCATTAAATCCGCTATTTATAAGATCTTGTGTTAAAATTTTGCTCTTAAATTTATCCTCATAAAGCTTAAGTTTTTTAGCTTGGCCTACCCTTTTTTCATTCCAAAGCCCAAGCCATTCTTTTAAAGGCATATCAAAAGCAATCTTTGCTAATTCAAAATCATCAATTTCATCTAGATAAAAAGATTGATTTACTTTCTTTAAATATTCTTTTTTTAATTTAGTTTTTTTAAAAAATGTTTCTTTATTAAGTTTAAAAAAATTTAGATATAGATATAAAAACAAAGCTTCATCTTTTATAAATTTTCTACTTTCTTCAAGTAAATTTTGAAATTCTAAGCTTTTAAAATCACTTTCAAAACCGAAAATCTCTTTCTCTAAATGAAGCTTTTGCAAATATTTATATCCAACTTTGAGTTGAAAACTTTTAAAAAATTTATAAAGTTCTGCATTGATTCTATCTTTACTAAGATCTTTAATATTCATCTTTTGCATTACATTTAAAGTTTCACTAGCTATTTTAAAATTAAATCTTGAAGCAAAAACAATAGCTCTTAAAATTCTTAAACTATCTTCTTGAAAACTTTTTTCATCAATATGTCTTAAAATACCATTTTTTAAATCTTGTAAGCCATTATAAAAATCTAAAAATTCTCCGCTAAAAATATTAATCATCAAAGCATTGATGGTAAAATCTCGCCTTCTCGCGCCTAGTTTTTCATCATTGCAAATTTTAACTTCAAAACCTCTATGACCATAAGATATTTTATTTTCTACTCTAGCAAGCGCTAAATCAAAGTTTTTAAATTTATAAACAAAAAAACTTTTACCAAAACCTTTTGCGCCTAGTTTTTGCATAATAAAATCAAATTGTTTTGTATTTATATCATAAATTTCGATATCATAATCGAAAATTTCTAAACCCAAAAGCATATCCCTAACACTACCGCCTACTAAATAAGCTCTTTGGGTATAAGGTTTTAAGAAATTTGCAATAAAAGTTAAATCTAAATTATTTTTTAAGTCTATCTTCGATATTTGCAAGTAAAAACTCTAAAAAATTGGTTGTAAGATTAAGCCTTGATTCCAAATCTTCTTTTTTCACGCTATTTAAACCCTCAAAAAGAACCAAAATTCTCTCTCTAAGATTACTAAAAAATATTTCTTCATTAAAGCTTTGTGACTCTGGGACAAAATGAGATTTTTCTTCTAGGATATATGACAAATTTTCGCTTTCTTCAGTATTTTGCGTCGTAATTTCAATTTCTTGCTTTTTTACTGCAGTCATTTCATCTTGAAAATCTTTAGAAGTCTCTTCTATAATCGGTTCATCATTTTTGTCATTACTTTTTATAATATCTTCTTGTTGTTTTAAAATTTCACTTTGTCTTCTTTGCTCTTCCATAATAGAACTAACTTCACTGATTGTTTTTTTTGCTAAATCTTCTAAATTCATATTTTTACCAGCCATCTTTTAAATTCATTTATTTCAGTATCACTTTTCATATTAATAAAAAAATCAAGCATTTGAGTATTTAAATCTTTATGCTTAGATCTAAAACCGCTAAGTCTGCGAATAGCATCGATAGCATTTTGATTACTAGGATCTTTTTTTAAAATATTTTTATAAATTTCTAAAGCTTCTTCTTTAAGTCCTTGTGCTTCATAAATAGATGCTTCAGTGATAGTATTTTTCATTAATCTTTCCTAGTAATTTTTTATTTATTTTAGCAAAAAGCAATTTAACCTAGCCTTTAATCAAGCATAATACCAATTGCTAAAATAATAATACATAGAGCACTTATTTTATTTAATTTACTTAAATGTTTGTTCATAAAAATTTTAAAAAAACTTCCACCTAAAGCATACAAATTTAACGAACAAAATTCAATCAATAAAATCATACTGGTTAAAAATAATACACTAGTATGAAATCTTAAAAATGAAGGCAAGATTGATAAAATAAAAATCCAAGTTTTTGGATTTGTAATCGAAGTAATAAAACCTTGAAAAACCAAAGAAATTTTAGCTTTTTTAGTGATTTTTATCTCATAAATTTTAGCATGAGATTTAATCAAGTTAAAAGCTATCCAAAAAAGATATAAAGCTCCAAATATTTTAAAAATTTTAAATAAATTAGGATGCTGAAAAATAAAATTTGAACCAAAAGCACAGCAAATGACAATGATTGCCAAGCCAAATAATTCTCCAAACATCATCCATAAAACATTTTTATAACCTAAAGAAAGACTTAAAGAGAAAGCAAGATTCATACATAAACCCGGAAGTAAAGAAACGCTTGCAAAAGTAAAGATAAATAATAAGTAGTCCATTTTATTGTTTTGATTTAGAGTTAAAAAGCTTTTCTATATATTTACTTCTTTCATCTATCAAACTAGAATTTATCTCTTGCTTAACCTCCTTTTTAGACTCAATTTTATTATTTTCATTACTAAAATATAAATGATCTATTCCAAAAATAACGCCTACGATGATCAACAAAGGAATTAAAAATATCATTTTTAGCCTTTTTAAATTTTATTAAAAATACTACCATAATATTTTATATTTTCAGCTTTTTCATTTTTTTCTATTGTTTCTATTGCGCCACTATCTATAGCTTTTTGCATATCTTCATCTAGATCCTGATAAGAAAAAACCATATTAATACTAACTATATTCGGCAATTGCTCTAACATTTTATAAGAATTTAATTCATCTTCCAATTTTTCACTCTCAATAACAACTATAATCTTTTCCTTTTCACAAAGCTCTACCGTGCAAAAAGGAATTTTAGCAATAGCCTTTTTTAAATCATCTACATATTCTTCTTTTGCCATAATCAAAACACTAGAAAGATTATTCATTAATACTCCTAAATATTTATCGTATCACCAAAATTCATAATAATTAAATCCTAATGGTAAAAATAACCTATAGTTACTATAGACTATTATTTTTAAATAAAAAACACTCTTCTTTTTTTTATTTTATATGCTTATGTTATTCTATGAAAACTTAATTTTTTAAGTTTCTATCATCGCAATTTTATTTCAACATAGAAAATCTTTCATTAATTAAAAATGCTTTTACACAGTTTATTTGTTATTATAGATTGTTACAATAATTTTATTTTTATTAAAGATAAAAGTTCTTTTAAGCTTTTATCTTTAATATCATATTGCATTTTTATCTTTGCAATCATCTAAATCTTAAGCTTTGTTTATGAATTTTTAAAATTCATTTCATTTAACAAAGCATAAAAATTCAAAAATAAAAAAGAATTTTTTATTTATTATTTTACACCCACATTGATCACATCAATAAGATTAGAGTGTTTTTTTAATTGTTCATTTTGAAATTCAGGTTTAAAACTATTTCCTACTAAAGGTTTAGCATCGCTTTGTGGCACATGACACTGAGTACAATTAAAACGCGCATCGCTGATACTATCTTTAGTACTTTTATTACGTCTAAAATCATAATAATGACTTGCTGGAAGTGGAGTTGCGCCTACATCTTTAGCAATAGATTTATCATGACAACTTAAACAAGTATTATTATCCTTTGTAATAGGAAGCATATCCGCAATTGAATGAGGAATAAGAGGTGGAGCATTTTCATAAGATCTTTCAAAACGAGTTGATTCTCCAGGTTGTAAATTCGTATAATTTGCCTCCACTAAAGAAACTTTATTTTCATTTTCCAAACTTGCTTTTCTAAGCCCAATTTGTTCAGAACTTAACCCATTATTAACCCCACATGCAACTAAAAAAAGAGTTGCTGTAGCTGAAAGTAAAATAATTTTCTTTTTCATCAATTTTTCCTTAAATCAAAAATATTAAAATTTAAAGCATTATCATTACAAACTTCTATACATCTACCGCATCTAATACATTCTCCTGAAGTTACCCTTGCATTCTTTTTACCAATCATCCATAAAACTTGTTTTTCTGGACAAATTTCAATACAATGATAACATTTAGTACAATTTTGACTTTTATGCTGAATTTTTATCAAAGCAAAGCGAGATATTAAGGCATAAAAAGCCCCTAAAGGGCAAATATGAGAACAAATTGCTCTAGAGCTTAAAAAAGCATCTATGCAAAAAATTACAAAAGCGATAAATATCCAAGAAGTGGTACCAAAAATAATTCCCCTATGCACAATTCCTATATAAGAAAAACTTTCAAATACAGGTAGAGATAATACAAAAGAAAGAATTAAAACTAAAAATAAAACATAATAGCGAAATTTTTTATTTAAAATTAAAAATTTACTATTTTTAAATCCAAATTTAGAACGAATAAAAGCAGCAAAATCTGTAATCAAATTTATAGGACACACCCAAGAGCAAAAAGCTCTACCTAAAAAAATTCCATAAAGAATTGCAATAATTATGGCACCAAAAAGAGCAGTTAAATCAATACTTAAACTTGCTAAAAAAATTTGTAAAACTGCAAAAGGATCGCTTAAAGGTATAACACTAAAAAATCTAGAAGAACTTAAATCCCCTTTTAAAATAAAATCTGTTGCTTTAAAACTAAAAAGAGACAAAATTCCTATTTGAATCACACGTCTAGCAATCAAATATTTCATAAATTATCTCCCTCATTAAGATAATCTTGTGCTTTTTTAGAGTTAAAATGTTTAGAAGGGTTAATATTGTCTAAGCGTTTTTCATCATTTTTATCCCAACCCTTTACATAATGATTCGAATCTTTTCCTAAAATAAATTCACGAGGTAAAATCCGAATCGAAGGTGTTTGAGTAATACAAACCTTTTCGCAAATTCCACAACCTACGCAAATATCATTATCAACAACAGGAATTAAAAAAGCGTGTTTTGCTGTTCTTTCATTTCTTCTATATTCTAATTTTAAGGCTTTATCGATCAAAGGACAAGCTCTTTGACAAGCGTCGCATTGCAAACCCCAAAAGGCAATACATGCTGAAGAATCCACAACAGCAACTCCCATTTTTAAAGATTGTATCCCTTGATCTAAATGTTTTTTATCTAAAGCATCTGTTGGACATTCTTTTATACAAGGAATATCCTCGCAAAGATGACAAGGAATTTCTCTAGCTTTAAAAAAAGGTGTACCAGTTTTTGGCTTATCTAATAGATCAGCAAGTTTTAAAGTATCCCAAGGACAAGCTTTAACACAAAGCCCACAACGGATACATTTACTCAAAAATCTTTCCTTATCTTCGGCTCCAGGAGGAAGCAAATAATAATCATCCTTAGCTTTTAATTTTATACTAGCTAAAAATCCTCCTGCTGTACAAAGACAAGCCCCTTTAAAAATAAAGCTAAAAAATTCTCTTCGTTTCTTCATTTTTTGCTAACCTTTAAATTAAGCCTTATAAATTTTTACTGCACATTTTTTATAATCAGTTTGTTTTGAAAGCGGACAGGTAGCATCCAAAGTAACTTTATTAATATACACATTTTCATCAAACCAAGGAACATATACAAGACCTACTGGTGGTTTATTTCTTCCTCTCATATCAACCCTTGCTTTGACTTTGCCACGACGTGATTCTATCCAAACTAAATCATCTTGTTTTAAACCTAGTCTTTCTCCATCTTTTTCGCTCATATAACAAAGTGCTTCAGGAACAGCTCTATAAAGCTCTGGAACACGCATAGTCATTGTACCACTATGCCAATGCTCTAAAACCCTACCAGTTGCTAACCAAAATGGATATTCTTTATCTGGTCTTTCTGGAGCTTTCATAAATGGTCTAAAGAAAATTTTTGCCTTATTTTTAATACTGTGCGGTTTTTCTTCGCTTGGAGCTTTCAAATCACCATTTGTTAGCATTTTATCAAATTCGCCATAGAAAGCAAAATCGGAATTTGGAGAAGCTTTCTTAGCGTAATAATCAAATTTTGTATTAAATCTCCATTGAGTTTCTTTACCATTAATAACTGGCCATCTTAAACCTCTTACTTTATGGTAAGTATCAAATTCAGCCAAATCATGTCCATGACCTAGACCAAACTTTCTATATTCTTCCCAAAGATATTTTTGAACAAAAAATCCATAACCTTTAAATTCTTCTCCATCGCTACCTTCGATTTTTCTTTCATCTCCATTAGCATCAGTATTATCAAAACCTTTAGCAATTGGATCATTGGTTTTAAAACTTCTTGCTTCTTTATTAGCAAATAATACATCAAATAAAGTATTATCTTCATCATATCCCATAGCTTTTGCTTCTTCTAAGACACTTGGTAAAGTAAGCTTATCATCAACCTTTTGCTCTTTCCAAACTTCCTTAAGTTTAAATCTTTTTGCAAATTCAAAAATTTGCCAAGTATCACTCATAGCAGCACCTACTGGTAGAACTTGTTGTCTCCAATGCTGAGTTCTTCTTTCAGCATTTCCATAAGCACCCCATTTTTCATAAATCATAGCACTTGGTAAAATGAGATCGGCTACTTTTGCTGAAATTCCTGGATAGCAATCGCTTACAACGATGAAATTATCCATATCTCTAGCCGCTTTAATCCAGTGATTTGCATTAGCAGTATTTTGCCATGGGTTATTTACTTGAACCCAGATAAATTTAATTTTACCATCCTCTAAATCTCTCATAATACCAACAAAAGGAGATCCTGGCTTTGGATTGATTGTTTTTGCTGGGACTTTCCATATTTTTTCTGAAATTTCCCTATGTTTTGGATTTGCTACCACCATATCAGCAGGTAAACGATGTGAAAAAGTTCCTACCTCTCTTGCTGTCCCACAAGCACTTGGTTGCCCTGTTAAAGAGAAAGCTCCAGAACCTGGTTTTGCTTGTTTTCCAAGTAATAAATGCACCATATAAGCTTGTTCATTAACCCAAGAACCGCGAGTATGTTGATTAAATCCCATAGTCCAAAAACTTACTACTTTACGATTTTTTTCTATATACAATTTTGCTAATTGTTCAAGTTTTTTCTTAAAATCCTCCAAAGATTCATTATCATCACCTTTGGCAACTTTTGCTGTGTATTCAAGCGTATAAGGAGCTAAACCTTTTTTGAATTCCTCAAAAGAGATTTCCCAATTTTTATCTGCTACATTTCGGTGTTTCATATGGAATTGATCACCTTTTTTTACTCCAAGATATGCTAAAGAAGTTGCTTCTTCATCATCTAAAGTAATCACATTTTCTTTTTCAACTGTATCTTTTTCACTCGCTTTAAATTTAGGATGATTTGGGTTGTTTCTCATACCATAACCAATATCTGTATAGCCTGTTGCAAAAACACAATGTTTATTGATAAATTCTTTATCCATAGCTTCTGGATAATTATAAACTATTTCTCTTGCAATATAATTCCATATTGCTAAATCAGTATTTGGTTTAAAAATAATTTCAATATCAGCAATATTTGAAGTTCTATTAGAATAAGTACTTAAATTTACAACTTTAACTTTATCAAGATTACTTAATTTTCTATCACTTACTCTAGACCATAAAATAGGATGCATTTCCGCCATATTAGCACCCCAAGTAACAATAGTATCTGTAAGCTCTATATCATCATAACATCCTGATGGCTCATCAATACCAAAAGTTTGCATAAAACCTACAACTGCTGAAGCCATACAATGTCTTGCATTTGGATCGATATTATTAGTTCTAAAACCAGCTTTTGCAAGTTTTAAGGCTGCATAGCCTTCCTGAATAGTATATTGACCACTACCAAAAATACCTACACCACTTACGCCTAATTCATTGTAAGCTTTTTTAAATTGTTTTTCCATTTCATCAAAAGCCCTTTTCCAAGAAACTTGTTGAAATTTACCTTTTTTATCAAATTCACCTTTATCATTAACACGCAATAAAGGCATAACAAGACGATCTTCTCCATACATAATCTTAGCATTAAAATATCCCTTAATGCAATTAAGACCACGATTAACCGGAGCCTCAGGATCTCCTTTTGTAGCAACTATTTTGCCGTCTTTTCTGGCTATCATAATTCCACAGCCTGTTCCACAAAATCTACAAACGGCTTTATCCCACTTCCAACTTTCTTCTTGCTTAGCAAGCATAGAAGTTGGCACACTTAATCCTGCTACACTAGCAGCACTTGCAATAGCGGTATTTTTAATAAAATCCCTTCTATTCATATACTATTCTCCTTTTAAAAAAATAAAAAGTCGATTAAATTATAACAATTAAATGTAAATTTTGTTTTATCTTTTTAAATAAAAGTAATAATTTTAAACATCTATATTATGTATTTTTAAGGTAAATTTATATTAAATAAAAATAATATAAAATAATAAAAAAATCCTAAATAGCTATGTTTATTAAAAAAGAATATATTTTTAAAAGATTTGTTATTATGATAGGTCACAAAAAGCTTGTGACCAAAATACTTAGCTTAATGGCAGCCGCAACCACCACAACCACAGCTATTAAAAAAAGCATCAAGTTTAGAAATATCAGGCATTTCTGTAATTTCATTAACTAATTCTTTATAAACTATTTTTCCATCTTTAATCACAAATACAGCACGTGCTAAAAGACCTTCTAATGCAGTATCTTCAATTAAAACTCCATATTTTTGACCAAATTCTTTAGAAACAAAATCGCTAGCTACGGTTAAATTTTCTATACCTTCTGTGCTGCAAAATCTTCCCATAGCAAAAGGTAAATCCATACTTACTATAATAACTTCTGCTCCATTATAACTTGCTACTTTTTTATTAAAATCTCTAGCTTCTGTAGCACATACTGGAGTATCAAGACTTGGTACACTTAAAATAATTTGAGTTTTTCCAGCTGCACCAATTTCAACTAAACTTAAATCTTTTGCTTTTAAATTTAATTTTGGCGCTTGATCTCCAACTTCTAAAGCATTTCCTTTAAGTTTTACTGGACTGCCTTTAAAATTAACTGAACTCATAATATTCTCCTTTTTTTATAATTTAAAACATTAAAATTATGTTTTAAGAGTAATTATATCTTATAAATACTAATATTTTTTTAAAAATCAAAGTTTCTCCGCTTTGCAAAGTCCAGCTTCTATTAAAAAACATGAAGGAGCGAAAGAAGTTTTTTTATTTTTATCATATTTTGCATAACTTAAATAAAGTATATTCTTTGCTCTAGTTACTGCTACGTAGAAAAGTCTTCTTTCTTCCTCTAAGCTTCCCCCCATTCCCATAAGTTTTTGATTAGGAAAACGACCTTGCGCAAGATCTATTACAAAAACAAGATCAAATTCTAGGCCTTTGCTTGCATGAACACTCAATAAACTAACTCCTTTTTCACTGCCCATTTCGCTAGCACCTAGGGTTAAAAAATTATAGTATTTATAAATATCACTATAATTTTTAGCAAGCTCTCTTAAAACGTTTAGTTTGCCTTCTATTTTTTCTAAATTTTCGGTTTTTCGTGTTAAATCAACTTGTCCTGCCTTATTTGTTGCTCTTTTAATAGCAAGTTCTTCGCAAATTTCTCTATAAAATGAATTTTGACAAATTAACTTTACTAAAGCCAAAGAATGCTTCATCTCTATAGCTTCTTTTAAGAAAAAGTAAATTTTTTCTAAATTTTTAGCACATAAATCATTAATTTTTGAAATTTTTAAAACAGGATGAGTATTAAATTCACTTAGTAAATTAAAACGTTTTTCATCCAATAATTCATCTAAATCTCCAAATAGACCAAGTTGATAATTTCTCTTTTGATGATTTTTTAAACTAACACTTTTATCAGGATCTAAAAAACCCTTAATTAAGCTCCCATGTCCTAATTTCAAAAGTGCATCAAAAATTTCTTTTGCTAATACCCCTCCAACTCCTTTGGTATATTGAATTAAATGAATAAAAGCCATAATATCTTTTGGATTAATAACCAAGGCTAAAATCGAATTAAAGGCTTTAACTTCTAAACTTTCAAAAAAACTACCGCTACCTTTTCTACTACTTGCAATCCCTTGCTCTCTTAAGGCCACCTCAATCCCATCAGCACTTGAATTATTTCTAAAAATAACAGCAATTTCTTCTAAATTAACTCCACTTGTAAATATCATTTTTGCAATATTTTTATATTGGTCAAATAATTCCTCAAAAGTTAATAAAGTTGGTGCTTTAAAGTCATCTTTTCTAGTAACAACTAACTCCTTAGGATAAAGTCTTTCATTATTTAAAATGACTTTATTTGCCAAAGCTAAAATACTTCTTGAAGAGCGATAATTTTTATTTAAAGAAAATATTTTTGCATCCTCAAAACGCTCCTTGAAGCTCCCAATAATATTAATATCTGCTCCATTAAAAGCATAAATACTTTGATCATAATCACCCACACAAAACAAACTCTTGCTTTTAAAAGATTCAATCAAAGAGCTTTGTAAAGTATTTGTATCTTGATATTCATCCACCAATATTTCATCAAATTCGTATTTATTTTCTTTCAAAAGTTCTTTTAAATTTAAAAGCAAATCATTAAAATCAACATAGTTAAAACGCTTTTTTTCATTTTCGTATTCTTTGAAAATATCTTCATAAATTTCAGCATATATATTTTGCTCTTCATAATTTTTACAAAACCAAGTAAAAAAATCTTGATCATGTGCTTTGTTTTGAAATAAAGAATATATATCATATAAATAACTTGCTTGATAAGGTTTTATATCGCTTAAATGTCTAAAAGTTCTTTTTTCATAAACACTTCTTAGTAAAGTTTTTAATTCACTAGCTTGTTTTAAAATAATATCTTTGTTTGCATTTTTTAATAAAGTATAAGCTGTACTATGGAAAGTTCCTGCAAGAATTTTATTTGTAATATTTTTGTCAAAAAAAACATTTAAACGACTGATCATTTCTTTACTAGCTTTATTGGTAAAAGTCAAAAGCATTATTTTTTGTGGATCAACACCCTTGCTTAAAAGATAAGATATTCTTGCAACAATAGTAGAAGTTTTTCCTGTACCTGCGCTTGCAATTATTAAATTATGTCCAAAATCAGCAGTTGCGGCTTGATATTGCTCTTCATTTAATCTAGAAAGTGGCATCATACTCCTTAAAAAAGTTAAAATTATAAAAAAAAATGCTTAAAAATACAAAAATTTAAATATTCTTTATATTTGATTATAGTAAAATAAAACAATATTTTTAAAACAAAAATAAAAAGGAAATTAAAAATGAATTTTAAAGTTTTTTCTGTTATTGCTGGAATTTTAATAGCTGTAATTTTAATACTAGGGGGAACGTATTATTATCTTTTTGAATATCCAAAATCAAATTATTCTTATGCTCCAATAAATAATTATGAAACAAACACTCAAACAAATACATATGAACAAAATACTTATTCTACCCGCTCAAATAATAATTATTCAAATAATTCTTACAATACCCCATCTTATCAAGATTATACAAATAATCAAAAGAAAGAAAATAAAGTTGAAAATACCGCAGTCTTAAACAATCAACAAGAGCAAAATATAAGTAAAGAAATTCAAACAAATTCTAATAAAATTAAAGAGCAAAATGCAAGTGTAGTAAATGAAACAGAACTGAATAAAACAACAGAAAAAAAAGTTGAAAAAGTTGAAAATAAAAAAGAAATTACAGAAAAAGAAAAAAAAGCAAAAATAGAAGCTTTAAATAGAGAAATAGAAAGACAAAGAAAAATCCTAGAACAAGAAAAAGCATTGAAAAATAAAACAGGTAAAAATGCTAAAAAACATAATCTTAGTGTTGCACAAGAATATTTAACTATAGGAAAAGATAGTCGCTTAGAACCACAATTAAGCACTGAAGGTATGCAAGTATATATTTTAGATGGAAAATTTTTGAGTGACTATAGAATCAATTTATTAAAAGAAATATTAGATCCTATACAAACAAGTGCTAAAGATTATAATCTAGCTATTTTTGTAAAAATGCTTCCAAAAGGTGAAATGAAACTAACTGTTTATAATAAAGATATTATATTTTCAGATATGAGAAAAGCTTATAAATATATAAGTGTAGATAGAATTAAACCATATATGAATAATCCACAAGAAATCGATAGCCATATAGCACGTGAAGAAAAAATCAAAAAAATTAGCATTCAGATTAAGAAAGAAGGAAAAGGAAGCGAATTTTCCAAACACATAAAAAGTTTAAAAACAGGAGCTAAATTCGCACAATACTTCTTCCCATTCTGTGAAATGGTAGAAATTTCATCTAAATAATTTTTATGACTAAAAAGTAAAGGTTTATATTTAATATGATATATAATAAAGAAGTTGAAGAAGAATACTATAAAATTTGCGAAGAACGTGGATACTTTGAAATAGATGGAAATAAATCCATACAAGAAAAAAATAAAAATTTTTGCATTATGATGCCTCCTCCAAATGTAACAGGAGTGCTTCATATTGGACATGCTTTAACTTTCACTTTACAAGATATAATGACTCGTTATAAAAGAATGGATGGCTACAAAGTCCTTTATCAACCAGGACTTGATCATGCAGGTATTGCTACTCAAAATGTAGTCGAAAAACAACTTCTTGCACAAGGTATTAAAAAAGAAGAATTAGGTAGAGAAAAATTTATAGAAAAAGTTTGGGAGTGGAAAGAACAAAGCGGTGGTAAAATTTTAGATCAAATGAGAACATTGGGCATAACTCCAGCTTGGAGTCGCTTACGTTTTACCATGGATGAAGGTTTAGCAAATGCCGTTAAAAAAGCCTTTGTTGAACTTTATAATAAAAAACTTATTGTTCGCGGAAATTATATGATTAACTGGTGCACCCATGATGGGGCTTTAAGCGATATTGAGGTTGAATATAAAGAAAACAAAGGAAAACTCTATCATATTAAATATTTTTTAAAAGATAGTGATAAATACTTAGTAGTGGCAACTACTCGACCAGAAACTTTTTTTGGCGATACGGCTGTTATGATCCATCCAGAAGATGAGCGTTATAATAAACTTATAGGAAAAGAAGTGGTTTTACCGCTCACTAACAAAACTATCAAGATTATAGCTGATACTCATGTTGATAAAGAATTTGGAACAGGGGTGGTTAAGGTTACACCATCGCATGATATAAATGATTATGAAGTTGGTTTAAGACATCAATTAGATTTTATAACTGTTTTTGATGAAAAAGGTATTTTAAACGAGCATTGTTTAGAATTTCAAGGCTTAGAGCGTTTAGAAGCAAGAGAAAAAATCGTTGCTAAACTTGAAGAATTAGGATTTATAGAAAAAATAGAAGAATATAATAATCAAGTAGGTTATTGTTATCGTTGCAATAATATCGTTGAACCTTATATCTCAAAACAATGGTTTGTTAAAAAAGAAATTGCTAAAGAAAGTATAGAAAAAGTTGCATTAGGTGAAAGCAAATTTTATCCAAATCATTGGATTAATAGCTTTAATGCTTGGATGAAAGATTTAAAAGATTGGTGCATTTCTAGACAACTTTGGTGGGGGCATCAAATTCCTGTATATTATTGCGAATGTTCAAATGAATGGGCAAGTGAAAATACTCCTGAGTTTTGCCCAAAATGCCAGAGTAAAAATTTCAAACAAGATGAAGATGTTTTAGATACTTGGTTTTCTTCTGGACTTTGGGCTATGAGTACTTTAGGCTGGGGGAATGGAAATTGGGGAAAAGATCAAATTTGGTTTGAAAAAGATTTAAAAGAATTTTATCCTAATTCTTTATTGATAACCGGCTTTGATATTTTATTTTTTTGGGTCGCAAGAATGATGTTTCAAAGTACAAATGCCTTAAAAGCTTTACCTTTTAAAGATATTTATTTACATGCCCTTGTTAAAGATGAGCAAGGCAGAAAAATGAGCAAAAGTCTTGGAAATGTAATCGATCCTAATGAAAGTATTAAAGAATATAGTGCAGATATTTTACGCTTTACTTTAGCTTTACTTGCTATACAAGGAAGAGATATTAAACTTAGCAATGATAAACTTTTACAAGTTAGAAACTTTACCAATAAAATTGTAAATGCTGCAAATTATTTGCTTTTAAATGAAAGCAAATTTGAAGATTTAGAGCATATTATCTTAAAAACAAAACTCGCTAAATATATTTTTTCAAAATTTCAAAACTGCGTTAAAAATGTTAGAGAAAATTTAGATAATTATCGTTTTAATGATGCTGCAAATACAATTTATAAATTTTTTTGGGATGATTTTTGTGATTGGGGTATAGAGCTTAGCAAGGCTGAAAAATCAAGCGTAAAAGAACTTGGAAGTATTTTTAAAGAAGCATTAAAACTTTTAAATCCTTTTATGCCTTTTATCAGTGAATTTTTATATCACGAGCTTAGTAATACAAACTTAAAAACCCATCCATCAATTATGATCAGTCAATATCCTAAAATCACTTTGCAAAATGAAAATGATATAGAAAGTACCTTTTCTTTATTGATCGAAAGTATTGTAAGCATACGAAGGGCTAAAAGTCTCATTGATTTAGGAAATTCTAAAATAGAAAAAGCCTACATTAAGCTTAATAATCCTATTTTTGAAAAAGAATTAAATTCATCTATTATATTTATAAAAACTTTAGCTAAATGTGAAAATATAGAATTTACAAATGAAAAATTAAGTAAAGCAATTTGCGATGTAAGTGATAATTTAGAAATTTTTATCACTCTTGATAATGTAGATCTTAGCGGGATTATATCAAGACTTGAAAATCAAAAAAATAAACTTGAAAAAGAAAGCGCTAAGATAAATTCAATGCTTTGTAATGAAAAATTTATAGCCAATGCACCCAAAGAAGTAATTGAACAAAACAAAAATTCTTTATTAAATTTAAAAACACAACTTGAAAAAATATCCACTGAACTTACTAATTTAAGAGGTTGATTTTGATAAAAATAAAAAATTTAAAAAAATATTATGGAAAAGAACTTGTTATTGATGATGTTTCTCTAGAAATTAATAAAGGTGAAATTTATGCTATTGTTGGGCATAGCGGTGCTGGAAAATCAACCCTTTTAAGATGTATCAATGGACTTGAGGATTATCAAAAAGGAAGCTTAAAAGTTTTAGATGAGGAAATTAAAGAATTAAAACAAAAATATCCTAAAAAACTTAGAATACTCAGAAAAGATATAGGAATGATATTTCAAAATTTTGCCCTCATGGAAAGAAAAAACATATTTGAAAATGTTGCCATGCCACTTAGAACGCATTTTTCTCAATGCAAAATTTATTCTAAAATTTTCAATAAAGAATACATGAGCGAAAAAGAAATCAATGAAAAAGTGCATTCTTTACTTGAAATTGTAGGACTTAATCATAAATTTAACTCCTATCCAAAAGAATTAAGCGGGGGGCAAAAACAAAGAGTAGCTATTGCTAGAGCTTTAACTTTAAACCCAAAAATTTTACTTAGCGATGAAGCAACTTCAGCTCTAGATCCTAATACTACTAAAAATATCTTAGAACTTATCAGCAAAATTAATACCGAATTTGGAATTACGGTTGTTTTAGTAACTCATGAAATGGATGTGGTAAAAGATATAGCTCAAAAAGCTCTTTTATTAGAACAAGGAAAGATTATAGGAAGCGGAGCTATTGATGAACTTTTTTTAAAGCCTAATCAAAAAATGAGGGAATTTTTAGGCGAAAGTGACTTTTTACCTGCACATGGATTAAATATAAAATTATATTTTCCTAAAGAAGTGGTAGAAAATACAGTCATCACGCACATGGCTAGAACTTTAGATATAGATTTTAATATAGTCTGGGGAAAAATAGAAAAATTAAACGGCAAAGCTTTAGGAAATTTAGTAATTAATGTTGATCATAAGGATAGAGATAAAGTGCTTAGCTATATAGAAAAAAATGGAGTATTATGGGAGTTTGCATCATGAATGAAGAAAATTTCTTAAGTGCTTTTTTTAATAGAATATCTCAATTTATCTCTGAAATTTCTTGGAAAGATATAAAAGAAGTTGTAACAGACTCTATTTTAACCTTTGAACAAAACTATGATCTTATCTTAAAACCAGCCTTAAATGAAACCATTTATATGAGCTTAATGTCTGTATTCTTTGGTTTTATTTTAGCTATTATACCTGCAATATTACTTGCAATTTGGGATAAAAATGGTATAAAACAAAATAAATTTGCTTATACGATTTTAGATTTTATTATTAATATTTTAAGAGCTTTTCCTTTTTTAATACTTATTGTTATTTTATTACCACTTTCAAAAATAATCGTTGGAACTAGTATAGGAACCGATGCAGCTATAGTACCTCTAGCTATTGGCATAGCTCCTTATTTAGCTAAAACTTTAGAAAGTGCCTTTAAAGAAGTTGATAGAGGGATTATAGAGGCTGCTAAAAGCTATGGAGCAAGCAATATACAAATTATTTTTAAAGTTATTTTTGTAGAATCTTTGCCTAATATTATCAATGGTTTAACCCTAATTCTAATCTTTACTATAGGTTTTTCAGCTTTAGCTGGAACAGTTGGAGGTGGAGGACTTGGCGATATTGCTATTCGTTATGGATATGAGCGTTTTAATAAAGAAATAATGATCCAAACTGTTGTTATTTTACTTATATTAGTTCAAATTATACAAATTTTAGGCAATCTTTTTTATTCTTGGTCAAAAAATAATAAAACCTTAAATATTATTTTTTGTTTAATTATTTTATTTGCTATAAGCATTATATCAAGTCTAAATAATGAAAAAAATTGCATTTTTCAAATTATAATCTGCTTTTTTTTGGTTGCACTATTTATTTTTATATTTATTAAAAATAAAAAATTATTTCATAACTTTTAAGCAAAGTATGAATAAAAATTAGATATAAAAATAAATCATTTATCAAAAAAAGGGAAAATAATGAAAATTAGAATTTTATCGATATTAAGTTTGTTGGGTTTATTTTTAAATTTAAATGCTTTAGAAACTATCAGTGTTGCCGCTACTCCGGTACCTCAAGCTGAAATCTTAGAGCAAATTAAACCTGATCTTGAAAAAGAAGGTTATAAGCTTGTTATTAAAGAATTTACAGACTATGTTTTACCTAATTTAGCTGTAGATAGTGGTGAGGTTGATGCGAATTTTTTCCAACATACACCTTATTTGAAAGAATTTAATAAAAATAAAAATACAAATCTTGTTAAAGTAGCTAGTATTCACCTTGAACCTATGGCTGTTTATTCTAAAAAATATAAAAGTTTAGATGATATAAAAGAAGGGGCGAGCATTGCTATACCTAATGATCCTACAAATGAAAGTAGAGCTTTAGATATCATTGCGCAAAAATGTTTTTTGAAATTTAAAAACAATGGTTTAAAAACTCCTCTTGATATTATAGAAAATCCAAAAAAAATAAGATTTATTGAGCTCAAAGCAGCACAATTACCAAGATCTTTATCAGATGTAGATTTCGCTGTTATTAATTCTAACTACGCTTTATCTGCTAATTTAAACCCTATTAAAGACAGTATATTTATGGAAGATAAAAACAGTCCTTATGCAAATATTTTAGTTGTTAAAGCTGGACACGAAAATGATCCTAAAATAAAAGCTTTAGTGAAAGCTTTACAAAGTGATAAGGTAAAACAATTTATTTTAAATAAATACCACGGATCTGTTTTACCTGCATTTTAATGAAATTATAATGAAAAATCTGTTTTTTATATTTATAATTTTTATAAGTTTAAGCAAGGGAGCGAATTTAGAAGAAATCAAACTCGCTCTTGCTAAAGAAATTACTAATAATTTTCCAAAAATCATCATCACTCAAATTGATTTAAGAAGCACTTCTTTGCCTAAAGATTTTAACCAATATCAATTTTTAAGGATAGCTAATGGACGCTTTGAACAATCTCAAGGCTTTTTAAGAGCGGAATTTAATACCCCTCAAAATATGCAAAAAAATTTATTTTTCCGCTATTTTGTCCAAGGTAATTTGCAAGTTTTAAAAAGTGAAAGAGCTATTAAAAGAGGTCAAAAACTAAGCCCACTTGATTATAGAAGTGTTTCACTTGACTTTGATAAAGTACCTCCAAATGCCTTAGATATTGAAGATACAAATAATCTTATTGCTAAAAATAATATCAATAAAAATACTATTTTAAAAGAAAATATGTTTAAAACTCTCGCATTAATCCGCAGAAATGATCCTATAATAGGAATATTAAGAGATGGAAATATAGATGTTTCAATAGAACTAACAGCCTTACAAAGCGCTAATATAGGAGATAGAATTCGTGCAAAAAATAAAGAAGGTAAAGTAATGCAAGGTATAGTCGTAGGAAAAAATAGGATGATTATACAATGAAAATTTTGCTAGGAATTTCAGGATCAAGTAGCGTTTCATTAGGATTAAGCTTATTAGAAAATTTAGAGAAAAAATGTGAGCTTTACTGCATAATTAGCCAAGGAGCAAAATTAAGTTTTTATGCTGAAACCAAAGAAGATTTAAAAAAAATATGTGATGAAAAATTTAAAAATACACATTTTTTATTGGATTCTGATTTAAGCGCTGGTGTTGCTAGCGGTTCTTTTGGTATAGATAAAACGATTATTGCGCCCTGCTCTATTTCTACTCTAGCTAAAATTAATGCAGGTTTAGCAGATACACTTTTAACCCGCTGTGTTGCCGTAGCTCTTAAAGAAAGAAAAAAAATCATTTTAGGTGTAAGGGAAATGCCTTTTTCCACCATCAATCTAGAACATATGGCAAAATTAAGTCAAATGGGTGTTATTATAGCTCCTCCGATTATCGCAAGCTATTCAAAGGCTAAAAATTTAAAAGAAATGGAAAATTTTATTATTGGAAAATGGCTTGATTTGCTCGAAATTTCTCATACTTTATATCAAAGATGGGAATAATCTAAAAATATTAAAAATATTTTTACTGTTTTTTAAGGCTATTTTCATTATATTTTGAATTTTTGGAGTTGTAATGACCTGTTTATATCCTGGAACTTTTGATCCTATTACCAATGGCCATTTAGATGTAGTAAGACGTGCTCTTAAGATATTTGATAAAATCATTATAGCTATTGCAAAAAGCGATCATAAAAAACCTTATTATAATTTAGAAAAACGTAAAAAATTAGTAGAGCTTGCTACAAAAGGTATTTCAAATGTAAAAATCATCACTTTTGATAATTTGTTAGTAGATTTAGCTAAAGAATTTAAAATAAATACCGTCATACGTGGGCTTAGGGCTGTGAGTGATTTTGAATATGAATTACAAATTGGATATGCAAATCATGCCCTTTGGGATGAAATAGAAACTATTTATTTAATGCCAAGCTTAAAACATGCTTTTATTTCTAGCTCTATAGTTCGTTCTATAGTTACACACGGAGGCGATGTAAGTTCTTTGGTTCCAAAAGAAATTTTACCATTTTTAAAGGATAAAACTTGTATGTAGCATTTGAAGGAATTGATTGTGTTGGTAAAAGTACGCAAATTTCATTATTAAAAAAAATCTATAAAGAAGCTATTTTTACTTTAGAACCTGGTGGAACAAACTTAGGAAAATCTTTAAGAGATATTTTGCTTCATCAAAATTTAAATCTTAAAAAAAGAGCTGAAATTTTACTTTTTTTAGCTGATCGTGCGCAACATTATGAAGAAATTATATATCCAAACAAAAATAAACTTATTATCAGCGATAGAAGTTTTATATCGGGTATGGCATATGCAGTTGATTTTGATGATGAATTGCTTTTTTCTCTTAATTCTTTTGCGCTTGATCATTTTTTTCCACAAAAAATTATATTTTTAAAAGCAGATGCAAATTTGATCAAGCAACGTCTTGGAGAAAAAAATCTTGATATTATAGAACAACGCGGAATAGAATATTTTTTAAATGTTCAAAATAAATTGGAAAATATTTTATTATTTTTGCAAAACAAAATTCAAATAGAAATTTTAAAACTTAATGCAAATCAAACAATAGAAGAATTACATATCAAAATAAAGGAATTTTTAAATGATTAATGCCCTTAAAGGAATGAAGGATTTAACTGATCAAAGCGCTAAATATTATAAAAAAATTATTGAAGTTTGTGAAGATGTTGCACATAATTATGGCTTTGAATTTATCAATACACCTCATTTAGAACAAAGTATTCTTTTTAAAAGAAGTGTGGGTGAAAGCTCTGATATAGTAGGCAAAGAAATGTATGAATTTGTTGATAAGGGAGGTAATGAAGTTTGCATGCGTCCTGAAGGAACTGCTGGGGCTGTTCGTGCATATATTGAGAAAAAATTTGATAAAAATGTAAGTATTAAGCGTTGGTTTTATCATGGATCTATGTTTCGATATGAAAGACCTCAAAAAGGACGTTTGAGAGAATTCCATCAATTTGGCGTAGAAAGCTTTGGTATAAGTAGTGTTTATGAAGATGCAAGTATTATTTTAATGTTGGCTGAAATTTTTTCACGCCTTGATATTAAATTTAAACTTATTATTAATTCCTTAGGCTGTTCAAAATGTTTGCCGCCTTATAGAGAAAAACTTATTAATTATCTTGATAATCAAGAGGGATTTTGCGAAGATTGCAAAAGACGCAAGACTTTAAACCCTATACGCGTTTTAGATTGTAAAAATCCACAATGTCAAAATTTACTTAGTCAAGCTCCACTTTTGGAACAAAATTTATGCCAATGTTGCTTAGATGATTTTACTCTCTTGCAAAATATTTTAAAAGAAAATGAAATCGATTTTACATTAGATTCTAAACTTGTTAGAGGCTTGGATTATTATTCTAAAACAGCTTTTGAATTTATCAGCGATGAAATTGGCGCACAATCAGCTATAGCTGGCGGTGGAAGATATGATAGGCTCATAGAATACCTAGGAGGAAAAAGCGGTTTTGGTATAGGTTTTGCCATGGGCGTAGAAAGAATTATGGCTATATTGGAGCAAAAGGATGAAAAACTACAAAGAGAAGGAATTTATCTTTGTTCCTTGGATGAAGTTTATATTTCAAAAATTTTTAAAATAGCAACTAGGCTTAGAAAAAAATATAAAGTTCTTTTAAGCTATGAGGCAAAAAAACTTGCAAAACATTTAGAAAATGCCGATAAAGCTGGGGCTAAAAATTTTCTTTGTATGGGAGAAAATGAATTTAAAAATGAAAGCTTGTTTTATAAAAATTTAGAAAATAAAGATGAAAAAACTATTAAAATTTCAGATTTGGAGCAGTTTTTATGATGGATTATGGGATTCATATTTGGGGAAATGAAAATTTTATTATTAAAAATGGTAAAGTTTGTATCAATCATGAAAAAAAACCCGCTATTATTGATATCGTAAAAGATTTAAGAAATGATGGCTATAAAGGACCTTTGCTTTTAAGATTTCCACATTTAATTCAAAAACAAATTGAAAATATTTATGGAAGTTTTAATAAGGCTCGTAAAGAATTTAATTACAAGGGCAAATTTAATGCTGTTTATCCTCTAAAAGTCAATCAATATCCTGGTTTTGTTAAAAATCTTGTCAAACTTGGTAAAAAATACAATTATGGTCTAGAAGCTGGTAGTAAAGCCGAACTTCTCTTGGCTATGGCTTTTAACAATGAAGATGCCCCAATAACTGTAAATGGATTTAAAGATAGAGAACTTATCAATATAGGTTTTATTGCAGCAGAAATGGGACATAATATCACCTTAACTATAGAGGGGCTTAATGAGCTTGAAGCGATTATTGATATAGCCAAAGAACGCTTTAAACCTAAACCAAATATAGGCTTAAGAGTGCGTTTGCATTCTGCTGGTGTTGGGATATGGGCAAAAAGCGGGGGTATAAATTCTAAATTTGGACTTACTTCTACCGAGCTTATAGAAGCTGTTAATTTACTTAAGAAAAATAAATTATTAGATCAATTTACTATGATACATTTTCACTTAGGTTCTCAAATTACCGAAATTCATCCTTTAAAAAAAGCTTTAAATGAAGTTGGAAATATCTATACTGAACTTAGAAAAATGGGAGCTAAAAACTTAAAGTCAATCAATCTTGGAGGCGGTTTAGCTGTAGAGTATTCTCAATTTAAAAATGAAAATAGCAGAAACTATACGCTTAGAGAATACGCAAATGATGTAGTATTTATCCTTAAAAATATTGCAGAACAAAAAAGCGATTTAGAACCTGATATATTTATAGAAAGTGGTCGTTTTATCGCAGCAAATCACGCTGTTTTAATCGCTCCTGTTTTAGAACTTTTCTCTCAAGAGTATTCCGAAGATAAACTTTTACTTAAAGAAAAAAATCCAAAGCTTATTGATGAATTATATGATCTTTTTAAAAGCATAAAACCTTCAAGTGCTTTGGAATATTTGCACGATAGTATCGATCATTTAGAGAGCATTTTAACACTTTTTGACTTAGGGTATGTGGATTTGCAAGATAGATCCAATGCTGAAATTTTAACACATTTGATCATTAAAAAGGCTATTTTACTTTTAGGAGATAAGCAAAATCCTACCGATTTACTTGCCATACAAGATGAAGTACAAGAAAGATATTTAGTTAATTTTTCGCTTTTTCAAAGTTTGCCTGATTTTTGGGGATTAGAGCAAAATTTTCCTATCATGCCTCTTGATCATTTAGATAAAGAACCAACAAGAAGTGCAAGTATTTGGGATATTACTTGTGATAGTGATGGAGAAATTTCATATTCTAAAGATAAGCCTTTGTTTTTACATGATATTGATGTAGAAAAAGAAAATTATTTCCTAGGCTTTTTTCTTGTAGGAGCTTATCAAGAAGTGCTTGGAATGAAACACAATCTTTTTACCCATCCTACTGAAGCGATTATTAGCATTGATGAAAAAGGCTATGAAATTAAAGGGATTATAGAAGCCCAATCCATACTCGATACGCTTGAAGATCTTGATTATGATATCCATGAAATTATGGATATACTCAATGAAAGAATTAGTAATTCAAAATTAGTCAGCGAAAAACAAAAAAAACATATCCTAGGGGAGCTTTATTTGTTTTTAAATGATAATGGCTATTTAAAAAGTATCGATGGAAAAGAAAATTAAAAATTTAATTTTCTTTTTTTAATTTATTACCATTTTTCACGCTTTTTATTTTTTTTATTTATTTTTTTATCTTCTTGTCTTAAACCATGTATTTTTTAGGTAGAATAAAATAAAAATTAAAAAAAGGAAAAGCATGCTAACTAAAAGATCTCAAGTTTTAGAAGAATCAATCACTCTAGCTATCGCCTCTCTTGCAAATGAGTTAAAAGCTAAAGGAGAAGATATTATCAGTTTTTCAGCTGGGGAGCCTGATTTTGACACCCCTAGAGCTATAAAAAATGCTGCCATTGCTGCTATTGAAAAAGGCTGTGGTAAATATACTGCAGTTCCTGGAATTAGCGAAGTTTTAAAAGCTGTTCAAACTAAATTAAAAAGAGATAATAAGCTAGATTATGAAACTAGCGAAATTATAGTCAATGTTGGCGCTAAACATTCTCTTTTTCAGTGCATAGAATGTTTAGTTGAAAAAGATGATGAAGTTATCATCCCTGCCCCTTATTGGGTTAGCTATCCTGAAATGGTTAAATTTGCAGAGGGAAAGCCTGTATTTATAGAAGGTTTGGAAAAAAACGGCTTTAAAATTACTGCTGAGCAACTTCAAAAGGCTATCACTCCAAAAACAAAGGTTTTATTACTCAATTCTCCATCAAATCCCATAGGTTCAATTTATAGTAAAAAAGAGCTTTTAGAGATTGCTGAAGTTTTAAAAAATACAAATATAGTAGTTTTAAGCGATGAAATGTATGAAAAACTTCGTTATGATAATACCGAATTTATAGCATTTGCAAGCTTAAATGAAGATACTTTAAAACGTACAGTAACGATTAATGGGCTTAGTAAATGCGGTGCTATGCCTGGTTGGAGATTTGGTTATATGGCTAGCAAAAATAAGGCCTTAAATTCAGCTGTTAAAAGATTGCAAGGGCAAAGTACTTCTAATATCTGTTCCATCACACAATACGCCGCCATTCCTGCACTTAATGGAGAATGCGATCAAGATATAGAAACTATGCGTCAAGCTTTTGAAAAGCGTCGTAATATAGCTTTAGATATCTTAGAAAAAATTCCAAATATTAGTTTTTACAAACCTGAAGGTGCGTTTTATCTTTTTATCAATATACAAAAAATTGAAAAAGATTCTATGAAATTTTGCAAAAAACTACTCGAGGAAGAAAAAGTAGCTGTTGTTCCAGGGGTTGGTTTTGGCATGGATGGATATTTTAGAATTTCTTATGCTACAAGTGAAGATTTGATTAAAAAAGGTTTAGAAAGAATTGCGAAATTCGTAAAAAATTATCATTAAATAAATATTGCAAATTTAACAAAATAAATTTTTGTTAAATTTGAACTTTAGGTTTTTTAAGGATAGTATTTATTCTTTGGATATTATCTGACTTGCTTAAACTAAGTCTTACTATAGAATCTTCCAATCCACCTAAAGAATGTGAAATATCAGCTTTTAAGCTTATCATATCTAAAGTATTTAGCTCTATTCTTTGATTTTGCACTTCAAACCAAATTTTACCGCTTAAAACTTGAACATGAATGTCAAATGGAGCTTTATGCTCTCTCATGATACTATCTTTAGCAAGTAAGATTTGTATTTCTTTGCCTCTTTCATCATCGATTAAAACATTTATTTTAACCTCTTTTGGACTAAAATTTGCCTTATTCCATTGAGTTATTTTCATAAATTCTCCTTTATTGTCTCCACCAAAAATCCTGCTTAAACTCATCACCTATTTTATAACTTTCTCCCATTTTTGGTGTTATAAAAGCTATATCAAGATTTTTATAAAGAAATTCTACAACCTCATTCCAAGCATGAGTTCCTGCTAAAAATCTTCCCCAATGTATAGGCATTAAAGCTTTTGCATTTAGATCTTTTGCTTCTTGTAAAATTTGATCTGGAAAAGAATGCGAAAAAGGCCAAGCTTTATTAAATTGTCCGCTTTCAAGACAAACAAGATCAAATTCTTTAAAATATTCTCCAATTCTTTTAAAATGTGTAAAATATCCACCATCGCCACTAAAAAATACTTTTTTACTTACGCTTTTAAATTCCATCACAAAAGAAGCCCAAAGGGTTTTATTTTTACCATCTCCACGACTAGAGCTATGTTGTGAAGGTGTTGCGATGATATTTAAATCATTAAATGCAATGCCTTCCCACCAATCAAGCTCTATGATCTTTTTTTCACTCACTCCATAGCTTTTAAGATAATTTCCTACTTTTAAAGGTGTGATAAAAAATTTCGCTTTATCTTTTAAGGACTTTATGCTTTTTGCATCCAAATGATCAAAATGAGAATGCGTTATAATCACTGCAAAAATTTCACTAAAATCATCCGCACTATAAACAGGAGCATTTTTAAAAGCACGGTTTATAAAAGAAAAAGGTGAAGCGTGAGTGTTAAAAATAGGATCAATTAAAATTTTATACTCTTTATAACTTACAAAAATCGAAGAATGCCCTAACCAAGTAATATGAGGTGAATTAAAATCGCTTAAATTGGGTTTATAAAAAGGAAGTTTAAAAGGAGCAATGGCATTTTTAGGGTAAAGAAAATAATACTTCAAAATTTCTTTAAAAGAAACCTTAAATCCCGCATGACTTTTGTTATTTTCATTTAGAAATATTTCGTATTTGCCTTGCACTCTTTTAGCTTTTAGCCTTTTCTTTCCATCGCAAAGATCAAATTTATAATACATGTTCTTTGATTTCTTCGCGGATCATATTAAACATTTTATTTATAATCTTATCTTTAAAATTGGAATTATTGTTAAATTCATTGAAAAAAACCGAATTTAAAAACAAGACCTTTTGAAATTGTTCATTAAAAATTTCTTTAAATCTAATATGAGCATTTTGGATATCTGCGGATTTTAAAGAATTGCGATCTTCTTCATTTTTTACAATTTTATTTTTAATATTATAAAGAATTTCTGCTCTTTCATTTTCTTCTTCAAAATTTATACCGCCTTGCTTGGTATTGAATTCTTTTATAATATTAAGAAGTTCTTCTAATTGACTTTGAGGTTTATTGGAAGTATTAAGCATGTTAGGCTTTAGTTCTCCATTGCCTTTTAAAATGATATCTTTGGTTGCTTCAAGCTCTATGCGATAAGCTTCTAAGCTTATATTATCTAAAATTTCACCCATAGCTTGTGCTTTTGGTAAGATGATCTTAGAAATAAGTTTTTTAAGTAAGATATTAAGTTTTTCTAATTCACTATCTTCATAAGGCAAAATTTGCGCAAGAAAAGAATATGCATTGATGTATTTTTTTGCTTTATTGTAAAAATCTATTTTTACTTCTTCATCTTTTGCATTAAAACGCATTATCATTTGATCTAATTTAGCATGGATGATATTTTCTCTTTCTTTTCTTAAAATAGCACTAGCAAAATCGTCAATTTCTATCTGAGTATAAATTTCATAGCTATTGAGCTCTACTTTAAGATCATAAATTTTATCCTCACTATCTATATCTTTAAATAAATAAGTTTGTTCATAAAAAACACTAAAAGATTTTTCTATATCTTCATGAGTATTGACAAAATCTAAAACGAAAGTATCAAATTTATTTTGGCAAATTCTATTAAGCCTTGATAAGGTTTGAACGGCACTGATTCCACTTAAGGCTTTATCAACATACATTGTATGCAAAAGCGGTTCATCAAATCCGGTTTGATACTTTTGTGCAACGATTAAAAAACGATACTCATCTTTTTTAAATTCTTCTTTTAAGATAGATTCTGAAAAACCATTTAAAGAACTTTCGCTATAAGTTTCACCTCCAAAATTTAAATCCCCAGAAAAAGCTACTATGGCTTTAAATTTAGGATAATATTGGCTTAAATACCTTTTAAAAGTCAAATAATACTTCACAGCATTTTCTCTTGAGCTGGTAACAACCATAGCTTTTGCTTTTGCTGCGATCTTTTTAAAGCTATTTTGAAAGAAATGCTCGATCATGATTTTTGACTTTTCTTCTATGGCTTCGATATTGCCTTGCACATAGGCTTTTAATTTTGCATTGGCTCGTTTTTTATCGTATTTTGGATTTTCATTTGTATTTGATACGATTTTATAGTAACTTTTATAAGTGGTGTATCCTTTAAGCACATCAAGTATAAACTTCTCTTCTATAGCTTGTTTCATAGGATAAAGATGAAAAGGGATAAATTGTTTAATGCCATCAACCATACAAGCATTTCCAAACATTTCTAAGGTTGTTGATTTTGGTGTCGCTGTAAATGCAAAATATGATGCGTTAGGTTGAAATTTTTTACTTTTGATAAGCTCGATAATCTCATCTTCTAAATTCTCATTTTCTTCAGCACTTTTACTTCTAATAACCTCTGACATTTTTTCTGTATTTTTTCCACCTTGGCTAGAATGTGCTTCATCGATGATAATGGCAAAATTTTTGTCTTTAAATTCTTTGACTTCATCTAAGATATATGGAAATTTTTGAATAGTAGTGATGATGATCTTTTTACCCTCTTCTAAAGCATTTTTAAGCTGTTTGCTTCCTTGTGTTATCGCCTCTACTACGCCTTGTTTGTTTTCAAAAGTTTTGATCGTGTCTTGAATTTGTCTATCAAGAATCTTTCTATCAGTTACTACTATGGTAGTATCAAAAACATTTTTTAATTTCTCATTTTGCATTCTATGTAAGCTTACAAGATTGTGTGCAAGCCAAGCTATAGAATTACTCTTTCCACTTCCTGCGCTGTGTTGGATCAAGTAGCGTTTTCCTACTCCATTTTCTTTAAGATCTTTAAGCAGTTTTTTAACAAGATCAAATTGATGATATCGAGGAAATATTATTGCATCTTTATCTTTTAAAATTTGCGCAAAATTAAAAAACAAATCCATTAAAGTATCTTTTTTAAAGATCTCTTCCCATAAATATGCCGTTTTCATCCCTTCACTTGGCGGATTACCAGCTCCGCTTGGTAGCCCTATTTTACCGCTTGAGTTATTTAATCCACGATTGAAAGGTAAAAATTTCGTAGCATTTTTTTGTAGCTTAGTGCTCATATAACAAAGATCACTATCTAGAGCAAAATGTATGATAGAATGACTAAATATAGGCTCTTTTGGATCCCTATCTTCTTTGTATTGATTTATAGCATCATATACATTTTGTCCGGTAAGGTAATTTTTAAGTTCTAAGGTGATGATGGGTAGGCCGTTTAAAAATATCACCATATCGAGTGAGTTTTTATTATAAGTGCTATAATACAACTGACGAACAACCGAAAAAATATTTTGTGTATAATTATACAAACTTTGCTCATTTGCATCGGTATTTGGCTTTGAAAAGGCTAGATAGATTTTTACCCCTTTGATCTCTACATAAGTTTGCAAAGCTTTAAGCATGCCTTGATTTTGAATTTGTGAAGAAACACGCTTATAAATTTCTTTTTTATAGTCTTCGCCTAAACGCTTTTTAAGCTCTTCTAATGCTTTATTTTGCGTAGCTTGTAAAAATTTTTCAAAAAGCTCTATATCAAGACTTAAATTTTTATCATAATCTTGAGAGCTTCTTTTTATATAGCCATTTTGGTTTATCAGGTATGATTCTATAAATTCTTCAAAATCTTTTTCTTGGTAATTAGTCATTGCTGGTTTCCTTTAGTCATCATTATGTCATAATGTTCAAGATGTCCCAAATATTCAAATACTTTTTTAAATGCTTCAAAAAATATATCGATATTGATTTCTTTTACATCTGACATATTACCCATAAAAGAATGGGATTCTCTATTGATATACCGACAAAAAGCTTCAAATTTCTTTTCTTTATCTTCATTCTCTATTTTTTTTATTATATCAATTGTATCTTTTTGAATAAAACCTAGAAAATATTCTAAAATATTTCTCATAGCATTAGGAATTAATATAGCATGAATTTTACCTTCTTTATAATCTTTTAAAATTTGCCAATAAGCTTGATAGTCATTTAAAATTTCATCTTCTTTCATTATATCGATATGAGATATGTAATTCTCATTTCTTCTAATTCTAAAAGTATAAATATCTTTTTTATAATCTTCTCTAAATCCTATTAATTCCTTAAAAAAATACAAATGGTGTGTTAAAATAAAAATTTGTTTATAACTACCATCTTTATTGCGTAAAAATATTTCTTTAATAAGTTGAGCTATATTATAAACATAATTAAAAGAAAGGCTAGAAATAGGATCATCAATCACGATAATTTTATCTGAATTTGTTTCATTTTTATCTTTTTTACCTTGACAGAGTTCTAAAAAATACAAAAATGAAATTAAAGTTTTTTCGCCTTCACTTAAAGTTTTAAAGCTAGGTTTATTTTCCCCTTCTCTTACGATAACATACTCTTGCTTTTCACCATCTTGAACTTTAATGTAAAAATTTAAAATTCCCAAGTGTCTTAAATGGTTATTTATTTTATTAACTGCTTCTTGGATATTAATCACTTTTTTTTGTTTATCTTTTATAATATTTTCTTTATCTTGTATATCATTTTTAATGCTTTTATTGTCTTTATTTAAAGCTTGTATTTTTGATTCTTCATCATTCTCATCTTTATTATATTTTTCAATAATTTCTCTTTTTTCAAAAATCACAAATTCCCAAAATTGTTTTTCTAATTTCTCTTTCTCATTTTTACAATTATCCAACTTGCTATTAAATTCTATGATTTTTTGTCCTATTTGCTTAATATAATTATTTAAATTTTGAAAATATTCATCAGTTTTTTCTAATTCTATTTTTTTACTAGGTTCTTTTATCTTTTCTTGAATTTTTTCAATATTTTTCTCAAGCTTTAAAGCTACTTCAGCGTATATTTTTTTAAATTCTAAGTCTTTATCATCTAAAATATTCTCTCTATAAAAATCTTCTATATTTGGTATTTTTGAAAATAAATCTTCATACTTGCTACTTAATTCTTTAATTTCTTTTATTTTATTTTCATATGTTTCATCAAAATAACCTTCCAAAAGACTTCTAAAATTTTGATCAATTGTTTCATTTTGACAAAATGGACAAATTTTAGAATCTTGCGGAATATATTTATCAAAACCTTCTTTTACCCAATCTCCATTTCCTAGTTGATTGATTAAATTTGCAATAATACTATCTTGATTACCTATTATAACTTCATTAAATATCGAGTTATTTTCTATATTCTGAAATTCTGTATTTGAAATTTCATTGATATTTTCTAATTTAACTTGTGTCACATCAGTAAGAATGTTATATTGTTTCTTTAATTCTTCTAAATTTATATTTTGATTTGTTTTATTAAGAGATAAAATTTGCTTTGCTTTAGAATTAATAAAATCAAGAAAATCTTCTTTTTTACGAATCTTTCCGATAAAGAAATCCCGAAAACTATCGCGATATTTTTCCTTAATCTCCCAAATACTATTTTTAAAATCTTCCTTTATTTCTTCTATTTTATCTTTTCTATCTTTTAATTTTTTTTCATTTTCTTCAAGTTTAGACCGCAATCCTTCTAATTCTTTTTGTAAATTTTCAATTTCTTGTTTTACACTTGTATTTTCTTTAGATAATGTAAAAATTCCTTGTTGTTTGTCTGTATTATAAAAATTTTCATTAATAAAATCTTGATTATAGACTAAAATTTTTTTATTATTTAAGCCTTCTACCTTACAATCTTTAAATTTTTCATCTTTTTGATTTGCTAAAAATTTAGAAATTTGTGTTTTTCCTGTTCCATTTAAACCATAAATCAAATTAATACGTTTATTTGTTTCTAGTGTTGTTTCATCTTTATAACTCGCTACATTTTTCATTGAAATTTTGGTGATCATCTTTACCCTTTATTTAAATCCATTCTGCCGCAGACGGCTTCGTTTATGAGTGTGGTTTTGTATTCTTTTATGAGTTCGATTTGCTTTTTGATTTTTGTTATAAGAGAATCGATTTTTTCGCATTTTTCATCTAAGAAATTTGCGATTTGCTCTTGCTCTTTTAATGGTGGGATAGGAATTTTAAATTCTCCTATTTCTTTAGTTGAAATATTTGGTTGTGCTGATCCATTGCAAGCAAGGTCAATAAGCAATGAAAATCCTCTAGTTAAAAAATAATATTTTACAAGTCTTAAATTTCCCCTAATAATAGCAACCCTTTGATTGATATAAGCTTTGTCACAAGTATTGCAAAATGCGATTTTTCCTGTGGTTGCTCCACTTAAAGCAATTAAAATATCATTATCCTTAATTAAAAATTGCTTCAAATTTTCTTTTTCTTTTGTTTTTAAACAATTATCATATACAACTTTTTCTTTTTGTATATCTCCGATACGAATAACAGGAATTTCAAAAGTTGAATCAAAATCAAAATTTTCAAAAGCATATCCATTTATAAAATTTACCATTTTGTTAATTTTTACCACTTCCCAATGTTCTGGAATTTCGCCAAGCCATTCTATGCCGCTATTTTTTAATTTTACATTTTTATCAAGCCCTTTGGTGATGGTTTCATTTATCAAGGCTTGTTTTTGTTCTTGCAAAAGCGAGAGGAGTTTTTCTTTTTTCTCTATAAAATTTTGGATTTTTTCGCATTTTTCATCCAAGAAATTTGCGATTTGCTCTTGCTCTTTTAATGGTGGAAGTGGAATTTTGATATTTTGAAAATCTTCATATCTCAAATTATTCATATCTAAACAAAGTCCATAGGAATTTTTTCCAAAATTATAAATCATTCTTTTTGATCTAAATAAATAAAAACTAAATTTAGCTATTATAAGTTCATTTGAGACAGCGACACAATAAGCGGGACTTACTATTCCTTTTTCAAGCATATTTACACCAACAGCCCCTTGCCACATTCTCATTTTATTATAAGTAATAGCACCTACAGGAACTATCTTATAATTGGACTTATCATCATTAGAAATATCTTTTTTGTTTACTATGTCATTTTGATATATAACTCCATTTGATATGGTTACCGACAATAAAGGATATTCATTCTGATTACATCTGGTATTGTATTCATCAAAACAATAACGAGTTGGCACTATCTCCCAATGTTCTGGAATTTCGCCAAGCCATTCTATGCCGCTATTTTTTAAATTTTTCATTGCATGATCTCGCCTAAAAGTTCCTGAACTTCTTTTTCTAAGGCTCTTAGTTCATTGTCTATCTCGTCCAAACTTCTTGGCGGTGTGTAGGTGTAAAAATATTTGTTAAAAAGTATTTCATACCCTACGCTTGCACTTTCCCAAGCGATCCAAGAATTTTTTACATAAGGTTTTACTTCATTTTCATAATACTCGCGTATATCTTGCTTGAGTGGAATTTTTTCTGTATTGTTGGTTTTATCGTTATCTATAAGACAATTTTCTTCACTTTTTTTGAGTTTTACGCCTAGAAATTTTATAAATTCTTCTTTACTTTCAAATTCTTTAGGATTTTTTTCCAATTCTTTTAATTTTTCTAAAATTTTGTCTTTATCTTTAAGTTTTGCAAATCTTTCATCAAGCTCTAAATTTTCGATACTTTTTGGCTTTTCTATAGTGATTTTAGTATAACCAAATTCGATATTATCTAAAATTTTGCTGTCTTCATTGCTGATGTTTTCCAAAAATAATTTAGTGATTTTTTCTAAGTGTTCTTTTGTCATCTCATTTTGTTTTGAACCCAAAGATTTTTTCATCTTAGAATAATACTTTTGGCTTGTTGCGTTGATAAGCTGAATTTTACCTCTTTTGTGTTTTGGTTTTTTATTGGCAAGGATCCAAATAAAAGTCGGAATTCCTGTATTGTAAAACATATTTGTAGGTAGTGCGATTATAGCCTCTAGATAATCATTTTCAATGATATGTTTTCTAATGGCCACCATACCGCTATCAGAATTAAAAAGCGAGCTACCATTATGCACACTAGCGATACGTGAACCCATAGAAGTATCAAATTTCATTTTGCTAAGCATATTTAGCAAAAACATCATTTGTCCATCACTTTTACTTGTGATACCTACGCTAAATCTAGGATCATCGCAAGTTGAATTTGAGCCTTTCTTTTCAACCCTTAGAATTTTTTGATCGTTTTCCCAAGATTTTCCATAAGGTGGATTGGTCAGCATAAAATCAAATTTTGTCTCTTTGTGCTGATCATCGCTTAAGGTTGAGCCGTATTTGATATTGTTAGGATCTTCGCCTTTTATCAGCATATCGGCTTTACATATGGCGTAAGTTTCTGGGTTGATCTCTTGTCCATAGAGATAAATTTTTGCTTTAGATTGTATGAGGCCTTGAGGATCTGTGATGAATTCTTTTGATTCGGTTAGCATCCCACCACTTCCGCAGGCATTGTCATAGATGAGAAAAATCTTATCTGGTTTGTTGATTTGTTCTTTTACGGGTAAAAATACAAGATGTGTCATAAGATCTATAATTTCTCTTGGGGTAAAGTGCTCCCCTGCTTCTTCGTTGTTTTCTTCGTTAAATTTACGAATGAGTTCTTCAAAAACATATCCCATACCAAGGTTACTTAAGCCTTCTTGTATAACATTGCCTTTGCTATCTAGTATAGGTGCTATGGATAAATTTATCTTAGGCGAGCAAAATCTTTCTATAACACCAAAAAGAATATTGGCATTTTCTAATCTATCTAGCTGATTTTTAAATTCAAATTTGGAAATGATATCTTTGATATTTTCACTAAAGCCATCAAGGTAATTTTCAAAATTTACTCTTATATTTTTAGGATCATTTAAAAGAGTTTGCAAGGTAAATTTAGAATAATTATAAAAGCCTAAGCCATTGCCTGTGCTCATACCTAAAAAATCAAAACTATCTATTTTATCTTTAAATTGCTCGTAAAGATCTAAAATCTTATCTTTTGTAGGCTCTAAAATCACATCCACTCTTCTTAAAACAGTCATAGGCAAGATAATATCGCGATATTTTCCCTTAACATAAACATCGCGAAGCAGATCGTCTGCTACTCCCCATATGAAATTTATGATTGGTTGAAAACGAGCTGTATCCATAAAATTCCCTTAAAAATAAAAAGAATTATAGGAAAATTTTGCTAAAAGTCATTTAAAAAATATTTGAATTTTAAAGGCCAAGCTAAAAAATAGCTTGGCGTGAAGATATAAAGAAGATTATTCTACTTCAGCATCGATAACATCATCGTCTTTTTTCTTTTTATCGTTAGCTTGTGCATCATCTTTTTTATACATATTTTCAGCTAATTTGTGAGAAACTTCGCTTAAAGCTTTCATTTTGCTTTCGATTTCTTCTTTGCTTGAATTTTCATTTTTTAAAGTCTCTCTTAGATCATCTAAAGCTTTTTGTATATTTGCTTTTTCATCTTCTGGAACTTTTTCTCCAAGCTCATTTAAAGATTTTTCAACTTGATGCGCTAAGCTATCTGCTGCATTTCTTGCATCTACAGCTTCTTTACGTTTTTTATCTTCTTCTTTGTGAAGTTCTGCATCTTTTACCATTTTTTCGATTTCTTCTTCACTTAGACCGCTTGAACCTGTGATTTTAATCTCTTGTGCTTTACCTGTTGCTTTATCTTTAGCAGAAACGGTTAAAATACCATTTGCATCGATATCAAAAGTTACTTCAATTTGTGGCATACCGCGTGGTGCTGGCGGAATTCCTTCAAGATTGAAATTTCCTAAAGATTTATTGTCACGGCTGAATTCTCTTTCACCTTGTAAAACATTGATAGTTACGGCACTTTGATTATCTTCTGCAGTTGAGAAAACTTGCTCTTTTTTGGTTGGGATGGTTGTGCCTTTTTCTATGATCTTAGTCATCACACCACCTAAAGTTTCAATACCTAAAGAAAGTGGAGTTACATCAAGTAAAAGCACGTCTTTAACATCACCTTTTATAACTGCACCTTGGATAGCTGCACCAATAGCCACAACTTCATCAGGGTTTACAGATTTGTTAAGATCTTTTCCAAAAGCTTTTTTAACTTCTTCTTGGACTAAAGGAACGCGAGTAGATCCCCCTACCATAACGATTTCTTTAATTTCATCTTTTTTAAGTCCCGCATCATCAACTACTTCATTAATTTTAGCAATAGTTTCAGCTACTAAACTTTCTATCATGCTTTCAAATTTGGCTCTAGTGATAGTTTTTGTTAAGTGTTTTGGACCACTTGCATCGGCTGTAATAAATGGCAAGTTAATGTTAGTTTCATTAGCTGAGCTAAGTTCTTTTTTAGCATTTTCAGCTGCTTCTTTTAAACGTTGTAAAGCCATTACATCATTTTTCAGATCGATTCCTGTTTCATTTTTAAATTCACTTGCAAGAAAATCGATTAATTTATTATCAAAATCATCTCCACCTAAGAAAGCATTACCACCAGTTGATAAAACTTCGACTACATTATCGCCTGTTTCAAGTACGGTAACATCAAATGTACCACCACCCAAATCATAAACAACGATTTTTTCGCTATCTTTTTTATCAAGTCCATATGCTAAAGCTGCGGCTGTTGGTTCATTGATAATCCTTAAAACGTTAAGCCCTGCGATGGTTCCAGCTTCTTTGGTTGCCTTTCTTTGCGCATCATTAAAATAAGCAGGAACAGTGATAACTGCATCCACTACAGTTTCGCCCAAGAAAGCTTCAGCATCTTCTTTTAACTTCATCAAAACCTTTGCTGAAATTTCTTGTGGAGTATAAATTTTTCCTGCAATTTCAATTGCACAAGCTCCATTTCTTTCAGTGATGTGATAAGGAAGTCTGCTTTTAGCTTCTTTAGCTGCTTCTTCGTTGATCATCAAACCCATAATTCTTTTAATAGAATATATAGTTTTTTCAGGATTGGTTACAGCTTGACGCTTTGCACTATCTCCAACTAAAATTTCACCCTTGTCAGTAAAAGCCACTACTGAAGGAGTTGTGTTTTTACCTTCTTTATTTGGAATTACTTTATTTTCTCCGCGTTCATAAACAGAAACACAAGAATTAGTTGTTCCTAAATCTATACCTATAACTTTACTCATTTTTTATCCTTTCGATTATAATTTATTTTGCTACACTTACTTTTGTCGGACGTATCACGCGATCGTTAATTTTATATCCTTTTTGTAAAACTTGCACGATACTTCCGCTTTCATGATCCGCACTATCTACATGAAACATTGCTTCGTGTAAATTTGGATCAAAGTCTTTTAATTCTTCTATGGTTTTAATACCATTTTTTTCAAGTTTTTTAACAAACAAATCTAAAGTATTTTGCACTCCTTCTTTGATTTTTAAACTGATTTCATCTTTTGCTTCAACATTTAAAGCCGCCTCTAAAGCATCTAAAACATCAAGCAAATCTTTCGCAAAGCCTTCATTAGCATAAAGCATTGCGGTAACTTTTTCTTTTTCCATTCTTTTTTTGATATTTTCAAATTCAGCGTTTGCACGCATATATCTATCTTTTAATTCATCGAATTCTTTTTGCAATTTATCTTGTTCATTTTCTTCATTGCATGTATTTTCTTCTTGCAAATTTTCGCATTCTTGTGAATTTTCATTTTCGACTTCTTGCTTTTGTTCGCTCACGCTGCCTCCTTTATTTGTTTTAATATTTTTTTATAATCAGTATAAACACTACCTGCTAAGATAATATTTACATCTTCGCCCAAAAATTGCCCATCTACTTTAAGCCCCATAAATCCTTCTTTAAACAAAGGTTCAAATTCTAAGCTATCTTTGAAATAATGATGCACACCGCAATCTAAGAGCTTAACAAATTCATCGTTTTGATAAATTTGATAAGCTCTTTCCTCATTGCTTCTATAATAAATCAAATTTTGTCTTAAACAAGTTATTTTATCTACAAGCTCCATAAAAGAAACTCTTAAAGCTATATTTTCTATGCTAAAAAGATCAAAACCGATTAAGGTTTTTAAAAATTCCCAAGCTTCTTTGGTGTATTTTAATACAAGCTCCTCATCTTCAAAATCCAAAATTATAAATTTAGCATTGAGATTAAAAATTTCTTTTAAGGTTAAATTTCTACCTCCATAGACCAAGCAATAAATTTCAAATTCTTTGCTTAATTCTTTTAAAAAAACCTCATTAGTAATCTTAATAAGATTTTCATTTTGTTTTTCTTTCCAATAATTTTGCCAATAATTTTGCATTGTTAAAACAGTTGGAATTCTACCGCTACTTATATGAAGTTGAGTGATCAATCCTTCATCACTCAATCTTTTCAAATAAACGCGTATAGTTGATGCTGGAATGCATAAATTTAAATTAAGTTCGCTAGAACCTATAGGAACATTATCTAATAAATAAGTTTCGATAATAGAATCTAAAATTAAATCTTTTTTATCGTGATTTTTCATAACTTCCTTCCTTTAAAATTAGCACTCTCTTTTTTAATTGCTAAGGTTATTATACAACTTTGAGTGTTATTTTGTCAAGTATATATATAAAAAAATTTACTTAATTTAATTTAGTCTATATAACTAAAGTTTTATGAGTTAATATTATACAATATATTTTATTAACTTATATAAAGACACATTGAAAATATAAAAAATTCAATGTGTTATAAATTTATGAGGATTAAATTTGCATAAAAAGTTTGATATCTTTGTATTCTATTTTTTCTTGATCAAGTAAAAGTTCTGATAGTTTTAAAATTTTTTCTTTCATAGGACTTAAGAATTCATCCACTTCTTTTTTATATTCATCCAAATTAGCCTGTTCTATCATATCAAAATTAACCATATATTCTAGTAATTCTTTGATTTTTAAAAAGTCATTTTGTGAGTTTGTGTAGCTTTCATTGTAGATTAAATTCATAGCTCTAGAACCAGCTAGATAAACTTTGATACGATTAATAAGTTCAGATTTTGATCTAATATTTTTTTCATATTCTTTAAAGCGATCTTCAATAAGAGTAAATTTTTCAAATCCTATATCAAAATAATACGCACTTAAAGCTTTAGCAGCTTGATAAGTAGCTTGAATTTTCTTTTCTTCGTCATTAAAAGTTAAAATTTTCTTTTTACCTATAAGCACTTTATTAAGCACAGCATAAAAATCATTTTCTTCAACCAAAGTGCTATTTCTTCGTAAGGCATTAATTGCCGCTTCATTAACTAAAGTTTCAAGCCCTGCTCCGCTAAAACCAACGCTTGCTTTAGCAATTTTATTTAAATCAACATTGTTATTTTTATCTTTCATATAAATTTTTAAAATTCTAAGTCTATCTCTAAAATCAGGCAAGGATAAAAAAATTCTTCTATCAAAACGTCCTGAACGCAATAAAGCTGGATCCATAAGCTCTATTTTATTTGTAGCTGCTATAACGATAACGCCATTATTGTCTTCAAAACCATCCATTTGAGTTAAAAGCTGATTTAAAGTGCTATCCCTTTCAACATTTGACATTTCGCCTCTTGCTTTTCCTACTGCATCAATTTCATCAATAAAAATAATACTTGGCGCCATCATCTTAGCTTTAGAAAAAAGCTCTCTAACTCTTTTAGCACCCATCCCGACATAAATTTCTACAAAACTAGAGCCACTTTGATAAAAAAACGGAACCCCAGCTTCTCCTGCAACAGCTTTAGCTATGAGAGTTTTTCCTACTCCTGGTGGTCCAACCATCAAAACTCCTTTAGGCATTTTTACGCCAAATTCTTTATATTTTTTAGAATTTTGCAAAAAATCTACCAATTCGCTTAATTCCATTTTTACTTCATCAACGCCTGCAACATCTTTAAAGGTTATATTTGAAATTACGGGCTTGATATTAGAACTCTCTAATTGAGTATTTTGACTTAAATTGGATGCTTTATTTGTAGAAATTGGATATTTGGCAATTTCTTTTTTTTTCAAAAAAGAAAAGATTAGAAAAAATAAAATAATTAAAATAATAAAAATACTTATTATCCATAAAGTATTATCTTTTTTTATCTCAACTGGAACTTTAGTTAAAAGGGTTTTTAGATCTATTCCATCTTTAATAACTGCATAATTTCCTTCTTTGGTTTTTAACAAAACTTCTTCACTATTTATAATGGCTTTTTGGATTAAATTTTGACTTAAAAGACTTTGATAAAGACTTTCATCAATATATTTTGGTTCATTTTTAATATATAAAATTCCAAAAAGAACACATAAAATCAAAAAAGATATTAGTATGATTTTTTTATTTTTCATTTCTTAGCCTTGTAAATTTGAAAAATTATATTTTTCTTGTATTTCATATCGGTCTATTAATAACCATTCTTTAGCTATATCACGATCGCTTTTTATTTTTATTTTATTAAAAAATTGGTCATAGCCCTCAAAAAGACCATCTTTTTGAGTTTCAACTAAAATTTCAAGTGGAGCTTTATTTTTCTTTCTAAATTCATAATTATTTTTTTCTACAATATCTTTTAAAAGATTTAATCTTTCTTTGGCCACATCCCCACTCACAAGATCTTCTTTCATGGTAGCTGAGTGAGTATTATTTCTAGGACTAAAAATAAAAGCGTGTATATGAGTGAGTGGAAAATTTTTAAAATGATTTAAAGCTTCACTCCATATATATTCGCTTTCCCCAGGATGTCCTACGATAAAATCAGTCCCTAAAGCAAAACCCTTACTTGCTATATGGTCAAAAAGTTTTAAATCATTATCAGTATGCGAACGCCTTCTCATAATACGTAGCATTTTTTCACTGGTATGTTGTAAAGCAATATGCAAATGTTTTTCAATCCAAGCTTCATTTAAAATTTCTAAAAAACTTTCATCAATTTGTGCAGGCTCTAAGCTACCAAGTCTTATACGCTTTATACCTGAAATTTTTCCTATTTTTTGTAAAAGTTTTCCCAAGGTTGTACCATTTTTTATACCATAAGATCCTATATTAGTCCCTGTTAAAACAATCTCAGAATAACCATTTTGTGCAAGAATTTCTACTTGTTTTAAAAGATCTTTTTCTTCTACGCTTCTTGATTTACCTCTTACACTAGGAATAATACAATATGAACATGCAAAATCACATCCTTCTTGAATTTTAACAAAAGCTTTAGTGTGATTTTCATACTCACAAACTATATCTTTATCTATAAAATTTAAATTTCCGAGCTCATAAAAACTTGTTTTTGCACTTAAAAATTTATTGATTTTATCTTTATTTGACGCTCCTAGTACGCCAAAAATTTGCTTTTGTTCTAAAAGCTCTTTTCCTTTACTTACAGCCCCGCATCCTGTAAGTATAACTTTAATCCCCTGTTTTTTCATGGTATTAATATATGATTTTATTCCGCTATCAGCTCCATTTGTAACCGTACAGGAATTTACAACTACAATTTGTGCTTCTTTTTCATTATTGGTAATTTCAAAATCTTTCACATAGCGTTTCAAAAGCTCTGTATCATAAATATTTGTTCTACAGCCAAAGGTTTTAAAAAAAACTTTTTCTTTCAATCTTTATTCCTTTATGGGAAAATTTTTAATTTTATGATTTAAATCCATTTTATCTAAATACAAATTTTGTGCTGGATAAGCGATTTTTATATCTCTATGTTTTTTAAATTCTTTAATAATTTCTTTACTAATTGTACTTCTAAGCACTAAGGCTGCATAAGAACTCGTCATATACCAAGCAGAAATTCTCATCCCCCAATGTTCAAAAAATACAAAAAACCTAGGATCTACCTTAGGATTTTTAATACTATATTCATCTTGCAAACGATGCATGTTTTTTCTTGCAAGTTCTGTGTATTTTTTTGAGTGATGAGTTACGATTTTTTCCACTATTTCTTGTGCTTTTTCAATATTGCTATCAAAACTGATATTAATATCAATACCATCAAGAATAGTTTTCATGCCATGATGAGTATAATTAGCCAATAAATTTGTAAAAACGTAATTATTTGGTATAAAGATAATACGACCACTGCGACGATTTTTCATGTAAGTTTCTAATGTAAGTTCTTCATAAAGAGTGATTCTTAAAAAAGAAATATCTATGATATCACCCACATAAGTAGTATCATTTTGAAAAACTTTAATACGATCTCCTACTCTAAAACTACCTCCAAAAACGATTACACACCATCCAAGCATAGACATAAACATATCTTTCATAGCAATTGCCAAACCTGCAGAAGCAAAACCTAATATCGTTACGAGATAGCTTATATTTTCTATGTAAGCAAAAAGTACAATAAGCAAAATAATATTGATATTAATAAAATTAATAATTTTGGTTGCTGTATAATATCTTTCATTATCTTTGATGTATTTTTTAGCAATATATTTAAGCAAAAACGAAACAGCAATAACAAAAACAATAAAAATAAGAATATTAAATGCTTTTAATGTTTGAAGTTTAATTTCAGAACTAACTCTTGAAATTTCTTCATCAATTTTTTTTTCATATACAGAATAAGAAGTACTGATAAAATTTAAAATTTGTTTAAATTCTTTTAATTTTTGATCAGATTGTTTTAAAGCTTGTATATTTTTAGGATTTGGATCAAAATCAACCAATTCTTTAAGTTCTAAATTCTTTTCTTTAATCCTATCAACTAAATTTTTAAATTCATTGAACTTAGATAGATATTCTTCTTTTTCTCCTCTTATTTTTTTAATATGAGAAAAAGCTCCAATTATAGCTAAAGGATTGGTAAGCTTTGGTAAAATTTCAACATGATTTGGAGCACTAAGAATTTGAGCAAAATTTAAATCTTTATATTCTTTTAACAAATTAAGCTGTTCTTTTAGATTATTGATTTTGCGTTTTATCTCTTCTTGTGTAAGAATATCTGTAGTTTTTTTAAGATCCAAATTTAAGACAAGAATTTCATCGTTAATATTTTGATATTTCATAAAATTTTCATATCTTATATTCCAAATACTTGCATTAATAATCGTATTTAAAGTATCAATTTTTTCTTGGATGCTCTTAGAAATAGTGCGATTAGCATCCGCAAAGGCTGTGATAAAAAATAAAGCCAAAATAATAATTTTTTTCATGAAAATTCTTTTAAAGTTTTAATGATAATTTTTAAATCAATATTATCTTTAATCAAACCCTTGCCTAAAGAGTGAGGAAGAATGAAATTTAATTTTTGATTGGAATTTTTTTTATCCATAAAAAAAGCTTCATAAAAAGCATTGATATTATCGATTTTATAATGTGTCGGTAGATTAAATTTTTTTAAAATTCTTTCGATTCTATGGCATTCTTTTTCGCTTAAAAGTTCTAAATTTAAAGCTAAACGATTTGCCATATTCATACCCATAGCAACAGCTTCACCATGTAAATATACACTATATTGAGTTAAATTTTCTATCACATGGGCAAAGGTATGACCATAATTTAAAAGCATCCTAAGATGATTTTCTTTTTCATCTTGTTCTACCACTTTAGCTTTAAGTTCTATGCTTTTAGCAATGATTTTAGAAAAAATTTCATTTTCACATCTTGCATTTAAAAAAGATTTTTCATCTATACTTTCTATAAAATCGAGTAAATTTTTATCAAATATAACTGCCATCTTAATAAATTCTGCTATACCAGCAGATAATTCTTTTTCGCCTAAAGTTTTTAAAAATTCACTCTCACAATACACAGCTTTTGGCTGATAAAAAGTTCCTATAAGATTTTTTCCAAAAGAATTATTGATTCCAGTTTTTCCACCAACAGCAGCATCAATACAAGCTAAAAGCGTCGTTGGGATATTAATAAAATCAATACCTCTTTTATAAATACTTGATACAAATCCTCCTATATCACTAATTACTCCGCCACCAAAACTTATTAGAATGCTTTTTCTATCGAGCTTAGAATTAAACATTTGATTTAAAATTTCTTCTACAGTATTTAAATTTTTATACTCTTCTCCATCTTTTATTGTAGCAATAAAAATTTCTTTAGCTTTAATTTTATTTAACAATTTTTTTAGATGAAGTCCTGAAATTTTAGGATTTGAAAGTATAAAAACTTTAGTATCAAATTCTAAATTTTCTAACTCATCAATATAAACTTTATACGCATTTTCTTTTAAATTAACTTTTATTTGCATTTTTTCACTTTTTTGTTTTATTCTTTATAAATTTATTTTATCAAATTAGGACTAATTATTCTCTTATTTTGCTTAAAGTTGCTTTATTCAACCGGTATAAAAAGTTGGTAATTTTCCTTCATCTTAGCATAATGTCTATTTAAATTTGTACTTAAACTTTTGCTAAAATTTCCACCTAAAAGCTCTTTTTCAAAGCTTACAAATTGCAATAAATCATTGCGGTATTGCAAATTTAAAAGAGGATTATTGTCTCTTTTATTAATAATTTGAATATTTTTATCATAAAGCTTAGACAAACTGCTAAAATATTCTTTCATATTGCTAATATTTTGAGAATTAGGATTATAATAATAAAGCGTTAAATTAAAATCAAGCTGTTTGCTAAAATCAGTAATTACATTTGCATTATTTTCAAGTTCACTTTCATTAGCACTTAAAATTACTGATTCTTTTAAATTTTCAAAACTGCATTTTCCTATTTTCAGTATAGGAATTTTTAAATCAAAAAATCTCTTTTTCTCTTTTTGAAAATGTTTATAATCTGTAATAAGCATCCCTATATCATTATTTTGCAAAAAAGAATTTAAATGAGTAAAATCTGTATTAAAATAATCAAAAAATATTCCTTCTCTTTCGTAAAATAACTCTTTTAATCTATAAAATATAGGACCGATTTTAGGATTTATTACTCTTATAAAACTTTTCTTTGCATTACTTTTTTCTTCAAGATATAAAGTTGTATTGATCAAATTTTCTTGAGCTTTTTCACTCATATTTTTCATATCAATGAGAGTGAAAATATTGCTTCCAAAAGGTATAGGAAATTGTCCTGCTTTATCCCTAATATTATGAAAAATACTTTGAAGAACAACTGGATCTCCTACAATTAAAATACTATCATTAGGCTCTAAAACAAAACTAGGCTTTACAAAATAGATTTTTGAATTTCTATAAATTAATACTATACGCCATCTTTTTTGCTGAATAGATCTAATATGCCTATAGGCAAAAATAGATCCTGAAGGAATTTTAACCTCCATTATTTCTCCCTCTCCAAGTCCTATATGCTGAGCAGTAAGAGCAATGTCTGGAAAAAAATTCATCAATCTGCGGCTTAAAGTCATTCTTGCATCAACTAAATTTGCATGGGAATCGCTAATACTTAAGCCCCAAAAATCCATAATTTCAATTTCTAAATTAATATCTAATAAACGTAAAGCTTCATAGGTTTTTTTTGCCTCAAATTCATCTTGCATATAAATAAAAGCTTGTTTAAATTCTTTACTCATAATCGTTTCAAGACGTGCTGTACTAGTAGGATCAAAGCGATATAACTCTAAATAATCACTTTTAATATTAAGTTCTTCTTGGCAAACAATTGTAAAAAAATATCCCAAACCTTTTTCAAAACAAAGCCTTTCTAAGAAATGCTTTGCTAAAATTCCATCAATTATAATTAAAATACGATTCATTATATTTATCTCCAAAAAAAGGAATTATATCAAATGGAATTTAAATTAAAGTATAAAGATGGTATGGCTAGAGTTTGTGAAATAACTACAGCACATAGTACTTTTCAAACCCCTATTTTTATGCCTGTTGGAACAGTAGGGGCGGTTAAGAGTCTTGATGCTAACGATCTTAAAAAAGAATTGGATGCAAAAATTATTCTTGCTAATACTTATCATATGTATTTGCGTCCTGGTTTGGGGGTAATTAGAAATTTTAATGGTTTGCATGGTTTTACTCAATTTGATAGAAGTTTTTTAACAGATAGTGGCGGTTTTCAAGCTTTTTCTTTAAGTAAAAATTCAAAACATTTTAATGAAGGTATAGAATTTAAAAGTCATATCGATGGAAGCAAACATCTTTTTACACCTAAAAGCGTTTTAGATATCCAATATACCTTTAAATCAGATATTATGATGATTTTAGATGATTTAGTTGCCCTACCTGCAACCAAAGAAAGAATTAAAATTTCTGTTGATAGAACTATTTTATGGGCAAAAGAAGCTATAGAGTATCATAAAAAAATGCAAAAACAAAATATAGGTTTAAACCAAAATATTTTTGGAATTATCCAAGGTGGAACTGACTATGAAGAAAGAAAACGTTGTGCTTTATCTTTAAATGAAATGGAATTTGACGGACTAGCTATAGGTGGGCTTAGTGTTGGAGAAGAAAATGTTCTTATGTATGAAACTGTAGAAAATTTAAATCCTTTTTTAGATGAAAACAGACCAAGATATTTAATGGGCGTTGGCACCCCTGAGGATCTGGTAGAAAATGTTGCACGTGGAGTAGATATGTTTGATTGCGTTATGCCAACAAGAAATGCTAGAAATGGAACATTTTTTACTAGTTTTGGCAAATTTAATATCAAAAAAGCAGAATTTATTAATGATCATGAACCCATAGATAAAACTTGTCAATGCTATACTTGCCGCAATTTCTCACGTGCTTATTTAAATCATCTTTTTAAAGCTAAGGAATTAACTTTTTTTCGCTTAGCAAGCTTGCATAATTTGCATTATTATCTTGATTTAGTAAAACAAATGAGAGAAGCTATTCAAAAAAATGAATTTAATAAATTTAGAAAAGATTTTTATTCTAAGAGGCTAAACAATGCAATATGATGATAATTTGGCTAAATTTTTAAGCAAAAATTCTAACACCTTGTATATGGATTTTTTAGGACAAAAAATTTTAATTTTATCTTCTTTAAATACTAAAACAGATAAAGAAAAGGTTCATGTTTTTGGTTTTGAGGATGAGTATATATTTAAATTAGAAAATACAGAATTTAAAATTTTTAATCTTAATGATTTTTTGAATATTATCCGTGCTAATTTAGATGAATATAAAGCTATAAATACGCATTTTGAAAATATTATAGAGCATAAAGAAAATATCCTTTTAAAGGGCAATTTGATTAAAAATTTTTTTAAAAAAAGTTTTATTTTAAAGCAAAAAATCAATAAAAATTTAAAAAGTCTTTCACTAATTAATGAAGCTTTAAATTTACTAGCCGAATCAAGTCCGCACAAAAAAGCCTTAAGGCCTTTGCTTTTTGGTATCAATATAGCCTTAAAAAATAGTAAAGAAATTCTAACAAGACTTAACGAATTGCACTTATTTATCAATGCAATTAAAAATGAGAGAATCAATCAAAGTTTATATTTTTTAAGCGTGCTTTCTGCGATATTTTTACCTCTAAATTTAATCGTAGGATTTTTTGGGATGAATACAAATGGATTATTTTTAAGTGGCGATAAAAATGCTACTTGGTATATTTTTACACTTATGTGTTTGATTTTAGCATTTGGGCTTATTGTTTATTATAAGAAAAGAAAAAAAGAATTGGAATTTGATGACAAAATTACTAAAAAACCAAACAAATAACCTATTTTTAAGAAAAATATTATATAATAGCGTCTTTAAAAATGCGCTCATAGCTCAGCTGGATAGAGCATTTGATTGCGGTTCAAAAGGCCAGAGGTTCGAATCCTCTTGAGCGCACCATTAAACTTCAAAAATATTTATTTAAATTTATCAAAATGCTAAAAATTAAGCTTTTCATCTTTTAAAATCACTATAAAAAATAAAATCATTTTAGTTTATGTATTTTTATAAAATATATAAATTTAAAATTAAGGTTCAATTATAACAGTGCTAGGAGATTATATTTTAGTTGCTTATAGGCTGCATTTATCATTTGTATTTTATAAGTTTTAAAAGGCTTAACGCCTTTTATCTTAGCTTTATTTTTTCAGACAATTCTATCTAAAAAGAAAAGTATTAAATTTATTGATTTTATATAATATGCAAATTAATTGCTTAAATATCATCTTTGATAGCATGAAAATTACTGAGTATTTTATAACCTTAAATACTTTTTTATAAGCATTATTATTAATTCTCGATTGTTGATTAGCTAAATCTTTATATTAAAATAGTTACAATAAAAAACATAATATATAATTTTTAATATTTTACAATAATTTAAATTTTTAATTTTAACATATACAAAAATACAAAAAATTTAAAGATTTTACTACTTAAAATAAATATGCCTTTTTTAGATTTTGATGAGATAACAGCTGGAACTTATTGTGAGATATCTTAAAAATGGTAATATCTTTAGTAAATTTTTTACACAAAAAGGCTTATAAATCATTTAGCAACCAAATATCGATTTAAAATATCTCACAAGTTATTATAAAAATTTTTAATATTTACCTTATAAAGACTAATTAAAAACAAATGGCTTAAATTTATAACTTTATCTTTTAAGCATTGTTTATGTAAATATTAATTATAAAATATCTACATAAAATCAAGCTATTTTATTTTAAAAATTTTTACCTATTGTTCTTCTTTAATTTTTCTCTTTGCTAGTCCCATCTGCTCATAAGCATCAATTTCTTTTTTATAAGAGGCAGAAATTTTCTTAAGTTCTTTATTTAAAAAACTTACAGTTTGAGGACTTGCATTTATATTTGAAGCCAGAGATGCCACAAATTCTAATTTTTTCTTTGTAGCTTCATCTAATTCTTTAGAGGTTTTAGAACCTAATTTATGTGTAGCAACATATATTTTAACTAACTCCTGTAAATCAGAATCGCTTAAATTCGGATCAGCTGCTGCTGCAATCATATTGTCTAAATTAGTATCAAATACTTTTTTAGCTTTTTTTGGCTTAGCAGTAGGAATATTTTTATCTTTTTTAGATATTTTTTTACTACTGCCACTCGTAATAAGATAAGCAATCAAGCTTAAAAATAAAAAGAGTGCTAAAGCGACGCAAAAAATTACCATAAAAATATAATTCATTAAAGCCTACCTACAAAATGACGTTTTCTTCTTGAAAAATACGCTAAAACAAGCATAGCAATAAAAATCCAATAAACATAATTAGGAATTTGAACTGCTTCTCCAGCTGCATAAGAGTGCATACCGGTTAAAAAATGATTCACACCAAAATAAGTCATAGCGACAACCCAGTAAGCAAACATACTCCATAAGGCAAAGATAAATTGATTACAATACTTAGGAATCATTCTAAGATGTAAAATTGCAGCATAAACTAAAATAGTTATTAGAGCCCAAGTTTCTTTAGAATCCCAACTCCAATATCTTCCCCAGCTTTCATTTGCCCAAATTGCACCTAAAAAATTTCCAGCTGTAAGCAAACAAAGTCCTAAAATCATAGCCATTTCATTGATTCTAGTAGCTTCTGTAATATTTCTTAGAATATTAGGATTATATTTTCCATCTTTTTTAAGAAAGCACATTAATAATAAAACGAAAATACCCAATAAAGCACATAAACCTAAAAATCCATAACTAGCAGTTATGACAGATACATGTATACTTAGCCAATAAGAATTAAGAACAGGTCTAAGATTTGTAATTTGAGGATTTATCTCATTTAAGTAAGCCACCATTAATACTATGCCCGATAAAATTGAAGTAAGAGATAAGGCTATAGGACTTTTTTTAGAGAAAAATATCCCAGATAACGATAAAGCCCATGCAATATAAATCATACTCTCATAAGCATCGCTCCAAGGTGCATGTTCAGATAAATATGCGCGAAGGATTAATCCTATGGTATGAATAACAAAGGCTAAAATATTTAAAGTATAAACAATTTTAAATATCTTTGTTATTTTTAAATTTGGAGTAATCATTTTAGCAAAAACAATTACCAAAAGTAAAATTCCTGCGATCAGATAAACAGGAATTAATTTTGAGAAAATTTTAATCTTATTTGAAAAAATTTCAGTCTTGATTTTATTTTCACTTGGCATAACTCTATATCCAACTTTGCTTTGATATTCTTTAATCAATTCCAAAGCTTTATCTGCCTTAGTCCAATCATTGTTTTTAAAAGCTTGATCAACAGCTCCAAAGTAATTTCTCACTAAAGCTAAAACAATCTCTCCTTCTTCCCCTTTTAAAGTTGTGATTGCAGAATAAGGCGCCAACCAAAGATTATTTTTGTCATTTTGTACAGGAATAAATTTAAAAAGCTCACCACTAAAAACCAAATTAACAACATTGGCTCTCTCATCTAATTTTATAATCTCTTTATCAAAAGTATTTCTAGTGTTTGGATTTTTTCTGTTTGCATTTTCTACATATTTTTGAAGCTTATAATGATTGTTTTCGTCAAAAAAATCCCTATAAGAAATATATTTTTCATCAGGAACCTTTAGAATTTTAGCAATATCTCTACGAATAGTACTATCGCTAGGCATCAAAATGAAAGGTTCATTTTGCCATTTATCCACACCTATAAGCATAGAAAGCATAATTGCATTAGCATCTTGACCCTTATAAGTATCACTTTGATGAATTTTTTCTAAAATTTCTCTTGATAGGGTATCAAAAGGCATCATTCTGCCATCTAAAGATTTTTGCAAAACCAAAGAAGCAAGTGCTTTAGAATGTTCTGGACTTACAACAGGTAAGTCATTATCTTTGGCAAAAGCTTTATTTGCTCCACAAAAAATAAAAAATACCAATAAAAAAGCTCCGATATTTTTCAAAGAATCTTGATTTATCAATCTTACTAAAGTTCTAAATCTTGAATTTGGATTAAAGAAATTTAAAAACATTCCCAAAATTAATAAAAAATAACCTATATAAGTTGGAGTTTTTCCTGGATCTTTATTAACTGAAAGAATTGTTCCTTTTTCATCTGAATCGTAAGAATTTTGATAAAATCTATAGCCATTATAATCTAAAACATTGTTCATAAATATTCTATAATCAAAATTTTTACTTCCATCTTTAACTGTAATTTCACTTGCATAAGAAGCAGCTGACATAGATCCTGGATAGCGTTCTAAGACAAATTTATTTAAATAAATTTCAAAAGGTAATTTATTATAAGAAAGTCCCCAAGAAATAAAAAATTTCTGCCCTTCTAATTCGATCATTACAGGTTTATCGTATTCAAAAATATAAAAATCTTTACTTTTATTTTTATAAGTCAATTCCAGTTTTAAAGCTTTTTCACCTTTTAAATTTAGGGCTTGATATTCTTTACTCATTGCAAAATCTTTAAATCTTAAAAGCCATGAAGTTTTCCAATTTTGTGGCTCTCCGAAAGTTGAAACTAACATTGTTCTAGCTAATTCCATCCAAGAATATTTAAACCATAACCAAAAACTTTCATCTTGGGGTCTATTGACACCTTGAATTTCACGATCTCCATGTAAAGAAGCAAATTTTATAACAAAATTTAAATCACCGATATTATAAAGTCTAAGATCTTTAGCATTTTGAGTCTCTGTAGCTTTTAAGATAAAATTTTTACCTTCTTTCATGTTAAACGCATTTAAATCTTTACTTGAGCTTAAATTTAAATTTTGATCAATTTTTACATAAGGTTTTGCAACATTGTCATTCATAAAAGAAAAATTTATCCCATCGATATTTTTAATTTCTCCTTTTTTAAATTCCATTGTTACACCTTGCATATTTTTTTGAGAAAATGTTATGGCAAGTAAAGGATCTGAAGTATTGTTTTCTTTATAAACATAATCAGCATCTAAAATCAAATCTTTATATTTTAAAATCGCCTTATCATTACCCATATTTAAAGCAAGTTTAAAATGATTAGCAAAAGGCAAATTCCCGATATAGCGATCATTTACAACACTATATTGCTCTGCGTCTTTAATAGCGGAAATACGAACTGAAGTTTTCAAACTCTCTATTAATGAATTTTGCGTATGTTCTCTAATAGATAAAGTTCCTTCAAATCCGAAATATCTAGTAATTCCAGCCCCTACAAGAATAAAAAGGAAAGATAAGTGAAAAATCATTAAAGGTAACTTTTTTAAATTAAACATTTTATAGCGAAACATACCGCACAACAAATTAACACCTAGCAACAATTGAATATATTCAAACCAAAAAGCATCATAAATCATAGCCCAAGCAGTAGGAGTTCCATAAGAACTTTCTATAAAAGTAGCCAAAGCACAAAATAGAGCAAAAAGTAAAAATAAAATTATCGAAATTCTTAAATCCCCTACACTTTTAATTATTCTTTTCATGTTTTAATGTCCTTTTTTACAATCCTAAATATTTTTTTCTGATATCATCATTTCCAATTAAATTTTTAGCTTTGTCTTGCATAGCAATTTTGCCATTTTCTAAAACATATGCATAATCACTTATTTTTAAAGCAGAATAAGCATTTTGTTCAACTAAAAGTATAGTTATACCTTCATTTTTTAAACGAACTATAATATCAAAAACCTCACCAACAATTTTAGGCGCCAAGCCTAAAGAAGGTTCATCGAGCATTAAAAGCTTTGGCTCACTCATTAAAGCCCTTGAAATAGCCAACATTTGAGCTTCTCCACCGCTTAAACTTCCAGCCATGCAATTTTTTTTACTTGCGAGTCGTGGAAATAATTTATACATTTGCTCTCTTAAATGTTCATAGTTTTCACTATTATTATAGGCTCCGATTTTTAAATTCTCCTCAACACTAAGATTGATAAAAACACGTCTTCCTTCTGGAACTAAAGCTATACCTTTTTGAACTAAGGTATGAGTTAAATGCCTTTTAGTATCATAACCTAAAAAATTAACTTCTCCGGTGCGTTTAACAGAATTTAAAAGAGCATTTAAAGTAGAAGTCTTACCTGCTCCATTCGAACCTATAAGTGAAACTATATTACCTGTATCAACCTTAAAATCTATGCCTTTAACAGCTTCAATTAAACCATAATATACATGCAAATCTTTAACTACTAGCATCAAAATCCCCTAAATAAGCAGCGATTACCTCTTTATGTTCAACCGCATCGCTTAATTTTCCTTCAAAAATTGTCTTCCCGTAATCAAGGACTAAAACCTTATCGCAAAGCTGATTAACAAATTTCATATCATGTTCTATTAATAAAATACTAATTTTATATTTTTCTCTTAATTTTAAAATAAGTTCAGCTAATTCATCACTTTCGCTTGAATTCATACCAGCAGCTGGCTCATCCAATAATAAAAGTTTTGGATTTGTTGCCATTGCACGAGCAATTTCAACCTTTCTTTGCTGTCCATAACTTAAACTCGTAGCTTTTTCATTTGCTAGTTCTACTATTCCTAATTCTTCTAAAATATTAAAAGCTTTAAGATTAAATTCTTTTTCAACCTTATAAAAACGACCTAAATGAAAAAATGCCTCTAAAATACTATATTTCATTTGTTTATTAAAACCAATCATAACATTTTCAAGAACATTCATACTTGAAAAAAGTCTTATATTTTGAAATGTTCTTGCTATGCCTAAATGTACAATTTCATAAGGTTTAAGATGATTGATTTTTTGTTCTTGAAAAAACACTTCTCCACTAGTTGGTTTATAATTTCCTGTGATGATATTAAATAAAGTTGTCTTTCCAGCTCCATTAGGACCAATTAAACCAAAAATTTCTCCTTTGTTAATGCAAAAAGAAGTTTCATTAATTGCTTGTACCTCTCCAAAAGATTTAGTGATATTTTTTAATTCTAGTATCATTTAAACCCTTTCTTTTTAGAGTTTTTATTTAAAAAGAAATTCAATTCTTTATCACCAAAAATTCCTCTTCTTGCAAAAAGCATAACTAAGATTAACACCAAAGAAAATGCAACCATACGAAGACCTGGCATAGATTCGATATTAATATTTAAAATATCAATTTTAATTTGCAATTCATCTAAAAATCTTAACCATTCCATACCGCCTATAACCAGTATAGAACCAATAATAGCTCCAGTAGTTGAACCAAGCCCGCCTAATACAATGATAATTAAAAGCACAAAAGTAAATTCAAAACCAAATTGTTCAGGAGAAACTGATCCAAGAAGACATACCAAAAGTCCTCCACCTACTCCTTCCAAAAAAGCAGAGGTTGAGAAAGCAAGAGTTTTAATCCAAAAAGTATTAATACCCATAGCACTTGCAGCATCTTCATCATCACGTATAGCTTTCATAGCTCTACCAAATTTAGAATATACCAAATTTAAAATCAAAACAACTGCGACAATTGCAATACCACCAGTCCAGTATAAATTAGAAAATAAAGGAACACCATTTAACCCCATGGAGCCATTGGTTAAACTTGGAAAATTAATGGCTAATTTTTGTATAATAATTCCAAAACCTAAAGTTACAATTGCTAAATAATCACCTCTTACGCGAAAAACTGCAAAAGAAAGAATTAAAGATAAAACACAAGCACTTATTCCAGCAATTATAAGAGCTAAAATAAAAGAATTCGTATGCAAAGCTAAGATAATAGGACTAGGATCTTCTAGATTAAACAAATCATTTTTTTGATCAACGCTTAAAAGCACCAAAGCAGCCGCATAAGCACCAATAGCAATAAAGCCATTAGGTTCTAACGAAAATTGTCCAGTTACACCATTAATAAGATTATAACTCACAGCTAAAGTAATATAAATAGCAATTTGATTTAAAATCCCCATTCCATAACTATCAAAAAAATGTGGTGCTACTGCAATAAAAACAATAGCTAAAATAATATAAATTAAAGCAGAAAATTTCATCTTTATCATTTAAAACCTACTTTTTTCAAAATTTATTCCTAAAATTCCTGTTGGTCTAAAAAGCAAAATAAATACTAAAAAGATAAAAGCGAAAGCATCTTTAAAACCTGAAAGATCAGGAAAGAAGGCAACAACCATCACCTCAGTAAGACCTATAATCAATCCCCCTAAAACAGCTCCAACAACAGAACCAATTCCACCTAAAACAGCTGCTGCAAAAGCTTTAAGTCCAACTAGTGTTCCCATAGTAGGATAAACAGAATAATAATTGCTTGACCAAAAAATTCCTGCTAAAGCTGCTAAAGCTGATCCTAAAGCAAAAACAATAGCTATAATACGATTTGCATTTATACCCATTAAATTTACTGTTTGTATATCAAAAGCCAAAGCCCGAATAGCAATACCGTATTTGCTTTTGTATAATAAAATAAGAACAATAAGCATTACAATCAAAGTCACCAAAGGAACCAGTAAAGAACCTAAAGTCATGCTGATTTTACCTAAGGTAATCATTTTTTCAAAAACTGGAGGGACTGGAAATTGTTGTTCCGTCGAAGTAAAAATCATATTAAATAAATTTTGCAAAAAGAAACTAATTCCAATAGCTGTAATTAAAAGTGAAATTCTAGGAGCCTTTCTTAAAGGTTTATAAGCAATTTTATCGATAATCACTCCTATAAAAGAAGAAAAAATCATAGAAGCTATTAGAGCAACTATAAAAATCGCCAAAGTATAATGATTATCCAATAAAGTAGTATTGATAAATGGAGAAAGACAATTAATGAGTAAAAGTGCTATATAAGCTCCAACCATCATTATATCACCATGAGCAAAATTTATAAGCCTTAAAACACCATAAACCATAGTATAACCTACGGCAATAAGAGCATACATACTCCCTAAACTTAAACCATTGATAATTTGCTGAAAAAATAAAATAGAGTCCATTTTAGTCCTAAGGATTTATTATATCTTTATATATTGGTTTTTGATCTTTAATTTCTTTTACAATTATAGAACGAATAGCATTACCATTTTTATCAATACTGATAATTCCAGAAACGCCTTCATAATTTTTAGTTTGATGAATTTTATCATTAATACACTCACTTGTTAGTTGATCTTTACAAGCATTCATAGCATGAAGCATTACAAAATATGCATCAGCACCCATTGCTGAGAAAGCAGGAACATCTTTATCTTTTTTCTCTTTTTCATAGGCTAAAATAAAATCTTTACCTAATTTTGTCACAGGATTATAAGAATCAAAACTGTCGGTAAAAATATAATTATTAGACGCTTCTTTTGCTAATTTTATAAAAGTTGCATCTGCAACACCATCAGCAGAACCCATAGGAGTGTTTAAGCCTATAATTTTTGACTGTCTTGCAAATAAAGCCGCTTCACTATAATAAAGCGGTAAGTAAATAAAATCCGGATTTAAAATTTTAATCTGAGTTATTATAGCTCTAAAATCTTTATCTCCTGAATTTATTCTTAACACTTTTAAGATTTTTCCACCTTTTGCTTTAAATTCTTTTTCAAAAGCTTTTGCTAAACCTAAAGAATAATCAGTACTTTGATCTACTACTACAACTGCTTTTTTAAAACCAAATTTTTCACTAACATATTTTGCCAAAGAAGAACCTTGAAAACTATCCATAAAACACACTCTACTAGAATATTGTTTATTTTCCAAAAGTTTATCTCCAGTTGCTGCAGGTGCGATCAATGGAATTTTATTCTCTTCAGCCACCCTCATCACTTGCAAAGTATTAGCAGTAATCATCTCACCAATGATACCTAATACCTTATCTTGAGTAACAAGACGAGTTGCAGCACTTGAAGATTCTATTTTATCACCTTTAGTATCTAAAACTACCAATTTAACCTTATCGCCATTTTGCAAAGTTCCTTGCATCTTATTTGCGATCTCAATACCATCTAAGGCACTTTGTCCATAAGCTGCCGTAGATCCACTTAAAGGTAAAACTACCCCTAAATTAATATCCTTTGCTTCTAAATTTAAAATTAAAAATGCAATTAAAATTATTTTTTTACTCATAGGCTCTCCTAAGGTTTTATCAAAGTTTTATAAACCTGTTTGCCATTTTGAATTTCTTTTATAATAACAGGACGAACAGCATTTCCATTAGCATCAATACTTATAAAACCTCCAACACCTTCATAATTTTTAGTTTGATGAATTTTATCATTAATACACTCACTTGTTAGTTGATCTTTACAAGCATTCATAGCATTAAGCATTACATAATAAGCATCAGCACCCATTGCTGAGAAAGCAGGAAGATTTTTATCCCCTTTTTCTTTTTCATATTCTGCAATAAATTTTTTGCCACGATTTGTTGAAGGATTACTAGAATCAAAACTATCAGTAAAAATCACACCATTAACAGCACTAGATCCTAATTCTATAAAAGTTTTATTATTAACTCCATCTCCTGCGGTTAATAGTTTATCAAATCCTAGTTGCTTAGCTTGTCTAGCTATTAAAGCTGCCTCTGGATGATAAATTGGCATATAAACAAAATCAGGATTTAAACTCTTTAATTGCGATACTATAGCCCTAAAATCTTTATCTCCCGAGCTGATTATTAATTTTTTTAAAACTTTTCCACCATTAGCTTTTAAAGATTTTTCAAAAGCCTTTGCTAAACCCAAAGAATAAACATTACTTTGATCGATTATAATAACAGCATTTTTTAAATTTAGATCTTTAGTAATATAAGTTGCAAATTTATCACCTTGGAAACTATCGCTAAAGCAAACGCGAGAAGCGTACTTTTTACCATCTAAAAGTTTATCCCCTGAAGCTACTGGAGCTATAAGAGGAATTTTTTTATCTTCAATAATAGAAATTGCTTGAATTGTATTTGGTGTAGTAGTTTCTCCAATAATACCTAAAACTTTATCTTGAGTAATTAAACGATTAATACCACTCGTTGTTTCAAATTTATCACCTTTAGTGTCAATTATAATTAATTTAACTATATCGCCATTATCAAGCTTTGGATTTAATTTATTAGCAAGTTCAATCCCGCTAAAAACATCTTGTCCATAAGCAGCCACTGATCCTGTTAATGGTAAAACAACGCCTATATTAATTGTTTTTGCATATAAACTACAATTTATAAAAACAAGTATATTTAACAAAAAAACTACTTTTTTCATTTATTAATCCTTTTAAATTATTTTAAAAAAATATTATGCTCAGTTTTTTTAGGAGGTTCCTTTTCTATCAAATCTTTAACTTGTAAATCAAGAGCAAAATCACCTCCTTTAATATAAGCGATAATATTATCCATATCATCATGACTTAAATTTTTAGCATATAAGGCCATTTGAGAAGTCATAGTAGAAGTATTATCTAAAGTATAACCCATTAAAGCTGTTTTAATTTCTTCTGCAGACATATCTTTTAATGCTTTAAAGCGAGGACTACTTTTTTCGCCATTATCACCATGACAGATATTGCATTTATTATTAAAATAAATCTTTTTGGCTTCAATTAAATTATATTTTTTATTAGCATCAAAAGTATAGCCAAAAATAGATTTTAAGCTAACGCCAAAAAGTGCTACCATAAAAATAGAACTTGCAAAAAATAAACGAAAAATCATTATATTTCCTTAATTTATTTTACTCATATTGATATCATTTTTATTAAAATTATAACCATGGATATTTTTACCCTTTGAAGTTCCATAAGTATAATGTATAACTCCAGACACTTCAACATCTTTCAAAATTTCATCCAAAGCTGATGCACTACAAATATTTAAATAAACCATCATTAAAATAAAAAATAATATTACTTTCATATATACTTTCTATTAAAATTAAAGAGTTGATTATATCAAAAAAAGATAATCAATCTTAATGATTTCCTTTATGTAAAAAATAAAGACCTAAACAAAGTGCTAAAATAGAACCTGCCAAAAAAGTCATATCCATAGGTGTTGAAAATTTCATTTGCAAAACTCTTTGAAAAAAGTTTACAATTAAAACCATAATAATAACTTTCGCTAATTTATCTTTAAGTTGATCTAAACTATGTACTTCCAAAACTTTACTTTGTTTCATTTGCTTAAATTCTTCAATTTCGCTAATAAAAAGCTCATAAACACCGAAAGAAAAAATAAATAAAACTAAAGCCATCAAATAAAGATCTACAGCTCCTATAATCAAAGCAACAACATCTTCGTGCAAGTCAATATTTGTATTCAAACCAAAAAAATAATTATAAGTATACAAAATCACCTTAAAAACATCATAACTTGCAATAATAAAAAGTACAAAAGCACCTATTAAACCAAATATCACAGGTAAAATGGTAACAATACGACTCTTAATCAACAAAAATTCAAAAATTTTTTCTAGCATTATTATTCCTACTACTTTTTCAACTCTAGCCATTTTTGAGCAATTCTAACAGCATTAGTAGCCGCTCCCACGCGAATTTGATCAGCAACGCACCACAAATGTAATATTTTTTTATCATATTGATCAAGGCGAATTCTTCCAACATAAGTTTCATTAGTATCACTTGTAGTTAATGGCATAGGATATTTTTTATTTTTTGGATCATCTAAAACAACAATATTTGGAGTCTTTTTTAAAATTTGATATACTTTAGCAATATCAACTTCTTGATTAAAATGCATAGTAATGGATTCACTATGGCTTCTAAGAACTGGAACTCTTACACAGGTTGCTGAAATTTGAAGTTTTTTATGTAAAATTTTTTGAGTTTCATTAATCATTTTTAATTCTTCTTTAGTATAACCACTATCTGTAAATTCATCAATTTGCGGAATTAAATTTAAAGCCAAAGTATATGGAAAAGTTTGAGCTTTAAACTCATCTAATTTAAAAGCAAAAAAACTTTGCATTCCTTCAACTAACTCTTGCATTCCTTCCTTACCTGCTCCACTAGAAGCTTGATAAGTGCTAACATCTACTCGTTTGAGATCAAAGACATTATCTAGAGGTTTTAAAACATGTGCCATTTGTATCGTTGAGCAATTTGGATTTGCAATAATCCCTGTTTTTTTCCAATCTTTAATATCCTCAAAATTACATTCTGGAACGACTAATGGAACATCTTTATCCATTCTAAAATGACTTGTATTATCAATAACTACAGCTCCACACTCAACAGCAAATTGTGCATATTGCTTACTTATATTTCCTCCTGCACTAAAAAAAGCAATATCTACTGGATTTTCTTTAAAAGTATCTTCTTTTAATTCTTTTACTCTATAAATTTTTCCTTTAAATTCTATCTCATCACCTACACTTTTAGCACTCGCTAAAGGTAAGATGCTCTCAACTGGAAATTCAAGTTCTTCTAAAACATTTAAAAGCTCTTCTCCAACAGCACCAGTTGCACCAACTATGGCTATTTTTTGTTTTTTTGCCATTTTATTCCTTTATTTTATATTGTTCAATTTTTTTCTCTAAAACTTCAGCACTCATTCCAAGTTTATCCGCTGCTTTTTGCTTATCAAAACATTCTTCTTGTAAAATTTGTTCCAATAATTCTTTTTCCATTTGTTTTACATCTTTTTTAAAAGTTCTAGCCTCTAAAAATAAATCTTGAGATAAAATTTTATCCCCTTCACTTAAAATACAAGCACGTTGCACTATAGAAATAAGTTCTCTTATATTGCCTGGATAATTATATTCTAATAAAGTTTTTTCAGCTTCCTTGCTTAAACATTTATTTTCAAAATTATACTCTTGGCAAGTTTGCTCAAGAACTTTATTAGCGATTTCTAAAATCTCTTCTTTGCGCTCTCTTAAAGGTGGTATATTTATAGGAATAGTATTTAAACGATAATAAAGATCTGATCTAAAATCCCCATTTTTTATTTTTTCATCTAAATTAGCATTGGTTGCACTTATAATTCTTACATCGATTTTAATATTTTTAGTACTTCCAAGTCTAACAATCTCTTTTTCTTGCAAGGCTCTTAAAAGTTTTGCTTGTATTTCATAAGGCATTTCTCCAATTTCATCCAAAAATAAAGTTCCCCCATTAGCCATTTCAAAAAGCCCTATTTTAGTAGCATTAGCATCTGTAAAGGCTCCTTTTTCAAATCCGAATAATTCACTTTCTATTAAATTAGCAGGGATTGCTGCCATATTGATAGCTACAAAAGGTTTATCAAAACGTTGCGAATTTTCATGAATAAAACGAGAAAAAACTTCTTTGCCTACTCCACTTTCTCCAAAAAACATAACCGAAGCATCTGTTTTTGCTGCTTTTTTACTTAAATTTAAAGTTTGCTCTAGCTTTTCAGATGTAGAAAAAAAACCTGTATTCTTATGAGTATTTTGACTTTTAGATTTTTTATCAGAAGTTTTTTGACGTATGATCTTTGCACGCTTAATAGCTTCAACTAAAGTTTCTATATCAAAAGGCTTGGTTAAAAAGTCTTTAACCCCAAGGCGCATAGCCTCAATAGCACGATTTAAAGTTGCATTCCCTGTCATAATAATAAAATCATATTTATTTTCACAGGCTTTAACAAATTCAAGACCATCCATTCCAGGCATATTTATATCTGTAATAATCAAGTCCGTATTAGAATCAATTTTTTTAAGTGCTTCAGTAGCTGATTTATAAGATTTGATTTTAAATTCTTCATATTCACTTAAAGCTATTTCTAGAGATTTTCTCATATTAATATCATCTTCCACAATCACTAAATTCATTACCAACCTTTAGAATTTTTACAATAATAACAAAATAAGGCTTAAAGTCACTTTTTTTTAAGATAATATATCGTAGCACTTTTTAAACCAAAATCTACGTTAAAACGTAATGGTAAAATTCTAATATAAATTTCATTTTGAGCTCTCATAAGATCTGTTTTAGTAATATCTTTGATAGAAACATTTACACCAGTAAAACAATCAATTAATTCCTCTTTATGAGAATTTAAAAAATTAAGCTTGATATTTTTTGTCATATAATTATCGATTATACCTAACTCGGTTTTGGGAAATTGTTTTAAATCATTATTATTATAGGGTATTTCACAAGCAAATTCGCTGATAATATTTTTACTTTGAGTCATAGCCAAAGATATGTTTTGACTTTGATGAAAAAGAATTAAATTTTTACTTGAAAGTTCTGCCCAAAATATAAATTCATCTTGAGCAAAAATCTTCAAGCTTAAAAAAATCAATAAGCAAATAATTCTTTCCACTTGTCTGCATCGATTTTAAGTTCTACATTTACTCTATAAAGACCTTGATTGAAATTTTCATCAATAATACTTGCATTTTTAATCAATCCATTTACTTGAGCAGTAATAGTTGAACTTCTAAGCATAGCATCTTTAACAGTATCTTTACCATTTACTTTCACACCATAAAGCTTACTTGCAAGTTGTCGATAAGCATCTGTAATAGCAGCTCTTTTTGCTAATGCAAGTGCTTGAGCCGTAGAAACAGTATTCATTGGAGCAATACCTTCCCCAACAGCAGTAAAGCTAAGCTCACTATCAGTTGTATCAGGAGCTAACATTTTTTCTTGCTTGATGATATCACGTACATCATCTTTATCAACTTTTTGTACAATAATTTCTGGAGTCTGAGAATTTACAGAAGCATTACTTGCATTCTTACCAGCTACTCTATTAGTGCTTGGTACACAGCCAACAAAAATTCCTGCTACAACTAGCATCATAAAAATCTTTTTCATATTTACACCTTCAAAATTTTTTGTCATTAATTTAAAAGCAAAAAGCGTTCCAACTTTTTAAAAATTATTCTAAATTTAAATCTGGACTGTCATCGCTATTTTCCTCATCTATTTCTTCCTTAGGACATTTAGCAATGCTAACAACTTCATCATTTTCTACGTTAACAACAATAACTCCACTTGTATTACGTCCGGCTTTTCGAATGCTTTGCATATCAACACGGATCATTTTTCCACTACTTGTAAGAGCCATCAAATCCATACATTCATCTACAATCACCACACTAATGAGTTCTTTAGTCTTATCAGTGAGTTTCATACAAATAACACCCTTACCTCCCCTGCTTTGAAGTCTATATTCTCCAGCATTTGTGCGTTTTCCTATACCTTTAGCACTAATACTTAAAATTTCTTGTTCATCATTTTCTATAACAACAGCACCTACTAATTCATCATTTTTTTCTTTAAATTTAATAGCTGTTACTCCACGGCTTACGCGACCAATTTCACGCACTTTTGCAAGAGGAAATTTGATACACATTCCTTTTTTTGTAACTGCAAAAAGCATCTTTCCTTTTGTTTCTTCTTCTAATGATTCCTCATTTTCTATTTCGCTTTCTGTATCAAAATTATCCAAACAATCAGCTGATTCTAAAGGAAATTCTTCATCATCTCTTTGAACAATAATTGCAGTAACTAACTCATCATTTTCATCTAAATTAATTGCTTTTACACCAACGCTACGTATATTTTGATATTCACTTAAATTAGTACGCTTAACAATACCATTTTTCGTAAAGAAACACAAAGATTTACTTTGATCAAAATCAGTGGTCGGAATAATTGCCATAATTTTTTCTTCAGCTTGCAAATTAATCAAATTAACAACGGCTTTTCCTTTAGCGGTTCTTGATCCTTCTGGAATTTTATAAACTTTAAGCCAATAAAGCTGACCTCGATCGGTTACAAACATTAAAGTATCATGAGTATTCGCTGTAAAGAAACTTTCTATAAAATCATCATCATAAGTTGTAACAGCAAGCTTACCTTTTCCGCCACGTTTTTGTTTTTCATACTGCTTACTTGGAACACGTTTAATATAACCACGATGAGTTATAGTAACCACCATATTCTCATTTGGAATTAAATCCTCTACATCTATATCATCATAATCATCTTCTATTTGAGTAATGCGTGGTACATCAAATTTAGCTTTAATTTCTTTCAATTCATCACGAATTAAATCTTCGAGTAATTTTTCACTTTTTAAAATTTCATCCAATCTTGCAATTTCTTTCATGAGTTCTGCAAGTTCATTTTCAATTTTTTCTCTTTCAAGTCCTGTTAAACGTCCTAGTTTCATATCTAAAATAGCATTAGCTTGAATTTCACTTAAGCCAAATTTAGCCATTAAAGAATCTCTTGCACTGGCATTATCTGGACTATTTTTAATCAAAGCTATTACATCATCAATATTATCAAGCGCAATAGTAAGACCTTCCAAGATATGGGCTCTTGCCCTTGCTTTTTGAAGTTCAAAAATAGTTCTTCTAATAATAACTGTTTTTCTGTGAGTTAAAAAAAGATTTAAAAGCTCGCTTAAAGAAAAAATCTTAGGTTCTTTATTGTGGATAGCAAGCATAATCACACCAAAAGTGCTTTCCATCGTTGTGGATTTAAAAAGATTATTTAAAACAATTTCACTCATTGCTTCGCGTTTAAGTTCTATAACAACACGAATTCCTTCTCTATCGCTCTCATCTCTAACTTCAGAAATTCCTTCAATTTGTTTTTCTTTTACAAGATCAGCAATTTGTTCTATCAATCTTGCTTTATTAGTTTGGTAAGGAAGTTCATCTATAACAATAATATCTTTATTTGACTTCTTCTCTATATGAGTTTTTGCTCTAATCTTTACGCGGCCACGTCCTGTTCTATAAGCTTCAATAATACCTTTTTTACCATATATAATACCACCGGTTGGAAAATCAGGACCTTTGATAAATTGCATTAATTCTTCCAAGGTGGCATTTTTATTATCAAGCAAATATAAAAGACCATCAACTAATTCATTTAAACTATGCGGAGGAATATTGGTTGCCATACCCACTGCAATACCACTAGATCCATTAAGTAATAAATTTGGAACTCTAGCAGGTAAAACATCGGGTTCATTCATAGAATCATCATAATTTGGAATAAAATCTACTGTATCTTTATCAATATCACGCAAAAGCTCCTCAGCTAAAATTGTCATTCTAGCTTCTGTATAACGCATTGCAGCAGCGCCATCTCCATCTATAGACCCAAAGTTTCCTTGTCCATCTATAGTTGGATATCGCATAGAAAAATCTTGAGCCATTCTTACTAAGGCATCATAAACAGCAGTATCGCCATGTGGATGATATTTACCGATCACATCCCCAACAATACGCGCAGATTTCTTATAGGCACTACGACTCCCAACACCAAGATCATTCATAGCATAAAGAATTCTTCTATGTACAGGTTTTAAACCGTCTCTTGCATCAGGAAGAGCACGACCTATAATAACGCTCATAGAATAATCTAAATAACTACTTTTAATGGAATTTTCTATATCGACAATCTCAATATCAGAATCTTTGTTAAAAATATTTTCCATAAAAATCCTCTTCCACAATATTGAAATTTTTATTTTATCATATTAAACTTTTGCATCAGCTAAAACAAGAGCAAAAAGAACAGAAATTTCATTTTTTTCTAAAAATTTTTTAGCCTCCAATAAACTAGAACCTGAAGTTATAATATCATCCACTAAAATTACAGGATAAGAAATTCTTTTTAAAAGTTTGAAATTTCTTTTATTTTTTTGCCTATATATTAAACTTTTTCCAGAATATCTTAAAGAATTTTGAGAATGTAAAGCTCCAAATATAGGTTTAATAAATTGAGTTTTTAAATATTTGGCTAAAATAGCCGAATGAGAATAAAGTAAATTTTCTACTTTATCATCCAAAGCTATAACATTGATTTTTTCATTAGGAGAAAAGAAGTGTTTAAATTTAGCAAAACTAAGTTTTGCTAAAAAATGAAAGACAAAATAACCATAAAAATGATGTTTGGAGTGCAATAAATGCTTTATCTCATGATATTTATAAAAAGAATATACTTTAAAATTATCCTCAAGAACTCTTATCCCTAGAGAAAAATCAGATAATTCTTGAGAACAACTATCGCAAAAACAAAGCAGAGTAAAACCTCCGCAATTTAAACACTTCAAAGCTCTGAAATAATACTTGCCGCTTTATTAGCCATTTGTTTTATTAGTAAATGTGTATAAAATGGAACATCTTTTAAATTTTCAAAACCTTGCACATCTTGTTTTGTACGTAAGGTAAATTTTCTATTTTTATTCACATCGCTTAAATTTAAAACTCCTACAAGTTTTGAATGCAATCCTGTGCCATCTTGTCTTGCGCTATATTTGGAAAAAGCAAGATCAACTTTAGTTACATAAGGAGAATCTGCACTATTATCATCAAGTACTACAATACCTCTAGCTTGAAGTTCTTGTTTTAAATAAACATAAAAAACAGCATTAAAATCTAAATCTACATATAATTTTTGATTTTTTGCAAAAAATACTTTTTGATCCTCTTTTAAATCATAAAAGCGATGCAAATAAACTTTTTTCAAAGCTACTGCAGTATCTAAAGTACGCTTATTGGCACAGCACTCAATTCCAATATCACTAATATATAAAAGGCCTTTTATTTTAGCCTCATAGCCACTTGGACTCTCACAAGGGCTGCATGCTGAATTTTTAGAAATTTGATTAACTTGATCAAAAGTATTCTTGCTAGCACAAGAATTTAAAAATAAAACTACAAGGGTACAAAGTAGACACTTTTTAATCATTTCTTCTCCTTAAATTTATTATAAAAAATTATTTTTTAAGCATTGTATTAAAATTATCAACAAATTTCAAGTATATTTTAAAAATAAGTTTAATTTTAAAAATTTAATCAATTTTTAACACACTTAAAAAGGCCTCTTGAGGCAAATGAACTTTACCGATAGCCTTCATTCTTTTTTTACCTTCTTTTTGTTTTTCTAAAAGTTTTCTTTTTCTAGTAATGTCGCCACCATAACATTTTGCAGTTACGTTTTTTCCCATAGATTTAACTGTTTCTCTTGCAATGATTTTATTTCCAATACTTGCTTGAATAGCAACTTCAAAAAGCTGCCTAGGAACAATTTCTTTCATTGCACTCACAAGCTCTCTTCCTTTACTAAGCGCTTTTTCATTTGGCACGATAATGCTTAAAGCATCGACATTTTCTCCCGCTACTTTAATATCAAGCTTAACCAAATCTCCAACACGAAATTCAATCGGTTCGTAATCAAAACTCGCATATCCTTTAGTTAAAGATTTTAATTTATCATAAAAGTCCATAACAATTTCATTTAAAGGTATATCATATTCCAATAAAACACGCTCAGGCGTAATATAATCCATTTTCACTTGCATCCCTCTTTTACGATTTAAAAGAGTGATTAAATTTCCTAGAAATTCACTTGGAGTGATAATCGTAGCTTTAACATAAGGTTCTTTAATATGATCGATTTTATTAACAGGTGGGAGTTCGCTAGGATTTTGAATTTTCAAAAGTTCCCCATTGGTCTGATAAATTTCATATGTTACCGTTGGAGCTGTAGCAATAAGATCAAGATTAAATTCTCTTTCCAATCTTTCCTTAATAACTTCCATATGCAAAAGACCCAAAAAACCAACCCTAAAACCAAAACCTAAGGCCAAAGAAGTTTCTGGTTCATAAGTAATAGAACTATCATTAAGCTTTAATTTATCTAAAGCATCTCTTAAATCCTCAAATTTATCTGTTTCTATAGGATAAAGTCCCGCAAAAACAAAGGCTTTTGCTTTTTCAAAACCTCCTATAGCTTCTTTAGCTTTATTTTTAATTAAAGTAATAGTATCTCCAACTTGAACATCGCCCACTGTTTTAAGCCCTAAAACAACAACTCCAACCTCTCCTGATTTCAAACTTTGTGTTTTAATTGGATTTAAAGGGTGTGGGTAAAAAAGATCTTGAACAATATGTTTTTTACCAGTACTCATCACCAATACTTCATCATTTTTAGAAATTTGTCCTTCATAAATTCTAACTAAAGCCAAAGCGCCTAAATAGTTATCAAACCAAGAATCATAAATTAAAGCCTTAGTAGCAGCTTCATTATCTATTTTTGGTGCTGGAATTTTAGTAATAATTGTTTCTATAAGCTCTTTTATACCCACTCCTGTTTTTGCACTCACGCAAATTGCATCTTTGCAATCTATACCGATAATATGTTCAATTTCATGCTTAACTTTTTCTACATCTGCATTTGGAAGATCGATTTTATTAATAACTGGAATGATTTCAAGATTATTTTCAAGTGCAATATAAACATTAGCTATAGTTTGCGCTTCAACACCTTGAGAAGCATCGACTACAAGTAAGGCTCCTTCACAACTAGCTAAAGATCTACTTACCTCGTATGAAAAGTCAACATGACCTGGAGTATCAATCAAATTTAAAATATATTTTTGATTATTAAATGCATATTCTAAACGAACAGATTGGGCTTTTATTGTAATCCCACGTTCTTTTTCTATATCCATAGTATCCATAACTTGAGCACTCATTTGTCTATCGCTAATCGCTCCACATTCTGAAATAATTCTATCTGCTAGAGTACTTTTTCCATGATCAATATGCGCTATGATTGAAAAATTTCTAATATTTTCCATTGTTTTCCTAGATAAAAATATACTTTTAAAAATTCTAGCAAAAATATTTTTCAGAAATAATTAAATATTAGATCTTTAATATAAGAAATTATATATTTTTATTTTAAATTCTTTTTTTATCCTTCTTATCTCAAACCACAATTTGATATACCCCCCCCCATACCAATTATTGTTAGCTTTTATTAAAGCTTCTCCTAATTTATAAGATAAATGTTCTTTAAATTTTAAAGCCTCATTATAATCAGGATAAGATTCTAAGTAAGTAAGGCTAAATTTAGATTTTTCTTTAATTTAAATTTATAAGCCTTTTTTTCTTGTTTATCTGAAATAACAATACTTGGATATTATAAGGTAAAGTATAGAAAAGCTAATACACTTTTAGATTTTATAATCAAAGTTTATCCTAGTTTGCAAGAAAGTTGGTTTTAAATTCTTGTTTTAGCTGAAATTAATTTAAATAAAAGTTACTTTAGAATTCATAATACCCATTTTACCCCTTAAAAGATTTTCACTATTTTTTACTTTCCAAATTCTTTAACAATTAAATCTTGTCTAAATTGGCTAATTCTAAATGTTATTTTTAAATTAGAAATAGGTTTAAATCATTTTATAATGTTTACTTTATCTTATAATTAAATTAGATGTTTAAATTTTTAAAATGTTAATTTTAGATTTTACAAAGAAACTTTTTCATACTATGTTTATATAAAGCATAAAGTGATGAAGGTTATATTTTATGGAACTTCAAATTTTATACCTTTTAAAATACATTCTATATTAGAATAAAATCTATAATCCAAATATTTTCTTTATTTTTTTTTCAAATTTTATTAATTTTTTATTGCTTAAATCTGATATTTGGATATTCAAAGTATTAATTTGATTTTGCAAAGATGCCAACTTGATCGGATCTTTTCTTTGATTATATTGTTCAATAGCAATTTTATATTCCTTTAAATATTCACAAAGATGAGTAAAATCATATTCTTTTGAAATTTCAAATTCCGTTTCTTCTAGAATTTCTAAATCTTCTATTTTTATTTCTCTTGATGCAAGAAGAAAACCTATAATTCCAATATCTTCTTTATTGTTTTCCCAAATTTTATCAAACCAAGTAAATAATGGTTTTTTAACATTTTCATCCAGCAATTGATGAATTTTAATTTCAGAGTTAATTATAAAATCATATTCTAAGGCATTAAAACTTTGAGTTTCAAAAATTCCTTGTAAAACTTTTTGATCTTGATTTTCAAATATACAATAAGAAAATATTCTTTGTTTGTTGTGATAATGCATTCCTAAAATCTTCATTCCAAAATACTCTTTTGGAAAATTAAATTTTAACTCCTTAGAACTTTTTAAATTATAAACATTTTCTTTATATAGATAAGTTCTTTGATTAGTAAAATTATCATTTTTAGTTTCTATTATTTCATCTAAATCTAAAACTTTAAAATCAGGTATATTAAAACTTATATTCTTTTTGGGTTTCTTAAAAAAAATAAAATTTTCACAAATATTTTGCGCCATTTTTGAATAAACAAAATCCATAGGATGCTCTACTTCAAATAAATTAAACTGAGTATAAAAATCTAATAATTTTTCTCTTAAGCAAAATTCATAAGCATCAATAAAATTAAAACCGTATCTTTCACTTTGAATTTTATGAAAAGATGTATACTTTCCGCCACAAAAAACATAATGTTGCCATTGAATAATTAAAACTTTTTTTTGCAATTTACCTAAAATTTTATAAATATAATTATAAATTGACAAGATAAATTGACTACGTTTTTTGTCTTTAGGATAGGCTTGAGTGGTCGGATTAAAAATAATTAAATCTACCTCTTCAAAGATCTGTTTGTTTTTTTCTGCATAAACTATATATATGCCCCAAAGGATGAATTGATGGAAATCCAAAAGTATAGACTTTTGTATTAAAATTTCTTAAGGATTCTGCAAAACTATTCATCCAGGTAGATTCACAGGAGCCAAGTAAAACAATTTTCATAAATCAAAAGCCTTTTTTATCATTGTTTCTATAGTTTTAAAATCTTCAAAATTTTCAGGCATTATAAAATTCATGTCTAATTCTTGTTCATAAAAATCTTCTATTTGAGTTACTAATTTCATAATATCTAAACTATCTATTAAACCATTGGTGACTAAACTTTTAGAATTTTCATCAATATCTTCTCTTCCAATTTCTTTAAAAAATTGTTTAATTTCTTCCATTTTTTCTCCTTAAAGTTCTTTATAATAACCCCTATCAATCTTACCATTTTGATTAAGTTTAAAACTATCTATTCTTTTAAAATGTTTAGGTATCATATAAAGAGGTAATTTATCTTTTAAAAACATTCTAAAATCAATTTCTTCTTTACTCTCATAAAAACAAATAATCTCTTCTTTAAAAACACAAGTAGAGTTTCTTACTTTATCATGGGAATTAATAATATTTTCTATTTCTCCTAGTTCAATTCTATGACCCATGTATTTAATCTGATTATCAGCTCTTCCATAGCATAACAATTCTTCAAATTCATTATAAGCAACAATATCTCCTGTCTTATAGAGTAAATCTAAATAATTATCATGTAAAGGATTTTGTATAAAAGCTTTATTTGTTTTTTCTTTATCATTGTAATATCCTAAGGATAAAGAAGTTCCTCTTATATATAATTCTCCTTTTTTACCTATTTCTTTAGTACTTATATAATTCATATTTTCATCAAAGACTAGAAGTTCTGTATTTTTACAAGCTTTACCAATTGGTAAGAGTTCATCATCTTTAAAAGGGCGATTGATGATGTAGTAGGTGCAAACATCAGTGATTTCAGTAGGACCATAAAGATTAGCAAATAAACTTTGAGGTAAATGTTTTCTCCAGATATTAAGTTGCTTATTGGGCATGATTTCACCACAAAAGAGTATTTTTTTGAGATGTTTAGAAGAAAAATTATCTAAAGCTTCTGTATTTGCAAAATAAATCAATACTGAAGGCACCCAAAATATCGTACTTACTTTTTCTTGTTCTAAGCATTGTAATACTTTAGCAGGAAAAGCAAAAATATGATTAGGGATGATATGTAAAGTTGCACCTACTTTTACACTTGAAAAAATATCTAAAACACTATTATCAAAATAAAATGGAGCTTGATTGGCTAAAATTTCATTCTCATCAAAATCAAAAGTTTCACACACCCAAAACGTATAATCAATCACACTCTTATGAGCTATACTTACTCCTTTAGGAATTCCTGTACTCCCACTTGTAAAAAGTACATAAAGTAAATTAGTATCAATGTGTGTTTCTTTGGCTTTAGTGATTAAATTTTCATCTGTATTAAAACTTTTAAAATCTTGTGTATATAAAGTAGGTAAATTTAAATCTAAATTTAAATCTTTAGAAGTGATTAGAAGTTTTGGTTTTAAAACTTCTATAACTTTTTCTATTCTTTCTTTAGGACTTTTTTCATCTAAGAGTGTATAAAAGTTTCCACTTAAAGCTACACCAAAAAAAGAAATCAAACAATCAATTCCTTTGGGTAAGATAATAAGAATGGCTTTTTGTAAAGGTAAAGTATCATTATTTAATTTTCTTAGAATTTCACTGGCAACTTTTCTAGAATAAAGATCAAATTCTTTATAAGTGATTTCTTTTCTTTCTTTAGCAAAAGGTTCAACAAAGGCTATTTTTTCACTAAAATTTTCAACGCTTTTTTCTAGAAAGTTGTAGATGTGGGTGAGCATGCAAAAAAGCCTTTATAATAAAATCAAAAGATGATTATACCCCCCCCCAGTTAATATAGGCTTAAAAAATTAATACCTTTTCATCATAAAAAGTAGATAAATACCTCCTAATAAAGTCGCTATAACCCCTAAAGGAATTTCATAAGGAAATGATACAATTTTAGATATAAAATAAGCTAGAAACATTAAACAAATTCCAAGTAAAGCTGCCACAAAAAGTTGATTGTAAAATTTTTTAATTCCTAGCAATCTCATAATATGAGGAGCCAACAAGCCCACAAAACTAAAAGGACCTATACACAAAGCACTTAAGGCGCAAGCAAAAGCGCTTAAGATAAGAAAAACGATTTTAACTTTTACTACATTAAGCCCAACACTTAAAGCACAATTCTCCCCTAAAGAAAATATTTTTAGGTTAGGATATAATATATATAAAGTTGATAAAAAAATACCTGTATAAATTAATAAAAATAAGCTTAAATTTTTATCTATATTGATTAATCCAGCTTGAGTATAAGCTAAAAAAGTATAAGCTTTAAAGTCTCCACTAGCTAAGAAAATTTTACCCAAAGCATCTACAAAAAACATTATAGCTATGCCTATAAGAATGATTTTTTGTATATTTATATTTAATTTAGTGCTTAAAAAAAATAAAAAACATAAAACCAATAGAGCACCTATAATAGCAAAAATTTGAATATATTCTAAAGAAAAATATAAAGCAAATAATACACCCAAACTTGTTCCAGAATTAATCCCTAGCATCTCAGGTGATGCCATAGGATTAAAACTCAATCTTTGCAAGATAAATCCAACCAAAGCTAACAAAATACCACATAAAAGCAAAATAACAAGCTTGTTTAATCTTAATGCTAAAATTTCATCCAATATGTTTTTAAAACTCAAAGTTGAAAAATCAAAATACAAATTAAGAAAAAATAGCATCAAAACAAGTAAAATCAAACCTAAAATAATATATCTTTCTTTAAAATAAGAAAATATATAAATACCATCATCGCTAAAATTTTCTTTTAACATTTTAAAAACACCAAAAATAAACAACGGAGAACCGATTAATGCCAAAACTCCTCCAGTAGGCAAATCAATTCCTTTTGTAATTTGTAAAATTTGTAAAAATAAATCTACTCCAAATAACAAAAAAAAGCCTAAAAAACCGCAGATTAAAAACTCTTTTCTTAATTTTTTTATTTTAAAAAATTTCACAAAAATACTTGCAAATAAACCTAAAAAACTAATTACTCCTACAAAAGAAACCACCAAAGTGATAAAATAAGCACTCAAGCATAAGGCAAAAAATTTAACATAAAAGATATTTTGTCCCACACTGCTTGCAAGTTCATCTCCTAAATTTAAAATTTTTAAATAAGGGATAAAAAAATACAAACTAATCAACGCTATACTAGAATAACAAAAAAGCTCTATAATATCTTTAAAACCATTTTGAGTAAAATAACCACTATTAAAAAGTAAAAAAGACTTACTTTCTTCTGGATAAAAAAGGATCAGTAAAGAACTTAAAGCGCCAAAAACCATCCCACTTATAAGGCCTAAAAGGATTATACTTGTGGAATTTAAATGCTTTTTAAGCATAAAAATAAAAATTAAAAACAAAATTAAAAAAGCTCCCAAAAAGCCCATTAACACTTTTGAAATATTTAAAAAATCAGGAAAAAATAAAGTAGCGATTAATATAGCAAAACTAGCACTAGGAGCCACACCTAATGTTGTATCGCTGGCTAAGGGATTTTGCATTACTATACGCAAAATCAAAGAAGAAAAAGCAAGCAAAAAACCGCACAATAAACACATAAAAAAACGGCTTAAATTATAATTTAAAAAAATAAAAGAAAATAAATTTTCATGATTATATTTTTTTAAAAATTCAAATTCCAAAAAAAGAAAAACACAAAACAAAGCAATCAGTATAAACACACATGAAAAAATAATTTTTTTCACTCAATTACCTCTATAAGTTCTTTAGCAAAGCGTCTCATACTCATCAATGATCCTGCACTCCAAATAGGCTCTAATTCATTATAATCTTGAAAAATATTCATTTTTTGATAAAAAGGATTTTGTTTTAACTCTTCATCAAGCTTAAAAGGAGTTGGCTTAATGACTATAAATTTTGTTTCTTTTGGAAATTTTAAAAGATCTAAAAAACTTATAATATCAACACCCCAAGCGTTGTTTGTATTTTTATCATAAGCATTTTTCAAACCAAGTTGTTCTAATGCCGCACCAAAAAGACTGTGTTTTGTATAAATTCTTAAATGTTTTTTATCTACAAATTGAACTATAGCAATGGGCTTAGTATAATGTAATTTCTTTTTAGAACTTTCAAAAAAAAGCTTTGTATTTTTAATAAATTCTAAGGCTTCTTGTTTTTTGTTTAAAATTATTCCTATCTGCAAAACGCCTTCATTGATACTAGTATATACATCTTTTTTATTTTGATAAAAATCAATAATTTTTATTTTATTTTTTAAAATATGATTATCGATGACAAATAAAGATGAAGTGATGATTAAATCGGGCTTTAAATTGATAATATATTCTATATTAGGTTGAACTCTAAGACCGACATCTTTTACACTTTGGGGTAAAACGGGCTCTTTTACCCAAGTATTATATATTCTCTTATCTCCGACTGCTAAAGGCTGGGAATTTAACATCATCATTGTTTCAGCCATAGTCCAATCTAAAGCGATGATTTTCAATTCTTTAGCTTGTATAAGTTCTAATAAAATTAAAAGCGAAATAATAATTTTTTTCATATTTTAAAAAAGTGCAATAGGAGATTTTCTTTTAGGATGCTCTATAATACTAGCATCAATATTAAATATATCTTTTAGTTTTTCTTCTTGCATAAATTCTTGCTTGCTTGCATTAAAAACAACCTTTCCTTCTTTTAAAGCAATAATTTCATCGCAATATAATGCCGCTAAATTAATATCATGTAAAATTAATACTATGCCCACTTTAAATTCTTTATTTAATTTTAATATTAATTCCATTAATTCAAATTGATATACAATATCTAAAGCAGCTAAAGGTTCATCTAAAAATAAAAATTCACTTTTTTGTGCTAAAAGCATTGCCAAAAAAGCTCTTGTTTTTTCTCCTCCAGAAAGAGTATGAATTTCTCTATTTGACAAACTTAAAGTATTCGTTAATCTCATCACTTCTTCGATTAATTCTTTATCTTGATTTTTAAAAAATAATTTTTCATAAGAATAGCGCCCCATTTTCACAAGCTCTTTTACGCTTAAATATCCTAAATTAGGTAAATATTGCGGTAAATAAGCTATTTTTTGAGCTAATTGTTTGGAAGAAAATTTAGCTATATCTTGTTCATTAAAACAAATTTTTCCAGAAGTTGGCTTTAACTGTCTAGCCAAAATTTTCAATAAAGTTGATTTTCCTGAACCATTATGCCCCATAAGGCCGTAAATTTTGTTATTTTCAAAACATAAATTTGTAGGATAAATAATATATTGATTTTGATTTTTAAAATTTACATTGCAACTTTTTATGAGTGCCATTGCTCAATCATATCCTCTTTGAAAAACTTAAGCTCGGATTATAGCATAAAGAAAAATAAAAAATAAATAAAAAATAATTTTTCTTTAAATTTTAAAATTATATAATTCGCATTTTGAAAGTCAATTTCATTATTATAATTAAAAATTTTTCGTTTAAAAAAAGGAGAACCTATTTTTATGAATAAAGTATTCAATTCTTTTTTACTTATTTCAATAAGTGCTAGTTTAGCTTTAGCAAAAGAATCTTCTTATGAGCTAGGTACTGTTAGTGTTGTAGGATCTATCGAGAAAGGAAATCAAAGTGTAGATTATCTCAGCCCAAAAAGTGTTTCTGTAATTAGCGCCAAGCAAATTCAAGAAGAAGGTGCGCAGCAACTTGATGAGATTGCTAGATACGAAAGTGGTTTTGTTTCTCAAATTTATGGTGCGGATTTAGATACAACAGATTGGCTTAAATTAAGAGGATTTGATGCAAGTTTAGTTTTGGATGGAACAGCTATTTATAAAGGTGGATATTTTGGATGGTCACCAGATTTATATGGCTTAGAAAAAATAGAAGTTATTAAAGGGGCTGATTCTTTAAGTTATGGATCTTCTCAAAGTGGTGGCGTGATCAATTTAGTTAGCAAAAGACCTCAAAAAAACCCTATAGCAGAAATAGGAGCTAAAATAGGAAATTTATCCCAAAATGGCCTATTTTTCGATATTGGAGATAAAGCTTTTAACACAAATAGTAATTTTAGAATCGTAGGAAACTATTTTAGGCAAAATGGACAGCTTGATGGAACTTGGCAAGAACATTATTATTTTGCACCAAGCTTAGCTATAAATATAGATGATGATACATTTTTAACGCTTCTTAGTAGTTTTCAGTACGATCAAGGAGTGCCTACAACTGGATTTTTTCCTGTTTATGGAACCATCATTGATACACCACAAGGAACAATTAAGCCAAGTACAAATTTAGGATCACCTTTGAGCGATTATTTAAAAAGAAAACAATATTCTTTAGGATATGAATTTATACATTATTTTAATGATGAATTAACTTTTATGCAAAATTATCGTTATAATATGGAGGATAAAAGTCAATTTGCTGTAAGCTTTTCAGCTTTAGACTCTAGCAATTCCACTACAGCTAAAAGAAGCTCTATCATCTTAGATGGTATAGCAAGAAGCCATACTTTAGACAATAGACTGGTTTTAAAGCATAATTACAAAGAACTTGAAAACACTCTTACAAGTGGAATAGACTATCAATATATCTATGTCAATGGAAAATATGGTTATGGAAGCGCAAGTAATGTCAATATCTTTGATCCTGATCATACCCCACAAATTAAAAGTAAAGTGCCTACATATCTAGTCAAACAATCACAATTAGGTCTATATGTTCAAGATAGAGCTAAGCTTTATGATAAATGGATTTTAGATCTTGGTATGCGTTTTGATAAAGCTAAAAGTAATGCAAAAAGCTTTGGAAATAAAAGCGATTATAATGTCAATCATACAACTTTTCAAACAGGCTTGATGTATATATTTGAAGATTTAGGACTAATGCCTTTTGTCAGTTACTCAGGAGCCTTTAGACCTATAGCAGGAAGTGACGGAGAAGGCAAGGGTTATAAGCCTTATGAAAGTAGACAATATGAAGCTGGTTTTAAATATCTTCCTTATTTTATCGATGGAGAACTTAATCTTTCTTATTTTGACATCCAAGAAAAAAATGCTCTAGTTAATGCCGATCCAAGTGCACATACACCCGTATCTATACAAGCTGGAAAGCAAAATGCTAAAGGCTTAGAGCTAAGCTCAAATATAGCTTTGAGTGAAAGCATAAATTATACTTTAGCTTATGCACATTATTTTCAAACTCACACCTCTTTAGACGCACTAAAAACTATAAGAACGCCAATGATGCCAAAAGACATTTTTGCCACTAAAATTTCTCATACTTTTAAAATCGATCATAAACAAAATTTTAAAAGTAGTTTTGGAATACGCTACGTAGGAAGTAGCACTGACGAGGCTGGGAATCCTAATATCAAAGTGCCTTCATATACACTTTATGATCTTGCCTTTAGCTATAATTATGATAAATGGAATGCTCAGTTAAATATCGATAATATTTTTAATAAAAAATATGTTAGCGGATGTTATTATTCTTGCTATTATGGTGAAGGTATTAAAGGAATTTTATCCATTTCTTATAAATATTAATAAATACTAAATTCTCTTAAGCTTAAGTATGCTATACTCTAGCTTATGAGATTTTTAAATATTATTTTATTTTTACCTTTAGCATTGTTTGGTTCCAACTTAAAAGAACTTATAAATTTAAGTCAAAAAAATGAGCAATATTTTATCAAGCAAATTCAAAGCGAACAAGCTAAACTTACAAGTAATGAAGTTTTTAGAAATTATTTGCCAAGTCTTAGTTTAAATTCCGCCTATGTGGCTAACAATAAAGATCGTTTTATTATTGATCCTCAAGAAAGTTTATTTGCAAAATTTTCTCTGAATTTTCTACTTTTTGATGGTGGCGCTAGAGAAGCTAATTTAAAAGCCTTAAAAGAGCAAGAAAAAATTAGCTTACTTAGCAAAGAACAAACTAGAAATTATTTAGCTTTAAATGCAACTACTCTTTATTTTAATTCTTTAAGTCTTAGAAAAATCATTGCCACAAATGAACAGAAAGTGGAGTTTTTAAAATCAACCTTACAAAGATTAAAAAAATTTTACGCTACAGGATTAAGTTCTAAAGATGAATTAGAAAGTATAGAAGCAAAATTTCATTTAAGTGTTTTAGATTTGCATCAAAATGAATTAAAATTTGAAAATATCCAAAAAGAAATTAGAATTTTAACCGGAGAAAATATCATTCCTGAAGGCCAAGCAACATTGGAAAAACCTTTTTATGATAAAGTATTAAATAATTATGATGTGCTTATTGCTAGAGAAAATGTTAATTTAGCTAGAGAAAATGTTAATTTAGCCAAAGCTCAGTATTATCCTAAATTTTTTATTCAAGATAATTTCGGATTTTATAAAAACAATTATAACCCAAAAGTTCCTTATCCTTTTATCAATCTAACCAATGAAATCTTAGAAAAATATTCACAAAATAATCAAATTATTTTAGGAATAGAATGGAAAATTTTTGATTTTAATTCTAGAGCCAAAAAGGTTGAAAAAGAGCGTTTAAATGTTCAAATTGCAAATGCAAATGCAAGATTAAATGAAAGAAAAAACCGAGAAGAATTGTTGTATTTGCTTAAAAATATAAAAGTCTTAAAGGAGCAAATTATAGCCCTAAAATTAGCACTCAAAGCTGCTAATATAGCCTTTGAAAGTATAGATAAAAAATATAGCGCAGGACTTGTTTCTTATGTAGAATATTTACAAGCTTTAGAGGCTAAATTTAAAGCTCAAAGTGATCTAGAATTAGCAAGAAACGAATTTGAAATCACAAAAGCAAATTATTATTTTAATGCTGGAGTACAAATCATTTCAAAGGTAAAACAATGAAAATATTTTTAATTTTAATATTTTCTTTTAATGTAATTTTTGCAGAAGAAATTTATGCAAGTTTTAATGTAGAAGCATCAAGACAAAGCAAATTAGCTATTGAAAGCATAGGGATAGTATCACAAATTCCAATCACAATTGGACAAAAGGTTAAAAAGGGAGACCTTTTAATTGCCCTTGATCAAACCAGTGAAAAAATAGCACTTGAAAATGCCAAAAATTCATATAATTTAGCCCTAGCCCAATATGAAAATACAAAAAGCAAAATGAAAAAAATTAATTCTGTTCAAGATGTTATTGATAAACAAAGTTATGAAGATATGAAAACACAATTTAATATAGCTAGCTTAAATTTAACTAAAGCTAAAATCAATATGGATTATTATAAAAATATACTTGAAAAAAAAGAATTAAGAGCGCCTTATGATGCAATTGTTTCAAATAAATTTATACAGATTGGAGAGGGAGTTGGCGGAGTAGCTCAACCTTTAGTAGAAATTTTTTCTTATCCTCAAAGTAAACTCATTTTAAGTTTTGATGAAAAATATAAAGATAAAGTAAAAATTGGAGATGAATTTATTTATAAATTAGATCAAAGCAATAACCAAATTAAAGGAAAAATCAGCCTAATTTATCCAAGCATAGAGGTAAAAACAAGAAAAATTTATGCTGAAGTTGAAGCTTCAGGATTAACCCCGGGACTTTTTGGAGAAGGTAAGATAATTACAAAAGATTAGAATATGTTTAAATTAGCAATAAATAGACCTATTACCGTATTAATGTTTTTTTTAGCACTCGTTATCTTTGGATTTATTTCCGCATTTAATATGAGTGTTAATTTATTTCCAAATGTTTCCATTCCTCTTATTAAAATTACAAGTAAGGCTAATGGAGATTTAAATTTTATAGAATCAAAAATTACCAAGGAAATAGAAAATGCTCTAAGTGAAATTGATGGGGTTAAAACTATAACTTCGGTTGCATATGATAATTTTAGTATTTCTGTAGTCGAATTTAAACTTGGCAAAAATCTCGAAGTAGCTGCTAATGATGTAAGAGATAAAATAGGTACCTTAAGTCTTCCAACTAAACCTGAAGTTGAGAAAATAAGTTCTGATTCTGGTTCAGCTATATCACTTTTTCTTTACTCGCCAAATAAACTTTCTCTTATGCAAAATATCAATGACAAAATCAAGCCTTTTTTACAAAGGGTCGATGGTGTAGGAAAAATTGATGCCAAAGGTTTTTTAAAACCTCAAATTCGCATCAATTTAAAACCGGAGCAATTACAAAAATATAATCTTAATGCCTATGATGTAGCCAATATCATTAAAAGTCAAAATTTTAAACAAGCCTTAGGAGAATTAAATAATCAAAAAAATAATTATATTATTAAAGGTTATTTCGAAGCTAATGATTTAAATGAATTAAAAAAATTACGTATTAAAACTGGTGTATTTTTAAGTGATATTGCTGATATACAAAATCTTTATGAGGATGAAAAGCAAAGTGCGATTTATCAAGAAAAAGAAGGTGTGCTCTTAGAGCTTGGCAAAGTGAATAATTATAATACACTCCAAATGATAAAAAATGTTAAAAATTCTCTAAGCACTTTAGAAAAGCAAATTCCTAGCGATATAAAATTTAATATTGTTTATGATAAAAGCTTAAATATCTATAAACATCTTTCACAAGTTATTTTTGATATGGTTTTAGGTATTTTCTTAACGCTAATTATTGTATTTTTATTTTTAAGAAATTTAAGTGCTACCCTTATTGCTTGCATTGCAATACCAACTTCAATAATTTCAACTTTTTTTATCATTGATATTTTAGGCTATGATCTAAATCGTCTTACCTTTATTGCCCTAACTTTAAGTATAGGAATTTTTATAGATGATGCTATTGTAGTGATTGAAAATATCGCTAAAAAATTAAAAGAACATCCGCCCTTACAAGCTGCTTTTTTAGGGGTTAATGAAATAGGTTTTAGCGTATTAAGCATTAGTGTTGTTTTACTTTGCGTTTTTATTCCTATTTCTTATATGAAATCTGTACCTGGGCTTTTTTTTAACGCCTTAGGAATTAGCGTTGCAAGTGGTATCGTAATTAGTTTTTTAGTTTCTATATTTTTGATTCCAAGTTTAAGTGCTAGATTTTTAAATCCTAAAGAAAGTCGATTTTATCAAAAAAGTGAAGCTTTTTTTCAAAAAATAGAAGAAAAATATGAAAATATACTTTATAAAATTTTAAAAAATAAAATTAAATTCATCTTAGCAAGTCTTGTTTTTGTAATTTTATCCTTTGGTTTAGCTAGTCGTATTGGACTTGATTTTTTACCTATGGAAGATGACAGCGAAATTCAAGTTTTGCTTGAGAGTAAACAAGATTTGAGTTTTGAAGCTATGCGAAAAAAAAGTCTTGATCTTTTAGAAAAAATTCAAACAGATGAAAATGTAAAATACGCTTTTTTAATTTTAGGATATGATGATGCTAAAGATGCCACAAAAGCTAAAATTTATATAAAGCTTAAAAATTTAGGTGAGAGAAAATTAAGACAAAGTGCAATAGTTAATTTATATCGTCAAAAATTTCAAGAAGATGGCATCAAAATCAAAGTTTTAGAGCTTCCAAAAATCGAAGGCGCTGGAATTGATGATCCAGTTCAATTTTTAGTTTTAGGCGATGATTTAGATTCTATAAAACAAGCTGCTAATCGTGCCAAAGAGATTTTAGGAAGTAATTCTCATATTGTTGATATAAGCGATAATGCTAATTCAACAAAAGATGCTGTTGCTCTTCATATTAATAAAGAAAAAGCAAAGCTTTTAGATGTTAATCCAGAATATATTGCCGCAGTATTAAGTTACTCTTTTTCTCAATTAAGTGTTGGGGGTATGGACAGAGGAAATTCAAAAGACGATCTTATTTTAAGCTTTTCACCTGATTTTAAAAAAAATATAGAAGCTCTTAAGCGGATTAATATAAGAAATAATCAAGGTATTAACTTAGATCTTTCAAGTGTTGTTGATTTTTCTTATACTAAGGATTTAAAAACTATCAATCGTTATAACAAAAGTCGATCTATTAAGGTTACAGCTGGAGTTAATGATATTTCGCTAGGAGCGGTTCAAAAACTCTTACTTAATAATATGGATTATATTTTAGGTAAAAATTCAAATCTTAATTATGCTTTTTCAGGCTTTATAAATCTTTTAGGTGAAACCGTTCAAGGTTTTGTGATGGCTATAACTTTAGCTTTTGTTTTAATTTATCTTGTTTTAGCTGCACTTTATGAAAGTCTTATTTTACCATTAATTATAATGATCACTATGCCTTTGGCTTTTGGTGGAGCTTCTATAGGACTTTTCATTACTGGACATAATTTCTCACTTTTTGTTTTAATTGCCATCATCTTACTTTTTGGTATGGTGGGGAAAAATGCGATTTTACTTGTAGATGTAGCCAATAAAAAATGTCATGAAGGTATAGAACCTGATAAAGCTTTATTGATCGCTGGAAAATCTCGCTTAAGAGCTATTTTAATGACAACTTTTGCGATGATTTTTGCTATGATTCCTCTTGCTATTTCAAGAGGAGCAGGATACGAATCTAATTCCCCAATGGCCATAGCGATTATTTTTGGTCTTATTAGCTCAACTCTTTTAACTTTATTAGTTGTACCAGCACTCTTTAAATTTTGCTATACTCTTGATAGTAAATTAAGAAAAATATATGAAAGAAAAAAAATAGATTAAAAGACTTATTTAAGTCTTTTAAGCATTGTTTTTATATAGAGCTTTAAGATTATTGTAAGCAATTTGTATTTTTTCAAATTGTTCTCTAGTATAAGCTTTTTCTTCGGCACTTTTACCCTGATAAAAATCAGGATGATAAAGCTTTACCATCATTAAATATTTTTGTCTGATTTCACTAAGATCATTTTGAGGTGTACATTCTAAAGTTGTAAAATAATTATTAAAAAGCTTTGCTAAAGCATTAAATTTCCATTTTGCATTTTCTTTTTTAAAAATATCTTGGCGAAAATCTTTATATTCTTGACGATCCACTTCAAAATTAACACGATATCTTAAATGCTCACTCTCATCAGCAAAAGCTTCAAAAAGTTCCAAGGTGTTTTCATCTTTATATTTAAGCATTAAAATACTTGTTGCTTCATCATATTCTATATAATGCTCTTTAAAATAATTTTTCATATAGGCTATAAATAATTTTTCATTAGAACTAAGTTGCATTAGAATTTGATTTCCCGCAAAACTTGTTTTTATAAAAAGCATAGGTTTTAGCATGTTGTTTTGCTCAAAATTAAGTCTAAAAGTTTTAAAATGAGCATCTTTTAAATTCTCTATGCTTTCATTAGAACTCTTACGATATTTTTGATCTAAGACTTTTAAAAAATATCGACGTTGCGGAATTTCATTTTCCTCAAAAAAAGAAAAAATCTTATTTTTTCGCCCTATAACTTTTGTGAAATTTTTGGTAATTAAGTCTTTAAAATACTGAAAAACGCTAATATCATCAGTATTAACATTAATCGTCTCTAAAGTTTGCACAATTTGCATCTTCTCTCTCCCATAAAACCTCATTTTCAAAAAGAGAACTTGTCTCTTTTAAAATTTCATTAGGTGTATAATCGGCTTTATACGATAAAGATTGACACTTTTTTACAAAATATCCCAAATAAATATATTTTAAATTTTTACTTTTAGCAAATTTGATCTCATTTAAAAGAGAAAACTTACCCAAGGAAAGATATGCAAAATCAGGATCGTAAAAACAATAAATACTTGAAATTCCATCCTCAACCTCATCAATAAGATCAACACAAACAAGCTTATTATCAACATAAAAAGCAAGCTCATAACCAAAATCCATAAATCCATCTATATAAAGATTATAATATTGTCTAAAATTTAAATCATATCTTTTCCACTTCTTTTTATCTTCCATAAAACGATGGTATTTATCATATAAAAATAAATGTTCATTACTCAAAGCTGGTCTTCTAAGTATCATTTTAGTATTGATATTTTTTTTAAAAACTCTTCTTTCATTGCGAGAAAATTTATATTCATTAGCTAAAATTCTAAGACTAAGACATTCTTGACAATCTCTACAAATTGGACGAGAAAAATACCTTCCAAAGCGTCTCCAACCACGTTGGATTAGTTTAGTATTGATTTCTTTGGAACAATTTTGTATGTATTTATATTCTATTCTTGAGCGTTTTGTTTCTAAGTATGGACATTTATCTTCAAGAGTGCAAAATCCAATTTCAAACATTTAAATTTTCTTAATATCTGAATTCTTGATAAATTCAGAAAATTCATCTTGCAATTTTTCTTCCTTTAGAAAAATTTCTTGCATTTCTTTATCTAAAAACATTTCTTGTTTGTTTTGTTTTTTTTCTTTTTTTATATTTTTTATTTTCACAGTATTAGTTTGCATTTCTTTTTTTATATTTTTTAAACTATCTAAAAAATCCATTTATTTTCCTCTTTTAATTTTTTCAAGTGTCGCTGCAATAACAGCCACTATCTCTTCTTTGTTTTCATGATGATAATCTTGTGTTTTTTCTAATAACTCTTGCAAATGAGTTTCTATAAAAGAAGTATCAAAATAACCTCTTCTAAATTCTTTTATTTTAGTAATCGCAATTAAAAATGGTATTGTTGTCCTAATATCTAAAGTAAATTCTTTCAAAGCTCTTTCAAGTTTATTAACTGCTAAATCATAGCTTGTTGCCCTAACAATCAATTTAGCAAGCATGGAATCATAATAAGGCGGTATTGTATAATCCTTATAAATATGGCTATCTACTCTTACAGAAGGACCTAGTGCTGGATAATATTCATTGATTTTACCTACGCTTGGAGTAAAATTTTTCCACACATTTTCAGCCGTAATTCTAGCCTCTATGGCAAATCCTCTAGGTTTAATATCACTTTGCTCTATATCTAAAATTTCTCCAGCAGCTATACGAATTTGATGTACGATAAGATCAACCCCTGTAATTTCTTCTGTAACAGGATGCTCAACTTGAATTCTTGTATTCATTTCCATAAAATAAAAACGGTTATAATCATCAAGTAAAAATTCTATCGTCCCTGCATTGGTATAGCCTACTGCTTTAGCTGCTGCAATAGCAGTTACCCCCATAGTTTTTCTAAGATTGTCAGAAATACTAGGACAAGGTGCAATTTCAATAATTTTTTGATGTCTTCTTTGTATAGAACAATCTCTTTCACAAAGATGTATTATATTACCATAATTATCACCTAAAATTTGAAATTCTATATGACGAGGATTTATAACAAATTTTTCCATAAATACTTCATCATTTTTAAAATAAGCTAATGCTTCCCTTTTACAAGAATCAAAAGCATTTTCAAGCTCTTCTTGCTTATAAACAACGCGAATTCCTCGCCCTCCTCCGCCACCTGAAGCTTTTAAAATTACAGGGTAGCCAATTTTTTCTGCAATAATTTTAATTTCATCTATACTGTAAGAATTTAATTTCTCAGTACCTGGGACAATAGGAATTCCATTTTGTGCCATCAATTTACGCGCAATATTTTTATTACCCATTTTATGGATTATTTCAGATTTTGGGCCTATAAAAATAATATTTGATTCTTCGCAAGCTCTAGCAAATTCGTAATTTTCACTTAAAAATCCATAGCCAGGATGAATAGCATCAGCACCACAAGCTTTAGCAACCTCTATAATTCTTTCAATGTCTAAATAACCCCTTATAGCATCTTTACCAATTTGATAAGCTTCATCAGCAATTTTTACATGCAAACACTCACAATCAGGCTCGGTATAAATTGCAACACTTTTAATATGCAAATCCCTACAAGCTCGAATAATTCTAACGGCTATTTCAGCACGATTTGCTATAAGAATTTTATGAATTTGCACCATAGTTTGCCTTTAAAAATAATAATACTAAAAGCAATTCTATCAAAATATCCTTATAAAAACTTAGCAAAAAAATTAATTATTTTAGTTATAATAAAACTTTATAAATTTTATTTCCAAGAAGAAAAGTAAAAATCAAAATGGTTGCTGATAAGAAATTATTTTATTTAAGTTGTATATTAATTACTATAGGAATAGTTTTTTCATACTCACTAACAGTTTTTACTGTACTTTTTTTCAATTATAATGAATTTCATTTTTTTACTCGCCAACTTTTTTTTGGAGTGAGTGGAATTTTAATCATGTTTTTTATCTCAAGACTTGATCCAGATAAAAAAAATTCTGAAAGAATTATTCTTGCTATTCTTATTATTTCTTTTATTTTTATCACAATCTTACCTTTTTTACCTTCGGCCTTGGCAACAGCTAGTGGAGGTGCTAAAAGATGGATTCGCTTAGGTCCACTTTCTATATCTCCGGTTGAATTTTTTAAAATAGGTCTTATTTATTTTTTAGCTTGGAGTTATACAAGACGTATTGATGATAGTAAAAAAGCAATTAAACATGAAGTTTTAATTCTTTTACCTTACTGTATTGTTGCAACTATAGTGATAGGATATATTTATATTACACAAAATGATTTAGGACAGAGTGTTATTTCTTTCTTTTTGATTTTAGCTTTAGCCTTTTTTGCAGGAGCTAGCAAAAGACTTTTTGCTTTTGGAACTTTAATCATTATGATGGTTGGAATAATGGTTATTTTTAGTAATCAAAGGCGTATTCAAAGAATTGCATCTTGGTGGGGAAATATACAAGATGCGTTTTTGCCAATGCTTCCTGATTGGATGGCAAATGCTTTACGAGTAAGTACCAATACGGAACCTTATCAAATCTCACACTCTTTAAATGCTATAGCTCATGGGGGAATATTTGGAGAGGGTTTAGGGCTTGGAACTTTTAAATTAGGTTTTTTAAGCGAAGTCCATACCGACTTTATTCTCTCTGGTATCACAGAAGAAATCGGACTTTTTGGACTTGGGATTATCTGTTTTATTTATCTTTGGATGATTTTAAGAATTTTTAGAATAGCTGGACGTTGTGACAAAAAAGAACACTTTATTTTTTGTTCTGGTATCGCTTTACTTTTACTTTTTTCATTTTTTATGAACGCTTTTGGTATTATTTCTCTTACTCCTCTTAAAGGTGTTGCAGTTCCACTTTTAAGCTATGGTGGAAGTTCCATGTGGGCAATTTGTATAGGTATTGGATATGTATTGATGATTTCTAAAAAGGTTAAATTATGATTGTTTTAACTGGAGGTGGCACGGGTGGACATTTAGCCATAGTAAGATGCTTATTAGAAAGTGCACAACGAAAGAATATAGCTTGTATTTATATAGGCAGTGAAAATGGGCAAGATAAAACGTGGTTTGAAAAAGAAACGCGCTTTAAGAATAAATTCTTTCTAAGCTCTAAGGGAGTTATCAATCAAAGTAAATTTAACAAAATCAATTCTTTTTTACATATCCTAAAACTTTCTAAAAAATGTAAAAAAATTTTTAAAACCTATAAAGTAAAAGCTGTCATTAGCGTAGGAGGATACAGTGCAGCTCCTGCATCTTTTGGAGCTTTGTTTTCTGGCATACCTTTATTTATACATGAACAAAATTCAAAAAGTGGTTCCTTAAATAAACTTTTAAAACCTTTTTCTAAAAAATTTTTTAGTGCTTTTGAGGAAGATTTTACACCTTATCCTGTAGCAGATAAATTTTTTAATCATGCAAGAATTCGTAAAGAATTAAAAAATATTATTTTTCTAGGAGGATCTCAAGGAGCTAGTTTTATCAATGAATTAGCCATACAATTAGCACCTAATTTAAATGAAAAAAATATCCATATTATTCATCAATGTGGAAAAAATGATTTACAAAAGTACAAACAAATTTATAAAACTTTAAATATCAAAGCTGATATATTTGACTTTAGTCCGAATTTAGAACAAAAGATGCATAAAGCAGATTTAGCTATATCAAGAGCTGGCGCAAGTACGCTTTTTGAACTTTGTGCTAATTCTTTACCTGCTATTTTTATTCCTTATCCTTATGCAGTCAAAAATCATCAATACTTTAACGCTAAATTTTTACAAAATCAAAATTTATGTAAAATTTTTACACAAGATAATGCCAATATAGATGAAATTTTTAAAACTATTTTAAATATAAATTTAGAAAATATTTCCAAAGGTTTGCAAGATATTATTCAAAAAAATGGATCAGATATTTTACTTAAAAAAATACTTAAACTTATTTGATAACTTGACTTTTATAGGATAAATATCCAACGATATTTACTATAATTCCGATTGCAAAAAGTATTACAATAGCACTTGAAAAATTTCCAAATTGATCATGTAAAAGTCCTATAATCCACTGACCTTGTGCAGCAATTAAATACCCAAAACCTTGAGCAAAGGCTGAAAGTCTTGCTGCTATTTGTGCATTATGACTTTTTTGGGCAATAAAAAGTAAAACTATACCAAAAACCCCGCCCCAAGGAAAGCCCATAATAAAAGCACCTAAAATAATCATAAATTCATTATTAAAAATAAGTAAAATCCCAAAAGATATAGCATACATGGCGCACAAAATCGCAATATAGCTTGTATGATATTCTTTTTTAATTTTACCCAAAAGCAAAGGGCCAAAAAGTGAAACTGGCATAGCGATCAATTGTCCAAATAAAAGCGTATTGGTTGCAAAATCTTTGCTAAAACCTTTTTCGGTTACTATTTGAACATACCAAAAAAATAAAGAATACGCCAAAAAGCTTTGAAATCCCATAAAAAGAGTAATTTTCCATGTTGTAGGATGTTTAAAAATATTCACTTGCTTAGAAGAAGGTTTTTTAGCTCTAAAAAGTCTTCCATTTTTGGCTTGAGGAAAATAAATCACTAAGGCTATAAAAGCAAAAATAGCCCAAAATACCATAGCTAAAGATAAATTGAATATATGAAGTAAAGGTGTGGCTAAAGCTATGCCCACTATAGAAGAAACACTTAAAATAAAACTATACAAACCCATAACGCTAGACATTTGTTTAGGAAATTTTTCCTTAATAAAACTTGGCAAAACTACATTAGCAATTGCTATACCACAACCTATAGCAAGCATCCCTATAAATAAACCATAAACTCCAAAATAAGAACGCAAAAGTTCGCCAATAAATATCAAAAAAATTCCTACAATAACTGCACGGATAACAGAAAAATACCCCACAATAAAAGAAATACTTCCAAAAGCCATCAAAGGCAAACTGGTTAAAATTCCTATCAAAGTAGAATTTAAATCAAACTCTTTTTTTATAATATCAACCATTGGCCCTATCGTTGTGATAGGGGCTCTAAGATTAAAAGCTATAATAATAACAATAAAAATATTAAGCCAAAAAATTTTTTTAAAAGAAGTCATAATTACCTTTACTTAAGTTCAACCTTAAGTATTTTACCCTCTGCCATCTTAGGAATCCATAAATTATTTTTATCTAAAAATATATCCGCTGGTCCTTTCATAAAAGGAAGATCAAGTTTTTTAACACTTTTATTTTTTAAATTTAAAGCATAAATCACACCTTTTAAATCTTTTCCCCAAGAACTTACATATAAAATATTATTTTTTAAAACTATGCCATCATAAGGTTCTTTTTCGCTTCTGATCACTTGAATTTTCTTATTTTTAAGATCATAACTTAAAACCACTCCTCCACTAACTCCACTAGGATCGTATCCGGCTATATAAAGAAGGTTTTGGTGTAAAAACAAACCATTTGGCCCACCATATTCTTTAAGATCTAATTTTAACAATTCATCATATTTTTTTGTTTTTAAATCAACTTTATGGACAATACCTGTTCCTGTATCGCTGATTAAAAGCGTTTTATCATTGAGTTTTTCTATATCATTAAGAAAAATCGCTCCTTTTATAGGCAAATTAAAAACTTCTTTTTTATTAGATAAATCAAAACCTTTTAAAGTATCAATATCTACAACATAAAGAATATTACCAATTTCCATCATGCCTTTTGGAGCATCTAAGTCATTTAAAAATTTATATTCTAAAATTTTTCCATTTTTATCAAGTTTAGAAATAAAACCATCATGATCTTTAGCTAAAGGCTCAAGTTTTTTACCGACATTGGAAACATACATAGCGTTTTTATCCACAAAAACACTTTCAGGACTTAAAAATCCATCGATTTCTTGATATTTTAACTCACCAGCTAAAGCACAAGTTGCTAATAAAGCTAGACTTAAAATATATTTTTTCATTTTTATCTCCTTTTTAAAAAATTAATAAAATTATATATTTTTTAAAAAATAAAATGTATAAGTTTTTTGATTAAAAATATAAGTTTTTTGATTTTTGATATTGTTTAGGGGTAATTTTGTAAGTTTTTTTAAATCTTTCTATAAACCAAGATATAGAAGAAAAAGAACATTCAATTGCTATTTCATTGATATTTTTTTTAGAAAACTCAAGTAAAAATTTAGCCTTTTGTAAGCGTTTTTCATCTAACCATTTTTTTGGACTGATTTTAAAACATTTTTTAAATTCTCTAGAGAAACTTGCTAAATCAAGTTTAGCAAAATCTGCCATTTCTTGAACATTTAAAAATTCTTTTTCACAATATTCAAAAAGCTGAGATAAATCTAAACGAAATTCTTTTAAAATTTCGGCTAAAAAAGTAATAAAATTTGAATTTTTATTTAAAAGCAAATGCAAAAAAATCTCTTCAAATTTTAAATTAATAATAGGATCTAAAATTTGTGTATTTTCTTCAAAATATGGATTGAAACTATCTAAAATTCCTTGTAAAATTTTATCATTTCTAATCCAAAAAATTTCATTATCTGAGCAAGAATAATTAAAATTCAATAAATGCTTATATTTATAGATAAGCTCTATTAAAAAAGCATTATCAAAAAAAAATAAATACGCTTCATAAATTCCATCTTTTAATCCTATATTACTTAAAGTATAATTTCCTGATTTTAAAAATAAAACTTCATAAGAATTAATTCTATAATCTTTTTTAGAAGTATGTAAAATTTTATAGCCTTTTTTAACAAAGGTTAAGAGGTGTTTTTGCAAATTAATATAATTAGAATGAAAAGAATCTTTTTGAATATATCTTGCAAAAGTACAAAACTGAAAATTCTTATAATCAATATTTTTTAATTTTCTAAGATCCTCAGGTAAAATTATATGTTTACTCGCATTTTTGTCTGCATTCATTTAAATAAACTTTCAATTTTTTTCCATTCATTAAAGCTTCTCTCATGCAAACTCCAGCTATATCTAAATTTTTAAGCTTTTCGATATTCTCCAAATTGATTCCGCCTATAGCATAAAGTGGAATTTTGCTAAAAGCAAGCAAAGAACTTAAAAATTCAACTCCTTTGGGCTTTAAATCTTTCTTGCAAGAACTTTCAAAAATATGTCCAACAAAAGCATAATTGACCTTATAATTCATAGCCTCTAAAAGTTCTTCTTTACTGTGAATAGAAGTTCCAAATAAATGAAAATATCGAGCTAATCTAGGTTCTTGTCTTAATAAATCAAGTGGAGCATGAAAATATTTATGATTTAATTTTAAACATTGTCTATCAAAAAAATGCAAAATACAAGTAAGTTTTTGTTTGGAACAAATTTGCAAAACCTCTTTAGCTAAATCATAATACTCAAATTCACTCAAATCCTTTTCCCTAAGCACAAAAGCATCTATGCCTGATTTAGCAATTCTTTCAACTTGCTTTAAAAAATCACCCTCAACGATTTTTCTATCACTTATAGCAATTATCTTTTTATCCCACATAGATACTATCACTCATTACAGCTTGCAAATTTGCATTTTTAAGCATAGTTAAAATTTCTTCAACACTCCTTTCATCCGAAATTTCAAACTGATCATCGCCTTTTTTCTCACCGCTATGCTCACCAATTCCTACGCTAACTCCTGCACTCATTTTAGTTGCTCCAAGCTTAATCACCTCGTCCCTAAAACCTATTCTTTCACGGCTTGATATAGTAATACCTGCGAAAGGTAAAAAAAGTCTATATGCACAAAGCACTTGCAAAAGACGTTTTTCACTCACATCTTTAGGATGAATTTTGGCATTATTGATAATAGGTCTTAAGCGTGGCACAGAAAGAGAAATCTCAGCATGTGGATATTTTTGCTGTAAAAAATACGCGTGTAAAGCCGTAGCTAAAGCATCTTTTCTAAAATCATCTATACCCAAAAGTGCAGCAAAAGCAACTCCTCTCATACCTGCCTTTAAAGCTCTTTCTTGAGCATTAAAACGATAAGGGAAAATACGCTTTTCACCACCAAGATGAATTTTAGAATATTTTAAAGGATTGTAAGTTTCTTGAAAAATTGTCACATAATCACAACCATTTTCATGCAAAATTTTATATTCATCCTCATTCATAGGATAAATTTCAACCCCTATAACTTTAAAATACTCTTTTGCAATAGCACAAGCTTTTGCAATGTATTCTACATTTGCAAATTCTCTTCCTTCGCCTGTTAACATCAAAATTTCTTGCAAACCTGTTTTTGCAATCGCTTTCATCTCTTGATGAATTTCATCTTCATTAAGCTTTGCTCTTGCGATTTTATTACCCTTTTGAAAACCACAATACACACACTTAGAATTACAATAATTTGACAAATAAAGCGGAGTAAAAAGCGATATAGAATTTCCAAAATATTTTATTTTTGTTTTTGATGACTTAAAAGCTAATTCTTCGATAAATTCTTCAGCCGCACTTGAAAGCAAAGCTTTTAAATTTTCTATGCTTAAATGCGTAGAATTTAAAGCTTTTTCAACATCTTTAGAGCTAAATTTAGCCTCATCATAATCTTGAATTTCAAACAAAACTTTATCTAAAATATCACTTTTTATTTCTTGCATGTGAGGCAAATATTGCATAAAATCTTGCATGATCAATCCCTTAAAAATCCTGTTAAAGGAGAACTTGCCTTAGCATCGCTCACACTTGCTAAACCAGCTAAATAACCTTCTCTTCCCGCTTTTATCGCCAAAGAAAAAGCTTTAGCCATTAAAGCGATATTTTTTGCTTCAGCTATGGCTGTATTTGCCATAACAGCACTCACTCCCATTTGCATTGCCTCGCAAGCTTGAGATGGGCTACCAATACCTGCATCTACGATAATAGGAAGATCAATTTCATTGAGTAAAATTTGTATAAATTCTTTAGCGCACAAGCCTTTATTGCTTCCTATGGGTGCAGCCAAAGGCATAATAGCCGCAGCTCCAGCATCTCTCATCGCTCTAGCTACATAAAGATCAGCATACATATAAGGCAGGGGCGTAAAACCATCTTTTGCTAAAAGCTCGCAAGCTTTGATTGTTTCGTAATTATCCGGCAATAAATATTTACTATCACTAATCACCTCGATCTTTATAAGCTCTCCACACCCAAGCTCCCTTGAAAGCCTTGCTATACGTAAAGCTTCTTGAGCATTTCTTGCCCCTGAGGTGTTAGGCAAAAGAGTGATATTTTTTGGAATATAATCTAAGATATTTTCAACCTCTCCTGTATAGGCACGACGTAAAGCAAGAGTGATGATCTGCGCCCCTGCTTCTTCGATGGCTGATTTGATCAACTCAAGTGAAAATTTACCCGATCCTAAAATAAAACGTGAGTTAAATTCATATTTTCCAATTTTTAATTTATCATCCATTTTTTACTCCTTGCTAGCTAAAAGTTCTAAAACCAAATTAGCTTGATGTCCTGCACAAATATTAACCCGTGGTGCCATCAGTCCATTTCCAACTTGTGCTGCATTGACCAAATCCCCACAAACATAAAAATTTTTTGCAATTTTTCTCGTTTGTATGCTATTGCTATCGCCATAACCTGCCAGCCCTGAAGCACAGATTAAAGTTGTATCAGGATAAAATTTATGAAAATTTTGCGCGATCATAGCTTTTGCCAAAGGCGTATCAAAGGCTTCACAAACGATATTTACACCCTCAAATAAATGGGCTAAATTTTGCTCATCTATCTTTAAAGTTTCGATTTCAATTTGTGTGTAAGGATTGATTTCTTTGATTTGCTCTTTTAAAGCCTCGGTTTTAAATTTACCCAAATCACACACGCGATAAGCTTGGCGGTTAAGATTGCTAGGCTCTACTACATCAAAATCGATGAGTTTTAAAGCCCCTATTCCACTTCTTGCTAACATGATAGCTATGTGAGAGCCAAGACCTCCTAAGCCACACACCGCAACGCTTGCATTTTTTAATTTATCATGAAGTTTTGGAGTATGTCTTGCTCTCATCATCGCATCAAGCGCATCTTTTGGAGGCAAAGTATTTTTTTGTATGCAAAAAAGCTCATCATTTTCATTTAAATTTAGATCTTCTTTTGTCGCAAAACCATTGACTATCCAAACATCATTTTCATTTTCACTCACACTTTTAAAAAATTCCAAAGTGCTTTTAAAAGAAGTTTCAAGCTCTTTACCATTGAATTTTATTTTCATCAACCACCCCCTACAAAACTTACAATTTCAGCCTTATCATTTTCTTTTAAAATCAAATTTTCAAAACGATCCTTTGGGATAATTTCTCCATTTAATTCTAAGGCAATAAGTTCGATTTTATAACCCTTTTCTTTTAAAAAATCCATCAATCTTAATTCTTTTAAATCAAGTTTTTCACCATTGATAATCATTACTAACCTCTAAAAATTTTCTATAAAATCTTTATAAATTTCACAAAGTTTTTCAAAATCTTCTACACTTACTCTTTCATCAATAGCATGAATTCTATCGTTGCATACTCCAAATTCGCATACACTTATACCAAATTCTGCTAAAAATCTTGCATCACTTGTGCCGCCTTTGGTATTGAAACTCGGAACGCGTTGCGTGATCTTTTGAATGCTTTCGTTTAATTTTTGTACCACTTTATTATCATGATGAGTTAAGAAAGGTTTTGAACTTTGTTTGATTTCTAATTCATAATTTAAACCATGACAAATTTTATCGATATAATTTTTCACATCATCTAAAGTCGTATCTGGAGAATTTCTAACATTAAACATCAATTTTAGATCATTTGGGGTCACATTGCACACCTCAAGTCCTCCCCTAATATCAGTAATGACTATCTTAGAAGGAGTAAAATCCGCACTACCAGGATCAAGATCAAAACCTGCTAAAAATTTCAAAGCATGAGAAAAATCATGAATGGGATTGATACATTTTTCAGGATACGCAACATGTCCTTGTTTTCCACGTATGAGAATTTTTCCATTGATAGAACCTCTACGTCCTATTTTAATACTATCCCCTAAATGTTTGTCGCAAGTTGGCTCACCTACTATAGCAAAATCAGGCAAGATATTTTCTTCTTGCATGAATTTAAGAAGCTCTAAAGTGCCATATTTTGCTTCTCCTTCTTCATCACTTGTTAGCATTAAAGAAAGTCTAGAACCTTTAAAATTCGCATTTTTAGCCGCATGGATAAAAGCAGCCACACCGCTTTTCATATCTTGAGCACCCCTTGCATAAATAAACCCTTCTTTTTCTACAGGTTTAAAAGGATCACTTTGCCAACCCTCACCCGTAGGCACAACATCTACATGACCGCAAAACGCTAAATGATCACCTTCATCTTGAAATTTTTTTGTCAATAATAAATTTTTTACACCCTCTTTTTCCACAAAAAAAGCTTCAAAATCGCTAAGTTCTAAGGCGATAAAATTTAAAATCCCATCATCTTTTGGCGTGATGGATTTAAATTTTAAAAGCTCAATTAAAAGTTCTTTAGCATTCATTTTTTATCCTATAAAAGTTTTATACAATAGACTAAGAGCAAAATATTCTATAATCAAAGCTGAAACTATATTTACAATCTTAATAACCTTTGCGCCAAAGAAATGTTTATATCTAGCCACAAAAAAAGACAAGGCAAAGACCCAAGCTATGATGGAAATAACAAGCCCAACAGTCATAATATAAGGATGCCCATCTGCGACGATCACCCCAGCTGTACTTAACCAAAATCCTATAACAAAAGGATTGGTTCCATTTAAAAAGCATCCTTTAATATAACTTTTTAAAAGACTTTCTTTAAAATCTTGATTTTGCACATCTAAAGCTTCGCTTTTTTTTCTAACCATCAAAAAAGCCATATAGCTTAAAAAACAAAAGCCAAAAATAGCCAAGATATATTTAAAAATATCATTGTTTAAAAAGCCCAAAAGCCCAAATTGCAATAAAAAAAGATAAAGCATATCGACACTAAAAGCCCCAAAGCCTACCGCTAATGAATTTTTAAAAGATCTTAAAGCATAGGTTAAGATCAAAATATTAACTGGCCCAAAAGGAACACTAACGCCAAATCCTAAAATCAATCCATTCAACAAAGAATCAAACATTAACTCTCCATAAATTCTTCAATATCTAATGCAATTTTATCAATCGCACCTACAACATCTTCAATATAAATTTTATCAAAATATTTTTCTAAATTATCATCTTTATCATAAATATTTAAAATACTTTTTTCACACATGCTAGCGTATTGCCCCACTGGCAAAACTGCTCCGCTTGTGCCTATACTGATAAAAAGCGAAGTTTGTTCAAGCAAAGAATAAAGAGTGGCATACATAGGCGCTGCTTCTTCAAACATGACTATATTGTGTCTTAAATTTTCACTTTTGCATTTAGGGCAAATTTTACCGGTCATTTTTTCATAGCTGATGCTAAAAATTTCACCACATTTTAAGCAACGAAGTTCAGGTAAAAAGCCATGCAAATGGATCACATCTTTACACGCTGCACGCTCAAGCAAATCATCGACATTTTGCGTGATCACAAAAAGATTTTTACCCCATTTTTGCTTAAGTTCTGCTATTTTTTTATGGGCGTGATTTGGCTCTACATTTTTAAGCTGCTCTCTTCTTTCATCGTAAAAATCAAGCACTTTTTTAGGATTTTTCCTAAAAGCTGTTGCAGAGCAAACCTCCATCACATCGTATTCTTCCCAAAGTCCGTCATTGTCTCTAAAGGTTTTAAGTCCGCTTGGAGCAGATAACCCTGCTCCACTTAATATCATAATGTTTTTCATTGCTAAACCTTGAATTTTTTAAAGTCTAGCACAAAATACTTTAAGAAAATAAATATTTTTGCAAGATTTTTTCTTTTTCTTTTTCTATTTTATCAAGTTTTATCTTGTTTTTATTGATTAATTTCTCAACCTTGTCAATTATACTCACTATTTGGTTTTGAAATTCCAAAGAAGGAACGGCAATTCTTAATGCTTTTATCCTATCTATCGAAGCTCTAAGATTCCTTGAAAACCCTTGTTTTTTACCAGCCTCGCCTAAAATATAGCTTATATATTTAGTATTTATTTTTGTATCATCAGCTCTTAATACTCCGCAATGATCCGTTGGATAGAATTTTTTGTTTTTTGGCATAAAATTTACCATCCAATCTCCATCTATACCCCATAAAACAGAATCGCTGTCATAATCTTTTAAAATTTCTTTATTAACAAATCCAAAAATTTCTAATACATTTGCACTATAAACAGGAATTTCTCCATTCTCAAGCAATTCATTATTTAAAATTCTTTTTCCAATGCTTAATTTAAAAATTGAATTTGATAAATTATATTCTTTTATTGTTTTATTAAATTCTGCTAAAAATTCATTGTCTAAATTTATTTTACATAAATTATTAATTTTAGTTAAAATAGAATTTAACTCATCCTCCTTATAACTTTTGCTCACAATACCGCATTTTTGCAATACAGCTTTAATTAAGTTTTGATATTCTTTTATACTTGTTTTTATATTATTATATTGCTCTTCTATTTTTTCACACTCTTCTACGATTTGTTTTTGAATTTTAAGCGGCGGAAGCGGAATTTTTAAATCTTCTAACATTGGTTTGGAAATATTAGGTTGTGCTGAACCATAAGCTTTATATAAAATTAAATCTTTTAAAGATTGTAAAATTATATTTCTATAGTTTGGGATAATTTTTGTTGATTTGATTTTTATATTTCCAACTCTTTGATTTAAGTATGCAACTTCTTCATTAATATAAACGCCAGTTTTGCCAGTTGTTGCGCCTGACATTGCTATAAGAAAATCACCTTTATTTACAATCAAGTTTTTAAATGCCTGATTTTCTTTAATTTTTACCGATTTTAATATTGTAACTTCATTGTTATTGATATCTGAAATTCTAATTATAGGAATTCCATTTTCAATAAAATCATTGCTTTTAAATGGATAACCATTGGATATCTCACACACTTCCCCTAATCTCACCAACTCAAACTTAGAATTCTTAAAAGGATTTAACTCATCTTTTGATTTTACATTTAAACTTATAGCCTTATTAAATTCCACCTTTTCAAAGTCTATCATATCGACAAGTCTTGCTTTGGTAGCGTAGTCTTGTAATTCTTCTGGGATGTTGCCGAGTGTATTTAAAAAAGATTTGCAAATTAAAGTATTGAGTTTGGATTCATTTTGTGGGTTAGCTCTTTCAAAAAGTGGGCTAAGATAAGGTTGATTTAGCTCTTTTAATCCCTCATCTCCTTTGCGATTGCTCCACTCATATCCTAAAAATTTCTTTTGTTCTTTTATATCATTGGGTGCTTTTATGATTAAAACTTCTTGATTAAGGCTTAGAGCAAAATAAAGCAATTTATCTTTTTCTATTTTTTGAGCATAAGCTAAAAAGGCTTTATGCTCTAAATCTTGTTTGTTTTTACTCTCTTTGTAAGCTTTGGATTCTTTAAGTTTTTTATAATCACTTGTTTGCTTAAAAGCATTGTGATAATCTTTAAAGCTTTCTAACTCTGCAAGATTAGAATCTAATTTGCCATTTAAAAAATTCTCGTAAAGTTCTTTGTTAAATTTTCTAAAATCACAATACGCGTTTAAATAATTTTGATCAAAATTTTCATTATCTTTTAAATTTTCAGCTTCTATGCGATCCTTGATTAAGCTATAATCTTGAGAAATTGATTCGTTTTCTTGTTTGAAAGTTTCTTTTTTGCTTAAAAATAAAATGATTGTATTGGTTCCGGTTGCTCCAAATGTTTGACTTCCAAGCTCCACAATAGCAATAAAATTAAAATTTTGAAATAAAATTTCTCTTGTATGTTTATAAATAGAATCCTTATTTAAAATAGAACTTGGCAAAATGATGGCAGCTTTTGCATTGTCTTTTAAAATTTGATTTGCTCTTTCTATAAAAAAGCATTCAATAGCATTGTTTGTTTCTATGTTTATATCATCATTAAAAAGTTTATAGCTCTTTTTAGATTTTTTACTCAAGGTTTCTAAAAAGCCTTTTACTGCATAAGGAGGATTGGCAATGAGTAAATCAAAACTACTTGATTCTATTTGAGGCTTTGCTTTTTCTCCTTCGAGATTGTTTGTATTTGCTAATTCAAAAGACGCAAGAGCGTCAGCGTATAAAATATTGATTTCATTTTGTCCATACATAGCACTTGAAACTTTTGAAACTTTACTCAAGCGATATTCTTTTTCAATACCATAAATATTTTTATAATGCTCCTTAAGCTCCTCTTCTTTTAAATATCGTTTAAGCTCGTTGGCATAGGTGTTTAAAAAATGCCCCGCACCACAAGCATAATCGATCACTTTTAAGGGCTTAGAATTTTGCTTAACTAAGGTTTCAAGTGGCAAAGAATACACGATAAATTCGCAAATTTGAATAGGTGTAAAAAATTGCCCTTCATCTTGCTTCATCCCTTTTTGCAAGAAAAGTTCAAAAAGATTTCCCAAAAATTGATTGGTGGAATTTTGAGTGAGTTTATAGCTTGAAAAAAGTTCGACTACTTCTTTTAATACTAACGCATTTTTTAAGAACAACTCTTTATTATGCACCTCTAAAAATGCAAAATCATTATTAGAATAGAATTTCAACTCTTTAATATAATTTTGCATTACTTCTTTTAAAGATTTTATCTTTAAACGTTTAAAATCTTTTTCTATGTCTTCATTAGACACAAAAGTAATTTTTTCACCTAAAAATTCTCTCATAGCTTCTTTATAAAGCCACATTAATCTATCTTGCATGCTAGCATAAGTATCAGCCATCACTCCAAAATAGCCAAATTTAAGATTGTCTTTATTAAAACTTTCATCATAAATCTTGCAAAGAAAAATATTTACAAGCTTATCAAAAGCATTTTCTTTTCCTGAAATATTATGCTTACGTAAAATTTTAGCAAATTCGTGGTATTTTCCTTCTTCTTTTAGCTCTTTGAGATTGTCAAAAGTTGGAATTGTCTCTAAAATTTTATAAGCATTGATATTGCTCTCAAAAATACCTTGTTCAAAATACTGTAACTCATAACTTTCTTTCCAAACTGTAAAAAGCTCGATATTGTTATTAGCGTTTTTGTAAGATTTTTCTAATTCTTTTTCTTGCAAGTATTCTTCATTGTCAAAAGTTTGTATGATATAGTTTTTATAGATTAGCTCATTATCATAATCACTTGTGTAAAGGCAAAGATATTTTACACCTTTTTCCTGCTGAAGATAAGAAAAAAGTTGTCCGCCGTATTCTTGCATTCTAACCCATTCTTTTGCAAATTCGCCATTTTTTAAATCAGTAGTTTTACATTCAATAATTAAATAAGGATTGTTTTCGTTATCTTTTATCAAAATATCAGCTTTGCCACCTTTTGCATCACGCCCAAGATTCCATCTTGGCTCTAATTCTAAATGTTCTGCTTTATAGCCTTTTTCTAAAAGTCTGTGCACACACTCAAACACTACAAAATTTTCAGGATGGGAAAAATTAGAAGTTGTTTTATCGTGAATTTTAATTTCTTTAGGATAAATGATTTCTTTATTTGCAAGATCTATGGAAAGTTTATATTTGCTAATTATTTTTTCATATTTTCCATCTTTTTGATTTGTAAAATTTAAACTTTCTAAAACATTTTTTAAATTATCTTTCGTAATCACATCCCATCCTTATAATCTGACAACCTTAGCACCAAAGCCACCTTGATTAATCGGTGCATCACTAAAGCTTTTTACGCTTTTGTGAGTTTTTAAAAACTCTCTTACAGCAAAAGCAAGTTTTCCTGTGCCTATACCATGATAAACAATCACCTCATCAAAACCCGCTATCAAAGCATCTGAAATGAATTTATCGAGTCTTGAAATCGCTTCATCACTTCTAAGCCCATGCAAATCCAAACTCACACCCAAATTACTAGGCTTTGTGATATTTATACTTGTTTTTGGGCTAGGTTTAGGGATGGAACCACTTTTTTTAAGAAGTTTTAGAGGCACACGAAGTTTTATCCCTTCGCTTTCCACTAAAGCATCATTTTTAGAAATTCCTACGATTTTACCTTTTATTTTTTCATATTTTACAAAATCTCCAACTCTTAATTCTTCATTTTGCTCCATACTTGGCAAAATGATATTTTTCTTAAGCTCATTAGCCTTATTTAAACTTCTTTGTTTTTCTTTGGTGTCTTTTAAACGTATAGTTTTTTTAGCTTCTTCTATGGCTTGATAAAATTTAAGCTCTAAATCCCTTAATTTTTGACGAAATTGACTTTCATTTTTTTCTTTTTGATCTTTTAAAGAAAGTAAAATTTCATCAATTTTTTGCTCTTTTTTATCTACCTCATCTAATTTTAACTTTAAATCAAGCTCAAGATTGATGTTTTTACTCACCATTTCTTCTAAATTTTGCTTATCTTCTCCATAAAGCTCTTTAGCTTTTTTAACTAAATTTGGTGGAATTTGATAACGCAAAGCTGTTTCAAAAGCATAAGATTTTCCTATGGTGCCTTTTAAAAACTCGTATTTTGGTCTTGAAAATTCCTCATCATATAAAGCCGCTATTAATTCAACTTGTTCATTTTCAGCTAAAAGCATAGCAAGGCGTTTATGGTGTGTGGTGATAATGATTTTTAGTTTATTAGAGATCAAATGAGAGATCAAAGTACTATACAAGCAAGCCGCTTCCTCAAAATCTGTTCCAAGCTCTATTTCATCTATGCCTAAAAGTAAATTTTTCTTTGTAAAAAGCTTGGAAAAATGAAGCATTCTTCCAGCAAAAGTAGAAATATCATTTTTTACATTCTGCGGATCTTCGATAATAGCATCAAATTCTTTAAAAGTCCCTATTTTACTTTCATCAGCTTTTATATGCATTGGTAAAAGATGTTTAGCCAAAAAACAAGCGCTTAAAATACTTTTTAAAAGCATCGATTTTCCACCGGCATTAACTCCGGTAATAATTAAAACTTGTTTTTTAAATTCAAGAGAAACACTTTTAGGATTTTTTAAAGCCGGATGTGCAAAATCTTTTAAAACAATTTCATCTGAATTTGCACATAAGATAAATTCATAATCTTTCTTTTTGGCCATCAAAACTCTAGCACTATAATGATCAAACAAATCAAAAGCATTATTAATAAATTTTAAAAACAATAAATTTTTAGTTAAAAAAATAGAAAAATTTTTAGCATATTCATAATAAATTTCTTCTTTTTGGTTTTGCAAATTATCTAAATCATTTTGCAATTTTTCAACACTTTCAGGGACGATATAAAATCCCCCTCCAGTGCTTCTTCCTACAATCTTTGCTTTTATGGCATGATTAAATCCACCTCTTACGAGTAAAGATTCCAAATTATTTACAAGATGTATTTGTGTATCTATAAGATAAGGGGTTAAGGATTTACTATAGCAATATTTTTTAAATTCAGCTTGTATGGCTTCATTTTTCATTTTAAAAGCTATATTTAAATTGATTAATCTTTCATCTAAATTTTCTTTTAATTCGCCCTTGTCATCAAATTTTTCACTAAGTTCTAAAATGCCATTTGGAAATTCAATTTTTTCAAGCCAAGTTTTTAAATGTGTTTCAAATTTTAAATTCTTTAAATATCCAAAATAACGAACAATCTTAACAAATTCATAAATTTCTGATAAATGCAAAACACCTTGCTTGCTTAAATGCATTAAAGCAAAATCTAATTTTTTTAAAGAAAGTGGAGGTTTAAATTCCATCCTTGAAAGTTCACAAATTCTTTCAAAATGCAAATGAGAATCTCCTTGCAAAAATATATCTTTTTCTCTTGCAAACAAACCTCTAAATTCGTCTAAATAAGCTTTTAAATCGAGCTTTAAAGCAATATCTTCCATTTATAACTCACATTTTCTTATATCAATAATTAAATTATCTTTTTTTGAAACAAAACTTTGTGTGCCACTTTCGTAATTAAAAAATTTATTCGAAACATTTCCCTCTTTACAAACAATATTTTCACCATGATTAAATTTTTCAATTAAAAATACTACTTTACTATCTTGTTTTAAATTTTTGTGCTCAAACCATACTGCAAAAACTATCAAAAATATAAAGAAAAAAAGATAAATCAATTTAAGCTTTAAGCTTGATTTTTTATTAAGAGTAAAAATAAAAAAAAGAAACAATAAAAAAATAAGAAAATATAAAAAAAATTTAATCATTCATTTGCCTTAATTTATTGCTGATATCCCCCGCTCCAAATCCTATAATAAGCCCTTTATCAAAAACTCTTCCTTTATCGCTAACCAAAAATTTACCCTCTCTTTTTATATCTTCTACAAATAAAGCATTTGGAAAGTATTTTTTTAAATCAATTTCAATTTTTTCTTCTCCTGCGGCATAAACTGGCAAAATGATAAGCTCATCAATCCCATCAAAAGCATAGACAAAATCTTGTAAATTTGCCAACAAACGCGTATAACGATGAGGCTCAAAAATAGCTGTGATCTTAGTATATCCACTAAGCCTAGCATACTCTTTGGCTGCTTTTAAAGTCGCTTTGATCTCGGTAGGATGATGACCATAATCATCAATTAAAGCTAAACTTTCATCTGCGTATAAAATATCAAATCTTTTTTTAATACCTTGATAATTTTTAAGTCTAGTTTTAATAGTTTGTATATCTAAAAAATTTAGAGCTGCTAAAATAGCCAAGGAAGCATCAATGGCTAAATGATACCCCATACCCAAAATATCAAAACTTCCAAAATCTTTAAGCTCAAAACTCATTTTAGGTTTGAAATTTTCTATTTTCATGGTGCAATTTTTAATATCTTTACTAGGATAAAGACGCAAAGCATCTGCTTTAAAATCTTTCAAAAAATCATCTTCTGCATTAATAACACGAATTTTTGCCATATCAAGAAATTGTGTATAAGCTTGATGTAATTTTGAAACTTTATTTTCATAATGATCCAAATGCTCCGCTTCAGCATTGGTAACAATAGCTAAATAAGGATTAGAATTTAAAAAAGAACTGTCACTTTCATCTGCTTCAAAAATAAGATTTTCACTTTCTTTATAAATCATATTAGAGCCAAATTCTTTTAAAATAGCACCTATAATAACTGAAGCATCGTCAAATAAAGAAGCTAAAATACTTGATGTGGTGCTCTTTCCGTGCGCACCAGCAACCGCAAAAACACGCTTATCTTGCAAAATGAGCGGCAAAGCTTCTTTTCTTGAAAGACATTTTATACCTAAAGATTTAGCATATTTAAATTCAGGATTTTCTTCCTTTATAGCCGCTGAATAAATAACTAAATCTTTATTTAAAACATTATCTTGATGATGGGGAATAAAGATCTTAACACCCTCTTTTTCAAGCTTCTTAGTAATCTTACTTTCCTTAAGATCACTCCCGCTAATCTCGCAACCCTTTTCCTTTAAAAATCTCGCTAGTGCAGAAATTCCTATACCGCCTATACCAATAAAATGAATTTTTTGCATATTTTAAGCCCTTATTTTAAAAAGCCTAAATTTTAACACTTTTTTACTAAAAAGAAAATATAAAACCCTATTTTGCTATACTCAAACGTTAAATTAATTGATAAAAATTTAATTTTTAAGAAGCAGATTAAGCAAATCTTGTGAGATATTTTCTAGCTTAGATAAAGATTTTATTTTTATCAATATCTAAATGTTTGAATAATTTTAATATTTTTTCAAAAGTCATTCTGCTTTATTAATAACAAAAATGATCGCAAATACATAAAAATCAATATTTTATGAATCATGTATTTATTATCCTTCAAAACCTTTTATCATCTTATCAAAACACCAAAGTTTTCTCGCTTCATCTGATTTTGTAGGCTCTACAATCAACATTTCCTCTTCATTGCCAAGTCTTTCTTGAATTTCACCAAAAGCATCGATAAACATAGTATCGCCGTAAAAATTCCATTCTTCTTTAAGTTTTCCTATACGATTAACTCTTAAAATGCTAGTTGAATTTAAAAAAGCTCTCATTTTTAAAAGCTCTTCCCATCTTTTTTTGCTTTCAAAAGTTGAAGCGGTGGGAATAATAACCAAATCAATCTTTTTTTGCATGATCATTTTCCAAAAACCATCAAAATGAGCTTCAAATCCAAAAAGTAAAGCACATTTTAATCCAGCATAAGAAAAAGTAAAAAGTTTATATTTGTCGCATTTATTATTAAAAAAACTTTTCTCATTCCAATGATTATAAGGCATCAAAATTTGTTGCTCATAGCTTTTTACTCCACTAGGAGAAACTTTTAAACAAAGTTTTTTATAGCCTTTACTCTCAACATTGACAAAAGGAGCTATGATTTCTAATTCATATTTTTTTGAAAGGCGTATCAAGCTTTCTTTTTTAGCTTCACTTTGCTCTTTTATCATAGATTTTGGCATAGAAAGTAATTCAGTAAAAAAACTATTGATAACATATTCTCCTAAAATAACAAGATTTGCCCCGCTATCTTTTGAAGCTTTTAAATAATAATCCAACCTTGACTCACTTAAAGCTAAAGTAGGAAATTGCAAGGCTGAAATTTTACTCATCGATATTCTCCACTTCTAATTTTGCTTTTTCTAATTCCTCCCTAGCTTTTTTAATACTTTCTAGGCCCATTTTATATATTTTCACACTTTCATTTAAAGTTAATTCATCATTATTTAATTTATCTAAAGCTTCATTGGCTTTTTTTATCTTTTCTTCAAAACTCATTGATTAACCTTATAATTTGGCGCCTCATGAGTTATAGTTACATCATGAACATGACTTTCTTTAAGACCTGCACTTGTAATTTCTACAAATTCAGCTCTATCTTGAAAATCTTGTATATTTTTGGCACCTACATAACCCATAGAAGAACGAAGTCCGCCTAGAAGTTGATGCACAACACTTTTAATACTACCCACATAAGGCACACGTCCTTCTATACCTTCAGGAACTAATTTGTCTTGGGCTGTTCCTTCTTGAAAATAACGATCAGAGCTACCTTTTTGCATTGCTCCAAGCGAACCCATTCCGCGATATGATTTATATTGTCTTCCTTGATAAGTAAAAAGCTCTCCTGGACTTTCATCTGTTCCAGCTAAAAGAGAACCTATCATAACAGAACTTGCACCAGCTGCCAAAGCTTTAGCTATATCACCTGAATACTTAATTCCACCATCAGCAATAACTGGAACTCCGTATTTCTTAGCCTCTATAGCACACTCATCTATAGCTGAAATTTGAGGGACGCCTACACCAGAAACTATACGAGTGGTACAAATACTTCCTGGTCCTATTCCTACTTTTACAGCATCTGCGCCCGCTTCGCAAAGAGCTTTTGCAGCAGCTGCAGTGGCAATATTACCCGCAATCAAATCTAACTTTGGATATTTTTGTTTTATAGCTTTTATAGTATCAATAATACCTTTAGAGTGTCCATGTGCAGAATCAAGTACTACAACATCAACTCCAGCTTCCACTAAAGCATCAACTCGATCAATTTGTCCTACACCTATAGCAGCACCTACTCGAAGTCTTCCAAAATTATCTTTATTTGCATTTGGATATTCTTTACGTTTTTTAAGATCTTTGATTGTAATTAATCCCACTAAACGATCTTCGCTATCTATAATAGGTAATTTTTCTACTTTATTTTTATTAAAAATTTTTTCAGCATCATCTAAAGTACATCCTTTTGGAGCAGTAATTAAAGGAGCTTTTGTCATTACATTTTCAACTAAATTAGAATAATCATTTTCAAATCTTAAATCACGATTGGTTAAAATTCCAATTAATTTTTTGGACTCATCTACCACAGGAATACCTGATATTCTATATTCTGCCATAATTTCTAAAGCCTGAGCTATACTTGATTTTGGGCTAATAAAAATAGGATCTATAATCACTCCACTTTCGCTTTTTTTTACTCTTTTAACTTCTCTTGCTTGAGAAACAATATCCATATTTTTATGAATAACTCCAAGTCCTCCAAGCCTTGCCATCATGATAGCAGCTCTATGTTCAGTTACTGTATCCATTGCAGCAGAAATTAAAGGCATATTTAAGGAAATATTTTTTGTAAGCTGAGTATGGATTTGAACTTGTTTTGGTAATATCTCAGAATAACAAGGGCGTAAAAGCACATCTTCAAAAGTTAAAGCACGTTTGACTATATTCATTATTTTCCTTCCTTTATAATATTTTCGAGACTTAAAGCACCATCGAGTAAAGTTTGCTCTTCAAAAGATTTACAAACAAATTGAGCTGAAATATTAAGCCCATCTTTATCTTTACCTACTGGCACACTAATTCCACCAAGACCAGCTAAATTTAAAGAAATAGTATAAACATCCTCTAAATAAACTTCAATAGGGCTTTTTTTAGCATTAAAATCAAAAGCTGTTGTTGGAGCTACAGGCATAAAAATTAAATCACAATCTTTTAAAATTTCTTCATATTTAGCTTTTATAAAGGCTCTAGCCTTTTGTGCTTTAATATAATATGCATCATAGTATCCGCTACTAAGTACAAAAGTTCCTAGCAAAATTCTCCTCTTTACTTCTTCTCCAAAACCTTCACTACGAGTCTTAATATACATGTCTTTAAGATTTTCTATATTTTCAGAACGCCTTCCATAGCGCACACCATCATAACGACTTAAATTTGCACTCGCTTCAGCAGTTGCTATAATATAATATGCTGCTATATCATACTTACAATCAAGCATATGTTTATAAACAATTTCATGTCCATATGATTTTAACATATCTATGGTTTTTAAAAGAGTTTTTTTAACTTCTTCACTTGCATCATTAATATAGTTTTCAATCACTGCAATTTTTAATTTTCTATTTTTATTTAATTGTGGTGCTGTTTTAATAAACTCAATATTTGCACTTGTGCTATCCATTTTATCATATCCTGCAATAGCATCATATAAAATCGCAGCATCTTCAACATTTTGTGTTAAAACACCTATTTGATCAAGACTTGAAGAATAAGAAGCCAATCCATAACGACTGATCCTACCATAACTTGGTTTAAATCCGACACAACCACAAAAAGCAGCAGGTTGACGTACAGAACCACCTGTATCGCTACCTAAACTCGCCAAAGCTAATCCACTTGCTACAGCTGCAGCACTACCTCCACTTGAACCCCCTGGAACTTTATTTGGATTTAATGGATTTAAGGTTTTTCCATAATAAGAAGTTGCTGTTGAGCTACCCATAGCAAATTCGTCCATATTCGTTCTTCCATAAGGAGCAAAACCATTTTTTTTCAAATTTACAATAGCACTTGCATCATAAGGTGCCACATAACCTTGTAAAATTTTACTTGCACAAGTTAATTCCCAACCTTTAACACTAATATTATCCTTAATGGCGATAGGAATTCCCTCACAAGTTTGACTCAAATCTTTACCTAAAAATTGTTCTATGTAAGCGCCTAAGTGGCTTTCTTTTTTAGCTCTTTCATTTAATTCTTTTTTTAAATTTTGAATTTCTTCTTGGGATAATTTCAAAGCTTCTTTTAAAGTTATCATTTTCTTTCCTTATATTTTTTTGCATATTTTTTAATCAAAATAACCGATATGCCACAGAAAAAAGCAATTATAAAAATAGTTGCAATTACTACACTATTTGAAATAGGATTTTCAAACATTTTTTAAAACCTCACCACAACGCACACAAAGTTTTTCTTCTTTTAAACTTTCTAATTTCCAACATCTAGGACATTTATGCAACATAGCTTTTATGATTTTAAATTTTTCACCCTCAATTTCAAATTCACACAAAATTTCACCAGAGCTATCTTTCAAATCACTTACCATAAACCAATCATTTAATTCATCTTTAGGTATAAATTCAAAACGTTTAGAATCTGTGATAAGATTGAGTTCTAAAGTTGATTTTATCGATTTGTCCTTTTTAAGTGCATCAATTTTTTCAAAAAATTTCTCACGCACGTTGAGTAAAAATTTATCATCTATATTAAAATCATATTCGAATTTTTCTTTCAAACTAAGATCAAAAACATCAGTAATATTATCTTTAATCAAATCATTAGCATGCTCTAAAGCCTCATCAACACTATAAGTTAAAGTTGGAGCAAGTAAATTTAAAAGTTCTTTAGTGATTAGAGCCATAGCCACTTGAGCTGATTTTCTGCGATCGCTATTTTTAGCATCGCAATACAATCTATCTTTACTAATATCAAGATAAATTCCACTTAGGTCTGCACTTAAAAAATTTAAAAGCAAATTAAAACCTTTGGCAAACTCATAGGCTAAAAAATTCTCTTTAACATTTTTAAAAACATGGGTTGCACGTGTAAGTATCCACTTATCTATAAAACTAAAATCATTGATTTCTAAATTTTGCAAATCATTAATATTTGCAAGTAAAAATCTTATAGTGTTTCTTATCTTGCGATATTGTTCGCTTACTTGTTTTAAAATATTATCAGAGATTTTTAAATCGCTTGAATAATCACTTAAAAGTATCCAAAGTCTTAAAATTTCAACTCCATAAGTTTTAGCTACATATTCAGGTGCTATAACATTACCCTTAGACTTAGACATTTTTTGTCCTTTTTCGTCCGTAGTAAATCCATGAGTTAAAATGTTTTCATAAGGAGCCATTTGTTTAACAGCAGTTCCAATAAGTAAAGAGCTTTGAAACCAACCTCTATGCTGATCACTTCCTTCTAAATACATGTTAGCTCTTTTTTCTCCAGCATCGTAAATTCCACTATTTAAAACCGCATTCCATGTGCTTCCACTATCAAACCAAACATCTAAAATATCATAAACTTTCTCTAAATTTTCTGGATTATATTTTGAATTTTCAGGAATTAAATCTTTGATTTCAAATTCCCACCATGCATCAGCCCCATGTTTTTCGAAAATATTTGCTATAAAATCAAAAAGTTCAGTATCAAAAATCACTTCTTTGGTTGTTTTATCTCTAAAAAAAGCTATAGGAGTTCCCCAATCCCTTTGACGCGAAATACACCAATCGGGACGGTTTTCGACCATAGAACCAATTCTTTTTATACCACTTTGTGGATAGAATTTCGTTTTTAAAATTTGTTCTTTGGCGCATTCTCTTAAAGTTTTACCTTCTAAAAGTGCTTCATCCATTAAAATAAACCATTGTTTGGTTGCTCTATAAATTACAGGCTTGTGAGTTCTCCAACAAAATGGATAAGAATGTATAAATTTAGAAGAATGCAATAAAGATTTACCTAAAAGCTCTAAAATCCTTTCATTGGCTTTAAAAATATGAAGTCCTATAAATTCATTTAATAAATTCTCTGGTAAAAGTTTTTTAATCCTTAAAGTTTCGTCATAACACCCACCATCATCCACAGGCATTAAAACTTCAATATCATATTTTAAACAAGCATAATAATCATCCTCACCATGACCTGGGGCAGTATGGACAAGTCCACTCCCACCATCCATTAAAACATGTTCACCCATAATCAAAGTAGACTTTCTAAAATTTAAAGGATTAATTGCTTCTAATTTTTCAAATTCTTTAGCATTAAGCTCTTTTTCTATCTCTCCTTTTGTTAAACCCTTCTCTATCATACTTTTAAGAAGAGCACTTGCAAAAATAAAACCCTCTTTGGTAATAACATAATTTTCATTAGGATTTAAAGCAATAGCTTGATTAGCCACCAAAGTCCAAGGTGTAGTTGTCCAAATAACTGCACTAGCTTTTGAAACTCCTAATTTTTTGCAAGCATTTTCATCTAAATCAAAAGATACAAATATAGAATAATCTTCCTTATCTTCATATTCTACCTCAGCTTCAGCTAAAGCTGATTTTGCAGCCCAACTCCAAAAAACAGGTTTAGAACGCTCACAAAGCAATCCTTTTTGGGCAATTTCACATAAAGTTCTATAAATAGCGGCCTCAAATTCAAATTTCATTGTAAGATAAGGCTTATCCCAATCGGCTATAATACCAAGTTTTTTAAATTCTTCTCTTTGAATATTAACAAATTCATCAGCATGTTTTCTACAAAATTCTCGTATCTCTTTTTTGCTTAAATTTTTCTTCTTTTCGCCAAGTTTAATTTCAACCTGTTGCTCTATAGGTAGACCATGACAATCCCAGCCTGGAGTAAAGCGAATTTTTTTTCCATTAAAATAATGCAATTTAATAATCGTTTCTTTTAAAATTTTATTTAAAGCATGACCAATATGAATATGACCATTAGCATAAGGAGGGCCATCATGTAAAGTAAAAGTATCATGAGCATCTTTACGATTTTGTTTCATTTTTTCATAGGCATAATTTTGATTAAACCATTTTTCAAATCTTTTGGGTTCAAATTCGGCCAAATTAGCACGCATCGAAAAAGTAGTATTTGGTAAAAGCAAGGTATCTTTGTAATCCATTATTTTCCACCTAAATTTTTTATAATCTCAAATTTTACTAAAATTAGTTTAAAATTTAGCTATAATTACACAAAAAAGGGAAATTTTATGAAGCATTTACTTTTTCTTATTGGCGATGAATTAGCGATGAATGATGATTATAAGGATTATATTTATCGAACATATGAGAAAAAATTTAAAGAAATTTGCGAAATTCGCTTTCAAAATAAAACCGATAAAGAATTGCCTTTTTTGCTAGAAAAACTTCTCTTAGAATACGATTTTATAACCCTTTTTACCACATCTAATCATTATGCAACCATAGCTAAAATTCTTGCAACACTTAACGAAGATGCTTTAGTTTTAAAAGAAGATAATTTGGTTCCTGATAAAGCATATTTCTCCAAAGATAGTTTTGTATGTGATTTTATTCATTCAAAAATCAATGTTATCAAAACTACAATAGGTAATAAACTTCCAGAACTGCTTGGAAATATACAATCTAATTTTACCTATTTTTGTCTTTTTGGAATTGATGATGAAAGTGCTGTTGTATTGCTTGATGCATTAACAAAATCCTATGAAGTTAAAATCAAAACAAGTAAAATACTTGATAATCTTACATTGATTAAAGCTACTTGCCCCAATTTTGGAAAATTAGATGGATTTTTAACTAGTATTAAAAATCTTTTTGGACAAAAAGTGTTTTTAGGGAAAAATCCTTTAGAATTTATTATTTCAAAACTTTTAGAAAAAAAAATAAAAATTTCTTTTGCTGAAAGTTGCACGGGTGGACTTTGTGCAAGTACGCTAACCAAATTCGATGGAGCGAGTCAGATTTTTGAAGGATCAATTGTAAGCTATTCTAATCGCTTAAAACATGAGTGGCTAGGTATTGCTGAAGAAAATTTGCAAGATGGAAGAGAATATAGCGAACGCTGTATATATTTTATGCTAAAAGGAATTTTTAAAACAGCAAAACCTGATTTTGCCTTAGCTATTAGCGGAGTAACTGGAAGAAATGATGAAGGCTTAATAAAATCAGGTACTGTATATATAGGGGCAATGTTTAAAGATGGAACTTTTGTTCAAGAAATTCTTCATTTAGACGGAGATAGAGAATTGATGCAAAAACAAGCTATGATGGCAACTTTTTGTTTATTATTAAAACTCAAACCAGAAATTTTTGAATTTTAATTTTATAAATGATTAAACTTTTATGACCTATAATTAATTTAGCTTAAATTACATTAAGGAATTAATTATGAATTTTAAAGATCTTATCTCAAAACGTCACGCTTGTAAATTATTTAGCGATAAAAAAATCAATACAAATGATTTAAATTTTATTTTAGAAAGTGGGATTTTAGCTCCTAGCTCTTATGGTTTTGAACCTTGGAAATTTATTGTTTTTGAAAAGCAAGAGGATAATTTAAATCTTTCTAAATTATGTTTTAATCAACAAAATGTTGCCACTGCGAGTCATAATATAGTTATATTAGCAAGAAAAGATTTGCAAAGTAAGGATGTATTTGCTCAAAAACAAGTACATCGTTTTGCTGATTCTGATGAAGAAAAATTTCAAAAAATTTTACAAATTTATACGCAAAAAACCAATATGATGGATGATAAGCAACTTTATCATTACGCTCAACTTCAATGTTATCTTGCAATGATGCAAATGTCTTTAGCCGCTATAAGTCTAGGGATCGATTCTTGCATGATAGGAGGTTTTGACAAAGAAAAAATAGATCAATTTCTAAAATTAAAATATCCTTTTGAAACAGCTGTTATATTAGCTCTTGGATATAGAGCACAAGAACCAAAACATACAACCAAACGTTTAAAATTTGATGAAGTTGTTGAATTTTATAAGGAAAAATAAAATGGATAAATTAGATCTTTTTAAATTTAGATATTCTTGTAGAAATTTTAAAAATGAAAAATTAAATCCACAAGATCTAAGAAATATATTAGAAATTGCTAGATTAAGCCCTAGTTCTTTAGGTTTAGAACCTTGGAAATTTGTAGTTGTGCAAGATGAAAAGAAAAAAGAAGAATTATCAGAGATTTGCAATCATCAACCTCATGTTAAAAATTGTTCTGCTTTAATTATTATTTTATCAAGACTTGATTTTTTAGATTATTTTGAAGAAAAATTAAGAAAAAGAGATATGAGTGAAAAAGAAATTCAAAAGCGTTTAGATACCTATATGCCTTTTTTAAATTCTTTAAATCATGAGCAAAAAATTGCTTATGCTAGAGAACAAGCCCATATTGCTTTAGCGAGCATACTTTATAGTGCTAATGCCTTAAATATAGCTACTTGCCCAATAGGAGGTTTTAATAAAATTAAACTTGAATCCTACCTCAATCTCAATACTCAAAAAGAAATAGCAACTCTTATCGTAGCTATAGGCTACTCTAATGATAAAAGTTTGCCACAAAAGAATCGCTTTGATTTTGATGAAGTAGTTCAATTTTTATAATTAAAGCTAAAATAAAAATAGAATACAATTCTATTTTTACCGTTACTTTGCCAAAATTTTATATAATTTTTTAAATTTCACAGAATTTAAGGTTTTATATGAATTTGCCAAATATTTTAGCATTTTTAAGAATTATGTTAGCTCCTTTATTTTTTTTCTTGCTTACTCATTCTTTTAAAGAAGTTGATCAAAGCTGGATTAATTATTTTGCTGCTTTAACATTTTCTTTAGCAGCAATAAGTGATTTTTTCGATGGTTATATTGCAAGAACTTGGAATCAAACAACAAAACTAGGAGGTATCTTAGATCCTTTGGCTGACAAAATGCTTATTTTAGCAGCTTTTTTAGGTTTATTAATGATAGGAAGAGCAAACGAATGGATTATTTATCTTATACTCGTTCGTGAATTTTTTATCACAGGCTTTCGCGTAGTTATGGTTAGTGAAAATTTAAATGTTAATGCCTCATTTGCTGGAAAGCTAAAAACAACTTTTCAAATGATAGCTATAGGTTTTTTAACAATGCAATGGGCAGGAGGACAAATTTTGCTTTATATTGCCTTTGTTTTAACACTTTACTCTGGTTTTGAATATGTTTTAAGTTACATGAAACAAAACAAAGGAAAATTACAATGAAATCTTTATTTTTTTTAATTTTAATACTTATACTTGGATTTAAATTTTATTCTATTGAATTTTTAGCAACAATTTTGGTCATTTCTTTTTTAATTTTTTTTCACGAGCTGGGTCATTTTTTAGCGGCAAAATCTTTAGGTGTTAAGGTGGAAATTTTTAGTATTGGTTTTGGAAAAAGTCTTTTAGAATTTAACTTTAAAAATACCATTTATCGCTTAAGCACTCTGCCTTTAGGAGGTTATGTAAAACTTAAAGGACAAGATGATATGCGTCCAGGTTTTGAAAATTTAGATCCTGATAGTTATAGTATTTTACATCCTTTGAAGAAAATTTATATTTTACTTGCTGGACCTTTTTTTAATCTCTTTTTAGCTTTTATACTTTATATTGTTATAGGAAATTTAGGAATACAAAAATTATCAGCACAAATAGGTACTATCGCCCCAAACTCTGCAGCACAAATAGCTGGAATGAAACCTGATGATATAATTTTATCTATCAATGGAATCAAAATTCAAAGCTTTAATGAAATTTCAAAACATCTAAATTTACAGCCTTTAAATATTGTGGTTGATAGAAATGGAGAAAAAATAAATTTCAATCTTACCCCAAAAATAGGACAAGGATATAATGATTTTGGTCAATTGGTTTCAAAGGCACAACTTGGAGTAAGTCCAAAAGGCACTGATATATTAGTTTTTCACACAGGATTGCAAAGTCTAAATTATGCTTTAGACGAAAGCATTAAAGCTTCAACGCTCATTATTAAAGGCATAATAAAACTTATTACTGGAGAAGTAGAAGCTAAAAACTTAGGTGGCATTATTACAATGGTTAATATCACTTCAAAAGCAGCACAAACAAGTTTTACAATCCTTTTACTTATAACTGCTTTAATTTCAATTAATCTAGGAATTTTAAATCTTTTACCTATTCCTATGCTTGATGGAGGACATATATTGTTTAATATTTATGAAATTATTTTTAGACGCAAAGTGTCCCAAAAAACCTTTGAATACCTAAGTTATGGAGGAATGGCTATACTTTTAAGCTTGATGCTTTTTGCTACTTTTAATGATATTTTAAGAGCTTTACAATGAATCAAAATTTTACCTATCCTACACCCAATTTTTCAGATCCAAAAAAAAGTATTATTTTTTGGCGTTATTCGCGCTTTTGGGCTAGAAAAATCTTATATTTTTCTCAAGTGAATTTTTTCATTAAAACACTCAATAAAGAAAAAAATAATCACTTAAAATATTTTTTTCAAGAAAAACCTTATGCTTGCTATAATGTTATTAGAAGATTTTGCGATAAAAGTTTTAGTGCCAATGATAGAGTTAAAACCTTACTTTATGATGTTGATAAAGGGTTAAAAACATTTACTTTTTTTCCAGAAAGAAAAAATATTTTTATCCTTAAAGACGAAGAAAATACTTTTGAAATTGATCTTGATCAAAATTATCACGTTTGTGAAGAAGGTTTTTGGGCTATTAAACTTAAATTTAATACTCAAGTCATTTTACAAGCAAGTTTTTGTTTTACTCTTGAAAATAATATTTTAATTGCTTGCATACAAGGCTATAAGCATGAAAATTTAGACTCTTTAAAAATCAATAAAATTTGTACTAAAAAATTTTTTGGATTAAGACCAACGGATTTGATAATAGAATGTATTAAAATTTTAACCAAAATTTTAAATTGCAATGTCACACTTGGTGTTTATGAAAAAAATCAAATTCGATCACAAAAAAAACAAAATAAGGGTTACTATGTAAATTATCAAAAAATTTGGCTTGAAAATGCCGGAGAGCTCATAAAAATTAATAAACATAATTATTATAAACTCTCTCATTTAAGAAAAAAAATTGAAGAAATTTCAAGTCAAAAACGCTCTATGTATAAAAAGCGTTTTGCAATACTTGATGAAATTGAAAAAAAAATCAACGAAATCTTTTCTAAATAATACTTTTTAAATATTTCACACTCTTTTTGCAACCTTCTTTTTGCAACCTTAAAAGCTTTTCTAAGTGCTCATTAGAAACCTCTTGAGGATAATAATATTGCATAGCCTTTAAACCTTTAAATAAAGGCTTTTCAATTTTAAAAGCACCTTCTCCTAACTTATCAATCCCACCAGTTCCTTTTTCTCTTTTAAAATTTGCACAATATGGATAACATTGTTCTATATTAATACGATCTAAACCTTCATTTTTTAAAATTTCTATACAAGCTTTAATATCAATATTCCCTTCTCCTAAAGGCACCCCACAAACATAATCTACCCCATCTTCATTAAAAATAATATGATCTTTACAATGAGTACTAAAAGTATATTTTGCCATATCCTTACAAGCTTTAATAGGATCTTCATAAGCCATCATTGAATTTCCAAAATCATATAAAAATCCTACTCTAGGATGATTGATTAAGGCTAATAATTCAAGTAAATCACTTGAAGTTTGATATTCATGATTTTCTATGGCAAGTTTTAAATCATAATTTTCTAAAATTTCAATTAAAGCCTTAATTTCATTAGATGAGTTTAAAAATTCTTCTTTATTGAAAAGTGCTGTAATTTTAGAGTCATCAAAGCTACCATCGCTTGCATTTTTAACTTTTTTACTTTTATCTGTTAATGGCACATAAGATCTAATAATCTTGGTGTTTAAAATTTGTGCCACTTTGGCAATTTTTTCAAATTTATTTTTATCAAAACCTTTAGCATCAATTTCACAATACATATTATATTCATCAAGCTTCGCTCTAATCTTTTTAAGGTGATGCTCCTCATTACTTCCTAAACATCCCCATTCCTCATCTAAACCAAAATCTTTAATAATATTTATAATCACTCCATCGCAATCTAATTCTTTTGCAAAATCAATATAAGAAAATATATCCATTTTACCATTTTGAAACCATAAATGCATACTTTCAGTCTCTAAACCAATTTTCATTTTTCTTCCTTTAAATTATTTTTTTCTTAGCTATCATTTTTAATAAAATAGTTGTTACAACAACACCACAAATTGCAAAAAATCCCATTAGCGCAAAAACAATCCTATAACCCAATAAACTTTTATCGAAATAATCAATAATAAAACCATATAATGCAAAACAAAAAAGTTGAGGAGAATATCCAAAAATACAAGCAATACTCATAGCTGCTCCACTAATTTCTCTAGGAATTTTAATCTCATCTACAGGAGCAAAAAAAGTCGCACGCATAGTAAATACAATCGCTCCAAAACCTAAAGTTAAACACATTCCAAAATAAATATTTAGTTTTTCATGTGGCATTAAAATAAAAATCAAAATCGCAAAAGCTGCTAAAATTAAAGCAAATCTTAAATATCTAGTAGAAGAGTGAAATTTTTTATCGGCTAAATATCCACCTATTGGACCACCAACTAACTTTAAAGTATATTGATTGATGATTCCATAAGTCCCTACTAAGGCCACTGGCATACCATAAATGTCTTTTAAAAATGGTATAAATGAAGTCAAACCACAATAAATAGAATAAATCGTAAAAATAGTTAAAGAGACCACCCAAATTTCAGGAGTTTTTATAGCCTTTATTACTCCGTTTAAAGCAACTTGATTTTTACTAATTTGACGTCCTTGTTCATCAGTGGTGGTAATTTTATCATCCTCAAGTAAAAAATAGGCTAAAATACCTGCAACGATAATACAAACACTATAAAATATTATAGCAGCCTTAAGCCCATCTGCTCCAGAACCTAAAAGTAAGAAAATTCCCAAAGCGCTAAAAGCAACAATGGTATCTACTACACCTCTTCCAGCCTCTAAAAAACCAAAAAGTCTTCCTTGTTGCGTAGAATCTCCAAGTAAGCGAATCGCCTTTAAAAGAACAGGCCAATAAATCACCTCGCCAAATAAAGCCAATAATCCCCAAGCGATTAAAATACCATAAAATGATGGGAAAGTGGAAATATAAATTCCAACCAAACCAACACATATTAAAGACAATGGGATAAGATTTCTTTTAGAAAATCTATCCGCTATATAAATTGAAGCGAAATTTCCAATCGTTTGGACTATGCCATAAACTGAAAGTGCAAGACCAATTTGAGTATTACTAAGACTCATAAATTCTTGCATAGGAATATAAAAAGCATCTTTTAAAGAAGAGAGTTTAAAAACAGTTCCTCCCCCAATAACCAAAACAATAAAAGTAAACCATCGAATAGGTTTTGTCTCCATAGCCCCACTCCTCATTTTTATATTAATGAATTATTAATTATCATAACATAAAAAATATTATTCGAATAATTTTAAAATATATTTTAATTAAATTTAAATATATAATGTTACCTTTGGTAATGTTTTATAAAATCAAGTATAAATTAAGTATATTTTGATATAATTAAAAGTTTGCATAAGTAATTAAAACTTTGCAAAATCCTTGCTCATTTTATGGGCTTAATATCCATAAGGAGAATATATGAAACATTATGAGGTTTTATTCATTTTAAAACCAACTCTTACAGAAGAAGAGGTTAATACCAAGTTGGAATTCGTAAAAGAAGTCCTTACAAAAAACGGTGCAGAAATTGAAACTGTTGTTCCAATGGGCACTAGAAAACTCGCTTATAAAATTAAAAAATATGAACGTGGAACATATTTTGTAATTTATTTTAAAGCTCCTCCTAAATTAATTGCTGAATTAGAAAGAGTTTTAAGAATCACAGAAGAAATAATTAGATTTTTAATCGTAAAATATGAGAACAAAAAAGAGATTGCGGCTTGGGAAAAACTAAGTCATGGTATCAAGCAATCTAAAAAAGAGATTAAACCTTTAGATACCCCTGAAATTCAATAAGGAATATAATGTTTAATAAAGTTGTTTTGGTTGGTAATCTTACACGCAATATAGAAATGCGTTATGGGCAAAATGGTAATGCGATTGGTGCTTCAGCTATTGCTGTAACTAGACGCTTTACTGCAAATGGAGAAAAAAGAGAAGAAACTTGCTTTATTGATATTAGCTTTTACGGCAGAACAGCAGAAATTGCAAATCAATATCTCACAAAAGGATCAAAAATTTTAATTGAAGGACGCTTAAGATTTGAACAATGGAGCGATCAAAATGGTCAAAATCGTTCAAAACATAGCATTCAAGTTGAAAATATGGAAATGCTAGGAGCAAATAATACTCCTCAAAATAGTGAAAATTTTAGCAACGGATATGCAAATTACGAAAATCAAAGCTATGATCCTTATGCAGGTCAAAATAATTTTGAAAAAACTCCACAAAAGATGCAAAATTCCAATCAAAATCAAGAAAAAATCAAAGAGATTGATGTCGATGCTTATGATAGTGACGACACAGATTTACCATTTTAAAAAGGATTAACTATGGCAGAAAAAAGAAAATATTCTCGTAAATATTGCAAATATACTGAAGCAAAAGTTGAATTTATAGATTATAAAGATACAGCTATGTTAAAACATGCTTTATCAGAAAGATTTAAAATTATGCCTCGTCGCTTAACAGGAACAAGCAAAAAATATCAAGAAATGGTTGAAGTAGCAATTAAACGTGCCAGACATGTTGCTCTAATTCCTTATATAGTAGATAGAAAAGAAGTAATCAGCAATCCTTTTGAAGGATTATAAAAAAGAAGCAAAGGTTTTTTAACCTTTGCTTGATATTTATTTTATTAAAGCGTATTTTAAAACTTCATCAAAATTTTTCACAGCAATGATTTTCATATTATCCTTAACTTCGCTAGGAATATCTTTTAAATCTCTCTCATAATTTTTTTTCGGAATTAAAGCAATTTTTATATCAGCTTTATAAGCAGCAATGAGTTTTTCTTTTAATCCTCCTATGGGCAATACATTTCCCGCTAAATCAATTTCACCTGTCATCGCTATATTGGCACATACTTTTTTATCGCTAAAAACAGAGGCAATAGCAGTGCTTATGGTGATACCTGCACTTGGCCCATCTTTAGGGGTTGCACCATCTGGAACATGAATGTGTAAATCATAATGATCATAAACATTACCTTTGGAATCTAAAATAAATTTTTTAGGAACTTTGATTTTACCTTGGTCAATTAAAACTTTAATCACACTAAAAGCAATTTTAGCTGATTCTTTCATAACATCACCTAAACTTCCAGTTAAAGTTAAATTTCCCTTACCTTTTATTTTAATCGCCTCAACCTTTAGTACATCACCACCCACACTTGTCCAAGCTAAACCATTAACTTGTCCTATGCGATCTTCCCCATCATTTTTTTCAATTTCAAAAACTTTTTTATCTAAAAATTCCTCTAAATTTTTAATACCAATATTGATTTTTTTTATTTTTTCTAAAAGTAATTTTTTTGCGCTTTTTCGACAAATTTCAGCTACTTTTCTGCGTAAATTTCTTACACCTGATTCTCTAGTATATTCACTAATAATAAGCTCTATAGCTTCATTACTTATGTTTAATTCACTAGCTTTTAATCCATGTTTTTTAAGCTCATCTGGAATGAGATATTTTTTAGCAATATGAAATTTCTCATTAGGCGTATAGGAACTAAGTTCTATAAATTCCATTCTATCTCGCAAAGGTGCAGGAATATTGCTTATATCATTAGCAGTAGCTATAAAAATAATCTTACTTAAATCAATATTAAAATTTAAATAATAATCCCTAAATTTTGAATTTTGTTCTGGATCAAGAATTTCTAAAAGAACAGCACTTGGATCACCCCTAAAACTTCGATTTAATTTATCTATTTCATCTAAAACAACTACTGGATTAATTTGTTTTGCTTCTATAAGTCCTTGAGTAATACGTCCTGGCATAGCTCCTATATAAGTACGACGATGGCCTCTTAACTCATTTACATCTTCAAGTCCACCTAGAGCAATACGAATAAGTTCTCTTTTTAATGCTTTTGCAACAGAATTAGCTAAAGAAGTTTTTCCCACACCTGGGGGACCATAAAGACAAAGTATAACTTTAGCTCCATCTTTATCAGAAATTAAACGCTTTTCTAAAAGCTCTTTGACAGCAAAATATTCTTCTATGCGTTCTTTTGGTTTATTTAAAGCATAATGATCATTATTTAGATGTTTAGACACTTCTTTAATATCAAGCTTTTTTTTAGATATCTTTTCAAATGGAACATCCAAAGCTGTTTCGATATAAGTTTGTATCATTGAAGCTTCAGAGTTATCTTGATGAATGCGATCAAATTTGTCAATTTGTTTTTTAATTTCTTTATAAGTATCCTCATGCATAAATTTTTTCTTATTTTCTAATCTTTTGTAATAATCCCTAACCTCATCTTCTTTTTGAGAATCACTTCCTAACTCTTTTTGAATTTGTCTGAGTTGCTCTTTTAAAAAATACTCCTTATTAACTTTATCGATACGAGAGTGAACCTTATTTTTAATTTCTTTTTGAATTTTGTTTGCCTCAATTTCTTGGGCTATTAAATCAATTAATTTCAAAATTTTTTCTTCTAAATTAGTTAAAATGAAAAAATTATAAGCATCTTGTTTTTTAATGCGTATAATATTCAAAACCAAATCACAAATTCTAGAAGCATCCATTCCTTCATCAATAGTTCTAAGTAAATCAGGGGAAAAATAATGACTGATATTAGCCAATACTTTAATTTTTTCTTTCAAAACCCCAAGCAAAGCCTCTTTTTTGGTATCATCTAACAATTCTTCCTTGATTAAATCTACAGTAGCTTCTAAAGGCTTATTAGAAATTGGCTTTATAATCCTAGCTTTAGCATAACCTTGAAATAGTATCTTAATTCTTCCATCAGGTAAAGGCACTTTTCTCATAATGGTGCCAACAACTCCACAATCATAAATTTCATCAAAAGTTCTTCCGTTTTCAAATTTAGAAGGAGCAACAAAAAGCATAGAATCTTTTTTAATCGCAAGATCTAAGGCTTTCATATTTTCAGAATCATTGATAAAAATAGGTGTAATCATAAAAGGATATAAAAATAATTCATCTTCTACCAAAACAGGCAAATCAGCTGGATATTTTTGTATGTCTTCTATTTGCATTATTTTCCTTTAAAATTAAAATTTTTCAAATATACTTCTATACCAAGGAAGTTCAGGTTTTATAATACTTTGCTTATAAAATTCACTTTTCCTTAGCTTCTGCTCATAAATTTCAGCACTTTGAGTACGTCCGGTTCTATAATATAAATCTTTGATTGTATCATTAAGATAAAAAACTGCTAAATTAAATTTAGTCAGCATGGTTTGCACTAAAGGATTAAATTCTGTATCTGGATAATCTTTTAAAAAATTACTGATTTCTTTTTGACTCTCGAGCATTAAAGCTTGATTTCTATTAGGCACGCCAAAAGCATCAAATTTAGCCTTTATTTTTAAATAACGTATATAATCAGCATTACGAGAACTACCAAATTTCTTATTATATTCATCCAAATAAAACTCGGCCAATTGATACTCTTCTTCGTCAATATGCGCCTGTGCTAAAATAATAAGTGTGGTTTCCAAAAGCGGATTAGAAACATGTTCGCTAGCCATACCATTATAATGTTCATCAGCTTTTTCCAAATCTTTATCCTGCAAATCTTTAATAATTTGTTTATACCATTCCTTTGCAGTTAAATTATATAAGCCCTCATTAGTCTTTACACTACATGAACTTAAAAAAAATCCTATTAAAATAAAAAGAAAAAAATTTTTTTTCATTGAATTTATGCCTTTTGAATTATCTTACTTATAAATCATTATTTTACGATTATTTTTTGTAAATTATAATAAATTTAGATAAATAAATTTAAAATTTGGAACTAATATTGCTTATTTTATGATAGAATAATGATTATAAATCTTGAGGAGAAAAAATGACCTTAGCTGTTAAATGTCCCATTTTAGGTTTTGAAGAAACTAAAAATATGGAATTTTCAACTATAGATGAAGTATTTGTAAGACTAAAAAGCCTAGATGGTAAAAATTTTTCATTTGTACTTATCAATCCTTATCTTATAAGACCTGATTATGAATTTGACATACCAACTTATTATCAAGAATTGCTTTCTTTAACACCTGATTCCAATATGAAAATTTATAATATAGTAGCTATTGCTAAAAGTATAGAAGAATCTACAGTAAATTTTTTAGCTCCTGTGGTTATAAATCTTGATAATAACACTATGGTTCAAGTTATTCTTGACACAGTTAATTATCCTGACTTTTTTCAAGCTGATCAAATTTCTAACTACATTAAAAAAAATGAAAATGAATGATTAAAATATCTTAAAATTATAACTTTAAATACAAGAGTATTTTTTATCCTCAAGAAAATACTATTTGTATTTAATTTTTTTTAAAAATCAAAAAATATATGAAAAATGCTTTCTCTATTTTAGAAATAATTATATCAATTATTATTTTAAGCATAATCTTTATAAGTCTTTCAAAGCTATTTTTTTATTTTCATAATAATGAAAATAAATTAAATATTTTTCAAAAATTATACACGCTCCAAGATGAACTTTATTTGAATCCAAACCAAAGAGATATTATACTTCATACTCAAGACTTAAAAGATTTAAAATTTAAAGAATATTATATTGAAAACGATTTATTTAAATTTAAAAGACTTGATATGCAAGATCAAAATTACACTCTCTATTTTTTACCATGAAAAAAGCCTTCACTCTTTTTGAATTAGTCATTTCACTTATTTTATCTGGAATAATACTTACAATACTTTCTAAACCTTTATGGGAATTTTATCAACTCAATAATAAAAATTTAAAAACAAAAGAACTCATTATCAACACTCATCTAACCCTACTTAAAATAGAAAAATTATTTCAATCTTGCGCTAATATCAATATAATTGATGATAATTTGATCCATTGTTTTTTTAAAAGATGACTTATTAGCTCTTAAAGATAAGAATACGCATTTACTTAATTCTACTTTAATTTTAGAAAATAATACCACTTTATATTCTCCAAAAAGTGATTTACAAACTCAATTGCAAAATAGAAAAGCACTATACAAGGATGAACAAAATATAATTTATGGTTTGAATAACAATAAAATTCAAAAAATTTTTATTTTATCAGAAAATAATCTATCAAGTTCTTTTATTGGAAATTTTATACCAATAAGTGCTGAGTTAAATTTTACTTTTAAAGATGATCAAATTTATTATGAAATTAAACCCAGATTTAATGATGAATTAAAACAAAGTGCCATCTTAGCCAAAAATATAAGTTTTTTCAAAATACAAAATTCAAAATTAAAAATATGCATGAAAAATCAAAAACAAGAATATTGTCTTGAAAAAAGATTGTTTTTATGAAAAAAGCTTACATTTTAATCACTCTTATATTTTTAATATCTTTTTTAGGATTTTGGTTGAGCTTAAATACTACACTTTTAAGCTACACTCCGAGATTTATAAGAGATACATATTATTATTTACAAGCGCAAATACTTATCGATGAAAAACTCGCTAAATATTTATTATATAAAGCTAAACTAGAAGATAAAGAATGTCTTAATTCTATTGTTTTAAATTATCCCAATCCAAATGACAAAATTCAAATCACTTATCATTATCCTATAGCCCAATGTGAAAATTTTAAACTAATATCTATCAACCAAGATTCAAATTTAAGCAAAGATGGAATTATAATCGCTCATATTAATGTAGCGTTAAATTCTCAAAAAGGGGTTAATGATGAAATTTTAATTAATAAATCCTTCATTTTATATACAAAAGAAAATTTTTGGCTAAAAAAATAAATTTTTATTTTTATTTTGATAAAATTATAAATAAAATCAAGGGCAAAAATGTCTTTTAAACTTTTTTACTATTTTTCTTCTTGGCATATACCTTTTATGCAAATTGCTCTTATTTGATTAAAACATATCATCTCTCAAAATTATCTAACACAACTAATTTAAATTTTTAAGGATATTTATGTTTAAGTCAAAAATTACAAAATTATTTTTTAACTATGCTTTGCCAAATATGATAAACTCAGGATTTTTTTCACTCTATATTATTATAAATGGTGCGTTTGTTGGTCAATTTTTAGGTACAAAATCTTTGGCTGCAATGGGTTTATCAATGCCTTTTATTTTTATACTTTTTACCCTTAGCGATTTAATAGCGATAGGCTCATCTGTTCAAATTTCTTTAAAAATAGGAGCAAAAAAACAAAATTTAGCTAGAGAAATTTTCTCTTTTTGTATTATATTTATACTTTTAACTTATCTAATTATAGGAGTATTAGGCTATTTTTCATCCACTTTTATACTTTCTTTATTTAGTAACGATTTAGAATTGGTAAAATTGTCAAGTCAATATATAAAAATTTTTATGATTTTTGTCCCACTATTATGTCTATCTTTTGCAATGGATAATTACTTAAGAGCTTGTGGAAAAAATAAATATTCTATGTATATGGGTATAGGCTCAGTTATTGTTAATATTATTTTAGATTACTTATTCATTGTTTATTTTGATCTTGAAATTATAGGTGCAGCAATGGCTACAAGTATTAGTCTTAGCATAGGAAGCTTCATAGGAATTTTGCCTTTTTTAGATAAAAAATTGCAACTTTATTTTGTTAAACCAAAAATGAATTTTAAACTTTTAAAAAATATTTTACTAAATGGAAGCTCTGAAAGCCTTATGAATGCATCTTTAAGCTTGATTGGAATTATTACTAATTATGTTTTATTGCTTAATGGAGGAGAAATTGCAGTAGCTATATTTTCAGCAATTTTATATCTTGATAGCATTATCATGGCCTTAGTTAATGCTATGTACGATGGTGTTATGCCTTTATTAAGTTTTAATATAGGTAGCAAAAATATAAATAAAAATAAAATTTTATTAAAAACAATGGCTTTTTATGGCTGCATTTTCAGTTGTGTTATATTTATTGTCAATATATTATTTTCTAAAGAATTAATGCAAATATTCAACCATGAAAAACAATTTTTACAACTTGCACATTTAGCTTTAATACTTTATAGCTTTAATTATCTTTTTGCTTGGTTAAATTCTTTAACTGCGACTTATCTTACAGCTGCAAATAAAGTTAAAGAATCCTTATTTTTTTCTATTATACAAAGTTTTTTTATGCCTATAATTTGTTTATTGATTTTTACTTTCTTATTTAATTTTTATGGTATATTTATAAGTTGCGTTGTATCTGAATTTTTAAGTATTTTCCTAGCTTATTTTCTTTTAAAAAGGTGTTTTAAAAGCTAATTTTTTAGCCAAGACAACACATTCTTCAATACTCTGTTTTTTGCACACAAAAAGATTTTTGAAATTTAAAAGTTTTTTTGCTGTGCTGTTTCCAATACTTATGATAATATCATCTTCATGCAAACTATAATTTTTTAAAAAATTCTCTACGCTCAAAGCAGAAGTAAAAATAAATACCGATGGATGTATTAAAATTTCATTGCTTGATTTAAAAATATTTTCATAGACGATCATTTCATCCAAATTAATACCACTATTTTTCAAATCCAAATTTAAACTTGAAGCTATATTTTTAGCTCTTAAATAAAGACATTTTTTATTTTTTAATTCTTCTTTAAATTCTTTAAAAAATTCATTAGCATAAGACTTTTTCGCAATTTTAATATTTTTAAATCCTAATTGTTTAGCAAAACAGGCCGTACTATCACCTATAGTATAAATTTGCATATCTAAATTTAAAGGAATTTTATTTTTTTCTAAGGCTATTAAAGCATTTTTTGAAGTACAAATTAAAGCATCATAATGATCCAAATTAAGTTTAATATCAAAAAAAATAATCTCGTTTAAAATAAGATTTTTTACTCCTTCAAAAGGAGTTTTATTTAAAAGATAAATTAGCACAAAAAGCTTCCTTAAGTTTCTTTGCACTTAAATAAGGATCATTAGCATCCATAATAGCTCTAACAACAGCGATTCCAGCTAAATCAATACCTTTTAGCTCAGATATCATTTCTTGCTCAATACCGCCTATAGCTACTACAGGTATAGAACTTTTTTTACAAATTTGTTTTAAAATTTCTAAACTTATAAGAGAGCTTTCTTTCGTTGGCGTTGCCTTAATCGCACCACAACCTAAATAATCAGCACTTTTTATAAAATCAAGCTGTTTTAAAGTTTTTAAACTTAAACCTATTATTTTTTCTTCCCCTAAAAGATCTCTTGCAATTTTAATATCCAAATCCTCTTGTCCTAAGTGTACACCATCAGCATTTAAAGCTAAAGCTATATCAATTCTATCATTAATTAAAAAAGGTATTTTATAAATTCTGCAAAGCTTTTGAACTTTTTTTCCTAACTCATAAAATTCACGAGAATTAAGCTCTTTTTCGCGCAATTGAATTATATCAACACCACCTTTAATAGCATCTTCAAGTATATTTAAAAATGTTTCATTACTTCTTTTTCCTCTATTTGCGACAAGATATAATTTTAAATCCAGATTATTTTTCACTTAAAAACCTATAAAAATGATTGGTTGGACCACAACCTTTGCCCAAATTTAAAGAATAATAAATTGCATTTTTAACATATTCTTTAGCCTTGCTCACTGCTTGTAATAAATCATAACCTTTAGCTAAATTACTTGCAATGGCCGAAGAAAGGGTGCAACCTGTTCCATGTGTATTTTTAGTTTCTATGCGCTCACCCTTTAAAATATGAATTTCTTTACCATCAAAGAGTATATCATTTGCATTATTCTCGCTATGTCCGCCTTTAAGCAAAACGGCCTTAGCACCTAAAGTGCATAAATATTTTGCTGCTTTTATCATTTCTTCTTCATTTTTAATTTTAAAACCACAAAGAAATTCTGCCTCTGGTACATTTGGAGTAAGCAAATCTGCAAAAGCAACAATGGTTTTTTTAAAAAAATCACAATTTTCTTCAGGCATTAAAGCATAACCATTTTTAGCAAACATCACAGGATCAATAACTAAATTTTGAGGTTTATAAAGTTCTAAATTTTTTGCAACACAACTCATAAGCTCGCAACTTCCTATCATACCTATTTTGGTTGCTTTTGGCACTATATCTTCAAAAACAGCTAGCATTTGTTCATCTACACTTGAAGTTGGTATGTCATGTACTGAAATAACTCTTGCTGTATTTTCAGCTACAACACTTAAAATCACACTCATACCAAAAAGTTCATGAGCACTAAAAGTTTTTAAATCTGCTTGAATTCCAGCTCCACCACTACAATCGCTTCCTGCTATTGTTAAAACAGGAATCAAGTTACTCCCTTTTGCTCTCACCATCCCTCCTTCAAATTTTTAATTAATTTTTCACCTTCAAGACTTAATTTTTTACCCTTAAAAGCTAGTTTTCCAAAAGCAACAATTAAAGCATGGAAAATCTGATAAAGCTCATAAAGCTCATAGGTCTTATTTAAAACTTTGCACAAATTTTCCTGTTCATTTTCTATACCACTTTGAAAAAATTCTCTCAATTCTTCATGGTCTTCAAATTCATATCCTAAAAATAAAGCAAGTCTATGGGTATAACTATCTACAACTAAAATTTCTCTTTTACAAAGATAATTTAAAATACTATCAACACTTTCAAAACCTAAACCTTTAATTTTTAAAAGCCATTCTCTTGAAACATTTTCTTTAAAATTATCCAAATTATTATATTTTTTTAAAATCGCTTCAATCAAATCTTTTAAACGCTTTGCCTTAGTATTATAAAATCCACTTGGTTTTATAAGCAATGCAAGATCGTTATTTTCAATTTGGCTAATTTTTTCTAAAGAAGTGATTTGAGAATTTCTAAGATTATTTAAAGCTTTTAAAACATTATTCCAGTTTGTATTTTGTGTTAAAACAACAGAAATCAAAAGCTCAATATCACTTAATCCTTGATCTTCAAACCAATCAAATTCTTTAAAATTTAAATCTAAGCTCAGCAATCTTTTAAAAATTTCGACTCCATTCATTTAACATCCTTTAAGATATTTTGACTTTCATCTATTTTTCTTAAATATGTTAAAATAGCATCTATAATATCATCATCATCTTTGCTTCTTGCTTTAATGAATTCTTTTTCATCATTAAAATTGACAAATTGGATATTTTGTTCAAAATTACTAATTACTTTAAATTTACCTAAGGCTAAAATTTTAATTATCATTAAAGATAAAAATTGTTTAGTATAAATATCAAGTTTTCCAAAGCGATCTTCAATTTCGCCCTCAATTTCATAAATTTCATTGATTTTTTCACATTTACTTAAACGACGATAAATTTCAAGTCTAAGACGATCTTCAGAAATTAATTCTGAATTTAAAAAGGCATTGATATTTAACTTTAAGTCAATTTTTTTCTCTTCAAAAATTTCCTTTTTTGTTAAAGAGTTAAGCTCTTCCTCTAGCATTTTTAAATAAAGACTAAGACCTATTTGTTCCATATGTCCACTTTGGTCAATTCCTAATAAATTTCCCCCTCCTCTAATTTCAAGATCATGATAAGCTAAAACAGAGCCCGCTCCTAAAAAAGAATTACTTTCTAGAGAAATCAAACGTTTTAAAGCATCTTCTGTAATATTTTCTTTATTTTCAACTAAAAAATAACAATATCCTTGTTTATTACTTCTTCCCACTCTTCCACGCAATTGATGCAAATCAGCCATTCCAAAACGATCGCTTTTTTCTACAATCATAGTATTGGCATTAGCTAAGTCAATACCATTTTCAACTATAGAAGTGCTCAAAAGTAAATCATATTCTTTATTTTCAAATTTAAGCATTTCTTCTTCTTGCACCTTAGCATCAATTTTAGAATGCAAAACTAAAATTTTTAAATTTTTAAAAAGTTCAAGTAGATGTTTTTTACACTGTTCAATACTCGCTATGTGATTGTGGATATAAAAAATTTGTCCTCCACGCCTTAGCTCTCTAGAAATAATTTCTTTTAAGAGAGCATCGTCACTTTCTTTAACAAAAGTTCTCACATCCATTCTATCCCCTGGTGGAGTTTGCAACACACTATAGGATTTTATAGAGCTTAATGCTTGATTTAAACTTCTTGGAATAGGAGTGGCTGACATTGATAAAAGATGTGAATTTTGAGTCAATTCTTTTAATTTTTCTTTTTGCTTTACTCCAAATTTATGTTCCTCATCAATAACCACAAGAGCCAAATTTTGACATTGTAAATTTAAAAGCGCATGAGTACCAACAACAACACAAGGTTTTTCTTGATCTAAAAATTCTAAAAGTGCTTTTTTATCTTTAGAATTTGTAAAACGATCAAGTTTAAAAATAGGAATTTCAAAATTTTCAAAACGTTTTTTTAAAGTCTTAAAGTGCTGATGCGATAAAAGCGTTGTTGGCGCAAAGAAAAAAACACTAAATCCGCTCTTAACTACTGGATAAATAGCATTCATAGCAACTTCAGTTTTTCCAAAGCCTACATCTCCGCTTAAAAGTCTATCCATAACTTTACCGCTTTGAAAATCTTGTAAAATCTCCTCACATACCTTAACTTGATCTTCAGTATAAGAAAATCCAGCCTTCGAAACAAAATATGCTTGTTGAGCATAATCAACTTGAATATTTTTAGGCTTAATTAAAGATCTTTTAGCTGCCATGGCAACAATTTCAGAAGCAATAACTAAAAGCTTAACTTTTAATTTTTCTTTTAATTTAATAAAAGTAGTTTTTCCCAAACGATCTAAAAGCGGGATAGAACCACTTGTAGCTAAATATTTATCTATAAGATATAAATTTTCAACTGGCAAAAGAAGTTTATCATTATTTTGATACTCAATAGAAACAAATTCTTTTCTGGCTCCAGCTACACTTATCATCTCAAGACCTAAAAATTTGCCTATACCGTAATCTTCATGAACTATAAAATCGCCTTGTTTTAGCTCATCTATAATTAAATTTGCTTTACGTTTATATTTTTGCTTTTCTTTTTTATTAAGTGAAATAATCAATTCTTTATGAGTGATTAAATTTAAAATCAATTCGCTTTTTTTAAAATAAATATTTGAAAATTCATCCAATTCTAAAGCTTTAAATAGGGCTTCATTTTTTGCTAATATTGTAATTTTTTTATTTTGATGAAAATAAAAAAAATCTTTATTATAAAAACTTTTTAAGTCTTTATATTGCTTTGCTTGGGGTACAATTTTGGCATTAATCTTGCTTAAATCTCTTTGCCATTCTTGTTCATCAAATTTTTTAATACTTATAAAATCATATTCTAAATAATCATAAAAATCATCTATACACCAAAAACCTGAAGAATTAATATCATTAATCAAAGCATTGCTTTCAAAATTATTTAAATTAATTTGAAAATTTTCATAATCTAAATTTGAAAAATGATTTAAAAATGGACAAATTTCAAAACTCTCATATTCTTTTGGAATAGATTTTTGCGTTACAAGATCAAATTTTCTAATACTTTCTATCTCCTCATTAAACAATAAAATTCTAATAGGGATATCTTCATTGATACAAAATATATCAATAACTTCACCTCTAACGCTTACCTCGCCTTTATCTTGTACCATATCAACAAATTCATAACCTAATTTTACAAGCTCATCACGAAATTGGCTTATCTTAAATGTATCTTTTTTAGATACAACATAATTTTTTAAATGATTTTTAGAAGGAAGTTTTTTTAATACAGTAGACAATGGAGAGATTAAAATCTTATCATCATTTTCTTTATGATAAGCATTTAAAACTTTACAAATTTCAAAAAGTTCTTTAGAAAACGCCCTTAAATCATCTCCAAATTCAGCTCTAAAATCTGGCAAAACAAAAGTTTTAAAACCCTGATAAAGAGAAACTTGAGCTAACAAAAAAGCTTCTTTATCATTTTCACAAAGTACAAGCTGCGACGGTACTTTATTTTCTTGCAAGTATTCAAAAAAATTAGCTTGCATTTATTCTTCTGGTGAGTTTTCTATTAATTTGACTGGATCTTCTTGCTTGATCTTGCTTACCCCATTAAAACGACCGCCATTTTCTATAGCTAATTCTTTAATATTAATATCCCCATTAACCATTCCACCAGTTAAAATTTCTAAGCTATTTGCCTCCAATTCACCCTCAAAATAACCGTTTACGACAATTTTGTCAGCCTTTAACTCTCCTTTTAAATTACCGTTTTTACCAATAACCACAATACTTTCAGAATGTATTACTCCACTAAGCTCTCCATCCACATGAAGCATTGAGGCAAAGTAAAATTTACCTTCTATTCTAGCACCCGAAGAAATTACTGTTGTTTCTGAGTTTGAGGTAGATGCTGTGCTGTGACTGCTTTTACTAAAGATTGCCATGGAACTCTCCTTTCTTGATTAAAAAAATTATTCATATTTTTTCTTTTTAAATTTAAAAAATACAATGGTTCTAGAGTTTTATTAATAAATCTCACCTCATAATGCAAATGTGGTCCAGTTGAAAGCCCAGTATTGCCACTATATCCTATTAATTGTCCTTTGGTAACAAATTGTCCTGCTTTAACAACATCCCTGCGCGTCATATGAGCAAAAACAGTTTTAAAACCAAAATTGTGAAGTAAAATAACATTATAGCCATATCCATTATCGCTATATCCTGCAAATTCTACAACTCCATTTGCAGTAGCATACACAGGAGTTCCAACTTCCGCTCTTAAATCAATACCTGGATGAAATTCTTTTCTTTTTAAAAGCGGATGCTCTCTCCAACCAAAATTTCCAGTAATACCTTTATTTTCTATAGGCCATCCATTAGGAATTTGTCTTAAAATCTCAATCTGTTGCTCATTGGTTAATTTGAGATTTTCTAGTCTATCTGTAATTGTAAGATTATTTTCAGCTTCCAAACCTAAAGCTTCCTCAAAGGAAGCAATTTTATCTTCAATTGCAGCATATTGCTTTGCTTTTTCTTCAATTTTTTTTCTGCATTTGGATATTAGAATACTCTAACTCTTTACTTTTTTTCAAAAGTTCTTCTCTTTTTTTACTAACATCTGTAACTTTACTATCAAGATATTTAATATAAAAACCACTAAAAATTAAAAATAAAAGTACAAAAGCAATAATATAGATAAAAATTTTCTTAATAATTTGATTTAAATAAAAATGTTTAGAACCATTAACATCTGTAATTGTGATTGTAAATTTATTTTTTATCACTCCATTCCTTTAAAAAATTTTCTACCAAAGCAAAAGAACCAAATACTAAAGTTTTTTTCTGTTTTTCTAAAAAACTAAATTCTTCACATTTGATTCCTAAAATATTAGCTATATTATAAATTTCATCACTCATTAACTTTCTTTCTATGCTAATATATTTATAAATTTTAATTGTATCAATAATAGGCTTTAATGTTTTTAAAATTTTAAAAACATCTTTATCCTGATAAGAATTATAAACTAAAATTAATTTTTCACCCATAAATTGATCGCGTAAAGCAGTTGCTGCCATTACATTATGCCCAACATCTATATATAAATTTGGTTCTAATTGCTCAAGCCGTCCTTTAAGACTTAATTTTTCTAATTTAGCTAAAGCCGGTTCTATCTTTTCTTTAGAAGCTAAAATTTCAAAAGCATTTAAAGCTAAAATTAAATTATGTTTTAAATATAGAGGTAAATTATATTTTTGAATATAGTTTTGAATTAATGATTTATATTTCCCCTCAAATTTAGAAGAAAAAATAAGTTCAACTTTTTTTAAATTGGCAATTTTTTTTGCTATTTCTAAGACAATTTCTTCTTGCTCTGATGAAATTAAAGTTTTTTCTGACATAACTTTTAATTTAGTTCTTGCAATTTTCTCTAAAGAATCACCTAAAATTTGCACATGATCAAAGCCTATTTTTGTAAAAATACTCATTTTTTTTTCAAAAACCGAAGTTGCATCATACTCTCCACCTAAACCAGCCTCAAATATTACATAATCACACTTTCTAAAAAGCACGGCCGCGAGAAAAGTAGCATATTCAAAATAACTTAGTTTATTTAATTCTTCTTTAAAAATTTTTTCTAATTTTTCATGAGTTTGCTCTAACTCTTCTTTACAAACAATGCCTTTATTTTTATAAAAGCGTTCTTTAAAATCAAATATATGGGGGCTAGTATAATGCCCAACATTATATCCTATATTCTCTAAAAGTTGGGCTAAAAAACGTCCTGTACTTCCTTTACCATTAGTTCCAATGATTTGAATTATCGGTTTTGCTAGAAGCTGATTTTTATATTTTTCATACATTCTAAACATTAAAAAACGATCAATCCTATCATAGCAAAGATTTTTCTTTGCTAAAAAATCACTCACTTTATTCTGTATCATTTTTTTGATTTAAATTAGAAATCTGACTTATTAATTCTTCTAAAATATTTATATTTGGATTGCTTTGCTTGTCCAAATAAGCTGTATTGATTTTTGGCATAATAACATCTTGCTTATAGATAAAACGAAAATTCTCAATTGTCTTTAAATTATCATTTACAAGCTTAGAAACCTCTTCTTTGCTTTTTCCCGGAGAAATAATTAAATAACTTTTTTCATCAATCATCCAAAGTTCGTCAAATTCGTTACAGCTATCTTTCAAAATCTTTTTAAAACGAACAAAAATTTCATTTAAACTACCAACTCCATATTTTTCCATAATAAAACGATAATTTTGTATAGAAAATAAAGCTAATGCATAATTTACTTTATATTTTTGAAAATTTTCATCTAATTTCTCAAGCTCTTTAACAACAGTCCAAGATTCTCTTTCCTCAAGACTTTGAGTAAATTCAATTTGAGTATTTAAAGAATTGATTTTTTCACTAAGTTGCTCAAGCTTTTTCTTTAAAAACTCAAAACTAATTTTAATCTCACCCTTTTCATCTGGATTTAGAGCATTAACAAAATCCATATTTTGCTGATTAGTTTTATTTAATAAACTAAAAAGCTCATAAATTTTTTTTAAATTTTCGTTGAAAAAATTTAAATTTTTTTGCACATACATATTATCAACCATCACTCGATGACTAACAATTTCTAAAAGTTCATTTTTGAAATTGTTTTCGTTAATTAAAAAAGTCTTTTTAGATAAATTTTGAGAAAATCCTTGAATTTTAAGATCTTCGACTAAAGAAGGATTTAAACAAGATATTAAAAGCTCACAAAAATATTCTAAATTTCTTTCGCTAAGTTTATTTAAAAGTTTTTTAATTACCGTATCAAAATCATCAAATTTATTAACACCATACTTTTTTATCTCACTATCAAAATCATTTTCTTCATAATTTTTTTCTAATTCTTTCCATTTTTTAGAAAGCAAATAAATACTTTCACTATCCATAGTTTTAGAAATTCTTATAGAGGTAATTTTTGCTAAATCTCTAATTTTCTTATCTTTACTTACTTGTAAAGCCTTGCATAAAGTAGATAATAAATCAAAAAATTCACTAAATTGCTTTCCACTTTGTCTATTAAGTGCAGAAATTAAAAAAGTTATTAATTCTTCAATAGTACGAACGGATTTTGAATCAAGTTCTTGTTGATAATTTGTTAAAAGCAAAGCTTTATATTTTTCTAATTTTACTTTATTTAATGTTGTCAATTTATCTTTTTGTGCAATTTCTTCAAATACCTCGGTATAATTTTCAGGGGTTGGACGTAATTTCCTTTCTTTTAAAGCAATTAAAGTTTTTTTTGCAATTTCATTAATGTTGGGTAACACGCTTATGCCCTTTAATAGCTATAGCTGAAATAAATTCATCAAAAGCTTCACTTGAAGCTGAACGAATAGCATCATAACGAGCAGAATCACTTATAATACTATTTGGCGAAATATCAAAATTATAACTACCGCTTGTATTAAAATGCTCGTTAGAGCCATCTTTAAAAATTACATAAAATTCCAAATTTAACCTAGCTTTATAACTTACAACATAACCATTTTTATCATAAATTAAAGGAATAAAATCAAGATTATTCATTTTAACATTAATAATATCATCAGCTTCGTGCTTTAAAGCAAGCTTTCGTCCAAGCTTAGAAATAACCATTTCTTTAAGAGTATCTGCCACAAAAATACTATTTTTAGGATCTTGAAGATTTAATTCTACATTAACATAAACTTTCTCATCAAATATATTATCGGCTATTTTTGAAGTCGGAATATAACCACAAGCTGAAAAAAATAACACTATAAAACTAATAAAAATTTTCTTCATTTAATCACCAAATTAACCAATTTTCCTTCAATATAAATTTCTTTAATGATATTTTTATCTTGTATCCATTTAAAAACACTCTCTTTAGCTATTTTCAAAATTTCATCTTTATTAGTAGAGCTTGAAATTTCTATTTCTGCACGTTTTTTTCCATTAACACTTACTGCTAAATTTAATGTATCTTTTATAAAAACTTCTTCCTTAAGTTTTAAGATTTTAAAATTTTCACATTTAAAAAGCTGCTCACTTAATTCAAAACATATATGAGGAATAATAGGCTCTAAAATATTTAAAATAATATAAAAAGCTTCTTGCTCTAAAGCTTGATTCTTACAAACTGAAAGCGCATTTAAAGCTTCCATGCAAGATGCGATTAAGGTATTAAATGCAAAAGTTTGAGTGTATACCTCTTCGGATTTTTTTAATGCTTCATAAACTTTTAATCTTGCATATTTTTCTTCTTTGGTTAAATTTTCTTGTTTAAGTTCTGATAATTTTCCTTTTTTAACATTTTGCGCCTTATCATAAAGTTTACAAATAAATCTATAAGCACCCTCAAGTGCATCATCATTCCACTCTAACTCTTTAGCAGGTGGTGCAGCAAATAAAATAAATAATCTTGCGGTATCAGCTCCATATTTTTTAATAATCTCATCAGGATCTACAACATTTCCTTTAGACTTTGACATCTTAGCTCCATCTTTTAAAACCATACCTTGAGTTAAAAGTCTATCAAAAGGTTCACCATTATTTAAATATCCCAAATCTCTTAAAGCTTTTTGAAAAAATCTTGCATAAAGCAAATGCAAAATAGCATGCTCAATACCACCAATATATTGATCAACATTCATCCAATATTTCATACTTAATTCATCTAAAGCTTTTTCCTGCCAAGTTTTTTCATCACTTGCAAAACGTGCAAAATACCACGAACTTTCAAAAAAAGTATCCAGAGTATCTGTTTCTTTGCAAGCTTTAAGGCCACATTTTGGACATGTACATTCTTTCCATGTTGGATGCTTTTCTAAAGGATTTCCTTCTCCTGTAATCTCTATATCTTCTGGCAAAACAATAGGAAGATTTTCTATTTTTTGTGGAACTATACCACATTTTTCACACTTAATCATAGGGATAGGAGCTCCCCAATATCTTTGACGAGAAACCCCCCAATCTCGAATTTTAAAATTAATTGTTCTTTTACCTATATTTTCTTTTTCAAATAAATTAATAATTTCATCCCTTGCAATATTGCATTCAACTCCATTAAATTGTCCACTCTCTATAAGTTTCCCTGATTTTTGAGTATATGGAAGTTTAGATTCACATTCGATTACTTTTTTAATCTCAAGTTTATATTTGCTTGCAAATTCAAAATCTCTTTCATCGTGTGCAGGAACAGCCATAACCGCACCACTACCATAATCAGATAAAACAAAATTAGCAGCCCATACAGGAATTTTTTCTTTTGTTAAAGGATGCAATACATAGATATCTAAAAAGTAACCTTCTTTTTGTGCACTTTGTCTTTCTCTTGGAGTTTGATTTTGAATGTGTTTGATTTTCTCAACTACAGTAGATTCTAAATGAGAATGACTAATAAGATTTTGGACTATTTTATGATCAACTGATAAAGCAATATAGCTTACTCCATATATTGTATCAGCACGCGTAGTAAAAACATCAATATGACTTGCTTGGCTTTTTTCTTGGCTTTTTTCATCTAAAATAAGCTTAAATTTAAGACCTTCGCTTCTACCTATCCAATTTTCTTGCATTGTTAATACTTGATTAGGCCACTTATCTTTTAAATTTTTAAGTTCTCTTAAAAGCTCATCTGCATAAGCCGTAATTTTAACATAATACCCTGGCATCTTTTTTTGAACAACTTCATGTCCACAGCGCCAACACTTTCCATCTTCAACTTGTTCATTTGCTAAAACTGTTTGATCTTGCTCACACCAATTAACATTAGCTTCTTTAGTATAAATCAAACCTTTTTCATACATTTTGATAAAAAATTCTTGTTCAAATTTTGTATAAAGTGGATCGGAGGTTGCTAAAATTCTTTTTTTTGAAAAAGAAAAACCTAAAGAAAAAAGTTCATTTTTCATATAATCTATATTTTCATAAGTCCAAGATTTTGGATGTACCTTATGCTTAATTGCAGCATTTTCAGCAGGCATACCAAAACTATCAAAACCAATAGGGTGTAAAACATTATAGCCTATTTTTCGATAATATCTTGATATAGCATCACCTATACTATAATTTCTTACATGTCCCATGTGAATACGTCCACTTGGATAAGGAAACATTGATAAAATATATTTTTTAGGCAAAGAAAAATCATCTTTTGGTTCAAAATAATTATTTTTATCCCAAATTTCTTGCCATTTTTTTTCTATACTCCTTGCTTCATAAGCCATCAATTATTCTCTCCTTAAACTATTCCTTTTTCATACATTGAACGATTACGTTCTTTTTCTTGTTTTCTTTTGAGTTTTTCAAGCTCTCTATTTCTAAAATCAAGCACATTAAATTTAAACCAAAGTAAGGTTGGACTTGCTACGAAAATAGAACTTAAAGTTCCTGCTATAATGCCTACTATAAGAGCCAAGGAAAATCCTTGTATCATTTCTCCACCAAAAAAATATAAAATAACTACCGTAGCTAAGGTAAGGCCTGATGTTAATATAGTCCTTGATAAAGTTGCCGATACGCTTTCATTAATGATAGGCGAAAGCTCTGTTCTTTTACTTGTTTTAATTCCCTCTCTTATTCTATCAAAAATAATAATTGTATCATTTAAAGAATATCCAAGAACCGTTAAAACTGCAGCCAAAGTATCCAAATTAACATCGATTTTAAAAAGAGAAATTGCACCCAAAGTGATAATAACATCGTGTATTTCACTAATAATTGCAGCCATAGCAAATCGCCATTCAAAGCGAACCGCTAAATAAATCAAGATAGCAATTAAAGAGATAATAACAGCTGTAATTCCTTTATTTCTAAGCTCATCTCCAACCTTTGGACCTACGACATCAGCTCTACGCACCTCAAATTTTCCAGTATCTTTTAAAATTTCACTAACATAAGCACCAATATCATTACTTAAATTATCATTACTTCCTAAAAAACGTATTGTTACTTCATCTTTATTTCCAAATTCTGTTACAGATAAACTTTGAAAACCACCCTTTTTTTCCAAAAGCTCACGAATCTGAGGTATAGGAGCAACTTCATTATCATATTTAAGCTGGATTAAAGTTCCTCCGCTAAAGTCAATACCATATTGCAATCCTCTATCCCAAAGCAAGTAAATTGATCCAAAAAATAGAATAAAAGAAAGAGAAATTGCAGCAAATCGCATTCTCATAAAATCATAAATTTTTTTCTCGCTAAAAAACTGCATTTATCTTCTCCTGTATCCAAACCAAAATTTTGTATCATTGCTTTTTTCAATACGATGCATAAACAAATCAAACATTCCATGAGTTCCTAAAATAGCAGTAATCATAGAAACAACTATACCTATACCTAAAGTTACAGCAAAACCTTTAACCGATCCTGTTCCATAAATATAAAGCACAACCGAGGTGACTAAAGAAGTAATATTTGAATCCACAATCGCACTCATAGCATTTTTATAACCTTGCTCTATACTTGTTTTTATTTTTACTCCATCTCTTAAAAGCTCTCGAATACGCTCATTGATAATAACATTGGCATCTACAGCCATACCTACAGTTAGAACAAGTCCGGCCATACCTGGTAAGGTTAAAGTGGCTCCAAACATTGCCATAATAGCAACAACAACTAAAATATTTACTATCATGGCAATATTAGCAAAAAGTCCAGCTATACGATAATAAATCATCATAAAAACTACAATAAAAATAGAAGCACCTATCAAAGCTATCATGCTCATTTTTATACTATCTGCACCCAAAGAAGGACCTATACTTCTTTGCTCCAAAAGTTTAACGGGTGCTAATAAAGCTCCACTTCTTAAAGCTACGGCTACATCACGTGCCTCCTCTTGAGTAAAAGCACCGCTAATTTGTCCACTTCCACCACCTATTCTTTCATTAATAGATGGAGCAGAATAAACTTTATTATCAAGTACAATAGCTAAGCGTTTACCAATGTTAGCTCCTGTATAATCAGCAAATTTTTTAGCACCTTCAGAATTTAAAGTAAAATTAATCACTGGATAATTACTTTTATCACTAAAACCAACTCTAGCATCTGTTAGCATTGATCCATCCAAAATAGGAATACTTTTTAATGGATATTTTAAATTTGGATTTCTAGAATCTGGCACTAAAATAAGTCCATAACTAGCTGCTTCTGCATCACTCATAGTTGCAGCTTCTCTCATTTTAGAATCATCCACTTCCATAAGTTGCAAATGTGCTGCTTTAGTAATACGCTCTTTAGCTCTTAGCTCATCTTCCTTGGTTTTAATTCCAGCAAGCTCAACTAAAATCTTATCTTCACCTTGTCTAGCAACTGTAGGCTCAGCAAGTCCAAATTGATCCAAACGATTTCTAATAGTTTCAACAGCTTGTAAAAGTGCAAAATTTTCAATATTTTTAACTTCTTCAGGAGTGAAAGAAATTTGATAATGCATATTTTCATTTTGAATTTTTAAGCCCTTGATTTCTTTGAGCAATTCATCCACTTTAGATATATCCGCATTATCAAGCAAGGTAAAATCTAATTTATCTCCATGAGTACTTAATCCATCATTTAAAATATTCTCTTTATTAAAAGAATAATTTAAAGAAGAGGCAATAGATTTGATTTTAGATTTTACTGCTTCTTCATTATCCACCCCTAAAAGCATATAAAGTCCGCCTTGTAAATCAAGACCTAGATTGATTTTAGCACCTTTTTGAGATTGCAAGAAAGAAGGAAGTGAAAAAATCACTCCAAAAATAAAAACCACTATAAAAATAATTAGCCTATAACTTAATTTAGAATTACGCATCAATTTTCTTTGCTACAAATTCTCGCGAAATTTTCGCAGTAACATTGTCTTCATTAAGCTTAACTTTGATAAAATCCTCTTCTGGTTTTACAACTTCACAAATAAGTCCACCAGTGGTAATAATTTTATCGCCTTTTTGCAAAGAATTAAGCATATCTTTATGTGTTTTTGCTTGTTTTTGTTGCGGTCTTATTACCAAAAAATAAAAAATAGCAAATAAAACAACAAGAGGTAACAATGAAGTTAAAATTGATTTTTCTTCCATATTTTTCCTTTATTCCAAAAAAATTAAATACTAATTCTACCATTTTTAAAATAATAAAAGTCTTTTTTGTTGCAATTTTACTTTCAAATCCAATTTATTTATCCTTTTTTGAAAATATTTTTACTCAAACTATTAGTCCATTTTTGGCAATTTGGGGCTTAATATTACTTTTAAAACATAAAAAAGCCAAAGAATACTTTTGGATTGGTTTTTTTACAGGAATACTTTGGTTTTGGTGGATAGGACTTTCATCTATTTATTTTAATCTTAGCTATTTGGTGCCAATTATTATCTTTTTTGTAGGATTATTTTATGGCTTACTTTTTAGAATTTGTTATTGGTTTAAATTTGATTTTTTAAAGCTTTGTGGAATTTTTTGCCTTAGCTTTATCCATCCTTTTGGGTTTGATTGGCTAAATTGGGGAATATTTACCGTTTATGGTTTTTTTGATACAAATTATAGAGGTATTATTTGTATTTTTTTAATTGCTTATTTTATCTATGAAGGTTATATTTCAAGATATTATAAAATAGCCATAGTTTTGATTTTATTTTTTATAGGACTACAATACGATGAAAAACAGGCTCAAAAACTAGACATATCTTACAAGCTAATCAATACAAATATATCTCAAGATCAAAAATTCTTATCAAAAAATATAGAATCTAATGTGGATTTTCTTTTAAAAGAAATCATTAAAGCGATTAAGGAAAATAAAAAATTAGTTATTTTACCTGAAACAGCTTTTCCTTTTGATTTAAAAAACACTTCTTATGAAAATTTACTCAAAAATTTATCTTATCAAATTACGATCATAACTGGAGCTTTTAACAAAGAAGATGATCGTATTTACAATAGCACCTATATTTTTAAAGAAGGAAATGTTTATATACTTAATAAACACTATTTAGTTCCTTTTGGAGAAGAAATTCCAATATTTAAAAATCTGGTTCAAAAATACTTTTTACCGAATATTCAAGAATTTTCCAAAGGTCCTATTCAAAGCAAGTATAAGCTTGATCATAAAATTATTACCAATGCAATTTGTTATGAAGTCACTAAAGAAAAAAACTATCAAAATTCTCAAATTATTATCGCTATAAGCAATAATGCTTGGTTTAATTACTCAAGCGAATACAAACTTCAACAATTATTGATTAAATTTTATGCAAGTAAATATGGAGTAAGTGTTTATCATGCCGTTAATGGCAAAGAAAATGCAACAATAACTCCTAAAAAAATGTTAAGTAAGAGTTGGATGGAATTATTCAAAAAAATATACAAATCTTAACTATCCAACTCTTCACACATTTTTTCAAATTCTTGATAGTATTTCCAAGAAGCTACTATATCGGGACGATACTTTTTAATATGGACTAATTCTTTGTCTAATATATTTTTCAATTTTAGCCTTAACTCTTTATTCTCTTTAAAATAATTCAAAACATCTTTTTCTTTAAATAATTTAGCCCTTTCTAATTCTATTCTCTCTTCTAAAGCTTTTACGAAATTATTTAAATATTTTTTAGTAGCGTCAAATAAACTATTATCTTTTTTTAGACGTTCAAATTCTTGTTGTTTTAAAAATATTCCTAAATTTTCATATTTTAGAGGATGATCAAAAAATTCTTTAGTAAAATTAATATATTCTTTGGATTGTTTATAAAATTCAATTAAATTTGAAGATGTAATTTGAAGGTAAATGCCACCATCATTTTTTAATGAAAACAAATTTTCATAAGAATTTGTTAAAGAATAAATATTATTTATATCCTTAGGATGTACATACAAAGTAAATGGTAATATTCCTAGAAAATTCCCATTCATAATTCCCTTAAAAAAAAGTTTATCAGTGGGTTTTTCAAAATTAAACTTATCCGCTAAATCACACATGGTATCAAATGCTCTTGCTGGTTTTATTTCTTCCATGTCAAGATAATAAGCTTCAAAATTTCCAACCGAAGATAAAAAAGAATTATACAAAAACCATCGGTCTGAAAAAAACCAAAATTTTAAATATTCAATCATTGGAGCATTAGAATATTGTCCAGCTATATTAGTGCCATATTTCTTACAATTTAAAATTTTGTTAAAATTTAAAGTTAAATTAATTAAACGAATATCTTTTTCTGGATTATTTGTATGGTGATTAACAGCAGTTTTCAAACGCGATATAGGATCTCTTACTAATAAAAGAATTGGAACTTTTTTAAAAAATAAAGATAAAAATTTTTCCCTATTTGGTACATTTAAGCCCCATTCTGTATAATATAAAATATTAATTTGATGATTTTTTTTAAAAAGATTATAATTTAAACAATAGCTTTTAAAAAAACTCCTATGAAAATCGTAACACATATTTAAATTACATTTTTGGAAAAAAGATGACAAAGCTCCACCTCCTGATAATCCAAATAAAGGATAAACAAACTCATAATTATCTGGTAAAGGTAAATTCATTTCCCATGCAAGTTCAGCAGGTATAGTTTTATAGTTTATTTCTTCTTTTTCATCATTAAGTTTTTTAGGATCAAGTAAAGATGGATAAGGATGATTTTCTTTTTTATATTTTTCATTAAAATCATTAGATAATAACCATTCTTCTATAAGGTTAAAATTCTTTGCAACATAATCAAAGTTATGAAAGATATTATCTATAATAGGTTGATAATCTTTATGAATATTTAATAGGTTTTTTATTTGTAAATTTTTTTCTAAAAATAAAGATTTATTATTTAAAAGATCTTTAGGAATTTCTACATTATATATTTTAAATTGATCAAATGCTTTTTTAAATATCTGAAATTCTTTATTGGCTTTTTTTATATTTTTAGCTAATGTAAATATACTTCCTTTATACCAAGTTTTAAAAGTTTTGTTTAGAACTTCACCCAACATATAAGATAAATGAAAATAACATTTTAAAGCTTCATTATAGTCAGGACATTGTTTTAATTCAGGATATTTAAGAGTAGGAAAGACTTTGATGGTTTCTTGATAGATTTGTTTTTCTTTTTTGTGTTGTTTTTTAATATTATAAAGCTTTTTAAATAAGGTTAAATACCCCCCCCCATTTTTATTATATTCAATCATAGCTTGACCTAATTTATAAGCTAAATGATTTTTGATTCTTTCTACGGCTGAGTTGGGATTATGCATGGTGGTTCCTAAAATAATAAATTTATTTATAAGGGAAATATTGTATAAGAATTTGGTTTAAAAATAGATAAGCAAAAGTCCTTTTTAAGGACTTTTATTTTTTTAGGCTTTTAAATTGCTCTAATGCATCTAGCTTTTCCCAAGGATAATCTTTCTGACCAACTTGTCCTCTAGCTGCAACATCAGCATATAAAAAAGTTTCTTTACTCGGCTTATCAAGTCCAAATTTATCACGTATCCAATTAGGTGTTAAAGAGAAATTTTCCATTACAAAATCACTCAAAACCTCATCGCTCACACTAGTATTGGTTCCCATGCAATCCACGCTTACAGAAGTTGGTCTTGCAACACCTATGGCATAACTTAATTGAACAATACACTTTTTTGCAAGTTTAGCTGCTACAATATTTTTAGCAAGCCACCTCCCTGCATAAAGTCCGCTACGATCAACCTTAGTATAATCTTTGCTTGATTGCGCACCTCCACCGATTGGAGAATATCCGCCAAAACTATCCACAATAAGCTTTCTTCCAGTTAAACCACTATCATGTAATGAAGAGTGATTAACATATTTTCCAGTAGGATTGATTAGAATTCTAGTTTTTTCTGGATTAAAAAGTTCTTTTGGTAAATTCGTATCTAAAATAAGTTTCATTACTAAAGATCTTAAATCTTCAATCTTCATGCTTTCCACGCAAGGAGCTGAAACAACTATAGTATGAATGCTTTGCGGCATACAATTTTCAAAATTCTCTTTTGTACCATAATCAATGGTCACTTGAGTTTTAATATCTACTCCAAGTTCATGCGGATGAGCTTTTGCATAAGCATAAACCTTATCACAAAGCATTCTTGCATAAGAAATAGCCGCAGGCATATATTCATCAGCTTCACAACTTGCAAAACCAAACATTATACCTTGATCTCCAGCTCCCGTTTCTCCATCTTCTTGATCAACACCTTGATTGATATCAGGACTTTGTTCATTTAAAAATACCATAACATCAATTTCATCAGGATGCAAGCATTGTTCTTTGCTAAAATGCCCTGCTCCATCATAACCAATATTTCTTAAAACATCTCTAACTAAATTATCGTAATCAGATTTACTGAGTTTGTGATTTGATTTTACTTCTCCTCCAATCACAATCTTATTTCCTGCGACAAAAACCTCACTCGCCACCCTTGAATTTTTGTCATTTTTCAAGAGTATATCCACTATTGTATCAGCGATTATATCAGCGCATTTATCAGGATGACCAGCGCTTACGACTTCTGAAGTGAATAGATACATAAAAAATCCTTTTAGTTTTAAAATAAAAACCTAATTATTATAACTAAAAATAAATTTACACTGCATTAATCAATATAATAAAAATTTATAAATATTAAGAAAAATTTCGATAAAATTCAAAAATATTTTATTAGCTTTAAAAATTTTTGTTTTGATTTTTGGCGAGGCAATCATGAAACATCTTATTACAACAAGAGATTTTAGCAATAATGAGATTATAAAGCTTTTTAAGGAAGCTAAAGAGTTTTTAGATGAAAAACCTAGAGATTTTCTTAAAGAAAAAAGCATTACGACTATTTTTTTTGAAAACTCAACTCGAACTCTTTCATCTTTTGAGAGCGCAGCTCGAAGACTAGGAGCAAGAGTTTTACGCTTAGACGTTTCAAGATCAAGCTCGAGCAAAGGTGAAACGCTTTATGATACTGCTGCAAATTTAGATGCAATGCATCCTCATGCTATCATTATAAGACATGCGAATTCTGGAGCACCCCATATCTTATCTTCATGTGTTCATTGCCCAGTTATCAATGGTGGAGATGGAAAGCATGCACATCCTACACAAGCCTTGCTTGATTTATTTACCATTTATGAACATTTTCAAGGAGACATTGAAAATAAAAAAATTCTAATAGTTGGAGATATAAAAAATTCTCGCGTTGCTTCTTCTAATATTGAACTTCTAAGTCGTTTTGGTATAAAAATTACTTTAGTTGCTCCACCTCATTTTATGCCCAATTCATCCTTGCCTAAATCTTATCATTTAAATGAAGGATTAATTGAAGAGGCCGATATTATAATGAGTTTAAGAACTCAAGTTGAAAGACATGAAAAGATAGTTTATGCATCACTAAAAGATTATGCTAATGATTTTTGTATTAATTCCAAACTTATAAAAAATAAGAAACTTATTTTACTTCATCCTGGCCCTGTTAATAGAAATATTGATATCAGCGATGAAGTTATGAGGGATCAAAAAACTTTAATTTTAAAACAAGTAAAAAATGGTGTTGCGATTAGAATGGCTGTTTTAAAAAAATTAATTTTAGAAAACTAAGGAAAAAAGATGACTCAATGGGATCTTAGCATACTTTTTCAAAATGACAAAGAATTAGAAAATTACACATCTTGTTGTATTAATGAAACAGAGTTGTTTAAAAAAAAATATGAAAATAAACTAGAATCTCTTACTCCAGAACAATTTTTAAACACTCTTAAAGAATATGAAAATTTAAATTTAAAACTTAATAAAATAATGACTTATGCTTATTTATGCTTTGCAAAAGATACTTCTAAAGGCTCTTTTTATGCTCAATATGAACAAGAATGTCAAAAAGCTGAAGAAAATTTATTATTTTTTGAACTTGAATTTTGCATGATAAATGAGAATAAAGCTAAAGAATTTATAACATTTTGCGAGGATTATCATTTTTATCTTACAAATTTAATCAAAAATAAAAGATATAATTTAAGCCAAAAAGAAGAACGTGTAATGCTTTATATGTCTAATACCGGAGCAAATGCTTTTAGCCGTCTTTTTGATGAGAGTATGAGTTCTTTAAAAATATCTTTTGAAGATCAAAAATTAAGCGAAGAAGAAATTTTAAGCAAATTATATGATCATGATAGAAAAATTAGAAAAAAGGCGGCAAAAAAATTTACCAAAGTTTTAAATAAAAATATAAATTTACTTACCTTTATTCTTAATATGATAAAAACAGAACTTAAAAATATTTGCATTTTACGTGGCTATGAAGACGCAGAAACTCCAAGACATTTAAAAAATCAAATTTCTAAACAAAGCGTTGATTCTCTTATAAAAATAACTCAAAAAAATTTCTCACTTGTAGAGCGTTTTTATAAAAAGAAAAAACAAATTTTAGGATTTGATACATTAAAAGACTATGATCGTTATGCTCCAATTGGAAAAGAAGTGAATTTTAGTTTTGAAGAAAGCAAAAAAATTGTCCTAGAGGCTTTTTATGATTTTTCACCTATTTTTGGAGATATTGCAAAAGAAGCCTTTGAACAAGGATGGATCGATGTTTACCCTAAAGATAGAAAACAAGGAGGAGCTTTCTCTCATTCTGCTACACCAGATTCTCATCCTTTTATTTTGCTTAATTACACTAATAAAAGAAGAGACCTTTTTACTCTAGCACATGAGCTAGGACACACTATCCATCAAAAATTATCTTATAATGTATCTTTTTTAAATCAAGATACACCGCTAACAACAGCTGAAACAGCTTCAGTTTTTGCAGAAATGCTAGTTTTTGATTATATTAAAAATAAATTAAAAAAAGAAGAGCTCATTGCTCTTTATGCTGCAAAAATTGAAGATATTTTTGCCACACTTTATAGACAAATTAATTTTACTTGTTTTGAAAGACGTATTCATAGCTATAAACATGAATTAAATAGTGAAGAAATTTCTAAAATTTGGATGGAAGAATCTCAAAAAATGTTTAAAGAAAGTGTAGATTTAACAAAAAATTATGCACTTTGGTGGAGCTATATCCCACATTTTATCCATACCCCATTTTACTGCTATGCTTATGCCTATGCACAACTTTTAGTGCTAGCATTTTATGGACTTTACAAAAGAAAGGAAAAGAAAAATTTTAAAGAACTTTATATAAAAATGCTTTCTTTAGGAGGAAGTGTTAGTCCAAAAGAACTTGTTTCAATGTTTGGCCTTGATATAGAAAATGAAAATTTTTGGGAAATTGGCATCATGGAAATCAAACAAATTATTGATGAATTTATGGAGTTGTAATGCTAGAATCAATTTTAAAAAATGAAAATTTTATCAATTTAATGCAAGAAAATTGTTTTCATGTCATACAAAATTTAATTCAAAACAATATAGAATTCTCAATAGTTGCCAATACCCAATTTATAGACTTTAATCCTATTTTGCCACCAGAATTAGATGTTAAAAAAAATCCTTATGCACTTTTTGTTTTAGGTGGTTATACTTTTAGCTCTATAGAATTAGAAAAAGAATATATACAATTTCACGCCGGTTTTGGCCCAGATGATTTTGATAGCTTTGTTAAAGTTGATCTTGGAGCTATCACTCAAATTCAAGTAGAAAATAGCGTTATCTTTGTTAACTTTAGTTTTTATAAGCGTAAAAATAAACAGAATTTACAAAATTCTAAAAATATTTTTTTACAAAACCCAAACAATTTAAATCTTTTAAAAAAATGAATTTATTTAAAGGTTTAAATCCTAGTCAAATAGAAGCAGCTTCTCATATTGATGGTGCTATGCTTATTTTAGCAGGTGCTGGTAGTGGCAAAACAAAAACTATCACAACTCGCCTAGCTTATCTTATCAAAGAAGTTGGAATTCCAGCTTCAAATACTTTAACTCTAGCCTTTACCAATAAAGCAGCAAGTGTAATGAGAACAAGGGCCTTAGCCCTAATCAATAGTAATTCTAATCCACTTTTGTGCACTTTTCATAAATTTGGATTAATGTTTTTAAGAATGCATATTGAAAAACTTAATCGAAAAAATGATTTTATTGTCATAGATAGCGACGATGCAAAAAAAATCTTAAAAGAAATGGCTGATGATTCTAAAGAAAATATCTCTACTATTTTACATTTTATCTCTACTTGTAAAAATATTGCCAAAAACTCTAATGAAATTTTAAAAGATTTAGAAACTATAGAAAATTCAGATAAAACTTATGCAAAATATTATCAAAAATATCAAGATTATCTTTTGAAGTATAATTTTGTTGATTTTGACGACTTGTTGCTTTTACCTTATCAAATTTTAGAGAATGATCTAGAATTTGCCAAAACTCAAAGTAATATTTATCAATATATAACCGTTGATGAATATCAAGATACTAATACTTTGCAGTATAAAATTTTAAAAAAACTTTGCACCTCTCATGAAAATATCTGCGTTGTAGGAGATGATGATCAAAGTATTTATGGCTGGAGAGGTGCTAAAATAGAAAATATTTTAAATTTTCAAAACCAATTTGATAATGTTAAGCTTGTAAAATTAGAACAAAATTATCGTTCTGTAGGATCAATTTTAAATGCTGCAAATATTTTAATTGAGCATAATAAAAAAAGACTAGGTAAAACTTTAGTTTGCACTAAAGATCATGGAGAAGAAATAAACATTTTCTATAGCGATGATGAAAAAAAAGAAAGTGATATTATCTGTAAAAAAATTAAAGAACTACTTAACAATAATACCCCCTCAAATGAAATCGCTGTATTATTTCGAGTCAATGCACTCTCTAGAGCCATCGAAGAAGCTTTTATGCGTGAAAAAATTGCCTATAAACTACTTAGCGGTATGCGTTTTTATGAAAGATTGGAAATTAAAGATTTAATTGCCTATCTTCGTTTTCTTGCTAATACCGAAGATGATTTTTCATTAAAACGCATTATTAATCGTCCAAAAAGAGGTATCGGAGAAAGCAGTATAAAAAAATTTGAAGAATATGCTAAAAAAGAAAAAATTTCTCTTTTTGAAGCATTATGTAATCCTAATCTTATTAGTTCAAAAAAAACAAATCGTGAGATACAAAAATTTATTAATATTATCCATGAATTATTAGAATGTCAAAATTTAAAACAACTTATTGAGCAATTTGAAGAAAAAATTAAATTAAAAGATTTTTACAAAGAACAAATTGATGCAGAAGATAGAGTTGCTAATATCAGCGAATTTTATGCCAATCTTAATGATAAAATTAAACAAGATGAAAATCTCAAATTAAATGATTTTTTAAATGAAATTTCGCTTTTAAGTGATCAAGATGGCCTAGATAGTGATTGCATTTATATCATGAGCGTTCATGCAAGTAAGGGCTTAGAATTTGATCACGTCTTTATTATAGGTCTTGAAGAAGGATTTTTTCCAGTAGATAATTCAGATATAGAAGAAGAAAGACGCCTTGCTTATGTTGCAATAACAAGAGCAAAAAAACAACTTCATTTAAGTGTCTCTAGCTCAAGATTTTATCGTGGATCAAGAACTAAACTTTTTCCTAGTAGATTTTTGGAAGAAAGTAGACTTAGCAAAAGCAAATCTTCTTATTTTACCTCTCAAAAAAATACATCAAATTATAAAAAAGGTGATTTAGTAAAACATAAAATTTTTGGAATAGGAAGAATTACAAGTGTTATTAAAAATGGTAAAGAAGAAAGATTAAAAATCAATTTTGGTGGTATAGAGCGTACAATTTTATCAAGTTTTGTAGAAGGTGTAATATGAATAGAATTTTTGCTGCATTTAAACCCGCAGAAATAAGTTCCAATCATTTTTTAAACCAATTAAAGAAAAAATATAATAATAAAAAAGCAGGCTATTCTGGAACTTTAGATCCTTTTGCTAAAGGTATTTTAATTGTTGCTTTTGGACAATACACTAAACTTTTTCAATTTTTAAAAAAAACTCCAAAAATTTATCGAGCAACCCTATGGCTTGGTGTAAAATCTTTAAGTCTTGATAATAAAAACATACAAGAGATAAAAACTTTAAAACCTTTTAATTTCTTAACTCTTGAAAGAATCAGCAAAGAACTTTTGGGTTTAATTGATTATTTTCCTCCTCAATTTAGCGCTAAAAAAATTGAAGGAAAAAGAGCCTATGAATTTGCAAAAAAAGGAGAAATTGTCAAATTAAAGTCTTGCACAATGGAAATTTTTTCTTGTAAAATTTTACATTATAATCATCCTTTTTTAAATATCGAAATTAGTGTTAGCGAAGGATCTTATATAAGATCTTATTGTGAAATTTTTGCTCAAAAATTAGGCATTAATGCTACCTTAAGTTCATTAGAACGCATAAAAGAAGGAAAATTTGTTTATAATAATGAAAAAGAAATTAATGTGTTAGAATATCTTGATTTAAAACCTAATTTTATTTGGGATTTAAATAAGCTTGAAAATGGGACTAAGTTGAATTTAAACGATCTTAAATATCAAGATAGTGGAAATTACTATATAGAAAATGAAAAATATTTTAGCATTATTAATATTAATGAAAATAAGGTAAAATATCTTTTAAATAAGGTTGAAAAATGTTAATATTATCAAGAAAAGAAAATGAAAGTATTATTATTGGTGATGGCATAGAAATCAAGGTAGTGCAAACCGGAAAAGGCTATGCAAAAATAGGTATTGATGCTCCAAAATCGTTAATGATTTTAAGAAAAGAACTAATGACTCAAATTAAAGATGAAAATTTACATTCTGTGGTTCAAAATGATATCAGCCTAGATGATCTTAGTAAAAAATTAATTAAATGAAAGCATACGCCAAAGCAAATATTTTTTTAAAAATCGTAGGATTAGATACCCGAGGATATCATCTTTTAAATTCTCGTTTTATTTTACTTAAAGATCTTTACGATGAGCTTTATTTAAGTAATGAGAAGACCCAAGAAGGCTTTGAAATCATAAGTGATTTTTATTGCGAAAATAATATTATCAAAAAAGCCTATCATTTACTATGCAACTATGGTTATAAAAAAGAACTTGAAGAATTATTTAAAAATAAAAGCCTAAAACTTATAAAAAATATACCAACAGGTGCTGGGCTTGGCGGTGGAAGTAGTAATTGTGCTAGTTTTTTAATTTTAATCAATGAAACTTTAAATTTAAAATTATCTACACAAGAACTAATTAATTTAAGCATAAAACTAGGAAGCGATATTGCCTTTTTTTTAAGCGGATTTCATTCTGCAAATGTTAAGGGATGTGGAGAAATCATTGATGCTTTTGAGGATGAAATTCCACATATTAATTGGACTTTTCCTCAAATTTTTTGCGACACAAACGAAGTTTATAAGGAATTTGATAAAAAAAAATACGATTTTGAACTTAATCTTAAACAAGCCAAAATATATGAAAATTTAAGCACTAAAGAAATTCTTCAAATCTATAAAAACTTCGAGCTTAATGATTTATTTACTCCTTGTGTATCTTTATATCCTAAAATGCTAAATTATTTAGAAAATCAATATTTTTTAAGTGGAAGCGGAAGTAGTGTTTTTAAGGTTTGCAAGTGAAAATTATTGCTAGAAATAAAAAAGCTTTGTTTAATTATAACATTATAGAACGTTTTGAAGCTGGTATTGTTCTTAAAGGTAGCGAAGTAGTAGCCTTACGTACTGGAAGAGCCAATTTGAAAGATTCTTTTGTTCGCATTATTAAAGGGGAGCTTTTTCTTTTAAATGCTCATATTGCATTATTAAACACTACTCATGCTTTTTACAAACATGAAGAAAGAGGTGCCAGAAAGCTATTGATGCATAAAAAACAAATTGATAAACTTTTTGGTCGAGTTAGTATTGAAGGTTATACACTTGTTATATTAGATCTTTATTTTAATGATAAAAATAAAATCAAAGCAACTTTAGCTTTAGTTAAAGGCAAAAATTTACATGACAAGCGCGAAACCCTAAAAAAGAAACAAGCTGATTTAGATGCTAAAATGGCTTTAAAAAATATCAATAAAGGGATAGTATAAAATGAAAAAAATTTTAACTCTAATTTGCGCGAGTATTATTTTTTTTCTTAATGCTTGCTCTCACGAAGAAAATATAAAAAATGATTATATGTTTGAAGAATATAAAAAAGGAGATAAAATTGTCCTAAAAAATATCAATGGAGGTACTAAAACTCTTATTCGAACAGACAAAGGATTTGTTGTTAAAGGAGAAGAAAATAAGGTTTTAATGATTGATTTTTTCGGCACTTTTTGCACCCCTTGCAAAGAAGAAGCTTTAAATCTTAGTAATCTTTGGAGAAATAATTCAGATAAACTCATTATTATCGGTCTAACACACTTTGAAGATGTTAGTGATGATGTTGTAAAAAAATTTGCTAATGATTATGGAGCTTATTATTTTTTAAGTAATAGTTCTCAAAATGATCGCATTATTGCTCAAATTTTAAAAGATATTAATTATCAAAGCATGGAACAATTACCTTTTAAAGTTGTTATAAAAAATGGAATTTATCAAAATCTTAGTGATTACTGGAACAACAATGCTCCTGTAAATTTTTATCTTGGAAAGATTCCGACCCAATTAATCCAAGATGATCTAAATAGAATTTATAAAGAAAAATAATGCCAAAAGTTAAAACTTTAGAACAGAGCAAACTCCAAGAACCTAAAATGTTTAAGGTTATATTGTTAAATGACGATATAACTACTATGGATTTTGTTATAGAAATTTTAATGAATATTTTTCATCATAATTTTGAAAATGCAAGTAAAATTATGCTAGAAGTTCATCTAAATGGTAGTGGAATATGTGGTATTTATACACAAGAAATAGCACTTTCGAAACAAAAAAAAGTTTTTGAGGCTGCCCAAATGGCAAATTTTCCTTTAAAAGTAAAAGTAGAAGAAGAATGAAATATCAAGAAAATTTACAAAAATATCTCGATCACGCTAGACATTTAAGTTTTATCAATAGACACGAATTTACAACTTGTGAACATTTACTTTTTGCCTTAGTCAAATTAAGTACAGATTTTAAAACAATTTTTAAAGAATGTACAGATAAAGATTTAGAAATTTTTGAAGAAGAACTAAAAAACTATATAGCAAAAAATAATGAAGTATTAAATCAAGAAGTCACACCTGCTAATTCCATTATTTTAGATGAAATTTTAGCAGATAATTTTGCCGAAATGAAAATCATTGACTTTTTAGAAAAAATTTTACAAGATGAAAGAACAATATCGAATTATTTATTAAAAAAATATGATATTAGTCTAGAAAAAATACAAGAATTAAGACAACACACTCAAATAGAAATTTTAAATTCTTATACAAATAATCTAACACTTTTAGCAAAACAAGGAAAAATAGATCCTCTGATAGGTAGAAAATTTGAACTTGAAAGAATATTGCAAATTTTATCTCGTCGTAAAAAAAATAATCCTATTTTAGTTGGCGAAGCTGGAGTTGGTAAAACAGCTATTATTGAAGGACTTGCTCTTGCTATTATAGAAAAAAAAGTTCCTAAAAAATTACAAAATGCTCAAATTTTCAGCTTAGATATGACCGGATTACTTTCTGGAACAAAATATCGTGGAGATTTTGAAAAACGCATTAAAGAAATTCTAAATGAACTCGATAAAATCCCTAATGCAATCTTGTTTATTGATGAAATTCACACTATAGTCGGAACTGGAGCAACAGGAGAATCGCATGCTGATTTTTCAAATCTTTTAAAACCATCACTCAGCAATGGTAGTCTAAAATGTATAGGAGCCACTACCTATATGGAATACAAAAACACTTTTGACAAAAACAAGCCTTTAAGTCGTCGTTTTGCCAAAATCAATGTAGATGAACCAAATCAAGAAGAAGCTTTTCAAATTTTACAAGGACTAAAAACAAAATATGAAAAATTTCATCAAATAAAATTAAGTGATGAAATTCTTAGACAAGCGGTTATATGGGGTAAGAAATTTTTCAATGACAAATATTTACCAGATAGCGCTATAGATCTTATTGATGAACTTGGAGCATCTTTTGCCTTAAATTCTAGAAATAAAAAAAATATTACTCTTAAAGATTTAGAACTAGTATTAGCTAAAATGACTCGACATCATAAAATGTTTGAATTTGACCATAATAAAGCTTTAGCTAATTTAAAAACAAATTTAAAGACAAAAATTTTTGGACAAGATGAGATTATTGATCAATTAGTATCTACATTAAAACAAAGTTTTGCTGGATTTAAAAACTCTAATTCACCAAGAGGAATTTTTTTATTTACCGGATCTAGCGGAGTTGGAAAAACAGAACTTTGCAAAACTTTAGCAGAATTTTTAGGACTTAATTTAGAACGTTTTGATATGAGTGAATACGCAGAAAAACACTCTCTTAGCAAACTTATAGGCTCTCCTGCTGGCTATATTGGCTATGAAGATGGAGGACTTTTAAGCAATGCGATACGAAAAAATCCTTTTAGCTTAGTACTTTTCGATGAAATAGAAAAAGCCCACCCTGATTTAAGTAATACTTTTTTGCAAATATTTGATAATGCTGAACTTACAGACAATAGTGGACTCAAAATAGATTTTAAAAATACTATTATTATAATGACATCTAATTTAGGTCTAAAAGAAAGTAATGAATTGGGATTTTTAAGCAAAAATGAATCAAAAAGTGATCGTGCTATAAAAGACTTTTTTGCTCCTGAATTTATTAATAGAATTGATAAAATATTACATTTTAATGATTTAAATGATGAGATATTGTCAAAAATTGTACAAAAAGAATTAGATGAAATTTCTACAAATTTAAAAAATATTAAAATTATCGCTGATGAAAAAACCAAAATCCATTTAGCTAAAAAAGCTTACAATAAAGAATTTGGTGTAAGATTGCTTAAGCGTATTATCTGCGAAGAAATTGGAGAAAAAATTAGCGATGAAATTCTTTTTGGAAAACTCAAACAAGGTGGGGTAGTTAAGATTAAACTTAAGAAAAATGGACAACTTGAATTTATATTCTGAATTATTAAAAGCCCCTAAGGATGCACCTGTATTTTTAAGTGCAAGATTAGAGGCAGATTTTATTTTAAAAGCTTATCGCTTTGGACTTTTTCCATGGACTAGTAATCCGGTTACTTGGTGGTGTCCTGATCCCAGATGCATACTAGAACCCAAAGCTATTCATATACAAAAAAATATGAAAAAATTTTTAAATCTTTATGAAGTAAGACTTGATCATAATTTTTTAAAACTAATCACTTCTTGTAAAAATGCACGATCTCAAAGTTGGATTAATGATGATTTTATCCAAGCATATAATACTCTTTTTCAGTTAGGATACGTTCATTCTTTAGAATTATATGATCATGACGAATTTGTAGGAGGTATTTACGGGCTAATTATAGGAAAAATTTTTTTTGGAGAAAGTATGGTTAGTTTAAAAAAAAATGTTTCAAAAATCGCAATGATAAAGCTTTGCAATCTTTTATCACCTTACAATTTTATAATAGATTGTCAAATTTATAACAAACATCTAGATTTTATGGGAGCAAAAAATATTCCTAGGAAGGAATTTCTAAAGATTATAGAAGAAAAATGTTGCCAAGAGAGTGGCTTTAAAAATTTTAAAGATCTAAAAAATCAAAATTTATAAATGAAAAATATCCTTTAGTCCAATTACAATCATTTTAAATCCCATAGCAGCAATAAATACTTGAGCAATTCGAGAAAAAATATGCAAAATAAGTTTTCCAACTATCTTTTCTATGGTCGCTGCAAAATGAAACAAAACAAACATAAAAATAAAAGCTATAACAATACCTCCAAGAGCTATGTCAATACCACAATCTCCAGAAATTACTACAACACTCGCTAAAGCTCCTGGACCAACAAGCATAGGAAAAGCCATAGGAATTAAACTTTGACGTAAGATTTCTCTATCATCCATTTCTTGATAAAAACTAAAATCTTTCATAATCATTTTTGCAGAAAAAAGTAAATTTTTAATCGACATAATAATTAAAACCAAACCCCCAGAAACTCTTAATTCGTCCAATGAAATACGAAAAATATATTTCATAAGTAAAGGGCCTAAAAATAAAAATACAAGCATAATAACAAATGCTGTATAAAGTATATATCTAAATAATTTTTTTCTAAGGTTTAAAGGTAAACCATCACTCATAGATAAAAATTGAGTTAAATTACCAAACGGATTTAAAATAGCAAGTAAAGTTATACTAGAAAAAAATATTAAATAAATTTCAGAACTCAAATTTAGTAGCACAATTAACCTTTTACAAATTCCAATGAAATCGAATTTACGCAATGTCTAACATTTTTATTTGTAAAACCTTCCCCTTCAAAGACATGACCAAGATGTGCATCACAATTTGAACACACTATTTCTGTACGCATACCATCTTTATCTGGAATTCTTTTTATAGCTCCTAAAATTTCATCATCAAAACTTGGCCAACCACATCCTGATTTAAATTTATCTTCTGATCTATAAAGTTTAGAACCACATTGTTTGCAAAGATAAATCCCTTTTTCATAAAAATCATTATACTTTCCGCTAAAAGGAGCTTCAGTCGCCTTTAATAAAATAACTTTTTTTTCTTCTTCGCTTAATACTTTCATTTTCATTTTCCAATCTAAAAATTAACATTATAACAAAATTTATTTTTTTTAAATATAATTAAAAATAAAATTTTAGGATAAAAATGCATCAAGAATTCTTTTTTAATTTAGAAAAAATTTTATACGAACAAAATATTGAAGAAAAATTTAACCAATTCTCTGATTTTTACGATAATTTTAAAAGCAAAAAAATTGTTTTTAATCACAACCAAAATAGTATTTTCAAAGAAAATATAAATTCCAATTTAAAACTTACCCATCCAACAAAAATCAGACGTCCAAAATTTCTTAATTCTACTCATTCCTTAGCCAAAATGATTCATTCCATAGCACATATTGAATTTAGTGCAATTAATTTAGCCTTAGATGCAAGTTATCGTTTTAAAAATTTACCTGAACAATTTTATAAAGATTGGCTAGAAGTTGCCGAAGAAGAAATTAAACATTTTAATTTATTAAATTCAACATTAAAAGAACTTGGCTTTAAATACGGAGATTTTAGTGTACATGATAATTTAGAAGCTGCACTAAAAGCAACTCAAAATTCTTTAAATTTTAGAATGGGTGTGGTTCATCGTGGTTTAGAAGCAAAAGGACTCGATGCAAATCCATTTGTTGTTGCCAAACTTGAAAGTTCAAATCATCCTATAAAAAATTTATTAAAGGAAATTCTAACTATTATTTTAAATGATGAAATCAAACATGTAAAAAAAGGGGATTATTGGTGGAAATTTTCAAATAAAGAACAATATAATTTTTTAGATATTTGTAATTTATTTCATCAATTTTCTCTTGCTGGAAAAAAACTTAATATAAATGCAAGACTAAAAGCTGGATTTAGCAATAAAGAATGTATAGATATTGCTAAATTTTATACTTAATTTCTTTTAAATTTAGAATAAATAATCGTATAAAAAGCTCGTATAATACCATAAAGAACATATAAGCTCGCTAAAGTAATTAAACTTCTAAGAGGATAAAGATATAAAAATGAAAATATAATTATTAATATAATTAATACTTTCAAAACGCTAGATCGATTAAAATCTAATTTTTTAAAACTTGGATAACGTATATTGCTCACCATTAATAAACCTAAAATTGCTTGTAAAATTAAAAAGGCAACTCCATAAGTTTTTAAAAAGTCATAATGGTAATAACTATAAGTCCAAATAGAGCTAACAACAGCTGCCGTAGGTATAGGGAGTCCTATAAAAACAGAAGGCTCATAAGTCCCAGTTGTTACATTAAATCTTGCTAAACGTATAGCACCAAAAACTACAAAAAAAGCTGCAATTAAAGAGCCATATCTTCCATACTCAGAACCTATTGCCATATAAAAAAGTATGGCAGGAGCAACACCAAAAGCAACCAAATCAGCTAAAGAATCAAATTCAATTCCGAATTTTGAAGTAGTTTTTGTTAATCTAGCTACCCTTCCATCAAGCCCATCACAAATTAAAGAAAAAATAATATAAATTAAAGCCTTATAATAATTTCCCTGTATAGAACTAATGATAGAGATAACACCTAAAAAAATAGAAGCAGCAGTAAAAAGGTTTGGTAAAATATAAACAAATTGCGGTTTATTGCTATTCATAACAATCTCCTTAAATCAAATAACCCAATAAAGATCCAGATTTTATTTCATCACCAAGTCCTGCCTGTATGCGTATATTTTTTGGAAGTATAAGTTTTATCTTTCCATTAATCAAAAAACCTAATCTATCTCCAACTTTTAGACTATGAGAAATATTATCGAGTCTTATTTTTTTTCCTAAATTTCCAGCATAAATTTCCAAAAGTATTTTAGATGAATTATTTACAGCATTTATAGTAATTTTTTCTTTTAAAAAATTCAAATTTTGACTTTCTTTGTCTAAAAAAAGTCCATATCTGTATTTAATTTCTTCAATATTCATTTCAAAAGGAGCATAAAAAGAACCCGCATTATAAAAAGAATTGACAATACTTATTTCTACACACTCTCCAAAATCTTTTCTAACAGTATTTTCTATTTGCACAATTTGTCCATCTATAGGGGACAAAATTGCTTTTATATCATGACAAATTAGAATACGATTTGGATTTCTAAAAATAAATAAAAATATTAATAATAACAAAAAAAGTACAAAAGAAAAGCTATTTAAAATCCAAAATAATATGATTAAAAATATAATCAAACTTATACTAAAATAACCTTCTTTTGTAATATATTTCATTATTTTTCTTCTTTAGTATTTTCTTCAATCTCTTGTAAACGACTTGAAAGATTGTTTTCTTTTTCATAGTTTTTAATAATTTCTCGCACCTTTGCACCTTCTATTGTTTCTTCTTCATAAAGAGCTGCAACCATAGTTTCAATAGCACCTTTATATGCGCTTAGTGTATTTTTAACATCCTTATAACGCTCATCTAAAGTTTTTTTAACATATTCATCTAAAGATTCTGCTGTTTTTTCAGAATAATCCTTAATAGTTTGTCCACCACTTAAAAAAGTATTTCTTTGTTTCTCTAAAACCATCAAACCTGCAATTTCGCTCATACCATACATCGAAATCATAGCTTTTATAATATCTGTGGCTCTTTCTAAATCATTACTTGCTCCTGTTGAAATTTCTCCAATAAACACTTCTTCAGCCGCTCTACCACCTAAAAGCACATCAACTTCTGCGATTAATTCATGTTTTTGCATTAAAAATTTATTTTCTTCAGGAGTGTTAAGCGTATAACCTAAAGCTGCTAAACCTCTTGGAATAACAGATACTTTACTTACTTTTTTTGCACCTTTTGTAGTTTCTGCTATTAAAGCATGGCCACATTCATGATAGGTTACAATTTTTTTCTCTTTATCGCTAATACGACGTGATTTCTTTTCAAGCCCAGCTATAGCTCTCTCAACTGCCTCTACAAGATCATTTTGTTCTACATGCTTTTTAGAATCTCTTCCTGCTAATAATGCAGCTTCGTTAATAATATTAGCCAAATCTGCACCAGCAAGCCCTGCAGTTAATCTTGCAATATCTTCAACTTTTACCTCAGGGGAAATTTTAACATCTTTCATATGTACTTTTAAAATATCACATCTACCTTTAAAATCAGGTTTATCTACCAAAACTTGTCTATCGAATCTACCTGGTCTTAAAAGTGCAGCATCTAAAACTTCTGGACGATTTGTTGCAGCTAAGACAATAACAGGAGAGCTTTCTGTTCCAAAGCCATCCATTTCAGCTAAAAGCTGATTTAAAGTCTGCTCTCTTTCATCATTTCCACCCATCATACCGCTAGCTGCACGGCTTTTTCCTATTGCATCAATTTCATCAATAAAGACAATAGCAGGAGCTTCTTTCTTTGCATTTTCAAACAAGTCTCTTACACGAGATGCACCAACACCTACAAACATTTCAATAAAAGAAGAACCAGAAACACTAAAAAATGGAACATCCGCCTCACCAGCAACTGCTTTTGCAAGTAAAGTTTTACCTGTGCCTGGAGGCCCAACAAGCAATAAACCTTTTGGAATTTTAGCCCCGAGTTTAATATATCTTTCAGGATACTTTAGAAAATCAACGATTTCTTTAACCTCTTCTTTAGCTTCTTCAACACCTGCAACATCATTAAACTTTACTTTTGGTTTTTCAGAATTGACTAATTTTTTAGAACTTCCTATGCCTAAAATAGATCCTCCCATGTTTTTTTGCATACGACTAGCCAAAAACATCCAAATACCGAAAAAAATAAACACAGGCAATACCCATGAAAACAATATATCAGTAAACCAATTTGTTTCAGAATAAGCTCCATAAGCAATATTTTTACTATCAAGCAAATTTACAAGTTCTGGATCATTAACCTTCTTTGCGCTATAGACAGTATTTTGTGCACTTGATACAGCTTTTATGGTAGTTTGCCCTATGCTAACTTGATTAATCTGGCCACCCTCTATTAATTTCTTAAGTTCAGAATAAGGAATATTTTTATGAGTTTCCCTACCATTTAACATGCCGCTAAATGAAGTATTTCCATCAAATAATCCTTTAAAAATTACTATAATTGCAATAGCAAAAACCGCAAAAATAAAAATAGGATTTTTATTAAAAAAACCATTATTTTGCGGATTACCTTTATTGTTAGAAGAATTATTCATTATATTTCCTTTTTATTTTTAAATACAAAAGAGCACCATTCATTGATTTTAATTTCATCAATAAGCTCTAAATCTTGAAATTTTTCTTTAACTCTTGTCTGATATTTATCTAAAATTCCAGACAATATAAGTATAGCATTATCTTTTAAATGTTTTTTAATATCTTTTTCTAAAATCAAAATAACATCTGCAATAATATTGGCTACAATTAAATTATATTTATGTTTTGCTTGTTCAATAGAGCCCTTCCATGAATTTTCAAAACAAATTTGATTAAGTTTTGCATTCTCTAAAGAACTATGGATAGCCAACTCATCAGTATCGCAAATTTCAACCTTGCATCCCAATTTAGACATTACAATGCCCAAAATCCCGCTACCACAGCCCAAATCCAAAACTAGATCATCTTTTTTTGCAAATTTTTGTAAAAATTTTATACAAGCATAAGTACTCTCATGATGGCCCGAACCAAAAGCTAAGGCGGGATTTATTTTTATATTAATGCAATTTTGCTTTTCTTCTTGCCAAGTAGTATGAATATAAATTTGATCAATTAAAATAGGTTTGATATTTTTTTTATATTCTTCTATCCAATTTTTATTTTCTTTTTCTTTAATAGTTTTATCGTAGAGGATATCTTTTTTTGTATTAAATTTTTCTTTCAATTTTTGAGAAAAAATCTCAAGAGCCCATGAGATTTCTTCTAAACTCTCATTTGAACGTATATAAATACCTTCATTTTTTTCTTCTATAGCTTCAATGCCTAAATCAAAAACAAAATCAAGAAATAAATTTTTATATTGTTTATCTACTTTAAAAAATAATTCATAATAAATTTTTTGCATCATAACGCCATAAAAAAGGCTTTATTTTTATTCAGCTGAAGCCTCATTAGAACCTGTTCCTAAAACATCTTCAAGTTTTTCTTTTAATACTTGAGGAGTAAAAGGCTTAACGATGTAATTATTAACGCCAGCTTTTAAAGCAGTAATTACCTCTGCTTTACCACCTTCTGTAGTTACCATAATAATTGGCATATCTTCATATTTTTTTTCAGCGCGAACTTTTTTGACAAGCTCTAAACCATTCATTTCTGGCATATTCCAATCAGTAATTAAAACTTGAACATCTTCATTCTTAACAAGTAAATCCCAAGCCTCAACTCCATGTTCAGCCTCAAGAACATCATTATGTCCAAGTCTTGTTAGGGTATTTTTAATAATCCTTCTCATGGTAGAACTGTCATCAACAACTAACAATTTCACAATTTGTCCTTTCAAAAATTTATTTTGCTATTATTTTTCTCAAAATTTTATTAAACTTATAAAAAATAATTATAACATTTTTTTCCTTAATTATTCTTATATTTTACTGCAAATAAATATATACTAAGTCCTATTAAAAGAAGATTAATACTTCCAATAAGATAAAATACATAAAGCATTTGTGATAAATCACTTGAGACAAGCTTGAAAACAAGCATTAAAGCTTCTATAGCCAAAGCAATGATAATGGAGCCTAAAAATCTCACCATAGTTTTTTGAATTCCATTAATCTCTTTTTTTGTTTTTCCAAAAACCTCTTCTTCTATAATTGTTTTTGTTAAATCAAAAATAGCCAAAGCCAAAGTTATAGCGATGGTGCTTTGAAAAATAACCTGTATTCCAACCTCCCCCTTGGGATGAAATAAACTAAATAAGCCTTTTTGAAATAAAAAACAAGTAATGATAAATAAAACTACAGCAAAGCAAAAATAAACTATGCGACTAAAATATGTAAAAATAGTTTCAGAATAACCAGTTTCAATCATTTTTAAAATATTTGCTAAACTGATATCAATGCAAACAACAAATAATAAATTATCTTTATTATCATAAATAGGCATTGAAGCTGTAACACATAATTCGCTATTTAAAACCGAAGGATAAGGATCGCTAAGAGTGCATCGTTTAAGATTGACAGCTCTATAAAAATAAGCTTTTGAACTTTTATCCTCTCCATCTCCCGTTTCATATTCTTTTTTTAATGCGATAGCATTTCCAATTTGCCTTCCTGAAGTATCAAGTATATACAAAGCATCGAAAACTGAAATATCGTGCTCAATTTTATCCAAAGCAGCACGTATGCTTTCAAGACGAATATCTGGAAGCTTATTGGGTAAATTTCTTGTTAAAATATAAGTCATATAGGCTCTAGCCTTATATCGATTATCTTCAAATCTTTGCATGTCTTTAATAAACATGTTTAATTACCTCCAGCATTATGTTTAAATTCGGGTACAATTTCTTTTAAAAGACTAATTATATCTTTATTTTGCTTAAGTCTCTCAATTTGTGAATTTAAAATATTCAAATCGATTTTTTCGTTTTTAACTACAAAAATACTTTCATATTTTGTTTTAGCATCATTTTCATCAATTAAAAGTTCTTCAAAAAGCTTTTCTCCTTTTCTAAGCCCTACAATCTTAATTTCCAAATCTGGACGATTTGAAAGCAAAAGCATTTTTTTGGCCAAATCCATAATCTTAACAGGTTTTCCCATATCTAGTACAAAAAGTTCTCCACCTTTAGCAATAGCTCCAGCTTGTAAAACAAGTTGCACAGCCTCATTTACAAGCATAAAATAACGTACAATATCAGGATGAGTTAAAGTCAATGCTTCTCCATTTTCAATTTGGGCTTTAAATTTAGGAATAACGCTTCCACTTGAACCTAAAACATTACCAAAACGCACACAAGCAACTTCAAAATCAGGACTTGAAGAACTTAATGTATAAAGCTCACAAACTCTTTTAGTGCAGCCCATGACATTCGTTGGACGTACAGCTTTATCTGTACTAATCATTACAAATTTTTTAACACCATTAGTTTTAGCACTATCAATTAAAATTTTTGTTCCTACTATATTATTAATCACAGCAGCATAAGGATTTTGCTCACAAAGTGGAACATGTTTATAAGCAGCAGCATGCAAAATCAGTTCAGGTTGATATGTCTTTAATGCCTTATCAAGAGAATCATGATCTAAAATACTCATCATTAAAGGAGTAATTTTTTCTTTAAAATTTTGTAATTCCTCATTGATTTTATAAAGATTAAATTCGCTATGATCAAGCATTATAAGATGTTTCGCACCAAATTTAATACATTGTTTGCAAAGCTCGCTTCCTATGGTACCACCTGCTCCACTTACCAATACAACTTTATCTTTTAAAAATGCTGCTACAGCACCATCATCTAAATCTTTTGGTTTTCTAGCTAAAAGATCCTCTATACTAATATCTCTAGTTTTATTTTGAGTAAAAGAAAATATTTTAACATCTATAATGCCATAATCTATTAATTCTTCAAAAAGTTTTTTTAAAGATTCTTGCTCTAATTTTAATGCGATAATGGCAGTTTTAATACCATCTTGAACATATTCTTTGATTTTGCTTTTATCTTGAACAATAAATTTATCACAATAAGTTCCTATAAGTTCTTTTCTTTCATCAATTACCCCAACAGGATAAAATCCCAAACTTCCTTCTCTTGCTCCCTTTAATAAATGCAAAGCTTTAGAAGTTGCTCCTATAACAATACAAGGATTTTCTTGCTTAGCCTTGGAAAATTTAAAATCTACAAGCATTCTTTTACTAATTCTTAAAGTTCCTATGAACATATAAGATATTACAAAATCAATCCCTATTACACTTCTTGGAAAAGGATTAAAAAAATCACTAAAAAAATAAAAAATAATTAAAAAACAAAATTCAGCCAAAGCCAAAGCAAAGAAAATTTTTCTTGCCTCGCTTAAAGAAAAAAATCTCCAAGCAACCTTATAAATTCTAAAAATAAATAAAAAAGCTATTTTCAAAAAAAGTAAAATAACTCCTGCTTTAAGCATGCCTTGATAAAAAATATTTGCAATATCTCCACTAAAGCGCAAAGAGAAAGCTAGATATATAGAAAGAGAAAATAAAACAATATCAAAACATAAAAAAAAGATTAATCTTTTGCTCTTATAAAAATCCATATTATTCCTTTATACTTTTAAGGATTAATTCTGAAATTTCTTTTACATCATTTTTTTGCATAGCTGTTCCACTTGGCAAACAAATTCCTTTTTGAAAAAATAACTCACTATTTCCATTAATATAAGCTTTACAGTCTTTAAAAACTGCTTGAGTATGCATAGCTTTCCAAAGTGGACGCGTTTCAATTTGCTCCTTTTTTAAATCATCTATTAATTTAGAAATTTTTGGATGCAAAGGTATATTTTTTTGAGAAATATTTATATTCTTTTCATATAAATTAAGCTCTTTTGTATCAAAATCAATCAAAGCAGTGCTTAACCAACGATTGCTTCTAGAGTCCTTTAATTCATCCAAAAAAGTTAATTTATCTCCTAAAAATTCTTTATACCAATTATAAATTTCTCTTTTTTTAAGCACTCTTTGTTCTAAAACTTCCATTTGCGCTAGACCAATAGCTCCTAAAACATTACTTAATCTATAATTATATCCATAATCTAAATGTTCATAATGCAAACAATCTTCTCTTGCTTGAGTACTGTAAAATCTAGCTTTTTCGACTTTTTCTTTATTTTTACCAACAAGCATGCCACCGCCTGAAGTTGTAATAATTTTATTGCCATTATAAGAATAAACCCCAAATTCTCCAAATGTTCCTAAAGCTTTTTCCCTATAAAAACTTCCTAAAGCTTCAGCGGCATCCTCGATTAAAATAATATTATTTTCACTACAAATTTGCATGATCTCATCCATCTTTGCAGCATTTCCATAAAGATGAGTTAAAATAAGAGCTTTTGGTCTTTTCTCACATTCTTTAATGGCACGTTTTAAAAGCGTAATATCAAGATTATAGGTTTCATCACAATCTATAAAAATAGGTTTTGCCTTAAGATAACAAATAGGTGCTACCGAAGCTATAAAAGTAAAAGATGAAGCTAAAACTATATCATTTTGCTCCACACCTGCAACTCTTAAAGCCAAATGTAAAGCTGCGGTAGCAGAGTTAAGTGCTAAGGCATTTTCACTCTTGCTATATTCTTTAACACTTTTTTCAAAACGATTTACAAATTCACCTAAAGGAGCGATATAATTACTCTTAAAAACTTCTTCGATATATTTTAATTCATTACCGCTCATATGAGGAGGAGAAAGAAAAAATCTCATTTTTTATCCTTTTTATAAAGAGATTTATATTTATATTGCATTGTATCTAAAATAATTTACCAGAAATCAAACATTAAAAATTCTTTTTGCACCTAAATTTATTTTATACCACATTTGAAGTTTTTACAAATCTTCTTTTTTATAATTTCGCCTTTTTATAAATTTCTACACCTTCTCATCTTGCAAAATACATAAAAAAAGATTAAATTTATCAATTATATAAACAAATATAATAAATATAAGCAACAATAATACACCTATCATCATAAACAAAAATGATATTTGTAATTTCTAAAGTGTTTTTAAATTTTTATTTTCTAATTTAAAAAAAGGAAGTTAAAAAACCTTAAAAATTACACCAAATTCCTATCAAACCATTAAAGAACATAACGATACTTAATATATTTTTCAAACTTACTAAAATTAGAATTTGAATTCACTTTAAGGCCAACAAGAAATTTATGTTTTAGAGAATTTTTCAAAGCAAACATATAGCACATAAGATAAATGCTTGCTTAAAATTTATAACAATCTATTCCAAAATGAAAGATTTGTTATACAAGATGATAAAATCATATTCAATAAACCTCATCTATCCTTCTTGAAGGTGTTCCTACAAAAACACCTTTTTCATCTTGGCTTTTAATCAAAGTTGCTCCTCCACCTAAAATACTATCATCAGCCAAGTTTAAATTTGGCAAAACACAAGAATTAATTCCCAAAAGACAATTTTTTCCTATTTTTACATTGCCTGCACATTTAGCCCCAACACTAATATGAGAAAATTCTCCTATTTCACACTCATGCTCAATCACGCTTGAAGTATTTAAAATCACTCCTTTTGAAATTTTTGCTCTTGCATTAACTACAACATGAGGCATGATTAAAATTCCAGCATTTTCCTCTAAGAAAACACTAGGGCTAATAATCGCACTTGGGTGGATGAGATTAACTATTTTAAAACCATTTATAGAAACTTTTTCAAAAAATTCTTTTCTTAGTTGATTATTTCCTATGGCAATAAAAAAATCATATTTTTCCAAATTAGGATTAAAAGGCTTTCCCTTAAAATCATCCAAGAAAATACACTCTTTATAGCCTAAGCTTAAGGCAACATCTTCACAAACCAACCCATGACCACCAGCTCCATAAATATAGATTTTTTCAGTTTTTGCCATTAAATTTCTCTGTAGTAACATGTCCTTCTTTACTTACTCCACTTCTTTTTAAAACTTTTAAAGCAGTTAAAAACATAATCTTTAAGTCAAGCAAAAAACACAGATTTTCGACATAATACACATCAAGTTCAAATTTCTTTTCCCAAGAAATAGCATTTCTACCATTTACCTGCGCCCATCCTGTAATACCTGGGCGTACATTATGACGTAATTTTTGTTTTTCATTATAAAGAGGTAAATACTCCACCAACAAAGGACGAGGTCCAACGAAACTCATATCGCCTTTTAAAACATTAAAAAGTTGCAAAAGTTCATCTAAACTTAAAGATCTTACAAGTTTTCCAAAAGCCTTTAAACGCTTTTCATCTGGTAAAAGCTCTCCATTTTCATCTTTTTCATCGCTCATTGTTTTAAATTTATAAATTTTAAAAATTTTTTCATTTAAACCAGGTCTATATTGTGTAAAAATAACGCTTCCTTGAGTTAACTTTAAAAGCAAAGCTGTTACAAAAATAATAGGAAAAAATAATGCAAGTAAGAATAAAGCCAAACAAAAATCAAAAATTCTCTTAAAAAAATGATTATACATTTTTAATTACCTTTTTATAAATTTCCAGATAACGCTGAGCTATAATATTTTCATCATACTTTAAAGCATCTTTAGCCGCATTTACTCCTAAATTATCCTTTAATTTTTCATCGTTTAATAAAAGTTCAATTTTAGCACTCAAATCTTTAGCATTCCTAGTTTGAAACCAAAGTCCATCATAAGCGTTTGAAATTGCTTCTATACATCCTTCACAATCGCTTACCACAATAGCTTTTCCACAAGCTTTAGCTTCTAAAACACTCACGGGAAATCCTTCTTTATAGCTTGGCAAAACAAAAATATCACAATTTCTCAATAATTCCACTATATCATTTCTAGGACCTAAATAATGTACGTAACCTGAATTTAAAAACTCCAAACTCGCACAAGAAGGATTGTCATCTCTTCCTCCTACTAAAATAAAATTAGCTCGTTCTTTTAACAAACTTGCACTCTCATAAAATTCCTTAATTCCTTTGTGCCATAGAGCTCTTGCTATCATTAAAATAATAGGTTTTTCATCTATATTTAGATTTTGCCAAAAAATTCTTTTTGACTCATATTTAATTTTTATAGGAAAAAATTTTTTAAGATCAATACCAACTGATTTAATAATGAAAATTTTTTTTTGCTCAAGTCCTAAATTTTTCATAAAAAAAGCATTGCTCTCATTGACAAATATAAAACCATTGGCAAGCTTAAAAGAAATTTTATATAATAAATTTATACTCCATCTTATTATTTTGCTTTTAAAATTATTATCAATATAAAAAGAACCCAGACCCTCAACCAAGCCAAAAATAAATTGAATTTTGGCCAATCTAGCAGCTATAATTCCAAAAGTATTGCTTTTGTGTGCAGCACATTGAATAAGATCTAAATTTAAATTTTTCAGTACCTTTTTCAAATGAAAAAAATTTTTAAAAACTACAAAAGGATTTAAACTAGATCTTGAAAAATTATAAATAACAAGATTTAAACCTAATTCTTGAAGTTTTTGCGTATATTCATCTTTTGGAACTATGATAAAAATTTCATGGCCTTGATTTATCAAAGCCTTAATAATTGGCATTCTAAAATGATATATACTTGCCCCTGCATGAGATAAAAAACCTATTTTCATACTAATAAAACCTAAATTTTTAATTTAAAAATTTTAACATCTTGGGTATTAATCACTAAATCAAACAAGTTTTTATCATAATTTCCCAAAAAAAACATTTGTACAAAAGCACTATCAAACATAATCTTATCCATTAATATAAATTGTATATATGGAATAGAACTATTTTTTATATAAAAAAGATAATATTGCCCATTTTCATTGATCGGAATTTCCTTATAATTATTTTGCTGCAGCGAATTTATTTCTATAAAACTATGAATCTCCACTGAATCACTATTATTAAATTTTAAACTCCTAAAATCGTCGCTTAAAGAAACCCCATTGCTTAAAATAATTTCTCCATCATTCTTGCTTAAAGGATAAGCTGTACTAAAAATAAATGGTTGATTAAATTTTCCATTATCAAGATTAATCAAAGAAAAACTAGAAACAGTTTGAAAAATAGATGCCATTCTAAAAGGCATATATATATAAACATCCCTTGTTTTTGGAGTATCGATTTTAAAATCTGGCTTAGATAAAGAATACAAAAATAAATCAACATTGGTATTATTGTAATCTTTCATCATCGCTTGTAAAATATCTTTTCTTAAAAGACTATCACTAGAAGCGTAAAAACTTTTTTCTGTATATTCAACACTTAATCTTGCCATATTAGCTGCAGATCTCTGGTCTTTAGTTAAAATAAATGAAGGAAAAAAATTATCTTTTCCTAAATGCTTTCCACCATCTACTAAGGTTTTGACATCACTATAATAACGGATAGGATAACCATAATCCCACCAAGCAACGACATAATCCTCCCTGTTTGCAAGTTTTTTCAATTGATCTAATTGAGTTGCTTCATTTTTAGAAAAAACTGTTGGAGCCCTATAAAAATTGATATGAATAAATATTGGACTTAAACATAAAAAAACAAAAAGAGCAAGTAAGATATTTATTAAATTCTTTTTTTTCTTAAAATTATATTCTTTAAAATAATAAATCAAATAACCAAAACCAAAAGCTAAAATAGGAACAGCATAAATTGTAAAACGAAGTCCACTTTTTAAAGCTAAGAAACCTAAAAAAAGTATAGGCAAACTTAAAATCATACTTCTATGCGCAAAAATAAATATAATAAAACCGATCACAGAAAATACAAATACAAATTCACTACCACTAATTCTTTGCATAAAAACGCTAAAATCAATGCTTTCAACCTCTTGTATGGTTTGATTAACATTAAAATATACAAAACCATGTGTTAAATTAACACTTTCATCTGATCTAAAAATATAAAATTTAAGTTGATAAAGTATAGGATCTATTCCACCACTAATAATTAGAAAAATAAAAGTGAGAATTCCTAATACAATTAAAAATTTTATTTTAAAATATTCTCTTTTAAATGCATAAAAATAAAATAACAAAACAATAATAGAACTTTGATAATACCAAGCAATATTAGATAAAGTAATTAACATCAAAATAATACTTATATAAAAAATAGTTTCTTTTTTATGGAAAATTAAAGAATAAAATAAGAAAAATCCTATCAAACTAACGTTTAAAGTATAGCTTGAAGGATACCACCAAAGATAAATTCTAATAAAAAAAGGAAGGCATATCAAAGAAAATAAATCTCTTCTTAAAACCAACCTTATCATAAAAAATAAAATAAAAAGAGGTAAAACAACAACAAGCATATCTGTATCATAATATCCAGCCATTGTTCTGTTGTAATAACTATTAGCTATACATGCTAATAATGCGGCTATAAAACCCGCAAAAGAACATTTATACTCATTTGCAATTAAAATAATAGGTATAACAACCAATGAAGATAAAAAAACACTCAAATACAAAATAATTGTTTCAAGACTAAAAGGAGTAATTTTATAAATCCAATAAGTAAGCGCCGATAAAGAAGCGTCATAATAAGATAAATCATTAGGCTGATGAAATCCTGCTATCATATCCCTTGCTCCCTCTGCAAAGGCATAGCCATCATTTGAAGTTATCATTAATTGATGATTAAAAAAATACTCATTAAATTGACTCGCCCAAATCACCCAAAAAAATCTACAAGCTATACTGAAAAGATAAGCACCCAAAATCATTAAAAATAAAATCGTGTTAGGATTTTTGAAATATTCTTTTTTAAACATACTTTATCCTATTAAATATTCTAGAGCATTTCGCGCAATTTTAACTTTATCAAAATCAAGAGCTCTATTTTTAGCTTTATTTTTATAAGCTCGTCTTAAATTTTCATCCTCTAACATTGTCTTTAAGCCTTCAAACATAGAATTTTCATTATTTACCTCTACCAACAATCCAAATTCATTATTTCCAAAAAGCTCTTTAGCTCCACTTTTATGATCAGTACACACTACAGCACATCCACAAGCTAAACTTTCAATTAAAACATTTGAAAAGCCTTCAAATATGGAAGCAAATGCAAAAAACTCACATTTGCTCATATATTTATAAGGATTATTATCAAAGCCTAAAAGTAAAACTTTATTTTCTAAATCGAGCTCTTGTATCAGTTTTTCTAATTCATTTTTTAAAATTCCTTCACCTAAAATCACAAGTTTCAAATCTGTTTTCAATCTTGCATAAGCACGAATAAGCAAAGCATGATTTTTTCCAGCATCTAATCTTCCAACACTTAAAATAAATTTATCTTTTAAGGTAATTTCTTCTTCAGATTTTTTTTCTATATTTTCTAAATCTATAGCGTTATATAAAATTTTGCATTGATCTTTTCTGATATTAAAATTTTGGATCAAATCCCCTAAATTTCCTTTAGAATTTGGCAAAATTAAATCTGCCTTAGGATATAAACAAGAAATCAAAAATTTATTAGCCCAAGAATTAAAATTCTTTTTTTTATACATCACGCTTGGAGTAGTGCATTCATTAATAATAAGGCGAGTTTTGTTTCCAAAAATTCTTGCCATTAAAGCTATATAATTTGGACGATTTAAAAATACAAATTCAGTATTTATATTTAATTTTTTACACATTTTTTTATATTTTAAAGCTAAAAATGGAAGTTTGATGAATTTTAAAATTGCATTTTCATTGGGCTTAGAATGCTCTAGAAAATGTATATTGCATTTTGATATTTCATAAGAAATCTTTTCATTCATCAAAATCAAATGTACTTCAAATTTAAGATTTAACATAGGAAGTAAAGTTGCCACAACCCTTTCAGCTCCGCCACTTCCTAAAGAATAGATAAAAATTGCTAATTTTTGCATAAACATGTCCGTATTTTAGATAATTTTTTAATCATACTACTTGGAATTATACTTAAAATCAGTAATATTAAAGCGGGTGCATTTATCTTAATACTTAAACTTTTAAACAAACAGCGATAAAGCTCTTTAAAATTTCCTCCAAGTTTTGCATAGTATGCCGCCATTTTATAATAACTTGCACAAATACCTTTGTAATCTTTATCTCCTGTTTGCTCTAACTCATTTTCCAAAATTTTCGCAAGTTCCAAATAACCAAGATAAACTCTAATAGCATTTTTACTTGCAGCTAAAGTTACACTATCACTTCTGTTTAAACGATAAATTCGAAAAGCCTGATGAATATAAAAAGTTTTTTCCTTGTATAAATGCACCCAAAGTGTCGCTTCATTCCCGTAAAATTCCTCATTAAAACGCTGATTTTTCAACAAAGATTTTTTAAAAATAGAAAAAAACTCTCCATGAATTTTTCCCATCAAAAAATCTTTTTTACAAAGTTCTTGATCTTTATCTAAGCCTCTTCCACTAAATTCTTGAGTTAATTTCCCTTCTTTTTCTATAAAACAATTTCCAATAACATGAGAATACCCTTTGTCAATTTTCTGCATTAAAATTTCCAAAGCGTTAGGTAAAAGTTCATCATCATCATCTAAAAAACTTACAAAATCTCCACTAGCATGATCTAAACCATTGTTTTTATTTCCATTTGGTCCAGCTTTGTATTTATCATTTAAAAAATATTTTATACGTTTATCTTGTTTTTGCATTTCTTGGACTATATCTTTTGTTTCATCGCCAGAATGATCATCGCTAATAATAATTTCTAAGTTTTCGTAGTTTTGCATTTGAATGCTTTTAATAGCTTTTTTAAGCAATTTTGGACGTTTAAAAGTAGGAACTATAATCGAAATTTTAGGCATAAATAACCTCTTTAATCAATTTTAGCCATTGTTGTTTTATCTCGTTAATATCAAAATTGATACATCTTTTTTTAGCATTTTGCACTAAATTTAATCTAAAATCTTCATTTTGCAAAACTAATTCAATTTTTTTTGCCAACATTTCTTCATTATCACATTCTACTAAAATACCATCTTTACCATCCTCAATCAAATCCTTAGAACCATCATGATATAAAGTTGAAATTCGACACACATCAAAATACAAACTTTCTATAAGTACGGTTGGCAATCCTTCAACAAAGGAACAAAGACAAAGTATTTTAGCTTTTTTATAAAGTTCTTTAATATTTTCCACTTTACCTAAAAATTCTATATTTGCGTGCATCTTTTTGACTTTTTTTTCAAGTATTGATCTTAATTCTCCATCACCTGCTATCAAAAAACGATATTTTTTTTGCGTATTTTGATCTATTTTATCTATAGCTTTTAAAAACATCATAGGATTTTTATTTGCATCTAAGCGACCTACAAAAAGGATCAAATTTTCTTTTTCAAAAGAAGATTGAAGTGAAATTTCAGCACTAAAATGGCAAGGATTTAATAAAAGCTCAACTTTTTTGACAAATTTTTGATAATAAAATTTGTCACTACTTCCTAAAACACTCAAAGCATTGCAATAAGGGTAAGTTAAACGCCTTAAAAATCTCCATATTTTAGATTTTAGATAAGCTTGGTTACTATGCTCGCTAATAATAAGTGGTGTATTAAGTCCAATTGTGGCAATAATGCAAGCTATATTTGTAGTATCTAAAAAAGAAATAAACACATCGCTTGGAGTTTGCTTTAAAAATTTTCTTAATGTAAAAATTTTTTTAAAACGACTTATAATTTTATGATAAATTGTATCAAATCTAAAATCAGGTAAAGTTTTAAGATTGATATTATTTTCTAATGGATAAAAAGAATCTCCTTGATGAAATTTTATGATACTAACCTCATGTTCCTTGCAAAAGGCATTTGCTAAAGTTACTAAAACACGCTCCGCTCCACCTGAATTTAAAGTTGCTATAATAAAAGTAATTTTCACTTAATTTTCCTTAATCAACTCACCATGTTCTAAACGATAAATACTATCACAATTTGTTATAGTGGAAAGACGATGCGCGATGACAATCATCGTTTTATCTTTTGAAATTTTATAAATTTCATCCATAATCTTAGCTTCGCTTTTACTATCAAGTGCCGATGTTGCTTCATCAAGAACTAAAATTTCAGGTTCTAAGTACAAAGCTCTAGCGATAGCTATACGTTGCTTTTGCCCTCCACTTAAATTGCTTCCACCATCTCCAACTTTTGTCCAAATTCCTTCGGGAAGGTGTTTAATAAAATGCTCTAAATTTGCTTGCTTAATCACTCTAAAAAGCTTATCTTCATCAAGCTCATCTGCAAAACTAATATTTTTAGCAATGCTATCATTAAAAAGATAAATATTTTGAGGGATATAGCCTATTTTTTGTCGATATTTTTTTGCATTTTTAGAATTTAATTCTACCCCATCAACTAAAACTTTTCCCTCTTTTGGACTTAAAAGTCCTAAAATAATATCCACCAAAGTACTTTTGCCACAACCACTCTCTCCAATGAAAGCGATTTTTTCACCTTTTTTTATTTCTAAATTTAAACCGTTAAAAAGATTTTTTTTACCCTTATAGCCAAAACTTAAATTTTCAAGTCTAAGTTCTTTTTTAAAAGAAATTTCCTCATCGCCTAAATTTTCTTCCTCTTGCTTAAAGATTTGATAAATAATATCCAAGGAAGAGCGATAATAAATCAAATCATGATAACTCGTAATAATACGATTTGCACTCGGCATTAAACGATAAAGTGCTAAAACAAAAATAGAAATTGTAGCTAAAATACCAGAAATATCGCTTTCATTTTTTAAAACCAAAAAAATAACTATAAAAACAAGGATACAAAAACCCACACCCTCTAAATAAATTCTAGGAATAGCGCTCATGCTTTCATTGGTAATATTTGCCTTAGCAAAAGCTTCGCTTTGAGCTTTAAAAAGATTTAAAATTCCATCTTCCTTGGTTTTAAGTTTAATGAGTTTAAAATTGTTTAAATTAGTATTTAAAATTTCAAAAAAATTTTTCATCGCTTCTTCGCGTTTAAGTCCTGCTTTTTTAATAATAGGACTTAGAATTTTAATTAAAATAAGTGCATTAAAAATCATAAAAATACTTAGAAATAAGGTAATTTTATAATTAATCAAAAGCATTAAAGTATAAAGTAGTATTACAACAAAAATTTCACTCATCATCAACAAAAACGAAGAAATCATTGTGCTTAAATTATAAACTTCTCCTGTAATAGATTTTAAAATTTCAGATTGATTTTTTTGAGTAAAATTTTCATAATTAATATTTAAAAATTTTGCAAAAACTTTATAGGCTATATTATGATATCTTCCTTTAGAAAATTTGGCCAATAAATGAAAATAATAGCTATTTAAAAAAGCTCTTAAAACATAAAAAACAATCAATATAAAACCAAAATAAACAATGATTTTAAATGTTGGCAAAGCTAGATAATTTTTAATTTCTATCAAATAATGATTGCGATCAAAATATGAAAAATCACTTGCTAAAGTGATAAAAGGCATTACCAAAGAGATTGCAAAACTTTCTATAAAAGAAATTAAAACTGAAAAAAAAAGCAAAGAAAATAAAAATTTTTTATCCTCTTTACTTAAAATAAAAAATAGCCTTTTTAGCACTGTTTTTCCCAATCGTAAGCTGATTTACAGATTAAATCTAAATCATCAAATTTTGGCTGCCAAGAAGTTAAAGTTCTGATTTTTTGTGCATCAGAAATTAAAACACTTGGATCCCCTTCTCTACGTGGAGCAAGCTCTACTTTAAAATCTACTCCAGTCACCCTTTTCATAGACTCAATTACTTCTTTTACACTAAAACCATGGCCATAACCCACATTAAAAATATTGCTTTCGTTATTTTGCAAATATTCTAAAGCAGCTAAATGCGCACTTGAAATATCATCAACATGAATATAATCTCTTATACAAGTTCCATCTTTTGTATCATAATCATCGCCAAAAATAAACATTTTTTCGCGTTTCTTTGCTGCACATTCTGCTGCTACTTTTATAAGTAAAGTTGCTTTTGGATAGCGTTGTCCTATGTTAAAATCCATGCAAGCACCCGCAACATTAAAATATCTTAAAATACAGTACTTAAATTCAGGATGAGCTTTATTAGCATCCCTTAAAACCTCTTCACTCATTAATTTGCTTCTACCATAAGGATTAATAGGCGCTAAAGGACTATTTTCACTTACAACAGGAGTTTGAGGTTCCCCATAAGTTGCAGCCGTAGAAGAAAAGATAAATTTATTCACACCTGTTTCTATGCAAATTTTAATTAAATTGGTTGTATTTATTGTATTATTCATATAATATTTTAAAGGGTTTTGAGTGCTTTCAAAAACCTCTATACTTGCTGCAAAATGAACAATTGCATCAAATTTTTCCTTTTCAAATAAAGATTTTACTTTTTTAAAATCACTCAAATCCAATTCAAAAAATTTAAAATCTCTTATATTTTGTAAATCATTAATTGCAATTTTTGATCCCTTAGAAAGATTATCTAAAACACAAAGTTCATGTTCTGTTTTTAAAAACTGTCTTAAAGTGTGAGAGCCAATATATCCTGCACCACCACTGATAAGAATTTTCATTTTTTTCCTTTCTTAATTACTAAATAACTTGATTAAATTTTAATATATTTATTTTAACGATTAAAATTGTATCTTAGAAATTTCATTTTCGCACGCTTTGTAAAAGACTTCAACATAAGAGCGATCAGTTTTTTTTGTTTTTAAAAATTCACTCATATTATCTAAAAAGCAAACATAATCTTCATCATTGATATTTGCTTTAATCAATTCATATTTTAAAAAGAGCATATAAGTGTTTAAAACATCGCTTTCACAATACTCATGAATTTTTTCGAGTTTATCTTCATAATACAAACTCATCACCTCATCACCATGCACATCATATTTTCCTGGCAAATCAGCCATAGCACAAAGCACATCAAGCTTCATCCCTCTAAATCCTCCAAAACTTTCAAACAAATCACAATGTTTAAGTTCTGAAAAACGCGTTTTATAATTATTCCATTTATCGCTTTGGGTATCAAGATAATTTGCTGCTTTAATGTTATATTTTAAAGCCCTTAAAACCAATAAAGGCATATCAAAATTTTTTCCATTATAACTGACTAATTTTGGCTCATGCTTTTCAATAAAAGAAAAAAAATTACCAATCATTTCTTTTTCATTGTCGCCATCTATTTTATTGACTTTAATAAATTTACCAAAATTATCAGCAATTACCGCACAAATACTTACAATTTTATGATAAGGCAAGGGTAAAAATTCATTCCCACTTTGTTCTTTTTGCCATTCTAAAGCTTTTAAACTTACCTCTAAATCACTCCCTTTAAAAGCTAAAGTTTTACGGATTAAATCAACATCAGGAATACTCTCGCAATCAAAAATACAAATATAACCTTCATTTTTAATCATAATTTAACCTTCTTTTGTAAAATTATTTGTTAAAATCATAGCAAAAAAATCACAATATGGGTTTGAATGAAAATAGCAATCGTTCGTTTATCCGCTTTAGGCGATATTATACAAAGTGCTGTAGTGCTTCAATTTATTAAAAATTTTAAAAAAGATATAGAAATTCATTGGTTTGTAGATGAAAAATTTAAAGGCATACTCAAAAACCATCCACTAATTGATAAGCTTTATGCTTTACCCTTAAAAGATAAGCATTTTTTTAAAAGCTTAAAAATTTTACTTAAGGCTAGAAAAAATAATTATACCGCTGTTATTGATTTGCAAGGGCTTATAAAATCAGCTATAGTAAGTCGAATTTTAAGCCGCAATAATTTCGGCTTTGATCAAAATAGCCTAAAAGAAAGTTTTGCACATAATTTTTACAATCAAAAATTAAACATAGATTATAATGAAAATGTATTTGTAAGATATTTAAACCTTGCTTCTTTTACCCTTAATGAGGATTTTAATCCAAAAGATTTAGCTTTTAAAAAAGATGTTTTTTACGTGGATGAAAATTTAAAACAACTTTTATCTAAAAAATTAAAAATTGATCAAAATAAAAAAAATATACTCATACATGTTGGTTCAAGTGTAGAAAATAAAATTTACCCTAAAACAAAAGTTACCCTACTTTGCAAACTTATCATCCAAGAATTTCCTGAAGCTAAAATTTTCTTATCTTGGGGAAATGTTAAAGAATTTGAATTTGCTAAAGATGTTATCAATTTAAGTGCAATTGATGAAAAAAATATAGAACTTGCTCCAAAATTTAACCTAGAAGAACTTATGGCATTTACAAAAACAATGGATTTAATCATAGGTAATGATAGTGGCCCAACCCATCTTGCTTTTGCTTTAAATAGACCTTCTATCACGATATTTGGAGCGACTCCAAGCTATAGAAATGCCTATAAAACAAGTATTAATAAAATCATAGATGCGGGCAAAAAAATTACAAATTCTAAACATATTGATAAAAGTGATTTTTGCATCATGCGTATAGAAGAAGAGGATATTTTAAGACTAATCAAGGAAATTTTTGATGAAAAATAAAGATTGGCTTTATCTTTTTGCTTATTATATACTTAAAATTTTAGTAATAATTATGCCCGATTTTATTCTTAATTTTTTAGCTTTTATCGTTGCAAAAATCGTTTTTAAGTTCAATCATAAGCATAGAAAAATTATAGATATCAATCTTCAAATTTGCTTTCCTGAAAAAAATCAACTCCAAAGAGATCAACTCTCTTTTCAAATTTATCGCAATTTTGCTCATTTTGGATTAGATTGTATTAAAAATCAAAACACAAGCAAGGAAAAAATCTTAAATAAAATCGTTATTGATAATGAAAAAATATTAAATGAAGCTTTAAAAAGCCAAAGAGGTATTATATTTACAACTGCACATTATGGGAATTGGGAACTTCTAAGCCTTTTTTATGCTGCTAAATTTGGAGCAATTTCTATAGTTGGAAGAAAACTAGAAAGCCAAAAAATGGATTCTATTTTAGCCAAAAATCGTACTCAATTTGACATAGAACTTATCGAAAAACAAGGCGGTTTAAGAAAAATGCTAAATGCGATTAAAAATAATAGAGCCTTGGGCATACTCACTGATCAAGATTGCACAGATAATGAAAGTATAAAACTTTATTTTTTTGGTAAAAGAGTTAATTACCAAATGGGTGCTAGTGTTTTAGCACAAAGAACAAAAGCTTTGATTTTACCTGCTTTTGTATATCAAGGTAAGGATAAAAAATTTCATATCCGATTTTTTAAAACTATGGATCCTTTAGAAAAAAGTATTGAAGAACTTACGCTTTATCAAGCAAATTGTTGCGAAGAAATGATTAAATTTAAACCTGATGAATATTTCTTCTTTCATCGTCGCTTTTCAAGCTATAAAGAGGAGATCTATTTATGAATCTTTCAATTGTAATTTTAACATTCAATAGTCAAAGATACCTCCAAGAAGTACTAAAAAGTGTTCAATTTGCCAATGAAGTAATTATAGTAGATAGTGGGAGTACAGATGATAGTTTAAAAATTGCAAATACTTTTGACAATGTAAAAATTTTTCATCAAAATTGGCTTGGTTTTGCAAAACAAAAACAATTTGGTGTTGATAAAACAACTAACGAATGGGTGTTCATACTCGATAGCGATGAAATTTTTACAAAAAAATTAGAAAAAGAAGTTTTACAAACTATAAAAAATCCTATATTTAAAGCATACAAAGTAGCAAGATTAAATTTTTTCTTTGGAAAGGCTATAACAAGAATGGGCTTATATCCGGATTATAATATAAGATTATTTCATAAAAAATATGCAAAATTTAATGAAAGAGAAGTCCATGAAAGTATAATTTGCAAAGAAAAAATAGGATTTTTACAACACTATTTTTTACATTATGCATATGAAAGTATAGAGCAATTTATAAATAAACAAAATATTTATTCGAGTTTAAATCCCAAGAAAAATAATTTTATAAAAGCTATAATAAATCCTTACTGGACTTTTTTTAAACTTTATTTTATAAAGTTAGGTTTTTTAGAGGGAAAAAATGGATTTATAATTGCAAAATTATATGCTCAATATACTTTTTGGAAGTATATCAAATAAGCCTGATCATATTAAACAATTCATCCCACTTATTCATTACATTCTCTACCTGATAAATTTCAATTTTTTCTTTAGCCTTTTTAGTAATTTTTTGTCTTAAATTTTCATTTTGCATTAGAAGTAATATTTTTGAAGCCATATCATTAAAATCATCTATCCTGAACAAAAATCCATTATTTTTATCATCAATTAATTCATTTACGCCTATATAATCACTGCTAATCCTAGCACATTCATAAAAAATAGCTTCGATTAAAACTATAGGCAAACCTTCTTGTTTAGAACATAGACATAAAATTTTAGCTTTCTCATAGTAAAAACTTAAATCTTCTATATAGCCTATAAAATCGATACACAAATTTAAATTTTTAGTAAGCTCTATCAAATTCTTTTTTAAAGAACCCTCACCCGCTATGATAATCTTCCATTTATTTAAAATATCTTTTTGAATACAAGATAAAGCTTTAATAAAAACATCTACAGCCTTTTCTTCTTCTAATCTTCCTACATACAAAATAATATTTTCTTTATCATTTACATGAATTTGTTTTTCTATGCCTAAAGGATTTGGCATGATGATTTTGTTTTTTACAAAAGAATAGTACTTAAAATCTTCTTTGGTTAAAACACATAAACATGTAGCCAAAGGATATAACTTTCTTCTTAAGCGATTAGTTTTTTTAGATTTTTCCCCAAGATGAAAACCATGCTCACAAATAATATGCTTAATACCTATATTTTTATTTGCAAGCAAGGTAAATAAATTCGGCTTAGTCTTAAATGAAATTATAACATCAGGCTTATACTGTTTTAATTTTTTTTTAATTGCATTTTTATATATGATTTTATTAATAAATTTATTTAAAAAACGAATAGGGATTAAAGTTTTTGTGTTGATAAATTCGATATAAGCATTGCTACAAATATCATCATAAGCTAGGGGCGTCTTTTCAAAAAATAACAAAGAAAGCTCGTGATTTTTACTCCACTCTTTAATAAGCTGATAAATAACATAACTTACCCCTCCTTTATTAAAATAATCACTAACAATCAATATTTTCATAAGGTCTAACCTTTTTTAAACTAGGTAAAAAATATTTTACAAAAATATGAAATTTTTTAATATATTTACTTATTTTACTTCTTTTTTTAAGAAATTTTTTATCATCTTGAGTAGAACTTTCAAGAATAAAATTTTCATGTGTATAAACAAGCACAGGAAATAAAGCGTAAGTGTTTAAAACTTTTTCATTACAAGTAAGAGCGTCCATGGGTAAATAAATTTTTTCTAAATGAGAGAGCAATTTTAAAGCTCCATTTTTAGTTATAAAATAACCATAAGTACCGTTGCCTCTAGCGATCAAACGACGAATTTTATAATTTGCAATTTTTTTTGCAAATCTTCTTGAATATGGACTTTCTATCCTAAAGCCATCATCATTATAAACTTGTCTTTGATGACCTAGTAATAAAAGCTCTAGATCTTTAGGGAATTCATTGATATATTTTAAAAAATTAAGCAATCTTTCATCAAAATATGCATCATCTTCTAAAATAATAGCATGATTTATATCCTCTTGTAACATTTTTTCATAACATTTTTTATGAGATAAAGAGCAACCAAGCTCACCAAGTCCTAATTCTCTTTTATGAAACTGCAACATTTTATCATATGAAACTATATTTAAATACTCATTTTTGTCTATAGTTTTTCCATCGACTGCTTCAATAATTTCATAATCAAGTTTATATTTTTGACATAAATTTACAATATATTCTTTTCTTTTGATTGCTTTTTTAAGATTTATAATTAAAAATTTTATTTTATTCTCACTAATAATTGTTTTATGCATTTTTTTCTCTTTAATTTAGTTATTTTTTTCTGTATTTTTAATTTAATCTTATATAATAATCTTTTTTCTAGATGTTTATAAATTAATTCTAAAACATGAATTTTTAAACAGTAAAGAATGGACTGACAATAGTCGAAATAAAATTTATTATCAATCTGATTGATAAAAATAGTGATAAGACTTATACAATTATTTAAATCTTTAACATAAGAAATATTTTTTTGAATATTCATAGTATTCATACTGGAATTTAAATTAATTTTATTATAATTATATATTTTATGCGATATAGTGTAAATCTTATTAACATAATTAAGACAAATAATAAAAAATAAAGTATCTTCGGCCATATTAATCCTTAAAGATGTTAATTTTTCATTTTCTTTGAAAATTCTTAAATAAATCTCTTTTTTATAAATTTTAGACCATATATTCCAATTATAATCATCTAATTTACTAATTAAAAAAAATAAAAAATCTTCTTGATTAAACTTCGCATCAATAAAAAAATCAAATTTTTCAATATATGTTGATTTTATATTATTATAATTAAAGCATATCAAATCAACTTCATTATTATCCAAAACTTTTATACATTCCTCACAAGCATTTAACTCTAAATAATCATCTGGATCTAAAAACATAATATAATCTGAAATAGCAGCTTTCACACCTTCATATCTTGCTCTTAATAAACCTAGATTTTTTTCATTGTGGATTATTTTTATTCTTTCATCGTTGTTAGCATAGTCTTTAGCAATTTCTATACTTTTATCATTGCCACAATCATCTACTACTATAATTTCTATATCTTTAAAAGTCTGATTTATAGAACTTTGTAAAGCTCTTTCTATATACGGTTCTACATTATAAGTTGGAAGTATAATGGAAATTTTAGACATAATTATCCTTTTTGAAAAGTTTTTTTGGATGACGAAGATACATTCTTAATTTTCTATATTTTTGAAAAAATAATGGATTTTTCATGAAAATTTCCATTATTTTTAATTGCAAAAAAATATTATAAAATTTTTGTTCAAAATAAGTTTGATAATATTCTTTTATACTTTTTTGTATAAATTGATTTTTAAGTTCTAAATTAAATATAAAAATTTGCTTTGCAATTATCAAAAAACTATAAATTTTAAAATATCTTGTAAGTTCTTGATAATTATCAAAATATTTTCTTAATGGTTCTAAATTTTTAGGTAATTTTTTAGGGATGCTAGTTTCCTTGCAATTTATAATAGAATTATCTCTTATTCGATAAATCATTGAGGTTTCATCTATATAGTATATTTTTTTAGCTAAGCAAAATAAAATAGTTCCAAAATCATGATCTTCATGATAAATTCCATGAGTAAAACGAAGAATATAATCATTTAAGATAACAGTATTAAAAGCTCCCTGCCAAGCAAAATAAAAACTAAGAAAATTATTTTCTTGTAACAATTTTAAACCATTTTCATAAAAATCTTTTTTGCTTTTGCTCATCAAATTTGTATCAGGATTTTTTATAAATTTAAAATCATTTTCATGAAGTTCATCAAAATTATGCACACAAATATCTAAATCTTTTTCAATCATATTTTGAAGACATAATTTTATACAATCTTTTAAAAAATAATCATCAGAATCTAAAAAATGTATTATAGAATTAGGTAATTCTTGTATTATAAATTCATTAATATTCTCTAAATTGGTTTTGATATATCTTTTTTGAATTTGTTTAAAATTTACTTTTATATCTTCTTTTTTTATTATTTTTGTATTTTTTTTAAAAGTATGGGTTTTTTCAAAAGATATAATATCTTCTTCTTTATTATCTTCAAAAAAAGCTCTAAGTTTAGTTCCTTTTATAAATTCCAACCCTACATTTCTAGCCGAGCTTAATCCACCATTTTCTTTTGAAATAAGAAAAATTCTTTCATCTTTTTGAAGGTATTCTAAAGCTATTTCTAAACTTCTATCATTACTTCCATCATCAACTAAAATAATATCTAAATTTTCATATGTTTGATTTATCACACTATCTAAACATTCTTTTAAATAGGATTCTACATTATAAATTGGAATGATAATGCTTATTAAGGGCTTAATCATTTTTTATTCCTATAAATCTATCCTTTAATCTTGGGAATTTTAAATCTTATAAAAATAGTATATAAAAACAATAATAAAAACAATATATTATTATTCATCTTTATAAAAAATCTATTTTTATGATATTTACAAAACTCAAGCCAAAATAAATCAATTTTAAAAAAAAATATTTTCATAACAATTGGAATTTTATCGCATTTTAATATATCCGGATAGATACAATTATAAAAAGAAGGTATAAAAATTTTTTTAATTAAAAATAATTCTTTTTTATCTATATTTTTTTTATTATTTTCACAATATTGAATCAAAATCATTAACATCTTTAAAGGTGAATAAACACCTATGTGACGTTCTATATTTTTACATTTTCTAAATAAATCACTGAAGTATTTAGGATATTTTTGGATTTTGGCATTATTATAATTACAAATGGAATTATTTCTAATTCTGTAAAAATATAATTCTTGATTTATCATATATGTATAATTCATTTTTAAAAAAAGTATTATTCCAAATATTCGATCTTCTCCAACTATATTGTTTTCAAATTTTAAACAAAGTGCTTTTAAAAAATCAAAACTAATCATCCCAAAACATACAAATTGAAAAAAATCATCTTTATTTATTTGCTTTTCTATCCACTCATATTTTGAAATCACAGATTTATCGTTATAATATTGCTCAAAAATTGTTTTTGTAGATATATCAACATTGGTTTCAATTAAAACTTTCTCTTTGAACCAAACCACTTCAACCCCATCCATTCTAGGAACACATTCTTCTATACAGTTTAATTCCCAATAATCATCACTATCTAAAAAGATAATATAATCTATATTTGGAGTTTGAAAATTTAAAAGTTCATTTTCATTTTTAAAGAATTTAGAACTTTTATAGACTTTATATATTTCATTATTACCTTCTATGCTAAATTCTATTAAAGAATTTTCTTTGATATCACTAGTGATATTTTTAAGTTCATATTCTTTACTGAAATATTCTATACCTACATTTCTTGCTGTGCTTTGCCCTCCATTTTTCTTATCAAATAAAATAAATCTTTCATCTTTTAAAGTATATTCTTTAGCAATGTTTAATGAATTTTCATCAGTGCTACCATCATTGACTAAAACCACTTGTAAATTTTTATAAGTTTGATTAATAACACTATCTAAACACTCTCTTAAATAATCTTGTACATTATATATTGGTATAATTACACCGACTGTTTTCATTTAATCATCCATAACCAATTAAATAATTTTTTTTAATTTTAACCTAATGGTCAAATTTTTTATTTCATGCTTTTTAAGCAAACATGCATAAATTCCATTTTTGTAAAAACAATTTTTATTCATTTTATTACATCTCCACATTTCTGAAAAAAGATGGATAAACGGCTGATTTGTATCTAAAACAACATTTTTTTCAATAAAATCTTTAGCTTTTAACCAAGGAATTTGACAAGTTTTTTTATAATCCCAAGCATATTTTTTAAGTTGGTTTTTTTCAACCCATTCTGCTAAAAATGAAGGACCTATAACTCCCCATGGAATTTGCTTTTTATGATCTATAATTTTTTCAGCTTCATTTATAAGAATTTTTCCAAAATCACAATTTTTTGGAAATTTTAAAAAAGAAGTGGTAATTCTTGGATGATTTTCATCCTCATCAATTTCTTGAGAAAAAATATATTCTTGATCTAAATTGATATGGTACAAACAGATCATATCAAGATCCACCCATACCCCCCCCCTAGTATAGAGCATTTTATATCTAAAATAATCACTAAAAGCAGCTACTTTAGCTCCTCTATCGTCGTTAAAATACTCATCAAAGGGAATTATTTCATTTGCATCTTTAAGTTCAAAATCATTAAATATTTTATCTAATTGATTAAAAATTTTATCATCAAGATTATAAGTGTAAAGTATAAATTTATAATTATTATCTAAAAAAGATTTTATCGATAATAATTCCATCAAACCTATACCCTTATATCCTTTAGGAGTATACCAAAAACTACTTACTTCTTGCTTCATTAAACAAACCTTTAAGTTTTTTATTTTATAATTTTATCATAAAAAAAACAAAATTAAAGATAGTTTATAAAGGAGAATGTAAGGATGATACATGGGGGGGGGGTAATGCCGTAATTTGCGGCAATGGTCCTAGCTTAAAAGAAATAGATTACAAAAGACTTCCAAAAGAATATGATGTTTTTAGGTGCAATCAATTTTACTTTGAAAACAAATACTATCTTGGTAAAAATATCAAATATGCTTTTTTTAATTCCTTTGTATTTTTCGAACAATATTACACCGCTAAAAAACTGATAGAAAACAACGAATATAATATAGAAAATATTGTATGTTCAACATTTAATTTGCCTCTTATAGATGATAAAAAATTTATAAAATTGTTTCCAAATTATTTTTGCGATTGTATATTAGGGCATGAGTTATTATATAACATAAAAGATTTTTTAGCTTTTATGTTATATAACGAAATTTATGAAAGCAAAAGAATGACTTCTGGAATTTACATGTGCGCAATAGCTATTTCCTTAGGGTATAAAAATATTTATTTAAGTGGGATTGATTTTTATGAAGATAATTCTTATGCTTTTGAACATAAAAAAAATAATTTGTTAAAATTATTACCTAAATTTAAAAATCAAAATTCAGTATCTGAATTTCATTCTAAAGAATTTGATTTACAAACTTTAGCTTTTTTAAAAGAAAAATACGGAGCTCATTTTTACTCATTAAATGAAAATAGCACCTTGGCAAAATACATAGATTTAGCACCTATAAACGGCAATCATTTTTCAATAGAGAATAAGCCAAATAATTATATAAGCGATATTCTATGTCCTGATTCTATACATAGAGAAACAATATATTCAAAAAAACCTAAACCTAAGCTAAAACAAAATATTTATTATAAATTATTTAAAGATTTTTTTAGACTTCCAAGTGATATAAAACACTATATGCAAGGAAAAATATGCAAATAAAGATCAATAGCCTAACCATATCTCAAAATTCTCCTTTAATCATTCCTGAAATAGGTATCAATCATAATGGAAGTTTAGAGCTTGCAAAACTTATGGTCGATGCAGCCAAAAGAGCAGGTGCCAAGATTATTAAGCATCAAACGCATATCGTTGAAGATGAGATGAGTGAAGCTGCAAAAAAAGTTATCCCAGGAAATGCAAAAATCAGCATTTATGAAATTATGAAAAAATGTGCTCTTGATTATAAAGATGAATTAGCTTTAAAAGAATATACAGAAAGCTTAAATTTAACTTATCTTAGCACTCCTTTTTCTCGTGCAGCTGCTAATCGCTTAGAAGATATGGGAGTACTTGCCTATAAAATAGGTTCTGGAGAATGTAATAATTATCCCTTGATCAAACACATAGCACAATTTAAAAAACCAATGATCATAAGCACAGGAATGAATAGCATAGAAAGCATAAAACCTACAGTAAAAATTTTGAGAGATTTTGAAATTCCTTTTGTTTTACTTCATACAACCAATTTATATCCAACTCCTATGCATTTAGTAAGATTGCAAGCCATGCTTGAACTTTACAAAGAATTTAATTGTCTTTATGGATTGAGCGATCACACAACGAGTAATCTTGCTTGTTTAGGTGCTGTTGCCTTAGGAGCTAGTGTTTTAGAAAGACATTTTACAGATAAAATGGATAGAGAAGGTCCTGATATAGTATGCTCAATGGATGAGAAAGCTTTAAAAGAACTTATTGTTCAAAGTGAGCAAATGACTCTTTTAAGAGGGGATAACAATAAAAATGCTTTAAAAGAAGAGCAAGTAACTATCAACTTTGCTTTTGCAAGTATAGTAAGCATAAAAGAAATCAAAAAAGGACAAATACTTAGCAAAGAAAATATCTGGGTTAAACGTCCTGGTATTGGTGGAATTGCTGCAGCTGAGTTTGAAAATATTTTAGGTAGAAAAACAAAAAAAGATATTAAAATCGATACGCAACTTACTTGGGATGATTTTGAATGAAAAAAATAGTCTTTGTAAGTGGCACAAGAGCTGATTTTTCTAAGATAAAATCTTTAATGCTTAAAATAGAAAATTCTAATGAATTTGAATTATTTATATTTGCTACTGGTATGCATATGAGCAAAAAATTTGGATTGACTGTTAAAGAAATAGAAAAATGTGGTTTTAAAAATATCCATAAATTTATAAATCATGACAAATATTATCAAATGGATCAAGCCCTATCAGCTACTATTGACGGTTTTTCAAAATTTATACATGAAATTGAACCTGATTTAATCATTGTTCATGGTGATAGAATCGAACCCTTAGCGGCTGCTATAGTTGGAAGTTTAAATAATATTTTAGTGGCACATATAGAAGGTGGGGAATTATCAGGAACTATAGATGAAAGTCTAAGACATGCTATAAGCAAACTTGCACATATACATTTAGTCAATGATGAAACTGCAAAAAAAAGACTCGTGCAAATGGGAGAAGATAAAAATTCTATTTTTATCATAGGTTCTCCAGATTTGGAATTACTTAACGCTAATTATATTGGTATAAAAGAAGTAAAAAAATATTACAATATTAACTATGAAAAATACGCTATAGTTATTTTTCACCCTGTTACAACAGAATTTAACTCTATGAAAGAACAAAGTGAAGAATTTGTAAATGCTTTGATAAAAAGTAAAAAAAATTATATCGTTATTTATCCAAATAATGATTTAGGCTTTGAATCTATTATGCAATCTTATGAAAAATTAAAAAATTTAAAACGCTTTAAAATTTTTCCCTCATTAAGATTTGAATATTTTATTATTTTATTAAAACATGCTGATTTTATCATCGGAAATTCAAGTTGCATTTTAAAAGAAGCTTTATATCTTGGTATCAATGGAATTTTAGTTGGATCAAGACAAGATGCAAGAACAAACATAAAGGATGTTTTAAAAACACAAGCTAATGAAAAAGAAATTTTAAAACTCATTAAAAAACCTTTCAACCCTAAAAATAAAAAACATGAGATCAAAGCTTTAAAAAGCTCGGAAGAATTTTTTAAGCTTTTAAAAGATGAAAAACTCTTTAAAGTTAGCAAACAAAAGAAATTTATGGATATAATATGAATTTAGCTATTATCCCAGCTCGATCTGGATCAAAAGGAATAAAAAATAAAAATTTAGCACTTTTAAACAATAAACCCTTGCTTTATTACACCGTATATGCCGCTAAAAATTCCCATTTCATCGACAAAATTGTTTTAAATAGCGATGGAGATGAAATTTTAGAATATGGAAAAACTCAAGATATTGATACCCTAAAAAGACCGATTGAATTGGCACAAGATGATACAACTAGTGATAAAGTTATTTTACATACCCTAAAATTTTATAAATATTATGAAAATATTATTTTTTTACAACCTACCTCTCCTTTTAGAACCTATAAACACATTGATGAAGCCTTTTTAAAATTTCAAGAAGAACAATCAAATGCACTGATTAGCGTTACAGAATATGATAATAAAATTTTAAAAGCTTTTATAGTGAGCAAAAAAGGGTATTTACAAGGTATATGCAATAACTCTTATCCTTTTATGCCTAGACAAAAATTACCAAAAACTTACATGAGTAATGGTGCAATTTATATTATAAAAACTGATTTATTTTTAAAAAATCCGACTTTTTTTCAAGAAAAAACAACTTATTATATTATGGATGAAAAATCAAGTCTAGATATAGATAATGCCAAAGATTTGGAAAAAGCAAATACTATTTTACAATCTTCCCTCTAAACTTTTAATTTCTTTTTCTAAAATCAAAAAAAACTTTTTATTAAATTCCCAAAAATCATTTTTAATCGATTTCAAGATCTCTAAGCTTCTTTTTTTATCTTGATAATTTTGCCATAAAATTTCTTTATTTTTGTTTTCATACCTACCATTCTCATTAAATTCATAATGATAAAGGCATTCTTTAAAAATAGCTATTTTTTTACAAAACATAAAATAAATATAACAAAAAAGTACATCCTCACTATAACAAAGTTTTTCAAAAATATCAATTTTTTCAAAAATTTTAAGAATTAGATCTTTTTTAAAAACCTTTGCCCAAACCGACCAGCAAAAATGTCTTTGCTTGATTAAAAATTCTAAAAATTGTTCTTGAGTAAAAATTTCATCTTTTTTAAAACGATAAAATTGCTTAGTTTTTACTCTATGAACAAAAGCATCAAAACAAAGCAAATCCAACTCAGGTTTCATGCTACAAATAGCTATTTCACAAGCTCTTAAAGGCAAAAAATCATCCGCATCTAAAAACATCACAAAATCAGCACTTGATCTTAAAACTCCCAAATTTCTACTTGCAAAGGTGCCTAAATTCTTATCATTTTTAAAAATTTTTATTCTTTGGTCTTTTTTAGCAAATTCCAAGGCTACATTTAAGCTTTCATCTTCGCTTTTATCATCAATAATTATAATTTCTATATCTTTAAAAGTCTGATTTGTGCAACTTTGTAAGGTTCTTGAAAGCAAATTTTGAACATTATACACAGGGATAATAAGACTGATTTTTGGCATAATTTTCCTAATTTTTTGTTAAAATTATAAAAAATTTTATCTAAAATTTTAAGGTTTTCATGAAAATTTTTATCCATCTTCCCACTTGGCTAGGCGATGCTGTAATGGCTTCAGCGGCTTTATATGGTATAAAAAAATATTTTAAAGATGCTGAGTTTATCCTTTATGGTTCTTTTGCTTCTACTCAGCTTTTTAAAAATTTTTCTCATTTTAAAACTATCATAGAAGATAGAAAAAAACGTTATAAACAAGCTTTGAAATTGCGTAAAGAATTTAAAATAGACCTTGCGATCTCTTTTAGATCATCTTTGTCTTCTAAAATCATTTTAAATATATTAAGAGCAAAAAAAAGATATTTTTTCAATAAACGCAAATTTAAAGAAGAGCATCAAGTTTTAAAATATCTTTATTTCATTGAAAATGCTTTAAATTTTAAAATTCATTCCAAAGAATTACTACTTCCGATTAAAAGAAGATTTACACATCCTCTAACACTCAAAAATGGTAAAAAAATTCTAGGGATCAATCCAGGGGCTACCTTTGGAAGTGCTAAGCGTTGGGATGCGAGTTATTTTGCCGAAGTGGCAAAAGAATTTTCAAAAAGCCATGAAATTTTAATTTTTGGTGCTGGACATGGGGAACAAATTCTTTGCGATGAAATTGAAAAGCTTTTAAAAAATTCAAACATTAAGGCTAAAAATCTTTGCAATAAAACAAGCATTCAAACTTTATGTCAAAATATAGCCCTTTGCGATCTTTTTATAACAAATGATAGTGGACCTATGCATATAGCAGCCGCTTATAAGATAAAAACCATAGCAATCTTTGGTCCTACTAAATTTACTCAAACTTCACCTTGGAAAAATCCTAATGCAAAATTAGTACATTTAAATCTAGACTGTATGCCTTGTATGCAAAAAATTTGCCCTTTAAAACATCATAAATGCATGAAAGATTTAAAACCTGAACTAGTTTTAAAAAACTTTCATCAAAAATTCTCATCGACTATTTGACAAAGTGCATGAATGATTAAAATATGCATTTCTTGAATTCTTGCTGTATCATTGCTTGGTACAACAAGATTGTAATCACAAATTTCATTCATCTTACCCCCACTTTTTCCACTTAATCCTATACAAAGCATTTTAAATTCTTTTGCTTTTTTAAATGCCTCTAAAACATTAGGGCTGTTGCCGCTTGTTGATATTCCTACCAAGATATCTTTTTCTCTTGCTAAAGCCTCAAGCTGTCTTGAAAATATAAACTCAAATCCGTAATCATTTCCTATCGCACTTAAAGCTGAAGTATCAGTGGTTAAAGCTATACCCGCTAAAGCTTTACGTTCTTTTTTATAGCGACCGCTAAGTTCAGCAGCAAAATGCTGAGAATCTGCAGCACTTCCACCATTGCCACAAATAAGTATTTTGCCATTTTCTTTTAAGCATTGGCATATTAGCTCACCTACTTTTGCGATCTGACCTTTAAGAATTTCACTAGCTTTTAATACTTCTTGATGCTCTTGCCATTCTTTTTCTATAAGATTAATCATTTTGCTTCCTAATTTTTTCTATAATTTTACTTGTACTAAAACCCTCTTCAAATTTGATCAACTCAACTCTTGAAACAAGATCAGCCCCTACAACTTCCTTACCTTCATAATCAGCACCCTTAGCTAAAATATCGGGCTTTAAAGCTGTGATCAATTTTAAGGGCGTATCCTCATCAAAGATCACAACAAAATCTACAAAATAAAAAGCTGCTAACATACAAGCTCTTTGAAATTCAGAATTTATAGGTCTTTCATTTCCTTTTAAGCGACGCACACTCTCATCAGAATTTAATCCCACTATTAACACATCGCCTAATTTTTTTGCTTTTTGAAGATATTGTATATGACCAAAATGCACTATATCAAAACAACCATTAGTAAAAACAACTTTTTTATTTTTATCGCTTAAAATTTTCATAAGTTCATTTTGACTAACAATCTTTTTTTCAAAATCACTTCTTTTAAGGCTTTTTATCTCATCAAAACTCACGCTCACACTACCTACTTTGCTTACAACAACTGCTGCTGCTTCATTGGCAATTTCACAAGCTTTAAAAATATCTACTTTATTTGCCAAGCAAAAAGCTAAAACCGCGATCACACTATCCCCTGCTCCGGTAACATCATACACTTCCAAAGCCTTAGCTGGTGCAATGTGTAATTTTTGATCATAAACAGCAATTCCTGCCTCTGAAAGAGTGATCATAGAATACTTTAAATTAAAATCATCTTTTAATTTTTTAATGCCTTTTTCTAAATTTTCTCCGTCCAAATTTTCAAATTTCAATGCTTCTAAAGCCTCTTTTTTATTTGGAGTAAGTAAAGTTGCACCACTATATTTACTAAAATCACTTCCTTTTGGATCAATCAAAATAGGAATATTAAATTCATTAGCCTTTTGTATCAATGCTTTACATACCTTAGGAGTTAAAACTCCTTTAGCATAATCACTTAAAACTACCGCTTGAAAGTCTTTAATATATTTGTAAAATAAAGTGATAAGCTCTTCTTCTAAAATTATATCACTTGTATCTTCCTCATCAAGTCTTAATACTTGCTGATTATGTGCCATGATACGATTTTTAAATGGAGTTTTACGTCCATTTTGTATCAAAAACTCACCCTTTAAATTTGCTTTTAAAAACTCACTATTTTTATCACCTCCTATTACTCCCAATGCAAAAACATCCGCTCCTAAGCTTTTTAAATTTGCATAAACATTTGCAGCTCCTCCAAGTCTTTGATCTTGTCTTGAAGTTTTTGCTACTAAAACAGGAGCTTCAGGGCTAATACGCGAACAATCACACCAAGTATAATTATCCACCATAAAATCACCTATAATAAGAATTTTTGGCTTTTGCTGACTTAGAAATTCAAGCATTAACTTCCTTTTCAAAAAGACGTTTAATTTCATCTAAATAATCTTTAATTCCCATTTCAAGACTAAATTTTGGCTGATAAGCCCAATCTTTAGAAAGCTCAGCTTGAGTATGAAATTGATAGGCTTTAATATAAGGATTTGGGATATACTCACAAGGTAAATTTGTACCTAGCTCTTTTTGTAAAATATCAACTATATCTTGAAAAGTCCTTGCTACGCCACTACCTACGTTATAAACTCCGCATTTAGAATCAAGCGCAACTAAATTTGCATCAATAGCATCTTTAATATACACAAAGTCTCTATAAATTTGATCACTCTTTTCAAATAAACGAGGATTTTTTCCTGCTAAAATTTGATGAGCAAATTGCACTACCATTGATGCGGTTTTGTTTTTATAAAATTCACCTTTTCCATACACATTAAAATATCTAAGTCCAACAATATGGGCTTTATCATAGTATTTTCTTGCAATTTTATCCATCATAAGTTTTGAAAATGCATAGGGATTTTTAGGATCTTCAACCCCAACTTTTTGCGGGCTTGGTTGATTGCCATAAACTGAAGCTGAACTTGCATAAATTAATTTTGCATTAATATCTATGCTTAATTCTATAAAATCTTTAAAAGTATTTAAATTTGTTGTTAAAATCTTATTTTGATTATAAACTGTTGTATCTGAAATAGCTGCTTTATGAAAAATCACATCAGGTTTAAATTTTCTTATCTTTTGTAAAGTTTTTTCATCTTTGATATCTCCAACATAAAGCTCACCTTCAAAATCAAGCAAATTTTTAAAATGCCCAAAACACTCTAAATTACCATTATCTAAAAGTTCATTACTTGACATTTTATCAATGATTAAAATTTCATGATCTTTTTGCAATTTTAAAGCAAGTCCAGATCCTATAAAACCTGCTCCACCTGTAATTGCTATTTTCATTTATTTTTTCCTTTCTCAAAAAAGTTTAAAACTTCTTTTAAATTTTTAAATTGTTTGAAATAACTTTCTTCTTTTTTTTCTTGATTAATTAAAATCAAAGTATTAATATTTGCATTTAAACCCGCTTGCATATCGCTTAAATTATCTCCTATAAATATAGAGTTTTCCATATCAATATCAAATTCTTTTTTAGCCTTTAAAAGCATACCAGGTTTAGGTTTTCTACAATCACAATTTTGCAAATGAGGGCAATGATAAATTTTAGAAAAATGAATTTTTTCTTTTTCAAATTCTTTCAAAAAAAAATCACAAAGTCTAAAAAAATCTTCTTCGCTGTAATACCCTCTTGCAATACCTGATTGATTGGTAACAATAAAAAGCAAATAATCCTTTTTTAAAAAATAACGACACAAATCAAAAATGCCTTCACAAAATTCAAAATCTTCGATTTTATAGACATATTTTTTGTCAATATTTATTACACCATCTCTATCTAAAAACAATGCTTTTTTCATAAAAAATATTATAATATATTTTGAAAAAATATCAGCTTTTAAAATAAAAATTTATTTCAAAAAATAAAAACAAATATTGAATATATTTAATTTTAAAATTTATTAAGGAGATTATAAAAATATAAGATATATAATAGTTTTGACATTAAATTAAATTCAAGGAGAAGTGTCAATGAAAAAAATGTTAGTAATCTCTGCATTAGCATGTATCGGTGTTTCAGCTTTTGCTGCTGATGGTGCAACTATATTTAAAAAATGTGCGGTATGCCACGGTGCAAAAGCAGATAAAGTTTATTTAAATAAAGTTCCAGCTCTTAAAACTTTAAGTTTTGAAGAAAGAGCACAAGCACTTAAAGAATATAAAGCAGGCACAAGAAACAAATTTGGCCAAGGCGCTATTATGAAAGTTCAATTAAGCAGCTTAAGCGAAGCTGATTTAGAAGCTGTTGATAAATATATTGAAACTTTAAAATAATTCCAAAGCTTTCATTTTGTCAATGAAAGCTTAATCTCTCTTATCCTTTAAAGCTCTCTTTTTACGGTTTTCAAGTTCTATAGCATCGCGTAATGATTCTTCATCATCATTTAAAGTAACAAATTTATAATCATCATCAAATTGTTTAGTTTTTATTCCCCAAAGCAAGATAGCCAAAATCACACAAAAACCAAGGATGGAAACACCTATCATCATTGTAATTACACTATTCATTTTTTATCCTTAAAGCATTTAAAACCACCATTATACTACTAAAAGACATAGAAATTGCTGCAACTAAAGGATTAATAAGTCCTAAAAAAGCTAGAGGTATAGTACAAGCATTGTAAAATAAAGAAAGGAATAAATTTTGCTTGATGATTTTGTAAGTATTTTTTGAAATTTGTATAGCATTTTTTAAAGAATTTAGATCATTTTTTAAAAGTAAAATATCACTATTTTCAATTGCCAAATCACTTCCTTCACGCAAACTTACAGAAACAGCGGCATATTTTAATGCCAAAGCATCATTTACACCATCTCCTACAAATAAAACTTTTTTATTTTGACTTAATTTTTCCACAATTTGCATTTTTTCTTCAGGCAAACAAGCAGCTTTAAAATTATAAATTTCAAGCTCATTAGCGATTTTTTCAACTGCTTTTTGATTATCACCACTTAAAATCATAATTTGAGTTTTTGTAGATTTAAGATAGGTGATTAAATTTTTAGCTCCATCCCTTAAAACGCTCGAGAATTCAAAATAAGCTAAAACTTCACTATCGCTAGCAAAAACAAAATGAGAATTATTAAATTCTTGATTAAAAATTATATTATTTTCTTGCAAAAATTTTAAATTTCCGCCTAAAAAAACTTTATCATTTAACATAGCCCTAATACCTTTTGCTTGTATATTGCTTACTTCTTGAAAATTTAAATTTAAACGTTTAGCATTTTTGTTTTTACTTAAAAATTGTGCAACACTTTTTGAAATTGGATGATTTGAAAGTGAAACAAAAGTATAAAATTCATCGATATTCAACTTTTCATGCAAGAAAAAATGTTTTACTTCTAAATTAGGCTTAGTTAAAACCCCTGTTTTATCAAATACAACCATATTGCATTTTGAAAGATCCTCGACCACACTTGAACTCTTAAATAAAATTGCTTTTTTTAATGCTCTACCAAGCGCCACAAGATTGCTAACTGGAGTAGCTAAAGCTAAAGCACAAGGGCAAGCTATAATTAAAACGGAAATTGCATTGATCAAAGAAATTTCAATTCCAGCTTTATAATAAAAAAACCATATTAAAAAACATATTAAAGCAAAACTTAAAACTACACGAGAAAAATAAGAAGAAATTTGAGAAACTAAACTTTCAAGTTTTGCTTTTTTCATACTTGCAAACTCTAAAAGCTTTATAATTTGACTTAACTTAGAATCACTATAAACTTTACTCGCTTCATACTCAATACTCCCATCTAAAACAATACAAGCAGAATTAACTATATCTCCTTGTTTAACTAAGCAAGGCTCATTTTCTCCGCTTAAAGATGAAGTATCTATACTCGCTTCGCCCTTTTTACAAATCCCATCAATTAAAATTTTATCTCCACTTTTAAGTAAAATTTTATCTCCTATGCAGACTTTTTGCACCTCTTTAGGTGCAAAATCCCTTCCATTAAAAACCATAACTTCATTTTGTAAAAAATCACTTAATCCATCTATAGTATCTAAAGCACGTTTTTTACTAAACATTTCAAGATATTTTCCTATAAATACAAAACAAATAATCATCGCAACCGAGTCAAAATAAACTTCAGAAGATCTTGTAAACATAGCCCATAAAGAATAGCTATACGCTAAAGTAGCTCCGCTAATTACCAAAGTATCCATATTGAGGCTTTTAAATTTTAAAGATTTTAAAGCGCTTTTATAAAAATTAGATCCAGTGTAAAAAAGCACAGGAGAACAAAGAATAAATTCAAAAAAATTCAAAATATCTTTTATATCTCTATCCATACCGCTAAAAAAACCAGCGTATTTTGCTACAGCAATCCACATAATATTCATCACACAAGCAATGCCTACTACGAGTTTAGAATAAAACTCTCTTTTCATTAAATCAGCTTTTTTAGAACTTTTAACAGGATTATACGCACTTGCTTTATAACCTATGCTTTCGATTAAATTCAAAATTTGACTTAAGGAAATACTTTCCTTATCAAAAACTATTCTTGCTTTATGACTTAAATGATTGATATCTAGTTCTAAAATTCCTTGTTGTTTAATTAAAATTTTTTCATTTAACCATATACAGGCTGCACACTCAATGCCATGAATCATAAGATAAATTTCACTAAAACCTTCTTTGGTTTGAGTGATAAATTCATCATAGTTTTTATTTGAAAATTCTAAATTTACAGGTTTTAAAGATCGATCTCCTAACCTTTCATAAAATTCATCCAAGCCTGTTTCATGCAGGATTTTCCAAACGCTTTCGCATCCCTTACAGCAAAAAAATTTATCTTTATAAATAATCATTTGGGATTTTTGATAACTTAATCTACAATGTTCACATTTCATAATTAATCTTTAAAAAATATTTTTTTATAATTATAAACAAATATATGCAAATTATTTGACAAAAAGTATATTTTTTTATTAAAATCACAATTTTAATTTACTACTGCAAATGACTGCATAATTTCTTGCGAGGGCTTATGGAAAAAGAAAAAAAACAACATCAAAGAACCCATATTCCAGTTGAGGGTTATAAAATAGAAGATTTAAAATTACTTGACTTAGAAAATTTAGTCAAAATTGCAAATGAATGCGAAATAGAAAATCCACGCGAATTTCGTCGTCAAGAACTTATTTTTGAAATTTTAAAAGCACAAACTAAAAAAGGCGGATTTATACTCTTTACAGGAATTTTAGAAATTTCAAGTGAGGGCTATGGCTTTTTAAGAGGTATGGATTCTAATTTAAGCGATAGTGTTAATGACGCTTATGTTTCTAATTCTCAAATTCGTAAATTTGCATTACGTGTAGGAGATATCGTCACAGGGCAAGTTAGAGAACCTAAAGATCAAGAAAAATATTATGCGCTTTTAAAAATTGAAGCGATTAATTATATGCCTTTACAAGAAGCTAAAGAAAGGCCATTATTTGACAATTTAACCCCGATTTTTCCTACTGAAAAAATCAAACTAGAATACGATCCTATAAAATTAACAGGACGCGTTTTAGATCTTTTTACCCCTATAGGAAAAGGACAACGTGGGCTTATAGTAGCACCGCCTAGAACAGGCAAAACAGAACTCATGAAAGAATTAGCAGCTGCAATTGCTAGAAATCATCCAGAAATGCATCTAATTGTTCTTTTAGTTGATGAAAGACCAGAAGAAGTAACCGATATGCAACGTTGCGTTAAAGGTGAGGTTTTTAGCTCTACTTTTGATTTACCTGCTTATAATCATGTTCGCGTTGCAGAACTTGTTATAGAAAAGGCAAAAAGAATGGTTGAAACAGGCAAAGATGTTATCATTTTGCTTGATAGTATCACAAGACTTGCTAGAGCTTATAATACAGCAACCCCTAGTAGCGGGAAAGTTTTAAGTGGTGGTGTAGATGCAAATGCACTCCATAAGCCAAAACGCTTTTTTGGTGCCGCTAGAAATATAGAAAATGGTGGATCTTTAACCATTATAGCTACTGCTTTAATTGATACTGGCTCAAGAATGGATGATGTAATTTTTGAAGAATTTAAAGGAACGGGAAATAGCGAAATCGTTCTTGATAGAAATATCTCTGATAGGAGAATTTATCCTGCGATCAATATTATCAAATCGGGCACTAGAAAAGAAGAACTTTTACAAGGTGTTGCAGAACTTCAAAAAATTTGGGCTATACGCTCTGCTATTTCTCAAATGGATGATATTGAAGCTCTTAAATTTTTATATTCAAAAATGCTAAAAACTAAAGATAATGTCGAACTTTTATCTATAATGAATGAGTGAAAAATGCTTCAAGCACTAGCCGTTAAATACAGACCAAAAACTTTTGATGAGCTTATAGGGCAAAAAACTGTTAGCACTAGCTTAAAATACGCACTTAATAACAACCGCTTAGCCCATGCTTATCTTTTTTCAGGTTTAAGAGGCAGTGGAAAAACCTCTAGTGCTAGAATTTTTTCTCGTGCTCTAGTTTGCGATCAAGGACCTAGTGACACTCCTTGTGGAACTTGTAAGCAATGTATAGCGGCTTTAGAAGGAAAACATATTGATATCATAGAAATGGATGCAGCGAGTAATCGAGGTCTTGAAGATATACAAGCTTTGATCGAGCAAACTAAATATGCTCCTTCTATGGCTCGTTTTAAAATTTTCATTATCGATGAAGTGCACATGCTTACCCCTCAGGCTGCAAATGCACTTTTAAAAACCTTAGAAGAACCACCAAGCTATGTAAAATTCATACTTGCAACGACAGATCCTTTAAAACTTCCAGCTACAGTTTTATCCAGAACTCAACATTTTCGCTTTAAACAAATCCCGCAAAGTGAAATTCAAAACCATCTCAAAGAAATTCTTATTAAAGAAAATGTTCGTTTTGAGGAAGAAGCTTTAAAATTTATTGCAAGAAGTGGTAATGGATCTTTAAGAGATACATTGACCCTACTTGATCAGGCTATTATTTTTTGTCAAAATGATATTAGTACTCTTAAAATCACTGATATGTTAGGTTTTTTAGATCCAAATAAAATTAAAGAATTTTATCATGCTATTTTGACTAAAGATAAAGAAAAGGTTTTTGATTTCTTGGATGAACTTAAAGAATACGAAGCTTCTAGCGTTATTGATGAAATGCTATTTTATCTCAAAGAAAGTTTTTTTGCCAGGAGTACTGAATTTTCAACTTTAATTTATGAAAGATTTTTCCGCATTTTAGCTCGTGCTAAAAATATGATTTGTGATGATGATGGTTTTACACTTTGCGTGATGGCTTTTATGATGATGGAGGCAAGTTATCTTAAAGAAATTGATACACAAATCAATGAAATCAAGCAAAGAAAAACTATTGAAAATACTTTACCAGAAACCACGCCTATTTTAGATCAAAAAATTCAAGAAAAACCAAAAACGCAAAATGCTTATGAGATGCTTTTGGATGCAATATATGATAGAGATTATGAGCTTGGAAAATGTTTTGAGAAAAATACACAATTTATTAGTTATGAAAATCAAATTTTAACAATAAGCTCCAATGCTACAGGAGAAAATCGCACTCAACTTAATAAAGGCTTTAAGCTCATACAAGAGCTTTTAAAAGATAAATTAGGAGAAAATGCAAAAATTGCTGTCCAAAAAGAAATTGCTATTGATGAAAGCAAACTCCAATCAATAACTCAAGAGCCTAGCTCTCTTTCAAATTCTAAGCTAGATCTTAATTCATCTTTTAAAGAACTCAAACAAGGAGCTAAAAAATTTAATCCTGAAGAAGATGTTAAAGAGGCTTTGAAAGATTGTTTTGGAGAGCCTCAAATTCAAGAATAATTAAATATTTTTTAACCTCAAAGAATTAAGTACAACCGTTATAGAACTAAAACACATGGCTAAAGCTGCGAAGTGTGGGCTTAAAGTTACAAAAGGTATAAAACCAGCCGCAATAGGAATACAAAGCGTGTTATAAATAAAAGCCCAAAAAAGATTTAATTTAATTATTTTTCTTGTTTTTTTAGAAAGAGAAAAGCAATATAAAATATTTTCCAAATTTTCTTTAATCAAGATAAAATCCCCTGTTTTTTTAGCTAATTCATTTGCCTTTGAAAAACTCATGCTCACACTTGCTAAAGATAATCCTGCTGCATCATTTAAGCCATCTCCTATAAACAGAGCTTCTTTAGAATTTTTAATGATTTGAAATTTTTCTTCTGGTTTTAATTGTGCATAAAAATCACTAATATCTAGCTCTTTAGCTACCTTTTCAACACTTTCTTGATTATCTCCACTTAAAATGATACTTTTAATTCCTCGTTTTTTTAATCCCGCAATGAGTTCTTTTGCACCTTGTTTTAAAGTGCTATCGAGTAAAACTCCACCTAGACAATGAAAATTTTTTGCAAAATACACCTTAATACTTCCCAAATTTTTAAATTGATTAAAAAATTGATCGCATTCTTTAGTATCAATACCTTTGCTATCTAAAAAATATCTACTTCCTATAAAATATGTATCATTATCTTCTTTATAGACAATACCTGCGCCAAAAACAATTTCACCTTCGCCTTTTAAATTAGGATGAATATTTTTACTCAAACTTTTTGCAATAGGATGAGAACTTAAGCTTTCAATCTCACAAAGCTTTTTAAAATCGTCCTGATTTAAATTGTGCTTAATAATTTTTAATTCTTCTTTAGTCAAAGTTCCTGTTTTATCAAAATAAGCAAGTTTAATTTGACTAAGCTTTTCTAAGGCTGCAGGATTTTTAAGTAAAATAAAATTTTTAGCCGCATTTGAACTAGCTACCACTAAAGCAATTGGAGTTGCAAGTCCTAAGGCGCAAGGGCAAGAGATTAAAAGCACAGCACAAGCGTGCAAAAAAGCTATATTTAAATTTGCTTTAAAAAACCAAAATAAAAATACACATAAAGCCAAAATGATAATACCTGCTACAAAATATTTAGAAATTTTATCTGCTAAAGTTGCTAATGGGGTTTTTATATTTCCTGCATAAAAAACTAAATTTTTAATTTGTTCTAAAGTGCTATCCATTGCTTTTTTACTTGCTTTAATTTTTAACATACCATTTAAAACAATACCACCCGCTTGCACTTCATCATTTTCTTTTTTCAATATAGGAAAAAATTCTCCATTTAAAAAGCTCATATCTACTTCAGCATTTCCGCTTAAAATCACCCCATCAGCAACAATGCTTTCACCTTCTTTTACCAAAATAATATCTCCAGCTTTAACAAAAGCACTTGAGATTTCTTTAATTTGATTATTTTCAAGTAAAATTCTTGCCTTTTTTGTATCAATATTTTCAAGTTTTTTTTGATAATTTTCAGCTTTAAATTTGATTTTATTTTCAAGATATTTTCCTAAAAGCACAAAAGAGATAATCATCATAGCGCCACTAAAATACAAATGCTCTTCATTAAAAATTCTAAAATAAATCAAACAAGAATACACAAAAGCACTCATTACCCCTAAAACAACAAGGGTATTCATATCTAAATTTTTATTTTTCAATCCCAAAAAAGCATGAGAAAAAAAATCTCTTCCGCAGTAAAAAATTCCAAAAAAGCTTAAAAACATTTGCATATTTTGTGAAAAAAAACTTTGATCAAACATTTCAAAATACATCACAACAACACTTAAAACTATACTTAAAAGTAAATTTTTTCTAAGTTCAATATGTTTTTTGATTTTATATTCTTCTAGGCTTTGCTCATCTTCTAAAATTTCAAAGCCTAAATTTTTTATTTTTGTTAAAATTTCTTTACGTTTTTCATCTTCTTGGATGAGAAAAATACCACTTGAATTTATATAAGAAACACTTGCTTCTTCAACACCATCAATCTTTTTACAAGCACGTTCAATAGCATTGGAGCAATTAACACAAGTCATCTTCCCTATTTTTACACGAAATTCTTGCATTTATATGCGACCTACTATTTCAAATCCTAATTCTTCAAATTCATTTTTAAAATCTTCTAATTTTTCTTCCTTCAAATCAACACTTAAAATTTTATTTTCTAAATCCACTTCTATTGCCCCATATTCATTTTCTAAAGATTTTTTGATTAAATTTACACAATTGATACAATTGACATTATTAACTTTAAATTTCATCATTCTTCCTTTTTTGTAATACTTGGTTGTATTGTAATATGTCCTATATTAAAATGTTCTAAGAGTTCATTTGAAAGCTCTTGATAGAGTTTTTCAAATTCATATAATTCTTTAATATTAACTTCGATATGCAAAGTTGCTACAAACATTTTATTTGTAATCTCTACTATATGCAAATCCAAAATTTTGCTCACTTGATGATGTTTTAAAATCACTTCTTCAACACTTTTGACATCTACAGGTGAAGTTTCTAGCAAAATATTAATACTTTTTCTTAATAGCTTAATCGCCCATCTTAAAAGCAAAAGAGATAAAATCAAAGCTAAAATCGTATCAATATAAACAATTTGAGTAAAATAAACAACGATTCCGCCTACAATCACCACCAAAGAGCCTAGCAAATCGCTTATCATATGTAAAAAAGCAGATTTCATATTGACATTATCTAAACTTGCACCTTTAAACATTAAAAAAGCGTTAAAAGCATTGACTAAAAATCCCAAAATAGCAACAACAATCATAGTTTTTGCATCTATATTTACTGGATAAAATAATTTTTCTATACTTTCATAAATAATAAAAATCGCAGATAAAATAATAGTTAAAGCATTGATAAAAGCAACTAAAATTTCTAATCTAAAATAACCAAATGTTTTTTGTTCATCTTTAAATTTTTCTATAGCAATAATCGCAAAAAAGCTAAGAGCTAAAGCAAAAACATCAGAAAACATATGCAAAGTATCGCTTAATAATGCTAAGGAATTTGAAAGTATAGAATACACAAATTGCACAAGCATCATCAAAAAAGTCATAATAAGAGATATTTTTAAAATTTTCTTATCCATATTACGCGCATCTGAATGATTATGATCGTGATGATGTTCATGATGAGAGTGATCATGATGAGAATGGCATTTTTTTGCTAAAGGTTTATGCGATAAATACTTTTGCATTTTTTTCCTTTTTTATTTTTATTGTAAGATATTAAATTAACAAAAAGATAAAAAAAATGAAAATTAATGTCTTCTTATGTGTCTTGTCATCATAAAACTTTGCTCAAAGAATATAAGCAAAGTGATACTTACTCCTATAGCTAAAGCTAGAGTTACAGAAACTGTAGTTAAAAAATAATCAAAAAATTGCACCAAAAAATTAGTTTTAGCTTGAATATCTTCACTGCGTATAAAAGAGATCAAATATAAAATTGCCTTATAAGCATAAATCCCAGGTATCATCGGTATAAGTGCTGGAAAGGCTATGATTTCAGCTGGAGTTTTTATCTTTTTTGCTAAAACTATACCCAAACAACCTATACAAAAAGAGGCTATAAAGGTTGCTATTGCTAAGGTTTGAAAGTGAAAATATTGCACCAAAACAAAACGAAGACCATGGGCAATAGCTGCTAAAAAAGCTGAAGCTACCAAGGTTTTAAAAGGAGGGTTGCAAGCATAAGCAAAACCAAAACCAGCTAAAGCCGCAAAAAACATATCTTTTAAAACAAATTCTATCATCTTAAAATTCCAAAATCAGTTAAACTAAGCGTCATATAAATTCCAAGTGCTATACAACAAATCAAAATCCCAACACTAATAATACGACTCACTCCCATTAAAATATGATCTTTAAGTATATCTATAACCGAGTTGATAAAAAACACACCAGGGATAAGATATAAAATGCTAGAACCTAAAGCCACATCGGATGTATTTGTATATCCCATATCAAGCCCTAAAAAAACAAAACCTGAAGAGATAAAAGAACAAATAATATATTGAATTCTCAAATCTATTTTAAACTTTGTCAAAAAAAATCTTAAAATCAAACCTAAAAAAGTTCCAAAAAATACCAAAACACCCGAACCAAAGTCACCACCAAAGAGCCTACAAAAAGCCGAATTTGCAATAGAAACTAAAAAAAGAGTCTTTAAAAAAGAACGCTTTTCTTGGCAGATGATTTGATCAAAAATCGCCTTTGCTTTTTCAAGATCATATCTATGATCATAAATAGCCCAACTTAAAGCACTCAAATCTAAAATAATCTTAAAATTAATATAAGCATGATGATTAGGGATTACATAAGTTCTATGCTTGGATTTATCGCTCCTATCTACGATATTTAAAGTAATATGGTGAAAAAAGAAATTAATATTGATCTCATAGCCATAAACTTTAGCGATTCTTCCTACACATTTAGCCACCCTAGATGTATAAGTCCCAGAACCCAATAAAGTCTTTGTATAGATAATAAGAAAATTAGTCAAACTTTGTATATCAGGTTTTTGCATTTATAATTCTTTATGATTGAAATTTGATTTATTATAACAAAATTTTAAAACAAAGAATATAAAAAATAAAAAAAGAATTGAAGAAATTAAAAGAAGTATAAAAGCGGTTTTAAACCGCTTTTATTATTTACCTGCAACTGAAACTTGATTTGGATTATCAGCCGCACGAGCAACCATACACTCTTTCAAAATTGAAGCATCTTTAGGATCTTTAACTTTTTTATTCACCCAGCGTTCAATTTGCTTCATTGTTTTTGATTCTGGTTCTGGAGCTTCGTATTTTGCCATTAAGCTAGCACAATCAGCTAAAGCAATGATAGGCAATAAACCTAAAAAAAGTAATTTTTTCATATCACTTACTCCTTAAAATTTCACATTATACATTAACATAACATTATCAGCTCTTGATTTTTCTTTCTTAGCTCCACCAAGAGGTAAACCACGATTTCCCCATTTATTTTGGATATTGGTGTAACTTAAGCGTAAGAATTGATATCTATCAAGTTGATAAATCACATAAACATCATTTGCTATACCTCTAGTCATTCTTATATTAAGTGGATCATTGATGCTTGGACGAGACATAGTATACCAGTATCTGCTACCCCAGAAGAATTCATAACCTACTTTTAAAGCTCTTGTAAAGTCATAGCGTCCACCTACATGCACTGCATAACCATCTTTTTCGTTAAATGCTAAAGAACTAGCCATACTATTAGCTTTATCTGACCACCAAGTATTTGCATTGCTTCCGTTGTAATAACCTAAAGATGTAAACCAGTTAAAGTCTGTTCCAAAAGTATTGTAGTTTTCAAAATGGATATTTGCAATAGTTGCATCACCTAAATTTTTAACACCTGCTCCACCGATTAATCCATTCATTACACTATTGCCAAGATCAACTGGTAAAGAGAAATCAGTCATACGAGCTATATTAAAGATGATCAAGTTATTTCCAAAGCTACCTAAAGGAAGCTCTCCCTCTACAGCTGCATAGTAAAGATTTGCATCTGCATCTTGTTGATCACTCATCCAGTCTCTTACTTTACCACTTTCTTCATCCCATTGGTAAGTTTTACCATAAGCAGCACGGATAGCTACTTTATAATCTTGCAAACTTTCAGGTTTATAAGTAATAACCGCAGCATCACCTAAAGCGTTGATTGCTAAAGCTGGATAGGTTGATTGTCTTAGGGCATTGTTTCTAAGATTTGTTCCAGGACCATCTGTTCCAGGTTGTCTTCCTATAGTTGCAATCCACTCAGGAGTAATGTAATAATCAAGATAAGCTCTATCTACATAAAGGATAGGACCACTTGTTCTAGTGTTTCTTCCTGCATCTAAGTCATAAGGCGTTCCACTCCATCCCATTTGAGACCAGTTTTTAGCCATAGATAAACGACCATAGAATTTAGTTTTATCGTTAATATCTGCATTCATATTTAAGTGAAGTTCCATCATCCACTTATTGTTAGCATGATAAGTTGTGCTAGGAAGCTTATAGTTTGTATTTGAAAGTGCATTCGAGAATTCAAGTCCGAATTTCACTTTACTTAAAGCAGCTTGAAATTCGTTATCATCTGCTCTATCGCTAAGATCAGCAAGCTCTTCTTTAACTTCTTTGTTTTGCTTAGCTTGAGCTTCTCTTTCTTTTCTGATTTCTTTTAACTCAGCTTGAATTTTTGCAAGCTGTTTTTGAAGCTTAGTGATCTCATCATCTGCAGTTTGTGCAAAAAGTGATGATGAAAAAATACAAGCACTCAAAATAATTGAAAACTTAGTTTTCATAATAATAACTCCTTGTAAATATTTCATTAAAGTAAAGAAGTTATTATAGAATAAAAAGCTTTAATTTTAGATTATATTAATCATTTTTCGCTAGGAATTTCAATATCTAAAATTTTATCACCTTGGCGAATTGAGTCAAGTACTTCCAAACTTTGCTCATCTTTTAAATCAATTTGCCCAAAGATGGTATGCACTCCATTTAAATGAGGTTGCGCACTTAAACAAATAAAAAATTGCGATCCACCTGTATCTCTTCCTGCATGTGCCATTGATAAAGTCCCACGCAAATGTTCATGCTGTTGATTATCGCATTCGCAAGGAATTTCATATCCAGGCCCACCTATACCATTGCCATAAGGACAGCCCCCTTGCACAACAAAATTTGGAATCACTCTATGAAAAGTTAAATCTTTGTAAAATCCTTCATTAGCCAGATTAGCAAAATTACAAACCGTTTGAGGAGCTTCATCGGCAAAAAGCTCAACTTTCATTGTGCCTTTTTCTGTTTTAATTAAAGCAAATTTATATTTGCCTGCATTAGTGGTATCGATTTGTTTAAGCATTTTTCCTCCTTTATTCTATGTTAGTATAAACAGCTTGAACATCATCATCTTCTTCAAGCTTATCTAGAAGTTTTTCTATATCATTGAGTTGTTCTTCGCTAAAATTCAAAGGATTATTAGCAATATATTCAAGCCCAGCTTTTTTAAGCACTAAACCCTTAGCCTCTATAGCTGAACTTAATTCTCCAAATGCTGTATAATCCCCGCTGATAACTAATTCTTCTTCATTTTGCTCTAATTCCTCAAGACCAGCATCGATTAAATCAAGTTCCAATTCTTCCAAATCTCCTGAAAATTTTTCAAGATAAAAAACCGCTTTTCTATTGAACATAAAACCTAAGGATCCATTTTGCAAAATTTCTCCACCATTTTTACTAAAAATAGCTTTTACATTAGCTACGGTTCTAGTAGGATTATCTGTCATGCATTCAACTATAACCAAAATTCCATGCGCTGCTTTTCCTTCGTAATGGATATTTTTTATATCCACACTATCTTTACCGCTAGCACGCTTAATTGCCGCATCAATATTATCTTTAGGCATATTATTAGCTTTAGCAGTAGCTATAGCACTTCTTAATTTTGGATTCATATCAGGATCAGACCCACCCTCTTTAGCTGCTACTTGTATAGCCTTAGCAAGCTTAGGAAAAAGCTTACTCATCTTATCCCATCTAGCCTCTTTAGAAGCTCTTCGGTACTCGAACGCTCGTCCCATAAGTTTCTCACTTTCTTAAAGATTTTTACGCTTGAAAGTATAAAATAAAAAGGCTGATTAAAGCTTTAAATGATATGATTTCAACATTTAATTTTAACAAGGATAGAGTGTTTATGGAAAAAAGAGAGCTTTTTAAAGCTTGGTTTTTTTTAATTTGCGCTATTGTTTTTGAAGTGTTGGGTACAAGTTTTTTAAAAATGGAAAACATAGTTTTAGGCTATTTTTTTATGGCCGTATTTATTGGTTTTTCTTATTTTTTTCTAAGCAAAGCTATTAAAAAAATTCAAGTTGGCATAGCATATGCAGTTTGGGAATTGCTAGGCGTAATTCTTATCCTTTTGGTTTCTTTTATCATTTTTAAAGAAATTTTGACTCTAACTCAAATTTTAGGTATTGTTTGTGCTATTGCAGGGATTATTTTGATTAATATCGGAGAAGTTAGAGAGTGAAATTTTATTTTTTAATTATCATCTTATCTGCATTTTTAGATATTCTTGCAAATTTATTACTTAAAAAATCCAATGGTTTTAAATATAAATTTTGGGGAATTGCTGCTATTTTTAGCGCCATCTTAGCTTTTTTTCTACTTTCTTTTGCTTTAAAATATGTGCCTTTAAGTATCGCATATTCGACTTGGGGCGCTATAGGAATTATCGGAACTTGTGCTGGAGGATGGATCTTATATAAAGAAAAATTAAATAAAATAGGAATTTGTGGCGTTTTTTTAACTATATTAGCTGTGATTTTGCTTAATCTTTAGAATGGATTAACGATCCATTCTATTTTTTGCCTCAATTCCCATCAGGGCAAAAGCAGTTCTTATGCTTAGAGCAACTAAAGCAAATAATTTTAGCAAACTCTTTTCATTTTCAGAACCCACTACTTTATTTTCATTGTAAAATTTATGAAAACTTGCTGCTAGATTTTTTAGATAATCTGGAATCTTTTGCAAAGATCGACTCTCAAAAGCATCATTTAAAATAGCTTTTAAATTTAAAGCCTCAAAGAGTAAATTAGTTCCATCTTGATTTAAATTTTGTAAATCAGCCTCAATTACATCCGCAATACTCTTACCTGCCTTTGCAAAAACTTGATGTATTCTTGCATAGGCATAATTGATATAAAAAACTGGATTAGAATTATCTTCTTTTTGCAAATCGCTTACATCAAATTCTAAATGAGTATCGCATCTTTTACTTAAAAATATATAACGCAATGCATCTGCACCAATTTCATTTAAAACATCACTCATTAAAATGAAATTTCCTGCTCTTTTGCTCATTTTATAAGGTTCACCATCCTTAAGCAAAGAAACCATCTGCGCTAAAATAATTTCGAGATTATCTGGATTAAAACCCAAATAATCCATTGCAGCTTTCATCCTAGGAATATATCCATGATGATCAGCTCCCCAAATATTGATGCATTTATCATAAGATCGACTCATTTTATCCTTATGATATACTATATCAGCAGCTAAATAAGTTCCACGACCATCTTCACGGATAATCACGCGATCCTTTTCATCTCCTTTTAAAGAAGAAGCTAGCCAAATTTTTCCCTCTTTTTCATAAATACCTTGATGTTGTTTTAATGCCTCTAAAGTCGCATCTAAAGCATTGTAATAAGACTTTTCGCTTACATAATTATCAATTTTAATTTTTGCTTGATCTAAATTTTGTTTGATCAGTATAAGCATTTTATCTTTTGCCCAATCTGATAAAGAAGGGATATTTTCTTCCTTAAAAAAGTCTTTTCCAAATTCTTCATAAGCTTTTTTAGCTAAATCACTGATATAATCGCCTTTATAATATTGTTCTGGATATTCTACTTCTTCTTTTAAAATTTTTTCTTTTACACTTAATAAAACAGAAAGACCAAGAAGATAAATTTGATTTCCCGCATCATTGACATAATACTCTGTATCAAATTTATAACCTAAATGTTTTGCTACTCTTGCTAAAGTGTCGCCAAAAATAGCTCCTCTTGCATGACCTATATGTAAAGGGCCTGTAGGATTTGCACTTACGTATTCAAGTAAAAAAGTGTGCGTTTTACCATTATCTTTGGCAAATTCGTGTGGATTTTTTAAAGCTTGACTAGCAAGTTCATTTAAAAAGTTTTTTGAAATTCTAAAATTAAGATAACCATTAATAGCTTCAACTTTTTCAAAACAATGATGATTTTGAAATTTTTGTGCTAAATCATTAGCTATAATCATAGGAGATTTTTTTAACTCTTTAGCTAAAGAAAAAGCTAAAGGAGTAGCAAAATGCGCTAAATTTTTATCCTTAGGATTTTCAAGAATAAAATCACATCCTAAAACTTTTTTAATCTCATTAAAAATAATACTTTTCAAGAAAAAACCTTAAGCTTTTTTTGTTTCGTCTATATTTGCATCAATACTTGTATTGTTTTCTTTATTTTGTTTTTCTTCGATTTTTTGAGTATTTTTAACTGTTTCATCATCGCTATTCATTTCATCTTTAAAAGTCTTAATACCTTTACCTAAACCTTTTGCAAGTTCTGGAATTTTTTTAGCTCCAAAAAGCAACACAACAATTAATAAAATAATTAACCAATGACTAGGACTTGACCAACCACCCATTTTACTCTCCTTTATTCCAAATATTTTGAATTCGATCTAGATCTTGCCCTTTTGTTCTTAACCTATGGGCGACTAAAATTGCTCGTAATGCTTCATAGCTCTGATCAAGTTTATCATTTATAATCAAATAATCATACTCACAAAGCTCTTTCATTTCATCACTTGCATTCTCTAATCTTTTTTCTAGTTGTATTATTGTATCAGTATTTCGCTTAATAAGTCTTTGTTTTAATTCTTCTTTATCTTTTGTTGTGATAAAAACAGAAACAATTTTATCTTGTAGCTTTTTTTTAGCTATTTTATATCCTTGTACATCTATATCAAGAACAACTATCTTTCCGTGATTAAGTGCATCTTGCGTATATCGCAATGAAGTCCCATAAAAATTTTCATGAACCTTAGCCCATTCCAAGAAATAGCCCTTTTTTATATCCTCTTGAAATTCTTTATGGCTAACAAAATAGTAATGTTCCCCGTGTTTTTCACCTTCTCTTGGAGATCTAGTTGTAGATGAAATCGAAAAATATAAATCTGATTTAAATTCCTCAAAAAGTTTTTTTAAAAGCGTAGATTTGCCAGCTCCGCTAGGCCCAGACACTAATAAAATAAAATTTTTCAAACATTATTCCTCATTAAAAGTAACATTAATGTTAATATTCATATTCATACCCTTAAGCGCTGCTTTTAAGGTATCATCTTTAATGCTTGAGGTAATTGCTCCTGCGATACTTTGACTCAATTCATTTACAATTTCTTCATTAGTCGTTTCTGGTGCCTTGGGATCTTGAGATACTATTTCTTTTTCAATAGTTTTTTTCTCTTCAATAGTTTTTTCTGTTATAGTTTCACCTAAAGCTTGTTGTATTTCACTTTCTTTAATACCATCTAATTCATTTGCTGCTAAATTTGGAACCACGACTTCTTCCTCATCAATTTGTAATTCTTTTTCATCAAAAACAGGTGTATCTTTAAAATTCTCTAAAATCTGCGGACTATCATCTTCATCAATCTCATATTCCAGCTCATCAAGTTGTGCTAATTCTTCTTTAATCTGATCTTGAGCGCTTAAATTTCCAAAATCATTGATTAAATCTTCCTCTAAAGAATTGTCTTCTTCAATGACAGGTAAGATTTCTTCTTCTGATTTTTCGTCGTCTTCTTTATTTTGTCCTAAAAATTCTGCATCTTCTGGAATATCATCAAAATCAACTTCTTTTTCTTGCTCTTCAACTAAAGGTAATTCATCCTCAAAAGAATCTTCTTGAATATTTGGAGTATTTATTTGTTCTGTTTTTTCATTTAAATTTTCTTCTTGTAATAAAAGATTATCATCGTTTAAAATTTCATCATGATTTAAAATTTCATGATTTTCTGAAATTTCATTATTTTCCTTATGACTTTCTTCTAGTGTATTCTCTTTTTCATCCAACTTATCGATATTTTCTTCAAATTTAAAATCATCATCAGCTTCTAATTTATCTTGATTTTCTTGTGATATTTGAGAATCCTCTTTAATTTCTTCTTTTGTTTCATCATTTAATTTTATAGCTTCAGTTTCTTCATTAAGATTGTCAAGATTTTCATTTTCTTCATTTAAAGAATTTTCTAGATCTTTAGTTTCTTCAATATTTAAATTTTCTTCATCTGATTTTTCATCATCAAAATCTAAATTTAAATCATCAATTTTCAATTCATCTTCGCTAGATTTATCATCTAAATTCAAATCATTTATATCAAGTTCATCTTTAATGGTTTCATCATTAGAATCTTCAATAGCTGTTGTAGTAATGGTATCATCGATTTTTAAATTTTCCCCATTTAATAAATTTAAAAAATCTGTAGGCAAAAAAGGCTTATATAAAATTTGTGCATCAATATCAACATTTTGATTACGTGGTGCTAAAAATATCAATTTATCGCATTTTTCTTTTAAAACCTTTAAAGGAGCCGGGACGTCGCTATCAACTACAATAACATCATAATGACCCAAATCTTCACTATAAGTATTAAGCTCTTCAAATTCATAAGACATTTTTTTAGCACTAAGACTTATCAATCTCGAAACTACAGAATTCTCATTTAAAAGTAAAATTTTCATCACTTGTCCTTAAAAATAATTACTATTCTACAAAATTTTCATTTATCCTTTGCTTAGACAAAAAAGAGAGTTTGCATATGAGTGATTGCTTCTAATATCAAATCCTTAAAATACTCCATCATCACAATCAAAATAACTATTAAAACAATAATTCCTAAAGCGATTTTAATAGGATAGCCAATTACTAAAAGATTAAATTGCGGCATAGTTTTCATCAAAAGTCCAAAAATAGTATCGGTAAGTAAAGAAATTCCAAGTATAGGAAAACTCATAGTAAAACCTATAATAAAAATATTTAAAATGCCCGAATTTAAATAACGCATTAAATTTTCTTGAGGATAAAAAGCCCCTAAATCAATATAACCTAAAGAATAACTTAAAAATAAAAGTATCAAATGATGCCCATTAAAGGCTAGAAAAAACAATAAAGCAATTAAATGCAAAATTTGGGATGTAATTGGCATATTTGTGCCAGAACTTGGATCTAAAACATTAGCCATTGTAAATCCCATAATAAAAGCAATTTGTTCACCAGCCATCATAATAATAGCAAAAATAATTTGCAATATTAAACCTGCAATCATCCCAAAAATCACTTCGCTTAAAAGTTGAATCACAAAAAAACTATCTAAATGCAAATTTTCAAGTTTTGCTAGAGGATATAAATACATAGTTAAAAACAAAGCTAAAGTTGTTTTAATAACTATAGGAATAGAATTATGAGAAAAAAAAGGAAAAAAAACTATAAGTCCACTCATTCTAGCAAAAAGGAGCATAAAGGTGGCTACATTTTTATCGCCCAGATAATTAACAAATTCCATTTAGTTTTAAAGTGTAAATTTGATCACAAAATTTTGCGAGTTTATGATCATGAGTAACAAAAAACAAGGCAGCTTCATTTTCTTTAGCATAACTTATTAAAAGCTCTATAACATTTTTAGCATTATCAAAATCTAAATTTCCGGTTGCTTCATCTGCAAATATAATTTTAGGTTTTTTACAAAGCACTCTAGCTATACTTACACGTTGTTGTTGCCCACCGCTTAATTTTCCTATTTTTTGATTTAAAAGTTTATCAATGCCTAGTTTTTCTAGAATCTTTTCATCTAATTTTTTATGAGATAAAACACTAGCAAGTTCTATATTTTCTAAAGCAGAAAAGCCCTTAAATAAATAATGTGTTTGAAAAATAATACCAAAATCATAACGACGAATTTTTAATCTTTCATTTTCATCTAAATGATAAAGATTTCTATCTTTATAAAAAACATCGCCTCCATTAGGTTGAAGCAAAGAAGAAAGGATATGCAAAAGAGTTGATTTTCCGCAACCGCTACTACCCTCTATAGCAATACAATCTTGAGTTTTTAAAGTTAAATTTAAATTTTCAAAGAGCGGATAATCAAAACTATGACTTAAATTTTCCGCTCTTAAAAGTTCCATTACAATCGCTTTTAAAGTTGTGCAGCCACTTCAGCAGCAAAATCTTCAGTTTTCTTTTCTAAACCTTCACCAACCTCAAAACGAATAAATTCTACGATTTTAATTTTACCGCCCAATTCTTTTTCTTTTTCAGCAATAACTTGCTCTATAGTTTTTTTATCGTCCATAACATAAAATTGCCCCATTAAGGTTAATTTGCTATCAAGTTGAGAATTATCCGCGATAAAGCTGTTCATTTTTCCAGGGATAATATTGTCCCAAATTTTTTCAGGTTTCCCTTGTGCTTTAAGTTCAGCTTTAATATCTTCTTCTGCTTGTTTTAAAATTTCTTCACTGAGTTGTTTTCTACTTGCAAATTTAGGTATTTTAAGCTCTGGTTTATTTGGATCTTTAAGTCTGCGTCTTTCTTCATTTTCTTTTTCAAGTTCAGCAACTAAAGCCTTATATTCACTTTCAACAAAAGAAATATCTAATTCCTCATAACTTAAATAGCTTGGTTTCATTGCTGCTATATGCATACAAATTTGTTTTAAAAAATCTCTTGATTTAGAAGCAATTTCAGCACTATCACAAGCAGCAGCAATAATAACGCCTATACGTCCATTTGTATGGATATAACCATTTACAACACCATTAGCACTTGATTTTAAAGTCGCAAATCTTCTTACAACTAAATTTTCACCAATAGTTGCAATTTGACTTTTTAAATATTCTTCAAATTTTACCCCATTGATTACGCTCGAATGAAGCTCTTCAACACTTTGTAAGCTATTGTTTTGAATGTGTGCTGTTGTATCTTTAGTCAAAGAGATAAATTGATCATTTTTAGCTACAAAGTCGGTCTCTGAATTGATTTCAGTGATAGTTACGCTTGAAAAATCATCATTAACTTTAACACTTACTAAACCTTCAGCGGCAAGTCTGTCGGCTTTTTTTGCAGCCTTGCCTAATCCTTTTTCTCTTAAAAGCTGAACTGCTTTGTCAAAATCTCCATCAGTTTCACTCAAAGCATTTTTACAATCCATCATCCCCGCGCCTGTGCTTTCACGGAGTTCTTTTACCATTGCAGCAGTAATTTCAGCCATTATTCTTGCTCCTCTTTAAAATCTTCTTCGCTCATAGCTTCATCTAAAACTTCTTTTTTTTCTTCTTCTGTAATCTCTTCTTCTTGCGTAGTTGGCATTTCACCATCTTGATCTCTTAAATTCTTTCCTTCATTGATAGCTTCAGCGATTTCTTGACAGAAAAGTTGCACAGAACGAATCGCATCATCGTTACCTGGAATAGGATAAGTTACCAAATCAGGATCGCAATTTGTATCAAGAGGCGCCACAACAGGAATTTTTAATTTATTTGCTTCTTGAACAGCAATTTTTTCTTTAACTGTGTCAATAACAAAGATCATATCCGGTTGAGTTTTTAAATGACGAATTCCTCCAAGATAAGCTAATAATTTTTCTTTTTTTCTTGTAAGCATCAAAGCTTCTTTTTTAGTTAAAAGTTTGATACTTCCATCTTCTTCCATTTTTTCTATAACTTCTAATTTTCTAATTGATTGACGAATAGTGCCAAAATTGGTCATCATACCACCTAACCATCTGTGATTGACATAAGGCATACCACATTTTTCAGCATATTCTTTAATTGCCCCGCCGGCTTGCTTTTTTGTTCCAACAAAAAGTATAGTTTTACCTTCAGCTGCAGCATCGCGAACAATATTGTAAGTATATCTAAAATATCTCAAAGTTTTTTGCAAATCTATAACATAGATACCTTTTCTTTCTCCAAAAATAAATTTCTTCATTTTCGGATTCCATCTTCTTGTTTGATGTCCAAAATGAACACCGCATTCTAATAAATCTCTCATGCTAACCATGATTTCTCCTTGTAAATTTAGCTTTTATTCCTCCACACCCCTTAACTAAACAAGCTAAAAAGGAAATTGGTGTGTGCGAAATGAATTTCCGATTTTACCAAAACTAAGTTTAGTTTTTACTTATAGATATATTCTTTAGTTGGGCTTAATTCATTATTAATTTCTTTTGTAATTAAAAATTGAAATAAATCTACACTACCCACGCGAAAAGCTGAAGCACAAGATCTTAAATATAAATCCCACATTCTGATAAATTTTTCATCATATTTTTTTCTAACTTCTGGTAAAACTTGATTGAAATTTTGACTCCATATATCTAAAGTTTTAGCATAATGTATTCTCAAACTCTCCGCCAAAAGAAGATGAAAATCCCATTCGCTCATCACACCAATAACTTCTCTTAAAGAAGGTAAATATCCTCCTGGAAAAATATATCGATCAATCCAAGCATTAGTTTTACCTTCAAACATAGATAAAATAGAATGTAAAAGCATCATTCCACCTGGTTTTAATACTTGTTTAACTTTCATAAAATAAAGTCCTAAATTTTCCTTACCTACATGCTCAAACATACCTACAGATACAACCTTATCAAAATAATTTTCAAATTCTAAATCTTGATAATTTTGCAATCTTATTTCAACTTTATCATCAAGATTAAATTCTTTAACCCTTTCTTTTGCTTTTTTATATTGCTCTTCAGAAATAGTCACTCCAACAACATTAACGCCATATTGTTGTGCAGCCATAATAGAAAGCCATCCCCAACCACAACCTATATCTAAAAGCTTTTCTCCTTTTTTTAAATCTAACTTTTTTAAAGTATGATTGATTTTATTAATTTGTGCTTGATAAAGAGTATCATTTGGATTTTTAAAATAAGCACAAGAATAACTCATAGTTTTATCAAGCCATAATTTATAAAAATCATTTCCCAAATCATAATGACTTTTAATATTTTTACTTTCTTGCTTTTGTGTAATTTTACTCAAAACATCTTCTTTATTTTTCAAAAAATGTTTATTTGAAAAATAATATAATACTCTAGCTATTTCATCATAATTTCCCTCTATATCAAGCTTAGACTCCATATAATGTTTTGCAAATACTAAACTTGTATCGTTAAATAAATTAAATAAGGGTATTTTTTCTTTAAAAATTAAAGTAAATTGAGAAGGTTTTTTTCCAATAATCAATTCATCATTATCCCAAAATATAACTTTAAAATCACCATAATTCCATTTTGAAAGAATCTTTTTAATTAATTTTTTTTCAAACATAAATACTCCAATCCAATAAAAATTTTAAACAGCAGTATTTCTCTTTTAAGTTTAAAATCTAATAAAATTGAAGATAAATTAAAAGATTTTCATCATAATACTGATGAAAATCTAAAAAAAGTTTAATGAAGTTTAGACCAAACTGAGCGTTTCCATCCTATAGCAAATACACTTAAAATAACGAAGAATATCATAATATAAATTCCTGTTTTTTCTCTTTCTTCTTTTTTACTATCACCTACTTTTTCAATATAAGAAATAACCTTAGTTTGAGCAGATTCTGTTAAACCAACTCTTGGCATAGCAGTTCCTGGAAGTAATTTTTGAGTATCATTGATAAAATCATGAAGATATTGTTCTCCACGAGATCTAATCATCATTGAAAGATCAGGTGGTATTGAACCTAAGTAAGTTTTTAAATCACTATGTTTTGAAGGAGTGAAAAAATTATCGTATTTTACATCATGACAACGACCGCAAGCTTCTATAAAAGTAGTTTTATCTTTAGCAAACGTAATGTCTTTATTGATTAAAGCAGTTTTTTCAGGACTATTTGCCATTTTTTGATATTTAGTCTCTACTTCTTTTTTAATTACTATATTTTCATTAGTTTCAAATTTATTTCCCATTTCTTTAAGATAAGCAATTACATTAGCTATATTAGCATCCATAACTTCTGGAGTATCTTGATAAGGAGGCATTGGAAAATTATCTCCAAATTTATGATATACCTTTAAAGCTACTGATGGATTCATCACTAAAGCAGCTAAAAATTTATCATCAAAAATAACCCCAGCAGCACTTAAATCAGGAGGAATAACTCCAAAAGCAGAAGAATCAGCTACTGGTGATGTAATATTATCTTCTTTTAAACCGTGACAACTTGCACAATTTTCAGTAAAAAATTCTTTACCTTTAGCTACATTACCTTTGCTAAGATCTATTTTTGCAACTTTATCCCAAAGAGTTTTAACTTGATTTAAATCTTCTTTTGCTTTGTCAAGTTCTTTTTGAGCGCTTTCAATTCTTTTAGTATCATTTACCTTTTTTGCATCATTTAAAGCTGCTTCTTTTTGAGCTAAGATGCTTTTAGCATAATTTAAATCTTCTGCAGAAAAATTAAAATTAGCAGGAGTAACATGTGGCTTCATTACAGAATGAGCATAAGGTTCAACACCCCAATATACAATTCCTGCAAAAATTACTACTATTAAAAATATTTTAATTTCTCTCATTATTTAGCTCCTTTTCTTTCCATAATAGTAATTATAGGTAAGATAACTAGAAGCAATAATAAAAATACAATAGAAGCATAAAATCCTACCCAAGCATTTACACCCGTTGGAGGCAACTTACCATAAATAGTTAAAACAATCATATCTATTAGTAAAATCCAAAACCAAATAAAAAATAAAGGTCTCTCATGAGCCGGTTTTACTACTTCACTTCTATCAAGCCAAGGAAGCAAGAAAAAGATTACTTGAGCTATACCAAAAGCTGCTAAACCGATATTGAAAGCTTTAATACCACCTATATCAAAGAAAAATCCTCTTAAAACCTCATAACTCCATAAAAAATACCATTCTGGGTAAATATGAGGTGGAGTTTTAAGCGCATCCGCTGGATCAAAATTAATAGGATCCATAGCAAATTCAAATTTAAAACAAACTAAATAAAAGAAGAAAATCATAAATAAACAAATATACATAAAATCTTTAGATAAAAATCCTGGCCAAAAAGGAATAACTTTTGAATTTCTAGTATCACCTGCCATATATTTTTCAGCTTCTAAATCAAAATCCAATTCTTCAGAAATTTCATTATTTACATGTGGAATTCTTAAAGAATAAAAATGGAAAGTAATGATTGAAATAATCACTATAGGAAGTAAGCAAACATGAAGCATAAAAAATCTTGTTAAAGTTGGATCAGAAACAGCATAATCTCCACGAATCCAAATTACAAGTTCAGAACCTATAAAAGGAATTCCTCCAAAAAGATTAGTAATAACTTGTGCAGCCCAATAACTCATCTGCCCCCAAGGAAGCATATAGCCACTGAAAGCTTCAGCTGAAAACACAACAAAAAGAAGCATACCACTTACCCAAATCATTTCTCTACCGCGTTTATAAGAACCATAATAAATTCCAGTAAACATATGAATATAAATGATTAAAAAGATTACAGAAGCAGCTACACCATGCATATGACGCCATAGCCAACCATAATCAACCTCTTGCATAATTGTTTTATTTACACTATCAAAAGCAAGAGCAGTATCAGGTTTATAATACATTACAAGTAAAAGACCCGTTACAAAAAGTACTGCAAAAAGTGTTGTTAAAATAACACCCATTGCCCAAAGAAAATTAATTTGTTTAGGAATCCAGTATTTTACCATCAAAACATCAAATAATTTATGGACAGCTAATCTTTGATCAAGCCAATCTATTAAGCCATTTGCTTTTCTAATGTGTGCCATAATTAAGCCTCCTTGGTCATTTTTTTATATTCTGGTCCCTCTTCACCTAAAACAAGTTTAGTGCCTTCAATTTTAAAAGGAGGGATATCAAGAGGTCTTGGAGGAGGCCCAAAAATATTTTTTCCACTCGTATCAAATTCCCCACCATGGCAAGCACATTTAAAAATTTGCTCACTTGGATGATACGCAGGAATACAGCCCAAATGCGTACATAATCCTATAACAACAGTATATGCTGCATTATCAACTACAACATCGCGTTTTGGATCTTTTGCCATACTAGCATCTTTTTTTAAAATAAAAATAGGTTTTTTTCTCCATTCTATCGTTCTAAGCTCTCCAGCTTGCATTCCAGATAAATCTACTGTAGTAAAACCTGCAGCTTTAACACTTGGAAGTGGATCCCAAGTTTTTTTCATCGCAACAAGCGAAAAAACACCACCTACAGCAGCTACTGTTCCAAATGCAACTCCCATAAAGCTTCTTCTGCTTTCAGATGTAGCCATAACTCGTCCTTTCATTTTTATTTAAACAAACCATTAGTTTATCTAAAATAAAATAAATTTTTTCTTTGCTTATTAATCTCTTGTTTACTTATTTTAAAATAAGTCCTAAAAAAGAGAAAAAAAGAACAATTAATGTAATAAAAAAGCTAAATTTGCAATATTGAAGAAAAGAAATTCTAATACCTCTTTTTGCTATAAGCTCTAACCAAAATAAAGTTGCCAAAGAACCTATAGGAGTAAGCTTTGAGCCGATATTAACCCCTAAAAGATGTGCATATATCATATCTTTTGAAAAATCTTTTAATGCTAAATCTCCAATTAAAGTCATGGGTAAATTATTAAAAATAGAAGATAATAAAGCTGAAACAAGGCCTGTTCCCATAATAGAATTAATTCTATTGTGTTCAAAATTTTGATATAAATTAGATAAAATTTCACCCACTCCACATTTATGCAAAGCAAAGACAACTACATAAAGTCCAAAACTAAAAATAAAAATACCCCAAGGTGCATGTTTAACTACACTCAATGCTTCTCTTTTTTTAATCTTATAAGCTATAAACCAAAGAAATAAAGACTCACATAAAGCAATCAAACTTTTATCCCAGTGATATATTTGAGCAATGAAAAAACTAAACACAAATAAAATCAAATAACAAATACAAAAAAGAAAAAAAGGAGTAGAAATTTTTACTTCTTGAGATATTTTTATTTCAAGATCGCGTGGCAAAGATCTTAAAAAAATAAAACAAACAACAAAAAGTGTTGATAATAAAACAAATAGACTTGGCAAAAACATACTTTTTGTAAATTCTAAAAAATCAAGATTAAAATAATTAGCTGTAGTTAAATTAGTTAAATTAGAAATAACCAAAGTATTAGAGCTAGCATCACACAAAAAAGAAACACTTAATAAAAAAGTATTTACAATCATACTTTCATTTAAATTCTTAAAAGTGCTAAAAATCGCAATAACAATAGGAGTGATAATCAAAATAGCACCATCATTTCCTAAAAAAGCAGTGAGAAAAAATACAAAAATAAGCAAGAAACATTAATTTTGTTTCTTTTGAATTTTTATATAAATTTGTAAAATATCCAAAGCTGCTGGCGTAATACCACTAATCTGACTAGCAGCAAATAAAGTTAAAGGCTTATTGAGCTCAAGTTTTTCAATTACTTCGTTACTCAAACCGCTCACATCTCTAAAATTAAAATCTTTAGGTATACGCATATCGATTAAATTTTTCATTTTTTCAACTTGTGCTTTTTGCATGATAATATAATGATAATATTTAGCTTCATTTAAGATTTCTCCTAAAGAATATTCATCCATGGCTTCAAAAATAGGATCTAGTTTCTTTAATTTTTCTATATTAAAACTAGACCGTGCAACTATTTTTTGTAAATTAACAATAGAACTGATCTTTTCTTCTCCTAAAGAAATTAAAAATTCATTATTTTGATTATTAGGAGTCAATTCTTTTTCTAAAAGAAAATTTAATCCTTTATCTAAATTTTGTTTAATATTTTCAATAAATTTATAATCTTCATCTTTTAAAAGTCCAAATTCTTTACCATATTTTCCAAGTCTAATGATAGCATTTTCTTCTCTTAAAAGTAGTCTAAATTCAGCTCTTGAGGTAAACATTCTATAAGGTTCTTTTGTCCCTTTTATCACCAAATCATCAATTAAAACTCCTATATAAGCTTCATCTCGTCTTAAAATAAATGGTTCTTTTTCATCAATAGCCAATACTGCATTCACTCCAGCCATAAAGCCTTGTGCTGCAGCTTCTTCGTAGCCGGTTGTTCCGTTAATTTGTCCAGCACAATAAAGATTTTTAATCTTTTTGGTTTCTAAAGTATGATAGAGTTCCGTTGGATCGATATAATCATACTCAATTGCATAACCAAAACGTGTAATTTTAGCTTTTTCAAATCCTTTTATCGAAAAAAGCATTTCTTGTTGAACTTCATAAGGCAAAGAGGTAGAAAATCCGTTAATATAATATTCAGTAGCATCAATTGTTTGAGGTTCTATAAAAAGATGATGACTTTCTTTATCTGTAAAACGATTAATTTTATCTTCTATTGAAGGACAATACCTTGGACCAATTCCCTCAATTTGCCCTGTAAAAAGTGGGGCGCGATAAAAATTATTTTTAATAATTTCATGAGTTTTTAAATTTGTCCTTGCTATATAACATGGCAATTGAATTGGATTAAAGTCTCTGGTTTTAAAACTAAAAGCCTTAGGATTTTTATCTCCATATTGAATTTCAAGAACATTAAAATCAATAGTTTTTGCATCCACTCTAGGACAAGTTCCGGTTTTTAAACGCCCTATTTTTAAACCGCTATAAGATAAATTTTTTCCTAATTTTATAGAAGAAAGCTCCCCAACTCTTCCTGCTTCCAGTTTATTTTCTCCTATATGAATAAGTCCATTTAAAAAAGTTCCTGTTGTTAGGATAATTTTTTGAGCTTTATATTCATTATTTAAATTAGTTTTTACTCCAATAACTCTATCTTTTTCAAATATCAGCTCACAAACTTGTTCTTGTGAAATTTCTACATTTTCAAGCTTTAAAAGTTTATTACGTGCAACAATACGATATTTATCCATATCAATTTGTGCTCTACTTCCTCTTACTGCTACACCCTTACTTTCATTTAAAATACGAAATTGTATACCTGCAATATCTGTAATTTCACCCATTAAGCCACCCATGGCATCAAGTTCTTTAACCAGATGTCCTTTAGCAAGTCCTCCAATAGCAGGATTACAGCTTGCTGCACCAATTTGTTCTATAAGAGTTGTTAAAAGTAAGGTTTTTTTGCCCATTTTAGCAGCGACAGCACTTGCCTCGATACCGGCATGTCCACCACCTATGACAATAATATCGAACATATTTTTTCCTAAAATCAATGAAGTTTTTTAACGAGTAGAGATTATATAACATCAAGACTTAAAACAAAGATTGTTTTAAGTCTATAAAAATTTATTTACTCTCTTGAAGAGAGAATATCAATTCATTATAGCTTTTGCCCATACTTTTGCAGAAATCTTTCAACATTTCTACACCTTTATGGATGCTTTGTTTTTCAACTCTTAACAAATTATTATAAAGATCTTCTATAGTCTCCAATGCTTTACGATTTGGCATACGTCTGACTGAATAATATCCAATAATATTATTCCTAGTATCTAAAGAAGGTGTTACATTAGCAAAGACCCAATAATAATCATTATTTTTAGTTCTATTTTTTACATAAGCAAAAATTTCTTTACCTTCTTTCGTATAATCCCACAAAAATTTGAAAACAGTTTTTGGCATATCTTGATGTCTTACTATATTATGAGGTTGATATAATACCTCTTTCATAGTATAATTAGCATATTTTAAAAAATCATCATTTGCATAAACTATTAAGCCTTTTAAATCTGTTTTTGAAGTTATCAAACTTTCTTTTTGCAAAAAAATTTCTTTTGACATTTAAACTTCCTTAAATCTTTAATTTATTTAGAATTTCAGTACTTCTATGTTCTAAAACTTTTATATCATTAACAATAGCATCATATACTTTTTGATCAATATAACTTGTTTTTGATTCTTCTATTGCTTTTTTAGCATTATTTTTAATTAATTGTTTTGCAGAATTTAATTCTTCATCAGATACAAAATAATTAATAATATTTTTTATTCTATCATCCAAGCACAAATTTGAAATTGGATCTACACTAGATAGATCAAAATCTTGAGCTCCATTAAGATTTAAATATATATTTGATTTATATAAAATATGATCAAGTTTTATAACTGATAATGCCATTCTATTAGCCAACTCTGAAAAATCTTTACCTAGAGTAGAGCTATTTTCTTCTAAACCTCTAAAAGCTTGAGAAAACTTTTGAATTCTTTCTTCTGATTGACTTACAATATCAAAAACTTGCTCGCTACCATTTTGAATATTGATAAAATCTTGTTGCATAGTTTGAATTGCTATAGAAATTTCACTCGTAGATCTTTGAGTTCTTTCAGCTAGTTTTCTTACTTCATCAGCAACTACTGCAAATCCTCTACCATGCTCTCCTGCACGTGCAGCTTCTATGGCAGCATTAAGCGCAAGTAAATTTGTTTGATCAGCAATATCTCTAATAACTTCAACTACGGAAGTAATATTTTGAGAATTAGCAACAAAAGTTTGAACTGTTTCTTTGCTTGAATTAACCACTTCCATTAAAGAAGTCATAGCGCTTTGTAAAGAATCAACTTCACTGCCATTTTCCGTTGCAGTATGAGTGATTGAATCAACCATATCATGAACATTTTTCATAACATCAATATCTTTATTTAAAGAGATTGAAATTTGTGACATATCTCTATTTTGATTTCCAAGACTAAGATCCATTAATGTTCTTGATAATGCATTTTTAAATACAGATTTCGAAGTATTTTCTACATTAGCTAAAGCTTTATTAATAAATTCAATATTATGAGCAAAAATACCTTTAAGACCTTCAGGCAAAGCTTTGCGATAAAATTCTCCTTTTTGAGAACAAGCTATCGAAGTATTAACCTCTCTTAAATAAGCTTCAAGATTATCTAAAGTATTATTAAGATTATCTGAAATTTCTGCAATTTTTTTACTTTTGGTTTTTGTATAAACGACTCTATTTTCAAAATTTCCTTCTCTTAATTCCTTGCAAAGATCATATAGCTTATCTATCATTATTTGTTCATCTTTATAATATATAAAAAGAAAAATCATAAGCACAATAGCAAGTAATACAATCACTGCTCCAACATAAGCATGAACAAAAATCGTTCCAAAGATACTCAAAATACCTAGAAAAATAGCCAAAAATAATCCATTTTTCATTAAATTAAATCTTCCTTTCTTACAATAATATTTAATTTTGCGATTTTAAATCAAAAAAAGATAGAATTAACCCTTGTAAGATAAGTTACAAAGATTGGGCGTAATTTTACAATTATTAATATTAATTTGTCTTTAAATCTTCATGCTGTAAATTAAAAATAAGCTCATTATAGCTTATTTTATAAGAATTAATTATGTCTATTAAAGCTTTAACTCCTGCTTGAATTCCACTTTTTTGTTCTTTTTCTCTTAAAATTTTATAGATTTCTTCTATCATGGGTAAAACTTTACGATTTGGAGCCCTACGAACCGAATAATAATTAATAATATTACCATGTATACCACAAGAAGGAGTTACATTAGTAAAAACCCAATAATATCTTCCATCTTTAGCTTTATTTTTAACAAAGGCAAAAATTTCATCCCCTCTTTGTATATAATCCCATAAACATTTAAATACTGTTCTTGGCATATCTTCATGTCGTATAATATTATGAGGTTGATTTAATAACTCATCAATTGTATATCCTGCATATTTAGCAAAATCATTATTTGCATAAATAATATTCCCTCTAAGATCTGTTTTTGAAGTAATTAAAGCATTATTATCTACTATTATCTCTTCCATGATCCTAACAAACTCTTTCTAAAATTTGATACTTTAAAAATAACATTTAGATTTAACTAGCTCTAAAGTATTTTTATAATAATTTAATTTTATGAAAAGTTAATATTAACATAATTATATTTAATTTATTATAAAATAAGAAATTATGTAACATTGCAACTCAAATGATTTTTTATTGAAATTAAGTATTAAAATATTTAATTTCTATTTTATTCTTTGTTTGTTAAGATGTTACCAGTTGAAATAAAATTAAGGAGTTGTTTTGGAAACTTTAAGTCAAACTTTTGCAGAGATAAAACCTCCATTATATAAAAGAATCTTAAAAAGTTTAGGTTTTTGGGTGATTATAGGAATAATTGCTGGTGTTGCACTTGGATATATTGATAAAGAATGGGCTATTGCAAGTAAGCCAGGTGTAGAATATTTTATCAAATCTTTAAAAGTTTTAATTGGACCTATTATATTTGTAACTTTAGTTTTAGGGATTATTAGTCTTGAAAGTTTAAAAAAGGTTGGAAGTATAGGAGCTAAAGCTGTAATATATTTTGAAGTTGTAAGCACCTTAGCTTTAGCTATAGGTATTTTCATGGCTAATATAATGCAACCAGGACATGGGATGAATCTCAGCCCTGATCAATTAGATTCTAAAAGTGTGCAAAAATATATTTCGCAAACAACAGAAATTAGTGCTAGCTCAGAAATCATGCATATTTTAAAAGATGCTATGCCAACTGATATTATTACTCCTTTTACAGAAGGAAAAACTATACAAGTTTTAGTTATTGCTATCGTTACAGCTTTAATTATTTCTTTAATGAGAACAGAAGATAAACAAGCTATTCAAAGAGTATTAGAAGTTCTTCAAAATTTTGTTTTTAAAATTTTACAAATTATAATGTATTTTAGTCCTATTGCTGCTTTTTCAGCTATGGCTGTTTTAATTGCACAATATGGCATTGGCTCTTTGATTAATCTTGCTTATTTGCTCTTAGTTATGTTAATTTCTTGCCTAGTATTTATATTTGGTATTTTAGGAATTATTTGCTATTTTGCTAAGGTAAATATATTTAAATTTATGAGGTTTATAGCTCGTGAAGTTTTAATCGTCTTTGCGACAAGTTCAAGCGAATCAGCACTTGCCCCTTTGATGAGAAAATTAGAAAAAGCTGGTCTTTCTAAAGCCACTGTTGGACTTGTTTTACCAACAGGCTATAGTTTTAATCTTGATTGCACCAATATATATTTAGCTATGAGTTTGATTTTTTTAGCACAAGCTTTTAATGTCAATCTAAGTTTAGCACATGAAATTAGTATTTTAATTGTTCTTATGATAGCCTCAAAAGGTGCTGTAGGAGTTACAGGATCAGGATTTATAGTTTTAGGTAGCACTCTAGTTGCTTTAGGAAATATGGAAATTTCAGAAGCAAATGCTACTTTAGCAGAAGTTCTACCAGTTGCAGCTATAGGAATACTTTTAGGTGTTGATAAATTTATGTCAGAAATGAGGGCCGTAGGAAATCTTTGCGGAAATAGTGTTGCAGCTTTAATTGTTTCTATTTGGGATAAACAAATTGATTGGGAAAAATTCCGTTATGCTATGGATAATCCAGAAAAATTTCATAATGCAGGGATGAATTAATAAATTCTCTCCAAGAAATCATAGCGATTGATTTCTTGGAAAATATTATCTTGTTTATGAAGTTGTTTTAAAAAACTTTTATCAAAACTAAAATTAAATCCAATTTGAACCGCAATATCATTTTCATTTGAATTAGTATTAAAAATACGACGAGATAAATTTAAATTTAATGCACTATAAGGAGAATAGATTAATTGATAGTTAGTTTTTTCTTCATCCTTAATCACATCAAATGTGAATTTATTGTAAGCAGAATCAATAAAACTAATCCCCAATTGAAAGCTTTTATCTATATCATTTAAAATATAATAATTACTATAAGCTTTAATAAAATCGCCATAACCAAATTCTGTCCCAAAACTTTTAGCATCTTTTTGCTCTTCTTGTTTATCTACAAATCCATTAAAACCAAATAAAAAATTATCTTTTTTATAGCGATTGATTAAACCGCTAGAATAATTATATCCATCTTGAGCAATAAAAAGTTCTTTTTGAAATAATAAAGAATCATTTTCCCCTTCATAAATTGAACTCAAATTTTTAACACGAATATTTTCATTTTGAAAATCTAAAACACCATCTGTTGTATCTATGCCATTTTTATTTTCTAAAGTACTAGATAATAGACTATTTAAAGCATTTTGAAAATCTATATTTGTTTCTTCTATTTTAGGAGCTTTTTTAATTGATTGAAAATCAAATTTATGCCATGAACAATTTGTTTCATTTGCATTGAGTAAAGAAAATAAGAGAAATACATAAAAAATATTTTTCATTAAAATTAGCTTTCCCTATAATTACAATCTAAATTAAGTATTATAAAAAAATAAAATAAATATCATATCAACCTAAAAACAAAATATTTCAATTTCAGGATTATAAAGATATAATTAAAACGTAAACTTAAAAAATTAAAAAAGGGTTTTTATGCAAAAAGATAATATTATAGCTTTTGTTATATTTATCATAAGCGTTGCAGCTTTTATTATTTGGGGATTTAATTATATATCTCAACACCAATTAATACTTTTTATACTTGCCTCAATTTTTGGTATATTTATGGCTTTTAATATTGGCGGCAATGATGTTGCCAACTCTTTTGGGACAAGCGTTGGAGCTAAAACAGTGACTATCAAGCAAGCTCTTCTTATTGCTGCAGTTTTTGAATTAAGCGGGGCTATTTTTGCAGGTGCTGAAGTTACTCAAACTATACGTAGTGGAATTGTAATTTTTCCCAAAGAATTTAATCCTATGCTTTTTGTTTCCATTATGCTAGCTGCCCTTCTTAGCTCTGGACTTTGGATCTTTATAGCTACTAAAAAAGGTCTGCCAGTATCAACTACACATAGTATAGTAGGTGGAATTGTTGGTGCAAGTATTATGATGGGACTTTTAAAATTTGATGGCTCTCAAACTCTTTCTATGGTTAAATGGAGCGAAATTATAAAAATTGTTATATCTTGGGTTGCCTCTCCTTTACTCGGAGGATTGGTTGCTTATTTAATCTATGTTTATATTGATAAAAAAATACTTAAACCTTCCGAAAAATTAAGCGAAGATTTAAAAAATATCAAAAAAGAAAAAAAGAAATTCAAAGAAAATTATTTTTTAAGTCTTAAAAATAAATCAACTGAAGAACAAATCAAAGAACTCTCAGCAATTGCTTTAGATGATGAAGAACAAGAAAATAATTTTTATAAAAATAAAATTAAAGAATTTAAAGAAAGAGAAAAAAATATAGATATATATTCTATCTTAAAAACTCATATGCCTATAGTTGCATGCATTAGCGCAGCGATCATTTCAGCAATGTTTTTATTTAAAGGCTTAAATAATGTAAGCACTTTAGATATTTTACAAAATTTTTGGATTATAGGGATTTTGGGAATAATTAGCTATGTTATAACATTTGCTATTGTAAAAATTGTCAAAAAAAATGAGTTAAATAAAACAACTGATAGACTTTTTTCATGGTTTCAAATTTTTACTGCCTCAAGTTTTGCTTTTTCTCATGGAGCCAATGATATAGCTAATGCTATCGGACCTTTTGCAGCTATTTTGGATGTTCTTAAAAATGCAACCATTAATGCCAAATCACCCGTACCTTTCGCTGCAATGGCAATGTTTGGAGTTGCCTTAGTTGCTGGACTTTGGTTTTTAGGAAAAGAAGTAATCGCTACAGTAGGATCAAAATTAGCTACTATTAAACCAACAACCGGTTTTAGTGCAGAACTTGGAGCTAGTATCGTTATACTTTTAGCTACTCAATTTGGAATTCCTGTAAGCTCTACTCATATTTTAATTGGCGCAATTTTAGGCATTGGTGTATATAATAAAAATGCAAATTGGAATTTAATGAAACCAATAGGCTTAGCATGGATCATCACCTTACCTGCTGCAGGAATTATGGCGGCAATTATATTCTTAGGATTTAAATTTATTTTAGCAATTTAATAAATTGCTAAAATAAAAAAATAATTTATTAATTAAAATTTAAAACTAATATTTTATTAAAGTATTCTACCTTTAATCATATGCATTTTAACTTTTCCAAATAATTTGTCCTTTTTATAAAGGGAACTTTTTGGAGTAGAAATTTCTTCTTGTTCATCAATAAATATTAAATTAGCATCTTTTCCTATTTCTATAACTCCAGCATTTAAACCTAAAAATTCATTAGGATTTTTACTAGTAAAATTGCAAAGTTCTTTCCAAGTTAAAAAACCATTTTTAATGAAAAAAGTATAACAAAGGCTTGCAAAATCACATATTCCATCGATCCCAAAAGCCGCTTCATCAAAAACTAATTCTTTTAAAAAAGAAGATTTAGGACTGTGCATAGAAGTTAAAAATTGAATTTTTCCTTCTTTTAAAAAATTTCTCAAAGATTCCTTATCATGAATGCTTCTTAAAGGAGGATTTAATTTAGCTGCTGTATTAAAATTTTCACAAGCGCTATCATCTTTAATCAAATGATGAACGCTAACTAATTTAAGATCGTTTTTATCTAAAATTTCAATAGATCTTTTAAGACTCAATAAATCAAAAACAATCTTAACCCCATAAAATTTAGCAATTTCCTTCATTTTTGCAACTTCGCTTGTTTCAGCAACCGAACTCATTCCAATAAGACCTAAATTAAAGCTAGTTTCACAATCATTCATCATTCCTCTATCGTCAAAATCACTATCATTACAGTGAACAAAAACGAAACTATCTTTCATTAAAGCATATTGCATAGCTACACGTAAAATATTTGCATTACTAGAACTTTTAAGTTCTAAAGTATGAGCCCCTTTATTTAAAAGTGTAGCTAAATTTTTAATTTTTCCTTGAGAATTTAAAACGCGTACACTTGAAAAAAAATTTATTTTTCTAGAATTTAAATTTTGTAAAAAAAGAGAAAAAGTTTCTTCATCAAAATCCATACAATCACGCAAAACAACAGCGCTAAAACCATTATCTATGCATTCTTGTTCCAAAGATGATAAATGATCCAAAGAAAACTTATCATCTTTTAAACTAACACCTAAATCGACAAAAGAAGGCAATAAAGTCATTCCTTTAGCATCTAAAATCTCATCATCTTCTAAATGAGTATCTATTTTTACTATTTTTCCATTTTGAATTAAAATATCTTGTAAATCTTGACCATAAATTCTAGCATTTTTAATAAGCATTTTAACTCCTATTTTTTAGCTTTTAATAATTCTTGCACTGCTTTTTTTACATCTTTACCTTGTAAAATTTGCACAACTTCGCGCACTATAGGTGTATAAATTTGATTTTTTAAGGCTATTTTTTCTATAGCATAAGCTGTTTTAACTCCTTCTGCAACTTCTCCTAGATCTTTTAAAATATCATCTAATTTTTGATTTTTAGCAAGTGCTAAACCTACACGATAATTTCTAGAAAGCTGACTCGAAGCAGTTAAAAATAAATCTCCCGCTCCACTAAGTCCTAAAAAAGTTTCTTCTTTAGCTCCAAAAAAATTTCCAAAGCGGTGCATTTCTATAAGTCCTCTTGAAATAAGAGATGCTCTTGCATTATGACCCAAATTTAAACCATCGCTTACTCCGCTAGCAATAGCCAAAACATTTTTATAAGCTCCACAAATTTCTGAACCTCTTACATCATCACCTATATATGTTTTTATAAAATCAGGAAAAAAAGTTGTAAATTCTTCACAAATTTCAAGATTAAAACCACTAACAACCAAAGCACAAGGTAATTTTTTCTCAACTTCTGCTGCAAAAGAAGGACCGCTTAAAACACATACTTGATCATGATTTACAAATTCTAAAAAAATTTCATCTAAAAATTTACAAGTTGAAGTTTCTATGCCTTTGGAGGCAATTAAAATTTTTTGACCTTGATTTTTAAAATGCTCTTTAAGCCACTTATGAATTCCTTGAGAACTTAAAGCAAAGACAAGATAATCACATTTTAAAGCAGTATCCAAATCAACAAAATGCATTAAATTGCGTTCAGAGCGAGAAGTAATTAAACAAGTATTTTTTACATTAAAAGCATGATATAAAGCACTGCCCCATTTTCCCGCTCCAATAACTGCAATTTTGCTCATTAATCTAACTTTGATTTTAAAATTTCATTTACTTTTGAAGGATTAAAAGCTCCTTTACCTTCTTTCATTACTTGACCTACAAAAAATCCAAAAAGCTTATCTTTACCACTTTTATATTCTGTAACTTTATCATCATTTTCTTTTAAAATTTTCTCAATCACTGCTTCAATTGCCGAATCATCGCTTACCTGCTTTAAGCCCAATTTATCAATAGCTTCATCAATATTTATTTGAGTATTTTCAAATACATAAGCTAAAACTTCTTTGCCTGCTTTAGCGCTAATAACACCTTCTTCTATACGTTTTATTAATACTCCAAGTTTTTGTGCATCTACTGGAGAATTTTCTATAGTTAATTCTCCTTTTAAAAGCCCCATTAATTCTGTATTTAGCCAATTAACACAAAATTTAGGATTTAATTTTTGAGCAATTAAATTTTCAAAAAAGCGACTCATTTCAAGCGAACTAATAAGCACTTCTGCATCACTTTCCTTGATGCCTAATTCTTGAATATAACGTTTTTTCTTATCATCGGGCAATTCAGGAATTTCAAGTTCCAAAAATTCATCTTTAAGCAAAACTGGTAAAAGATCAGGATCAGGAAAATAACGATATTCAGCAGCTTCTTCTTTTCCTCTCATTGAACGAGTAGTTAAACTATTTGTATCAAAAAGTCTTGTTTCTTGCACAACTTCTTTTTCATAAGTTCCATCTTCCCAAGCTTCACTTTGACGCTTTACTTCATAGTCAATTGCCTTTTGTATAAAACGAAAAGAATTAAGATTTTTAATTTCAACTCTTGTATAAAGTTTAGTATCTCCTTTAGGGCGAATACTTACATTTGCATCACATCTAAAACTTCCTTCTTGCATATTTGCATCTGAAATATCTAAAAAACGTATAATAGAATGAAGTTTTTTAAGATAAGCAACTGCTTCATCGCTACTTCTTAACTTAGGTTCGCTTACAATTTCAAGCAAAGGAGTTCCAGCGCGGTTTAAATCTACTTTAGAAAAATTACTTTCATGGATATTTTTTCCTGCATCTTCTTCTAAATGTGCCCTAGTAATACCTATACGTTTATTTTCGCCATTTATATTGATGAAAAGTTCCCCGTTTTCAACTATAGGAATATCAAATTGAGAGATTTGATAAGCCTTAGGTAAATCCGGATAAAAATAATTTTTACGATTAAAAACACTCTTTTTATTAATAGTAGCATTTACAGCTTTTCCGAAAAAAATCGCTTTTTTAACTGCTTCTTCATTTAAAACAGGTAAAGCACCTGGCAAAGCTAAACAAGTAGGACAAACATTGGTGTTAGGAGTTTCTCCAAAAGAAGTTGCACAAGAACAAAAAATTTTTGTCTTAGTATTAAGTTGAGTATGAACTTCAAGTCCTATAACTACTTCAAACATTAAATTTCCTCGATACTTAAATTGTCTTTAGCATTATTTTAACATTATTTTCTTTCAAAATGACTTTAAAAAATAAAAAGTAATTATTAATTATTAAAAAAATTAATGAGAAATATTATTTAACTTATTTTTAAGTTGATAGTTTTCTATCAGTAAAATAAAAATTAAAGTTAAAAGAAAACCTGGAGTCAATCCTAAACACAAATATATATAAGAATTAAATTTAAAAAACATCAAAAGTGCACCAAAAAGCATTAAAGCCAAAGATGCACCTTTGAAAAATTCCAAAATATAAATCAATGACCTTCCTCTATCTTAACAGCACCTGCTAGATATACATAAGTTAAAATCATAAAAATAAAAGCTTGCAAAAAAGCCATAAAAGTTAAAAGTACGTAAGCAGGAAGTGGCGCTACATAAGGGACAAGAGCTAAAATAACCATTAAAAATAAATCATCTCCTTTAATATTGCCAAAAAGACGAAACGATAAAGAAATAACGCGAGAAAAATGAGAAACAATTTCAATTGGAAACATTAAAGGTGCTAAAAATTTAATAGGTCCCATAAAATGAGAAAAATATCTCACCACGCCTTGGGTTCTTATTCCTTCAAAATGATAATAAACAAAGACAATAATTGCCAAAGATAAAGTTAAATTTAAACTTGCTGTTGGAGAGTGAAAACCGGGAATAATACCTATAACATTGCTAAAAAATATAATAATACCTAAAGTAGCTACCAAAGGAAGATATTTTCTAGCATTTTTTTCATCTCCTAAGGTATCACGCCCCATGGAAAGAACACCCTCTAAAAAAGCTTCGCCTAAATTTTGCAAACCACGAGGTATAAATTGCATAGAACTTGTAGCTTTATAAGCAATAATTACCGCGATAAAAGCTACTAAGCCCAAATGAAAAAAATAAGAAAAAGTATGACTTGAATCAAATAAAGAACTGAATAAAAATAAATCTTTCATAATTTCCTCAGAATTTTTTATAAAAGCTTATTCTAGCACTGCCTTGCTTATAATTTAATGAAAATAATTTTTTTATTTAATCATCAAAATTAAGCTTTAAAATATTTTAAAGCTTTCTGAAATTTTTGAATATCATGAGCTTTGTTGTCTTTTTTTATTACAATTAAATTTATAGCTTCTTGCAATAGAGCCTGAATTTGATTTAAGGTAAGATTTATATTTTTTCTAAGCTCGTCATCATTTTTAGATTCTTGGGCTATATTGACCGCAAAGTCTTTTAGATTTAAATCATCCAAAAGACTATCTAAATTTTCTATATTTTCTTGTATTAAAGCGAGTTTAAAATCATCAAGCCATTTCTTCATTATTATGCACATCTCTCCAAGCTTCCAATAAACCCTTAGTTACATTAATAACCTCATCAATTCTTGCTTCATTATTTTCTAAATTTGCCAAAGATAGAAGTTGAATTTCTCTAGTATAAAGGCCACTTAAATAATGTGCCACTTCTCCACCTTTTTCATAATCTAAAGTATTGATTAATTCTATAAAAATAGCTGTAGTTCTTTTAACAAAATAAACTCTTTGCTCTATATCTTCATTTCTAATAGCTACTTTAGCCCTAGCACAAAAACGCAAAATGCCCTCATAGAGCATTTCGATCAATTTTTGAGAAGATTCTATCCCTACTTGATTTTGGGAATAAGCATTATAAGCCAAACTATTTTGCATCGATATTTTCCTTAATTATTTGAATTATTTGCAGCATTAATCATATTTGTAACTGTGGTCAACTGCTGATTAAGTTTATTTAAAATACTTTCATATTGTAACCACTGATTTGCCATTGTATCATATCTTGCATCGATCATATCTTGAGCTGATTTTTTTGATTCATTTAAAGATTTAGTATCATTAGTTAAACTCTCATCATATTTAGTCAATGAACCATTTGTTCCTGTCATCCCTTGAAGTGTTGATTTAAGTTGAGCAAAGATACCTTTACCTTCTATAGGTTTTGCAGCTATAGTGGTTTCACTTAAACCAAATTGTTTAAGAAATTCTGCATCTCCTTTAATTGAAAAATCAGAACTTCCATCACCACTAAATTTAAGTTTAAAACCTTTTTCTCCGTTTTTATCATAACTTTCTACTTTTACCTTTAAACCATCTATACCGAGACTATTGATATGACTGGCTAAATTTTGGAGCATTTCTTCTTCGGTTTTTCCTGTAAGGACAAAATTGCTTCCATCAGTTGTTTTTGATACGTCATAAGTTTGACCACCAAAAACTATAGTAAATTTACCTTTTTCAAAAGTAAGACCTTTATTTTCCTCGGTTTCTCTAGTTACTCCTTCCTCTTTGGTTAGATATTTATCTAGGCTACCTGTTTTAATTAAATCGCCTGTATAATTAATATCTTCATATTGAGTAATACCTGAAAAAAAACTTTCCGCAAAATCAGGATTTTCTTTTACCTTGCTTTCAAATTTAGAAGAATCAAAACTTAAAGTCCCGGCATCATTTAAAGTTAAACCAAAATCTTGCATAGAAAGCATAACCGTAGTATTAACTTTATTACCATTATCATCGATTACAGTTCCGCTAACTGATTGAGAATCAAACAAAGCTGAAATGATACTTGAACGTATAGAATTTACCTCAGTTACACCTTGTAAGGTTCCTTTGGTTCCTGTTTCAGAATTATAATCAGTAGCAGCATTAAGATTAGTTACTAAATCATTATAAGCATCTACTAATTCTTGCATAGCCTTGGTTACAGCTTCATTATCTTGCTGAACATCAAAATCAATTTCTCCAGTTTTATTTAAAGTTAAAGTAAGTCCAACGCCAAGATCTGTCACGGTATTGCTTTGGCGTATCATTTTAATTCCATCAAGTGTAAATTCAGCATTTTGTGCTTTTTGAATATGTAAAGGATTATCTTTATCATCAATAATTCCCAAACCTTTTTTATCCTTAGATGGATCAAAACTTCCTATATCTGTTGATTGTTCATTAAGTTGCCAACCAAGACTTTCAAAAATACCCTTTGCATTTTCATCAAATTCATATTTTCCCTCAGCATTTTTTCCTCCAGGATAAAAACTTATAGCACTATCCTCACCAGTTTCTTTACTGGTTAAAGTTAAGCGATAAGGAGCATCTTTTTCACCTGTATTTACAATCTTTGCAACGATCTCACCACCTGTAGCATCATTAATTTTATCAGCCAAATCTCTAAAAGTTGTATTTTTATCAACCGTTACAGTGTATTCTTTACCATTAGAAAAAAAGGTTAAATTTGTTGGTGTTTCTAATTGAGAATTTATAAAACCACTGTCATTTGCTAAACCTTTGCTCTGATAAACATCTTTTTGAGCAAGTTGAGTTACATTGATCTTCATACTTTGTAAAGATACACCACTGCTAGCTGTTAGGCTTGCTGGAGGATTAGTGGTAACACTAGCACTTACTTTTCTTTTTGCAAAAGCTGTTGCATCTGCTAAAGAAGAAACTGCTGTTTGAAATGTAAGCAATTTTGTTTTTATTTCAGTTAAATCTTTTTGTTTAGTTGAATTTTCTTCTATTTTTTTTGTATAAGGATCTACTCTAGCTTTTTCTTCTGCTTGCTTTAATTTATCTAAAGTATCTTGAGTTAAAACTCCAGATCCAAAACCCAAACTTGATAAACTACCAAATGCCATTTTTAACTCTCCTTATCAAAAATCATACCAATTGCATCTTTAAAATATTCTGCCAATCTCATAGCCTCTTCACTAGGAATTTTACGAATCTCTCTTCCTGTGCTTTTTTCAGTTACGCTAATGTACATTGAACCTGTTTTATCGCTATATCCAAAACGAACATTCGTATCTAAAGAATCCATTTGTTCGTTTAATTTTTTCGTAATATCTGCTAATTTAGCATCCAAATTTTGCTGATTATCATCGCCTCCTTGGCTTTGTTTTTCAGCGTGAATATCTGAACTAGCTTTTTGCACCTTATCTGCTCTTTGACTCATATTAGTCAAAACCATATCCATTTTTTCATTTGCCTTCGAAATTTCCATTTTAAAATCCTTTTTAAAATTTCCTCTATTGCTAGTTAAACTCTACATCGGCAAAAAAATAATTTTATGAATACTTTTTTAATAAAAATTTTAAAATTTTTATATATTTTGATATAAGCAAAAAGCGTTCCAAAATAAAAATTATTTTTATCTAACCCATAATTTCAAATTTTTTAAATAATTCAGGATCATTGTCTAAAATATTACGCAAAATTAGATCTTTTATAACATTTTCGTTACAATCGGTTTGCTTAGGCCAAGCTCTTGTATAATCCTCAGTTTCATCTTTAGCACTTGCATCAATAGCCAATCTATCTTCTTGTATAAATAAATCTCTTTTTGCATCAATATTATTTACAACACGCCAAACAAGCATATATGGATTTTCTAATTTATTGTTTGTATCTAAAAAAACTAAAATTCTAAAATATTTTTTAAATTTCAATAATCTTTTAAAAACTTGAGAATTTTTTTCTTTTTTATCAAGCAAAATACAGACTATAGGACTTTTACATTCTTTATAAAATTGCTTTAAAGAAACAAGTTTTACTTCAGAATTGAAAAGCTCAAATAATTTTTCATCTTCTAAAATTTCAAGCTCTTCTATCTCATTTTTATCACAAGCATCAAGCCCTGCTTTGCCACCAAAACAAGAATTAGGAGAAGCATGATCAAGTTGATCACAAATTCCTTCACTTATAAGTAATTTTTGTACACAAAAACGATTAAGAATATAAGGAATTAATGCATCATAATCATCCAACTTAGGTGCATCTTTATCAACAAAAATCGCATGTTTAACAAAACTCATTTGCCCTACTCCCCAAAAAGCATGCATAATTTGTTGTGCATGTGCGGGATATTTTGTATCAATTTTAGCTAAAATTAGATTATGAAAAACTCCATTTTCTGGCATTTTATAATCAATCAAATCAGGAACGGAAGTTTGCAAAAGAGGCAAGAAAATACGCTCAGTTCCAAGCCCCATAATTCTATCTTCCAAAGGAGGCTTTCCTACAACAGTTGCTTGATAAATAGCATCTTTTTTAGCATAAATTTTTTCAACTTTCATAACAGGAAAAAGCTCTGCTGGAGTATAAAAACCCGTATGATCTCCAAAAGGTCCTTCTATTTTAAATTCTTCTAAGTCCACATAACCTTCTATAACAATATCACTATCAAAAGGGACAAAGACTCCATTTTCACAAGGTGTTAATTTAGCAGGAGTTTTTTTAATAAAACCATAAAGCAAAAGTTCAAAAATTCCTTTTGGTAATGGAGCTTGAGAACACCAAATATAAAGTGGATCTCCGCCAATAGCTATACTAACAGGCATTTTTTTAAAACCTGCTTTTTTATACTCATGATAAAAATTTGCCCCATCTTTATGGATTTGCCAGTGCATTAAAAGTTCATTTTCTCCGCTAACTTGCAAACGATACATTCCAAGATTATTTTGAGTTTTATCTAAATTATGAGTATAAACTTGCCCCATTGTTATAAATTTACCAGCATCATCTTCCCAAGTTTTAAGTATAGGGAGCTCTTTAAGGGAATTTAAAATTTCATAATTATAAAGTGCTTTATTGATGCCCAATCTTTTAGGTGGAACATTTTTTAAACTCAATAAATTCATAAAAAAATCAATTTTAGCTCTAAAATTAGTAGGAATATGAAGTTTGGTTAAATGTGAAATTTCGTTAGCTACCTCATTAAAATCTCTTCCAAAAGCTAAATTTAAAGCTTTTTTATTGCAAAAAGTATTCATTAAAACTGGAAATTTATATTTTTTTTCTAATTTTTTATCAATAGGGTTTTTAAAAAGTAAAGCTTTGCCATTCTCTTCTTTTTTTGCCTCTATATAAGCTAAATGTGCTATTTCAAGATCTACATCCACAGGCTCTTCAATAATCTTTAATAGATTATTTTCCTTTAAGACTTGGATAAAATTTTTCATATCATACCCTCTGCTTTTTTTAATAACTCTTTAGCACCTTTGTTTATAAATTCTTTAGCCAAAATTTCACCAAATCCTTTAAATTCATTTTTTTTAATTATTCTTTTATCTTTTAAAATTTCACTCCCATCAGGTAAACCAAGTATGGCACGGATACAAATCATATCTTCATTAAGTTCTGCATTGATTCCTATAGGAACTTGACATCCACCCTCTAAAGTAGCAATAAATTCTCTTTCTATAGTTGTTTCTATTACGGTGTTTTCATCATTTAGGCATTTTAACAAATTTAAAATTTTTACATCTTCAACACTCTCAATACCTAAAGCACCTTGAGAAGCCGCAGGAATGAGTTCATCTTTACTAAATTCATAAATAAAATTAACTTCTTTATCTAATCCTAAACGCTTAATACCCGCCAAAGCAAGGATAATAGCATCAAAATCACCTTTTTTTAATTTCTCTATGCGAGAGTTTACATTTCCACGTAAAGAAATAATTTCCAAATCAGGTCTTAACAATAAAAGTTGCATTTTTCGTCTAAGGCTTGTTGTGCCTATTTTTGCACCTTTAGGTAAAGAAAGGAAATTTTCATATTTTTGACTCAACATCGTATCATTACTTTTTTCTCTTTTGCTCACTGCTGCTAAAACTAAGCCCTTTGGAAAAAAACTTGGAACATCTTTTAAACTATGTACTGCTAAATGCGCTTCATTTCTAAGCATACTTTCTTCAAGCTCTTTAGTAAAAAGCCCTTTGCCACCGATCTTGGCCAAGGGAGAATCAAGTAAAATATCTCCTTTTGTTTTAAATCCTTCTAATATAACATCTATATTATGTTTATTTTTTAAAATCTGTGCAATGTGTTCACTTTGCCAAAGGGCTAAAGCGCTTTTTCTTGTGGCTATAATTAACTGATTCATTTTTCATCCTCTATAATTTCAACATCAATGATTTCTTCACTAGAATTTCGATTTTGTCTATGAGTATATTTTGTTTTAGTGGCTATTTTTAAAAAAATGCCGAATAAAAAAATTAAAAATCCAATAAAACTTGTTAAAACTCCTGGAAAAACAAGTAAAAATCCAGCAATAACAAAAGAAAATTGCGTCAGCATATTTTTAAAACCTAAAATTTGAAATTCAAGCATATTTTTCCAAAAAATTCCCAAAAGTACAACACCAAATATCATACTTGCCAAAATAAAAATTAAAAAATTTCCAAAACCAAAAAATATAATAAATAATAGACTAAAAATAAATTCTATAACAAATAAAGGACTTAACTTAAGTTTATAACTCATGATATTCTCTTCTTAATAATCTCTATAATATTCTCTATTTTAATAATTTCTTTACTTAAATTTTCTCTTTGTATAAGTTCTATTTCATTGTTTTGCAACCCTTTTCCAATCACTAAAGCATAAGGAAAACCCATTAATTCAAAATCATTCATTTTTACACCAAAACGTTCATTTCTATCATCAAGCAAAACTTCGATTCCTAAATTTTGCAGTTGCTGATAAATTTGATATGCAAATTGACAAGCTTGCTCATCTTTTATATTAGATATAATGATATCGATAACAAAAGGAGCCAAAGTTTGACTCCAAATGCAACCTTTTTCATCATGACTAGCTTCAATAGCAACAGCTACTAAGCGAGAAACTCCAATTCCATAACAACCCATATAAAATGCCTGAGCTTTTCCATTTTCATCTAAAAAATGTGCATTCATAGCCTTAGAATATTTTTGTCCAAGTTTAAAAATATGTCCTACCTCTATACCTTTGCTTTTTTTTAATTTACCACCGCATTTTAAACAACAATCATTTTCTTTAACTTCCACCAAATCTTTAAAACGATCTTTGTTTAAATTTACAACATCAATTCCTATTAAATGATAATCTTTCTCATTGGCTCCAATAATCATTTGTTTTTCATTTTCAAGCTCTTGATCAAGATAAAAATCTATATTTTTAAGTCCTACAAATCCAATAAAACCAGGGACTAATCCAGCATTAAGCAATTCGCTTTCATCTACATCAATAAGTTCTAAAGCTTTACAAGCATTTTGCGCTTTGACTTCTTGTAAATCATCACATCCACGTATAAAAAATACAACCAATTTACTTTCATGTTCATAAATAGCTTTTTTTACTACTGCTTTAATAGTATAAAATTCATCAATCTTGAAAAAATCAGCCAATTCTTTAATACTTTTAACACTAGGTGTATGAAATTTGCTTGCATAGCTAGCTTCTGGACGATCTTTATCGCAAGTTTTTTTAGCTCTTTTTGCTGCTTCAATATTTGCCGCATAATCACAATTTTCACAAAGTAAGATATCGTCTTCTCCATTTTTTGCTAAAACCATAAATTCTTTAGATCCGCTGCCGCCAATTGCTCCACTATCAGCCTCAACGGCTCTAAAATCAAGTCCCATTCTTTTTAAAATATTAGAATAAGTCTCATACATAAGGTTGAATTCTCGTGCCAAATCTTCTTCATTTTGATGAAAACTATAACTATCCTTCATTAAAAATTCTCTACATCTTAAAAGCCCAAAACGTGGACGTGCTTCATCTCTAAATTTCCAACCAATTTGATATAAATGTAAAGGAAGTTGTTTATAACTTGTAATTTTATTTTTAACCAAAGAAAGCATAGCTTCTTCATGGGTTGGCCCTAAAACAAAATCATTTTCTTTTCTATCTTTAAAACGCAAAAGTTCTTTTCCAAAAATATTATAACGTCCACTTTCTTGCCATAAACTAGCCGGAGTAACAAAACTAAGATTCACTTCTTGCGCACCAGCTTTATCCATCTCTTCTTTAACTATAGTACGAATTTTATCTAAAACTCTTTTTCCTAAAGGCAAAAAGTTATAAAGTCCACTACCAATTTGCTCTACAAAACCAGAACGAACTAAGAAAATATGGCTTGGTAAACTTGCATCTTTAGGAGTTTCCCTTGTACTTGGTGCATATAATTGACTAAATTTCATCATTATTCTCCATGTTAAAATCACATTTGTATTGATTTAAGCCCTCAAGATTATTTTTCAAATCAAAAACATATCTCATAGCATTAATAACTGTATCGCTTTGAATTTTTCCTTGAAGATGTTTTAAATTTATAGTTGGATTGTGCAAAAAAGCTTTAAAAGTTTGATGAATTAGTTTTCGTGCTTCGTTTTTATCAGAATGCTTTAAATAGCCTTTTTTTACAGCAATATCAAGTTGTTCATTTGCACATTCTTTAGCCTTAAGACGTATAGCTTTAATAATTGGATTTAAAGCTAAATCATTTAAATATCTAAAAAAATCTGATGTTTCTTGTCCTATGATTCCATAAGCCATACGTGCTTCATTTTCTCTTAAAGCTAAATTTTTTTGAACAACAGCTTGAAGATCGTCCACTGCGAAAACAAAAATTTTATCATTTTCTTTAATATCAATATCACGTGGAACAGCAATATCAAAAAAATATCTTTTATGGGAGACTTCTTCAATTAAAGCATTAGTAATAATGGCATGAGTTGCATTAGTAGCTGAAAAAAAGAGTTCGTATTGATTTAAGTACTGTTTTAAATTTTCTAAACTATCGTATTGATGTAGGCCATCTAACTTTTCACAAAGTAATTTAGCCTTTTGTATATCACGATTTAAAATAATAATCTTAGCTCCGCTAGCAATTAAATGCTTGGCTGCAAGTTCAGCCATCTCTCCAGCTCCTATAATCACAGCTTTTTTTTGAGTTAAATCCAAAAGTTCTTTTGCTCTGGCCACAGCAACACTAGCAACTGAAATGGGATTTTTGGAAATTTGAGTTTCTGTACGAACTTTGGCAGCACATTTAAAAGCACAATGCAAAGCTCTTGAAATATGAGTTTTGCAAAATTCATTCTTTAAGGCAAACGAAAAAGCATCTTTAATCTGTCCTGCAATTTGAGTTTCACCAACAACAAGACTATCTAAAGAACTTGCTACTGAAAAAAGATGGTGTATCGCTCCACTATCCTCAAATATATCAGCTTTTTTAAATAATTCATCCTGGTCAACATCACACAATAAAGCTAAGGTTTTAATAATATATTCTGAACAAGCATTTTTAACAAAAGCAATAATCTCTACACGATTACAGGTACTAATTATCAAGCTTTCCTCAATGCTTTCATGTGTATTTATAATACGTAAAAATTCATACTTTTTTGCTTCATCTGTAAAACTTAACTTTTCTCTTAAGGCAAGATCGGTATTTTTATGAGTAAAAGAAACGCAATAATACATTAAAAATTCCTATCTATCATTACTTTTACAATATCTTTTAATTTTTGATTAGAATATTCCTCTATAGCATCAATTGCCTTTTTAGCATATTCTTTAGCTTCTAAGATAGATTTTTCCAAAATAGATTTTTCTTTAAATTGAGTATTTATCCATATTTTTTCTTGTTCGTTTAAATCTTTTTGAAACATTGTTTTTAATTGATTTTTTCCTTTTTGATCTAAACTTTCAAAAAGATATATATAAGGCAAAGTAACCTTCCCTTCTTTAAAATCTGCCATAGAAGGCTTACCTAATGTTTTTTCATCACCTTTAATATCTAAAATATCATCGACCATTTGAAAAGCAAGTCCTAAATTTTTTCCATATTCTCCAAAAGATTTTTCATCTAAGCCAGCCAAAATAGCTCCACATTTTGCACTTGCTTCAATTAAAATTGCTGTTTTATTATAGATCATGGTTAGATATTTATCTTTATCGGTATTAAAATCTTGACTTAAATTAACATCCATAAGCTCACCTATAGAAAGCTTTACAACTGCATCAGAAATTATGCTTGCAAATTGAGTATTTATTTGGCTTAACTCATAAAAAGCCTTAGAATATAAAATATCTCCTAGCATTAAAGCATTTTTTGTCCCAAATTCTGAATTTATAGATTTTACCCCTCTTCTTAACTTACTCTCATCAATAATATCATCATGTAATAAACTAGCCAAATGTATAAGCTCAATAACTGCACAGATTATTAAAGCTTCTTTGCTTTCTCCTGAAATAGCTAAAAGCAATTTAGAACGCAATTTCTTCCCTGATTTAACATGCAAAAGCATTTCTAATATGGGTGCGTAATTTAGCTCTTTTAAAAATTTTTGTATTAAATCGTCTATTGCCTGCACATTCAATTCCTTGTTTTACTATTTATCCCAGCTTGTCAATGGTTTAACTTGTGGTTGATTAAAATTAATCATAGGGACAACTTGATCATTTTGCGGTGGATTTGAAAGCGGTGTTTTTCTTGGATCTAAAAATTCCACCATCACACGAGACTCCTTATCTTCAATATAAACTGTAAAAGTTGCTAAACCTTTATTATAGCCACTAAATTCTAAAATAAGCCTTGCTCTATCTATATGTGGATTTGTATAATCAGGAATCAAAGTTTGCGTAACCCAATCCAAATTTCTTCTTAAACTCATCACAAATTGTCTTGGATATTTGCGAAATTTAGATTGAACAATAATATTTGTATTATCAAACAAAGTCCAATAAAAATCAAAATTTTGAACCTTATCTTCATAACCGATTTCTTTAATTTGAATACTTGCTCTTTGATCTTTTTTAAGAACAAACTTATAAGTATATTCAAAGACAGGAGCTGCATTTAAATGATTTTTAAATACTAAAACAAGCAATAAAATAAAAAATAATTTCAATGATTTTTGCATTAGCCCTCATGTCCTAAAATTTTGGCTCCCAAATCTATATAAATATCATTTAATCTTTGCTCAATTAAATCTCCATTTTCAAGTATAAAATTTTTAACATCTATTTCATTTAAACCCTGTTTTTCTAAAAGTTCAATCATGCTTATATATTCGGCAAAAAAAATCTCAAATACTTTTTCTAAGGCTCCTAAATTACCATTTTGTATAATTTCTAAAAATTTTTCTTTAGGAGTTTTATTAAACATTTCATCAAAGATATCCATTATTTTCCTTGAAAATAGTAAGTTTTTGATTATAAAATTTTAATCGTTAAAAGTAGCTAAATTATAAAATCTTTAAGTTATTAAATTTGGGGCAATCCCCAAAAAATCATTGTTAAATAGATTTGCTCTCTTTAGCGTATTTAAGTCCTAAATCAAAAGCTTTAGAATTTGCATCACGAGTTTTTGGCGGAACCATATGAAGCATTGTTTCTTTTAAAACATCTAAGTCAATGCATTTACTCATATAAGCGGCAATAGCCAAAGCCACAACAGATTGAGTTGCAACATTACCTACCTCATCCTTAGCTATAGTAATAATTGGAATTTCAAAAATTTGCCATCTTTTATAATCTTCATTTTCAGGATGCACTAAATTAGGTTCTACAACAATAATTCCACCTTCTTTTACACCTCCACGAAAGCCCTTATATCCTTTATCAGCAGTTGAAAGCATAAAATCAACCTCTCCCTCCACAGCATAAGGAAAAAGAATTTCTTTATCATCTATAATAATATCTACTTTTGTAGGTCCGCCTCTTACTTGAGAAGTGTAAGTAGATGCTTTAAAAGCTTGACGTCCTTCTTTGATTGCAGCTTCAGCTAAAATCTCTCCTGCGGTGATGACTCCTTGTCCACCTTCTCCACCGAATCTTAATTGATATTTCATTTTAAAGCTCCCAAATCAACCATTCTTTTTTCCTTAGCTGCACGACGCACTTCTTCATAGGCTTGACAATATTCTGGCTGAGAATTATCTTCATATAAAATTCCAGTTGGAAATTTATCTTTTCTTTCTTCAAAATCCATACTTTCAAATTTAGCTTTTTCTACAACACGACTTTTAATCCAATCAAGCATTGCAGTTGCTTCTCCCATTTTATTTTTTCTTCCTAGATTGATATGACAATTTGAAAAAACATCCACAAAGCTATAACCTTTGTGTGATAAAGCTTTATAAATTAAATTTTCAAGCTTATTTGCCTCTATCACATTTCCTCTTGCAACAAAAGAAGCTCCTGCAGCTTTCGTTAACTCGCAAGCATCAAAATTTGGATCAATATTTCCAAATTGTGCTGTTACAGTATAAAAACCTTTAGGAGTTGTTGGAGAAGTTTGTGAATTTGTAAGACCATAAATAAAATTATTAATTACTATATGAGTTAGATCTATATTCCTACGACAGCCATGTATAGTATGATTTCCACCAATTGCTAAAGTATCGCCATCCCCGCTAACCACAATTACATGTTTCGTTGGATTTGCTAATTTTATTCCTGTTGCATAAGCAATAGCTCTACCATGTGTAGTATGCACAGTATTACAATTAACATAAGAACTCATTCTACCGCTACAACCAATTCCTGAAACAAGACATACATCATCCATATTCCAACCAAGTTTTTCAATCGCACGAATAATACATTTTAAAACAACACCATCTCCACAGCCCCAGCACCATTGAGTTGGAAGCTTATCGGTTCTTAAATATTCATCATAATTAAATGCCATTTTATATATTCTCCTTCACTTTAGCAATAATTTCACTAGGGGTGATAGGACGACCATTTGCACGATGCAAGCTAATAAAATCACGACGTGAACTCACCCTTTCAATCTCTTCAAGATATTGACCCATATTTAATTCTGTTACCATAACTTTTTCAAATTGACTCACTACTTTAGCTATTTTTTTCTCCGCTACAGGATAAAGAGTAATAGGACGGAAAAGACCTACTTTAATTCCATCTTCTCTAAGTCTTTGAATAGCTTCTTTTACCGATCGACTTACGCTTCCATAAGCTATAATTAAAAATTCAGCATCATCAAGCATGTATTCTTCATAAGTACAAATATCTTCACGATTATTATTAATTTTACCTATAAGTCTTTCTATATTTTTTTTCACTATAGCACCATCTTCTGTTGGAAAACCAATATCACCATGATGAAGTCCCGTTACATGATAGCGATAACCTGTAAAAAAAGGATTAAGAGTTGCAGCTTCATTTTCGCCAGCTGCATAAGGCTTATAATCTTTTTTATCGCCTTCAAATTTTTTTCGATTATAAATTTTAATATCTTTTAAATCAGGCAGTACCGCTTTACCATTCATATGACCTACAGTTTCATCCATAAGCAAAAATACTGGTGTCATATATTTTTCAGCTAAATTAAAAGCTCTAATAGTTTCCAAATAAGCTTCTTTAAGCGAAGCGGGTGCAATAGCTATACTCGCAAAATCTCCATGAGTTGGAGCTTTTGCCTGAAATAAATCCCCTTGTGCTACACGAGTTGGTAAACCTGTTGAAGGACCTCCACGCATAACATTAACTATGACTAATGGAATTTCAGCTATAAATGCGAGTCCAATTTGCTCTGCTTTTAAAGAAATTCCTGGACCACTACTTGCTGTCATAGCCTTTACTCCACTCATTGCTGCGCCAATAGCAACACTTATCCCTGAAATTTCATCTTCCATTTGTATAAAAGTTCCATCATTAGCTGGAAGCAAATGACTTAATTCATGAGCAATTTCACTACTTGGTGTAATAGGATATCCTCCAAAAAATTTACAACCACAATCGATGGCAGCCTGTGCAATTAAAACATTACCTGTTGCTATAACTTCTCTCATTGTTTTTTTCCTAAGCTAATTTTTTATATTGATTATTTCTAACAGCCAAAGCTCTATCTTTAGCTTCTGGTGTAAGTTTGGCAAATTTAAATTCATCTCTTTTAGCCACCATAATAGCAAAATCAGGACAATGCGTTTCACATTCAGTACAACCTATGCAAGATTCTGGATGAACCACCTCTATCATTTGTCCTAAAACAGCATGCACATCATCACGCATAGCTAAAACACCTGCTGGACAATAACTTACACAAATATTACAAGCTTTACATCGATGCTCATCTACCCATACTGGAGTATCTTTTGGAGCTTTTAAACTCATTATTTCTTTCCTTATTTTTTTAATTCTTGATTTATTATATCTAAAATAATTCAAACTCAACTAAGAAATTTCTAAAATCATTTTTAATTTTTTCCCTATAAACAATATTAAATCAAAAATAATTCTAGTTTTTATTTTTTCCAAACATCTAATTAATATTTATAATTTCAAATACGCTATCTAAGATCGAATTCTACAATCATTCAAAGATTTTATTAATTTCAAATTTAAGCTCAAACTCAAACATTAATTTTTTCTTTTAAATTTAATTACTCACCTATTTTTATTCTTGTATTTAAATTATGCATTATCTAAATAAATTCTACGATAATAGCATTCTTACTAGAAAAAGAATTATTTTAATAATTCTTTTTTATTTTATCCCTCTTAATTAAATAAGCATACCAACAAACGACCATACTTTAGAATGGCTTCAACTCTTTTATTCTTGGCTAAAAGTATAAGCTAATTTATATAATTACATATGATAATTTTATTTTTATCTTCATTACTAATTTTGTATTGTATATATTTTTAATTAATTTTTATTTTTTGAGTAATTTTGTAACATATAGCTTTTATTTTAGTTTGCTTAATAAACTCAATAATCTTAAATGAAATATTTATAAAAATGCATAGAATGGCAAGAGAGTTTATTTTAAGTTAAAATAAACTCTCTCAATCAAATAAATTTTTAGGCAATTGTATGATATTTTTAATCAAGTTAAACGGAGTTTTTAAAGTATCAGTTAAAATTTGAGTATGAAAATTCGGATTATCGATTTTTCCATCTACTTTGATATTTGTACTTATTTCTTGATTTTTCCCCAAAATGACATAATTTAAAATTGGGACTTTTGAAATGGTTTCAGAGGCTGATTTTAAAGTTTTTAACTCTAAATTTAAATCTATAGTATCAAGACGCAAATTAGCACTGCCCAATCCATAAATATCAACACTATCTCCATTTAAATTAATAGCACTAAAGCTTAATAAATCTTTTTTTCGATTAAAAATAACTTTTCCATTTTGAAATTTTAAACCTTTTTGATTAAAAGTTGGAGTTTTAAACATCAATAAACTAGGAACTGTATCTATAAATGAAATCAATTGATTAACACCTTTTAAATCTTTTACAAAAGTATTTTTAAAATCAAATTCTCCATCAAAATACTCAAGACCACTTCCAACAATACTTAGATTAAAAATTCCATCTTGCACAGCTTGCTTTTGTAAAAATTCATTTAAGTATTGATCATTTATATTTTTAACAAAAAATTTTAAATCATCTGGGCTATAGTAAAAATTTAAATTTGTATTTCCTCTTGAACCTTGAACATTTAAGATATTCTTATCTAAATTTATCTCCAATTTATCAAAAGCTAAAGTTTTATTCATATCAGCCAATATCAAAGCACAATTGGCTCCGCCAAAAATAATATTTTGTTTATTGGTACTGATATCAAAACTATTTGGAGAATTTTTTTGTTTTTTATAAATATAAGTTAAATTTTTTACCTGTATTTCTTTTTTAAGTGAAGATATTGTAGCACTTATAAGATCACTTTGTGTATTAATATATATAATATCATTTTTTCTTACAATACTAAAACTATCTTTATTGTAAGGTGTTTGGTTGTTGATAAATAAATTATGGTTAAAACTAACATCTTGTGCTTGCAAATCAAAATCTTTAAAATCTAAACTTTTAAAATAAACACTTTCAGCTCCATTAAAACCAAAATCTTTAAGAATTTTAGAATAAGAAAATAAAATATTAGGATTATTTAAATTAAATTCTAATCCATTTTTAAAATTAGCTATTAAATTCCATTCTGGTATAGTTAATAAATCTTGATTTAAATCTAAATTAAGAGTAATATTTTGATTTTCAATATCCAATAAATCATCATCGAAATGCAATTTATAAAGTTGGATATTAAAAATTCCTTGTTTTTCCTTTAAATTAATTTTAGCATTTATATTAGCTTTTAAATATCGATTTTCTATATCAGCATTTTCTATACTTAAATCATCTTGAGTTAATTTAATCAATCCCTTGGAAATATTCATATCAGCCAAAGATATATTAGCACTATTTAAATAAAATATTCCATTATGAAGAAATTGCCCTTTCTCGTGAAAATCAATTTTAAGTTCCAAATCTGCCTTAACGGTTCCGCTTTTTTGATAAAAAGGCAAGTTAAGATGATAATTTTTCAAAGCTTTTTCAAGCTTTTCATCTAATTTCAAATTATCTGATTTTATTCGCAAATAAATTCCAGCTTTTTCTTCGTTGAAAATATCATATAAATAAACTTTACTTTGACTTAAATCTGCTCCATCATAAGAAGCCTTATTAAATTGCAAATCCAACTTTTGCTGACTTAAATTTAAATCAACTCTTGGAATTTCAATAGCATCCATATTATTTTCTAAACGAACTCTGACTTTATCAATATATCCTGAAGCACTTATATTATCAAAATAATAATTATTTTGTTTAAAATCTATAAAACCTTGCAAAAAATCTAAATGATAAAATTCTCCAACAACATTTTTAAATATCCACTGATCTAAGGCTTCATTTAAAACAAAATCCCTTCTGATTATAGTTGCTATATTTTGTATATTTGTTGCATTAAGATCACTAATTTGATAAAGTAATTTATTATCTTTATAACTTATTATACTTTTAAAAGTTAAATTATCACTATTTGCATTTAAATTTAAATTATAAAAATTACTTTTTGTTTTTATTTCAAAAAAACCGTTTAAATTTAAATCGTATTTTTTTAGCTTTAAAGAATTAATTGTTCCTGATAAATTACCATTGTTTACAGTAAAGGAAGCTTTTAAAAAAAGATCATTACTGTCTATAAAATAATCACCGTCTTTAAATAAAATTTTTAATTTTTGATTTTTAAAATATAAATTTCCAATATTTACTTCTTCAACAAAATTATATAAATATTTTAAATTTTTCATCATTTTTAATAAAGTTTTAGAATCAAAATTAGAATTATTTTCTGAAGTATCATTAAAATTTAAAGCAATATTTTTTGCTCGAAAAATAAGTTTTTTATCTAATTTAATATATAATTGCTGAATTTTTAAAAAATCAAATTGGATGCTAGAAATGAATATTCCATTTTTTAATACTAAAAACATAACCGAAAACAACACAAATAATATTACTAATATATATAATATTTTCTTTTTCATACGTAACTTCTTATTGATATTTATTATGGGAATTTGTTATTATTTAATTCAACCCTTAAAAAGCGATTCTGTCATTTTTATACCAAAAGGCTCTATTGCTCAGATTATATCATATCTTAAAGAAAAAAAATATGAAATGAGCACTATTGATAAATATATTTTATTTTTTTTAGGGCATCCGCAATCTGGATGGATTGATCTGGGAATGCAAAAATTAAATAGAATAGATTTTTTATACAAATTAACCGTAGCTAAAGCTGCACTTGAAACAATTACATTAATTCCTGGGGAAACAAGTATTATTTTTTTAGATCAAGTCTCCAAAAAATTAGACCTCAATAAAGAAACACTTTTATCTGAATTTCAAAAACAATCTCCCTATCCTGAAGGAGTTTTTTTACCAGAAACCTATGAAATTCCAAAAGGAATTTCAGAAAGCTTATTAATACAAAATTTACTTGCTATTTCTGAGAAATCAAATCAAATCACTTCTAAAAAAATTTTTGGAGAATATAATCGTAAAAAATGGCATCAATATATTATAGTAGCCTCAGTGATTCAAAAAGAAGCTGCCAATGAATCAGAAATGCCTATAGTTGCAAGCGTAATTTACAATCGCCTTAAAAAAGGTATGAAGTTACAAATGGATGGAACTTTAAACTATGGTATTTATTCTCATGAAAAAATTACACCTCAAAGAATCCGACAAGATAAAACATTTTATAATACATATAAATTTGAAGGTTTACCAAAAGAAGCAGTTTGTAATGTTTCTTTGGCTGCAATTCGTGCAGCTATTTTTCCAGCAAAAACGGATTATTTATATTTTGTACGCGATAAAAAAACTGGAGTTCATATTTTTACAAGCAATTTAAATGATCATAACAAAGCTATTAACTCGCAAAAAAAATAGATAAAAATTTAAAGTTGGAACAATATTTGCTTATAAAGTTTTAAAATAATAAAAAGGATAAAAAATGATCGACCCATTCAAATCAAAAGAACTTGTTACTAGTGCTTTAGCAGGTAGAAATCTTAGAAATCAATTGATTAATGCTAATCTTGCAAATGTCGATACTCCTTTTTATAAATCAAGAGATATAGAATTTGAAACTGCTTTAGTGCATCGTGCTAATGAAATTTTTAAAAAAAATGATGATAAAGAATTAAAATTAGCTGTAACAGAAAAAGGTCATCAAGAACCTTGGAAATTTCCAGATCCTAATAAATCAACCATTTATTTAAGAGATGGTCATTTAGCAAGAAATGATGGCAATACAGTAGATTTAGATGTTGAAACTACAGAAATGAGCAAAAATACAGTTATGATTACAGCTCTTGATGGGGTTTTAAGAAAACAAAGTAGTATATTTAGCTCCATACTTGATGCAAGTTCTAAATTAAGTTAAAGGTAAATTATGGCATACTTAAGTGATTTTGATATTAGCGGATATGGTTTAAGTGCTCAACGTTTTAGAATGAATGTTATTAGCTCCAATATAGCTAATGCAAATACAACTAGAACAGCAGAAGGCGGACCTTATAGAAGACGCGAAGTGATCTTTAAGGCAACAGATTTTGATAAACTTTTGAATGAACAAATCAGCAAGGATAATAATTTTTTAAAATATGAAAATCCTTTAAACGATCCAGATTCTCCAGAAGAAGCTAAACCGGCTATTCAAAGTGTAGTTGTGGATAAAGTTGTAAGAGATGATAAAGATTTTAGAATGAAATATGATCCAAGTAATCCTGATGCAAATGCTGAAGGTTATGTGGCTTATCCTAATATTAATCCTGTAATTGAAATGGCTGATTTGATTGAAGCAACAAGAGCTTATCAAGCTAACGTCAGTGCTTTTACAAGTGCAAAAACTATTGCACAAAGTGCAATTGATTTATTAAGAGGATAATAGAGAATGAATAACATTAATGATTTAAGATTAAATAATATTTCAAAAACAAATTCAAACCAAAATATACAGCAAAATAATATTGGTGACGAATTTGCTAAAATGCTTAAAAATGAAATTGATGATTTAAATAAAGCCCAAAAAACTGGTGAAGCTGCTATGACAGATATTGCCACAGGGCAAGTTAAAGATTTACATCAAGCTGCTATTGCTATTACCAAAGCTGAAAGCAGTATGAAATTTATGCTAGAGGTTAGAAATAAAGCTATCAGTGCTTACAAAGAAATTACAAGAACTCAAATTTAAATTTCTATGCAAGAAAATAAAAAAAATCGTGTTTCAAAAGTAGCTTTTGCTTATTGCATGGCGCTTTTGTTTATGATTATTTTTTTAAGCTCAACCTTTATACTTACTTCCAAACGTCATATTCCAAATACTGAAAAAGATCAATATTCTTTAGCTTTGCGTGGTAATATTATTACAAAAGATAATTTTACAATTACAACTTCAAAACAAATTTATCGTGCTGAGATTGATTTAAGAAGTATTGATAAGGATAAGTTTGATCTTTTTTTAAAACTTTTTCAAATTTATAGTGGATTTAGCGATAAAGAAATCTCAGATATTAAAAAAAGAATACAAAATCAAAAAAGACGCTCTTATAATTTCATTCTTTCTCAAAATTTAGATTCCAAACAAGCTAATTATCTTAAAGATCTTGCAAAAAAATTATATATACAAGGATTTTTTAAAGCATTTACCAATAATTCTGGCAAAGTTGAAACCAGAGGTTTAAATATTATTGAACATGAAGAAGACAGAATTTATATGTCGCATGATGCACTTACTCCTGCTATAGGTTATACAAAAGTTGTACTAGATCCAGAAAGTGGAATTTTAAAAAATATTGGTGTTAAAGGTTTGGAAAAATATTATGATCAATGCTTAAGTCCTTTACAAAATGAAAAAATTCAAGGATTAAAAGATATCGGTGGAAATATTATTTTAAATTTAAAATCATTACAACAAAAAAAAATTAATGGTTGCGATCTATATCTCAATGTTTCTTTAAAGCTTCAAAAAAGTATTGAAAAAGCCATTGATGAACGCAATGAAGATTTAAAAGCTAACGAAATTATTGTAGGTGTTATGGATAGTAAAACTGGGAAAATTTTAGCTCTAGCAAGCTCAAGACGCTATGATCCTGAAAATCGTAGCAAGGATTTATCAGTATTAAATGCTAGTGCGATTGAATACGGCTATGAAGCAGGTTCTGTAATTAAACCCTTTATTTTTATAACTGCGCTAAGACTTGGTAAAATAACCCTTGATGAAATTATTGATACTTATGGTGGATCTTATAAATTAGGACGATTTACTATCAGAGACGATCACAGAATGGATAAAATGACTGCTGAAGAAGTTATAAGATATTCTTCAAATATAGGAATGATTCAAATTGCACAAAGACTCAGCAATTTGGAAATTATCACAGGTTTAAGAACTTTTAATTTTGGAGATAAAAGCGGCATTGATCTTCCTTATGAACAAAAAGGAGAAATTCCTAACCCTAAGCATCTAAGAGAAATAGAAAAATCTGTATTAAGTTATGGATATGGACTTAAAACTACTTTTATGCAATTATTAGCCGCCTATAATGTTTTTAATAATAATGGAATTTATGTTACTCCACGTTTAGCTGAAAAATATTATCAAGATGGGCATTTTGTTAGCCTAGATAATGATATAAAAAAAGAAGCCATTTTAAATCCACAATCGGCCCAACTCATGCAAAGAATATTAATTGATGTTATTGAAAAAGGAACTGGAAGAAAGGCTTTTACAAAAGGAGTTACCTTAGGAGGTAAAACAGGAACAGCTAGAATTGCTGAAAGACAAGGATATACCTCAAACCGCTATAATGCTTCTTTTTTTGGATTTGCTAATGATGCTACACACGCTTATACTGTGGGAGTTTTGGTAAGAAATCCTACCAAACCTTATAGCTATTATGCTGCCCAAAGTGCTTTGCCAATGTTTAAAGATGTAGTTAATATTTTAATCAATGAAGATTTTTTAAAACCCGTGTCTGATAATAATCAAACAAGTAAAAACTAATCATTTTGCTCAGATTTTAGTCTCTGAAATTCCTGCATTAAAGATTCTCTTAAATTTTCTGCTTCTTCTTCTCCATTTTCCAAAAAATGAATCAAAATATTTTCTAATTTCTTTAAAAATTCAAAAAGCTCATTTTCCCAAATATTATTATTCTTATTACTCAAATTCATTGTTTGAATAAAAGTAAGTTCTCTACTTAGATCGCTAAGTTTTTCTAAAAATTGTTCTCTATTATTTTGATTTTTTAAATTGTGTTCTTTAAAGGCTCTAATTTTATCATTAATCACTTCACAAAATTCTGGATAAATATCCATTTTTATCGGTTCTAATAATATCTTATTATCAACATTTAAAACTATTTTTTTTACAGCAAAATAAAGAAACAAAAATGATAAAGCAGCTATTAATAAATATATTTCTAACATTAATTTCCTTAAAGCGCTAACATTCCACCATCTAAATTCACACTATCTAAGCCAAGTTTATCTTTTACATACTGCGCAGCTAACATACTTCTATGACCACTACGACAAATAAAAGCTATTTTTTTATCGGACTTTTTTTTAGCTTGAAATTCTTGCAAGAAATTTTCATTTAAAAATCCCTTATGGTCATAAAATGAAATACATTCAGCATTAGGCAATACACCTTCTTCCCATTCTAAAGGAGTGCGAACATCAAAAATTTGATATTCGCTTAAGTCTTGTTTTGTCCAAACATTAGCTGAAATATTTTCTATCATGAAAAAGCCTTTGTAATGATTTTGGCCAAACTTGTATTAAATTCAGAAGCATTTTCAATTCCCATACCTTCACTAAGTTTAGCCATATTTAATACCAAAATTGCAATATCACTATAAAATGTTTCATTATTTTTAAGTCCCGAAAAAATTGCATGTTTTGGATTGATTTCTAAGATAGGTTTTATATTTTGCTCCTGTCCCATTTGCTTTAAAAGCTGCTGCATAGCAAAATCAGGTTTATTTTTATCAAAAACGATACAACTTGGACTATCTTTTAAACGACTAGTTAGTCTTACATCTTCAACCTCATCTTTTAAAAGTTCTTTAAATTTAGCTACAAGTGGAGCATATTCTTTTTTTTCTTCATCGCTTAATTCATTTTTATCTTCAACTTGATTAATAGCTACGAATTTCAATCCCTCATATTCTCCAAACATAGGAGTAACCAAAGAATCAATCTCATCATCCATTAGAAGTACTTCTATATTTTTTTGCTTATATTCTTCCAATAAAGGTGAATTTCTAAGTAAGCTTTCATTATTTCCTGTGATATAAAAAATTTCTTTTTGATCTTTTTGTAAATCATTTTTATATTCTTCTAAAGAACGTAAATTTTCACCTTTGGTGCTTTTATAAAACATGAGTTTTAATAAATTTTCCTTTTCTGTTCCAAAACCATAAAGTCCTTCTTTTAAAACTTTTCCAAAAGTTTTAAAAAAATCTAAATATTTGTCTTTGTCTTTATTTTTTAATTTTTCAAGCTCGCTAAGTATTTTTTTAACACTTGCTTCTTTTACCGCTTTTAAGATTTGATTTTCTTGTAAAATTTCACGACTTACATTTAATGGTAAATCTTCAACATCAATAATCCCTCTAACAAAACGTAAATAAGTTGGCAAAAGCTCTTTGTCATCATCGCTGATAAAAACACGTTTTACATAAAGTTTAAGTCCGCTTTGATAATCCACTCTAAAAAGATCAAAAGGAGCATTTTTTGGAATAAAAAATAAAGAACTATATTCTAATTTTCCTTCACTTTTAGTATGAAGATACAATATAGGCTTATTAGAATCATGAAAATTTTGTTCATAAAATTTTTCATAATCTTCGGTTTTAAGGCTTGTTTTTTGCATTCTCCAAAGAGCATTAGCTTTATTAATTTGAGAAATTTTTACTTCAGTTTTTCCTTCTGCTTCGCCTTCTTTAGCAGGAATATATTCTTCTTTTTCCATAAAGATTGGAAATTGTATATGATTTGAATATTTTTCTATAATACTTTCAATTTTATAAGAATTAGCAAATTCATCATCTTTTAAATAAAGTGTGATTTTAGTTCCTTGCTCTTCTTTTTGAGCATCTTCAATTTCATAACCATTTGCATCAGAAGTCCAAAGATAAGCTTTATCATCTAAAGCTTTTTTGCTTAAAACTTCGATTTTATTTGCGACCATAAAAGCAGAATAAAATCCAACACCAAATTGTCCTATAAGCTGGGAATCTTTTTTAGCATCACCACTTAAATTCTCTAAAAAACTTTTTGTACCACTTTTTGCAATGGTGCCTAGATTATTAATCAAATCTTCTTTATTCATACCTATACCATTATCACTGATGGTTAAAGTTTTTTTATCCTTATCTATTGTAATTTCTATTTTAGGATCAAATTTTAAGCTTTTATAAGAATCATCGCTAACACTTAAAAAATTCAATTTATCTAAAGCATCGCTAGCATTAGAGATAAGTTCTCTTAAAAAAATTTCCTTATTTGAATATAAAGAATGAATCATCAATTGTAAAAGTTGATTAACTTCAGTTTGAAATTGCATTTTTTCTCCTTTGTATTTTTCAAATACGTTATTTTAGCAAAAAATACATAATTCTAAAAAATTTATTTAAAAATTACAAAACCAAGCCAAACGGCTAATAAACATAAAATCACATTAAAAATAATATTAAGAAAGAGATGAAAATAACTTCCACTTTGCAAAAGTGTTAAATTTTCGTAAGAAAAAGTAGAAAAAGTTGTAAAAGCTCCTAGAAATCCTGTATTGATAAAATTTTTAAGCAATGGCGATAAGCCTTTATTTTGAGCATAAGAAAAACAAATTCCTATAGCAAACGAACCTAAAATATTTACAAAAAGAGTACCAAAACCAATAGAATATGGAAAAAATTTATTAATAAAATTAATACTTAACATTCTAAATATAGAACCCAAAAAGCCACCTAATCCTACAATTAAAATTATATTGAACATTGTTTCATTCTTTCTTGTTCTAATACTTCTTGCATTTTTTTTCTAGTATTCTCAAGCCATCTTTCATCACTCGTATCTATCAAATCCATACAAATAATCTTTAAAATTCCACCATTTACATTAAAACTTTTCGTATCTAAAATTTTAGCAGAATCCACAATTAAAATAGGTTGAACTTTTAAATTTAATTTTTCAGTTAAAACTTTAGCTCCACTTTGAAACTTAAGCATTTTTTCTGTTTTTGAACGTGTTCCTTCAGGAAAAATTGCTAAAACTCTATTTTCATTTAATCTTTCTTTAGCCTCTTTTAATACACGCACCAAATCTCTTGGATTTTTTCTATCAATACAAAGTAATTTTGGTTTTTTTATAGTAATTTTAAAAAGTGGAATTTCGCCTAATTCTTTTTTTGCAACCCAACATAAATTTTTAGGATACAATCCTTCTAAAGCAATAATATCTAAAGCGCTTTGATGATTCATTAAAATCATATTTGCATTAGGATTAAACTTACCAACAAGCTCTGTTTTATAAAAAATAGTAAATTTTTGAAATTTAGCCCAAATTCTACGAATTTTCCATAAGATATTTTGAGATTTTACAAAACAAAAACAACACACCACAATTAAAATACTAAAAATAAAAAAAAACCAAAAATATAAAGCTTTAATTTTTTTGCAAATCTTCACGAAGTACCCATCCTATTTTTCCATTTTCAAGAACTACTTTAATATAGTTTAATCTTTTTCCCAAAATTTTAACTTTTTCTTTAGAATGAGCTGTATAGAAAAAAGTTGAAGGCTCTGTTGGCAAAATTCTTACCCTTGAACCTGATTTTAAAATACCATTTTTTATACTTGTATCTATAAAAAAACTCAGTATAAAACACGCTATTGCTAAAGCCAAAATAATGTAATTTTTTCTCCATACAAATACAAGTGCAAAAACAAATGTAAAAAACCAAAGCACATATTGCTTATAAATATTAAAATCTTTATTAGTGGGATTTAAATCACTTTGAGTGCTGATTTCATCATCGCTGATAACAAGTCTAAAACTCATATTTTCAAGACTCTTAGTATTTTTATTAAAATAAGAAAAATCAAAATGAGTTTTAGATGATGGAAATAAAGCATAATAAAAACCAGTAGAAGCATTAAAATCACCTTTTAAGTTTTCTACTCCTTGTTTTTTAACACCATTGATATAAAAGCTCTTAAGATTTGTATTTGTAGCATTTAATTCAAGCATAACAATAATATTACTATTATCAAAATTTTTAGTTTTTATCTTTTTAACTTCTAAAGAACTTGCTACCAAGTGTGAAAAATGATTATCACTTGGCGTAATTTCATATCTAATTGGATTTAAATTTAAAGTAGATTGCTGAAAAACTTCTCCATTCCTGAGTAATTGAATCGAAATTTGTTCTAAAGAAGCATTAGAGGTTTTAGCCTCAAACCATAAAGTTGTTATATATTCACCTCGTATATTTTCCCATTTCGCACCAGGATTTAAAAAAAGCAAATCATCATTTTTTTTTAAATTAATTTTAAAATCAAAATTGGTATTTTCAGTTGTTTTTGCATGAATAGTAATTGGAAAAACCTCTCCAACATAAACCTTATGTGGATACTCATCATTAGTAAGTACCAAAGAACTTCGAGGGATAAAAGGATCTTCAATATTGCTCGTATCTATATCATTATTTTCATCGCTTGGAGCAATATTTTGGTAAATTTTTTGATCTTCTTTAGGTAACTTTTCTAGCTCTTTTTGTACTTTTTGGATATCAAAAACAGAAATTTCTTTTTGAGCAAAAAGGCTACAAGAAATTAAAAATATAAAAAATAATATTTTCACATAAAACCTTCAAACATTTTTAAGCCCACTTCATTACCCAAAACACTATCGCAAGCTCTTTCAGGATGTGGCATAAGACCAAAAATCTTTTTATTTTCATCACAAATTCCAGCAATATCACAAAGAGAGCCATTAGGATTTTGTTGATATTTTAACGTGATTAAATCTTTATCTTCTAATTCTTTTAAAATATTCTCTTTTGCATAGTAATTTCCTTCCCCATGTGCAATAGGTAAATTTACAATATCACCTTTTTGAAAATTTCTTAAAAAAACATTTTGATTTGAAACTACTTTTAAATCTTGATTTTTTGAAATAAAGCTTAATTTTTCATTATGTTTCATTGCACCTTTTAAAAGACCACTTTCTAAAAGAATTTGAAATCCATTGCAAATTCCTAAAATATAGCCCCCTTTTTTAGCATGCTCAAAAACACCTTGCATTGCAGGAGCAAGCTTAGCAATTGCGGCACATCTTAGATAATCTCCATAAGAAAATCCTCCAGGCAAAACAACTAAATCAGCTTTAAATTCTTTTTGCTCATGCCAAATAATTTCAGTTTTAGCGCCAAGTTTATTAAATGCATATTCTGTATCAAATTCGCAATTTGTTCCAGGAAATCGAATGATTGCTACTTTCATAATTTCTCGCTTATGCTCAGTTCATAATCTTCAATCACATTATTAACCAATAGCTCTTCGCACATTTTAGCAATACGCTCTTTAGCCCTTATTTCATCTTTTTCATCTAAATCAAGTATGAGTTGTTTAGCCATTCTTACTTCTTTAACTTCATTAAAATTTAAAGAATGTAAAGCTTTTTCAATAGCTTTACCTTGAGGATCTAAAACTCCATTTTTTAAAAAAATATTTATTACTATTTTCATCAATATGCCTTAATTTAAAATTCTTTTTAAAACTTCTTCATAAGCTACTTTTACATTGCCTAAATCTTGACGAAATCTATCTTTATCTAGTTTTTCATTACTAAATTTATCCCAAAATCTACAACTATCTGGACTTATTTCATCGGCTAAAACAAGTTCATTATCTTTAGCTAAGCCTAATTCTATTTTAAAATCAATAAGTCTTAAATTTTTAGAATCAAAAAATGGAGTTAAAATAGAATTGATCTTTTTGGCAATATTCTTAATCTCTTGAATTTGGGTTTCATCTTGAACCAAATTTAAAATTAAACAATGATCATCATTGATAAAAGGATCTCCTAAAGCATCATCTTTTAAGCAAAATTCAACCAAAGCAAAAGGTAAAACTTTGCCATCTTCTAAACCTAATCTTTTTACAATAGAGCCTGTGGCAACATTACGTACTATTACTTCTATAGGAATAATTTTACATTTTTTTACTAGTTGTTCAGTATCGCTAATACGATCAACTAAATGGGTTTTAATACCATTTTTTTCAAGCAAATGAAAAATTTCTGTACTAATTTTACAATTTAAAGCCCCTTTACCGCTTTCATTTCCCTTTTTTTCAGCATTAAAAGCTGTTAAATCATCCTTAAATTCACTGATTAATAAATTTTCATCATCTGTTTTAAAAAGTTTTTTACCTTTTCCTTCATACATTAAATCTTTTTTTGTCATAATGCATCCTCCTTAATATTTAAAATTTTCACCGCATCAATGGCAGATTTTAATTGCGCATCTTCATAAATTTGTTTTAATGTAATGATATTTTTATCATTTTTCTCTTCTTTTTTCTCTTCTTTTTTATCATTAGTTTTTTGAAGTTCATTCTCTAAATGCTGTTTTAATTCGCTTTCTTTTAAATTAAACCCTTCCTCTTGAGCACTCACCTTTCCAGGAAAAACTTCAATATCTGGTTTTACCCCTATGGCTTGAATGGTACGACCACTTGGTAAATAATATCTTGCTATAGTCAATCTTAATGCTTCAGTTTTATTAATAGGAATTATTTGCTGAACGCTACCTTTTCCAAAAGTATTTTCACCAACAATTACGGCTCTTTTTAAATCTTGCAAAGCCCCGCTAACAATCTCACTTGCACTTGCGCTACCACCATTAACAAGCACTACCAAGGGAGCATTGGAAATTTTATTTTTTGCCTCTGCTTTATATTCTTGATTTTCGCTGGCTATACGTCCTTTTTGAGAAACAATCACACCCTTATCGACAAATAAATTAACAAGCCCTATAGCTTGACTTAAAAGTCCGCCTGGATTATTTCTAAGATCTAAAATAACTCCTTTAACATTAGGATATTTTTTAAGTTCCTTGCTTGCTAAATCAACTACATTTTTATCAAAATTAGTTACTCTTAAATACAAAATATTTTCTTTTTGTATCAATTTTGCATAAACACTTTCAACTTTTATAATATCTCTCATAAGAGTCACATCAAAAGGTTTAGTAGAACCTTTTCTAAAAATAGTTAAAGTAATTTCAGTTTTTGGCTTACCACGCATTTTTTCTACGGCATCATTTAAATTCATACCCAAGGTTGCTTCATTATTTATTTTTAAGATTATATCTCCTGATTTTATTCCCGCCTTATCTGCAGGAGTTCCTTCCATAGGAGAAACAACAGTTAAAGCACCATCTTTCATGCCTACTGTAATTCCAAGTCCACCAAATTCACCATTAGTTTGGATTTTCATATCATTAAAATCTTTCTCATTCATGAAAGAAGAATGTGCATCAAGATTGCTCAATAATCCAGATAAAGACTTGTCTACTAAATCGCTTATATTTTCATCATCAACATAATATTGTTCAACTATAGCTAAAGTTTTTGTAAGCTTATCTAAAGCTTGTAAACGTTGTTCTATTTTTTTATTATCATCATTTTTAGCGTGTAAATTTCCAACAAAAAAAATACAAAAAGCCAAAGAGCTTATAAAACCTACCAAAGCGGCTAAAGATCGTTTTATTTTCAAGTGTAACTCCATTAAGATTTTTTTCTAAATTTTAATAAAAAATGCTTAAGAAATTGTAAATTAAGCATAATAAAATTTATATTGCATTTTCTTTTATTTTTTATGTTAGAATGATTCTAATTTTTTACTTTAAAAAATCAAAGGATTTTTAGGAAAATAAATGCAAAATACAAAAAAACATCAACATTCTCAAAAACATATTAAAGCAATCAGCAATAGACTTAGTCGCACAATTGGACATTTAGAAGCAGTTAAAAACATGGTAAAAAGAGATGAGGATTGTAGTAAAATTTTAATACAACTTGCCGCTATTAAAGCAGCTGTTAACAATACCGCAAAAGCTGTTTTAAAAGAACATCTAGCTCATTGTATCCATCATACATGTTCTAAAGAAAATAAACAAAGCATAGAAGATCTTAATAAAGCTATTGATATGTTTGTAAAATAAACTTTTGATCATATATTTACAAAAATAAACTTAGATATATTTATAAAATAATATAAAATAACTTGACATTATATGACTAAAGTTATATAATATAATCCATATAAATTAATAAAAAAGGAATGAATATGGCAAATATACAAGATTACTTAACAGACTCTATGCTTTCAAATGTTGAAAGTGCAGCATCTTTAGCAATATATTCTAAAAATAATGAAATTGTTCCTTTGCATCTTTTTTGGGCTTTGTGTGTTGATAGCTCAAGTTTACTTAATCAAATACTTAATAAGTTAAATATTTCAAAAGAAGCCTTAGAACTTGAAATTAAAAGTAAAATATCCAAATTACCAACAAGTTCAAATGTAAGCAAAGAAACCATCAGATTTTCAAACGAATTTATTAATTCTTTAGAAATAGCCAAAGGCTTAATGAGTGCGAATGGGGATAGCTATTTATCTGTAGATACTTGGCTGATTAGTGAAAGCGAAAAAGATCCAATTAAAGAAATTTTATCCAAATTTCTCGATCGTAAAGAATTTCAAAAAGAATTACAAAAATTAAGAGCAGGAAGAAAGGTTGATAGCAAAACAAGTGATGAAACTTTAGATAGTTTAAATAAATTTGGTATTGATCTTACTCAAAAAGCAATCCAAGGAGAATTAGATCCAGTTATCGGAAGAGAAGAAGAAATAGAAAGACTAATGCAAATTCTAATTCGTAAAACTAAAAATAATCCTATTTTACTAGGAGAACCTGGAGTTGGAAAAACTGCAATTGTTGAAGCTTTAGCACAAAGAATAATTAAAAAAGATGTGCCAACTTCTTTGCAAAATAAAAAAGTTATTGCACTTGATATGAGTGCTTTAATAGCAGGAGCAAAATACCGTGGTGAATTTGAAGATCGTTTAAAAGCAGTAGTCAATGAAGTGATTAAAAATAAAAATATCATTTTATTTATAGATGAAATTCACACTATAGTAGGAGCTGGAGCAAGTGAAGGAAGTATGGATGCTGCTAATATCTTAAAACCTGCTTTAGCTAGAGGTGAACTTCATACCATAGGTGCTACCACTTTAAAAGAATATCGTAAATATTTTGAAAAAGACGCTGCCTTACAACGTCGTTTTCAACCTGTCAATGTTCCTGAACCTAGCATCAATGAAGCTCTAGCCATGTTAAGAGGCATTAAAGAAAAATTAGAAATTCATCATAATGTAACGATAAATGATAGCGCCTTAGTAGCAGCTGCTAAGCTTTCAAAACGTTATATAGCAGATCGTTTTTTACCTGATAAAGCTATTGATTTAATCGATGAAGCTGCTGCTGAACTTAAAATGCAAATTGAAAGTGAACCTAGTTCTTTAAGAAAAGTAAGAAAAGATATTGAAACCTTAGAAGTTGAAAATGAAGCTTTAAAAATGGAAGATGATAAAAAAAATGAAAAAAGAATAGAAGAAATTATTAAAGAATTAGCAAATTTAAAAGAAAAACAAAATGCTTTAAATTCACAATTTGAAAATGAAAAGGGCGTTTTTAATGAAATCAGTGCCAAGAAAAAAGAAATTGATCTTTTAAAAAATGAAGCTAATTTAGCTAAAAATAAAGGAGAATTTCAAAAAGCTGCTGAATTGGAATATGGAAAAATTCCAAGCCTTGAAAAAGAGGTGCAAAATTTAGAAGAAAAATGGAAAAAGATGAGCGAAAATGGTGTTTTGCTTAAAAATCAAGTAGATGAAGATTTAGTCGCTGGAATTTTAAGCAAATGGACGGGTATTAGTGTGCAAAAAATGCTTACTTCTGAAAAACAAAAATTCTTAGAAGTGGAAAAGCACTTAAAAGAAAGTGTTATAGGGCAAGATAAAGCTTTAAATGCTCTAGCAAGAGCCATTAAACGCAATAAAGCAGGACTTAATGCAGATAATAAACCTATAGGAAGTTTTTTATTTTTAGGTCCAACTGGAGTAGGAAAAACTCAATCAGCTAAAGCCTTGGCAAAATTTTTATTTGATGATGAAAAAGCTATGATACGCTTTGACATGAGCGAATTCATGGAAAAACATAGCGTTTCAAGACTTTTAGGAGCGCCTCCAGGGTATATAGGACATGAAGAAGGTGGGGAGCTAACCGAAGCGGTGCGCAGAAAACCTTATAGCGTTCTTTTATTTGACGAAGTTGAAAAAGCTCATAAAGATGTTTTCAATATACTTTTAGGAATTTTAGACGATGGAAGAGCAACAGATAGTAAGGGAGTGACAGTAGATTTTAAAAATACTATTATTATTTTAACTTCTAATATTGCTTCAAATGCAATAATGTCACTAAATGGTGAAGAAAAAGAAAATGCAATTAAAAGCGAATTAAAAAATTTCTTTAAACCTGAATTTTTAAATCGTTTAGATGATATCATCACCTTTAATCCTTTAGGACAAGATGAGGCTTATGAAATAGTTAAACTTTTATTTAAAGATTTGCAAAATAGTTTGTCAAGTAAAGGAATAAAAGCAAATTTAAGCGAAAATGGAGCGCTTTTGATCGCAAAAAATGGCTTTGATCCTGATTTTGGAGCTAGACCATTAAAAAGAGCTATTTATGATATGATAGAGGATAAATTAAGCGATATGATCTTAGCTGATGAACTTAACGAAAATGATAACATTTTAATCGATGCTGAAAATGATGAAATCGTAATCAAAAAAATACAAAATTGAAAGTAGAAATTTCTACTTTCAAAATTTATTTATAATATTCATTATCTCAATATTTTTATATAATTTCTAAGCACCATTGATATATAATTAATTATAAAAAATTACTTAGGAATAAAAATGCCAAAAAATAAATTATTGCAAGATTTAGAAGAGTATTTTGAAACTTTAGGACAAGTTAGAAATTTAGCACAAAATTATGATGAAAAATTATTTAATTATCTTTTAGAAGAGAGTAAATATAAAGAAGAATTTAAAAATAGATTTTTTATTTTTAATAAAAAAGCTTTAATTTTTAAAATGAATGAATTTTTAACATTTTTAGATCTTAAGAATTTAAGCGGTAGTTTTACAAGCTATGCTAATAAAATAGGACTTGCAAATAAAACAAAATCTTTATTAAAAACAAATAATGAAGTAATATTAAATTTTGCTTTTAAAGACGGTGTTATAAAAGGCGGACAAAGCAAAGATGATCAAAAAACACAAGAAATATTTTTTAATGAAATATTAGCTCGTGATGAAATAGATGTTTTATTTGCCCAAAAAGCCTTGCAAAATTTTGAATTAATAGGCGAAAGTAAAAATCTACAAGAATATTTAAAAGATAATCCAAATTTACTTATAAAAGGCAATAATTTATTAGCATTACATTCTTTAAAAAAGCTTTATGCAAATAAAGTAAAATTAATCTACATTGATCCACCTTATAATACAGGCAATGATAGTTTTAATTATAATGATAAATTTAATCATTCTACTTGGCTTACTTTTATGAAAAATCGCCTTGAAATTGCTAGGGAATTTTTAAGAGATGATGGTGCGATTTTTGTGCAATGTGATGATAATGAGCAAGCTTATTTAAAAGTGCTTATGGATGAGATTTTTGGAAGGGAGAATTTTGTAGGAACTATAGTAAGATTAAGTACAAAACATATAAGAACATTAGCTGATAATACTCTTCAAAATTTACATGATTATATTTTAATTTTTTCAAAGCAAAAACAAATACTTAAGCTGAATAAAAAAATTATTAAGGAAAAAATATTTGAATATACTGATTGTAATGGTGAATATACTTTAAAAGAATTTCAAAATTCAGGAGAAGCTGGAACTAGAAAAGCAAGACCAAATTTATATTACCCTATTTATTATAATATGGAAACTTGTGAATTTTCGCTTACTAAATACAATGAAAAATATAAAGAAATTTTACCTAGAAAAATAGCTGGTGAAGATGGACGTTGGTTATGGAGTAGAGACAAATTTGAATGTGATAAAAATTTATTAGTATTAAAGAAAGATAAAATATTTAGAAAAATTTATAAGAATGATAATGATATTTTTGAATATAGCTCTGAAAAAACTTGGTGGGATACATTGCTTAATTCAAAAGCTACTATTGAAATAAATAATATATTTAAAAAGAAAGGTTTATTTTCATATCCAAAACCTGAAGCCTTACTTCAAAGAATAATTGAAATTTCTACAAATGAAAACGACATAGTAATGGATTTTTTTGCAGGAAGTGGCACTACTTTAGCTGTTGCTCATAAAATGAAACGCAAATGGATAGGCATAGAACAAATGGATTATATAGAAACTATCACAAAAGAAAGACTTAAAAAAGTCATAGAAGGTGATCAAGGTGGTATTAGCAAAGCAGTGCAATGGCAAAGTGGTGGAAGTTTTGTTTATGCTGAGCTTATGCCTTTAAATGCAATTTATAAAGAAAAAATAAACAATGCTAAAAACAACAATGAATTAGAAAAATTTTATGATGAATTAAAAACTAAAGCTTTTTTGGATTATAGAGTAGATATACAAGATATTTTAAAAGATAAAGATTTTAAAGAATTAAGCTTGGAAGATAAAAAGCAGATTTTAAATTTAGCATTAGATTCTAATATGGACTATGTTTTATATGGTGATATAAAAGATAAAGACTATGATATATCTAAAGAAACAATAAAACTTAATGAAATATTTTATGGTGATGAAAATGTTTAGTAAGAAACTACACGAGCTTTTACAGGAAGAATTTGGAAAAAGAGGTATAGAACAAATAGAAATTCCTTTTTATGTAAAAGATAATTTATCAAAAGAATTAAGAATTTATCAAGAAAAAGCTCTAAAGTATTATTATGCAAATTTTGATAGCATAAAACAAAGACATTTAATGTTTAATATGGCAACAGGAAGTGGAAAAACTCTTATAATGGCGGCTTTAATGCTAGATTGCTATAAAAAAGGTTATAAAGATTTTATATTTTTTGTAAATTCTACTTCTATTTTAGAAAAAACTAAAGCAAATTTTGCCAAAAAATATTCAAATAAATATCTTTTTAAAGAAAATATAAATATAGATTCTAAAAATATAGAAATTAATATCATTAATAATCTTTTTGAAAGCAAAGATAATTGTATAAATATATATTTTACTACCATACAAGCTTTATTTTCTCTTTTTAAAAATGAAAGGGAAAATTCTTTAAGTTTTGAAGATTTAAAAAATAAAAAGCTTGTGTTTTTAGCCGATGAAGCTCATCATCTAAATAGTGATACTAAAAATAAAAATGAAAATGAACTTAAAGAAGGCTGGGAAGCTATTATAAAAAGAGCTTATGAAAGCAATAACGAAAATTTATTGTTTGAATTTAGTGCTACTATTCCGCAAGAATTTAATGTATTAGAAAAATATCAAGATAAAATTATTTATGAATATACCTTAAAAGAATTTTGCAAAGATAAATACTCTAAACGCATATTTTTAGTTAAATATGACAATGATGAGTTAGAATATAGATTTTTAGGAGCTGTGCTTTGTAGTCTTTATAGAGAGTTGTTAGCTCAAAAATATAATATAGTTTTAAAACCTGTTATTTTATTTAAAAGCGAATCTATAAAAGAATCTATGCAAAATCAAGAAAAATTTATAGAATTTATAGATAATTTAGAAAACTTACAAATAGAAAATTTTTATAAAAATATAAACAAGGAAAGTGAACTTTTAAATAAAAGTTTAGAATTTTTTAAAAAAGAATATAAAGATTCTTATGTAAATATTATTGTAAATTTTTTAAAAAATAATTTTAAAACACTTTATATGCTAAATACAAATGATGATAAAGAGCTCGAAAAAGATCAAATTTTACTTAATAATTTAGAAGATAAAAATAATCAAATAAGAGTTATTTTTTGCGTAGATAAGCTGAATGAAGGATGGGATGTTTTAAACCTTTTTGATATAGTTAGGCTTGGAAATAAAAAAACAAGCAAGGCTATAACCACTAAAGAAGCACAACTTATAGGAAGAGGTGCTAGGTATTATCCTTTTAAAAGTGATTTGCTTTGTTTTGATGATGAGTTTAAATTTAGAAGAAAATTTGACAATGACTTAGATAATGAATTAAATGCATTAGAAAGATTAAGTTATCACACTAGAAATGATGTAGAATTTATTAAAAATCTTAACGAAAGTATGAATAAAGAAGGATTGTTGTTTGAAGAAGAAAAAAAGCGTGTGGATTTGATAGTAAATGAAAAAATAAAAGAAATTGTTGAAAATAACGAAATTTATTATGCTAATAATAAAAGAATCAAAAAGCGTGATCTAAAAAATTTTAGTATTACAAGAATGGAGATGGAACAAAAAATAAAAGGTTTGCAAATTCCTTATTTTTCAAATTCTATAAAAGAAAGTGAAGAAAAATTTGAAGAAATAAAAGAAGAGTATGATTTTCAAAAACTTTCAAAACTAGATAATATAGATAATAAATATTTTTTAAAAGCAATGAATATATTAGGGCTTGATTTTAAAAATATAAATGAAAATTTTAATTTTGAAAGTAAAAAAGATTTTATAGAAAATTGTTTAAAAGATATATATGTGTGTTTTTCAAAAAAACAAAAATTTAATCAAGAAAATAATCTTGAAATAGCTAAATATGTTTTAGAAAATTTCAAATCATTAAAACAAAGTATAAAACAAGAATACGAAGTGAGTGAGTTTCAAACACATAAATTTAATATAGGTAGTAAAGCAGTATTTAAAAATAATGATAAATTTGAAGAAATGAATTTCGAATGGCTTTATCATAAAACTTTTTGTTTTGATAGTAATTTAGAAAAAGAATTTCTAAATTTTATAGAAAAGAAAAAAGATGAGATAAATAAAGTGTTTTCTAAATGGTTTATTATAAGAAATGAAGGCTTTGAAGAATTTAAAATTTATGATAATAGAAAAGATAAAGCTACTTACGCAATGGGGTTTGAACCTGACTTTATTTTCTTTGGCAAGAAAAGTAAAGATGATGATAATTTTTTAAGTATACAATGTTTTATAGAGGCAAAAGGAGGGCATTTAGCTGGTGCAAAAGATATTTGGAAAGAAGAATTTTTAGAAACTTTAAAAGGAAAAATAATATCCACTAAAGATTATAAAAAATTAACCCTTCAGTCTTTACCATTTTTTATAAACAAAGAATTTAAAATGAATGATAAATTTATTAATAGTTTTGATGAATTTTTACACAAAGATAAAAATTCATAAGGTATTAATTCTTATTTTCTAAAACAAAATCTCATTTTCATTTAAATTTATACTATTTCTTGGCAAAGGTGATTTATCTGTATAGTAAGCACTTTTACCTTTGTAAGTTCCTTGATAAACTCCGTTTGGAATACTAAATTTTCTTGTCGTATTTGGAAATTTCTCTATATATTGAGTTAAAAAGTCCTTAAATACCGGTGCTGCAGTTCTAGCTCCGCTTTCTGTATAACGCATTGGTTTATTATTGTCATTTCCATACCAAATCAATGCTTCAATTTCTGGAGTTATTCCACAAAACCAAGCATCAATATTTTTATTTGTCGTTCCAGTTTTTCCAGCTATATCTATACCTTTAATCTTAGCATTACGACCTGTTCCATTTTCTACAACATTTTTCATCATATCAAGCACCAAAAAGCTTTGCTCTGGGTTACTCACTCTGTGTTCACTAGACTCAAATTTTATAATCACCTTACCATCTTTATCTTGAACTTGTCTGATAATTTGAGGTTCTTTTATTACTCCATAATTTCCAAACATAGTATAAAATTTAGAATATTCCAAAGGAGAAATTCCAAAACTTCCTAAGACTATAGATAAGTTAGGTGGAATATCTTTAAAACCAAATTCCATTAATTTAGAATAAAGAACATCAAGCCCAATATCAAGTGCGAGATTAATCGTAGCAAGATTTCTCGATCGCGTTAAAGCCTCTTTAAGAGTAATCAAACCCAAAAATCTTCCTCCATCATTTTTAGGTTTCCAAATCTTATCACCACCTGAAAAAATTCTAGAAATATCAGCAATTTCACTCATGGGAGAATAACCTAGATTAATTGCTACTTGATACACAAAAGGTTTAAAGGAACTACCTGGCTGGCGCATGCTTTGAGTAGCACGATTATAATTGCTTTTTTCATAATCCACTCCGCCAACAAGTGCCAAAACATCACCACTTTGATGATTGACAACAACCATAGCACCATTTAAGGTGCTTAAATTTGCATCCTTATCGCGTTTAACAATTTCATCATAGCCAAATTTTAAAGCGTTTTTTGCCATTTCTTGAACGTCTAAATCAATATTTAAAGTGATCTTATAGCCACCTGTTCTTAAATCCTTAATACTAGAACTAAGTTGTTTCATTACTTCATCAACAACATAAGGAGCAGCATTTTGAGTTAAAGTATCATTATAAATTTTAGGTACTTCTTTTATAGCACTATCATAATCGCTTTTAGAAATCCAGCCCAAACTATACATTCTCGTTAAAACATTATTTGCACGTGAAATAGAAAGATCTAAATGTTTGGTTGGATCATAACTACTTGGTGCCTTAGGGATACCTACTAACATTGCAATTTCTTTAAGACTTAATTCGCTTAAATTTTTATGAAAATAACCTTGTGCAGCAGTTTTTACACCATAATATCCATGTCCAAAAAAGATAAAATTTAAATATCTTTCTAAAATTTGCTCTTTTGTAAGTAAAGTTTCAATTTTATAAGCAAGTAAAGCTTCTCTAATTTTTCTTGTAATGGTTTTTTCTGGAGTTAATTCTGTGTTTTTTATAAGTTGTTGAGTAAGAGTAGAAGCACCTTCTACAGGCTTTCCAGCATTTTTTATTACCTTTAATCCTGCTCTAAAAATAGCATCAATATTAACACCATTGTGCTCAAAAAAACTTGTATCTTCAATTGCCACCAAAGCCTCAATAAGACGCGGAGGCAACTCATCATACTTTGCATAAAAGCGGTGTTGTTCAAAAATATTGGCTACTAATTTTCCATTTCGATCAAAAATTTGTGTTGTAAGGGGTGGTTTGTACTCTTTAAAGGTATAATCTTGAGTATCTACGCTAGTAAAAAGATACCCAACGTAAATAACACCTGCAATCATTAATAAACCAAAAAATGAAAAAATATATCTTAAAATTTTCATAAATAAGCCTTTAAAGTTTGAGTATCAAGCCCCAAAGCTGTACTTGATTTTCCTATTTGTTTTAATATAAATTTCCCATGAAAACCTTCATGCATAATACAACCTGCTTTACCTTGATAAAGACCATTTTCAACATAATCGCTTAAAGCATTTTTATCAAATTTTTTAAAATAAAGCGTTGTCTTAGAAAGAGAAAAAACTCTTTTTTGAGCACTAACCAATAAAAAGGCACTCAAAATACTTGCACTTTTACCATCTTGTAAAGCAAGCATCTCATAAGCTTCATTTTTATCGTTTGCCTTGGTTAAAATTTTATTTCCTATACAAACAATGCTATCGGCAAAAAGTATAGTTTCATTTAAAAAATCTTTTTCAAAAATGGCAAGAAATTGTTTTTCTTTTTCAAGGACAACATTTTGAACATATAAATTTGCTGGAATATTTTTATTTAAATTTTCATCATAATCAAAAGCAATTTGCTTAAATTCGATATTTTCTTCTCGGAGTAATTTTGCTCTTGAAGAAGAGCTTGAAGCAAGAATTAGCATTGAATTGCTTTTTCTATATGTTCTAAACTTTGCTTTAAAGCTTCTTCAAGTTTAGCAATATCTTTACCTCCTGCTGTAGCAAAATCATCTCTTCCACCGCCATTGCCGCCTAAAATTTGTGCCGCTTCTTTAACCAAAACTCCAGCTTTTAAAGGAGCGTCTTTTACTCCAGCAGCTAGAAGAATTTTATCCTCTTTTACTTGAGCAAGTAAAATTACAGCTTTGCTAAATTTATTTTTAAAATCATCAATCATAACTTTAATATCACCATTTTGTATACTTTCAACACAAATTTGTATTCCATTGATATTTTTTGATTTCAGCTCTATTTTGTTTGAATTTTTTAACTCTTCTTTTAGGGCAATAATTTCATTTTTAAGTTTTTTTATCCCATTTAAAATATCATTATTTTTCAATTCTTCTTTGATTTTATTAATTTCATCGAGTTGATTTTTTACAAATTTTAAAGCTGCTTTAGATACAACTGCTTCTATACGTCTTATACCTGCACTTACACCGCTTTCCTTAACAATATAAAAACTGCCAATTTGTGCCGTATTTAAAACGTGGGTTCCACCGCAAAGCTCTTTACTCTCCCCTAATGTCAATACGCGAACTTTATCTTGATATTTTTCATTAAATAAAGCTATAGCACCACTTTTTTTTGCTTGCTCTAAAGACATAATCTCAAGTATAGCATCGCTTGAAAGTATAATCATTTCATTGACTTTTCTTTCAATGCATTCTAATTCTTCTTTGCTTAAAGCCTTAGGGTGAGTAAAATCAAATCTTAATTTATTAAATTCCACTAAAGAACCTGCTTGAGAAACATGGTTACCTAAAATTTCTCTTAAAGCATGATGTAAAAGATGAGTTGCCGAGTGATGACGTGCAATTTGCTCTCTTTTTTCAAAATCAATTTTTGCTTTTACCATATCATTGATTTTTAATTCTTTAGTGGTATTTACAAAACTAAGATTAAGTCCAAAGAATTTTTGAGTATCTAAAACTTCACAATCATCTAAAAATCCTATATCAGCACTTTGCCCTCCACTCGTTGCATAAAAAGGAGTTTTTTCAAGCATTACCCAACCTTTACCCTTAAGAGATGAAATTTCTTTAAAATCTTCATCCAAGAGTGCAAGAATTTTGGTTTCACATTCTATATTTTCATAACCAATAAATTCATTTTCTCCAAATTTTTCAAGTAAAATTTTAAAATCACCACTCGCGTTTTTACTACCACTACCCTTCCAAGAAGCTTTAGCACGTTCTTTTTGCTCTTGCATTAAAGCTTCGAATTTTTCTTCATCTACTTTAAGATTTTTTTCTCTAAGCATATCTTGAGTAAGATCAAGTGGAAAACCATAAGTATCATAAAGCTTAAAAGCAACCTCGCCACTAAAAATTTCTTGAGTATTTTTAAGTTCTTCATTAAAAATTTCAATTCCATTTTCTATAGTACTTAAAAATCTTTCCTCTTCAAGTCGAATTTGTTCTTTAATGAATTCTTTTTTTTCATTTAAATAAGTATAATGATTTCCCATTAAATGACAAACTATATCGACTAATTTATACATAAAAGGTTTTTTAAATCCTAATAAATAGCCATGTCTTAAAGCACGACGCAAAATTCGTCGCAAAACATAACCTCTTCCTTCTTTATCAAAAGTCGTTCCCTGTGCAAGCAAAAATACACTAGAACGTATATGATCAGCAATTACTCTAAAACTTGCGCCACTCTCATATATATATTTTGTGTTGCAAAGTTTGGAAATTTCATCAATAATTGGCATAAATAAAGAACTATCAAAATTACTAAATTTTCCTTCTTTGATAGCCATAACCCTTTCAAGACCCATTCCAGTATCTATACTTGGCTTTGGCAAAGGACTTAAAGTTCCATCAGCGCTTCTTTCATACTGCATAAAAACAAGATTCCAAATTTCTAAAAATCTATCTCCATCTCCACCCATATAATCTTCATCACTATTAAAATATTCAGCACCTTGATCATAAAAAATTTCACTACAAGGACCACAAGGGCCTGTATCTCCCATTTGCCAAAAATTATCTTTATCTCCAAATTTATAAATTCGTTCTTTTTCTATATATTTTTGCCAAATTTCAAAGGCTTCATTATCATCTTGATGAACAGTTACATAAAGTTTATCTTTAGGAAGTTTTAAAATTTCAGTTACGAATTCCCAAGCATAAGAAATTGCTTGTTCTTTAAAATAATCTCCAAAACTAAAATTTCCAAGCATTTCAAAAAAAGTATGATGGCGCGCTGTATAGCCTACATTATCCAAATCATTATGTTTTCCACCTGCTCTAATGCAAGTTTGGCAACTTGTTTTTCTTGGAGGATTAGGACGCGGAATTTCTCCGGTAAAAATACTTTTAAAAGGTACCATACCTGCATTAGTAAAAAGTAAAGTTGCATCATCTGGAACCAAAGGACTTGAAGGAGTAATCTCATGTCCTTTGGAAGCAAAAAAATCTAAATAAGCTTTTCTAATATCCATAAAGACTTCCTAAAAGAATTTTATAAAATCATATAATACCAAAATTACTTTAAATTAAGTAAAACTAAACTACAATAAATGTTTTAAAAACTCTTTAAAATACAAAAGGTATATATGAATTTTATTAATCTTAATGCACAATATTTAGCCTATAAAGATGAAATTGACGCTGAAATTCAAAATGTTTTGCAAAATTCTTCTTTTATAGGAGGTTTAAAACTAAATGAATTTGAAAAGAATTTAGCCCATTTTGTAGGCATTAAACATGCTATAGGATGTTCAAGTGGAACTAGTGCTTTATATTTAGCCTTAAGAGCTTTAGATATTAAAGAAGGTGATGAAGTGATCGTTCCTGATTTTACCTTTATTGCAACGGCTGAGGCTGTGGCATTAGTAGGCGCAAAACCTATTTTTGTAGATATTAATCTTAATAATTATAATCTTGATTTTAAAGCAGTAGAGCAAGCCATCACATCTAAAACAAAAGCGGTTATTGCTGTGAGTATGTTTGGACAAATGAGTGATTTAAAAAAATTAAATGAAATGCTAAAAAATAAAAATATCACTCTTATTGAAGATGGAGCACAAAGTTTTGGAGCAAGTTTTAAAAGGGAAAAATCTTGTTCAATTGCACCTATTTCTTGCACTAGTTTTTTTCCATCTAAACCTTTAGGTGCTTATGGAGATGGAGGGGCTATTTTTTGCCACGATGATGCTTTAGCACAAAAAATAAGAATTTTACTTAATCACGGACAAACAGAGCGTTATAAACATGAATTTATAGGTATAAACGCGCGTCTTGATACCCTTCAAGCGGCTATTTTAAATGTAAAATTAAAATTTCTTGAGCAAGAAATTGAAAAAAGACAGATTTTAGCTAAAATCTATAATGAAAATTTAAAAAACTGCGTGATTCCAAAAATCAACAATGATGCCAAAAGTGTTTATGCGCAATATAGTATTTTAGTAGAAAATAGAGCACGCATTTTGCAAAAATTTGAAAAAGCTAATATACCTTATGCGATTCATTATCCAACCCCTCTTCATAAGCAACCTTGTTTTAAAGAGGCAAATCATTTAGAAATTAAAAATTCTAGCTATGCAAGTGAGCATATCCTATCTTTACCTTTTTCGGCTTTTTTAGAAGAAAGAGAACAAGAGCAAGTTATTGATCTTTTTAAGGATTAAATAAATGAAAATTGGAATAATAGGCCTTGGAAAAATGGGTCAAAATCATCTTAATGAGCTTAATAAAAATTCTCATTTTAAAATCAATGCTCTATTTGATCTTTATCAAAATTCAAACTTAAGCCAATTTGATAATATTTTTTTCAACAACTTAGATGAATTTGTAAAACAAAATAATGATATTATTATCATTGCAACCCCAACAAATTCACATTTAGATATTGCAAAAAAAGTTTTAAATTCCGCAAAAGCCTTGCTCATCGAAAAACCTTTAGCCTTAGACTTAGCACAAATTGAAGAATTAAAGCAAATAGCGCAAAATAAAAAAATAGCTGTGGGATTTTGCGAACGTTTCAATCCTGCTGTTTTAGCCTTAAAACAAAATTTAAAGGATGAAAAAATTATTAGTATAAATATACAAAGATTTTCACCCTATCCGCAAAGAATTAACGATGTTGGAATTTTACATGATTTAGCTGTGCATGATCTTGATTTAATTCGCTTTTTAAGCCAAAAAAATATTACAAAAACAAAAATTATAAAACGTTTTATTCAAGATGCAAATAGAGAAAGCGAAAGTATTCTAGCTTGTGAGCTTGAAGAAGTTATAGCTTCTTTACATCAAAGTTGGAATTGTTCTTCAAAGCTTAGAAAAATTCATCTTATAACAGAAAAACATTTTTTTGAAGCTAATTTAATTGATTTTAAATTATTTAAAGATGGCAAAGAAATTCCAGTAGAGAAAAATTCTCCTTTATTTAGTGAACATCAAGCTTTACTAAATTTAATTAATGATAAAGAACATTTCTTAGCAAATATTGATGATGCTTATGAAGTGCAAAAAATTTTAGAGGAAGAAAAGTGAAATTAGTTTTATTTCTAAATATGGGTGGAGCCACTAATTTAAAAGATTGTAAAACTTTTCTAAAAAATATGTTTAATGATCCTTACATTTTAGGAATTAAAAATAGATTTTTAAGACAATTTGTAGCTTGGATGATAACATTATCACGTACTAAAGCTATGCAACAAAACTACATTAAAATGGGTGGAAAATCTCCTTTAAATGAAATCACATATAAATTGTGTCATCAATTAAATTCTTTACAAAAAGAATTTAAATTTGATTTTATAAATTTATATGTTCCTCCTTATGCTAATAAAGTTTTAAAAAAATATTCTTTAAATTCAAAAGATGAAATTATTCTTTATCCGCTTTATCCTCACCACTCTTGCACCACAGTAACTTCTTCACTTGATGTTTTACAAAGAGAAATTGAAAAATTAAATATCACAAGTAAAATTAAAATAATGGATATTTTTTACAAAAATACAATTTACAATCAAATGATTATTTCTCATATCTTAGATAAAAAAAATCATTTTAATGCTAAAACTCTTATTTTTTCAGCTCATTCTTTGCCGGTTTCTCTTATAAAAAAAGGAGATTTATATGAAAAACATATCAACGAACATGTTCAAATTTTAAAAGAAAAGCTTAAAAATCATTTTGAAGAAATCATTCTATCTTATCAATCTAAATTAGGACCTATAAAATGGCTAGAACCTAGTACAAGTGATATTTTATCAAAACTTAAAAATAAAGCTTTAATTTATCCTATATCTTTTTGTATTGATTGCTCTGAAACTATATTTGAATTAGGTATAGAATATAGAGATTTAGCTTCGCAAGATTATGCATTGATTTCTTGCCCAAATCATAGTGATGAATTTATTGATTTTATTTTAAAATCTCTTAAAAATTAATCTTATGTTTGGCTTTTAAAAAAGCCAAAAGCTCCTCTTTGGCTTTTGAAATATCATTAGTATCAAGTTTAAAGTCTATTTTTTCTGGTTGTTTATAAGTTTTATCATAATATTTTAAAAGCATTTCTATAAGCTTCTTCCACTCTTGTTTTTCATAATTTTGCAATAAATCTTGTTTAAAATTAACACTAATATAAGGAGATATCTTTTGAACACATTCTTTAAATTTTAAAGGAGTCATTTTATTTTTATAGAACTTTTCAATTCTTTTAATACGATTTTCCAAAGAACAAAAACAATAAATTTTAAAAGCATGTTGCATACTCTCATAAAGCTTTAAAGGTAAGATTATTTCCCCAATTTTTCGACTCTCACTTTCGATAAAAATAAAATCTCTAATTCTATTAAGCTCATCAAAAAGTAAAGATTCAAAAGCTTTTTGAGTAGGTTGTTTGCCTAAAATATTTCCAAAAGAAGAACCTAAATGATTTGCCATTTTTTCTAAATGAATAGCATGAGGGAGAGATTCTAAAAGCTCGCTTTTTCCACTTCCTGTATTTCCGCAAAGCGAAAATAATTTTAATTTTAAAACTTGATTAAAAAAATTCAGCACAAAAGCTCTGTAAGATTTAAAACCTCCTCTTAAACGCACCACCCTATAACCTAATTCGCTTAAAATGACAGCTATAGATTTAGAACGTAATCCGCCCCTAGCGCAATAAATTCCAACTTTAGATCCTATGCGAAATTTTTGGGTGATAATAGGAATGTGGTAAGCCATATTAGCACAAATATAACTTGCACCTTTTGCTTTGGCTAAAGCTTGATTTTGCTTATAAAGTGTCCCTATTTTTTTATGCTCATCATCATTTAAAGCGTAAAAATTTAAAGCTCCTTGAAGATGAGAGTGGCTAAACTCTTTTGGACTTCTTGTATCGATTAAAAAATCAAACTTTTCTTGATTAAAATTTTCAAACTCTAATTCACTTAACATTGTTAAAAGCATTGACTAGTTTATAATACACATCTTTTAAATCCGTACCACAAACTCTAGTTTCCCCTATAGTTGTAATAAAATTAGTATCTCCAAACCAACGAGGCACTAAATGATAATGGCAATGCATTGCAATACCTGCTCCTGCATCTTTACTTAAATTCATCCCAATATTAACACCACTTGCATGAAGTTCGTTTTTTAAGATTTTAACACCTTCTCGCACCCAATAACTCATTTCTTGCCATATCTTATCATCTAAATTTTCTATATGCTCTTCATGTAAATAAGGTATAATCATAAAATGTCCAGCAGAATAAGGATAACGATTCATTACGGCAAAACAATACTTAGCTCTAAAAATAACACCTAACTTTTCATCGCTATCTATTTTATTGACACAATCGCAAAAAGGACACTGACTCTTTTCTTTCTCGAAATATTCACTTCTCCAAGGTGCGTATAGATATTGCATTAATTTTCCTTTAATGATTTGTATAATTTACTAAAAAAGCATCTATCCCTAATTTTTGTAAATACTGTAAATTCTCTCCATCATTTACACTAGCAATAATAATTTTAGAATTTGGAATTTGTCCTATAAGTTTTTCACATAATTGCGTATAATTAGTGAAATTTTTATCAACATTACAAATACTTATAAGATCAGCTCCAGCTAAAATAGCCTTGCTTAGATCTTCTTTATCACAAATTTCAACCAAAGCTTCAAGCCCTAAATGTCTTGCAAATTCAACCAATTTTTTAAGTTCTTTAGTGCTTAGCATTTTAGCGATCAATAAAATAAAATCTCCACCATAAACTAAAGTTTCTAAAATTTGATATTCATCGATGATAAAATCTTCTCTTAATAAAGGAATTTGAGTATAGCGACGTATCATGCTTAAATTTTCAAGCACGCCATTAAAATACGGCCACGTAGATATAGAAAGAGCAACAGCTCCTTTTTTTTCACTCTCTAAAGCTAAGGATAAATTTTGATTTAAATCCTCTTTGATTTGAGGGATTAATTTAATCTCGTAATTTATTCTTTTTAAAGCTTTATGTACATCTTTTGGAAAAAATGGATTTGAAGCTAAAGATCGACCTAACATATCATAAGGTAACTTTTTTTTCTCTCTTCAAGTTCTTTTTGAATTTTTTTATAAATTTCATCTGATTTTACAGCTTTAAACATTTTTTTATTGCCTTTATATGAGCTTTACTTTCTTTAGAATTTGAAAAATCTTTATTTTTAAAAGTTTTTTGCAAAATTTCCCATGCTTTAGAACAATCTCCAAGCTTATAATATCCCCAAGCTAAAGAATCCAAATAATACAAATTCTGAGGATCTTTTTTTAAAGCAAGTTCAACAAATTTAATCCCTTTTTTCACATCTAAATTATAATCAATCAATAAATATCCATAATAATTTAAATATAAATCATTTGAATTTTCATCAATTGCTTTTTCAAATTTTTCTCTTACAGCTTGTATAGTTTTAGGAGTAATTTTTTTCTTTAAATTTGCATCTTCAAATTCAAAAACTGCAGCACGCAAAAGATATTCTTTATTACGAGTACGTTGATAAATTTGCATACTTAAATCTTTAGCTTGATTATAATATTTTAATTTTTGATATAAATATAATTTAATATCATCATCTAAATTATATTCTAAAGCTATATTTAAAGCTTGTTTAATTTTATTTTCAGAATTAAGTAATTCAACTGCAGATAAAATAAAATTTTTACTTTTAGTAATTTCATAAAGTTGAAGATAAACCTCAACTAAAGCTTTAAAATCTTTTTCATCATTGTAAATTTTTGCAAGTAAAATACAAGTTTTTAAAGTACATCCATTCACTTTTCTTGAATTTTCTAGCAAATCTTTAATACTAGCTGTATTATTTAAAATTGCATAAACGCTTACAAGCTTCAATAAAACTTCTTCATTTAAAGCATAATCATAAGCCATATGATAATATTTTGCAGCATTTTTAAGATCATTTTGTTTAACCAAAATATCACCATATAATTCTAAATTTCTTGGATCATGTTCTGCTTTTTTTAAAAGCTCTTTAACTAACTTTTTAGCATTTTTAAGCTCGTGCGAGTTAAGTTCGTAAAGAGCGCTAAGACGCTTAAGATTATCATTTTGATTTAAATAAGGCTTAGCTATTTCATTAATCTCTTTTTTTTGATCAAGATCATTTACCAAAGTGATTAAAAAAGCATTTTCTAAAAAATGCGTATTATTATAATCTTTAAAAAGCTTTAAAAACTCATCTCTAGCTTCTTTATTTTGATGGAAATATTCATAATTGTAAGCTTTCATCACTCTCAAGTCAAATTCATTACTTTTAAATTTGTTATAATCAGGATAAACAACAACGGTTTTAGAGTTAGCACAGGCGCTAAATAAAATAATAATTAAGATAAATAAGTAATTCCTATACATTCTTTTTTTAATTCCTCTTTATGTGTTTTAAAATATTCCCAAAAAGGAAAAGTGCGACATTGCATCGGACGATAGTCATAAATTGAACAATTCCTATTTATTGGATCAAAAAAAATACACGCAAAGCCACCTTCAAATTCAATCTCTTTAAAACTCATTTTAAAACCAACTTTTCTAAGATACTTTAAAGCAAATTCTTCTTCATTTAAACCTAAATATTCTCTTAATTTTTTAAGCTCTTCTTTGCTTGCAAAAATATTACCACTATCTCCTATACAACACTTTCCGCCACATTTTTGACATGCATTTTCATCAAAACAATAAGAAAAATCTTTTTTAAAAATCATAACTTTCCAATATAAATCTAGAGTGAATTACTTGCATTTTTTGACTTAAATTTCCATTTTCGTATACAAAAAACGGAGGCAATACTTCACAAAAAGACTTTACGCTTTTTCTAGCCTCGATTAAAACAAGTCTTGCTTTGTCATTTTTGTCAGTATGCACAAAACAAATTTTAGTCATTTTTAGCTTTTTCTTTTCTAAAGCTAAGCAAATTTTATCAAGCGCTAAAACTTCATAACAAAAATACAGAATACCCCTTGGCTTAAGCATAGAATTTGCCTTAAAAATAAATTCATCTAAAGGCAAATAGGATTGAAATTTACTGATAGTTTTATGTAAATTTTGACTCTTGTAAGCTTCTTGTCTATAAAAAGGAGGGTTAGATATTATAAAATCAAATTTTTTTTGAGTACTAAATTTTAAAAAATCATCGCAAAAGACCTCAGCTTCTACATGATTGGATTTTAAGTTTTGTTTGATGAGTTGTATATTTTTTTCTTGGATATCAATCATTGATAGTTTGATTTTTTCATTAAATTTTTTAAGTAAAATACCTAAAATCCCACATCCAGAACCAACATCTAATAATTCATTTTTTATCCCACATTCTAAAATAAAATCAGCTAAAATCAAAGAATCGCTATTATAGCGATAACCTTCTTTTAATTGTGCTAATAAAATACTTTCTTGCTTCATTTTTAATGAGTAGGAATTTTAATACGTTTTGTAGAATTTTCTTGACTTATATTTTGTTCTTTTTTAATATTATTCTTAGCAAAATCTAAAAAATTTTCTGCTAGAAGATTTAAATTTAAAAAGAAAATAAGAAACAATAATCTCATTAATAAACCTTGTAATTTTATTTTCCTAAAATCATACACTAGAAATTTAAAATTTATGCTAAAAATTAAAGAAAGATTTATAAAAAAAGAATGGTGGTTAGAGGCAGAATCGAACTGCCGACACGCAGATTTTCAGTCTGCTGCTCTACCGACTGAGCTATCCAACCAGTAAAAACATTTTTCGCTTTTTTAAAGCTGAAGTTTTAAAAAATGTAATTTTATCTTTTTTTCTTTAATTTAAGTTTAAATATAGAATTAAAAATTTATTTGCCTTAAAGTTTTTATCAGATAAAATTCCTGCTTTAAAATTTTAAAATGAGGGTTTTTTTGAAACAATTTGGACTAGATAGACGGACTTTTAAAATTTTATTAGTTGGTTACATCATTATTGCTTTAATCGGAGCTGTCTTTTTGCATTCAAATTGGGCTCATACGACTCCTATTACCTTTCTTGACGCCTTTTTTACAAGTACATCAGCGATCAGTATGACTGGATTGGTTGTAAAAAATACTGCTGTAGATTTTACATTTCTTGGACAAATTATTTTACTAATACTAATTCAAATTGGCGGTTTAGGATATATGAGTATAGGCTTTTTTGTATATTTACTCATACGAAAAAAAGTGGGGTTTAGTGGTAGAAATTTACTAAAAGAATCTCTATTTTATCCGAGCATGGATGGACTTTTTAAATTTTTTAAAAAAGTTTTACTTTTTATTTTTATTATAGAATTAGCAGGTGCTTTACTTTTAACCATGCGATTTGCTCTTGATATGGATTTTAAAAAAGCTCTTTGGTTTGGAATTTTCCATTCCATTAGTGCTTTTAATAATGCTGGTTTTAGTATTTTTGAACATGGAATTTCTACTTATAAAAATGATATTGCGATTAATTTAATCATTACCACTCTTATTATCATTGGTGGTCTTGGATATTTTGTTTTAGTGGAACTTTATTTTTTTCAAAAAAAACGTTTGTCTAATCTTAGCTTGCATACAAAAGTTGTTGTTTTATCAACTATTATTCTAATTCTTTCTTCAACTGTGATTATTCTTGCTTTGGAATACTCCAACCCTAAAACAATGGGAAATTTTTCTTTATTTGATAAAATTTTAAGTTCATACTTTACTGCAATCAATTACCGTACAGCAGGTTTTAACACCTTAAACATTAATCATTTAAATGATGCTAGTTTGTTTTTTGGATCTTTATTTATGGTTATAGGAGGAGCACCTGGAGGAACGGCTGGAGGAATGAAAATTACTACAGTTATCACACTTTTACTCTATGCGTATTGGAGTATTAGAGATGGCAGGGTAAGAATATTTGGACACGAAATTTCTCAAGAGACTATATCAAGAGCTTTTGTTATAGCAATAGGATCGGCAGTTTATATTATAGTTGCTGTTATTTTGCTTTCTTTATTAGAATCTCATTTTAATTTTCTTCCTTTATTATTTGAAACCTCTTCGGCATTTGCAACCGTTGGAATTTCAGTTGGCAATGGGGAAACACTTTCTCTTTGTGCTTCATTTACCAATCCAAGCAAAATTATTATCATTATTATGATGCTTAGCGGAAGGATTGGAGTTTTTGCATTTTTACTCTCTGTCTTTAAGCAAGATAAAGCAATACATATTAGATTTCCTGAAGGAAAAATCAATCTATAAAAGGCAAAATTATGAAAAATAATAGTTATGGAATTATTGGTCTTGGGAAATTTGGATCAGTTGTTGCAGAAGAATTAATCTCTGCAGGAAATACAGTAATTGTTGCTGATAAAGATGAAGAAGCTTTAAAAAATATATCTAATCCAGCAAGTTATGCTTATATACTTGATTCTACAAATGTAACAGCTTTAAAAGAAGCTGGATTTCATGATGTTGAGGTGGTGATTGTAAGCATTGGAGACAATGTAGAAAAATCAATTCTCACCTTAATGGCTCTTAAAGATATAGGAGTTAATAATATCATTGCAAAGGCTACCTCAAATATTCATGGACAAATTCTATCTAAATTAGGTGCTACAAAAGTCATTTATCCTGAAAAAGAAAGTGCGAAAAGATTAGTTAAAGAATTTCTTGTTAGAGAAAGTGAATTTGAAGTATTTGATTTATCAGCAAATACTATTCGAGCGATTAAAATCAATGTAGATGAAAAATTAGCTGGAAATTCGCTCAAACATATCGCACAAAATATGAGGGTAATTGCCTATAAAAAACTAAATAATGACTGGGAAATATTGCCTGATTTTGAAACAACGGTAGCTTATAGCGGAGATGTGATTATATTATTAGGAACGGTTAAAGAATTAAGAAATTTTGAATATTAAATTTCTTTTTTAAATTTAACCGCATCAGTAAAACGCTTTAAAGCTTTTTTTTCCTTATGAGTTATATTATAATAAATAATCTCGCTTAAATAATATTTAATATCTTTAGCTGATATTTCTTTTTTTTGAGCGTATTTTTGAAGTATGTATTGTGGGATTTTAATTCTTTCTCTAGCAAATTTTTTTAAAATTTTAGAAAAATAAATCTTTTTTTGTATGCATGAGAAACGCGCAAAAACAAAAGGCAAATTAGTTTTTTTATACCACAAATTACACAAATCTATATAGGCATTAGGATCTTTTATATAAAGTTTTAAAGCTTTATCACCTATAATAACCTTACCTTTTAAACCTAAAACTTGAGATAAAGCATTTGATGTAGCTGAGCTAGGATCTTTGGCTTTAGATGAATTTTTTTCAACCAAGACACTTAAAACTTTTTTATTAGCACAAATTCCAACATCCAAATTTTTATATTTTTTTCTAACACTTTCAATACTCGAAGTCATAGCGCCATCAACTCTACGATAAAATAATTCTTTATTAAAATGACTTGGTTCGCCTTTTTTATAAAAAAGTGTTGCTTTAAAGCCATTAGGTAAAGGATATTTTTTAAGATAAGTACTTAAAGGTAACAAATTAATATAATCAAATTTACCAAAAATCATGATCAATCTAGAGTATTAAAAACTCTATCTCCTGCGTCTCCAAGTCCTGGAACTATATAACCTTTTTCATTTAACTCTTCATCAATAGCAGCTGTATAAATTTCAATATCTTGATGTACTTTTCTAAAATTTTCAATCCCTTGTGGTGTAGCAAGTATTGAAATAAATTTAATTTTTTTCATACCTTTTGATTTCAAAAAATTACAAGCCTCTATCGCCGTTCCTCCGGTAGCAAACATAGGATCTATAACAATAGCTACGCGTTTAGCTGCATCTTGTGGAATTTTTTCAAAATAAAAATCCGCTTTAAGCGTTTCTTCGTTTCTTGAAAAGCCTAAAAAACCCACACTGGCATCAGGAATTAATCTAAAAACACTATCAAGCATACCTAATGCGGCTCTTAAAATAGGACAGATCATAATTTTTTCATTCAGCTTTTTTACTTTGGCTTTTGAAACAGGAGTTTGAATTTGAACTTCTTTCAAATTCAAATCTTTAGTTGCTTCAAAAAGTAAAAAAGTTGAAATTTCATCAATTAACATTCTAAATTGAAAAGGTTTTGTAAATTGATCACGTAAAAGACCTAGTTTATGTTGTATTAAAGGATGATTTGCACAAAAAACTTTATTCATTTTAAGCTTTCAAAATAAGCTTTCTCATCAAATTCTTTAATCAAAGCTACCCCATCTTTAACAGCTGCTGCTGCTACTGCGGTACTTACTGCTGCTCTTACTCTTTCATCAAAAGGTTTTGGAATAACATAATCTCTGCCAAATTCTAAAAAGTCAATTTCATAAGCTTTTTTAACTGCATCACTTACGGGCAATTTTGCCAAATCAGCCAAAGCCCTTGCTGCAGCTATTTTCATATTTTCAGTGATTTTAGTTGCTCTTACATCTAAAGCGCCTCTAAAGATAAAAGGGAAACCTAAAACATTATTGATTTGATTAGGATAGTCACTTCTTCCAGTACCTACAATTGCATCTTTTCTAAGCCTTGAAACATCTTCTGGCATAACTTCTGGAATAGGATTTGCTAAGGCAAAAATAACAGGATCTTTAGCCATAGATAAAATCATCTCATCATCAAGAATTTTTGGAGCACTAAGTCCTAAAAATACATCCGCCCCCTTTAAAGCATCTTTTAATGTTTTTTCTTTAGAATCTAGAGCAAACTCAAATTTTTGTGGAGTTAAATCATTTCTATCTTTACTAACTACTCCCTTACTATCCACTAAAACAATATGCTCAACTCCTAAATTTCTATACATTTTAGCACTAGCAATTCCAGCAGCTCCTGCTCCACTAACAACTACTTTAATATCTTTAAATTTTTTTCCACTAATTTCCATCGCATTCATAAGCCCTGCAGTGGATATAATCGCTGTTCCATGCTGATCATCATGCATAACAGGAATTCCAAGATCTTGCAAAGCTGCTTCAATTTCAAAACATTTTGGCGCTGCAATATCTTCTAAGTTAATTCCACCAACTGTTGGAGCCAAAGCTTTACAAAATGTAACAATTTCATCAACACTATGAGCATTAATCTCTATATCATAAGCATTAACATTAGCAAATTTTTTAAACAAGCAAGCCTTACCTTCCATAACTGGCTTAGAAGCTTGTGCTCCAATATTTCCAAGTCCTAAAACAGCAGAACCATCACTCACAATAGCTACTAAATTTGCTTTATTTGTATAAAGATATGCTAATTCTTTATCTTTAGCAATTTCCAAACAAGGCTCAGCTACACCTGGGCTATAAGCTAGAGATAAATCATGACTTGTATCCATTGGTTTTAAAGGGGTGATACTAACTTTACCACCCAAATGATATCTTAAGGCTTCTTCTCTTAAATTCATTTTATCATCCTTTTTAAAAAAATTTCCATTCTTTTTTTGCACTCCTCAACTCCTAAAAACTCTAAAACCTCAAAAATACTAGGGCTTACAGCCGTACCAGTTAAAGCAATACGTATAGGCTGAGCAAGTTCTTTTAATTTTACATCATTTTTTTGTAAGAATTCATTAGTAAAACTTTCAAAATCACTTGCAAAGCTTTGATTGCCTAATTCATTTGCATATTTTTTTAATAAAGAAAGATTTTTTTCATTCACAAATTTATTAACAGCTTGTTCATCATAACTTTTAGGCGATTCTATAATACTTTTAGCTCCATTAATGATTTCAAGTAAAGTTTTAGCACGCTCTCTTAATAAATCAAGCAAAAATTCTGCTTTTTCATAAACTAATAAATCAAATCCAAGTTCTTTAAGTTGATGATTTATCTCTTCAAAAGGTAAAGTTTTAATATAATGTGCATTAAGCCATTCTAACTTTTTAAAATTATAACAAGATGCACTTTTATTAATATGATTTGGATCAAAAAGTTTTTTTAAATCTTCAAGTGAAAAAATTTCATCATCTCCATGACTCCAACCTAAACGTACAAGAAAATTAAGTAAGGCTTGAGGCAAAATTCCCATAGCTTTATATTCCATAACATCAGTAGCTCCGTGACGTTTTGAAAGTTTTTTTCCATCTTCTCCATGAATCATAGCTACGTGATAAAATTTTGGAATTTTAAAACCTAAAGCTTCATAAAGAATGATTTGTTTTGGGGTATTAGAAAGATGATCATCTCCACGGATAACATCGCTAACACTCATTAAAGCATCATCAATTACAACTGTAAAATTATAAGTAGGTGTTCCATCGCTTCTTGCAATAATAAAATCATCTAAAATATCTTCAACTTTAAATTTAACCTCACCTTTTACACCATCCATAAAAAAAATTTCTCCACTTTGAGGTGCCTTAATACGGACAACAGGCTTTATATCTTGAGGTGGTATGCCTTTAAATTCTCTATATCTCCCATCATATTTTGGACGCTCTTTGGCGGCTTCTTGTTTGGCACGCAATTCTTCTAATTCTTCTTTACTCATATAACAATAATAAGCCTTGCCTTCATCTAAGAGCTTTTGAATATATTTCTTATAAATTTCAAAACGTTCAGATTGGTAAGTTACTTCTCCATCATAGTCAAGTCCACACCAATTAAAAGCTTCTATAATAGCTTTAGTTGCTTCTTTAGAATTTCTTTTAAGATCAGTATCTTCAATACGGAGTAAAAATTTACCTTTATTTTTTCTAGCATATAAATAACTATAAAGTGCCGTTCTTAATCCTCCTATATGAAGATATCCTGTAGGACTTGGTGCAAAACGAGTTACAAGTTTTTCTTCCATTTTTTGCCTTTTCTTAAATTTTTATTGATATAATGCGATATTTACACTTAAATAAAGGTTTGAAATGAAAAAAATTTTATTAAGTTTTTGTTTTTTTGCAAATTTAACAAGTGCGAATACGATCGATGCTATTGCTATAGTTGTCGATAAAGAACCTATTACAACTTACGATATTAATGAAAAAATGGAAAAGCTACACCTTTCTAAAAATGAAGCTTTACAAGTTTTAATCAATGAAAAAATGGAAAAATCTCAAATGAAAAAATTTGGAATTTTTACAAGCGAATTAGAGCTTGATAATGCTATTGATAAAATGCTCTCTCAAAATAATATTACACTTGATATGCTTAAAGCTGATCTAAAAACTAAAGGGCAAACTTATGAACAATTTAGAGAAAATTTTAAAAAAGATTTAGAAAAAAGAAAATTATATGATCAAATAGCTAATACAGCTAAAATAGATTATAGCGATATAGGTGCTAAAAAATTTTTTGAACAGCATCAAGATAAATTTAGTATTTTTACAGAAATTGCTGTAAAAATTTATACTTCTCAAAATATAAATTTTTTAGAATCTTTAAAAATCAATAAAAAAACTATGCTTAAAGCTGAAAATGCTATTCTTACTCCAGAAAATGCAGATCCTAGACTTTTAAGCCTTTTATCTCAAGTTTCTATAGGTGACTTTTCTCCAATTTTAAATTCTAAAAATGGGTATCAAATTTATAAAGTAGAAAATAAAGGTGGTATACAAACTCCAGATTTTGAACAAATTAAAAATGATGTTTTAAACGCTTATGTTAGCGAACAAAGACAAAATTATATCCAAGATTATTTTGATAAATTGCGTTCAAAAATAAATATAGAATATTTAAGATAATCAAATTTAGGATAAAACCTAAATTTGATTAATGTCTAGAAAGATAATTTGTATCGTAATTGTTTTTAATAAAATCTTCATTATCCATCATAGCAAGATGAAAATCTTTAGTTGTCTTAATGCCTCCGACAATAAGTTCATTTAAAGCTACTTTCATCTTAGAAATAGCTTTATTACGATCTTCTGCCCAAACCACAAGTTTTCCTATCATAGAATCATAATAAGGTGGTACAGAATAATCCTGATAACAATGACTTTCCATTCTAACATTACGACCGGCTGGAGCAATATATTTTGTAATCTTACCTGGACAAGGTAAAAAGGTTTGAGAATCTTCAGCTGTGATTCTACATTCTATGGAATGACCTTTTAACAAAATATCTTCTTGAGAAGGTAAAGCTTGGCCTTCTGCAACTTTAATCATTTGCTCAATAATATCAATACCACTAACCATTTCACTCACACAATGTTCAACTTGCAAGCGTGTATTCATTTCTATAAAATAAAAATCTAAATTTTTATCTACTAAAAACTCAAAAGTTCCAGCACCTTCATAACCGATAGCCTTAGCCGCTTTAACTGCAGTTTCATGAAGTCTTGTACGTGTTTTCTCATCTAGTAAAATCGCTGGAGATTCTTCGATTAATTTTTGATGACGTCTTTGCATAGAGCAATCTCTTTCACCTATATGAATCACATTTCCAAAACTATCCCCAATCACTTGTACTTCTATATGACGTGGATTTTGTATATATTTTTCCATATACATAGTGCCATCTCCAAAAGCTGTCATTGCTTCGCTTTCAGCAGACCAATAAGCTTTTTCAAGATCCTTTTCATTTTCAACAACTCTCATTCCGCGACCACCACCGCCAGCTGCTGCTTTTAAAATTACAGGATAACCAATTTCTTTAGCAAGTTTTTTAGCTGCTTCAGCACCTGCTAAAGCCCCATCGCTTCCTGGAATTACCGGTACACCAGCTCTTTGCATTACTTGTTTTGCTTTACTTTTATCGCTCATTAAATTCATAGCTTCTACAGAAGGACCTATAAATTTAATATTGTGTTTAGTACAAATTTCAACAAAGTTTTGATTTTCACTTAAAAAACCATAACCTGGAAAAATAGCATCTGCTTCAGCAATTTCAGCCGCAGTAATAATAGCTGGAATATTTAAATAGCTTTCAGAACTTCTTGCTTTTCCTATACAAATACTCGCATCAGCATATTTTAAATACAAAGCATCCTTATCTGCTTCAGAATACACACAAATCGCTTTTTTGCCCATTTCTTTAATGGTTCTTAAAGCTCTTAAAGCTATCTCTCCTCTATTGGCTATTAAAACGCTTTTAATTTCCATAATTATAATTTCTCCACTGTAAATAAAGGCATACCAAATTCTACAGGCTGTCCATCAGCAACTAAAATTTCTACAATTTTACAATCAAATTCAGCTTCAATTTCATTCATAATCTTCATAGCTTCTATAATAGCAATTGCATCTCCTTTTTTTACAGTGCTACCTACCTTTACAAATGGAGCAGCACCTGGGCTTGGAGCTTGATAAAATGTACCTACCATAGGGCTGTTAATAGTTGGATTATTAGATTTTGTATGATTAGAATGTGTTTCATTTACAACATTAACATTAATAGGTTGTGGTGCCGGTGTTGTAGGACAAACCGGAGCTGGAATATCACAGCACATATCCCTTTCAAGTTCAATTTCAAAACCATCTTGTTCTTTAATCTTAATTTTACTAATATTAGCTTCTGCAAATAAATTGACTAATTCTTTAATCTCTTCTTTTGTCATTAATTTCTCCTGATTTTAAGAACTTAATCTAGTATTATATTGAAAAACTTAAAATTTAACTTTAAAAAAACAAAAAATTCCTAAAAATATAAAAAAATAAGCTATAATCTCTTATTGTAAAGAATTTAATTTAAGGTTAAATATGGGTTTAAAAGCGGATAATTGGATCAGAAAAATGGCACTTAAGCACAAAATGATTGAACCGTTTTGTGAAGCAAATATAGGTAAGGGAGTTGTAAGCTACGGACTTTCAAGTTATGGATATGATATACGTGTAGGGCGTGAATTTAAAATTTTTACCAATGTTAATTCTACGGTAGTTGATCCTAAAAATTTTTTAGAACAAAATGTAGTTGACTTTATAGGCGATGAATGTATCGTTCCTGCAAATTCTTTTGCACTCGCAAGAACGATAGAATATTTTAGAATGCCTGATGATGTTTTAGCCATTTGTCTTGGTAAAAGCACCTATGCAAGATGTGGAATTATAGTCAATGTAACTCCATTTGAGCCTGGATTTGAGGGGCACATCACTATAGAAATTTCAAACACTACCCCTTTACCTGCTAAAATTTATGCTAATGAAGGTATAGCTCAAGTTTTATTTTTGCAAGGCGATGAAAGATGTGATACTACTTATCGCGATAAACAAGGCAAATATCAAGCTCAAACAGGCATAACTTTGCCTAGAATTTTAAAATAAATTTTTATGGAACATTTATTGCTTAAAATTCTTAAAAAAATATCATTGAAAATAAAATATTTATAAAGGAGGATAAATGTTTAATGGTAAAAATATTCTTATAACAGGTGGAACAGGAAGCTTTGGAAAGACTTATACTAAAATTTTACTCCAAAATTACAAGCCAAATAAAATCATTATTTTTTCAAGGGATGAATTAAAACAATTTGAAATGGCAATTTCTTTTAATCACCCTTGTATGCGATATTTTATAGGAGATGTAAGGGATAAAGAAAGATTAAATTATGCTATGAATGATGTTGATTATGTTATTCATGCAGCGGCTATGAAGCATGTTCCTGTGGCTGAATATAATCCTATGGAGTGTATAAAAACAAATATTAATGGTGCCCAAAATGTGATCGATGCTTGTTTAGAAAATAATGTTGAAAAATGTATTGCACTTTCCACAGATAAAGCGTGTAATCCGGTCAATTTATATGGCGCAACTAAACTTGCAAGCGATAAACTTTTTGTTGCAGCTAACAATATCGCTGGAAATAAAAATACAAAATTTAGTGTCGCTAGATATGGAAATGTAGTGGGTTCAAGAGGTTCTGTTGTCCCATTTTTTAAAAAACTGATTAAAGAAGGTGCTAAAGAGCTTCCTATTACAGATGAAAGAATGACAAGATTTTGGATTAGCCTTGAAGATGGGGTTAAATTTGTTTTAAATAATTTTGAAATCATGCATGGAGGAGAAGTTTTTGTTCCAAAAATTCCATCGATGAAAATTACAGATTTGGCTCATGCCTTAGCACCAAATTTAAAAACAAAAATCATTGGTATTAGACCAGGGGAAAAGTTACATGAAACAATGATTTCAAGTGATGATAGTCATTTAACTTATGAATTTAACACTTATTATGTAATTAGCCCAAGTATCCAATTTACAAATATAAAGAGCGATTTTAGCATCAATGCTAAAGGCGAAAAGGGACAAAAAGTTAAAGATGGTTTTTCTTATAGCTCAGACAACAATCAAGAATGGGTGAGCGAAAAAGATCTTTTAGATATTATCGATCATACGGAATTTGAATAATGCTTACTTATTCTCATCAAAATATCGATCAGAGTGATATTGAAGCTGTTGTCGATGCTTTAAAGGGGGAAATTTTAACCGGTGGAAAAAAAGTTGAAGATTTTGAACAAGCTTTGTGTGAATATATAGATGTAAAATATGCTTGTGTTTTAAATTCAGCTACCTCAGCTTTACATTTAGCCTATAGTGCTTTAAATGTCAAAAATAAAACTATACTCACCACGCCTCTTACTTTCGCAGCAACAGCTAATGCGGCTTTAATGGCTGGTGCAAGAGTTGAATTTATTGATATTAAAAGTGATGGCAATATCGATGAAAAAAAAATAGAACAAAGGTTAAAGGCAAAAAGTGAAGATATAGGGGCAATTTGTGTTGTTGATTATGCAGGTAATAGTGTAGAAATGGATGAAATTTACAAACTTTGCAAAGACTACAATATCCCTTTAATCGATGATGCAAGTCATGCTTTAGGGGCTTATTATAAAAATGAAAAAGTGGGAAAAAAAGCAGATTTAAGCATTTTTTCTTTTCATCCAGTAAAACCTATTACCACCTTTGAAGGCGGTGCAGTCATTAGTAATAATGAGGAACTTATAAAAAAAATTAAACTTTTAAGAAGTCATGGGATATCAAAAAAAAGACTTTGGGATAGCGATATGCTTGAACTTGGCTATAATTATCGCTTAAGTGATGTTGCTTGTGCTTTAGGGATTAATCAGCTTAAAAAATTAGATAGAAATTTGGAAAAACGAGAAGAAATTGCCCAATTTTACGATAAAGAATTTGAAAAAAATCCTTATTTTTCCACTATTAAAATTAAAAATTATAAAAAAAGCTCTAGGCATTTATATCCTATCTTGCTTTTTCCTGAATTTTATTGCCAAAAAGAAGATATTTTTCAAGCTTTATTGGATAAAGGTATTGGCGTACAGGTACATTACAAGCCAACATATGAATTTAGCTTTTATAAAAAACTTTTAGGGCAAATAAGACTTGAAAATGCAGATAATTTTTACAAAGCAGAGCTTAGCATCCCCTGTCATCAAGAAATGAATTTGCAAGATGCTAAATTTGTAAAAGATACTCTATTTGATATACTTGAAAAAATTAAAAAGGGATATTGTGGATAGTCTTGATTTTAGAAGTCTTAGTTTTGAAAATACTGGAAAGGCAATGTATGAGCTTGCTAAAGAACTTTTTCCAATCTGTAGAAGTATAACAGGACAAGGCTTTAGGGATAGTTTATATATTTTAGATAATGCTCTGGGGGGGGGTAATTTACAAATTCACTCTATTAAAAGTGGAACTAAAGTTTTTGACTGGATAGTTCCGCCTGAATGGTATATAAAAGATGCTTTTATTATCACTCCAAATGGAGAAAAAATTTGTGATTTTAAAAAACATAATTTGCATGTTTTAAACTACAGCGAAGGTATCGATAAAGAAATAGAACTTGATGAATTGCAAAATCATCTTTATTCCCTTGAAGAAGAACCTGATGCTATTCCTTATGCAACAAGTTATTATAAAAAGCGTTGGGGATTTTGTATCACACACAATGAAAGAAAAAAATTAAAACAAGGAAAATACCGCGTTTTTATCGATGCTAAGCATGATGAAAATGGGGTTTTAAATTACGCAGATTTTATTATACCTAGTACAAAAAATTCCAAGGAAGAAATTTTAATCTCTACTTATCTTTGTCATCCATCAATGGCAAATAATGAATTAAGTGGACCAATAGTAGCCATTTATCTTGCTAAATGGCTTTTAAATTTAAAAGAGAGAAAATACAATTATCGTTTTGTTATTGTCCCCGAAACGATAGGCTCTATAGTCTATCTTAGCAAACATTTAAAACACTTGCAAAAATACCTTAAAGCGGGTTTTGCGCTTACATGTTTAGGCGATGATAATGCTTACTCACTTATACACACACCTAAAGAAAACTCACTAAGCGATAAAGTAGCTTTGCATACACTTAAAAATAAGGAAAATTTTAAAGAATATAGTTTTTTATATCGTGGATCTGATGAGAGACAATACAATGCTCCGCTTGTAAACTTAGGCATTGTATCAATATGTCGAACTAAACATGGAGACTATAGTGAATATCACACTTCTAAAGATGATTTAAGTTTCATTAGCCCTAAAGGTTTAATGGGTGGACTCAAAGCCATGCAAGAAATAATTTTAAATTTGGAAATTAATGAAATTTATGAAAATACTATTTTTTGCGAACCAAATCTTGGAAAAAGAGGGCTTTATCATACACTTAGCACGGCTAATGATATACCCTTAGCTTGTAATTTTCTAGCCTATTGTGATGGGAAAAATGACATCATCGACATAGCTGAAATTTTAAATATGCAAGCTTATGAATTTCAAGATTTATTAAAAAAAATATTAGAATTTAAACTCTTAAAAATTCAATAATTTATTTTAATATTTAGGAGCTCTTATGAAAGATTTGTTCAAATATCAAGATAAAAAATATACTCAAAATGATCTCATTAAAGCTTTATGCGATTTAGGCATAAAAAAAGGTGATATTATTTGCGTTCATAACGAAATTTATAGCTTTGGGATATCACTTTTACCTATTAAAGATTTTTTAAATGCTCTTATAGAATGCTTATTTGAAACCATAGGGCAAAATGGAACTTTAATCATGCCTACTTTTACCTATAGTTTTTGCAATAATGAAGTTTACGATAAATTAAATTCAAAATGTACAGTAGGTGCTTTAGGGGAATTTTTTAGAAAACAAAATGGAGTCAAAAGAACTGATGATCCTATTTTTTCTTTTGCTATTAAAGGTGCCAAAGAAAAATTATTTTTAAACCAAGATGATCAAAAATCTTGTTTTGATGATAATTGCCTTTATGCTATTCTTGTAAAAAATAAAGGTAAAATTTTAAATTTTGGAAATAAAGACTGCTTTACTTTTGCACATTATCCTATGGAAAAAGTTGGAGTTGATTATAGATATTTTAAAGAATTTAAAGGTTTAATTATTGATGAAAAAGGGCAAAGTTATCATAAAAGTATTCAATATTATGTAAGAGAACATGATGCTTACGAAACAGATGAAAAAATCATAAAATTTTTAGAAAACAAATCCTATTTTAACAAAATAGGATTTGGTGGAACTTTTTTAAATCTGATTGATGCACAAGCATTTTATAATGATTTAATAAAGGCATATAAAGAAAATGGTCATGTTTTTAGGGCTAATTAATATAAAGCCCTACCTCCATCCATAACAATACTTTGTCCACTCATCCAAGCACTTAAAGGACTAAGCAAAAAAACGCATAAATTTGCAATATCTTCATCTTTTCCAACACCTAAAGGATATAATTTTTCAAGTTCTAAATTATAATTATCACTTCGAGTATTGGAAGCTTTATGAGTCATTTCTGTATCAATATGAGCAGGTAAAATGCTATTGATTCTAAAACCAAATTTTGCAAAATCTTTTACTAAACTAACACTTAAAGTATCAAGAGCTCCTTTTGATGCATCATAAACACTCATTGAAGATATACTCATTTTCAAAGAAGCAGAGCTAATCAAAACAGCACTTAAATTTTCAGATTTTCTTTTATCATAAAGACATTTTAATAATTCTAAACAACTAAAAAAATTTACATCAAAAACTTTTTTTGCTTCTTCTAAATCAACCATTCTTAGTGGCTTAACGCAAGAAATTCCAGAAAAATAAGCCATAGCATTGATTTTTCCATATTCTTTCACAATATCATCTATTAAATTTTTAATTCCACTTTGAAAATAAAAATCATAAATTTTATACTCTAAATTTTTACATTCTTTTTGCAATTGCTTTAAATTTTCCTCGCGTCTTGCTATAGCTATAACTTTAGCCCCAATAGAATCTAAAATTTTACATGTTTGTTTGCCTAAACCACTACTTGCACCAGTAATTAAACAAACTTTATCTTTTAAATGAAAAAAATCTTCTTTCATTCTTTTCCTTTCATTGCTTTTTCATATTGCTCATGAAAATATAAAATTCTTTTTTCTAAATTTCTAGCATAGTGAAATTTTAAATCATCCAAAAATAAACTTCCTTGTACCAAATTAGTCGCTTGAGCATCCTCATTAAAAATTGCTTTATTCATTGATATGACTTCATTAGCAAAAAGTTCTACATCATGCTTTGCTTTTGCAATATAATTTCTTGAAATAAAATGCGTTTTATTAAAAGTGTGAGGAAAATAATTTTGTATAGAATACGCATAACCAAAAGTAGAACTAATGATAGTAAATGGAAACAGATGATAAGAGAAATATTTATCTTCAAAATAATTATCTTTTAAAAAAATAGCCTGATTTCTTTTTAATTTAGAATAAATTTTTTCATTTTCAATTTTTCCACAAGTTTTAGAATTAAACCCTATAAATTTTGGACTATCTTCTAAATCTAAAATTCCTAAAGATTTAGGATGCACACAACCGACATGATAAATTTCTAAACTATTTTCTATACCAATTTTCCAATTAGAATGATAATTAATTGGAGCATTAAGACCATTAAAACGGTCGATGCTTTTACTGATTTGTTCTAATTCTTCATAAAAACCTTTAAGTTGATCTTTTAAATTATATTTTGGATTGTGGGAAAAAAAGATAAAATCTCCACAAAAATCAAGCTTAAGTTTAAAAAGATCAAATTTTTCATTTTGCTCAAACTCAGTTTTCATTGGAATAGAAAGTTTTTGATTTTTGTAAGTCCAATGATGATAAAAACATTTTATTTCTCCATTAGATTTAAAAATACTTTCATTATTTCCAAAATTTAAAAGCTTGGCACCACGATGAGGACAAAGATTATAAAAAGCGACAATATTGCCATTATCATTATAAATTACAACTTCAAAATCATAAATTTTTAAAATAATATAATCTTTATTATTTTTAATTTCTTCCTTATGGCAACCAAAAATCCAAAATTTTTTATATAAATTTTCACATTCTAACTTTTCAGTTTTAAAACTTATATAATCATTTACTTGTTTCATCTTTATCCTTTAAAATGTACTTAATCTTTATAGATCAAACTGCAAGAACAATCTAGAAATTCTAAAATACAAGTTGCTACAGAAAAACCGACTCCAAAACCCATAAACATAACATTTTCATAATCTTTATCTTTAGTATCACTAATCAATAGTGGAATTGAATTTGAACTTGTATTTCCAAAATTTTTCATATTATTTAAAAGTTTTCCCTTAACATCTAATTTTTCTTCCAAATAAGAAAGCAAAAAAGAATTAGCTTGATGAAAATATAATCTAGAAAGCTGTTCTTTTTTCAAACAAGAAAATTTAAGTATCTTTTCAAATTCCAAAGGCAAATGTTTAAGAGTAAAGTCAAAAACTTCTACACCTTTCATTTGCATATACCCCCCCCATAAGGAGCTATAATACAATCATATCCTTCGCCCAAAGTTTTAAAAGAAAAATAACTTTTACAAGCTTTATTTTCAATAGCAGTACAGCTTACACCATCACCAAAAAGAAAGGCTGTATCTCTCGCATTGCAATTTACAACTTCATTAGTTATATCGCCAGCAAAAAGCAAAATTCGATTTAAACCATTGGCAATATAATTATAAGCAATATTAAGTCCATAAACATAACCACTACAACCTAAATTTACATCAAAAGCCAAAAAGTTATCTTTTCTTAAGTTTAGTATTCCTTGCAAATAACAAGCCATAGCTGGAAAACGAAATTCATTACTTTGTGAAACAACTATAATAGCATCGATACTATCTTTATCCCAAGCGAGAATTTTTAAAGTTTCATCAGCTGCTTTTAAATATAAATCACTAATTTTTTCTTTTTCTTTATCTAAAACATATCTTTGCTCAACACCAGTTTGCTTGATAATCTTTTTTTTATCTTTTTCATCAAAATTATCTATTTGCGAATTTAAAATTTTCTTACTTGGAACAACAGAGCAAATATGTACTATTTTTCCTCGTTGAAATTTTTGCATACCTAGACTCTCAATTAATTTTAGCTAATTTTAAAACATCTGATACAGTTTTTAAATTAGCAATTTGATCTGAAGTGATATTCATTTGCAATTTTGTATCAAAAAGAGTCATTAAGCTTAAAAAAGCTAAGCTATCCCAATCTTCAAAATCAGCTAAAACACTATCTTCTTTTAATACTCCTTCATCTAGCATCAAAATTTCTTCTAAAGCACTAAACATTTCTTGCTTATTCATTATTAATTTCCTCCTTTATTAAAAATTAATTCACTTTTAAAATCAAGTTTATTAAAAAAAACAACTCCTATGGATAAACCCACGCCAAAACCAGCCATAATAACGTTAGATTTTTGATATAATTTTTCTTCAGCAAGCAAAATTGCTATAGAAGTACATGAAGTATTTCCATAAGTTTTAATATTCATTGGAAACGATTCATCCTTAATATTTAACTTATCTTTTATTTGTTCTAAAGCATAATGATTTGCTTGGTGAAGAAAAAAACTACTGATATTTTCAATTTCTAAATTTTGTATTTTTAAAAGCTTTAAAATAACACTAGGAACATTTCTATAAGTAAAATTAAAAACCTCTAAACCTTCCATTTCCATACAAGATTTGATATTGGTATTACCATCCTCATCTTGATATTCTTTAAATGATTCCTCACATATAGGATGAGCGCTTCCACCATGCGGAACAATAATAGCATTTCTTCCAGATCCATCTGTTTCAAATATAAAATCCGCCTCAAAACCTTGAGCATATTCTAAAGCTGTACAACTTGCTGCATCACTAAATAAAAAAGCTATAGATCTATTTTTAGGATAAACAAAATCATTAATAGGATCTCCAACAAAAAGTAAAATTTTATCACAAGTTTCACTCAAATGACTCATAGCTGTAAAAAGTCCATAAACATAACCTGAACATCCCATTACTACATCATAAGCAAAACAATCTTTACTTAAACCCAATTCATCTTGCAGTAAAACAGCTGTGGAAGGAAATCTATATTCATGATTTTGAGAAACTACAATCACTCCTTTAATTTCATCTTTTTTCCATCCCAAAGTTTCAATAGTTTGTAAACCTGCTTTTTTATAAAGACTCATCATAGTTTCATTATTTTCTTTATCTAAAACATAACGCTCTTTAATTCCTGAAAGACGAATAATCTTATTCTTAGTTTTTTCATCAAAATAAGCATTATCTAAATTTTGAACTTTTTTAGAAGGAAAAATTCCGCATACATAAGAAATTTTTTTATTTTTTAGTTTCATATAAATTTTCCTAACTCTAGTAAATCTTTTATTGTTTTCTTTTTTTTAATTTCCATAGGAAAAACTTCTATATTTAATCTCTTTTCAAAAAACATAGAAATTTCCAAAGCTGCTATACTATCAAAATCCGGAAAAGAATTAAGCTCTGTTTCCTCCTTTAGATTGCTCTCATTTGTCATCAAAATTTCAGCAATAGCTTTTAAAAATTCATTCTTATCCATAAAATCTCCAAATAATATATTAACAATAAACAAAATCGTCATTTATAAATAAATATTTAATTTTAATATATAAAATTATTTTATCGTAACAAATTCTACTTTTTTTGTTATAATAAATTTATTAAACATTCAAAATAAATTTGTATTAAAGGAAATATAAATGCAAAAATTTTATGAAATTTTAGAAAATATTTTAGAAACCAAAGTCGATGCAACCACTGATATAAATATGCAAAATTGCCCTGCTTGGAATTCTTTAGCTCATATTGATATTATAATGAGCTTAGAAGAAGAATTTAATATCAAATTTGATAAAGAAAAGCTTACTAAACTCAATTCACAAAAAATTCTTTTAGATGAAATACAAAAGCTAATAAAATGACTCAAATCTCTCAAAGCAATTTAGAAATTTTTTCAAAACTTAGTGGAGATTTTAATCCTATCCATCTTAATGAAGAATTTGGAAAAAATAGCTATTTTGGTGGTCAAATAGTTTATGGAATTTATCAAGTTTTTTTATTACTAGAACATTTTTTAAAAAATAAAAAAATAAAAAAAGTTATTAAAATTCAAAACCTAAAAGCTAGCTTTATAAATCCACTTTTTAAAAATTCAAAATTTAAAATTAGAAAAATTTCAGATAAAAATTTTATCAAATATGAAATCATTAGCGAAGATAAAATTTTAACTAAAATTGAATTTAAATTTTTAAATGATGAAAACCAAATTTCTTACGAAAATTTATCATTTTCAAAATACGATGCAATTTTAAATCCTAGTCAAAAAGGAGAAAATCTAAAAGAAAAACTCGTATATGATTTAAAAATTTTTAAAAAAATTTTTCCTTTATGCTCTTTATATCTTCATACTCAAAATATAGTTGTTTTACTTGCTAGCACTCGTATAGTTGGTATGAAAATCCCAGGACTTCATAGTATATATTCTAATTTAAATTTGGATTTTTCAAAGGCAAATGAAGAGCAAACATTGAGCTATAATTATGAAAAACATCACTCAATTGACTGTTTTTTAATCAATATTTTAAGCCCTTGTAAAGGAAGTATCAAAGCCTTTATTCGTCCAAAACTCGTAGAAAATTTAAATTTTGAACAACTTTCTTTAAAGTATCAAGATATTTTAAAGAATCAAAATTTTAAAGATCAAAAAGCATTGATCATAGGAGCTAGCAAAGGACTTGGTAATACTTGCACCAAAATTTTAGCATTAGGAGGAGCTAAAATTTTAGCCACTTATCATAGCAAAAAAATACAAGAAAATATTCCAAATTGTAGCTTTATAAAATATGATACTTTAAAGCCTAGTAAAATTTCTATAGAGAAAATTAAAAAATTTAATCCTACTCATATTTATTATTTTGCAACACCAAAAATTTCAGTTCAAAATAATCATTTAAATCGTGATATATTGATTCAATTTTTAGATTATTATATTTTTGGTCTTGACCAAATTTTAAATTTCACTCAGCCTTGCAGTATCACTTCTTCTTCTTCTTCTTTTGTTGAAGATTTACCTTTAGATATGAAAGAATATAGTATTGCTAAAGCAGCTATGGAAATTTATATGCAATATCTTAAAAAACAAAAAAATATAGAAATTAATATGCCAAGATTTCCAAGAGCTAAAACAAATCAAACTTTAAGCTTAATACCCCAAGATCTAAAAGAAACTGATGAACTTATAACATCAATGTTACTAAAAAAGGATATAAAATGAATCTATTCTCGCAAAATTTGAAACGTAATGAACTTATAAAATATGGCAAAGAATTAAATTTCAATAAGAGTCAAGAAATTATTATAAATATACATAGAAATCACGCTTTTGAAGGTATATCAAGCCTTATTACTCCTTTTTTGCACTTTTCAAACCTAAAAGCAAAATTTAATTTCAGTGCTTATGATGATAGTTTTAATTTTACGGGGGGGGGGATTTCCCAAAAGGCCGATTTAGAAATTCTATGGGTTGATTTAAATCGTTATAATACCAATGTAGAAGAATTTTTTAAAGAAAAAATCTTAGAATTAAAAAATATATCTTGTAATCCTATTTTATGTATTTTTCTAGGAAAAAGTATCGATTTTGAATTTTCAAATTGTCAAATTTTTAACGCAGAAAAACTCTTAAAAGATTATTTTAATCTAGAAGATATTATAGATCTTGAAAAAGAAGAATTAAGTGGCACAAAGCTAAACAATAAAGCTTTAATTTATTTAGCCCAAATTTTAGGACTTAGCATTATTCCTGCTTTGTTAAAGCCTGCCTTAAAAGCCATTATTTTAGATCTTGATAATACTTTATACGAGGGTATTTTAGGTGAAGATGGTATAGATAACCTCAAGCTAAATTCTTTACATCAAGCCTTACAAGAAAAAATAAAAACTTTCAAAAAACAAGGATTTTTACTTGCGTTAGCTTCCAAAAACGAAGAAAATGATGCTAAAAAACTTTTTGAAACAAGAAAAGATTTTATCTTAAAATGGGATGATTTTGACTTAAAAATGATTAATTGGGAGAGTAAAAGCGAAAATATTTTAAAAATAGCAAAAAAATTTAACATAGGTGTTGATGCTATGCTTTTTATTGATGACAATATTGCTGAACTTGAAAATGTTAAACATATAGGGGTAAAAACACTTTTAGCTGATGAAAATATACTTCTTAAAATAAAACTTTATCCCAATCTTCTTAAATTTCAAAATACCCAAGAAGATAAAATCCGAGCCAAAGATATAGCAGCTAATGCCTTAAGAGAGGAACTTAAAAAACTAAGCGATGAAGAATATTTCAAAAATCTTAAAATATGTTTGAAATTTAATAAAAATGATGCACAAAATATTATTCGCATTAGCGAATTACTAGGCAAAACAAACCAATTTATAGCAAATTACACACGTTTAAACTTAGAAGAAGTTAAAAATTATATGAAAAATTCACTCATCATAAATATAAGTATGAGTGATAAACTAAGCGATAGTGGTATTATAGCTATTTTTCTTTTTTCTTTAAAACAAGATAAAATATTTATAGACGATCTTTGTATATCTTGCAGAGCTTTAGGGCGCAAACTTGAAGAAAGAATGTTTTTTAAAGCTTTTGAGATGGCTATAAATTTCTTTAATATCTCAAAAAATATCCCGGTCACTCTTTATTATAAAAAAGGTGATCGAAATACTCCTTTTTTAAATTTTTTGGAAAAAATATCTCATTGCATAGAAGAACATTATGCTTTGATAAACTTTAGGGAACTCGATTTTTTAGGTTTAACAATTTCTGAAAATTAATAATCCTGTGTAAGATATTTAATATTTTTAGTTTATAATTACAATATTGATAAATACACATAAGGATAAATTATAGAATTTTTAAGAGCAAATAATATAAATTACACAAAAAAAGATTTAATTCTAACCTTAGAAAAATTAGGAATTCAAAAAGGTGATATCATCTGCATTCATACAGAACTTTTTAATTTTGGTATTCCTTTAATACCTAAAAAAGATCATCTTAGTATCTATATTGAAGCATTTTTAGAAGTCATAGGTAAAAATGGTACTTTAATTATGCCTACTTTTACTTATAGTTTTTGTAAAAATCAAATTTATGATAAATTTCATTCTAAATGCAAAGTTGGAATTTTAAATGAATTTTTTAGATTATGGGGGGGGGGTAAAAAGAACAAATGATCCTATTTTTTCTTTTGCCATCAAAGGAAAAAATCAAGAACTTTTTCTAAAAGATACAAAAAGTTGTTTTGGTCAAAATTGCGTTTATGATATGCTTTCTAAAACAAATGGGAAAATCATTCTTTTTGGATCTAAGATCAATGGATACACTTTTACACATTTTATCGAAGAAAAAGCGCAAGTACCTTATAGATATTTTAAAGAATTTCAAGGTAAAATAGTTCTTGAAAATGGTATAAATAAAAATAAAAAAATTAATTATTATGTAAGAGATTTAAATATGGATTCAGATTTAGATGTTTATAAACAAATTCAAATTCTACAACAAGATAATAATTTTAAAATAGAAAATTTTGCCAATTCAAGCATTGTAAATATAAATGCAAATAGATATTTAAGTGCAACTTTAAAAGCTTTAGAAAAAAATGCTTATTGTTTATTAACTGATTTAAAAAATTAAAGGAAAATCATGCTCACCCACATCTACAACTTTCTAGAAAAAAGCGTTGAAAATTTTAGTGAAAAAATAGCCTTTGTTGAACCTTTTGCTAAAGAAAGAAAAGAAATCACTTATAAAGAATTTGATCTTTATTCTAGAAAAGTTGCCAGTGAAATTCTAAGAAAATTAAATAATGATACTTTACCTTTACAAAAAGCCATTCTTATTATCTTACCCAAAGGAATTGATTGTTTGATTTCTTTTTTTGGTGTAGCTTTAAGTGGAAACTTTTATACACTCTTAGATGAAAAAAGTCCTAAAGAAAGAATAGAAAAAGTTATAGAAGTTTTAAAACCAAAACTTCTAATCACTTCTAAAGATTTAAATTAGATTTAAATTTACCTACTTTATATACACAAGATTTTAAAAGTTTTAATACAGATGAAAATTTAATCACTAAAGCCAAAGAAACACACATTGATACTAATTTACTTTATGTACTTTTTACAAGTGGGAGTACAGGAATTCCTAAAGGAGTAAGTATAGCTCATAAGAGTGTGATTGATTATACGTTTTGGGTGTGTGAAACTTTTGATTTTGATGAGAATGAAATTTTAGCCAATCAAGCTCCATTTTATTTTGATAATAGTGTTTTAGATATTTTTTCAAGTGTAAAAGTAGGTGCAACTTTACATATCATCCCTAATCATATTTTTGCTTTTCCTGCTAAAGTATTACAATGCTTAGAACAAGAAAAAGTAAGTACGATATTTTGGTGCCTTCAGTATTGATTTATTTTGCAAATACAGAAGCTTTAGATAATTTTTCTTCTAAACATCTCAAAAAAATACTCTTTTGTGTGGTGAAATCATGCCCAATAAGCAACTTAATATCTGGAGAAAACATTTACCTCAAAGTTTATTTGCTAATCTTTATGGTCCTACTGAAATCACTGATGTTTGCACCTACTACATCATCAATCGCCCTTTTAAAGATGATGAACTCTTACCAATTGGTAAAGCTTGTAAAAATACAGAACTTCTAGTCTTTGATGAAAATATGAATTATATAAGTACTAAAGAAATAGGTAAAAAAGGAGAATTATATATAAGAGGAACTTCTTTATCCTTAGGATATTACAATGATAAAGAAAAAACAAATAAAGCTTTTATACAAAATCCTTTACATGATAATTATTTAGATTTACTCTATAAGACAGGAGATATTGTTGCTTATAATGAATTTGAAGAATTGTTATGCTATGGAAGAGCTGATAATCAGATTAAATACATGGGTCATAGAATTGAACTAGGAGAAATAGAAAATATTATTAATTCCCATGATAAAGTAAGAAACTCTACTTGTGTTTTTAAAGAAGAGATTATTTGTTTTTATGAGAGTAAAGAAGAAATTGATTTTAGAATGTTTTTAAAAGATAAATTACCTCTTTATATGATACCTAAACATTTTAAAAGAATAGATAGTTTTAAACTTAATCAAAATGGTAAGATTGATAGGGGTTATTTGAGTGAAATTTGAAGATATTTATATTTTAGGTACAGGAAAAGTTTTAAAAATGTGTCAAAAAATAGCTGAAGATTTTTTTAATCAAAAAGTTATTTTTATCTCCGATGCTCAACTTAATTTAGATATTTTTTTTAACCAACTAAAAAATTGCCTTATTATTAGTGCTAATAATTTTTATATTTTTAAAAAACAATGCGTATTAAATAATACAATTATTAATTATCACAATGCACTATTACCAAAACACAAAGGATGTAATGCTCATCTTTGGAGCATTTGGGAAGATGATAAAGAAAGTGGAATTTCTTGGCATTTAATAGATGAAAATATTGACACAGGGGCTATATTAACCCAAAAAACAATAAAAATAGAACATGATTTTACAGCCTTTAAACTTTTACAAATTCAACATAAGCTTGCAATTGATTCTTTTATAGAGACCTTGAGAAATTTGCAAAACAATAAATTAAAATTTCAACAAAATGATGAGGGGGGGGGGTATCATAAAAAATCCGAATTACCAAATAATGGTTTTTTAAATCTTTCTTGGAGTAAAGAAAAGATTAGTCGTTTTTTAAGGGCTATGGACTGTGGTGCTTTAAGTGGACTTGCAAAACCTAAAATTAAAATTTTTGATAATAATTTAGAAATTTTATTTTACCAAATCAATAAATTTGACTTGATTTTGAATTTAAGCAATAATACGATTTTAAAAATTACAAAGGATGAAAATGCAAATTGTTAAACAATTTTTTATCAATATAGAAAGAACCGATATTGATGAAAGTATGCAAAATTTGGTTAGTGAAGATATTATTGATAGTATTGATATCATGGCTTTAGTAGCTGAAATAGAAAAATATTACAAAAAACCTTTAAAAGCTGAATTTATAACTCCTGAAAATTTTGAAAGCTTTGAAAATATTCAAAAAATGCTAGAACTTGCTATGAAAGATTAAGATAAGTCAAAAACTTATCTTAATATTCTTTTAAAGATTGAATGATTTTGTTTTTAGAGATGATAATTTGAGCTATAAAATCGACAATATTATCCCAGTCTTCTTTTTTAACATCTTTTAAAGTATAGTTTTCTTTATACTCATCCCAATTTATAGGAGCGAAAAGAGACTTTTTGTGTGGAAAATACTTTTGTCTTACCCATTCAAGAGAAGGGGTAAAATAATCTACATAAGCTTTAGCTATATCTTTTTGAACCGCAAATTTCAATCTTTTTTCTTGCGTACCTTCAAATTTTCTTCTTGCCATAAAAAGTAAAGAATTTAAATTATCTTGTTGTAAATCTTTTTTATTAAGTCTAGACATAAGCTCCATTCCTAAAAGATTAAAACTTTCATTTTTGGTCTGTTTTAAAATAAAACTCTCATCCCATTCGAGCCCCAAATGATAAACAAAATCTTTAAGTAAAGTTCCTCCAACATAATCTTCTCTCAAAAGTCTTACAATTAAATTTTCTCCTCCAAAAACTTCTGAATGAGTTTTACAAATCCATTCATAATCAAAAATATACTTTCTAGGATGATTATAAGGTGCAAAATCAGCAGAATAATACCCCATATTATTTTTATGATCTTGAGAGCAATGCGAATTTAAATATCCTAAAATATCTCTAAAATATACAATTATATAAATCTTTTTAAATCCCAACTCTCTCATAACTCTTTCTAAAATTTCAACATGTCTTTTAGTAGAAAAATCCCAAACTATGCCTTCAGCTGAAAAAATAAATTTCTTATCCTTATGTAATGCACTTTCAATTTTAAAATTCTCTATAGTTCTTAATAATCTTTCATTGCTTAAATCTTCTAAAATATTTCGGCTTAATTTTTTCTTTTTAACCAATTCCAAAACTATATCTACTAAAGCCCAGTGCCTATTTGCCACCCTAAGACTTTTTGGATAAATATAACCTTTTTCTAAAAGTTTTTCTTCATTTTGCATCAAAAAACCTTGTTTTTCTTGATTTCCTGTATTTGTAGTACCTATATGTAGATATGCTGTCATTATCTTCCTTTTGAATTTAATTATAAAATTTTACCAAATTTTTTATAATTTAAACAATCTCAAGTTTAAATTTATCACCTTCATCTCTAAATTTGAAAACTCTATTTTTACAAGGATAAGAAATAGAATTTTCTCTCATGGGAGATTTTTTATCTTTTAATTTTTCAAGCATTAAAGGAAGTTCTTTCCTAAACAAAGCTTTATCTGTCATTCTCATACCATGTTCTAAGCTTTTAATCATTTTACCATCGATATCTTTTTCATCTTGGATTAAATGCAAAGTTGCATCAAGATTAAGTTGTTTAAAACATTTATAAAGTTCTATTTTGTCTTTAGCGGGAGTCGCAAGATCTTTGATGCTATGGTAAGAAACATAAATAATATTTGGATTAACATTAGCCCCAAGGATAAGATGAGAAGAATTTAAAATCGCTCTCATTATATAATTTTCATCTTTAAAATAATAAGGAGAATTAGGATCTTTTCTTGTCCAATAGGTTTTGATATTACATCCTATAATTGTATTTGGATCATTAAAAGTATAATCAAATCTTAACAATTCCTTGCCTATTAATCCTTCAATTACAGGTAAAGCTCCACCCGAATTATCAATCACTCCATCCACATACCAAGGAGCAATTTTTGCTATAAGTAAAGATAAGTATCCACCATATGACCCCCCCCCCGTAGATCTTTGGTAAATTTTCAAATTGTGGATAATTTTTAACAATATCTTTTAAAGCATTGATATGATCAATAGCAGCCATAATGCCATAGTTTTGATATTCATCATTGGGTGGGATAAAAGTTGAAGTAAAACAAGCTTTATAATCTTGAGGGATTTGATGATTTGATTTAAAATTTGATATTGTTTGATTTAAAATTTGATAATAGTTATCTGCATTGTGAATATTTAAATCATATGCATTTATACCAATAGCTTCTAAAGCTTTTTTTAAATTTTGCAAATCATCCTCTATAAACATTGTTGTAGCGCTGTACTTTTCCTCATTTGATCTTCTTTGGCAAAAACAATGATAAAAAACATTTACTACAACTACATCAAATTTTTTAGCAATATATTCTCTATCAAAATCTAAAAAAGAAATATTAGCATTAGCTCCATATCCACCGATTACAAAAACTATAGCTTTCATTTGTTTTTCATCATCATAAGTCATACGATATTCTAGTTTTGAAGTTCTTTTAATATTAAGTTCTACATCATCACAAGAAGAAATTTCATAAGTTTTATTAATAAGCATTGATAACCTTTTAATATTTTAAAGATGATTATACTTAAAATTTGGTAAAATAAAACAAAAAATATAAAAAGTAGAAAACATGAAAAATCTTTGCATCATACCTGCGCGTGGTGGTTCAAAAAGAATTCCTAGAAAAAATATTGTAGATTTTTTAGGAAAACCTTTAATTTCTTATAGTATAGAAAATGCTTTAAATTCTCAAATTTTTGATGAAGTTATAGTTTCAAGCGATGATGAAGAAATCATCGAAGTTGCTTTAAAATTTGGCGCTAAAATTCCTTTTAAAAGATCTACTCATCTAAGCGATGATTATGCTTCAAGTACCGCTGTAATACAAGATGCGATACAAATTTTACAAAAACAAGGACAAAATTATAATCATGTTTGTTGTCTTTATGCCACAGCTCCGCTCATTAGCACTGATATTTTAAAACAAGCCTTTGAAAATTTTATACAAAATAAAAGCCAATTCCTATTTAGTGCTTGTGAATTTGATTATCCCATTCAAAGGGCTTTTTATTTGGATAAAAAAAGACAAGTTTATATGTTTGATGAAAAGCATTACCAAAGCCGCTCCCAAGATCTAACTAAAGCTTATCATGATGCTGGGGCTTTTTATTTTGGCACCAGCAAAGCTTGGCTTGAAAATGATTTTATGTTTAGACCTTACTCAAGTGTATTTTTACTCCCAAGAAATTTAGTTTGTGATATCGATACACCTCAAGATTTAGAATTTGCAAAGATACTTTATGAAATAAATTACAGGGAGAAAAAATGTTTATAAAAGAAATAAAAGGATTTAAATATCCTGATATGGAACTTGTGAGATGGTTTTTTAAAAATAAATTAAATGATTTAAAAGATTGCAAAGTTTTAGAATTTGCTTCACACAATGGAAATAATCTTTCCTTGTTTGCGAACTATGGCTATGAGTGTATTGGGGTAGAGCTTAGTGAGCTTCATCATAAAAATGCACAATATAATTTTAACCATGTTTTAAAATATAAAAAATTTCAACTTTTTAATGACAATATGTTAAATTTTGCTAAAAATTTTAAAAATATTTGTGCTAACGTTTTTTTAATACCTAATGTAATTAATTTTATCACTAGAGAGGAATTTAAAAATTTACTTAAAAATAGTAGAAATAATCATCTTTATAAATATGGAGGGGGGGGGGATTTTTCTTTTTTCTTTTTGAGAGCAAGAAGCATTAGAGATCATCGCTATAAATTAGGATATACTCTAGAAAATGGTAGTTTTATCTTAGATAAAGATGAATTTAGTGGAGAAAAAAATTGTCTTTGCACTTGTTATCAAGAATATGAATTGATAGAATATTTAAAAAAATATTTAAATTTATATGATTTTGAAGTTATAAGTAGTGAAAATATCAATATGAAAAATCAAGTTTGTATTAAAGATAGTGATATTATAATTTATGGAAAAATTTGTTAGGAAAATAAATATGTATATTAAAGATTTAAAAGGCTTAAAATTTCCAGATTTAGCTATTATTCAGTTTTTTTTTAAAAACAATTTACATCAAAATTCGCATAAAAAAGTTTTAGAATTTGGCTGCTCAAACGGCAATAATCTTTCCTTATTTGCGAACTATGACTATGAGTGTATTGGAGTAGATTTTAACCGCGATAATATTAAAAATGCTTACTATAATTTTGAGAATGTTATTCAAGCCAAACAATTTCAATTTTTTGAAGAAAATATTTTGAATTTTTGTCAAAAAAAACCCAATATTCAAGCAGATATTCTTTTAATACCTAATATTGTAAATTATCTAATAAGAGAAGATTTTTTAAATCTTTTAAAAGACTGTAAAAAATATCAAGCATATAAAGATAATGCTTTATTCTTTTTAAGAACAAGAAGTATTAAAGATTTCAGATACGGTTTTGGAGAAAAAATAGCCCATAATACATTTAAAATCACTGATGATGATACAACCGGAGAATTAGGCTGTATTAATACCTTATATCAAGAATACGAACTTGTGGAATATCTTAGAGAGTATTTAAATTTATATGACTTTAAAGTTTTAAATTATGAGGCTAATAATATAATGAAAAATGATATCAATATACTTGATAGTGATATAGTTATCTATGGAAAAATCAAGTGAAGATAGCTATCATGCAGCCAACCTTCAATCCTTGGCTAGGCTATATTTATATGATAGAAAAAGTAGATGCTTTTGTATTTTTAGATAATGTTCAATTTGAAAGAAGATCTTGGCAAAATAGAAATAAAATAAAACTTCAAAATCAAATTTTTATGCTAAATTTAATAACAAAAAAAGCGCCTCAAAAAACTTCTTTAATAGATATATTTTTAAATAATGAAAAAAAATGGAAGGAAAAATTTTTAAAAACTATTTATCATGGATATTCTAAAAGTGTAAATTTTGAAAAATATTATTTTTTTTTAGAACAAAATCTTTATCAAGAAAAAAAATTAGTAGATTTTAATATTAATTTAATTTTAAAAATTTGTAAAGACTTAGATATAAAAACCCCTACTTATAGATCTTCTTCTATGAGTATTGCTTTAGAAAAAAAAGAAAAATTAATTCTTAATATTTGCAAAAGTTTAAAAGCGGATGATTATTTATCGCCAGAAGGATCTAAAAATTATCTTGAAAATTCTAGTGAATTATTTAAGAATGAAAATATAAATATAAAATACTTTAATTTTATACATCCAACTTATTTTCAACAAGGAGATAATTTTATTCCTTATTTAGGAAGTTTAGATTTTGTTTTTAATGAAAGAAATCTTTTGTTAAAATTTAAAGAAATGATTAAAGAAAATGAAAGTTTTATTTAGAAGCGACAGTTCGACTCAAATAGGATTTGGGCATATTAAACGAGATCTTGTCTTAGCAAAACAATACGAAGATGTAAGCTTTGCTTGTTTACCCTTAGAGGGTTCTTTGATCGATGAAATTCCTTATCCTGTTTTTGAATTACAAAGTGCTAGTATTTATGAACTTATCCATCTTATAAAAGAATATAAATTTGATTTACTTGTAATTGATCATTATGAAATTAAAGCTGATGATGAAAAATTGATCAAACTTGAAACGGGAATTAAAATTTTAAGCTTTGATGATACTATAAATCCTCATCATTGTGATATTTTACTTAATGTCAATGCCTTTGCAAAAGCTAGTGATTATGAAGGTTTAGTTCCTTTTAAATGCGAACTTAGATGTGGATTTTCCTATGCTTTAATTAGAGATGAATTTTATATTGAAGCTAAAGAAAAAAGAGATAAAATATGGGATTTTTTTATTTGCATGGGTGGAACAGATATTAAAAATATTTCTTTAAGTATTGCAAATGAACTTTCAAGCAATAAAAAAATAGCTATCGCTACAAGTTCTTCAAATAAAAATCTTAAAAAACTTAAAAATTTAGTCAAGGAAAATCCAAATATCAAGCTTTTTATCGATTATGATAATATTGCTAGACTTATGAATGAAAGCGAAAAACTTATTATTAGTGCAAGTTCTTTAGTTAATGAAGCATTGCTTTTAAAAGCTAAATTTAAAGCAATTTGCTATATAGAAAATCAAAGACCAATCGCTGATTGGCTTGCAAAAAAAGGTTATGAAGTGGAGTATAGACTTTGATCAAATTAAAAAATTTTACTGAACTTAATGAGCAAGAAGTTATATTGGTTTGGCAATGGAGAAATAATAAAAAAGTTAATAAATTTATGCACACTAAAAACTTTAGCATTAAAGAACATGAATATTTTATTGATAATTTAAAACAAGATGAAACTAAAAAATATTTTTTAGTATTTAAGGATAATGAAGCTATAGGTGTGATTGATTTTGTTAATATCACAAAAGAAAGTTGTTATTTTGGACTTTATGCCAAACCAGACTTAAGAGGAGTGGGACAAATTTTAATGAATGAAGTCAAAAAATACGCTTTTGAAATTTTAAAGATAAAAATTTTAAAAGCACATGTCTTAAAAGACAATGAAAAAGCTTTAAAACTTTATTTCAAAAATGATTTTACTATAAAAAAAGAAGATAAAAATTATTTTTGTATAAATTTAAAAAATGATTTTTAGCACAATCTTATAGCAAAACCTTCCTTAGTTAATTCTTCTTTAATGTCCTTTGGAGTGTATTGGGAAAAATGAAATATATAGGCTCCAGCTAAGGCATCAGCACCCATATTTAAAGCTTTGATAGCATCACTTGGCTTTCCTAATCCTCCATTAATAATAAGAGGAATTTTAAGTTTATTTTTAAATAAGCTTAAAAGCTCCAAATCATACCCTTGCGCCCTTCCCTCAAAATCCACAGAAGTAAGTAAAATTTCACCAGCGCCTAAACTTTCATACTTTAAAGCAAGCTCCAAAGGATTGATATCCAATAATTCTCCTTTATTATAAACACAAAAGCGATCTTCCTTTCTTTTAACATCGATAGAACAAACTACACACTGTGCCCCAAAACGATTTGCCGCCTTAACAATAAATTCAGAATCCTCTAAAGCTTTAGAATTAATAGCAATTTTATCTGCCCCAAGATTTAAAATTTTTTGTATATCATCAAGAGTTTTAATACCACCTCCTATTGTTAAAGGCATAAAACATTCTTTAGCAAGATCTTCTATACTTTCAAAATCAATTTGTTTATTTTTAGAAGCATCAATGTCTAAAATAATAAGTTCATCAACATTGCGCGCATTATAAATTCTTACCGTTGAAGTAAGATGACCGATGGTGCGAAAATCTTTAAATTCTATACTTTTGACCAATTGTGCATTTTTAAGTAAAACACAAGGTATAATTCTAGTTTTTAACATTTTAAAGCCTTGAGAAATTTTCTAAAAGTTTAAGGCCTAAAATTTGACTTTTTTCAGGGTGAAATTGAACACCAAAAATATTATCTTTTTGGATACTAGCTGTAAATTTATGACCATAATGAGCCTTTGCACTGATAAATTTTTCATCGCATTTTACATAGAAAGAATGCACAAAATAAAAATCATTTAATAAAGAAATATCTTTATATAAAGGCTCTTGTTTTAAAATTTCTAAATCATTCCATCCCATATGAGGAATTTTTAAATTAGTTCTTTCAAATTCAACTACCTCTCCCTCTAAAAAACCAAGTCCATTACAAATTCCACCTTCATAACCTTTTTCTAAAAAAAGTTGCATACCTAAACAAATTCCTAAAATGGGCTTTTTTATCTGTAAAACTTCTTCTTTTAAAGGCTCTATAAAATCTATCTTCTTTAAATATGTCATTGCATCTTTAAAAGATCCAACCCCTGGCAATATAAGTTTTTTAGCCTTAGAAAAATCTTCTTTTTTACGTATTAAAAAATTTTCAATACCTATTTTTTCAAGAGCTTTTAAAACAGAATTTAAATTTCCAGCTCCATAATCAATTACACCTATCATTTTAAAATATACTCTTCTTTTCTAATCAAGGAACCATCACAATCTTTTAAAAATTCGCCTTTTTCATCGCGTTTAAAAATCTTTTTATTGGTAAAAGAATCAACGATTTTTTGAAATTCTTTTTCGCTAAAACCACTAAATTCTAAATATTTTTTAATAGCTTTTTTGGGAGGCTTTCCATCGTATTTTTGCACAAGTCTTACTCCCTCTTCTCTGGTAATATAACCTAAACGAATATCTAAACATGCATTATCAGTTGCTCTTCCAAAACCATATTTACAGTATTTTAAATAATCATGCACATGATTAGAATAACAATCCAAATTTTCAAAATTTTCATAAGTAGTTTCAACAGGCTTAATACTTGTTTTAAAACCATTTTTTTGAGAAATTTCAAGGTTATTTTTATAATCCCATTTAAAATAATATCCTAAAAACAATCCCGTAACACCTACTCTTTTAAGCTCTTCGTCGCTTGGATAAGTATAAAGATATAAATCTTTTTCATTTATATTTCCAATCCCTAACATATCAGAAGCACGATTGCCCAAAAGTCCTCCAAATTCCTCAAGCCACTCTCTTCCTAAAGTATTTTTATCTTTAGAACTCGCAGGACCACCATATTCAATTTGTGGACTCTCACCCCATATAATTAAAGGTATATTAAAATTAACAGCAATACGTGGCACCGAAGTAAAAATTCCAAGATGATTTTGCCATTCGTTATCCCCCGTTCTTATAAAAGCTTCTCTTGCAAGTTTTTTATAAATTTTTGGATTTCTCTTGATATGGATAAGATCAACTCCTAAATTATTAAGATTTTTTAAATTTTTTCTCCCTATTTTGGTAGGAATACTAGGTTCAAAACAAACACATAAAGGATTAAGTCCGAGTTCTAACATCTTAATCACTTGAAAAGTAGAATCTTTACCTCCACTAACTCCTATAACACAATCATAAATAGGATGTTTTTTATATTTTTTAATGAGTTCTAAAAATTCTTTTTCTCTTTCTTGCCAATTAATTTCTTGATTTTTGCTTTCTTGAGAACGACAAGCATCACAAATTCCTTCTTCGTCAAAATGTAAATCAGGTTTAGTATCTGGCATCACACATTTTTTACAAAATTTCATCATTTTCCTTAGTTTTTAATTCAATAAAATAAAAAATCGTCAAAATGCTATTTTTTTAAATAGTATTTTGATGATTTTAATGTAATTAAAAAAATATATTGTATTTATATAATATAATATAAAAAATATAATTATAACGAGGATTTAATGCAAATAGGAAATTTTAACACAGATCAAAAAGTATTTATCATAGCAGAATTAAGTGCTAATCATGCCGGAAGTTTAGAACTTGCACTAAAAAGCATTAAAGCCGCTAAAGAAGCAGGTGCTGATGCGATAAAAATTCAAACTTATACACCCGATAGCCTCACTCTTAATAGCAACAAAGAGGATTTTATCATCAAAGGTGGACTTTGGGATAAACGCAAACTTTATGAACTTTATGAAAGTGCAAAAACACCTTATGAATGGCATGAACAAATTTTTAAAACCGCTAAAGATGAAAATATACTTTGTTTTTCAAGTCCTTTTTCTAAAAAAGATGTTAATTTTTTGAAAAAATTTAATCCTATAGCGTATAAAATCGCTTCTTTTGAAGCTAACGATGAAGAATTCATCCGCTATATAGCCAAAGAAAACAAAACTACTATTGTCTCTACAGGTATTGCAAGCGAAGAAGAGCTTTTTAGAATTTGTGAAATTTTTAAAGAAGAACAAAATTCACAATTGATATTTTTAAAATGCACCTCTGCCTATCCTGCAAAAATTAGCGATATGAATTTAAAAGCTATTTTAAGTTTAAAAGAAAAATTTCGCGTTGAAGTGGGATTAAGCGATCATAGTTTTGGACATTTAGCTCCGGTTATGGCTGTGACACTTGGAGCTAGAGTGATCGAAAAGCATTTTATGCTTGATAAAAATTTAAAAAGTGAAGATTCTCAATTTAGTCTTGACTTTAATGAATTTAAAGCTATGGTTCAAGCTGTAAGAGAAGCAGAAAGCGCTTTGGGAGATGGCTCCTTAGAACTTAATGAAAAAACTTTAAAAAATCGCACTTTTGCAAGAAGTTTATACGCAAGCAAAGATATCAAAAAAGGTGAAATTTTCAGCGAAGAAAATGTAAAATCCGTGCGCCCTTCTTTTGGGCTTCATCCAAAATTTTATAAAGAAATTTTAGGCAAAAAAGCTACAAAAGATATCGAATTTGGCGAAGCTTTAAAAAAAGAGTATTTTAAATAAAAATAGGAAAATAAATGAATTTCAATAAAAATCAAACCATACTTTTTAATAAAAATCTAGATTCGCTAAATAATCCCACCTTAAAAGAAAAACTAAAAGAATTATCAATCACTCATTATGAGCTTATTTTAGGCAAAGATAGTTTAGATATCAATCTAAAAGATATTTTAGGGGGGGGGTACTTGTATAAAAACGTTTTGCAAGAATTAGACACCATGCTAAAAACCTATAATGAAAAATATCTTTTATATCCTGTACTTTATTTTTATGGTTTTGGAAATGGAATTTTATTTAAAGCGCTTTTAAAAAATAAATATCATAAACATTTAGTTATTTTTGAAAAAGAATTAGAAATCATTAAAATTATGTTTCACCTTTTAGATTTTTCACAAGAATTAAAAGAAAATAGACTTTTAATTCTTGATGTTAATTCTTTAGAATTTCAAGATTATTATGATTTGTGCTCAACTAGTCCTTTTTTTGAATTTTCTAGAACTTATTTTTTAGAACTTAGTAGTGATTATTATGAAAAAGATCAAGAAGATATTTTAAATTTAAATAATAGACTAATTAATGAATTTAAAACTGCGATACTTGCAAATGGAAATTATCCTACTGACGCATTACAAGGCATAGAACAACTCATTTATAATCTTCCAACCATGCTAACTCATCCTCCTTATCAAAATTTACTCAAACAAAGAGAAAGTCTTAGTGATACAGCTATTATTGTTTCTACTGGACCTAGTCTTACTAAGCAATTAAATACTCTTAAACAATATGCTAATAAAGCAACTATTATATCTGCTGATTCTTCTTATCCTATCTTAGCAAAGCATGATATTAAGCCTGATTATGTTTTATCTTTGGAAAGAGTTAAGGATACTTCTGAATTTTTTAATAATGATTTTAAAGAATTTGATAAAGATATAATTTTTATCACAACTCATTTAACTCATCCACAAACTATAAAAAATTTAAAACATAACAATAGAAATTTTATGTTGGCTCATAGAGGAATAGGATTTGTGCAATTTATAAATTGTAATTTATTTGAAGGTTTAAGAGCGGGACATAGTGTAGCTAACATAGCTTATGGTTTAGCTGTATTTTTAAGACATAAAAATATCATTTTTATAGGGCAGGATTTAGCTTATGCTGAGGATGGAAGCTCTCATCCAAATGACCATGTTTTTGGAAAATTCGATGATTTAGATAAAAATAAAATTATTTATAATTTAAAAACTTTAGCTTATGGTGGAAAACATAAAGTTTATACTACAGAAACATGGAACCTATTTCGTTCTACTTTAGAAAAACACATATATCAAGTAAACAAATTTAAACTTTGCACCACCTATAACTGCACCGAAGGTGGAGCTAGGATAGAAGGAACTATAGAAAAACCTTTAAAGGAAGTTTGTGAAACTTTACTTAAAGAAGATCTAAAAAAACCTTTTCCTAAAGTAGAAGCTTTAAGCAAAGATAAGCAAGATGAATTATTATTAAAAAGCTATTATAAAATTTATAAAAGTATAAAACACTGTCAAGATTTTTCACAAGAACTTTTAAAAGCTTATAATCATATCTTAGAAAGTTTTTCCAATCTTAATTTGATTTCAAATTTAAATGAAGGCAAAGAAATACTTGATTATCTCATACAAGAAATTGATAAAATCAAAACTAAACTTGAAGATGGAAAAAATATGCTAGATCTTTATGAAATCTTAGGTCCTCTTTTAACTCAATTTGAACTTAATTTAGCAAGAATTTATGTTTTAAATCCAAAAACTCCAGAAGATTCTTATAATAAATCTTTATTATGGGTTAAAGAACATATAGAATTTTTTAATATGGTTTATGAACATATTAAAGCACAAGAAAAAGCTTTAATAGAAAATATTACTCCTTTAGAAAATGAACTCAAAAAAAGAAATTTAGAAAAATATATGAGGAAGATAGAATTACATCATGGATAAAGAACTTTTTTTAAAAAATACTCAAGCACTTTTTGAAGTAGATCAAATTCTTGCATACAAATTAAGATCTTTGCAAAAATTAGAAAATTTTCGACTAGAAAAAAACGAACAAGGGATTAATTTTATCGCTAACTCTGAAGAAAAAATTTATGAAAATCCCAAAAAAGATCTTGTAAAAAATTTAGATTTTTACAAAACTCAATATTCTAAATATCCTGTTTTATTTTTTTATGGTTTTGGAAATGGAGAACTATATAAAATTTTATGCGAAAATAAAAATCATAAACATATTATTGTTTTTGAAGATGAACTTGAAATTTTAGCCCTAGCTTTTTATTTTATTGATTTTACCAAAGAGTTAAAAAGCGAAAAACTTATACTTTTTCATACTCCAAGCATTACCACTGCGCAGCTTATGGCTCTTTTTATGTATGAAAATATTCAAAAAAGTGTTAAAATTTTTAATCTTTTCATCCATAGTGATTTTTATCTTAAATTTTATGCCGACCAAATTCAAGAACTCAATCAAAAACTAATAGAAAATATCCGTTTTATAGTCTTAGCTAAAGGCAATGATCCGCATGATTCTATCATAGGTATAAAACATATGATCAATAATCTTCCCAAACTTTTAAACCATGGAGTTTTTCAAAATTTTTTAAAAGAAAGAAAACAAAAAATAAAAAACGCTATCATCGTTTCAACAGGCCCTAGTCTTATCAAACAACTACCCTTGCTTAAAAAATACTCTAGTAAAGCTACTATTTTTTGTGCTGATAGTGCTTATCCTATACTTGCAAAATATGATATTAAGCCTGATTATGTTTGTATGCTAGAAAGAGATGATATAGTATCTAAATGCTTTGATAATGATTTTAAAGAATTTGATCAAGGAATTTTATTTATCATAAGCTCTGTGGTACATCAAGAAGTTATTGATTTTCTTGAAAAGAACTCTAGAAAATATATGCTAGTACATCGTCCTTTGCATTTTGCAGTATCTTTAAATCTTAAAGAATTTGGTTATATTGGGGTTGGAGCAAGTGTTGCAAATATGGCTTATGAATTAGCTGCAAGTTTAAGACATGAAAATATCATTTTAATAGGTCAAGATCTTGCCTATGCCAAAGATGGAAGTTCGCATCCTAAAGAACATATTTTTGGAAATGAAGGAGAAAAAGTACGTGGAGAAATTTATACTGTAGCTTATGGAGGAGAAACGCAAGTAAGAACTCAGCTTACTTGGAATTTATTTCGTCAGGCTTTTGAAAAAGATATTTTCTGGGCAAAAGAAAAATTACAAATCAATACTTATAATTGCACTGAGGGTGGAGCTAGGATAGAAGGAACTATAGAAAAACCTTTAAAGGAAGTTTGTGAAACTTTATTTAAAGAAGATCTAAAAAAACCTTTTGATCTGCCTAAAATTTTAGAAAAAAATGAAATTAAAAATAAATTTTTACAAACCCAAAAGCTTCTTATTAAAAATGTTAAACAAAGTGAAGAATTTATAAAAAAATGTAACAATGAGCTTAAAAAACTTGATTTTGAACTCAATAAATTGGAACTTAATTTATCAACCTTGGAAAAAATCAAAAAAAATCTTTTAAAATTTTTTAGCGAATTTAAAAAACTAAAACTATTTAATGAGCTTACTCAAGCTATATATTATCACAATGAATGCGAAATTTTACGCTATGAAGTTTTAAATGAAATCAATCAAAATGAAAAAATTAAAGAATTTTTAATCAATCAAAAAGCGTGGTGGCTACAAAGTTTAGAATATCTAAATACTCAAAATAAAATCATCAAAGAAGCTTTAGAAAAATTTAAAAATGACGATATTTTAGTAAAATAAAAAAGGAGGCTTATGAATTTCAATAAAAATCAAACCATACTTTTTAATAAAAATCTAAATTCACTAAATAATCCTACCTTAAAAGAAAAATTAAAAGAATTATCAATCACTCATTATGAGCTTATTTTGGGCAAAGATAGCTTAGATATCAATCTAAAAGATACTAAAAATCATACTTTTCTTTATCAAGATGTGATAAAAGAGCTTGATATTATGTTAAAAACCTATAATGAAAAATATCTTTTATATCCTGTACTTTATTTTTATGGTTTTGGAAATGGAATTTTATTTAAAGCACTTTTAAAAAATAAATATCATAAACATTTAGTTATTTTTGAAAAAGAATTAGAAATCATTAAAATTATGTTTCACCTTTTAGATTTTTCACAAGAATTAAAAGAAAATAGACTTTTAATTCTTGATGTTAATTCTTTAGAATTTCAAGATTATTATGATTTGTGCTCAACTAGTCCTTTTTTTGAATTTTCTAGAACTTATTTTTTAGAACTTAGTAGTGATTATTATGAAAAAGATCAAGAAGATATTTTAAATTTAAATAATAATCTTATAGATAAATTTAAAAATGCTATACTTTTAAAAGGAAATAATTCTAAAGATATTTTACAAGGCATACAACAACTTATTTATAATCTTCCAACCATGCTAACTCATCCTCCTTATCAAAATTTACTCAAACAAAGAGAAAGTCTTAGTGATACAGCTATTATTGTTTCTACTGGACCTAGTCTTACTAAGCAATTAAATACTCTTAAACAATATGCTAATAAAGCAACTATTATATCTGCTGATTCTTCTTATCCTATCTTAGCAAAGCATGATATTAAGCCTGATTATGTTTTATCTTTGGAAAGAATTTTATTAACCTCTGAATTTTTTAATAATGATTTTAAAGAATTTGATAAAGATATAATTTTTATCACAACTCATTTAACTCATCCACAAACCATAAAAAATTTAAAACGTAACAATAGAAATTTTATGTTGGCTTACAGAGGTTCTGAAATTGCAAAATATTTAAAAATTTTTAAATATGGAGAACTATCTGAAGGACATAGCGTAGCCAATGTAGCTTATGGTTTAGCTGTATTTTTAAGACATAAAAATATCATTTTTATAGGGCAGGATTTAGCTTATGGCGAAGATGGTTTTTCTCATACAAAAGACTATCAAAATCTTGACAAGCATGAGGGGCATTATCAAAGAGATTTTGGAAATTTTAGAGCCTTAGCTTATGGAGGAAAAGGTTTTGTAGAAAGTTCATTTATTTGGAATTTATTTAGGTCATTTTTAGAAAAAAGAATTCATGAAGCAAATCAACTAGAACTTTGCACCACCTATAACTGCACCGAAGGTGGAGCTAGGATAGAAGGAACTATAGAAAAACCTTTAAAGGAAGTTTGTGAAACTTTACTTAAAGAAGATCTAAAAAAACCTTTTCCTAAAGTAGAAGCTTTAAGCAAAGATAAGCAAGATGAATTATTATTAAAAAGCTATTATAAAATTTATAAAAGTATAAAACACTGTCAAGATTTTTCACAAGAACTTTTAAAAGCTTATAATCATATCTTAGAAAGTTTTTCCAATCTTAATTTGATTTCAAATTTAAATGAAGGCAAAGAAATACTTGATTATCTCATACAAGAAATTGATAAAATCAAAACTAAACTTGAAGATGGAAAAAATATGCTAGATCTTTATGAAATCTTAGGTCCTCTTTTAACTCAATTTGAACTTAATTTAGCAAGAATTTATGTTTTAAATCCAAAAACTCCAGAAGATTCTTATAATAAATCTTTATTATGGGTTAAAGAACATATAGAATTTTTTAATATGGTTTATGAACATATTAAAGCACAAGAAAAAGCTTTAATAGAAAATATTACTCCTTTAGAAAATGAACTCAAAAAAAGAAATTTAGAAAAATATATGAGGAAGATAAACAATGCAAAATGAAATTTTTGATAAAAATTTAAAAGCCATGAATGGCGATGAATATAATGAAATCAAAGAAGAATTAAAAAAAATAAAAGAATTAAGATATTTTTCTTATTCACTTGGCAAAGATAAACTAGATATTAATATCATCCAAAAAAGAAATTTAAAAACAATTTATAAAAATCCTTTAAAAGAATTAGAAGAAAAAATTGAATTTTTTAAAGAATATCAAAGATATCCTGCTTTATTTTTTTACGGTTTAGGAAATGGAATTTTATATAAAGCCTTACTTCAAAATGAAAATCATAAAAGAATTATTGTTTTTGAAAAAGAAATAGAAATTATTTTTATAACTCTTAATTTGATTGATTTTAGTGAGGAATTAAGAAAAGGGAAATTAATCTTAATCCATACTATAGAAATGACTTATACTAAAGCTGATACCATTTTTTCTTTAAGTTCAATTAATAAATTTTTTAGAATTTACAATTTACATTTACATTCTAATTTTTATAAAAATTATGAAGAAGATATGTTAAAAGTGAATACTTTAAATTCTAAAGCTATTAGAAATATCAGTCTTAGAAGAGGAAATGATCCAAAAGATGCAATGCAAGGCATAGAACAATTTGTAAGAAATATCCCTAAAATGATCAATCATCCAAGTTATAAAACCTTGCTTCAAAAAAGAAAAAATACCAAAGATGAAAATGTGGCCATCATAGTTTCTACAGGCCCTAGTCTTGAAAAACAACTTCCTTTGCTTAAAAAATACGCTAGTAAAGCTACTATTTTTTGTGCTGATAGTGCTTATGCTATATTGGCAAAGCATGATATAAAGCCTGATTATGTTTGCATGATGGAAAGAGATCACTATACAGCAGAATGTTTTAATAACGACTTTAAAGAATTTGATCAAGATATTACTTTTGTTGTAACTTCTTTGGTTCATAAAAATACCATTGCTTATCTTGAAAAAAATAAAAGAAAATATATCCTAGTTACCAGACCTTTATCTTTTGCCACTTCGATAGAGCTGGATGAATTTGGATATATGAGCTGTGGAATGAGCGTAGCTCATATGAATTATGAATTAGCCATAAATTTAAATTTTAAAAATATTATTCTCATAGGACAGGATCTTGCTTACGCAAAAGATGGAAGTTCGCACTCTAAAGGCTTTTTATATAAAGATTTTCACGAAGGGCATCATGAAAGAGATTTTGATAAATACACTGCTATAGCTTATGGAGGAGAAGGGATAGTCCAAAGTTCTGAAGTTTGGACCATATTTAGAGAAATATTTGAAAATTTTATAGCTACAAATAATCAAAAAAAAATAAAAACTTACAATGCCACCGAAGGTGGAGCTAGGATAGAAGGAGCCATAGAAAAATCTTTTAAAGAGCTTTGCAAAACCTTGCTTAAAAAAGATCTAAAAAAGCCTTTTGCTAAAATTCCTAAACTTTTAAAAAATCAAAGAGATGAGTTAATGTTAGATGCTTATAAAAAGATCAAAAAGCAAATGAGCTTAACTCAAACTTTTTTAAAAGAATGTAAAAAAGTTAAAAATCAATTGGCATCGTTAAAAAGAGGAAAAACTAAACTTACTCTAGAACAAATCAATAAAAATTTAGATAAATTTAAAACTCGTTTAGATTCTAAGCGTTATGGTTTTTTACTTGAAATTTTAGGACCAACACTATATCACGAAGAAAGTTTATTGGTTCCTTTGTATTTTCAAAGTTTTCAAAACGAAAGTGAAAGACAAAATAAACTTTTTGCTTGGCTTTATGCTCATGAATCTTTAATCGAAAGCATTTTTGAACTTGTAGATACTCAAAATATCATCTTAAAAAAAGCTATCATACCTTTACAAGATGAACTTGAAAAAAGAAAACTCTTATAAATGAGGATAAAAAATCCTCATTTATTGTAAAAGTTTTAAGACATTTTGTTGAACTGCATTAGCCTGACTCATCGCGTAAGATCCACTTTGAGCTAGGATATTATACTTTGAAAAATTTGCACTTTCAGCTGCAAAATCTACATCTCTGATGGTTGATTCGGCTGCTTTTACATTAACTTGGGTTACTGTGATGTTGTTGATCGTAACTTGAAGTTGATTTTGAACTGAACCTATATCAGCTCTGATTTGATCAAGATTTGTCGTAGCAGTCTCTACTATATCCATCACAGCCATAGCACCTTTAAGTGTCGTTACACCAGCATTTTTATAAGTCACTCCAGCAGCATTTGCATCTGAAGTTTTTAAAGTAGCAAACTGAGAATTTCCAGAACCTTCAGAAAAACCTGAACCTTTAGATACTAAATAAACATTAGAAGCTGTAGACATAGCAGAAACAACGACAACGCCGGATTCTAAACCTACCGACATATTTTTTCCACTACCTTCAGAAAAACCTGAACCAGCTGAAAAACCAGAACCTTCTGAACTCATGAAAGAACTTAACGAACTATAACCAACGATGATTTGTTTTCCACCACCAGCATAAGAGTTAAATCCCATAGCATCAGCCGTATTAGCATCGATTTGTCCTTTAGATTCTCTTAAAGATACTGAAGTTTGAGAAATGATATCAGTTTTTCCCATACCTACTGCACTTAAATTAGTTCCACTTATATTGATATCTCTACCATCGTTTTTAACTAAAGATAATCTTCCATAATTTTCTTTTTGATTAGCTAAAATTCCAGATCCAACGCCTATATCTCCTGTAATTTTTATACCTCTACCATCTCTTGAAGTAAGAACTAATTTACCATTTTCATCCCTAGAAGCTTCAACCCCTGTAGTATCTTTAACTGAATTAATAGCAGAAACTAATTGACCATTTTCATCTCCATCTTTATAATTAATCTTGCCTATAATAACTCCATTAATAGCAAAGTCTTCTGAAGTAGAACCTGCTTTTATTTCATAAGACCCTATAGTTTTTACATCAAAAGTTGCTCTAACTCCTGTTTTATCAGAACTTCTATTGATCTCTTCAGCCAAAGCCCCAAGACCAGTTCCTACTGAAGTTGAAATCACCACACTTTGAAATTTAAAGTCTTCTACTCCATTATAATTTTTTATAACCATACTTACAACACCAGAACTTACACTTTGAGAACCAGTTTCAAATCTAGTTACACCGATCTTTGAAGACTGAGTAGGACCAATACTAGCTTTTATAGTTTGATTTGATTGGGAGCCAATTTGAAATTCTTGATTGGTAAAATTTCCACTTAAAAGTTGTTTGCCATTAAAAGCTGTAGTATTAGCGATATTATCAAGTTCTTCCATCAAGCGGTTAATATCTGCTTGAAGCATAGTTCTTGTTTTTAAGCTTTGACCATCTTGAGCTGCTTGAGTTGCTTTAGTTTTAATAGTATCTAAAATTTTAAGCTGCTCATCCATCGCTTTATCTGCAGTTTGTAATATACCTATAGCATCATTACCATTGTTGATCGCTTGGCCTAAAGTTGCCGCTTGTGAACGCAAAGAATCTGCAATAGCCATCCCTGAAGCATCATCTGCTGCTGAGTTAATCCTAAGACCGGAACTAAGTCTACTTAAAGACTTATCAAGTTCATTAGCATTAACCACCGAATTCGCATGTGCATTCAACGCACCTATATTGGTGTTTATTCTAAAACCCATTTTAAATCCTTTCAAAATATTGCATCAAAAGGATATAAGCAATAAGTGTTCCAATTTTTTATTTGTGAGAAAAATGAAGTATTTTATTTTAAAAAATCTAAGCCTAATTTTAGGCTTAGATCGGATTTCTATTGAAGCAGTCTTAATACATTTTGTTGGCTTGCATTGGCTTGGGCCATAGCATAAGATCCACTTTGAGCTAGGATATTTGCTTTAGAGTAGTTTGCACTTTCACTTGCAAAATCCACATCTCTGATTTGAGATTCGGCTGATTTTACATTAACTTGGGTTACTGTGATGTTGTTGATTGTTGATGTGATTTGATTTTGAACTGAACCTATGTCGGCTCTGATTTGATCAAGATTGTTAATCGCAGTTTCAGCGATATCCATCACAGCCATAGCACCTTTAAGTGTGGTTACGCCCGAAGTTTCACTTGCAACCCCTGCATTATTTCCAGCTGAAGTTTTTAAAGTAGCAAACTGAGAATTTCCAGAACCTTCAGAAAAACCTGAACCTTTAGATACTAAATAAACATTAGAAGCTGTAGACATAGCAGAAACAACGACAACGCCGGATTCTAAACCTACCGACATATTTTTTCCACTACCTTCAGAAAAACCTGAACCAGCTGAAAAACCAGAACCTTCTGAACTCATGAAAGAACTTAACGAACTATAACCAACGATGATTTGTTTTCCACCACCAGCATAAGAGTTAAATCCCATAGCATCAGCCGTATTAGCATCGATTTGTCCTTTAGATTCTCTTAAAGATACTGAAGTTTGAGAAATGATATCAGTTTTTCCCATACCTATAGCACTAAGATTAGTTCCATCGATAGCGATATCTCTACCATCGTTTTTAACTAAAGATAATCTTCCATAATTTTCTTTTTGACTATTTAATATACCAGAACCTTGACCAATACTTCCTTCAATTTTTATACCTCTACCATCAGCAGAAGTTAATACTAAACGTCCATTTTCATCTTGAGAAGCTTGAACTCCGGTAGTATCTTTAACTGCATTGATAGCAGAAACTAAAGAACCATTTTTATCTCCATCTTGATAAGTTACTTTACCAATATTAACACCATTAATAGTAAAATCAGTTCCAGTTTCACCCGCTTTGATAGCAAAAGCTCCTGTAGTTTTCACATCAAAACTTGCTCTAACACCTGTTTTATCAGCGCTTTTATTGATCTCTTCAGCCAAAGCCCCAAGACCAGTTCCTACTGAAGTTGAAATCACAACATCTTGAAATTTAAAATCTTCAATACCATTGTAATTTTTTATAGTAAGTCCAACTACACCAGAACTTACACTTTGAGAACCAGTTTCAAATCTAGTTACACCGATTTTTGAAGACTGAGTTGCTCCTATACTAGCTTTTACAGTTTGATTTGAGCTTGAACCAATTTGAAATTCTTGATTGGTAAAGCTACCACTTAAAAGTTGTTTACCATTAAATGAAGTAGTATTAGCGATATTATCAAGTTCTTCCATCAAGCGGTTAATATCTGCTTGAAGCATAGTTCTTGTTTTAGCACTTTGACCATCTTGAGCTGCTTGAGTTGCTTTAGTTTTAATAGTATCTAAAATTTTAAGCTGCTCATCCATCGCTTTATCTGCAGTTTGTAAGATACCTAAAGCATCATTACCATTAGATATAGCTTGACCTAAAGTATTAGCTTGAGAGCGAAGTGAATCTGCGATCGCCATCCCTGAAGCATCATCTGCTGCTGAGTTGATTCTAAGACCTGAACTAAGTCTTGCCAATGATTGATCTAAACTTTTAGCGTTAAGATCAGAGTTTGCTTTAGCATTAAGTGCTGCTACGTTTGTATTTATACGAAATCCCATTTTAAATCCTTTTAAATAAATTCAAGCTCATCCATGAACTTGTTAAATGCTATATCGTTTATGCAAAAAAAAACTTTATACTATTTTTTAAAATTTTGATATAAAATTAAATGATTTTTTCCAAACTTCCTTTTATTGTAATTAATTTTTCAATTAACAAAATAAGCCAATTTTTATAAACTTTGATCATTAATAGCAAATATTTTTCTTCTTCTTGAATTTTTAAAGTAATAATTTGACTTAATTCAAAACCTCTTTTAAAAAAAATTCCTCTAAAAATTCCCTCTTTAAAAATTTCATTTTTTTCTAAAACAAAATTAAAATTTTCTATATTTTTATAAATATTTGATAAAAAATTCAAAGGCAATTTATCTTCATTTAATAAAATTTTTTCCAAAGCATTATATAAAATCTTAGCATCTTCTAAAGTTTGATTAATAATATGCAAATCTTTTTTTAAAATTTCTATAACTTTTTTCAAAAATTTGTCACTTCTATTTGAAGTTAATTTTTTTGGAATTTCTAATATTTTTTTCTTTTGATTAGCAAATTTTAAACAACATTCTTTAAAACTAAGCTCTTTTGTAAAGGCTATCCTAGCTCCGCCTTCAGTAGCATTACAAAAATTAGCTTGGGTGTTATTAGCAAATAAAAATTCTAATTTTTTTCTATAATCATCCCATCCGATATGAGTAAAAACTTCTTTAACTCCGCCATAAGCTAAAGTTTTTAAACTGGGAATATTTAATGCAAGATCAGCATCTTTTCCTAAGATAAAATCACTAAAATGAGAATTACCTTTATCATTGTAAGCTAAATCTTGACCTATTATAATAATATTTTTAAATCCTAAAGCTAAAGCTAAAGTATAGCACATATGACCCACATGTGTTCCAACTTCTAAATAACCAAAATCAAAAAGATTTAATTTTTCATAAGTTATATCTCCATTTAAAACTATAGCAAAATTGATATTTTTTAAAAAATTAACAACACTTGGATGAGTGCTTTGAGCCAATATAAATAAAGTTTTCTCTAATTTATTGATATCAATATCTTTGAAAAATTCAATTGGATATTCTTCTAAATCTAAATTTAAAATATAATCAGGAATTATATCATTTTTATAAAGCAAAGGAAAAGCTCCATCAGCACAAAAAATCACAAAATTTTCTTGGTATTTTTTTAAAAGTGGAATTTGTTTTTCAAGACTAGGTCCAGCACAAACCACTATACAATTTTCAAATTGATTTTTTCTTTCTTGGATAATTCTTTGAAAAGGAATACTTTTTAACATTAAGGGGATATTTTGTATAAAATTATCATAACATATTAAAGGTATTTTAGAACTAGGATCTAAATTTCTAATAATAAAATTAATGGTTTCGTAGATCTTATCATTTATTTGAGAAATTTCATCTATAAAATATTTTTGATAATAAGAGTTCATAAATATTTCATAAAGACTTAAATATTCAAACATATCCCTTTGACCAAAAAGTATGCTTAGTTGCATATTTACTTTTTCCTCATTGATATCCACAAGATAAATTTTACCATTACTTAGTTCTTTGCTAAGATCAATCACGCTTAAAGCTAAAATAAAAAGCTCTATTTCGCTTTCAAAAATAAAAATATATTTATAAAAAGAAATTAAACTTTTAAGCAATAAAGCATTTCCTATACCATAAATACAAACAAAAGGATATCTTAAAGTTTTTTCCAAAATTGCATTTTTAAAATAGTCAATTTCTTGGTTTACATCATTATACATAAAAACTTGATTTTTTAAATCAAAAATATTTAAATTTTCATCTAAAGAAAAACGGGTGCATTTTTGATTTTTTAAAAAATCATTGAGTTTTAAGGCTAAAGGTTCATTTGTTCCGCTAGCTAAAGCTTGGATATTTTTTTCTAATATATTCATTTATTTCCTTTAATCTCCAAAAATATCTTATCCTCTTTTTGAGTAAAGCTATAAAGTAAATCTTCACAAGGATAACTTATGCTTTTATCTTTATACTCTTTTTTAGGATTATTTTTAATCTTTTCAAGCATAATAGGAAGTTCTTTTTTTATAAGTGTTTTTATAGACATTCCCATACCATGATCCAAACTTTTTATAAATTTTCCATCAATTTGAATTTGGTCTTTAATCATATAAAGTTTTGCATCAAAATAATATTTTTGAAAAATACCATAAAGCTCTATTTTATCTTCTGGTGGAGCTATCCTTCTATCATAAAAAGAATGATAACTCACATAATAAGGTTTTGGATAAGTTGATTGGATTTGAAGATGACTTGGTTCTAATATATTGCGAATCATGCGTCTTGCTGGAGAAAAAAAATAAGGCGAAGAGCTATTGCTCGTCCAAAAAGTTTTACTAGAACAACGTACGCATATATGATCAAAGAATTTAAATGTATCAAATTCAGAATACTGCATAAAATCAATCTCTTTTCCAAATCCAACTAATTTCCAAAGAAATTTAGCATAACTAGAATTATCGATCACACCATTTATAAGCCATGGAGCAATTTTTGCAGCCAAATGAGATAAATATCCTCCATGAGAACTACCGATCATAATCACAGGAATACCCCCCCCCATGGTATCAAAAGGAGCATTTTTCTTTAAATAAAGGGCTACATTTATAAGATCTTGGGCTTGCATAATGCCAAAATTTTGATATTCATTTTTTGCAGGTTGTAAACTAACATGAAGATTCAAAAAATAATCCAATCTAAATTTACCCTCTTTTTTTCCTTTTATCAAAGTTTGATTAATAAAATGAAAAATTTCACTCATTTGATCATAATTTTGAATTTTATCTACACTATAGGGAAGTTTTATGCCTGCAGCTTGAGTAGTAGCATCTAAAATAAGTTTATCAATCTCATCTAAATAAAAAGTTGATCCAGTTTGAGGACGATTTCCTATACAATGATAATTTACACTAACCACAGCTACATTTAAATCACTTGCTATTGTTTGTGCCAAATGCTCACGATAATTATCATCAGCATCGCCACCTAGCCCTGGGGTAATAAAAACTAAAGCTTCTAACTTTTTTTCATCATCAAAACAAAGTTTAAACTCAAGTTTAGATTCTCTTTTTATATCAAGTTCAACATCATCACAAGAATCAATCTCGTAAATTCTATTAATTTGCATCATTGACCCCTATTAAAGTATAAGTTTTTGAGGCAAGGTTTTTAAAATGTTCATTTTTACTCAAAGATACACAAGCTTTACTTTTAGAGGTACTTGTAAAATCAATGTTTTCCAAATCAGAACTAGAGCCATTTTCTATAACTTTTTTGCTAGTTTCATTACTTGAAATTCCCATCAAAATAAAATCTGATTTATTAACAAATACAAGTTTTAAACACTGTTCATCATCACCTACGCGAAAATTTGCTTCTTTTATTCCGCTAAAATCTTTTAAATCAATATTTTCAACCCCGCTAACATTACTCATGGATTTTATAGTACTTAAGGCATCATTTTTTAAAGCATAAATACTGATATCATTAATCAAAGTTTTTAAATTATTCAAAGATTTACTTATTTCTGCTTCATCTTTGCTTGAGCTTAATTTAGGCAAGGCAATAGCTGCTAAAATTCCTAAAATAATAATCACAAAAACAAGTTCTAAAATCGTAAAAGCTTTTTTCATTATCTACATCCTTAAAAAATTTTGACTCCTAGGGCTAAGAATTTCTTGATCTATTTTCACAAATTCAGATCTTTCATAAGCATCCACTGCAGCTCTAGCTATCATTAAAGCATTATCAGAACAATAATTTAAAGGAGCTAGTTTTAATTTTATATGATATTTTTCACACAAGCTCTGCAAACGAGAACGTAAATTTAAATTCGCACTAGCACCCCCAACAATACCAAATTCTTTAAAAGAATATTGTTTAAAAATCTTCTCTAATTTATCTATGATATGTTCGCAAGCAGCCTCTTCAAACCCATAAGCAATTTCTGCTTTTATATTTTCATCCAAATTTTCATACTTTAAAATTTCTAAACGCACTGCATTTTTAAGCCCTGAAAAACTATAAACTAACTCTTTAGAATGTTTTAGAGGAATGCTAAATTTTATATTTTTATTTTTAGCATTTTTGGCTAAATTTTCTATAATTACCCCTCCTGGATAAGGCAAATTCATCATTTTAGCCACTTTATCAAAACTCTCTCCAAAGCTATCATCACTTGTATTGGCTAAAATTTGAATTTCTTTTTTATTATTGATATAAAGCACCATAGTATGCCCACCGCTGACAAGCAAAATTCCTATATCAAAAATAGCTTTTTCCTCCAAAAAAAGACTATAAATATGACCTTTAAGATGATTGATTGCAATTAGAGGTAAATTTAGACTCAAAGCTAAAGTTTTTGCCATTGTTATACCTCCAAGTAAAGATACACTTAGTCCAGGTTCGTTTGTTACCGCTATGGCACAAAGCTGATTAAAATAAGATTTACATTGTTCTAAAATACTCGGTAATGCTGCGCTATGAAGCCTAGCCGCAAGTTCTGGAACTACTCCCCCATAAACACTATGCTCAAGCTCTTGAGATATTTTCTTATAAAAAATACATTTTAAATTATCTTTATTAATAATAGCAATAGAACTATCATCACATGAACTTTCTATCGCTAAAATTAAATTTTTCATTCAAATTCCACTAAAATAGAGCCGATAAATTTATCTTTAGTTTTTGCAGACTTTAAGATACTTGGATCTAAATTTTTTGTTTTTTTAATCAATTTTGCATCAATGGTATTTTCTAAAAGTTGTTGTAAATTCGCCCATCTTAATTCATAAAATTCTACACGATAAATTTTACCCGCCATATCCAAAGAATAAGCTTGCTGCATATCTTTTTTATGTATAAAAATATTACTCTCATCTTTACCATGATCAAAACCTATAATATTAACGCGTACTCCTTTGATACTAGGAATTAAAAAATTTTCTTTAACCTTTACCTTGGTACCAAAATGCACGATAAGATCTTTTTGATCTACTTTTATAGCTACCTCATCAAAAGGATCACTAAATTCTAAATACTCAGGATAAATTCTTGTTTGGAAACGATTGCCATACTGAACAAAAAAAGAAGAACCATCAGCAATAACAGCTGTAAGCTCATTGCTTGTATTATAATTTAACTCTTTATTTACCGGAAAAGGTAAATATTTGATCGTTTTTCTTGGATTTTTTAAAGAAAGCAAAATTCTATCATCAAAAAGCTTTACCTCAAGCTCACGATTTATCGCTTCTTTTACACCCTCTGGAGTTAATTCAAAATCTCTTGTAAATTCTATACCTGCTGTTTTTAAGTAATTTTCAATCGCTAAAAGATGATAATACGCTCTTAAATTAACAGGTAAATTCTTACTTGCCTCATTGGCAAAAGCTGCTTTATGATGAGATATAACAAAATAAGTAAGAGCTTTAAGCATTTCTGTGTCGCCTAATTCTTGTGTTTTGGTATTTTTCAGATGATAAGCATGCTTAGGATCAGCCAAAGAAGAATTGACGCTATTAACAGTTTGCGTTGCTATATTTTCAAGATCAGGATATTTACTTGCGTTAATTTCACTTGTATCAATTACGCTAGAATTTCCCCACCTTTTAGGATTTTGCAAAGCATCAACATAGGTAGGCTTATAAAATCCCCATCCATCATGAAGATTGATCACCATACTCACTTCAGGTAATAAAATAAGCTCTTTAATACGCTCGATCGTTTTATAATCAGGATCCTTTGGACTAATGCTTGCAAATTTTCGGTTTAAATCGCCATTATTCCCACGAGAACGCTTAATAATACTATCAAAAGCTAAATTAGGCGCTACTATAATTTTTCCCTTAGTAATATTATAATCACTCAAAAGCAAACTTGCAGCATGAAAACCGCCAGGCTCATCGCCTTGAATCCCACCAAAAATTAAAACCGTATTATTATCATCTAAGCTTTTTCCATTTTCTCCTACACTAAATTCTAAAGCAAAAATATTTGTATATAAAAACAATACAACTAAAAAAAATCTCATTAAATACCTTTTAAATATTTCCTTGTTTTATCATCATATTCAAAAACTTCTTCAATACTTGAAATTTTAGGAATTCCAAAATGATCAATAGCCTTAAAAATAGTTTTTGAAATATCTAAAAAACTAGATTTATAATTTAAAAAATTTTCTACTCCAACCTCATTAGCCGCATTAATAATAACACCTAAATTAGGTTCTTTTAAAAATAAATCTTTAAGTTTATAGACAGGATATTTTCTTGTGCTTATTTCATGAAATTTTAAACTAGAAAGTTTAACAAAATCAACTGGTTCTAAAATTTTTTCTTCATGAGAAGAAAAAATAGCTTCTGAAATAGCAAGCTTCATATCAGCTCTTGAAAAATATGCCGTAGTAGCACCATTTTTAAATTCACACATTGCATGAACAATCGATTTTGGCTCTATTAAAGCATCGATATTTTTAAAATCATACAAATGATATGCTTCTATAATCTCAAAAAGCTTATTTACCATAGTAGCACTATCTATAGTTATCTTAGACCCCATCGTCCAATTAGGATGTTTTAAGGCATCTTTAGGAGTGGCATTTTTTAAATCTTTAATTTTGCTCTTATAAAAAGCTCCACCACTAGCTGTTATATAAAGTTTTTTTATATTTTTTTTATCTTTAAGTAAAAAATTTAAAGCTGAATGCTCACTATCAACAGGGATAATTTTAGCCCCTTTTAAAAAATTTCCTGCTACAACTAAGCTTTCTTTATTAGCGAGGGCGATTTTTTTACCTAATTCTTTTGCTTTAATCGTACTTTTTAATCCTGCAAATCCCACTACAGCATTAAGTAAAAAATCATCTTCACAATTTTGCAAAATCTCTTCTAAACCAGCTTGACCTATAAAAACCTTATCATGCTTTACTAAATGTCTATCTTTAGCATTTTTAATAGCAACAAATTGAGGCTTAAAAATTTGAATTTGCTCATTTAAAAGTTTAATATTTTCCCCGCATGCAAGGGCTGAAATTTTGATATTTTTTAAAACGGCAAGCTTAAGGGCATTTATCCCTATGCTTCCAGTACTTCCAAAAATAATCATAAAAAGCTAACCATAACAAAAGCAGCAATAATCACTGCATCAATCCTATCAAGTAAACCACCATGTCCTGGGATAAGATCTCCACTATCTTTTACTCCCGCTTCTCTTTTAAAATAGCTTTCTAGCAAATCTCCTATAACTGCCATAAAAGCTGAAAAGAAAGAACAAAACAAAGAAAGCCAAAAACCATAGACAAAAATTCCTATTAAGCTTCCAAGTATACTAGCAAAAATAAGTCCACCTATAACACCTTCTAAGGTTTTATTAGGACTTGTAGGAGAAAAGGGAGTTTTTCCAATAAGTTTTCCTATAAAATACGCAGCACTATCACAACTTGCAACAATTAAAATCAACCAAAATAAAGCAAACATCCCATGAGTCAAATATATTTGCCAAAGTGCTAAAATAGGTAAACTAGGATATAGATAAATCAGAACAGGTTTTAAATTTGACTTTTTGTATACTTGATATCCTAAAATTAAAAGTGTGGCTAAAATTCCTAAAAACAAAGGTTTTAACATCATAGTGCCCAAAATAAAAGCTAAGACTAAAGGTATAATACTTATTTTTTCTAAATTAAAAAGTTTTTTTGCTTCATTAAAAGCCAAAAATAACAAAATTCCAAAAATAATAAAATTAATAAAAAATTGATCGATTAAAGCAATGATAATCACTGCTGCAACCATCAATAAACCCCAAATAATCCTAGTTGAATTAAACATTTTTTATCCTTTAAATACTCATATCGATATGGTGAATACTTTGCATATCTTTAAAATTTTCTTTTTCTTCATTTTCTTCGCTAGCTTCTTCTTTATCATTTTTTTCTAATTCTTGTTTATGTTTTTTCTTTTTTTCTTCTTGTTCTGCTTTCTCTTTGATCTCTTCTTTTATATCATGAGTTTCATTGACTTTTTCAAGCTTATCAATCACCTTTTCTTCTTCTTTAGTTGCTGCCATATTAAAAGCAGCAGTAACTCCTTCTTTTGCAAGCTCATTACTCGCTTGAGTTGCTGGATAGGCCATATTTTGGTTGATAAAATTCATATTTCCTAAAGGGCTTACAGGCATATTTAATCCTTTATAATATTAATACTTTTAAAATTAATATAATTTACAAATGCTTTTTGCTGAACCTTGACAAAATTTCTTAAAGTATAATCGACCCAATAAGAACCTTTTTTTAACTTTGAAAAACTCACGCAAAGTTTTGCGGCAAATTCTATCACATCTTCGCTAATACTTCTCTTGTTTGAAACAATAATCACATGAGAACTTGGAACATCTCTTACATGGAACCATAAATCATCCTTTTTTGTATTTTTTAATAAAATTTCATTTCCTTTTTCATTTTTTCCCACACAAATTTTAAATTCTTGAATATAAAAATAAGCTATATGATCGCTTTCTTTATTTTCATTACTTTTTCTATTGCTTTTTTTTGGTAATAAAATTTCAAGCTCAAATTCATCTTTTGCTTGTCTTAGCAATTCTTTTAAATTTAAAGCAAAATTTAACTTTTGCTCTAAATTATCCCTTTGTATATTTAAATTTCTAGCTCTTTGTTCTAACTTTTTAGCATTTTTATAAAATAAATTAGCGCTATCTTTAGGGCTTATTTCGAGTTTAAAATGTATTTTTTTATCTTCAAAATCATTAAGTTCAAATTCTCTTTCATAATCTTTTAAAATACTTAAATTTGCAAATAAAATATCTGCTTTTTTTCTATATTCTAAAGCTTTTTCGATTAATAAATCTTCTTGTTCTAAAGATTTTAAAATTTCATTTAAATTTTGTATTTTTTTATCAATTTGCGCAAGCTTTGAAATCTTAATTTGATGAATTTTATTTTGACTAATAGATTTAAATTTATTAGCAAAATAGAGATTAAAATCAACAATTTTTTCATAATGATCATCCATTTTATAAGGTTTTAATAGTTCTAAAACAATATTGGGCTTTACAATACGATAACTTTTGTCAATATGTCTTAAAGCCTCGATAATCATTTCATTTGCATCCGTAATAATCACATTAGTATTTTTACCTGTAAATTCAAAATAAATTTTATTTTCATAGCTTTTATAGGACTTATTTGTAAAGGTATGAAAACATAAAATACGATTATCTTGCAATACTTTTACATCTTTTAATAAAGCATTGCTAAAATATTTTTTAAGCATAAAATCAAAAGGAGCATGGTAATTTTTAGCGTTTAATTTAGCGGTATAAATTGCACTATCCATTCGACTCAAATCAAAAATAAATTTTTGTCTATCAAGGCTAAGTTCTAAAACATTATCATTGATACGTTTTATAAAATCAACTTTTTTAAAATTGCTAAAAAAATCTTTTAATTGCAAAAGTTCTGTATATTTCATAAAAAAATTATAAGATATTTTAGCGAATTTATGGTAGAGTTTTTAAAAAAGGAATGAAAATTTGAAACTTAAAGAATTAAATTGTGTGATTTTATGTGGCGGAAAATCAAGTCGTATGGGCGAAGATAAAAGTAAATTAAAAATCAAGAATGAAACTTTAAGTGAATTTCAAGTCAAAAAAATGTCACACTTTTTTAAAAAAGTTTATATAAGTGCTAAAGAAGATAAATTTAACAAGCAATTTTCTCTTATAAAAGATGATCCAAAATTTCAATTTTATTCCCCTATGCTCGCACTATATTCTATATTTTCTTATTTTAAGGATGAATTTGTTTTTATTTTAAGTGTAGATAGTCCCAATATCAGCGAAAATGAAATTTTAAAACTCTATTCCTTTTTAAAAGGAGATTATCACATTGTTATAGCTAAAACAAAATCTTATAAACACCCTTTATGTGGGTTTTACCATAGCTCTTTAAAAAATTTATGTGAAGAATATTTAAAAAAAAATGAACATAAAATAGGATTTTTGTTTTCTCAAGTTAAGACTAAATTTGTAGAATTTGAAAATGAAGATGCCTTTTTAAATTTAAATTTTTATCAAGAGTATGAAAAATTCAAAAGTGAGTTTAAATGAAAAAAATAATTTTATTTTTCTTGATCTATAATCTAGCTTGGGCTGAAAATTTTGAAGAAGCCATGGAATTTGAAAAAAAAGGTGATTATAAAAAAGCTATACAAATTTATAAAAATTTACTTTTAAAAGCTCAAAATCAAATGCAAAATCAATCTTTTACTGATAAAAAGTCTGAAAAAATTAAGGTTTCAAATACTCAAACTTTTAAAAATAATCCACAAAAAAAGGAAGATTTTTCTAAACTTGCCTTAGCAAATTATCTTGATGAAAATACAGGTTTTAATCCTCTTGGTATTACAGCTTATAAAATGAATTATTTCTTACCTTTTGCTTATAGTTTTGGATCGCTTGGAAATGATAGTCGCAAAATGGAGACAAAATTTCAACTTAGTATTAAAAAAAGATTATTTGAAAATTTATTTGGACTTGATGAAAAATACTATATAGGTTATACTCAAACTTCTTGGTGGCAAAATTATAAACATTCCTCCCCTTTTAGGGAAACCAATTATCAACCTGAATTTTTTGTAGATTTTCCTCTTTATCTTAAAGATTATCCATTTTTTAATAATCTTCGTTTAGGTGTATTGCATGAAAGTAATGGCAAAGGCGATGAAAATTTGGAATCTCGCTCATGGAATAGAATCTATGTTTCAACTGCTATTTTTTATAAACGCTTTTTATTTGTTCCTAGGATATGGTATAGAATTCCTGAAGAAAGAAAAGATGATGATAATCCCGACATTACACATTATTTAGGAAACTTTGATTTAAATTTAGGATATTTAGGCAAAGATTATTTTGCTAATATAATGCTAAGAAATAATCTTAATTTTCATCGTAATAAAGGCGCTATCCAAGTTGATATAGGATATGATATTTTTAATAATGGAATTTATTGGTATTTACAGTATTTTAATGGCTATGGAGAAAGCTTAATTGATTACAATAAAAAACTACAAAGACTTTCTACTGGATTTTTAATATCTTATTAAGTGGCGGACAGAGAGGGATTTGAACCCTCGAGACCCGTTAAGATCTGCACCCTTAGCAGGGGTGTGGTTTCAGCCACTCACCCATCTGTCCTTAAAAATAAAAGTAAAATTATATAGTAATTTAAATAATACTTAGCTTAAAATAAAAATTTAAAGACTCATATAAGCTAAAATAAAAGTAATTAAAAATCCCAACGACAAAACAAATAATTGTCTTTTTCTATCTTTCTTATTTGCAAAGAATGTGATTATAAGACCTGAAATATAAAGTAAAAATAAAGTAACTCCAAATCCAATACTCAGTATAGAAAAATACCATAAGCCTTTATCTTTATGCAGCATAATCATATCACCTAATAAAGATCTAGTATTAAGAGTAATAAGATATTCGTTTTCATTAATGGGTGCTATGTTGGCACTATAATGAACTGTACCTATAGTTATTCCCTTATTTCTACTTTTTATAGGTTCAATATTTGATGGAAGTTTTAATTTATTTTCTATAAGATATTCTATCAAAGCCTCTTTTTCTTTACCTTTTTGTATATATTGATTTAATTTATAAGTTTGCACTTCTAAACCGACATTTTGATTAAAGCCTAAAATATAAGCAATTCCTGAAATTGCAAATATCAAAGCACAAGGTAAGAAAAATAAACTGAGATAAATATGAATTTGTCTAAATATTTTATTTTTACGAATCATTTTTTCCAAACTTTCTAGTTATTTTTGAAAAATTGTAACAAAAAATGCGAAAAAATACAAATCCCGAAACTAGGATTTGTAACTTATTTTTTATCTATAAATTTATAATTATAAGGAGAAAGATTTTTATCTTCTTTTAAAAGTTCTTCTGGAGGATTAATATTAACATCTTTTTCATTCCCATAATAACGCTCTCCTGCTTTATGGGCATTAACATCGACTTTATAATAAAGCTCGCCTGGATTTAATTTCTGAATATCTTCAAAACCTAAATTTGAAATTTGAAAATCTTTTATGTTATTTGCATTTGCAATTTCCAAAAGCTTAGCTTGTCCCATTCTTGTCATATTTATAGCTTGAAAAATAATTCTCGAAGCTTCACGTGGATTATGAAAACCTGTTGAATTTTCAGCATTAACAAAATCAACTCTCATTTGAGATTTCCTATGAAGCTCTAAAATATCTTTTAATTCTGCACTGATTTTAGTTTCATCTGGTTTATTATCAATTTGAAATTGTTCCATAGTACCTAATTTTTCACGTAATTTTTTAATATCCATTATAAAGCTTACCAAAGCATATTCAGCTGTTCTTTGCTCTGAAGCAACTATATTTTGTATATCTTTAACTTGCTCTCTTAACTCATTTTCACTTTGTTTATGACAAGCTTTACAAGCTGAATTAATATCTCTTAAAGGAGAAGTGATATTGTGCTGAGAAATCTTCTTAGCACCTTCTCTTATATAAGGCATATGGCAATCTGCACAACTTACACCATTTAAAGCGTGCACACCACCGCTATAAAGTTCGCTTTCAGGGTGTTGAATTTTAATAATTGGCGCCCCTGTAAGTTTGTGTATAAAATCTGCACCAAATATCGTACGAATTTTATCATAGTACTCATCAAACATTTCAATTCTAAATGGTTGCCCTTTTTTCCAATCATCCCAAGGAAAAGTAAGAATAATACCATTAGTTTGTATTTCTTTTGCTTTATTACCATCTCTCCAAAATTCATACTCATCGTAAGTTTTTTGAGTGCCATCCCACCATTTTTTAGAACTATCATCAGCAATACTTTCCCCCATTACTTTAACTTTTTCTCCAGTTGGTTTAAAATAATATTCCACATGACATTGAGAACAAACTAAAGTTCTCATTTCTTCTCTACTTGCTTTTATACCTTGAATAGAATCTTTTTCATAACCTCTTACTACTAAAGCATTAATAGCAGCTTGGCGGGTTATTCTTAAACTCATATCGCTTGGATTATGGCAATCTGCACAAGTTACACCCATTCTTTTTCCGCCATGTGCTCCAGCATGCTGTGGTGAATTTTCTATAATACCATTAGCTGCAGGAATATTTTTCATCATCGTCCAATAATTTGTAGAATTAAATGCAACAAAGTCTTCTTTAGCAACGTTTTTAATCAACCACGGAGTCCATCCACTATGACAATTCATACAAGCTGTAGGCTGTCCTTTAAAAGCTTTAAATCCATGGGCATTTAAAAAATCTTTATTATTTCTTGCAGTTTTCATTTGATCAATTTGAACCCAAAAATGACCTCTTTCTTCATTAGCATCAATACTAAAAGGATAACCTGCCCACAATATAGTTAATTGAGGAAAACGAATCAATTTAGAATAAGCTAAGTTGCCACCAAATTCAGTAGCTTGCGGCTTTTCTTTTTCAACCTTTAAATACATATCAAGCTGCTCAGGAAAAACCTTACCCCATCTCTCATAATTAGGATCATCATCACTTAACAAAGAAGGATCAGCGCTTATAGCAATTGTATTTTTATTTGCTTCATCTTTCTTTTTTTGTTCAATATCATTATTAAGCCATAAAACACCCAAAATAAGTAAAACAAGAATAATAATACCTAAGCGTAAAATATTTTTTTTCATGACATAATCTCCTTATTAAATTCCATGTTTATGACCCACGTCTTTATGGCAAGAAATACATTTTAAAGAATCATGTGCGTGGGGATTAGTAGTTGCATTAATTGCTGTTTGTGCAAAGTCTGCATGACAATGGATGCAATTTTGCTGTATAATTTCTCGACTTTTATTGTTTGCACTTAAATTTGTAGGAAGTTCATCGAGTTTAAAGGTAAAAGCATAAGCATGGCCTAATCCACTTTGTGCTTTAGCAATCCATTTGGCAAAAAATTCATGAGGTAAATGACAATCCACACAGGTTGCTCTAGGTTCACCTTTAAACTTTTTAGAGTGTGGTCCTTGCATATATTCATTATAAACTTCATTCATAATATGGCAGTTATTGCAAGATTCACTCGCACTACTCAAATAAGATGTGCCTTTTGCATTGTAAAAAGTATAAAAGCCGATAATAAAAAATATAAAAAGCAAAACAAGAAAAATATTAAATAAACTTAAAGTTTTTTTCAACCCTATACTCCTTAGAAAAGTATTTAAATTAAAAAATAACTTGAAATGCTAACGTAAATATTGTTAATAAATATTTAAATATATTTATATTTAATTAATTAAATTATTTTTTATTTTTTATATATTATATTATTTTAGAAATATATTTAATTTAAAATAAAATTCAAAGTTTATTTTATAAGGTCTAAATTTTGTAAATTTGATAAAAAATCGTTGATTTTCAAATGTTAAAATTAAAATAAAAAAAGGAAATTTTCTATGCAAACAACTCCTGATATGTTTTTAAATAGAGAACTTTCATGGTTACGCTTTAATTCAAGAGTTTTAAATCAATGCACAAAATCAATGCCTTTGCTAGAAAGACTTAAATTTATCGCTATATATTGCACTAATTTGGATGAATTTTATATGATACGTGTTGCTGGACTTAAGCAATTATTTTCTGCAGGTGTAAATACAAGTAGTAGTGATGAAATGACTCCTTTAGAGCAACTTAAAGCCATACGTAAATATTTGCATGAAGAAAAAGAATTATTAGAAGAATATTTCAAAGAAATCACACAAGAGCTTGAAAAAGAAAATTTATTTATTAAGCAATACGATCATTTAGATGAAAATTTAAAGCAAAAATGTGATGAATATTTTTTCTCAAATATATTTCCTGTAATTGTCCCTATAGCTGTTGATGCAACTCATCCATTTCCGCATTTAAATAATCTATCTTTTTCTTTAGCGGTTAAAATTTGTGACAAATCACATCCTGAGCTTATTAAATTTGGAATGGTAAGAATTTCAAGAGTATTACCTCGTTTTTATGAAGTAGTTTCAAATATTTATGTGCCTATTGAAAGTATCGTTCATCAACACATTGAAGAAATTTTTCCTGGCTACAAGCTATTAGCTTCAGCGGCATTTAGAGTAACAAGAAATGCGGATATGGTTATCGAAGAAGAAGAAGCAGATGATTTTATGATGATACTTGAGCAAGGTTTAAAACTAAGAAGAAAAGGTGCTTTTGTTAGACTTCAAATTCAAAAAGATGCAGATGAACAAATAGTTGAATTTTTAAGCACTCATATGAAAATTTTTCACAAAGATGTTTATGAATATTCTACCTTGTTAAATCTTCCTAGAATTTGGCAAATCGTAGGAAATAAAACTTTTACTCATCTTTTAAGCCCCCTTTATACACCAAAAACCTTACCGCCTTTTGATGAAAATTTATCTATCTTTAATGCAATCGATAAAGAAGATATTTTAATCATTCAACCTTATGAAAGTTTTGATCCTGTGTATAAATTTATAAAAGAAGCAAGTCAAGATCCTGAAGTTATTTCTATAAGAATGACACTTTATAGAGTTGAAAAGAATTCAAACATCGTTCAAGCTTTAATTGATGCTGCTAGTGAAGGAAAACAAGTTACAGTTATGGTAGAGTTAAAAGCTCGTTTTGACGAAGAAAATAATTTGCACTGGGCAAAAGCTTTAGAGAATGCAGGCGCACATGTTATTTATGGAATTAGAGGCTTTAAAGTACATGCTAAAGTTTCTCAAGTGATACGCAAACAAGGAGAAAAACTTAAATTTTATATCCATTTAAGCACGGGAAATTATAACGCAAGCAGTGCAAAATTATATACAGATATGAGTTATTTTACTAATAAAGCTGAAATTGCTCAAGATGTAACAAGTTTTTTTCATATTTTATCTGGCTTTAATAAAAATCGTCGTCTTAAAACTCTTTCTATGAGTCCTAATCAAATCAAAGAAAAAATTCTAGAAATGATCCGCATAGAAACAGCTAAAGGTGGCGAAGGTGTTATCATTGCTAAAATGAATTCTCTTGTAGATAGTCATATTATAAAAGCTCTTTATGAAGCAAGTTTGCAAGGAGTTCAAATCGATCTTATCGTAAGAGGCATTTGCTGTTTAAAACCCAATCAAGAATATAGTAAAAATATACGCGTAAGAAGCATAATAGGAAAATATCTAGAACACGCGAGAATATTTTATTTTAAACATAGTGAACCTAATTATTTTATATCAAGTGCAGATTGGATGCCAAGAAATTTAGAGCGTCGTTTAGAACTTATGACTCCAATTTTTGATGAAAGAAATAAAGCTAAATTGGCAGAATTTTTACGTTTGCAACTTAGTGATAATACCCTAGCTTATGAATTACAAAGCGATGGAGAATATATTAAAGTTGAGCAAAATGATAAAATTATAGATTCTCAACAAACCTTAGAAGATTATGTTAATAAAATATATCAAACTTTGAAAAAAGATACAGATCAAGCTAAAGCAACACAATTAGCATCAAAATTATTTAAGGAAAATTAATGGTGGAAGCGAGGGGAATTGAACCCCTGTCCAAAAATAACCCCGCAAAGACCTCTACATGCTTAGTAAAGATGACTTTTCACTATATTTCGCTCATCTTCCAAAACTTAAAAATATAGCTAAGACTTTAATTTCACTTAAAATGCGTCAAGTTTTAAGCTACACTATCTTAAGATGACCAAATTTTAAGCTAGATAGTATGACTTAAAATTCAGGCTCAACTGAACTTACGCAGCTTTAGCGTAAGCAGGAGCAAATTTAACGTTGTTTGCGTTTAATTTTATTTAGGCTTTTTACGCTTTGCCCAAAGCGACATGCCATCCAAGCAGACCTACTCCTGTCGAAGCCAAGTCGCTCCCATTATTTAGAAATAATATTTGGAACATTAACAATTAAAGGATTAAAAACAGCTAAAACTGAATCATCATTTTCATATGAACGGCAATATTTTTCAAATTGGTCACTGACTAAAAGCATCCAATCTGTAAATTCTTCACTAGCTGGACCTTCAAAACGATTTGCTTGTGCCATCATTTCTTCACAAAATACACAAAAATCAGTAATCTCATTAAGCTCTAAGCGCCTTGCAGCCCATGCGGTATTGTGTGCTAAAGTTTCAAGTTCTTTAATTGCTTCTTTATAACGCACACTATCACTACCTAGCTTTATAATCAAAGGTTCAAACCTATCGCACATTGTTCTAAAAAATTGCAAAAACTTTTCTATATCGTCAATTTCATATTCTAATTCTAATTTTGTTAAAATTCCCATTTTTAAACCATATTATAAAGTTTAAGTAAATTCTAGCAAAATTTAGTTAAAATCTTATTTTAATTTTCTCAGAAATACAAGAATGAAAAATGGATAGAATAGTAGAAATAGAAAAATATTCTTTTGATGAAACTTATGAAAATTCTTTACGCCCTTCAAGTTTTGATGGCTATATAGGACAAGAAAGTATTAAAAAAAATTTAAATGTTTTTATTGCTGCAGCAAAAAAACGAAATGAATGTTTAGATCATATCCTCTTTAGTGGTCCAGCAGGACTTGGAAAAACAACTTTAGCTAATATTATTTCTTATGAAATGGAAGCAAATATTAAAACAACAGCTGCACCGATGATAGAAAAAAGTGGAGATTTAGCTGCCATTTTAACGAATTTAAGCGAAGGTGATGTTTTATTTATCGATGAAATTCATCGTCTAAGCCCTGCTATTGAAGAAGTACTTTATCCAGCAATGGAAGATTATCGCTTAGATATCATTATAGGAAGTGGTCCTGCGGCACAAACAATAAAAATTGATCTGCCCAAATTCACACTCATAGGTGCCACTACACGTGCGGGTATGCTTAGTAATCCCTTAAGAGATCGTTTTGGTATGCAATTTCGTTTAGAATTTTACAAAGATAATGAACTTGCAACTATACTTCAAAAAGCTGCTTTAAAACTTAATAAAGTCTGTGAAGAAGATGCAGCACTTGAAATCGCAAAAAGATCAAGATCTACACCTAGAATTGCACTTCGGCTTTTAAAAAGAGTGAGAGATTTTGCTGATGTTAATGATGAAAAAAATATTACTCTAAAAAGAGCTAATGAAGCTTTAAATTCTTTAGGAGTAAATGAATTGGGTTTTGATGCGATGGATTTAAGATATCTTGAACTTTTAACAGCAGCAAAACAAAAACCTATGGGACTTGCAAGTATAGCTGCAGCTTTAAGCGAAGATGAAAATACGATTGAAGATGTTATAGAACCTTATTTATTAGCAAATGGCTATATAGAACGCACTGCCAAAGGACGCATAGCGAGTCATAAAAGCTTTAATGTATTAAAATTAAAATATCAAAAAAATTTATTTGAGGAGTAGTTTTTTGAAAAACGGAAAAATATTTTTAATTTCTTTTATTTTAGTTATTTTATCACTTTTACTTTATCTTTTTAAAAGCTTTTTACTTGTAATTATTATTGCAAGTTTAATGGCAGTAGCAACATCTAATATAAATGCAAAATTTTTACATCTGACTAAAGGGCATAAATTTTTTGCTTCAATTTTAACAACTTCTTGTATGGTAATTTTATTTTTTGCTCCTTTTTTTTACACGATGATAGAACTAGCTAAAACTTTAAAAAACTTTGATATTAGCTTAATTTCTAATACGCTAGATTATATAAAAAATTATCAATTTACCCTACCTGAAGGATTTAATTTCTTAGAACCAAAGGTCAAAGAATTTTTAGCCTCTATAGATTTAAACAATATTTCAAAACAAGCTTTAAATTATGCCTCAAGCTTTACAAAATCTGGAGCTAAATTTCTCATAGATATGGCTTTAATTTGTGTTTTTTATTTTTTTGCTAATTTATATGGAACCGAACTCGTCATTTACCTAAAATCAATCGTTCCAGTAGATAGAAATGAATTAGATGATGTTTTATCAGAAGTTGGCAATGTAATGGCTGTTGTGCTTTATTCTATGGTAATCATTGCTATTTTTCAAGGAACTCTATTTGGAATTATTACCATGTTTTATGGATATGATGGAATTTTAATGGGAGCAATTTTTGCTGTTAGCTCTTTAATACCAGCTGTTGGTGGTGCTTTAGTTTATATACCAGTAAGTCTTTATGAATTTGCTTCTAATGGTTTAAATTCAGCACTTGTAATTTTAATTTATTCTATAGTTATTATTTCTTTTATCGCTGATACTTTAATCAAGCCTTTAATTATAAAATGGATCAATAAAAAACTCGTTAAAACACCAACAAAAATTAATGAGCTCTTGATTTTCCTAGCCATGATAGCAGGAATATCAAGCTTTGGTTTTTGGGGTATTATTTTAGGTCCTGCAATTTTAACTTTTTTTATTTCTACGATTAGAATGTATGTAATTTTAAAAGATAAAAAACTGATCTGATTTATCTAGCTTAGCTAGATAAATTCAAATTAAGCTTTTGGTCCTATCATTTTAGTTGGATCAACAAATTGATTAAAATCTTCTTCACTAACTAAACCAAGCTCTATTGCACTTTCTTTTAAAGAAATTCCTTTTTTATGTGCATTTTTAGCTACTTTTGCAGCATTTTCATAACCAATATATGGATTTAAGGCGGTAACTAGCATTAAAGAATTATGAAGGTTGTAATCAATTCTTTTACGATTAGGTTCTATACCTACAGCACAATGGATATTAAATGAATGCATAGAATCAGCCAACAAATCAAGACTTTGTAAAAAATTATAAATAATCACAGGTTTAAAAACATTGAGTTCGAAATTTCCTTGGCTTGCTGCAAATCCAATTGTTGCATCATTTCCCATAACTTGAACTGCAACCATTGTTATAGCTTCACATTGAGTTGGATTTACTTTACCTGGCATTATAGAGCTTCCTGGTTCATTTTCAGGAATGCTAAGCTCTCCAAGTCCGCATCTTGGACCTGAAGATAACCATCTAATATCATTAGCAATTTTCATCAAATTTGCAGCTAAACCTTTCATAGCTCCATGTGTAAAATTAATCGCATCATGACTTGTTAAAGCATAGAATTTATTTGGGCTTGAAATAAACTTAGTCCCTATCAGTTTGCTTAATTCTTCACTAACTTTTTCACCAAGCTCTGGATGAGCATTAAGACCTGTTCCTACAGCTGTTCCACCAATAGCTAACTCCCTTAAGCTTGGCAAAGAAGCAATAATTTGCTCCTTAGAGTGTAAAAGCATTGACAAATAACCACTAAATTCTTGTGCTAGAGTAAGTGGCGTAGCATCTTGTAAATGCGTGCGTCCTATCTTGATAATACCATCAAATTCTTTTACTTTTTTTTCAAAAGTTGCAATAAGTTTATCTAAAGCAGGGATAAGCTTTTTCTCTACTTGCTCAACTGCAACGATACTCATAGCTGTTGGAAAAGTATCATTTGAACTTTGACTCATATTAACATGATCATTTGGATGCACAAGCTTTTCTTTACGAAAATCTCCGCCCATAATTTCAGTGGCACGATTTGCAATAACTTCATTCATATTCATATTGCTTTGTGTGCCTGAACCTGTTTGCCAAATGGCAAGCGGAAAATTATCATCAAATTTACCTAAAATAATTTCATCACAAGCTTGCACTATGGCATTTTTTTTAGTATCATCAAGTTTGCCAAGTTTATGATTAACCAAAGCTAAAGATTTTTTAAGATTAGCAAAAGCATAAATTAAAACCTTTGGCATTTTTTCACAACCGATTTTAAAATTTTCAAAACTTCTCTGGGTTTGCGCTCCCCAATATTTATCATTTGGCACTCTAACTTCACCCATTGTATCATGCTCTATTCTATACTCCATTATATTTTCCTTCAATTTTAATTTCATATAATGATTTAAACAAAAATAGACATAAAATTAGCTTATAGTTTAAATTTTAAATCAATAAGTATGTATTTAAATAAACTTTGTTTCAAAACTGCACACAATAGATTTTTACTCTACTGTTACACTTTTTGCAAGATTTCTTGGCATATCTACATCATTACCCAATCTAATAGAAATCTCCATCGCTAAAAGTTGTGTAATTACCATCATTTCAAAAAATTCACACATATAATGATTTTGCTCATTGGTTTTTATAAAATCATCGCTCAAATCAAATTCCAAAGGCGAAATACTAAGCACAGTAGAATCTCTAGCAATTAATTCTTCAACATTGGATTTTGTTTTTTCATAAAGCATATTTTTAGGCATTAAAGCAATGGTATAAAGTTTAGAATCAGCTAATGCTATAGGACCGTGCTTCATTTCACCTGCTGGATAGCCTTCAGCATGTAAATAAGAAAGTTCTTTTAATTTTAAAGCACCTTCTAAAGCTAAAGGATAAAAAACGTCGCGTCCTATAAAGAAAAAACCATGTCCATCAAGATAGCGTTTAGATAAACGATGAATTTTTTCATGTAATTTTGCATTTACTTTAACACAATTTGGCGTATGCAATAAGGCTTTAATTTCTCTAGAAATATCAAAATTTTTCTTTTGTGCAATAAAAATAGCCAACATCCAAAGTGTTAAAATTTGAGTTGCAAAAGCTTTCGTTGAGGCTACTCCTTTTTCAATACCTGCACGAGTTAAAAGACTTAAATGAGCTAAACGTACCATATTAGAATTATCAACATTACAAATTGCAAAAGTTTTTGCGCCTTGTTCTTTTGCTATTTTTAAAGCCTCCAATGTATCTGCAGTTTCTCCACTTTGAGAGATTACAATAAATAAAGAATTAGGTTTAATTACTGCATCGCGATAGCGAAATTCGCTTGCGATCTCAACCTTAGCTTTAATTTTTGCCAAACGTTCAAATAAATAAGCACTAGCCATGGCTGCATGATAACTTGTTCCACATGCACATAAAGTAATTTCTTCAATATCGCTTAAATTTTCATTTTCAAGCTCATCAAAAACTACTTCATCGCCATTAATACGCCCCATCAAAACTTCACTCATAACGCGACTTTGTTCATAAATTTCTTTTTCCATAAAAAAGCGAAAACCATCTTTTTTAGCAAAAGCCTTATCGCCTCGCAATTTTATAAAAGAATTGCTTTTAAGTTTATCATTTTCAAAAATCACTAGTTCTTCTTTATTGGCATAGCCTAAGCTCAAATCCTCAAGATAAATTACCTCATTACAAAGTCCAATTAAAGGTGTATCTGCACTAGCAAAATAAATTTCATTTTCTTCATTTTTTCCTACAATTAAAGGAGCTGCATTTTTAGCAAAAAAAACATGATTAGGATCTTTTTTTGTAATCAAAAGAATTGCAAAGGCTCCACGCAATTCATTGATAGTCTTTTTAAATGCCTCAAATGTATCCATATCTTTGGCATAAAATTCAAAAAGTTGTACTATCACTTCAGTATCAGTTTGACTTAAAAAATGAATACTATTTTGCTCTAATTTGTCTTTAATTTCTTTATAGTTTTCAATAATCCCATTATGGATCACGCAAGAATATTGACCCAAATGTGGATGTGCATTAATTTCTGTTGGTTTGCCATGAGTTGCCCAGCGTGTATGTCCTATAGCAAATCCATAACCTTCGCTAGAAAAATTAGCGCATTTATTGGATAAATTTTCAAGCTTTCCCACAGCTTTAAAAAAATTAAGCTCTCCATCTTTCATTATTGCTAAACCAGCACTATCATAGCCACGATACTCAAGTTCCTTAAGTCCGCTTATTATAGTTTGTTTTTTTTCACTTTTTCCTATATAACCTACTATTCCACACATTTTTACTCTCTTAAAAATTAATTAATTTATTTTAAACAATCGAATTTTAACTTATCTTTTTTAATGATTTATTTTAAAATTATATTTTTTTAAAATACAGATAAAACTCTATTTTATCGAAATTTACCTATAATATCAATCTTTTTTTCAGTAAGAATTTATAATGTTTATCTTAAAATTTTAAAAAATAAAACAAGTGATAATCAAATGAAAAATTTAATTAAAAAACTGGAAAATGAAGAAAGAATTAATCAGGAAGAAGCAAATAGACTTTGGGATTTAGATCTTTTTACTTTAGGTAAATTAGCTCATAAAAGACGTGAAAAATTTCACGGAAAAAAAGTTTATTTTAATATTAATCGCCATATCAATCCAACTAATATCTGTGCAGATACTTGTAAATTTTGTGCCTTTTCAGCCCATCGCAAAAATCCAAATCCTTATATAATGACTCACGATGAAATCATGAAAATAGTTGATGAAACTGTAACTCGTGGCACAAAAGAAGTGCATATAGTTTCTGCTCATAATAAAGATACAAGCTGGCAATGGTACTTAGAAATTTTTAAAATGATTAAAGAAAAATATCCCTATATTCATATAAAGGCTATGACAGCAGCTGAAATTGATTTCTTACATCGACGTTTTGCAATGAGCTATGAAGAAGTGATAGAAAAAATGTTAGAATATGGTGTAGATTCAATGCCTGGCGGAGGAGCTGAAATTTTTGATGAAGAAATTCGTAAAAAAATTTGCCATGGAAAAGTTAGTAGCGAAAATTGGTTAAAAATTCACAAACTATGGCACAAAAAAGATAAGCAAAGTAATGCTACCATGCTTTTTGGACATATAGAAGAAAGAAAACATAGAATCGATCATATGTTTAGACTTAGAAATTTACAAGATGAAACTGGTGGGTTTAATGCTTTCATTCCTTTAGTTTGGCAAAGAAATAATAGCTTTATACAAACTGATAAAATTATGGACAGTGAAGAAATTTTAAAAACGGTTGCCATTTCACGTTTAGTACTTGATAATATTAAAAATATCAAAGCATATTGGGCAACAATGACTCTAAATTTAGCTATGGTAGCTCAAGAATTTGGTGCCAATGATTTAGATGGAACTATTGAAAAAGAAAGTATTCAAAGTGCTGGAGGGGCAAAATCAGCCAAAGGAGCAAGCTTGAAAACTTTTATAGATATGATTAAAACTGCCAACTTAATCCCTGTAGAACGAGATAGTTTATACAATGAGTTAAAAATTTATTAATTTAGGAGATAAATTTGTTCAAACTTAAAGAAAATAAAACTAATTTTCGTACAGAATTAATCGCTGGATTGACCACTTTTTTAGCTATGGTTTATATCATCCCTGTCAATTCAGCAATTGTAAGCAATACTGGTATGCCCATAGAAGCTTTAATCACAGCAACCACCTTGGTTACTATTATAGCAAGTGCTTTTAATGCTTTTTTTGCTAATACGCCAGTTGCCATGAGCGTTGGTATGGGTTTAAATGCTTATTTTACCTTTGCGGTTTGTGGAGCACAAAAAATTCCTTGGCAAAGTGCTTTAGGGGCTGTTTTTATTTCAAGTATTATTTTTCTTATTCTTTCATTTACGCATTTTCGCCTTTGGATTATTAGAAATATACCTAAAGATTTAAGATTAGCAATTTGTGCAGGTATTGGCTGTTTTATCACTTTTTTGGGATTGAGTCAGATGGGAATTATTGAGCACAATAAAGATACTTTGGTAGGAATAGGAAATTTTGGAAGTTCTCATGTGCTTTTTGGAATTTTTACTCTTGCACTTATTATCTTTTTTTGGGCTGTAAAACTCAAAGGAGCTTTTATTTTTGGAGTTTTAATTAGCTCAATTATTGCTTGGATTTTTCATATTGATCAAGCACAATTTCCAACCCAACTATTCTCTCTACCTGCTTTTGATTCTGCCAATGGCTTAGGGGCAATTTTTTTCAAATTAGATATCAAAAATGCTTTAAATATTGGTATGATTCCTATCATACTTACTTTTTTCATTACCCAACTTTTCGATAGTATTGGTACTATTACCGGAGTAGGAGAGAGAGGAAAAATATTTGATGATGCTAAAAATGGCGAAAAAAAACTTGGAAAAACTTTAATGGCAGATGCTACTGGATCTACTCTTGGTTCTTTAGTTGGGACATCTACTGTAACAGCTTTTGTTGAAAGCACAACTGGAGTAGAAAGTGGTGGTAGAACCGGTCTTACAGCACTAGTTGTAGCTTTATGCTTTGTTTTAACTCTTTTTTTACTACCGCTTTTTAAAGCCATACCTGCAAATGCAATTTATCCTGTTCTTATAATGGTGGGAATTTTAATGTTCATGGAAGTTAAAAATATAGATTTTAAAGATGAAGCTATAGCAGTAGGTAGCTTTTTTACTATAATCATGATGCCGCTTACCTATTCCATTACTTCAGGTTTTGCTTTCGGTTTTCTTACTTATTTACTCATAAGAGTTTTTAAACGCCAGTGGAATCAAATTAATTTAGGTATTGTTGTTTTAAGTTTGATTTCTTTGGGTAATTTTTTACTAATTGCATTACAATAAAAAAGGGGATAGATGTTTTTTTATTCTTATAATTATTTTGAGGAAGATGTTAAATTTTTAGCCTCACAAATAAAAAAAGAATTTAATCCTGATGCTCTTATTGCCATTGCTAGAGGCGGCATGACTTTGGGACATTCTTTAGCTGTTGCATTAAATACTCGTAATCTTTTTAGTCTTAATTCTATACATTATGATGATACTAAAAAACTCGATACTATTGAAATTTTTAATATTCCAGATCTTAAAAATTATAAAAAAATTTTACTCATTGATGATATAGTAGATAGTGGCGAAAGCTTATCTGAGATTAAAAGAAGATTGCAAGAACAATTTCCTCATATTGAATTAAAAATTGCAACAATTTTTTATAAAAAAACGGCTCTTTTAGAACCTGACTTCAAGGTTAAAGAAGCTAAAGAATGGATAGACTTCTTTTGGGATATAAAAATTGATTGACTTTTATTATTTTGGAGTTTCAAATTTTGAAAATTAAAATCATATTATTGTTATTATTAACTTATTCTTTTGCATTGGATCAAAATTTTGAAGACTTTGAGCAAGAATATAAAAATTATCAAATTAATGATCCACTTGTAAACTATAATAAAGCTATGACTCATTTTAATATGACCTTATACACTTATGGATTTCGTCCTATTTTAAAAGTTTATGATCAGGTTACACCTCAATTTTTTCGTGTGGGAGTAAAAAATTTTTTTGACAATTTATTTTCGCCTATGCGTTTTGTTGGAAATGTTTTGCAATTTAAATTTGAAAATGCTGGAGAAGAATTTAAAAGATTTATCGCTAATACAATTATGGGTTTTGGGGGCTTAATGGATCCAGCTAGCAAAATGGGATTAAAAAAACATCCTGCTGATCTTGGAACAGTTTTAGGACATTGGGGGGTTGGCGGAGGTTTTCATTTAGTATTGCCTGTATTAGGACCTAGTAATTTAAGAGATACTTTAACCTTGCCTGCAATTTGGTATGCAAATCCCGTAAGCTATATAGAGCCTCAATGGGTTAGTATTACTATAAGTACTTATGGCTTTGGAAATGAACTTAGTTTTAAACTTGATGAAATTGATGAAATTTACTATAATACACCAAATTTATATCCATTTTTAAGAGATGCTTATGAACAAAGAAGGCAAGAATTAAGCAAATAAGGACAAAAATGAAAAAAATTATTTTATTATTCTTTTTTTTAGGAAATATTTGGGCTCTAAATTTAAACGATATCCCAAATACTATGCAAAATAATATTGACAAAAGTTTAAATTTTTTAAAAACTCAAAAAGATAAAAATTTAGTAGCAAATGAAATTTTTAAACTTTTCGATGATATTATTGATTATAAACTCATGGCAAAACTTAGTCTTTCAAAAAATTATGATAAGCTTAACAAACAAGAGCAAGAAGAATTTTCAAAAGCTTTTGAACAAAGTCTTAAAAAAAGTTTTACTGATAAGCTAAGTCTTTATAAAGATCAGATTCTAAAAGTAAAAAATGGGGAGCTTAAAAATGAAAAAAGATATTTTCTTATAACTTCTATTATTGACAATGGAGAAGAAAAAAATATTATTTTCAAATTTTACAACAACAATAATAATTGGTTGATTTATGATGTTGATGTATTAGGAGTTAGTATTATTCAAACCTATCGTTCTCAATTTGGAGATATTTTATCGAGTGAAGGATTTCAAGCTTTATTACAAAAACTTAAAAACATCACTATAAAATAAATGTTTTCAAAATTTTTAAAACTAATTATTTCTTACCCAAAAACTACTTTTTTGGGAACTCTTTTTATTTGTTTATTTCTTAGTTTTTTCGCCTTTAAAATAAGCGTTGATGCAAGCGCTGAGAGTTTATTGCTTGAAGACGATATTGATTTAAAAACCTTTAGAGAAATTTCAAAACATTATAAAAATGATAATTTTTTAATTCTTGCCTTTAAACCTCAAGATGGAAATCTTTTTTCAAAAACAAATCTATCTAAATTAGAAAAAATTCATTATGAACTAGAAAAAGCACCTTTGGTTAATCGCGTTTTTAGCATCATCAATGCACCTTTATTGCAAAGCTCTGAAAATACAGACTTTAAAGAACTTTTAAAAAATATACCCAATATACAAAGTAAAGATATTAATCAAACAAAAGCAAAAAGTGAAATTTTAAATAATCCTTTTTATAAAAATAATATTATCTCAAAAGATGGAAAAATCACAGGAATTATTATTTATCTAAAAACAGATTATATTTACAATAAACTTATAGAAAAAAGAGATTTGGCTAAAAACGAAAAAGAAAAAAATGCTATTCGTTTGGCGATTAAAAAGCATCAAGATCAGCAAAAAATTCTCAATAAACAAAACTTAGATTTTATAAAAAATATCATAAAAAAATACGAAACTAACCAAGATAAACTTTATCTTGGTGGTGTCAGCATGATAGCTGATGATATGATCACCTATATAAAATCCGATCTTTTAATTTATGGAGTTTCTTTAGTTTTTTTATTGGCAATTGCATTATACTATTTTTTTAGAACTTGGCGTTTTGTTTTTTTACCCCTTTTTATATGTTTTATCAGTTTGAGTGCGGCAAGTGGAATATTTGCTCTTTTAAATTTTCAAATTACTGTTATTTCTTCTAATTACGTTGCCCTAGTTTTAATCATAACGCTAAGTGTTGTAATTCACTTAATCACTCATTTTATAGAAATCTCTCAAGCCCATCCTAAAGCGAAAATTCAACGCCTTGTGCTTCAAACCTTATTAGCTAAAGCAAAACCCAGTCTTTATGCTATAGTTACAACCATGATAGGCTTTTGCTCTCTTATACTTTCAAACATAGAACCTATTATAAAATTAGGTATTATGATGAGTATAGGTATAGGTTTAGCTTTAATTTTTAGTTATTTATTTTTAGCAAGTGTTTTAGTTTTGCTCAAGCCAAAACAATATTATAAAAAAGAATTTAAATTTAATCTTTTAGAATTTTGTGCAAAAATAAGTTTGGATCCAAAAAAACGTTATATTATTTATGGAATTTCTTGTATAGCAATTTTAATATCTTTATTTGGAATTTCTAAACTAAGAGTTGAAAATTCTTTTGTAAACTATTTTAGAGATGGTAGCGAGATTAAAAAAGGATTGCTTGTTATTGATAAAAATTTAGGTGGAACCTTGCCTTTAGATGTAATTATACGCTTTAAAGATAATCAAAAAAATATTGATTCAAATAATACTTTAGATAGTTTTGAAGATGAATTTGAAAATTTAGAAAAAAAAGATACCTATTGGTTTAACTCCCAAAAAACACGTATTGCTAAAAAAGTTCATGAATTTTTAGAACATCAAAAATTTGTAGGTTCGGTTCTTAGTTTAAATAGTCTTTTAATTTTGGGAAAAAATATCAATCATGGTGAAGATTTAGATGATTTTGCATTGGCATTTTTAAATGAGAATTTACCGCAAAATTTTAAACAAGATCTCATTTCTCCTTTTGTTAATATAAAAAATAATGAATTAAGATTTACAATGCGTATTGTTGATTCTGATCCAAATTTAAGACGTAATGAATTTTTAACGAAACTTAATGAAAATTTACACAAACTTTTAAAAAATGATAATGTACAAATTCAAATTACAGGTATTATGGTACTTTACAATAATATGCTTCAAAGCCTTTTTTCTTCGCAATTTGATACACTTGTTTTTGTTATATTGGCTATTTTTATTCTTTTTATCTTTGTTTTTCGTGATTTAAAATTTTCTATTATAGCTATACTTGTTAATGTTATTCCTTTAAGTGTTGTTTTTGCATTAATGGGATTATGTAAAATTCCTCTTGATATGATGAGTATTACAATAGCTGCTATTGCTATAGGCATTGGCGTTGATGATGCTATTCATTATATCTACCGTTTTAAGGAAGAAATTAAGACTAAAAGTATTGAAAAAGCTATAATAAATTCTCATCTTAGTATAGGCTCAGCACTTTATTATACAACCATAAGTATTGTATTAGGATTTAGTGTTATGATGAGTAGTAATTTTGTCCCTACAATCTATTTTGGAGTTTTAACAATCTTTGTTATGATTTTACTCTTAAGCGGGAGTTTATTTTTACTCCCTAGCTTTTTGATTAGTATTTATTCTAAGAAAGCCAAAATTGAAAACCAACATAAATAGCATAAATTAAAATAACAGCAATTATATATTTTATAAATTTCTTCATCTTTCTTTTTCCTTTTTAATCATTTCCAAAATAATTAAAGCAAGTTCCATAGCTTTAAATCTATGTGAGATTTTATTCTTTTGATTAGGTTCAAGTTCAGCTAAAGTTTGCTCAAAACCCTTTGGAATAAAAAGACTATCGTAACCAAAACCCTTATCCCCTTTTTCCTTATTGATAACTTTTCCATGCATACTTGCTTGAGTTACATACTCCCCATTAAAACCCACCAAAGCAATAGCAGCTTTATAGTGAGCTTTACTTTCAGAAATATTTAAATTTTTCATTTGAGAAAGTAATTTTTCTCTATTACTTTTATCATCGCTTTGAATACTAAAACGAGCGGAATAAATTCCAGGCTTTCCATCTAAAGCGTCAACGCAAATTCCACTATCATCGCTCAATACAATAAAATCTTTTTTCTGTTTTTGATTTAAAGCATTAAAAACAGCTCTAGCTTTTATTAAAGCATTTTCTTTAAAGCTTTTACCATTTTCTTCTATTTCAAAAGGCTCAAGAACATCACCAAAAGAGTATAAGGGATAATTTTTTATCATATCCTTAAATTCTAAAACTTTGTGTGCGTTATTTGTTGCCAAAAGAATTTTCATACCTTATCCTTTCTTTTTTTAGCCATGAAAACTTTAAAAAAGTCTAGCATAATTTTTAAAAGCTTACAAGAAAATTATCCCTTAAAATTAAAAATAAGTTAATCTAAATCATAGTAAAATTATCTCAATTTAAAAATTTTAGGAAGGTAACAATGTTAAATAATGTTTTAGCTTTATCATTTATAATTGGAACTAGATTTTTCGGACTTTTCATTGTTTTACCTGTCTTAAGTCTTTATACTTTAAAATTAGAACACGCAAATGAATTTTTAGTAGGATTTTTAGTAGGAATTTATTCTCTTACTCAAATGATTTTACAAATGCCTTTTGGAATTTTAAGCGATAAAATAGGTCGTAAAAAAACAATGCTTATAGGACTCTTAATCTTTATCTTTGGTTCTTTAATTTGCGCATTTTCTCATGATATTTACATGATGCTATTAGGAAGAATGCTTCAAGGTGCTGGAGCTATTGGAGGCGTCGCCACAGCTATGATTAGTGATTTTATTACAGAAGAAAATCGTGGTAAAGCTATGGCTATTATGGGTTCTTTTATTGGTCTTAGCTTTGCTAGTTCTATGGTTATCTCTCCTTTAATGAGTGCAAAATGGGGACTATCTAGTCTTTTTTATTTGAGTGCAGCCTTATCAGCTTTATGTATTGTTTTGCTCTATAGCGTTGTTCCAAAAGAAAATAAAATCACTCACCATAATCAAAAAACACCTTTTTTACATCTGATTAGACAAAAAAATTTAGCTCTAATGAATATTACAAATTGTATGCAAAAGATGCTTATGAGTATAGCATTTTTAAGCATACCTATTATTTTGGTTAAACATTTAGGTTTTCATGAAAATAAACTTTGGACTGTTTATACACCCTCTATGATTGCAGGATTTATTGCTATGGGTTTTGCTGGAAGTTTAGGAGAAAAAAAAGGCTTAGCTAAACAAATTTTACTACTTGGTGTGGTATTTTTTATTTGTTCTTATATTCTTTTTAATCTTGCTAATTCTATCAATCTTTTTATTATTGCTATTATAATATTTTTTATTGGATTTAATTTGCATGAACCTATAATGCAAAGCTGTGCATCAAAATTTTGCAAAGTTCATGAAAAAGGCGCAGCATTAGGTCTTTTTAATGCTTTTGGTTATGCGGGAAGTTTTATAGGTGGAACTATTGGTGGGATATTTTTGCATCTTAATCAATTAAATCTTTTAACAATGATTTTAATTGTTTTAGCTATTTTTTGGTTGATTAGTCTCTTTTTCTTAAAAAATCCATCTGAATTTAAAAATATTTATCTACCTTTAAGCACATCTTTAGATTTAAAAGAATTTGGAAAAAATATAGGAGTGGTGGATATTTATAAAAATTCTAAAAATTTAATTATTAAATTTGATATCAAAATTACAAACGAAGAAAACTTAAAAGCTAAAATTTAAAATAGAAAAAGCTTGTAATTTGGTTAAGAATTTTATCCTCTAACGAAACTTGGCAACGCTCTTTATTTGCTAAATAAGCTGTTCTGGCAATCAAACTTGTTTTTTGAGCTTTGCCATTTTTAATAACTTCTATATTTAATTGCATACTATAATAATTCTCAACAAGCCATTCTCCTTGGCTTTCTAAAGGATCAAAATCATAAAAAAATCTAGCTGAAGTGTTTATCCTTTGTGCATAAGAATGTTTTTTCATATCAACAAGATTGAGATAAATTTTATATGTTGGATTTTGATTGCTTTGTTTAAGTCCTAAATTTCGCAATCTATTAGCTAATTTAATTTCCAACTCACTTTTAATTTTACTTGGATTTTGAAAAAGAATTTCAAAAGTTTCATTTAGATGCGCTTGAAGAAATATTCCTTCATTATTTGTCCGTATAGAACTTTCAACAAAAGTAGAATTAGCACAAGCACTCATAAAGAGTGCTAAAAATATAAAAATAAAAATTTTCATTTTATAATAGTTGGAGTAGCACTAAGTCCTAAAGCACGATATTTTTCATAAAGAGAGAATATCTGTTTTAATTCAGCATCGCTAACTTTTGGATAACTTTTAATATTTGGATCGTAATACTTTTTTAAAATTGCTATTTTTTCATCATCGCTTTTAGCTTTTTTGCTTTCTTTATAAATTAATGCTGATTTTTCAAAAGCCGATTTTCCATGTACTGGGGTTAAAATATAATTGATTTGATAATTTTTAAGCTCATCTTTAATTTGCTCTAATTGTTCTCTACAAAAAGGGCATTCTGGATCAGAGAATACATACATTGCAGGTTTATTTTTATCTCCCATGGCAATTACCATTTTTTCCTTTTGTGCTACAGGTTTAGCATTTTTAGCAAAATGCTCTCTAGCTTCTTGAAATTTCTTCATTTCATATTCTTGAGCATAAGAAGTTCTTGTCTTTAAATCAATAATATCAGGAACTATAATATTATCCTTTGTAAAAAGAATTTGATCTTGAGTTTGACCATCAACACTTACGCTAACAATTACACTTTCAAACCCAGTATCTCCAACTTTTTGACGATCCTTTACAGTTACAGTAGCATTTGGAAATTGCATTTTAATACTTTTTGAATAAAAATCACTGATTTCGCTATTGCTCGCAGCAAACAAAGATGCTGAACAAGCTAAAATTAAGCTTAATTTTTTCATTTATCTTCCTTAAAAAATAAAATATGGGTTTATTGTATAATGATTTTCTAAATACTTGTTTTTAAAAATCTTTTTTCGTCTTTTTTTTGCACTCTTTCATCTTTATCTAAATATTCCAAATAAGCTATTGCATATTTTCTCGATAAATGAAAAATTTCTTTCATTTTTTGCACATCAAGAATTCTAGTTTCTAAAATTTTCAAACATTCTTGCATTAATCGATCTAAAGATTTTTTTTCTACAAAAAGATTATGAGAAAGTCTGACAACTAACTTTTCTTGGGTAAGTTTTTTTAAAATTTCATCACCACTCTTTCGATCAAGATCCAAATCTTCATAAAGATTATAAGGAGCTTGCGGCATAATACCTTGTTTTTTCAATATTTCATAGAGTTCATTATTATTTCTTTGCTTGAGTTTTTCAAAATCAGTACCTTTTTTAAAATATATTCCATTTTTAAAATCAAGCAAATTTTGCATATTCTTAAGCCCAAATTCACAAAATTCCATACTTGCCCAAGAAATTCTTAAAGATAATGAAGTCGGAGAAAACATAGCATAAGGATTTTTATCCAATATAAAAACAATCATTTTTTTAAATTCATCCAAAGCTAAAAGATTGTAGACATTAAGATTTTTTTCATCTACAAAAACTCCATTTATTTTTTTTGCTAAATCCAAAGCTTCTTTATGAGATAATTTAAATCTTTGATAGCTAGAAAGTAAGCCAAAACCCATTTTATGAATATCTTTTAAGAACCCAAAAACAGCTTTAAAGTCTCTATTTTTAAGCAAAAATAATAATTTATTTTTCATTTCTTTCTTTAAAGGCTCACTCACAGGATTTAAAACTCTACCGCCTCCTACAATGCGATTATTTTGAAGTAAAATAAATTTTTCATCAAAACATAAAAAAAGCTGAGTTTTAAAAACAAGATGAGCAAAAAATTCGTCATTATCTAATTCTTTTAAAATTACAAGTTTGCATTCTACACTTTTACTCCCTACGCAAAAAAGCATTTTTTCATTTTTTAATCCTCTTTTAGCCTTAATTAAAACATCACATTCTAAAAATCCTTTAAAAACACCTTTTTTACTTAAGATAAAACCTTTTTTTAAATCTCTATGATCGCAATTTAAACTCAATGCCACACGATTAAAAGCTCTAATTTCTTCACAATTTTCATCATGATTTTGTATATTTTTTACCAAAAGTTCTTTTTGATTATCTAAACAAATAATTTTTTCATTGACGCTAATTTTTCCCTCATTTAAACTGCCAGTTACAACAGTTCCTATACCTTTTAGCGTAAAAACTCTATCTATATAATAACGAAAAATCAAATCATCATTTGCATTTTTATCTTTTAAATTTAAAAGATAATCTTTTAAAATATTAATACTAACTTGTTCTTTTATAGATGTATAAAAAACACTCGATGGGTTAAAATTTAAATTTTTTAAAATTTCTTGTCCACGCTCTTTATAGTTTTGACATAAATCACACTTGCTAAATACAATGATAATCTCTTTAATTTCTAGAATTTCAAGCACTTCTAAATGCTCTATACTCTGCTCTTTTAAGCCTTCGTTAATATCTATAACAAATAAGCAAGCACTAAAACCAAATGCTCCACCAATCATAGTTTTAACTAAATCTTTATGTCCTGGAACGTCGATGAAAGATAAATGTTTATCCTTTAATTTTAAATTTGAAAAACTTAAATTAATTGTAATTTGTCTTTCTTTTTCCTCTTTTAAATTATCTCCATCAAAGCCATTTAAAGCTTTAATCAAAGAAGTTTTTCCATGATCAATATGTCCAGCAGTTCCAATAAGCAAAGAATTCATAAATTTTCCATAGAATTAATTAGTTTGATCAAAATATCTAAATCACTTTGCCTAATCGTTCTAAAATCTAAAACAAAATTATCATTTTCAACGCGACCTATAATATTTTTTTCTCTAAATTTTTTTTGCAATATTAAAGCTTTACCCTCAAAAGACAAAACTCTACTTTCCAAAGTTTTATCAGGCATTGATCCACCCCCAACTAGACTTTTGCTTTTTTTAATATCACTTTTAAATTTAATCCTTTGTTGCACCCATAAAGCTTTTTGTTCTATATGTTTAATATCATCATTTAAAAGTCTTAAAGTTGTGATTTTGCTATAATCTTTTTCAAGATAAGCCTTAAGCGTTTGATTGATCAATGCTAAAGTGATTTTATCTACTCTTAACATTCTTAAAAGTTGATTTTTTTTAATCTTTTCAATTAGATCTTTTTTTCCCAATATAATTCCAGCCTGAACAGAACCAAAGAGCTTATCACCACTAAAGCTTAAAATATCGCAATTTTTAAGCACTTTTTTAATCATAGGTTCATTTTTTGCCAATTCTTTATTTAAATTTTCACACCATCCAGAACCTAAATCATAATAGGTTAAAATTCCTTTTTCTTTAGCTAATTTATTAAGCTCTATAATACTTACATCGCTTTGAAAACCTATAAGAGCAAAATTTGATTTATGTGTTTTTAAAAGCAATTTTGTATTTTCATCGATAGCTTCTTCATAATCTTTTAAATGTGTTTTATTACTTGTTCCAACTTCTTTAAGCTTAACTCCTGCGGCCTTAATCACTTCAGGCACACGAAAACTCCCACCTATTTCAACCAATTCGCCCCTAGAGCTAATAATTTCTTTATTAAAACAAAGGGTATTTAAAATCAAAAAAACTGCAGCAGCATTATTATTTACCACTAAAGCATCTTCACACTCAAAAAGCATTTTAAGCTTTTCAAGCACTAAAGCATAGCGACTCCCTCTTTTACCGTTTTCTAAATCAAATTCAAGATTTGTATAATTGCAAATTTGATCTTTACATTGATTAAAAATGCTTTCATCAATTACACTTCTTCCTAAATTGGTATGGATAATCACACCTGTGGCATTAATTACACTTTGTAAATCTTTACGTAGATAATTTTGAATTTCTAATTTGATTTTTTCTAAAAGAATGCTTTTTTCACAATTATTATTACCCATGGCTTTAAAATTAGCCACGATATTTTTGCAAAAATAAGCTTTTAAATAAAACGGATATTCTTTTAAAAATTCATCCTCAATTAAAGCTCCAATTTGTGGAAATTTTTTAATTTTGTCCATCTTAAACCTTAAGAAAATATTTGGTTATTTTAACATAAAATTTAAAAAAATATTTTTTAGAGGAAAAACTTAATGAAAGAATTTGTTTTTATAAAAAACAAAAATTTAGTCCCTTTACCTGATCAAATTGAAATTTGGGAAACAACCAAAGATGTAGAAGTTTTAATCTCTAATGATAAAAAACAAAAATCTATCATCTATGCTCCAGAAATTAATTTTTACCTTAGAAATTCTCAAGATGATGCCTTGGAAAAAGCTAAAAATATTTTAAAACTCTATCAAATTAGAAATCATATTTATGATTTGGGACTTGATTTTGAAGAAAATAAACAAATTCAAAAACGCATTATTCTCGTTGATTTAGAAGAAGAACTTGCTGATTTTCTAAAAAAAAATAATTTTAAAGTTATTACATTAAAAAATCAAGAAATCAAAGGTGTCTTTGGAACCATAGGAGAGTTATGTGCAATAATATCTGATGAAGTAGAAATTGATTTTGATATTTTAATTTTCAATCACAAATACTCAAGGAAAGATTTTTTAAGACAAAGTGGCTGTTATGATATGCAAAATTTTAAAGATAAAGAAACCTTACTTGAATTTTTAAATAGTATTGTTCCAAATTATACATATAAAAATTATTTTTCTTATGATTTAAATATATGTCAATATCATTCAAGACGTAGTGAACATTGTGCTAAATGTGTTGAAATTTGTCCTACAACAGCTATTTTAAAAGATGATGAAAATAAAAACCTAGTTTTTTCTCAAATAGATTGTTTAGAGTGTGGTTCTTGTATTAGTATTTGCCCTAGTGGATCGCTTGATAGTGCTAATTTACCTAGAAATAGCTTTTTTAAAATTTGTAATTTTTTTAAAAAAAATAAAATTGTACTTATTTCTGAAAAAATTTCTCTAGAAAATTTAAATTTAGCACTTCCAAAAAATACCTTACCACTAATTATAAAAGATGGATGGCTTACCCCTATGCATTTTTTATCTCTTTTGCAAAGCAGTGGAGCTAATATAATCTTTTTTACTAAAACATTGTCTGAAGGAAATCATGAAACCATAGAACTTTTAAATACTTTTTTTGAGAGAAAATTTAATAAAAAAGCTATTTTTGTTGCTAATAACAATGAAGAATTCATTACTCAATTAAAACAACAAGAATTTATAGAAAATTTATATTTTGAATTTCATAACAATACCCTTACAACAAGAGAAAACTTTTCCATAAGAATGCAAAAACTTATACAAAATGATGATTTTGGCTCTTTAAAAAGCGGAAATTGGATAAGATATGGCAAAATAGAAATCAATACTCAAACTTGCACTCTTTGTCTTTCTTGTGTTGGGGCTTGCAATGTAGGAGCTTTAATTGCTGATCATCAAGAAAATGCTTTAAAATTTAATGCTTCACTTTGCACTACTTGTGGATATTGCGAAGTAAGTTGTGCTGAAAAAAATACACTAAAATTAACAAGAAGCGGAATAGAATTTAATCCTGGATTTTTTAAATATCAAACAATGGCAAAAGATGAACTTTTTGCGTGTATAGAATGTGGTAAAGAATTTGCTACTAAAAAAGCTATACAAAAAATTGCAGAATTTATGAAACCTAAATTTAAAGAAGATCAAAACAAAATTAAAACACTTTATTGTTGTGCAGAATGCAAAGCAAAAATTATGATAAAAAGTATGAGTAATTTATAAATATCGACCATAAGTCGATATTTAATATTATTATGCAAAATAAGGTTTAATTTGCTCTAACCAAGCATCAATTCTTGATTCTGTTTGTTCTTCTTGATTGTCATTATCTAAAGCAAGACCCACAAATTTATCATTCACAACAGCATCACTTGCCTCAAAAGTATAACCATCAGTTGAAACTTCTCCAACTAAATTAGCACCCGCATTTTTTAAATTTTCAGCTAATTTTCCCATACCACCACAAAAAGTGTCTGAATAACTTTCACTATCGCCCATACCAAAAACAGCTACTGTTTTTCCGCTAAGACTAAGTCCTGAAAAGTCAAAACCATCCCAATCATCTTGCAAATCTCCACTTCCCCAAGTTGAAGTTCCACAAATTAACTTATCATAAGAATTAATTTTAGCTGCATCAATATCTGCAATATTTAATACATCACTAATTCCTAATTTTGAAGCAATCATATTTGCTGCACCTTCAGTGTTACCCATAGCACTTCCGTAAATTACTGCTACTGACATTTATTTCTCCTTATAAGTTGATTTGATATTTTATACGGAACTAATTTTAACATAGTTTTATTTAAATCACACAAAAAATGTTTTATTTCAACAAAATGTTTAAAATTTTTATTACGAGGACAAACAATATATAGTTTTTCAAATTTATTTTTTTTGATAAAAGTTGATATTTTTTGAACCTCATCTTCAATTTCTAAATTATAAATATCAATTTTTTTACAAAGTGCCCAAATAGCAATTTTTTTATCTATTATAATAAAATCTCTTTGTTGATCAATCATTTTATCTGAATTTTGTCTAGAAATCTTATCATACACATAATCGCTAAATAAGCTTTGTGTATTAAAATATATTCCATTATGATAAATGTTAAAAATTTGATCTAAGTCATATTTTTTTATTTTTTTTGTTTTAAAAATTAATCTTCTTGCCTGAAATCCATTACATCTAAAAACAGTTTTAATTTTTCCAAATTTTACTTTAAAAATATCTTTTATAAAATTATTAAAAACTTCTCGGATATTTTTAGCTTGTTTCCCATAAATAAGAGGAATTTTCATCTCGTCTTTTACACAAGAATTATATTGAATCAAAAAATTCATTACAAGTTCTTGTTGATCTAAAGAACGATAAATTTCGGGAATTATTTCTCTATTTTTTTCAAAACCAAACAACATTTAAAATCCTTTAGAACAGTAAATTTCCCTATTTAAATTAAAAATTTTACAATACTCACAATATACACAATTAACACTTCTTTTAGCACAAACTAATGGAATTTTTCTTTTTTTGGCTTCATTTTTAATTTTTTTCATTGTATTATGGTTTAAAAAACTTGTCAGCATAACTATACATTTTATATCACAAGGAATTGGCTTACGATTGACCCTATTTTCATTACGTGCATTCCAATGTTCAATTTTTTTAGCACCTAGATCATATAAAACAGTTTTTATAGGAGTAATTTCATCTGCACCAATAACTAAAACCGACATATGCTCTCCTTATTTTATTTTGATAATTATTATTATAATATTACTTAACTAAATTTATTTTGAATTTTATTATCAAAATAAATTTATTTCAAAAAATTATTAATTAATTAAGTTATTTTTAATTTTTATTTGAATACAATTTATTAATTAATAAAAATTATTATTTAGGAGAATTAAAAATGAAAAGAATGACAAATGATTTTGGAAATATTATTGCTGATAATCAGAATTCTTTAAGTGCTGGTGCAAAGGGACCTTTACTTTTGCAAGATTATTTATTGCTTGAAAAACTTGCTCATCAAAATAGAGAAAGAATTCCAGAACGCACAGTACATGCCAAAGGTAGCGCAGCTTATGGAGAAATGAAAATCACTGCTGATTTATCTGCATATACCAAAGCTAAAGTTTTTCAAAAAGGTGAAATTACTCCACTTTTCTTACGTTTTTCAACAGTTGCAGGTGAATTAGGTGCTGCTGATGCTGAGCGTGATGTTCGTGGATTTGCTGTTAAATTTTACACCAAAGAAGGTAATTGGGATTTGGTTGGTAATAATACTCCAACTTTTTTTATCCGTGATGCATACAAATTTCCTGATTTTATTCATACTCAAAAAAGAGATCCTCGTAGTAATCTAAGAAGCAATAATGCAGCTTGGGATTTTTGGACTTTATGCCCTGAAAGTTTGCATCAAGTTACTATACTTATGAGCGATAGAGGAATTCCTGCGACTTATCGTCATATGCATGGTTTTGGAAGCCATACTTATAGTTTTATCAATAATAAAAATGAAAGATTTTGGGTCAAATTTCATTTTAAAACCTTACAAGGTATTAAAAATCTTAGCAATAAAGAAGCTGAAGAGCTAATCGCTAAAGATAGAGAAAGTCACCAAAGAGATCTTTATAATGCTATTGAAAAAGGTGATTTTCCAAAATGGAAAGTTCAAATTCAAATTTTAGCTGAAAATGATACAGACAAGCTTGGATTTAATCCTTTTGATTTAACAAAAATTTGGCCACATAGTATTGTTCCTTTGATAGATGTTGGAGAGTTGATTTTAAATAAAAATCCGCAAAATTATTTTAATGAAGTTGAACAAGCTGCTTTTAGCCCTAGCAATATAGTTCCTGGGATTGGTTTTAGCCCTGATAAAATGCTTCAAGCTAGAATATTTAGCTATCCTGATGCACAAAGATACAGAATAGGTACCAATTATCATCTTCTACCTGTTAATCGTCCAAGAAATGAAATAAATACTTATAATGTAGCTGGAGCAATGAATAGTGATAATTATAAAAATAAAGAAGCTTACTATGAACCAAATAGCTATGATGATAGCCCAAAAGAAGATAAAAGCTATCTTGAACCTGATTTATTTTTAGATGGTTTAGCGCAAAGACATGCTCCTCTTGATCAGGATTTTTACACTCAACCAAGAGCTTTATTTAATCTTATGAATGAAAATCAAAAAGAACAACTTTTTGAAAATATTGCTAGCTCAATGGAAAATGTTAATGAAAAAATTATAGATAGGGCTTTAAAACATTTTGAAAAAATTTCACCTGAATATGCCAATGGAGTTAAAAAAGCTTTAAAAAAATAATTTTTACTTACCGCCTAAGGCGGTAAAATAAAGATTATTAATTAAAAGGAAAAAGAATGATAACTCTTAGTTTAGAAGAAGAAAAAAGATTTGAACAACTATGTAATATGGCTTTTAATTTCGCTAGAAATAATGATTATAAAAATCTTAAAATTATGATAGAAGCAGGATTAAATGTCAATTTAAAAACCCATAAAGGTGATACTTTACTTATGTTAGCAGCTTATAATAACTCCTATGAAAGTGCAAAAATGCTTTTGGAAAAAGGTGCAAAAGTTGATGAAAAAAATGATCGTGGTCAAACCCCGCTTGCTGGAGTTTGTTTCAAAGGATATTTACCTATGTGTAAACTTTTAGTTGAGTATGGTGCAAATATTGATGAAAATAATGGTTTAGGTATGACCCCTTATACCTTTGCTTTAATGTTTGGACGTAAAGAAATTTCAGCTTTTTTATTAAAAAATTCTAAGAAAAGTTTTTTAAAGAAAATTTCTTTTGCTATATTGAATTTTATAAAAAGAAAATGATTATTTTTTAAATTTTTTCAGATATCTATAAACACTAGGTTCTGAAATTTTTAAAAATTTTGCAACAATGGCTACAGCACCTTTAATATTAAAAATACCCTTTTCATAAAGGGTTTTTGCGATCTCTTCTTTTTGAGTAATGCTGAGTTGATAATTTGAATTTAAATAACTCATATCAATATTTTGAGCTAAAATTTCTTCTATAGATCGACTTAGTGTCTCTACATTAGCTAAATCATTAATTTCTAAATTACTACTTTCATCTTGGCTTAGAAATTCACCCATATCGTCTAATTTTTCTATATCTATAATTTTACAAATTGCATCTCTTATAACACTTGCATCATGATTTATGCATAAAATTCCCACAAGTTCATCAGAATTTTTTATAAAAAAAGTCGAACCTCTTACAAATTTATTTTTTTCAACCAAAGCTTTATAATCATACAAAAAATCTTTTTTTAAATAAACTTTTTTTTGTATAAGTTCACTTATAAAAGCATTTAAAGGAGATTCTAAAGTTCTGCCACTAATATGATTATTTTCAATAGCGGCAATATAAGTGCCTTTTTTATCTATAACATGAAAAACAACTTCATATTGTTTGCCTAAAACTTGCCCTAAAAATTTTGTTAATTTGATAAATTGTTCTTTTTGTTTTTCATCCATAGTTTTTCCTTAAAATTAAGAAAACTTTTTAAAAATTTTAAAAAGATTTGAATTCTAACTTTAAATTTGTAAAATTTTTCTTAAATTAATAATATTTTTTTATTATTATAATAAAAAAATATTGACAAAAATATAATTAAGATGATATTATTCTATTGAACATAAAAACATCAAAAATAAAGGAGAAAAAATGTCAAATTATCCAAAAGCTATTGGACCTTATTCAGCTTATAGAGAAGCTAATGGATTGTTATTTATTTCTGGACAACTTCCTATTAATCCTGATTCAGGAGAAATAGAAAGTGAAGATATAAAAGAACAAACTAAACAATCGCTAAAAAATATTGGAGCTATTTTAAAAGAAAATGGAATCTCTTACGATAAAGTATTAAAAACAACTTGTTTTTTAGCAAATATTTCAGATTTTGCTGCTTTTAATGAAATTTATTCTGAATTTTTCCAAGCTCCTTATCCTGCAAGAAGTGCATTTGCAGTTAAAGATTTACCAAAAGGAGCAAAGGTGGAGATAGAAGTTATTGCCTTAAAAGGATAAAAATGCTTGGTCTTGGCCTCTCATTTTTAAGCTTTTTTTTACTTATTTTTATGCTTTATAAAAAAGTCAATGCCCATATGGCATTGCTTTTAAGTGGATTTTTATTACTTAGTGCATCTTTACTTGCCACATTCTTAATTTATACTTTTCCAGAACCAATTAAATCAAATTATCCTCAAATTTACGATCATCTTAAAAATTTAAATTTTTACAATCCAAAATATTCAATATTAAGCAAAGGATCTTTAAATTTAGGTTTTTTTGATATTTTTGAAGTTTTTAACCAAACTTTATCAAAAACTTTATCAGGTCTTGGACTAACTTTGATGTGTATAGCAGGTTTTTCTGCCTATATGGATCATGTTGGGGCTTCTTATGCTCTTTTTAAAGTTTTTGAAAAGCCTTTAAAAATGGTAAAATCACCCTATATTTTGCTTATATTTGCATATTTTATTTCTCAATTTTTAGTTCTTTTTATACCTTCTCATGCTGGTTTAGCACTTTTATTAATGACAACCATGTATCCTATACTAATTCGAACCGGAGTGTCTAAATTTTCGGCTTTAAGTGTAATTGCAATTTGTCAATATATCGATCATGGTCCTGGAAGTGGTAATGTTATCATGGCTTCAAATGTAGCTAAGATTGATCCTGCATTTTATTTTGTTCATTATCAACTTCCCATAACCCTACCCATTATTATAACTGTAGCTATTTCTATTTATTTTTGCAATTATTTTTTTGATAAAAAAGAACATTTTGTATTTGATCCTAACAAAGTTGAAGAAGAGCTTAATAAAAATAAAGAACAAGAAATAAAAAAACCACCTACAATATACGCTCTTTTGCCCATTATACCCTTAATTTTAATCTTAGGTTTTAGTTCTGTACTTGATAGCATTTTAGCTTTATTGCAAATTGATTATAAATCAAGCATTAAAATCAATGTTCCTGTTGCTATGATAATTTCAACTTTTATAGCTATTATTTTTGAAATGATACGCTATAAAAATATTGTTGAAACTTTAAATTCAATAATGATTTTCTTTAAAGGCATGGGACATTTATTTGTAATTACAGTTTCACTTATCGTTTGTGGTCAAGTATTTGCTAGTGGGCTTTTATCAGTAGGTTTTGTAGATACTTTAGTAGAAATTTTAAAAAATGCAGGTGTTGGGGTATTAACTATAATTATAGCTATTTCTATACTCCTTGCTTTTTGTGCTTTTTTAATGGGATCTGGAAATGCTGCATTTTTTAGTTTTGCCCCACTTATTCCAAATATAGCAAAGCATTTTGGAGTTGAAACTATTTCTATAATAACACCTATTCAAATCATGACAGGTTTTGGAAGATGTGTTAGCCCTATTGCTCCTGCAATTTTAGCCATATCTGCTATGACAAAAGTTAGCCCATTTGCAATAGTAAAAAGAACAGTTATTCCTATGCTAGTAGCAAGTATTACTAATATTATAATGACTTATATTTATCTTTAAAAAGGAGAAAAAATGAAACCAAAAACTAAATTAATCCATCAAGGAAGAGGTGATCAAAATGCTGAAGTAAGATCGGTAAATCCAACTCTAATGCGTGCTTCAACCATACTTTTTAAAGATCATGCAACTTGGCAAAAATATAAAGAATTAAGAAAAAGCGAGAGAGTTTTAAGTTATGGAGCAAGAGGCACTGCTACTAATTTTGAGCTTGAAAAACTTATATGTGAATTAGAAGGAGGATATAGAGCCCAACTTTTTCCTACTGGACTTGCAGCCTTAGCTATGGTACTTTTAAATTATGCAAGTAAAAACGCACATTTTCTAATTACAGATGCTATTTATGGGCCAGTAAGAACTATTTGTGATAAATTTTTAAAAAAAATGGGCATTGAAGTTGATTTTCTAAAAGCTGATGCAAGTGATGTAGAAGAAAAAATCAAAACCAATACTAAGCTGATTTTATGCGAAAGTCCAGGATCTATACTTTATGAAATCATTGATTTGCCAAAACTTTGCAAAATCGCACATTCTCATAATATCCCAGTTGCTATTGATAATACTTATTCAAGTGGATATTTTTTAAATCCTTTAAAGCTTGGAGTTGATATTTCAGTTATTGCTGCAACAAAATATCTTAGTGGACATTCAGATGTTACCATGGGTATAGTAATTTGTAATCAAAAAGAATGGCAAAATTTCAATGAACTCCCAGAGGATTTTGGATTTACTACAAGTCCTGATGATGTGTATTTAGTACTTAGAGGCATGAGAACTCTAGATATAAGAATGAAAGCTCATGAAAAAAGTGCCGATGAAATAGTTGAATTTTTAAAAACAAGAAAAGAGATTAAAACTATTTTTTACCCAAAGCTCAAATCTCATCCAAATCATGAAATTTTTATACGTGATCATAAAGGATCTAATGGAATGATCACTATAGAATTTAATGATAAATACAATCAAAATGATGCCATTACTTTTGTGGATTGCTTAAAATATTTTTCTATAGGAGCAAGTTGGGGTGGCTATGAAAGCTTAGCTACAGTAACAACCCCTCCTAGAACTGTAAGCGATTGGAGTCATAGGGGTCCATTTGTTAGATTTCATATAGGATTAGAAGATACCAAAGATCTCATAGCTGATCTAGAACAAGCTTTTGAAAAAATTAAAAAATAAAAGGAGAAAAAATGACTGGAATAAGCGTATTTGATCATAAATTATTAGCAGATTCTTGGAGCACTCAAGATATGCGCACTATCTTTTGTGAAGAAAATCGTATTCAAAAATGGCTTGATGTTGAAGCAGCTTTAGCAAAAGCTCAAGCAAAACTCAATATCATTCCTAAAAAGGCAGCAGATGAAATTGCTAAAAAAGCACATTATAAATTCATGGATATGGAATTTATTTTTGCAGAATTTAAAAAAACAAAACATCCTTTAGTTCCTACTGTAAGAGGTTTAGAAAAAGCTTGTAAAGATAATTTAGGAGAATTTGTTCATTTTGGCGTTACTACTCAAGATATTATTGATACGGGCATTGTATTGCAATTTAAAGAAGCAATGCAAATTATCAAACAAGAATTAAAATTAATTGCCAAAGCTTTAGTAAAACTTGCCAAAACTCATAAAAATACCGCAATGATGGGAAGAACTTTAGCTTTACAAGCTTTGCCAATAACTTTTGGACATAAAGTATCTATTTGGCTTAGTGAACTTGATCGCCATTTTGAAAGAATATTAGAACTTGAAAAAAGACTTTATGTTGGAAGTATAGTAGGAGCTGTTGGAACTAAAGCGAGTTTAAGTGATAAAGCTAATGAAGTTGAAAAACTAACTTTAGAAAATTTAGGACTTGATGTGCCAAATATCTCTTGGCAACCTGCACGCGATCGCTTTATAGAATTAGGATATGTTTTAGGCAATATCAATGCAACCTTTAATAAAATTGCCCACCAACTTCTTATACTTTCGCATAATGAAATTGATGAAATAGCAGAACCTTTTGGAAAAGGACAGGTAGGATCTAGCACTATGCCCCATAAAAGAAATCCTGCAATCAGTGAAAATGCCGTTACAGTAAGCAATGCTTTAAAAGCAAATTTAGCCATACTTAGTGACATAGAAAGACATGAACATGAAAGAGATGGACAAGTTTGGAAAATGGAATGGAAGCTTTTACCTGAAATGTTTTTAATGCTTTCTGTAGTTTTAGCTAATATGAAATTCGCCCTTAGTGATTTAGAAATTAAAAAAGATAAAATGCTTAAAAATTTAAATACTCTTAATGGTTTTGTTTTAGCAGAACGCGTTATGTTTGCATTAAGTGATTACTATGGAAAACAACATGCACATGAAATTGTTTATGAAAATGCTATGTTAGGAATTGAAAAACAAAAAACTTTTAAAGAAGTTTTAATCGCAGATAAAAGAGTATCTAAAGTATTAAAAGAAAAAGAAATTGATGCTTTACTTGATGCAACTACCTATGTAGGTTATGCACCAAAACTTGTGGATGAATTTTTAGCAAAAATCAAAAATAGTGCTATTTTAAAATAGGAAAACAAATGTTTTATAGTGAAAAATTCGCTGATTTTATCACAAAGTTAAATTTTAATGATATACCCCAAAATGTAATTCAAAGAGCTAAAGAACTTATGCTTGATAGTCTTGGAACAGCCTTAGCTGCCCACAAAGAAGAATGTGTTTTAAATGCTTTAAGTGCTTTAAAAACTAGTGGAGATACAGTAGTTTGGGGTCAAAAAGAAAAAATAGACGCTATTAATGCAACTATGATTAATACAATCGCTTCTCATGCTCTTGATTTTGATGATACACACACAGAAGCGATTTTGCACGCTAGTGCTTTTTTAACACCTCTTTGTCTTAGCTATGGTTTTAGTATTTGTAAAAATGCTGAACAAATTTTAAAAGCCTTTATTGTTGGCTGGGAGGTAGCTGCTAGAGTGGGCATTGCAAGCAAGGGAAGTTTTCATCAACGTGGTTTTCATACAAGTGCTATTGCTGGAATTTTTGGAAGTGTTAGCGCAAGTGCGGTTTTATTAAATTTAAATAAAAATCAAATCATCAATGCTTTAGGACTTGCTGGAAGTTTTGCAAGTGGAGTGAATGAATTTTTATCCAACGGATCTAATTCCAAAGTTTTACATCTAGCAAATGTTGCAAAAAATGGTAATTCTAGTTGCAAATTTAGCCAAAAATAATATGAGTGGACCTTTAAGTATTTTCGAAGGAAGAGATAATATTTTTAAATGTTTTGGTATAGAAAAAAACTCAGATAAAACAGAACTTGATAAAGCCTTAGGTCAAATTTGGCAAATTATGCAAGTTTCTATTAAGCCTTACCCAAGTTGTCATTTTACGCATGGTTTTATAGAGTGTGCTATTTCTTTAAAAAATGATGGTTTAAAAGCTGATGAAATAAAAAATATCCATTGTTTTGTTGATGAAGTCCCTATTTCTTTTATTTGCGATCCAATTGAAAAAAAATACCAACCAAAGACTGCCTATGAAGCTAAATTTTCCTTACCTTTTTTAATAGCCTTAGGTTTTTTTGATGGAAAAATTACATTAAAATCTTATGAAAACTTAACACGCACAGAGCTTATAAACTTTACGCAAAAAATTAGCTATGAGAAAAAACAATCCACAGGTTTTCCAAAATATTTTCCAGGACATTTAAAAGCAACTCTAAAAAATGGAAAAATTATTCAAAAAGATATTCTTATCAATAAAGGAAATTTTGATAATCCTTTAAGTTTTGAAGAATTAAAAGAAAAATTTTTAAATAATGCTAAAATGAGTCTTACAGAAGAAAAAGCAAACGATGTATTAAAGCAAATTATAAATTTAGAAAATCAAAATAATTTTATACTATAAATTAATGACTTTTGTTTAAAAACAAAAGTCTCTTATAGATTAACAATTTTTGGATTATTAAATTCTAATATATCCTTAACACTCTTTTCAAAAGCTTTTAAAATACTAAAAGCAATACCCTCAAAATCAAGCCCACCACAAAGATAAATCAAAGGCATACGAAAAGATTTACTCACATCAAGTTTAGGTTTTTCACCGTTCAAATTTAATTTAAAATCATAAGGGCTAGCATGTTTAAAAGTATAATTTTGCGCTGCATTTAAAAAATCTTCTTTATTTTTTAAAAATTCTCCCTTAGCTAAAATAAAATTAATTTCAAGATATTTCCAAAAATCATTCGAAATATTTGAATTTTCATCAAAACTTTTTTCTATAAAAACATAGTTTTTTTCAAAACTTTTTTTATAATTCTCAACCAATAAAGCCCCTAGTTTATTTTTAGCTATATTTTGCAAAATAAGTTTTATATTACTCTCAAATTCAAAATCTATGTTCGATAAAATTTCAATTTGTTCCTCTAAAACAAATTGAGTTGAAAAATCTTTATTTTGTAATTTTGCATAAGAAAAAATATTAGCCATAGGTTTTTCGTAATGGCCAAATTCATCCCAAAAATTCTTTTCACTACAGGCAATACAGCCATGCCCAGAAGCAACAGGCCAAGAGGTTTTAGAATTAAATTTAACCTTTGGACAATTATTGTAAGTATAGGGCCCTTTACAGCCTATTTTAAAAAGACAGGCTCCTTTTTTTGCTGCTTCATCATCAAAATGTTCTGCAAAAATTCCACTCTCAAATTTAGCTTTTCTTTCGCACATATCATGCAAACATTTACCATAAGCCCATACAGGACGATTTTGTTCATCCAATTCTGGAAGAACTCCAAAAAGTGCAAAAAATGCTAAATTTGAAACAATATTTATATCACTTGGTGGACAACCTGGTATATTAACTACTTTTTGAGTTAAAACTTCAGAAATTCCACAAGTTTTACTAGGATTTGGATACGCAGCTTGAATCCCTCCATAGGAAGAACAAGTCCCGATTGCATAAATAGCTTTAGCCTTTTTAGCCAATTTTTGTAAAATTTCATGGCCGCTTTCAGCATTAGCACCTATAGTTAAGAAAAAAGTGTCAATTGCAGCAACACCACCTTCAACTGCTAAAAGAAAATCTCCTTTATCTAAAACATCTTCCAAAAGCTCTTCCGCTTTTGTTCCATTTGCGGCCATTAAAGTTTCATGATATTCTAAAGAAAAAAAATCAAATATAAATTCATCAAAACTCGGTAATTCAGAACGTAATAAACTCTCACTGCAGCCGGTACATTCACAAAGATGAAGCCAAACTACTTTCATTTTTGGAGCTATTTCAAAAAATTGTTTAGCTAAAGATGGAATTTCATTTCCTAAGGATAAATACTTAACAATGTTTTTTACACTTTCTTCATTGATAATCCTCTTATCTTTTGAACTTGAATTTTCAATTTCAATTATACGGTTTTGAAGTATGATTTTTAATTCTTCATTGCTAAGCTTTGCCATTTTTTTATCCTTTTATATTGTCCCAACAAAGAACAGTGTTACCATTTTCATCTTTTTCAACATCACCCATTCCCATGATATTATATCCCGCATCTACATAATGAATTTCTCCACTGACTCCACGCGATAAATCACTAAGTAAATACATAGCTGAATTTCCAACATCTTCTATACTAACATTACGTTTGAGTGGAGCATTAACTTCATTATATTTTAATATCATTCTAAAATCCCCTATTCCACTAGCTGCTAGAGTTTTTATAGGGCCTGCTGAAATAGCATTAACACGAATTCCTTTAGAACCTAAATCTCTTGCTAAATAACGCACAGAACTTTCAAGTGCTGCCTTTGCTACACCCATAACATTATAATGTGGTATATATTTCATCCCACCAAGATAGCTTAAAGTTAAAATAGAAGAATTTTTATTTAATACAGGCAAAATAGCACGAGTTAGAGAAAGTAAAGAATATACAGAAGTTCCCATAGCTATATCAAAAGCTTCCTTTGAGGTTTGCAAAAAATCATTTTCTAAGGCTTCTTTAGGAGCATAAGCAACTGCATGTACAAGAAAATCAATATTTCCCAAATCCTTTTTAATTTTATCTCCAATATTAGACAAATGTTCTTCATTATTTACATCAAGCTCATAAACAAAATGAGAACCAAGCTCCTCAGCAATAGGCTCTACACGTTTTTTTAAAGCATCATTTAAAAAAGTAAAAGCTAAATCAGCACCTTGTTCACGACAAGCTTTTGCTATACCATAAGCAATGGATTTATTATTAGCAACTCCTACAATCAAACCCTTTTTACCTTTCATTATCATCTTTTATCCTTTAATTAATTTTATAAAATTCTCAACTTTTAAAGCAGCAGATCCTATCAAAACTCCTCCGCATTCTTCAATACTTAAAATTTCTTTTATATTATTTTCATTGACACTGCCACCATAAAGTAAAGGTGCTTGGGTTAAAGTAACTAAATATTTAAGAACGCTACCAATATCTTTAGTATTTGCACTAACTCCAGTCCCAATAGAATAAATAGGCTCATAAGCGATAATTAAATTTTCATATTTTAAATCGATTATATCAAGCTGGGATTTTAAAAATTCTAAAGTTTTTCCAGAATTTTTTATTTTTAAATCTTCTCCTATGCAGAAAACTATTTTAAAACAATATTCTTTTGCAAAATCAAATTTAGCCTTTATAAAAGCCTCGTCTCCCAAATTTCTTCTTTCAGAATGTCCAATCAATACACATTTAATACCAAATTCATCTAAATGTTCTTTTCCAAGTTCGCCTGTAAAAGCTCCATTAATACAAGGATAAAAATTTTGTGCTCCTTGTATAAAATTAGTTTGAGATTCTAAAAAGGCAATACTAGGCGGAAAAACGATAATATCATCGCATTTTGCACCCATAGTTTTATTTAAAATATCGGCATAATTTTTAAAACTTGCTCTAGTATGGTTGCATTTTAAATTTGCAGCAAAAATCATTTAATTCTCCTTTACTCTTAAAACCTTAATACCTGGAAGTTCTTTACCCTCTATAAGTTCAAGAGAAGCTCCACCTCCTGTTGAAATAAAAGTCATTTCATCTGCATCTCCAGCACGTGCAACCACATCAGCTGTATCTCCTCCACCTACAACAGAAGTAGCATGTCCCTCGCTGATATAATGACTCATTTTTATACTGCCTTTTGAAAATTTATCAATCTCGAAAACACCCATTGGGCCATTCCACCAAATTGTTTGCGCATCTGAAATTGCTTCTTTAAATAGTCTTACACTAGCAGGTCCAATATCTAATCCCATCCAACCATTAGGAATTTCTTGAATAGGAGAAAACTTCATAGGAGCATCTTGAGAACAAGAAGGAGCAGTAACAACATCTACAGGTAAATATATTTTTACTCCCAAATCCTTACCTTTGGTTAAAATTTTATAAGCTTCTTCTAAAAGTTCTTCTTCTAAAAGCGAATTTCCTACATCATAACCTAAGGCTTTTAAAAAAGTAAAAGCCATACCCCCGCCAATAATTAATTTATCCACTTTAGGAAGTAAATTTGTTAAAGCTTGCAATTTTCCGCTCACTTTAGAACCCCCTACAACTGCAACAAAGGGACGAACCGGACGTTTAATTAAATTAATCGCAAAATCAATTTCTTTTTGAAGTAAAAATCCAGCTCCTTTATGATTTTCATCAAAAAATTCAGTAATAGCTTCAACGCTTGCATGCGCTCTATGGCAAACACCAAAAGCATCATTGATATAAATTTGAGCCATCAAAGCGAGTTCTTTGGCTAAATTTTTATCATTCTTGGTTTCGCCTTTTTCAAAGCGTAAATTTTCAAGCATTAAAATTTGACCTGCTTGCAAAGTAGAAGCTTTATTTTTTGCATCATCCCCAATAACATCTTTAGCAATAATAATTTCTTTATCTAAAAGTCTAGATAATCGTTTAGCAATAGGATCTAAAGAATATTTAGAACTAATTTCCTTTGGACGTCCTAAATGTGAAGCTAAAATAATACTACAACCATGATCTAAGCAATATCTAATAGTAGGAATAGCTGAACGAATACGCCTATCATCTGTAATATTTAAAAAATCATCTTGTGGAACATTAAAATCACATCTTATAAAAACTTTTTTATGATCTAAATCAAGATCTTTAATTGAAATAATATCATTCATTTTAATTCCTGTTTGCAATATAAACGGCCATATCAACTAAACGACTTGAATAACCCCATTCATTATCATACCAAGCAATTACTTTTACCAAATCATCAGCTATAACCTGAGTTAAATCACTTGCTAAAATCGCACCATAAGAACAAGTAATAAAATCGCTTGAAACACGCTCTTCATCATCTACCATTAAAAGGCCTTTTAAATTTGAGTTTGAAGCCTTTCTAAAAGCATCATTAATTTCCTCTTTTTTAACCTTACAATCAAGTAAAACAGTTAAATCAACACTTGATACATCAACAACAGGAACGCGCATACTTTGTCCATGAAGCTTACCATCAAGTTCTGGCATAACAAGCTTCATGGCTTTAGCAGCACCTGTAGAAGTTGGAATAATATTTTGTGCTGCAGCACGTGAGCGACGCTTATCTCTAGCTTTAGCATCGATAATACTTTGTCCATTAGTATAAGCATGTATAGTTGTCATCAATCCTTTTTTTATTCCAAAATTATCTTGTAAAACCCTGCAAACTGGGCCTAAACAATTCGTAGTACAACTTGCATTGGAAATAATTTTTTCTCCATGATAAAGATCAGAATTAACACCTAAAACATAAGTAGGGGTATTATCTTTTGCAGGAGCACTCATTATAACTTTTTCTATACCCATATTTAAAAATTCTTGACATTTTTCTGTAGTCAAATGCGCTCCTGTACATTCTAAGACGATTTGAGCTCCATATTTTGCAAAATCAAGATCTTTAACACTGCGACTTTTGAAAACCTTGATTTTTTTATTATTAAGAATTAAATCATCACCTTCACTTTCTACACTTCCTTTAAATTCTCCATGAACCGTATCGTGTTTAAAAAGATATTTTGCAAGCTCTATATCAGTAGTATCATTAATAGCTACAAGCTCTATATCATTCCTTTGTAAAATAATCCTAGCAACACATCTACCAATGCGTCCAAAACCATTAATAGCAACTTTTACGGCCATTTTATTTTCCTTTGCAAATTTTTTATGTTAATATTCTACTAAAAAAAGGTTAAAAAATAGATGAAAATCGCACTTTTTGGAGGCAGCTTTGATCCACCACATAAGGGGCATGACGCTGTTATAAAAGAAGCTTTAAAAACCATTAATATTGACCAATTAATTATTATGCCAACTTTTATTAACCCATTTAAAAAAGGATTTTTTGCTAATGAAGAAAAAAGATTAGAATGGGTAATTAAACTTTGGGGCAATTTAGATAAAGTAAAAATTTGTGATTTTGAAATAAAACAAAAACGCCCTGTTCCAAGTATAGAGAGCGTAGAATATCTTTATAAAATTTATCAGCCAAGTAAATTTTATTTTTTAATTGGTGCTGATCATTTAGAAAAACTCCATCTTTGGCATCAATTTGAAAAATTAGCTTCTTTAGTTGAATTTGTCATCGCTAAGCGAGATAATATAGAAATTCCAGAACAATTTAAAGATTTAAAAACCGATATTAAAATAGCTTCTTCTTTTATAAGAAATACTCTAAATACAGATGAAGTATGTGAAAAAATTAAAGATGAAGTGCGAAATTATTATAAAAAATTTCAAAAAAATTGATACAATTTCAAAAAAATAAAGGAAAAAAATGCAAGAAAGAATTGACTTAATCGTTAAAATTTTAGATGAAAAAAAAGCAGAAGATATAAAAACTTTTGATATGAGTAAAGAAGAATATTTTGTAAAATACGTTATTATAGCTGCAACCTTAGGAGAAAAACACGCTTTATCTTTAATTGATGAATTAAAAACCAAACTCAAAAGCAAAGGTGAAGAATTTTTAAATATAGACAGCAGTGAAGAATGGAGTGTGATTGATTTGGGTGATATTCTAATCCATCTTTTAACACCTCAACACCGAGGAATTTATAATATAGAAGAATTATTAGAAAGTTTAAAAAAAAATAAAACTAACTAAACTAAAATATTCTCTATGTTTTATAAACCCATAGAGAATAAATTTTAAGCAAAATTATCAATAATAATCAAATTAAAGATGATCAATATAATCTTCAATCTCTTTTTTAATTTGATGTTTTTGCTCTTTTAAGGCCTTTTTCTTAGCCTTATACTCTACTTTACTCATATAATCCTTTTTTTCTTCTAAAGCATGAAGTTCTTTTTCTATTTTTTCAACTTCTTGTTCTTTGAGCTTTTTAGCCTCTAATTTTTTATCATAAAAAAGAGGATCTTTTTTACAATTATTTTGCACTTCTTTTAAAACAAGCTCTAAAGTTGATTTTTTAGCAATATTATTATGAATTTTAGCATATTCTATTTCTTTACTAATGCGATCTATATTTTTATCACACTCATTTGAAAACGCCATAGTGCATAATGTAGCCATTAAAATCCATGTTTTTTTCATCAATCACTCCTTGAAATAAAATTTCAAAAAATATTACTTAATTAATTCTTAAGTTTATCTTTTATTTGATTAAATAAATTCATAACTTTTTCTTGAATCTCACTTGCTTTTTCTAAAGAATTTGCTTCAAAGCGAGTGATAAGATATGCACTTGTATTAGATGCCCTAAGCAAAGCCCAACCATAGCCAAAATCCATTCTCGCTCCATCAATTTCACAAAGACTTTTCACACCCTCTAAAGCACCATTTTCAACTGCTTTTTGAAATTCACTAACAATTTGAAATTTCTCTTCTTCATTTACTGGAATTTTAATTTCTGGCGTGGTATATAATTTAGACAATTCTTTAATCATACTTTCTAAATCAAATCCCTTATAAACAAGTTCTAAAGCTCTTAAAAAGGCATAAATTCCATCATCATATCCAAAATATCTATGCTTGAAAAATATATGTCCGCTTACTTCCGCAGCCAAATCAATATCTTTTTCTTTCATCATTTTTTTAATATTTGAATGTCCAGTTTTTCCCATAAAAATAGTCCCAAATTTAGCAACCTCATCAAAAAGATTTTTACTACATTTTACTTCTCCTAAAATTCTAGGATTTGGAATATTTTTGGCAAATAAATAGCAAAGCTCGTCTCCACAAAAGATATGAGTTTTACTTAAAGCTACCATTCTATCAGCATCACCATCAAATGCAAAAGCGAGTCCATAATCTTCGTTTTGATTTAAAAAATTCTTCACAGCTTCCAAATTTTGTTCTTCTGTTGGATCAGGATTATGATTTGGAAACCGTCCATCGGGATCGACAAACATAAGATGGGCTTTTAAATTTAAAGCTTTTATTAAAGGCTCTATTACAACTCCAGCTGCTCCATTGCTACAATCAATAGCAAATTTATAATGAAAATCTTTTAAAAAACTAAATTGTTTAGTCATAAATTCCACATAAAGGCTTAAAATATCATAAGGTTGTGCATCAAAATTATCTTCTATTTCATCATCTAAATGTTTATAAACTTCTTTAGAAAATTCTTTTAATTCAGTCCCAAAAAAACTTTCTTTACCTATAGTAATTTTAAAACCATTATATTCTTTTGGATTATGTGAAGCCGTAATCATAATATTTGCATCAAATTTTAATCCTTCATAGAGACTAAAATATCCAAGTGGAGTTGGAGTAAGTCCTATATTATAAACCTTAATACCTGCTTTATTTAATCCACTAACCAGATATCCAAAAAGTTCTTTAGCACTATATCTTGCATCATAGCCCACGCTTACATTCTTACAACCTCTTTGAAGCATAGTTTGTCCTAAACAAAAACCTATTGCTTTAACGCTTTTTTCATGAAGTTCTTTTCCATAAAGTCCACGTATATCATATTCTCTAAAAATTACATCAAGCATATATAAATCCTTAAAATCATTAAAAATTTTTCAATATAATAAATTTTTAGTTATTAAGATAAAGAAAATTTTGGTACAATTTTACATTAATTTCACTAAATAAAGGAAATTTTTATGGATGAAGAATTAGAAAACGAAGAAAGCAAAAAGAAAAAAGGTGGAATGCTTGTAATTATTATAGTTATTTTGCTTTTTGTATTACTTTTAAGTATTATGGGTGTTATTGCTTGGCTTATTTCAAGTAGCTCTAGCGATGAAACAAAAATCAAAGAAGCTCCAAAAGAAGAGGTTAAAACAAGTAAAACAAAAAATTCAATTCTAACACAGCGTGGCAGTGATTATGCTAATATAGGTCCTATGTATTCTCTTGATCCTTTTACTCTAAATTTACTTAGCGATAGTGGATCAAGATATTTAAAATGTACTATCGACTTAGAACAAAATAGTGAGCTTTTAAAACCTGAACTTGATAAAAAAGTAGCTGTAATTCGTGATATTATCATCAGAACTTTAACTTCAAAAACTTTTGAAGAAATTAGTACTCAAAAGGGGAAAGAACGCTTAAAAGATGAATTGGTAGGCAAGATAAATGAAATCTTAACTGATGGTTTTATTAAAAACGTTTATTTTACAGATTTTGTTGTGTCTTAATGCGTGTAGGTTGTGATATCGTTTCTATTGATAGAATAGAAACGATTTATCAAAAGCATAAAAAGAATTTTTTAGATAAATTCCTAAACCCTAAAGAGCAGTTATTAATCAAAAGTCCTGCCAGTTTAGCAGGGTTTTGGGCAGCAAAAGAAGCTGCTAGTAAAGCTTTAGGAACTGGAATCAGTGATCTTTGTGGATTTTTAGATATAGAAATTTACAAAGATGAAAAAAATGCTCCCAAACTTCAATATTCTAAAAAAATTATGGAACACTTTTGCATCAAACAAACATCTCTTAGTATTTCTCATGATGGTGGTTTTGCTATTGCTATTGTTGTCTTAGTTTAATTCCCTATAGTTTGTTTATCTAAATTTTTTGAAAGTATAAAATCGACAACTGGCTGCTCTCTTTTATTGGCTCTTTTGCAATGATCTTTTTGAAAAAAATCAGTAATTTTAATCACTATTCTAGCCCATTTTTTACGGTTTCTTTCTCTCCACGCATGAGAAGATACACTCTCCCAAGCGTAACCATTAAACAAACTTGCATTAACAAAATGATCAAGTGCTCTTACACCTTGTCTTGCCCTTGCTGTATTAAAAAAAATTCCTACAATTACAATAAAAATATAACCCAAAACCGCCAAAGGAACGATAGCGCAGAGCAATAAAGTTCCTGCTAGCTTCTCCCTCAAGTTTCCTTTAAATTTATGCTTAAAATGAAAAAAAATCGCTCGATTTCTATTTTTCACCCTTAACATCCCTTTTACTAAATTTAATTCTCATTCCATTTGCTGATCTAATAGTCAAACGTCCTACGACATCTGGAATAAAATTTTCTTCAAGTTCTAATTTATAAGTTTTTAAAATATTAGCTAAAATCAAAATAGCCTCTTGCATTGCAAAGCCTTGTCCTATGCAAATTCTCTCTCCAGCCCCAAAAGGTAAATATGCATCTTTTTTATATTCCTCATCAAAACGAGAAGGATTAAATTCATTAGGATTTTGCCAAAAACTTTCATGACGATGTATAAGCCAAGGTGCTATTACAACTCCTGATCCTTTTTTAATAGTTTTATCTCTTACAATAGTATCTTTATTGGCTTCTCTTGCAAAAAATCCTACAGGAGGATAAAGTCTTAATGATTCTTTAAAAATATTAGTTAAATATTTAAATTGTTTCAAATGTGAAATTTCAATAGTCTCATCTTTTAAAATTTGAATAATTTCTTCATAAGCTTTTTGCTGCTCTTTAGGATAAAGACTAAGTAAATAAAGCGTCCAAGTTAAAGAACTAGCCGTAGTTTCGTGGCCTGCTAAAAAAAGCATCGCCACTTGATCTAAAATCTCTTCAAATGAAAAACGCTGATTGGTTTGCGAATCAACCACTAAAAGTAAAGAACTTAAAATATCCTCAAATTTCCCAGACTCTCCCGAGCTAACAGCTTCATAACGAGGTTTTATAATATCACTTAAAACCTGCCTTATTGTATCTCCCGCCTTTGCTCGTTTGCGATCTCCTAAAACATAGGAAAGCCATTTTGGAAAGTGAAACATACGACGCATAGCTGTATGTACACTTTGCTCTTGAAAAATTACAAAAGCATCGAGTATTTTTTTACCTTTTTTTGCATCAAGTTTAGAAGACATAATGGTGCGAAAAATAACATCAGCCGTAACAAAGGTCATGGCTTCATCTACTTCAATCACAGAATTATCTGGATATTTGTCAAAACGTTCCATCATATCTGCTACAGCCTCGCTCATAAGGTTAAAAACCTTATTAATACGTGTCATTTCAAAACTAGGTCTTAATAATTCACGTTGTTTTTTCCAAACTTCTCCATTGGTTGTGAAAATACTTTCTCCTAAAAGTGGACTTAAAAGCTCGTGCAAAAAAGCACTTTTTGGAAATTCCTTAACCTCATCAACCATCATTCTTTTTACTTCTTTGGTATCATTGATTACATAAAGATCAAAATTAGGCATTTTAACATAGCCTGTTTGCATTTTATAACTACGCTCATAAAGCCCATCAAGCCAAGATCTACGCTTAAGTAAAAAAGTTAAAAATGTAGAAGCCTTATTTTTATAAGGTTTTGGATAGAAAGGACATCTACTCATACTTTTATCTCCTTTTCTAAAAATTCAGATGATAAAACAAAACTAAAAAAATCATAGCTACCCTTAATACTTGGACTATAAAGATATAAAAAATGTGCTTTATTTTTATCTTTTTTGATTTTTTTATATTCATTTTTTTCATACAAAGTATGAAATTTGGCACTTAAAAAATGCGGTTTAAATTTCGCATTGACACCACTTGTACGAAAAAAATCAACTTGAGGAAAACACGCCCCATCAATAACTGAAGTGTAATCATACCATTTTAAATCAAATTGAGAAATAAATTCTAATTTTTTTCTAAAATCATTAGATTTTTTTTGATAACTCACCAAAGGAATACACTCACCCAAGGTAATAATTTTTAATTTATTGAATATTTTTTGTTCTAAATTTTGCTTTAAAATAAAATCCAAAACCTCAATACAAACTATTGTTCCAACACTATGAGCTACTAAAATTAATTCATAATTTTCATTATTTTTATTCTGCTTTAAATTTTGCAAGATTGTATCAGAAAATATTTTAATTCTCTCTTGCATCAACCCTTCTTTTTTATTGTGCCAATTTGCACAAAAAGCACAAATTCTAGCTATCCAAAATACAGCCAATTTCCTACCAAGTTTAAATGAAAAATGAAAAATTAAAAATGAAAGCAAAAATCCTAGAATAATTGACAAAGAAAAATGTATATAATTTTTAGTAAGAAAAAAAGATTCAAAACCTATAAATAAGGAGAAAATTAAAGAAAGAATCACATAAAAAAAAGGGTAATATCCAGTAATTAATTGATAAATAGATTCTTTTCCAAATTTGATAAAAAGCCCTGTAATTGTATAAATTCTAAAAAAACTATAACAATCTTTTAAAGCATCTAAATAACTTTCTGACCAATTTTTTTTGACAATATCATTCCAAGTTAAAAAATGATATTTAAGCTTTATATTTTGACTTTCAACTTTAAAAAAAGGAAAAGTTTTATGATGTTCAACCTTGCTAATACTAGCTTGAATATCAAACTGATCAGAATACTTTTTTAAATTTTTTTTAAATAAATCATAATAATACCTATAACTTTTAGGATCATATCCTGCAATATAAAATACATCTCTATTCATAAAAATCAATTTCTCAAATTATTTTTCTTAAAATTATAACAATTTTTTTAAATTTTATTAATTAAAAATTTTACTTTAACGAATTTTTATAAAAATTTGTATTAAATTGATTGGTTTTTAAAAGATAATTTTTATATTGAGATACCAAAACTGGATTTGGTTTATAAGCGTGAGCTTCTCTCCAAAAAAAATGAAGCTTCTTAGGATAGGTTAAACCGTCAAAATCATAAAAAGCCTTACCGCAAACTTTAGTAGGACAACCATCTAAAATAGCACTTAGGCCAACAGTAGAATTTATAGTAATACATCCTAAGGCATTTTTTAAAAGTCTTGGCAAATGAGTATCATGGACATATAAAACTCTTCCTTCAACGTGATATTTCTCACTAACCATTTGAATAAATTTAAAATAATTTTTATATCCTCTATCCATAGGATGATGTTTAAAAACCAAGTAAGACTTAGCTCTAGCATGATTTGCAAAAGAAAGTATAGTTTCTTCTATAAATTCTTCCATACTTTTTTTATAATGATATTTCACTTGAGTGTCATTATAAACTTGCAAAATAGCTAAAAAATATTTCTTTTTAAGATTATTGTAAATCTTATCGTTTAGTCTTTTTTCTGTAAATTTATAAAAATATTTTCTATATAAAGATCTAAGCCAAAATAAAAATTCAAAAGGATATAAGGTGCGATGATGAAGATTATTGTTAAAAAATGGAGCCAAAAGAAACGAGAATAGCCAATATAAAAAAGCATAAAAGGCCATATATTTAAATCCACCAGGAATTTCTTTAATTGATTTTTTGCTACATATTTTTTGATTAAGATAAAAATTTTTATTACGAGGTAATAAGGAATTTGCATTAACACCATTTTTTTCAAAAGTAATGCAATAAGGTCTTAAATATCCTTCTTCAAAAATCCAAACATCGATATTTAATTTTTTAGCAAGTTCTATAGCCTTTTTATGGATCAATCGACAATCATTATACATCAAAATAGCTTGGACTTTATATTGCTTAAAAATTTTTTCATAAAACTGCGTTAAATTCTCTTCTTTGCCCTTATAAATTTTTCCACTAGGATAAAATAAAAAGTCCCCACCATTAAAATTAATTTTTAGAATTTTAGCATTGTATTTTTTAAGTTTTTTTGCTAAGCGATAAAAAAAATTACCTACTGGTCCTTGCAAAAGAATAACACTTTTTCTGCTAAATTCTTTTTTTATTTTTTGATCAAATTCCATTTTAACACTACAAATTCGCAAATTCTTCTTATTTTTCTTAATATAAAAATTCTAAAATCAATGATTATTTTTCGATAAGGTTTAGAAAAATAATCATTTTGCATTTTTAGCATTATATCCAAACAAAGTTCAATTTCACATAAGTTTTTTGTTTTTGGATGAATATATCTTGGATACTGTATCAAAACACCAGCAACCAGCTCTTCTAGAGTCAATTTTCTTATTCGCCTTGAGCATTTTTGTCTATCTTGAGTTAAACCCCAACCCGCATAAAAAGGCATACCATAAGTAAAGACTTTTTTGAAACGCAAAAGTGCATCAAACCCTGAAGTAGAAGTAATCGTATGTACTTCATCACAAATTTTTATTGCACTATCTATGCTACAATTTTTTATAATCTCATCACAATATTGTAAAATAATTTTTTCATCTTTTAAGCCTTTGCGATTTCCACTTAAAACATCAGGATGGGGCTTAAAAACAATATAGGCATCTTGATTTTTTAATCTTACTTCTTTAATCAAATCCAAAGTCGATAACCCAAAACCGCCTAAAATCATTGAGGCATCATCCTCAACTTGTGCAGGAATAAGAATAATTTTTTGTCCTTTTTTAGCATTAATCTTAATATCTTGATGTTTAATGCCATTGTATTTTGAAAATTTATTTTTTTTTAAAATGTGGATAATATTTTTTGCTCTTGATAAAATTTGTTCATCGAAAATTTCATTTTGCAAGATACTTTCCAAGCGACTCTCTTGATTTGGATCAATATAAAGCCCTTTATCATCAACTATTAAAGAATAAGGACGTGTAAGATCAGAACCTAAAGAAATTGAACGAATAAAACCATCTTCTACTAAAGAAATTTTTGGAATAAAATCGCTTAAATTTTCATCTTGTGCTTTTTTTATAAGAATATTTTTTAACTCATTAAAATCGACTCTCTTACCCCAAATGAAAAATTTATCACTTTTTGTTAGTTTTATATCTTTTAAACAATCTAATAAATCCAAAAATATGATTTTGTTGTTTTTAGCAATAAAAAAAGGTTTTATAAATTTTCTTTTCCATTTTGAAAAACCGAAGAAAAAAAGTCTATTGGAATTTTCTTGCTCTATGCTTTTATATTTTGCTAAAGTATTAAGTGTATCAAAAATATCGCTTTTTTTATTTAAATAAGGGTTAAAATACTGACTATAAAGCATATAAGCGATATAAAACACCTCTTCAAGACTTCTTTTTTTAACCCTTCTTGGGCATTTTTGTTTATCTTGCGTTAAACCCCAACCCGCATAAAAAGGCATACCATAACAAATACACTCACAACCCATAATCAAAGCTTCAAAGCCCATTCCAGAAGTTTTAGTATAAACCTTATGAAAATATTTTAACAAAGCCAAAGGATTAAAATTTTCGCTTATAATCTTACACTCCTTAGGTAAAGAATGTACATCGAAATCACTTTGTTTTTTTCCACTTAGTACATCAGGATGAATTTTGATATAAATTTCACTATTAGGGTTTTCTTCTATAGCATCTTTTATTATTTCATTAGTGCTGGTATTTTGTGTTAAACCATATTGTAGCGATACATCGTTTGCAGTTTGAGCGATGATTAAAACACGATTTTTATCCTGAAAAAAATAATTATTTGGAATATCTAAATTATTATTATATTTACTAATTTTATTTTTTTTTAAAAGCTCTATAGCTCTTTTAGCATTATTTAATTCATCTTGATTTAACTCGTAAGTATTTAAAAGATTTTCCAACCTTGAAGATTTAGTAGCATCATAATAAATTCCAATATCATCACAAACCAAGCTAAAGCTAGGTGCATTTTCAACGCCCAAATTTAAAGATCTTATAAAACCATCTTCTAAAAGCATAAATTTTGCATTATATTTTTGAGCTAATTCTTGCGCTCTTAAACCAGATTTTTTACGCCCCCAACCCATAAAAATATCGTGTTTGTTACATTTTGAAAAAATATTAAAAAATAAAACAGAATAAAAATTTTTAACACTAATGATTAGTTTTTTTGAAATTGAATAATACTTCATAACAAATTTTCTTAATTATAATAACAAAGATACCATTATATCAAACAAATCTAAAAAATTAAAATATTAAAAAAATTATAACTAAATTTGAATTTCTAGATCACTTTTAAAATCAATCTCGCACCAATTTCCTTGGATTCTTACAACTTTAGCATTATGAAAATGATCAATTAAAGCTTGTAAAAAACTTGTCATATACATATTATTAAAATCTTTTCCATCATATAAAGCATTTCTATCTAAATGATCATAAAAATCAATAAAAGATGATAAAAAATCAGAGCTTATTTTAAAAAGACCGATATACTGTCCTTGAATTTGATCATAATTTTGTGCTTTTTTACCCAATTCTATTATAAAATTATTTTTATCTATTTTTAATGTTTCTGCATCCTCAAGAGGATTTTCAAATCTTCTTTGCCAAAGTTTTTTCCAATCCTCATCAATAACAATAGCTAATGGATCTTTTGCTTTTTTTAAAAGTTCAATTGTGTCTTTAAAATAAACAATATCTGCGTAAGAAACAATCAAATCTTGTTTATCCTTAATACAAGTTTGTAAAAATTCCCTAGCGCAAAAAAGAGTATATAGCATATTAGTTGATGAATAATTTTCATTAATATAAAAATGATTTAGTCCAAAACGCTCTTGGATAAAATTTTTTAAAATATCAAATAAATATCCACCTACGATAGCAATTTCATCAATCCCAGCTCCTTTTAAAGCCTGAATTTCATAAGATATAAGCTCTTGATTTTTATACTTAACCATACATTTTGGATTATTTTGCGTTAAAGGCATTAATCTTGATCCAAAGCCTGCTGCTAAAATAATAGCTTTCATTTTTTCTCCTTTATAAGATCAAGCCATTTTTTTAAAATACTTATATTTTCAAGCCCATTTTCTCTTTCTATATGCCACATTATTCCATAAATATTTTTATCTTTGTGTTTAAAAGCTTCTATACTTTCATCGTTTGCTTTAGCTAAACTTATCAAATCTTCTCCTAAGTTCACAATAGCATAATTATGAAAAGAATTAACCATGTAATTTACATCATCAAAAATAATTTCATGATTTCCTATATGATTTATACAAGAATTTAAAGAAGAACCAAAATAATGTGCGATCATTTGCGCACCTCTACAAATTCCTAAAAGCGGTGTATTTGTTTTTAGACAATACTCAATAATTTTCCTCTCATAAGCATCTCTTTTTTGAGATAAAACACTATGATCGTAAATACTTAAATCATTTCCTCCACTTAAAATCACAGCATTAAGATGTTTTTCATAGATATTAAAATCAATTTCATAACTTAAAGGCAAAGGTAAAAATCCCGAAAATAAATTTAAATTAAAAAGCCTTCCCCAATCTAAAGCTAATGCTTCCCTTTCCTCAAAATAGTTTTGATTGCAAATAAGTCTTTGAGTGATCCCTATAAACAAAATATTTGCTCACTTTCACATTCTATGTTTATTTTACTTGCTTTAAGATAGGTTTTAAAATTTTCCTCTCCAACGCCTATAACAGCTGGAAGTCCTAATTCTGAAGCCCTAATAGCCATATGAGAATTAGCACCCCCATAACAGGTAATAAATCCTGCAATTTTTTTAGCAAATAAATAATCATATCCTGGATCTGCAGCATAAATTAAAACTATCTTTCCTTCTAAATCTTGATCGCTTTCTCTAGCTGTATTTGCAATAATACTTTTTTGAGTGATGAAATTAGGAATAATGCGATGTACATAAAAAGAAAAAATTTGATCAGAACTTGATAATAAAGAAGGTAGCTTTATAGCTTGAGTTAATTCATACTCTTTTTTATGACGTGAAATTTCTTCTAAAAATTGCTCTTTAGGGTTAATAGAATAAAGGCTCGAATAAAGATTTAAAATACTTTTAATATCAAGATGTGCTAAATCTTCTTTTTCAATTTTATAATAACGCCCTAATTCTTCTATATAAAATAAAGCCTTAGATAATAAACGCGTAAATTCAAATTTTACCCATTCTCTACCCTCTATAGCCTGCTTTAAAAAATCAAAAAATTCTTCAAAATCAACCTCTAATCCATGCTCTTTAAGTAAGATATTTAGTTGTTCTTGTTTTTGTTTTGATATTTTAAATATTTCATCATTAAAATGTGACTTATTTTCCAATTTTTTCTCATTAATATTAAAATACAAATCAAAATTTTCATCATATCTAGGTGATAAAATATTATAAGTTCCAGCTCTTAAATGTCCAAATTCATTTAAAAATTCTTCCTTATTGTTTTCATTAAGTTCAAAGGTTTTGTGACTTAAAACTTTACTTACTGTATTTAAAGAATTTAAAAAACTATTTTTTTCTTCTTTAGTAAAAAAATTAATTTCAACCAAAGAGTTAAGAAGTTGCATTGCTACAAAACCAGCTCTTGCAACACCTGCAAAAGGTAGAGTTCCATAACGCTTACATTCTTCTAAAAGCCAATAAATTTTATCAATCAAAGAAAAGTCAGATTTAATGATATTTTCATATCTTTGCCTTAATTTAGATGCTTTTTTAATATCCTTTAAATAAAGCCCAGAAGAAGGATTAATGATTTTATTAGTTAACTCAAGTAAGCTAAATTCCAAACGCTTGATTTCATTTTCATTAAAACCATGTTCCAAAAGCTCTTTAAGTTTAGATGGGGTATAAAAATCATAACAAGAATACACTATGCTAAATTCGATTTTATCATGCAATTCATGATTTTGATTTAATTTATTAAGATAAAAATTAGCTAGTTTTTTAGCAATCTTTTCATCTAAATTCTTTGGGATAAAAGAATTAAAAGAAAGTCTTACATCAACAAAAGGTATACCTAAAAAAGAATGAATTAAAGGGTGAGATCTTAAGTCCCTGTAGCCATAATTATCACGTTGATAAGCCCAAATATTATCGGTTATAATTTCTTTATATAAACTAAAGGCTAAACGCTTTGGTTTTAAACCTATAATCTCAGCAGGATTCCAATCAGGCATAACTCCAAAAAGTGCCTTATCGCCTAAAACCCTAGGGCGTAATTCTTGCAAAGATATGAAACGTTTAGCAAATCTCTCCAAGGCTTCTTTAGGCAAAGCATTAAAAAGATTATTTTTATTGTGCATAACAAGAGGTCTAACTTGCAAACAAATAAGCTCACTTTTATGCTCTAACCTAGCAAAAGCAAATTCAACATCTAAAAAGCAGCAATTATATAAATTCTCTAACTCTTTAATTAACTCTATAATTTGCTTTACTTTTTCATCTTTAAATTCTAAACTTTGGCGATAGTGATAATAAGTCTTGGCATTTTTTACACTTCCATCGGTAATAGAATTACTTGAGCCACTTTCATCATACTGTAAACAAAAATAAGGGGAAAAATTATCTTTATCTACACTAAAACCTACTCCACAAAGTTCTATATTTTCGAGCATAGGTTGAATTAGAATTTCATCATCTTTTGAGGGCATAGAATTTCCAACTTTTTCTAAAGCTTGCAAAAGTTCTATTTTATCGTTAGTTAAAACGTTTGCAAGGGATAAAAAAGCTCCGGCATTAGAATTTACCATACTATCTTCACCTGAAGATGAACTTCTGATAATCACTTTTTCGGTATTTAAATGAGAAATTTTGTTAAAAATCGCTTCTTTATTTTGTTCTAATTCTTTAAGCGAAGTTAAAACCAAAGGTAAAACTTTTGCTTTGGTTAATTTTGATTGTAAATTATAAAGATTTTTAGCCTTGGTTTGAAAATTTAACTCCGCCATGTTTTCCCCATTTATATCTTTTTAGCACTCCAGCAACGTGTAGTATACTTAATATCAAATTCCTTAGGAAGTCTCTCTATGATCTTTTGACTTATCTTCTCAAAAAGCTCATTTCCTTCTTTTGTTTCCAAATCCCAATAAGGATTTTTAACACTTCTCCATGCATTAATATAATTTTCAATGCTTTGATGAAAATAAAAATCTTCTTCTATATAAACTATATTATCAAAAAGATCTTTACGACTTTCTATAATAGGTCTTTGATCTTCCCTTCTAGTTCCTCTTGTATATTTTGGAACAAATTCTATAATAGTATCCTCAGCGATCTTTTGCATCGGATCATTTAAATCTCTGTGATTCCACATACAAGAAAAATAACCGCCTTTTTTAAGCAAACGATGCGCTTCATTTAAAGCTTCATTTCTATCCATAACATTAAAGCTGCTTCCAAAAGTAACCCAATCAAAATAAGAATTTTCCAAAGTTGAGTCAATTCCAGTTGCTCTAACCCACTCTATACTTTGCCCTTTAGTTCTTTCAATACCAATTTCTCTCATAGCGTCATTTGGCTCTACTGAAACAACATTGCAATTTCTTTCAAGCAACATAATACTCAAATTTCCTGTTCCAGCTCCAATATCAGCAACTTTTAAATTTTTACCTCCAACTAAAGTAATCAACATATCTATAGTTTTTGGTGCATAATTTGGCCTATAGCTATAAAATTTTGCATGCTTGGTATAATCCCATACTTGTTCTACTAATTTTTCCATTTATATTCCTTTTTTCATCTTCCAAGCTAGATGAAAAAAGGATTTTTATGCTTTTTTAACTGTCCAAGCCCTTATTTTATAAGGTATTTCTATATTTTGCATCTTTGAAATTTTAGCTTCTATCATTTCTAAAATTTCTTTCCATCTTTTTTCACCTGCTTGTGCTTGTATATCATTTACAGAATGCCAAGCTCCAAGATAACGCTCTTTATCCCAAATTTCCTTATAGTCGCATTCCATAAAAAAGCAGTCCGTAAAATCCCCTGTTGAAACAAGGATTTCTTCCCATTTTTTAACATTTTGACTTCCACTACTCACACGAGCAAGCTCTGGAACAATATGTTTAATTTCCTTTTCAATCTCATCAAAAAGCGAACCTTCTACAATATGACGTGGATTCCAAATCGCAGTGAAATACCCCCCCCCATTTAGCACTCTTACAAATTCAGGTAAAGATTTATTTGGATCCGTCCAATGAAAAGAACTAGCCATGATCACCCAATCCGCACTTTGATCTTGCATATGAGTTTGTTCGCCACTTCCTTTATGCCAAGAAATGTTAGAAAATTCTTGAGTAAATTTTTTCCCTTCTTCTCGCATATTATCATTTGGTTCTACTGCATTGATTTGACATGCAAACATTTGAGCTAACATCTTAGTAAGCTTACCTGTTCCAGCTCCAACTTCAACGATATTAAGATCTTTTAGATCTTTTTTATTATCATTGATACAAGCAGCTAACTTTTCCAATAAAAATGGACTATAAGCAGGTCTATTGTGATAATGCTTTGCAACTTCTGTAAAATCACCTTGTCTCATAACTCTCCTTTAAATTGATTTGTAATTATATCTTATATAATTTTATTGTTTCATTAATTACTGTTGTTTTCTATTTGTTTTATTTCGCTCTCACCATCCAACTCTTCACACATTTTTTCAAATTCTTGGTAGTATTTCCAAGAAGCTACTATATCGGGACGATACTTTTTAATATGGACTAATTCTTTGTCTAATATATTTTTCAATTTTAGCCTTAACTCTTTATTCTCTTTAAAATAATTCAAAACATCTTTTTCTTTAAATAATTTAGCCCTTTCTAATTCTATTCTCTCTTCTAAAGCTTTTACGAAATTATTTAAATATTTTTTAGTAGCGTCAAATAAACTATTATCTTTTTTTAGACGTTCAAATTCTTGTTGTTTTAAAAATATTCCTAAATTTTCATATTTTAGAGGATGATCAAAAAATTCTTTAGTAAAATTAATATATTCTTTGGATTGTTTATAAAATTCAATTAAATTATTGGAAGAAATTAATATATATATACTGCTTTTATCTTTATAAACCACATCATCATTCTTGATTATATTTTTTTTGTTTGCATAAAAATTAAGAGGAATAAAAAGCATTAAATCCCCATTCATAATTCCCTTAAAAAAAAGTTTATCAGTGGGCTTTTCAAAATTAAACTTATCCGCTAAATCACACATAGTATCAAATGCTCTTGCTGGTTTTATTTCTTCCATGTCAAGATAAAAAATATCTCTATACCGTAAAAAATTAATCAAAGAAGTTTGAAAAAGAATATCATTGATAATCCATCTTGGCAAATATTTCATCGAAGGCTCTTCCGAATAACAAAAATTCTTTCCAAAATCTCCAACATACATTTTATTTTTAAAAACATCATAAACATTAGTGTTTAAATTAAGATCTTTTATGCTATTTGGATTAGCAATAGGATGATTTATCCCTGTTTTTAATCTTGATATAGGATCTCTTACCAAAAAAAGGATTGGAATTTTTTTATCTATTAACTTAAAAAACTTATCAAAATCCTTCATATTATAAGATAAGCTTAGTTGAGAGTAAACAATAATGTTAAATTGCTTTTTTTGTAAAAAAATATAATGATTTAAATATCTAATTTTCATAGGATCAGTATGATGATATAAATAATTTAATTTGCATTTCTCAAAAAAAGACATTATGGCACCATATCCCGAAAGGGTTCCTGCTAAAAACACAAACTCATAATTATCTGGCAAAGGTAAATTCATTTCCCATGCAAGTTCAGCAGGTATAGTTTTATAGTTTATTTTTTCTTTTTCATCATTAAGTTTTTTAGGATCAAGTAAAGATGGATAAGGATGATTTTCTTTTTTATATTTTTCATTAAAATCATTAGATAATAACCATTCTTCTATAAGGTTAAAATTCTTTGCAACATAATCAAAGTTATGAAAGATATTATCTATAATAGGTTGATAATCTTTATGAATATTTAATAGGTTTTTTATTTTAGGAAATTCTTTTAAGAATAATTGTTTGTTATTTAATAAATTCTCAAAAATAGTAGAATTAATTTGATCAAATTCCTTAAAAAATATTTTGAAATAATTTAAATTCTTTATTGGCTTTTTTTATATTTTTAGCTAATGTAAATATACTTCCTTTATACCAGGTTTTAAAAGTTTTGTTTAGAACTTCACCCAACATATAAGATAAATGAAAATAACATTTTAAAGCTTCATTATAGTCAGGACATTGTTTTAATTCAGGATATTTAAGAGTAGGAAAGACTTTGATGGTTTCTTGATAGATTTGTTTTTCTTTTTTGTGTTGTTTTTTAATATTATAAAGCTTTTTAAATAAGGTTAAATACCCCCCCCCATTTTTATTATATTCAATCATAGCTTGACCTAATTTATAAGCTAAATGATTTTTGATTCTTTCTACGGCTGAGTTGGGGTTATGCATGGTGGTTCCTTAAGGTATTTAAATAAAGAAAAAATTATATCATAAAAAAATAATAATTTTATTTTAATCTAACTCTTCACACATTTTTTCAAATTCTTGATAATATTTCCAAGAAGCTACTATATCAGGGCGATGCTCTTTGATATGAACATAATCTTTATCTAGCACATCCTTTAATTGTAATGCCAAATCTTTATTTTTTTTCAAATAATTTAAAATATCTTCTTCTTTAAAAAATTTATTTCTTTCATTCTGTTCTTGAATATACATAGCATAAATAAAATCATGAATATATTTTTTTACTCTATCAAATATTTTCTTGCACTTCTTTAAAATATCATAATCAAGTAAATTACACAAACAAACAATATTATCAAAATAGGTATTTTCCTTAAAAATCATATGATTAATATTAATCTTATTAATCATATTCTTAGTTATCTGATATGTTGAAATTAAAATTTCTATACTTTTATCTTTATCATCAATATCCTCATAATCTTTTAAAAAAACTGTTAATGTAAAAGGCAATAAAACCAATATATCATTACGGCACACCTTTGCTCTAAAAAAAAGTTCATCTTCTGGCTTAGGAAAATGAAAAATTTGAGATAATTTTTTAAAAGTATTAAAAGCATACTCTTGTGTAATATCATCCATATTTATATAATATATTTTTTCGATAGAATGCTTTAAGGACTCGATTCTATAGTTTAATATATTTATATTACCATCTAAATATCTTAATAAATTATTTAAATTTGGCCGTCTTCCATGGCTGTATTCTACAATACCATTTTTTATAAATGTTTGATGATATAAAATCGCACTCTTTATATAGCTTTTGTAATCAAAATCTAAAGATATTTTTCTTATAATTTGATCATTGTTTTGATGATGATTAACCAAAGGTTTTAATAATGATATAGGATCCCTTACAACACATAAATAAGGAATTTTTTTAGTAATTAAAAAAAATAATTTATCTGTATCATTGATAACTTTATGACCAGAAAGAACCAAAACATTATAATTTTTACTATTTGTTAAAAGTTTATAACTGTCTAAATAGCGATTATAATTATTATTAATCCTTGCATTCATGCTGATTTTACAACCTCTTAAAAATTTATCCATCGCATCACTTCCAGCACCAAAAATACTCAAAAACACAAACTCATAATTATCTGGCAAAGGTAAATTCATTTCCCATGCAAGTTCAGCAGGTATAGTTTTATAGTTTATTTTTTCTTTTTCATCATTAAGTTTTTTAGGATCAAGTAAAGATGGATAAGGATGATTTTCTTTTTTATATTTTTCATTAAAATCATTAGATAATAACCATTCTTCTATAAGGTTAAAATTCTTTGCAACATAATCAAAGTTATGAAAGATATTATCTATAATAGGTTGATAATCTTTATGAATATTTAATAGGTTTTTTATTTTAGGAAATTCTTTTAAGAATAATTGTTTGTTATTTAATAAATTCTCAAAAATAGTAGAATTAATTTGATCAAATTCCTTAAAAATATTTTGAAATAATTTAAATTCTTTATTGGCTTTTTTTATATTTTTAGCTAATGTAAATATACTTCCTTTATACCAGGTTTTAAAAGTTTTGTTTAGAACTTCACCCAACATATAAGATAAATGAAAATAACATTTTAAAGCTTCATTATAGTCAGGACATTGTTTTAATTCAGGATATTTAAGAGTAGGAAAGACTTTGATGGTTTCTTGATAGATTTGTTTTTCTTTTTTGTGTTGTTTTTTAATATTATAAAGCTTTTTAAATAAGGTTAAATACCCCCCCCCATTTTTATTATATTCAATCATAGCTTGACCTAATTTATAAGCTAAATGATTTTTGATTCTTTCTACGGCTGAGTTGGGGTTATGCATGGTGGTTCCTTAAGGTATTTAAATTTTCATATTCAGCAGGTGTTCCGCAAAATATTACATCATCAATGCTTATTTTATGATATTGGATATTTTTTTTCTGCTGGATCAAAGAATTATACATAGGAGCTATATAAAATTCACCTTTGCTAAGATTATTTTCTTTTTGCATTGTATCAAATATTTCTTTAAAATATACCGCTTTTTTAAAATAATACAAACCACTGCTGCACAAACTAGAAATTCTTTCTTTTTCTGTAGTTTTTAAAACTGTATTATTTTCACCAGGTAAAACAAAGGACCATTGTTCACCCTCGGCTTCAAATACTTCTAAATAGCCATCGATTTTAGAAAAATCTAAAGTTTTAGGCAAAGAAAAATCGGGTCTAAAAGTATCGATATTAAAAATTAAAACACTCTCATCATCTTTAATTTTTGCTTTTTGAATTCCCAAAGCTACAGTATGTGCCTGTCCTAAAGTTTCTTTATCTAATTTAATACTCTCATATAAATTAAGATTTAATTTTTCACATTCTTTTTCTATAAATCCTTTTGTATCTTGTATATCTCGATAAATAAAAATAAATTTGCACTCATTAAAATATTTTTTAAAGCTATTTATTGCATGGAAAAATACACTATTTCCTTTTAAATCAAGCATATATTTTGGCTTAGTATAACCTGCTTTAGTAAAACGACTGCTAAGTCCGGCCATAGGAAAAATTATGATCATCCTTCCTCCTTAAAAAACTCATCATAAAGTCTATAAGCATTAGCTAACAATGCTATTTGTTTAATTTTTGAATCATTATGCAAAGGCAACATAGATAAAAACAAATGGATGCATAAAGCTTTTATATTTTCATCTATATTAAAAATTTGTAAAAATTCTTTTTGAATGCTTGATAAATTTTCATTTTTATTAATAAAAAATTCTATCTGATCCTCTGTAATATCACACTCAAAAAAACCTGCAATGATAAAATCATAAAGACCAAAAACAGAATGAATAAGTTTTGCAAAATCATAATTTTTATCCCCATAAGGAGTTATATTTTCATTAAAATCAAATCCCCTAGGATCAAAAACTTTAATTCTACCTGATCTAAAATCATACATTATGTTTGAAAAGCAAAAATCCCCATGAATAAAACAATTATTTTTACTTTTGTGTAAATACAAGTCTAATTTTTCTATCAAATGATAAACGCTTGGATAAATTTTGGAATTAATTTTGATATTTTTTTGCAAATCAATATCGCTTTGCTTTTGAAATTCATTTAATCTTTGCAATGTTTTCTTTTTATAATCAAAATTTGTACAGCTTATATTTTCATTTTTTATCGAAAAAGAATGCAAATGATCCAAAAATTCTTTCAAAGAATAAAAAATTCTTTTCCAAACATAATGGGGTAAATTCCCAAAAACCAAAAGTTCGGACAAGGTATTGTTATAAATATATTCGATTTGATAGCTATTTGATCCATTTAAAACTTTAGGAACATAAAGAATCATTTCTTTTGGAAGCCTTTCAAACCAATTTATTTCGGCTTGAATTTTTTTCTCCCATTTTGATGTTTTTTTAATATAACCATTTTTAAAACTTATACTATTAAAAATTCTTTGAGTACTTACAACTTGCTTAGAATGAAAATAACTTGTAATAAGCCCAAAGTCAAGCCAAGTATCATTTTCGATAACATTAAAAGGATAAGTCTTTGAATACGCTTTTAAGCCACCAATAAAAGAATAATTGTTCTCAACTATAGATTTAATTAAAAATTTAGGATCAGTAATACTATACGCACCGGTTAAAATGAAATCTTTACCTTTTGTTTTGTTTATAGTTAAAAAATCATCATCCAAGTAGGCCCACTCATAGCTTTCCCTTACCTTGATTACTTGCAAGGAATCGTCTTTAAATGAAAGATTTTTAAAAAAAGTGTCTCCATGCAAAATATACAAATACTTATTAAAATTACAACCGATATTTAAGCAATAAACTATAGATTCACCTAGTGATAAATTTTCAGGCACAAATAAAAGTTCAACGCCCAATTCATTAAGTTTTTTTCGATCATAATGATTCAGTTTAAAACTTTTAGGCAAGGACAAGATAATTTTTTGCTTTATATCTTTAAAAAGCTCTACTTGATATTCATAAAGTCTTTTATTTCCCAAAGGCAAAAAAGAAGGAGGTATTTTGCCAAATTCTAAAGTAAAATCAGCAGATAAATATTTAGCAGAAGTAATAAGTATCATCGGTTTCCGCCATCTTGATATGGATTTTCTTTTTTTAAAAGCTCTTTAATTTCTTCATATTTAAGGTTAATAAATTCAGAAGGACGAATAGCCTTATCATCCACATAAAAACCATCAAATCCACACCAAGGTTTGCCGACAATGATATCATCGTAAGGAATTTTATGTTTATCAAGCCAAGAGGTGATGATGGGTAAAGTATGCGTTTTGATTTTTTCTATATCATTGTTAAAAGTTCTCATATTGCGACTTGTAAAAATAGTAATCTTAAATCCCATTTTTTTATACTCTCTTATAGTTTCTATTAGAGCAAGATTTGGATTTTTATCACAGTAATCAACTTTATCATCATCGATAGTTAAAGTTCCATCTAAATCTATAATTATGGTTTTCATTGATTTTTAAATTTAACTTTCATGGATTTTGTTTTAAAATATTAACATATTTTAGTTACTATTTTTTCAATAATTTAAAATAAAAAGAAATCGCATGTCATGTCCATTATGTCAAAGTAATCAAACACCTAAAGAACTTTTTGTCGCAAAAAATGCCTTTACCTCATCTGGTAAACTTGATAAAGATCTGACAAAAAGTATAAATAATAACGGGGGGGGGGGATATTGTAAGGGTGATAATACCATAACACTTGTACAGTGCCAAGATTGTGGCTATGTGTATAATCTCACATTTAACCTAGAAAAAATCTCTCAAGAATATCAAAGCGAAGGTTATTTCTCTCGTAAAATAGTTTCCAAAGCTATGAGTAATGTTATCAAAACGATCAAAGATAAATGTTTAAAATATATCGATAAAAATAGCGTTTGTCTTAAAATCGCTCCAGGTAGCGGAGATATGGTAAATGCACTTATAAATGAAGTGAAATTTTTCTATACTGTTGATCCATCTTTGGTTTCATTGGAAATAGAAAATATAAACAATCTTAAACACATACAAGGATTTTTTGACTGCGATATTTTAAAAAGTAAATTAGAATATAAAATTGACTTTATTATATTTAGACACTTACTTGAACATATCAATACTCCTTTAGATTTTTTACAAAATGTTGTTAATTTGTTAGAAAACAATGGAATAATATATGTAGAAGTTCCAAACTTTAATGAGCTGGTTAAACATAATAGATTTTATGAAATTTTCAATGATCATTGCGGTTATTATCAAAAAAATATTCTAATCAATGTCTTACAATCATTGGGCTGCGAAATCGTTGATGAAATTTTTCTTTTTAGAGAACAACATGTAGGATTATTTTTTAAAAAATATCCAAACCTCAAATCTTAAATAAATTAAATTTCAATTTTTTTGATAACAATGTTTCGACATTATTTCAAAAAAATATAGCAAAACTAAACAAATTTTTATGCAATTATAACAATATTGCAATTTATGGTTCTGGAGCTCATGGAAATAGCATAATAACTTTCATAGATTACCCTGAAAAAATCAAAAAATGTTTTGATTTTGACAAAAGAAAACAAGGTATGTACTTGCAAAATTCTTCAATCATTATCCAAGAACCAAATATAGAAAATTTTAAGGATATAGAAATTATTGTCATTGCAGCACCTCTTTACGAAGAAGAAATTATAAATTCTTTAAGAGAAAAAGAATATAAAGGTGGTATCATTGCAACAGAAAAAGAAATAAAGTTAATATAATTAATTTTGAGGATTAAAACTTTTATAATCCTCAGGTATTCCTATGTCTATGAAATAATCTTCAAAAATTTCAGCTCTAGCTTTTAAATTTTTATAATTTTCTTGTAAAAATTCTTCAAAAGAAAATTTTTTTTCCAAAATAAAACCTTCAAACATATCTTTTGAGATAAGATAAATTCCACCGTTTATAAAACCTTGTTTTAGATACTGCTTTTCTTTAAAAGAAGTGATATTTCCCATTTTATCAAGCTCAACTGAACCATAACGATTAAAATCATTCATTTTTTTTAAAGCGAGGCAAATTTTACTTTTATCTAACTTCATTTTAGCTAAATCAATATCAAAAAAAGTATCTCCATTTAAAACTAAACAATCCTCCTTAACTAACTCCAAAGCTTGTTTGATCGCCCCACCAGTTCCTAAGGGCTCTTTTTCTATGCTATATCTTACTTTTATATCTAAAAACTCATCTTTAAAATACTCTTGTATGATTTCATATTTGTAAGAAACTGCAAGGATAATTTCATCGATTTTTTGCTTTTTAAGATAGGTAAAAATAAATTCCAAAAAAGGCTTATTATCTACAGGTGCCATAGGTTTTGGGATATCTTTTATCACGCTTTTTAAACGTGTGCCAAGCCCTCCACATAAAATAATAGCTTTCAAATACCAAAACCTTTTCCAAAAAGCTCCTCTTCAACGATAGCACATAAAATATGACCTATGATTATATGAGATTCTTGAATTCTTGGAGTACAAGATGAAGGAACTTTGATGCAATAATCACACATTTTATCCATGGCTCCGCCGCTTTCTCCGGTTAATCCTATGCTTAAAATTTCTTTTTTCTTGCAACTTTCTAAGGCTTTTAAGATATTTTTACTATTACCACTCGTTGAAATTCCTATAAAAACATCCCCTTTTACACCCTGCGCTTCAACTTGCCTTGAAAAAATATTTTCATAACCATAGTCATTTCCTATAGCTGTTAAAATGCTTGTATCCGTTGTCAGTGCTATACTAGCAATCCCAGGCCTATCAAAATAAAATCTGCTTACAAATTCTCCTGCGATATGTTGTGCATCAGCTGCGCTACCACCATTTCCTGCTATAAGAGTTTTATTGCCATTTTTGTAAGCTTTGATCACCTCTAAAGAAACATTTTTAATAAGTTTAATCAAATTTTCATCTTTGAAAATTTGCTCTTTTGTTAAAATAGAATCTTTAAAATGTCCTTTGATATATGAGTTTATATTTTCCATGATTTTGCACCTTCTTTTGTAAATGAAAAATCTTGCACATAACCTTGCTCTTTATTTAAGGCTTCTATGAGTTTGTATTTTTTGATGGGATCTACAAAGAAAAACATAAAGCCGCCAGCACCTGCTCCGCTCGTTTTTCCACTATAAGCACCATTTTTTATAGCGAGTTTATAAATTCTCTCAAGTTCATCATTGCTGACTATTTCAGAGATGATTTTTTTTGAATCCCAAGATTTGCCCAAAATTTGTGCTATTTTTTCAAAATCAGCTCTAAATAAAGCTTCTTTCATGTCTAAGGCATCTTGTTTGATAGCATGCATAGCATTTAGGGAATTTTGATCTCCCAATCTTCCTTTTTTATGCTCTTCTATATCTTTTGCCTCGCGCGTGATATTGGTAAAATATAAAACCGTTCTTGCTTCAAGTTCACTTGCTATCCAATTTTTTATACGCAAAGGATTAACTATAACTCTTTTATTTTCATAAAATTCCATAAAATTAAAGCCACCAAAAGTAGCAGCGTATTGATCTTGTGCACCTCCAACGATCTTCATATCTTCACGTTCAATTTCAAAAGCTAATTTTGCGATTTCATATTCACCTAAAGGCAAATTTAGCCATTCTACAAAAGCTGTAATTATTCCGACGACTAAGGTAGAGCTTCCACCCAAACCACTTCCACTAGGTACATCAGAATAAGTATGCAAAGAAAAACTCAAGGGTTTTTTGATAAAATCTTTAACAATGCGATTATAAACTGCTTTAAAAATATCTAAATTTCCATCATTTTTAAGCTCTAATTCACTTTGATACTCAGCATATGAATTAGTATCTGGCGAATCAAAAATAATTTTATGATCTTTTCTTTCTATCAAAGTACAATGAATATAAAGAGAAATTGTTGCATTTAGCACATAGCCTGTGTATCTATCACAATATAAATTAATATCGGTTCCCCCTCCTGCAAGTCCTAAACGAAGGGGAGTTTGCGAACGTATAATTTTCATATCTTACCTTAACGATTAAGAGGAATTCTACCTCTAGCGATCTCATTACGCCAATGATTTAATAAATCTTCAAACATTTTTCTAGCTGGTATTTCTGGTTTCCAATTGATATAACTTTTAATCTTTGTATTATCAAACATTTGATAATCCGCATCAATAGGGCGAAGTCTTTCCTCATCTTGCTCAACTTTAATATCTTTTCTAGTAGAAAAACCAAGAAGTATATCGATAACTTCGGGTAATTTAAAAGCTTCCTCTCCTGCGATATTAAATGCTTCACCATATGGAACTTTTCCTTTTTCGCTCTCAAGAGCTAGTAAATAATACGCCCTTATAGCATCACGACAATCTTGAAAAGTTCTTATGCTTGATAAATTTCCTACTTTAATAACTGGTTCTTGAAGTCCTGCTTCTATCAAAGCGATTTGTTTTGCTACTGTGCTTTCAAAAAATACATCTGTTCTTCTTGGGCCACTATGCGTTCCCATTCTTGTAACAAAAGTCTTAAGCTTATAAGCTTCACCATAAAATCTTCCTAAATAATCAGCGCCAATTTTGCTGATACTATAAGGGCTTGCTCCGTGAAATGAGGTTTCTTCATTGAGTTTAACGCCTGCTTTAGCACGCCCATAAACTTCACTTGAAGAACAAACATGAATAACTGGATCATAACCATCTTTTTGATGCAAAATTCTAATATTTTCTAAAATATTTGCTGTACCAATGATATTGGTTTGTAAAGTCTCTATAGGAGAATCAAAAGAAGTTTTTGGATAAGATTGTGCTGCTAGATGAAAAATAAAATCAGGTCTTTTGCTTTCAAAAAGTTTTTGCAAACTCGTATAATCATTTAAATCTGCATAAAAAACACTGATTCTATCTTTTTTATTGATCCTATCACTTAGATGATAAATATTATCCATTGGCTCAAGCCAACGCATCATACCGATAATTTCCCAGTCTGTATTTTCAAGTAAAAAATCAGCTAATTGAGAGCCGACTTGGCCAGTAAAGCCTGTAATCAAAGCTGTTTTTTTCATAGTATAATTCCTTTTTTATCAGGATTATATCAAATTTACATTAACGTCTTGCATTACTTTGCTTTAAATACCACTCATACAGCATCTTGATACCCTCTTCAAGTTCGATTTTGTGTTTCCATCCTAAAGAATGAATTTTATCACAACTTCCAAGTTTTTGAAAAGTTCCTTCTGGTTTATTGGTGTTGTAAATAATATCTCCCTTAAATCCTATAATATCATTTACCATCTCTACCAGGTCTTTAATTGCAATATCTTTTCCAGATCCTATATTTAAATGAGTATTTCTAATTTCTTGATCATTTTTATTATATAAATCAGAAAAATTAATATTTTCCATGATATAAACACAAGCTTCAGCCATATCATCAGCATGTAAAAATTCTCTTCTAGCATTTCCACTACCCCAAATTTCAACACTATTTTCAGCAATTCCAAAATTTTTAAGATAAGTAATGGCTTTTTGAATATCATTTATATTTAAATCTTTTAATATCTCATCATATTTTTTTTCATTTAATAATTTTGCTAAATGAAATTTTCTTACTAAAGCAGGCATTACATGAGATTTTTCCAAATCAAAATTATCATTATTGCCATATAAAGAAGCAGGCATTACAGATAAAAAATTTGTTTGATATTGCAAATTATAAGCTTCACACATCTTAAGACCTGCAATTTTTGCTATAGCATAAGGCTCATTGGTATACTCTAATTCAGAAGTTAGCAAATATCCTTCTTTTATCGGCTGTGGACAAATTTTAGGATATATACATGCTGTTCCTAAAAATAATAATTTTTTTACTCCATAAAGATATGCACTATGGATAACATTATTTTGAATTTGTAAATTTTCATAAATAAAATCTGCCCTGTAAGTATTATTTGCTAATATTCCGCCAACTCTAGCTGCACATAAAATAACATATTCTGGTTTTTCTTTTTCAAAAAAATCAAAAACTGATTTTTGATTTATCAAATCAAGCTGTTTATGAGTTCTATAGACTAAATTTTTATAGCCCTTATTTTTCAAATTTTGCATTATAGCAGATCCGGTTAAGCCTTTATGACCTGCTATGTAAATTTTGGAATTTTTATTCATGCCACCTCCTTGCTATATACATCGCTGTAGAAGGAATAGCTATAAATTATTTTTTTATTATCCCCCCCCCCGCTGTTGCAATAAACATTATTTAAATACCACTCATACATCATTTTAATACCCTCTTCAAGTTCGATTTTGTGTTTCCATCCTAAAGAATGGATTTTTGAACAATCTGTTAATTTTTCTTTGAAACCATCTGGCTTACTTGCATCAAAAACAAGATTTCCTTTAAAACCAACTATTTCTTTTATCATCAAAGCTAAATCTTTGATAGATATATTCTTATTAACTCCTATATTAATATGAGTATTTCTAATTTCTTTATCATTTTTATTATATAAATCAGAAAAATTAATATTTTCCATAATATGAATACAAGCTTGTGCCAAATCTTTACTATGTAAAAATTCCCTAGTCTGATTACCACTGCCCCAAATTTCAACACTATTTTCAACAATTCCAAAATTTTTAAGATAAGTAATGGCTTTTTGAATATCATTTATATTTAAATCTTTTAATATCTCATCATATTTTTTTTCATTTAATAATTTTGCTAAATGAAATTTTCTTACTAAAGCAGGCATTACATGAGATTTTTCCAAATCAAATTTATCATTATTGCCATATAGATTAATAGGGGCTAAAGCAATAAAATTGGTTTTATATTGTATATTGTAAGATTCACACATAACCAATCCAGCAATTTTTGCAATAGAATATGGCATATTTGTAAATTCTAACTCTCCTCTTAGCATTTGTGATTCTTTGGTTGGAATAGAAGTATTTTTTGGATAAATAACAGTAGAGGCTATGAAAATTAATTTTTTAACTTTATACAAATAAGAAGAATGGACAACATTATTTTGAATTTGTAAATTTTCATAAATAAAATCTGCCCTATAAGTATTATTTGCCAATATTCCACCTGCTTTAGCTGCCACTAAAATAACATATTCTGGTTTTTCTTTTTCGAAAAAATCAGCTACTGCTTTTTGATTGGTCAAATCAAGTTCTTCATGGGTTTTATAAATCAAATTACTATACCCTTTATTTATTAATTCTTCCATTATAGCAGTGCCCACAAGTCCTCTGTGACCTGCTATATAAATTTTGGAATTTTTATTCATTTAGCCTCCTTTGAAGCTAAAATGTCTCTTTCAGATAAAATAGGATGATTTGTTGGCCAATCTATACCTATTCTTTTATCATCCCAAGCATAAGTAAATTGTTTATCTGCATCTGTATATTCACCCCTGTAAGCGCACTTGTAGTAATACACTGCACTTTCACTGCTTACATAATGAGCATTTCCAAAACCAGCAGGAACTAAAATAATCTTTTGATTGTCTTGGTTGATAATAAATTTTTCATATTTTAAATAAGTTGGGGAATTTTTTCTACAATCAACCACAACTTGATGAATTTCACCAAAAACACAAGTTGCAAGTTTAAAGGTATTCTCATCTCCATGAATGCCACGTATGACATTGTGTTTAGAATGTATAAATTTATCGTGTATAAATTTTAGCCCATCCGGTAAAAGCTTATCAATCACTTCACTAGTAAAAGCTGTCCAAATTTCCCCTCTTAAGTCTCTAAATTTATTTGGAGTTATAATATAAACTCCTTTTAAAACTTTTGATTCTTGTATATCAAATTCTATTGCCATTGATTTCCTTTTTTAAATTATGTGCCAAATCAATGGATTTTTTTATACAAACATCCATATTATAGTATTCCCATTCCCCAAATCTTCCATGAGAAACAATACCAATTGATTTTAGATAATCTATTGCTACTTTTCTAGCACTAACATAATTTAGGTCAAATAAAGGATAAGCATGTTCTGTAACATTATAATCAAGAGGCTTTTTTAAAAATTCAATTTTTTTACCCTCTAGAACCAATTTTTCATACGGTATCTCTCCAATAGCTTCTGTAGTACAAAAATTCGATTGCGGTCTGACAATAGCTCCTGTATTAGAAATTCTATGAAATCCTATATGTGGATCAGGTATATAAGCCCAAGTCGCATCAAATTCTCCGCTAGTCTCCCAAAAAATATTTGTAACTTTATTGAATTTTAATTTTTTAAAAGAATCTAAAACATCCATAGGAATATCACTTAAAATATTCGGAATAAGATCAAGCGGAGAAGTATTTATGATAAGATCATATTTTCTTTCACCATTGATAATAAATTTATCATCTTTTTTTTCTATTTTATTTACAGTATAATTTAACGCAATACTAATATTTTCTGCTAGAGCATCTATAAAAGTATTTTGATTATTTGTTTTTGGATAGAAAAAACTAGCATGTGACATTTTATCTTGAGTTTGACTTATTAATGATCTATAAAAACTTTCTTTGGTTGGAACTGGAAGCTTCATTTGATTTTGATCTTCTATCCAAGAATTATCCATATCTTTGGGATTTATACCCCAAATTTTAGTATTATAAGGGATAAAATATTCTTTTGCCAAGGTTGGTCCAAAATGATTAATAAACCATTCTTCAAGATTTTTCCCTTTTTGATAGGTTGCATTAAACATTTCTTGAGTGATATTAAAAGCCAAATTTGAATCAATTTTATCTATTTCTTTGATCGAAAATTCTATAGGATAATTAATCCAATGTTTTTTAAATAAAACTTGAGCTTTTCTTGGTATAAAATTCCATTCTTCTTTCTTTAAAACTTTATTAAAAACAAAATCTTTAACATCTTCAAATTTTGAATTAAAACAATGGCCACCATTTACATGATAAGGTTTGCCATTAACATCTTTTGTTCTTGCAATTCCTCCAACCACAGATAGTTTTTCTAAAATTTCCACTTCAAAATCATCCTGCAAAAATCTAGCCAAAGATATACCAGAAATTCCAGCTCCAATGATAGCTATTTTCATTTTTTTCCTTTACTTTTAAATTCTTTTTTAAGTTTTATAATATTAAAAATCAATTTAATATATCCACCTTTATACCAATTTTTATGAGCATTTATGAAAATTTTTCCTAAGCGATAAGAAAAATATTTTTTTATTTTTTGAGATTCATAATAATCATAATACGTTATCAAATCTTGATTTTTGGCTAATTTTTTATGTGAAATACCTATTTTCAGTAGTTTAAACACAAGCAGTAAATAATCTAAACCTTTGCAATTTACTATAGCTTTCCCCAATTTATAAGATAAATGATTCTTAACAATATCTACAGCTCCTATAGGCATGATATATTTTTGGCTTGATAATAATTTAAAAAAAATTTCTATAGAATTTGCTAAATCCACATTATCTTTTTTTAATCTATCAAGATCTTTTAGCAAAACCTGTTTTATATCTGGAATTTTTAAACCTCTAATGCATAAAGAATCATTAAAATCCTTTAGTTTAAAATCTTTATCGTACAAAGGATAACATTTAATACCATTAACAACAAGCCAATGATGTAATAATTGATGTGGAGAAATTTTCAAAACTGGAAAATCGCTAAAAAAAGACATTCCTTTATTTAATTGAGCGTATTCCCAAATCGACATCCAAAGTCTCATAGATTCCCTAGGACCAGCAAATTTTTCTCCAGCAGGGCCTAGGAATCCTTGAAGTTCTAATATTTCATTTGAATTTAAAACTTCCAAACGTTCTATTTTTAATTGCCCTTCATGATCTCTATCGGGTCTGGTGGCCACTATAAAATCATATTTAAAGTTATTCTCTTTTTCGTATTCACACAAAAGTTGATAACTTCTATAAATTCCATACCACATTTTACTTCTATTGAGTGTTTTTTTGTATTTTGCTTCAAATTTTTCTGGATTTTCCAAGCAAATCTTTTTAAGATTGTAAATCCCCTTAAAGTCACTTTTCTTAATATCTATAAAATACTCTTTAGATAGACTTTTAAAAACCTCAGGAATTATGCTCTTTAATCCTTGATTTGTTCTAATCTCAGATGGACATTGATTAACTACATTATCGGGAAAAAATTTGCCAATCCAACAATTATTACCACCAAGGCCTGCCCATTTATAGGCTTTATTCCAAGAAAAAATAAATACATCAGCATTTAAAGGTTTTATAATGGTTTGTTCAAGATTCTCTAAACTTGCTATAAAATCTCCCCTCATAGCTCCAAAAATACAAACAGCAACTTTTTTCTTTGTTCGTAAATGCATATTGTTTATAAATATTTTTTTTAATTTTTTACTTAAAATATCATAATAACAATTTCCACCAACCGTATTTAAAAATTCTTCATGAAGTTTATTTAAAATCAAAATCATAATTTTATTATTTTGAAAAAATAAGTTAAACGGAAAAAAACAATCAATTAAATTTTTTATACAAAAAGCTTTTAAAATTTTATCATTACTATTTAAAATAGACTTTTCCAATAAAGAAAATACATCATTTAAATATTTCATCTTATCACTTTGCTCTATTATATTTGAAATCATATAAGCAGCAATATAGTCGTTTTTTATTTTATAAGTTTTTGAAAGCAAATGCTCAAATTTTTCTTCTAAAATTATTCTTATTGTTTCCATCAATTCAAACTTTGATAAACCAAAACATTGAAAAAAACCTTCATAATTTTTCATCTTATCTAAGGCTTTTTTTAATTTTCCAATTGAAAATAAAAAAACTATATATTCACTAAACATATTATCTTTGATAGCGTACTCATCAAATATTTTTTCCACTTGAGTAAAATTCCAAGCTTGTTTGTATTGTTCTATATTTTGTTTTCTTTCTCCCATTTCAACAAGAAATTGTAAATTATTTTTAAAGTTAATAAAACTTTCGCTGATAAAACTATGAGCAAAATTACAATAATGTAGAGCTTGTTTATAATTCTTCCTATAAAAATAAATTTTTGATAGAACATAACTTATATTAGGATATTTAGTTGTATCACATAGTTTTGATAAGGCTACCAAATTTTCTATCTCGGAATGATTCGTTAAACCAGCATAAAGAAAAAATAAATTTTGAAAAAATAGCTCTTCATTTAAAGTTAAAACTGATTTAAAAATTTCTTCAAGCTGAAATAAGTCTTTTTTTAAAACATAACAATTCCCCAAATATAAACTATAAAAAATAATATTATCTTTATAATGCTCTATAGCTTGCTGAATATGATTTATAGAAACCTCTATATTAAATTTTAATTCAATCGACAACAAATATAAACAAAAATAAGCATATGATTTTCTTATCTTAGGGGATAAATTTAAAACATCCACATTGTTTAATAGCGCATCGTATCTTTGCTTTGAAGAAAAATGAGTAAAAATATTTATCATTTGCGCTTCACCTATAGCATGTGCAAATCTAGAAAATAAGGAACTTCCAGCCCTATAAATTTTTAAAGCTTTAGACATTAAGGAAATTTCAAAAAAACTCATTTGAGTGATGGAATATTGTTTTCTATCTATCAAATCATCTACAATATAAATATTTATTTTAGAATTATTGATTAAATTTTTAGAAAATTTTTGAAGTTCTCTTAAAAGATATAAATCATCTCCAAATAAAACAATATTTGAATTTTGTTTTATTTCCTCTTTAATAACCTCCAAAGCCAGTTCAACTGGAAAAACTTTAAAATAGCAAGCTTTTTGATACTGTTTGCTTGCTTCGCCATGTATAATATCTCCACCTCTTAAATGTAAAGCAATAAAATCTCCAATTTGATTTGAAATGTGGTTAGATAAATTTAGAATTGATTGTACAGGCTCAGAAAAATCTATCATATAAAAACAGTCTTTAAAATCCCTATGGTATGTTTTTTCTTCATAATCATCAAATCCATATCCAAGAGGAGCATAATATCCCCAATTATTATGATAAGGTTTTTGCTTTAAAGACTGAATATTTCTATCCTTAAAATGAAACAATCCACCTCCCGTACCTAAATAACCACTATATGAATACTTTTCAATAAAATTTTTAGAAAAAATTAATTCTTCACCATCTAATTGCATACCTGCCAAATCTTCATTTTTTTGAAAATCATGATTAATCTTTTTCCAAACATACCCAAAATCAAAACCTATCTTTTTAGCAATAACCATACCATTAACGAAAGCATACATTCTAGAGCCTAGCGCATCTTCTCTCGCTGCAATAACCAAATCTATAACAAAAGCTTCTATTTTGGTTAAATTTAAACTACCACGTCCATAAGTACTTATTTTAATATATCTAGTTGGACGCTTTTGCGTATCATAAATTTCTTTAATATTTTCATTTTGTTCAGATAGAATCAACCAATCTTTTTGATCAGATGAAATTTCGATCTTTAATTTTACTTTTTCTTGATTATGTAAAATTTGAAGACCATAAAATTTAATATATTTACATGGAAATATTCTTTCTAAATCAATTAAACACCAAGGATTTTGCTCAATTTTTGTTATAACGCTTTCAGGATTTTTTGCTTTATTGGAACTACTCGTAATAGAAGCTTTAAAAGCTACATTTAGCATATTATTCATATTTATCCTCTTTTAGTAAAATATCTAATTTTGATAATATTTTTAAATTATATTGCACATAATCAAACTTTTTATTCCCTATTTTTCCACACAAAAATTTTTCCATTCCTTCAACCAATCCGTTTTCACTATTATCAACGATCAATCCTCCTCTACCATCCAAAACACTAACATTCCCAGGTATATTAGTAGCAACTATGGCTTTATTTAAAACCAAGGCTTCTAGTAAAGTCATGGGCTGTCCTTCATGGTTTGAGCTCATTACAAAACAATCAGATTTTTTTAAATATGGAAAAGGATTTAAAATTCTACCAAGTAAAAAGACAGACTTATTCAATCTTAATTCTCTTATCAAATTTTCTAAATCACCTCTAAGAGGACCATCTCCTAAAATCAAAAGTTTTGTTTTTGGATATTTTTTGTTAATTATTTTAAAAGCTTTGATTAATTTTAATTGATCTTTTTCTATTGACAGTCTTGCTATGTTGATAAATATTTTATAATCCTTTTTGAAATATTTCTTTTCTATAGAACTCTTTAATGATATTTGCGATTGGGTAAGAATTTCTTCACCATTGATTGTATTTTCTAAGAAATCAAACTTTTCCTCTTGTATATTATACCTACTAGCTAGATTTTTCTTGTTTTCCTCGCTTGTCTGTTTTGAAACAGAAAGAATTTTTTTATAATCATTGTAACATTTAAAATTTTTTTCAAGATAAGAATATTTTTTCTCAAATTCACTATGCATATTATTATGTAAAAAAATAAAATTTTTACCCTCTATGCAAGAAAAAAGCTTTACCCAAAAAACATTATATCCTTCAAAATTAATTACAGCTTTAAAATTTACATCTCCATACAATCTTCTAATTTCTCTTTTATAAATTTTTAAAGAATTTACAGTCTCAATTCTTTGTTTTTCTATATCAAATTCTTCTAAGGTTAAATTTAAAGCACCTATTCTAGGCAAAATTTGAACATCTTTGCAGAGAACATCAAACTGTTCTAATCTCTCTGGATATGAAGAAATAGCATTAGGATCTATAGCGATATAGATATTAAAATCTAATTTTTTTAAATGATATAATAAATTTTTAAAAGAGCTTATAATACCATTAGGCATAAATGGACCAGCATAAAATAAAATATTGTTATGCAAGCACTTACTATTGTATTCATGTTGAAAAAATTCAGAAACAACTCTTTTGGTTGAATGTCCATCCTCTAATAATAAAAATTTATCTTTTAATTTTTCAGGAGTTATTTTGTGTTCAAATAATTCTTTTGAATTTAAAATCAATTTTAACTCTTCTATTGTTCTACAAGTATATTGAGCTATTTCATATATATCAAAATAAACTCCTCGCTCTTTTTTGTAAAATTCATAATCATAAATATAGTATATAATAGGTCTGTTTAAAATCATAAAATCAAACACTATGGAAGAATAATCTGAAATTAAGACATCTACAATAGATAGCAACTCATTCATTTCAATCCACTCTGGAATCAAAACATCTTCAAGATCATCATTTAAAAGCAAATGCTTAACCTCATGGTGGATAGATAATAATATTTTAAAATTTAATTTTTTTAATTCTTTTATATCATTTATCAAGCGATTAAAATCAAAATATTGAGAATTTAACCCTCCTCTCCAAGTAGGAGCATAAAGTAAAACTTTTTGCTCTTTTACAATATTTAAAGACTTTTTTAAGTTATTGCTTTGCTTAAATAATAAATCAACCCTTGGATACCCTGTTAAAACTGATTTTCCCGTAAATAAATGATTAATCTCATAATCTTTTTCTATAATTTCTTTTGTGTATTTATTTGGATAAATTAAATGAGTGGCTTGAATAAAATTTCTTTGAACATTAGCGTGTTCCATAAAACCTGTTTGTATTTTCTTTCCTAAATATTTTATTGGAATTCCATGCCAAGTGTTTAAATATAATTGTCCTTCTTTTCTGATAAAATAATCTGGAAATGTAACATTATTAATCAAATATTTTGCACTAGCTAAATATTTTAAATATAAGTCGCTACCTCTTTTTATGCAAATTACATTTTTCATTTTTTTAAATTTAGATCTTACAGATTTTAAATCATTAACAACCCATATATGAATAAAATCCTTAAAATCACTTTTATCTAAAAGATATAAAAATATTGCATAAGGATTGCATGACATTGATTTACCATGAAAGCTCTCATACAAAATCATATTATCTTGAATTTTTAATTTTTCATAATTTTCTGTATAAAAAATTCTTCTTCTTAAATTTCTATCTTTCAAAGCATCTTCTAGTAGACCATAAGGATTATTTTGTATTATTTGAGATTGCTCCAATATTTCATTTGATTTATCATATTTTTTTAAAATATTTAAACACTTACATAAACGAAAATACCAAAATGATATATGTGGATTGCTTCTTTTTAGTGCATTCTCATAATATATACAGGCTTCTTCATATTTAGTCATTTTTTCTAAAATAATACCCAATCTATAGTGAAAATCAGCCTCTTGATAATTAATTTCTAAAGCTTTTTTATAATACTTTTCAGCTTCTATATAATTACGTATTTTTTCGAAACTAAAGGCTATTTTAAATAACAACCTATCATTATACAAATTTTGACCATGTCGATATAGATCCAAATAAGCTTTATTCGCATCTACCCAATACTGATCTTTCTCATGAAAAACACCTATTCCTAAATGTTTTGAATCTAATTCATTGTCATATTTTATAGCATTTGCATATAATTTCTTTACTAAATTAAAATCCACTTCTTTGCTTCTCTCGGAACAAAAACCTGCCTTATAATATACCCAAGCATCCTTTACTTTGTTATGTTTTAAAGCTAACTGATAGTACTCTGCTGCTTCTTGATATCTTTTCATGGATTCAAGAGCTATAGCTAATTCTTTATATATAAAAAAATTTCCGCCTTTTTTATAAATTTGTTTTTTTAAATCTTCAACTTCTTTCCACCATAATTTTTGCGGAATAAAAATCATCGAATTTAGATGATTTTCTGTTTGCTTTAATTGGATACTCCATGATTTTTTAAAAGGATTTAGCATCAAAGCCTTTATTATAAACTCGTTTGCTTCTTTCCATTCACTTAATTTAAAATAACACATGCCAAGTTTAAAATTAGCTTTATCATGATTGCTACGAATTTCTAGCGCTTTTTTAAAATAAATTTTTGCTTGAGAAAAATCTTTTTTTTGATAAAATAACATTCCGTAAAAATAGTAAAATAAAAAAAACATTAAAAAATTCCTTAAATGTTTACATTGTTAAAAAATTTAAAATTTTATTTTTGTGTTTTATTCCATATTTTTTCATTAGAAGATGATATAAATGGAGTTTAAAATTATTTTTATTGAATATCACTGCATTAGGAGTATCCAAAATATTATCAAAATCCTTTTTTTTAATTTTCCAATCACCGTAATTTTCACTTAAATAAAGATCATAGTCCTTAAAACCAAAATATTGTTTATTTAAAAACCAATATTTGACTAACTCAAAAGTAGAGTTATACCATTTTACAACACTACCCAAATGATAGTGCTTATTACCATCTTCATAATGAATAAAAATATCTATAAGTATACCATTAATATGCTTAAGTTTAATTCCACCATTCCATTTTGGTTCATGTATATGAAACACGCCATAATGCTCTAAAGCTTGTTTTAATCCATCAGAATAATCTTTTTCCCAAATTCCAATATCAATATCATAGTCATTTGATACAAAATTTTTATCTCTAATACAACCTAAAAAAGTACCGCTGACCAAAAAGAAATCTAAATTTAATGAGCTAAAAACAAAACTTAAATCTTCTAATGCAATTTTCGCATCGGATTTAGAAAAATATTTTTTTTTATTTTTTATTTTAGAGTTTATCTTAAATAATTCTGTAGCTTCTTTTAGATAATTTTCAGCAACTTTATACATATTTATATTAGCGGCAGCCTTAGATATATATTTTTGAATTTCAATTTTTTTATTTGAGTTAATTTTTGTTTTTTTATAAGTTAAATATAAATTCTCCATTTCGCTTAATTCTTTTTGGGTTTCCACCATTTTACTCATAAGCATCCAAATTTTTAACCGATGGGATTTTTGTTGAAGTTGTTTGATTATATCCCATGCTTCAGTCTTAAAACCAGATAAGTACAACAAATGTATCTTAAGCAATAGAGCATCTACATTAAATGATTTTTCTTTCTGTAAAAAAATATTGATACTATTTAAAGCTTTTTTGTAATCAGCATAAAAAAAATATAATTCTGCTTGATAATAATATGCAATTTTAATATTAATTTTCGTTAAAAAATAACATAATTTAAAAAACAAAAAATGCCTATTCTTTCTTTGCATTAAATAAATTAAGAAAACATTAAAAAAAACCAAAATAAAGGATTTTTTTTTAGTTTCTCGAAAACTTTTGCGCAAAATGCCCTTAAAATTCATATTCTAATTCTTTCAATAATCTCAGTTGTAGAAATACTTGGGGTCCTTTGAAAGTAAATAACTTTGCAAATATTATTAAAACAATCAAATTTCCCTTTCCAATCATCACCCATAACTAAAATATCAGCTTTATATTTTAAAATATAATCTTTTTTTAATTCCAAAGATTCCTCTAAAAAAACTTTTGACACACATTTTAAAGAAGCTATAATATCTAATCTTTCTTTTTCACTATAAATAGGATAACGACTCTTTTTAGAAAAATTTAAAGAGTCAGACGAAACACCAACGATCAATCTATCTCCTAAAGAAGCGGCTCTTTGCAAAATTTTCAAATGGCCATAATGAAATAAATCAAAAGTGCCAAAAGTTATAACATTTTTCATTAAATTATACGCTCCCTATAGTATAAAGCTGGATAATTCCTACGACTTTACCATCTTTTCCTACAACAATTTCTTTTATCTTATGTTTTAACATCAATTCTTCAGCTTCGCTCGCCATAGCATCAGCATCAATAACTTTTGGATTATTGCTCATAATCTCTTTTGCTTTAAAATCAAATCTTGGCTTATCATTTGTTTTTAAAGCTCGACGCAAATCTCCATCGGTAATAATTCCAACCAAATTCTCATTTTCTAAAACGATACAAAGTCCAAGTTTTCCACTTGTCATCACATTAACAAGATCATTAAATTCAGTTTGCGGATGCACAATAGGAAGATTTCTTGAAACCATAAGATCTTTTACTTTCGTTAAAAGTTTTCGCCCCAAGCTTCCACCAGGATGAAAAAGTGCAAAATCATCAGGTTTAAAATTTTTCTTTTTCATCAAAACTGCTGCTAAAGCATCGCCCATTACTAAGGTTGCTGTTGTTGAAGACATAGGGGCAAGCTTAAGAGGACAAGCCTCTTTTTTAATTGAAATATCTAAACAAACATTTGCTTGTTTTGCTAAAGTAGAATTTAAATTACCTGTCATTGCTATAAGAGTAATTTTTCTTCTTTTTATAACAGGAATAATTTTTAAAAGCTCTTCGGTTTCACCTGAATTTGAAATAGCGATTAAAACATCTTGAGGAGTTATCATTCCAAGATCACCATGCAAAGCTTCACCTGGATGAACAAAAAAACTAGGAGTGCCCGTACTTGCCAAAGTTGCTGCGATTTTAGCACCTATATGACCTGATTTGCCCATGCCACTAACAATACATCTTCCTTGTGAGTGAAAAATAAACTCTACTGCTTGATTAAAGTTTTCATCCAAATGCGATGCCAAATCAGATATAGATTCAGCTTCTATTCTAAAAACTTCTTTTGCAATTTCAATAGCTTCCATAAATAAACCTTTTTAAAGATTTAAAACGACATTTGTCGCAACGGCAATTTGATAAAGAATTTGAGTTAACATGCTAAAGATTTGCAAATTCTCACTTTCAACCTTAGGTAAAACCAAAATAGAATCACCTGGATGCATAGCAAGATTGCCATTATACTTTTCGGCTTTTCCATTACTACGTATAACTAAAACTTTAGACGTGTCAGCCCTTTCTCCATAACCTCCAGCAAGATTGATATAATACTTTAAATCTTTGCCTTTATCAAAAACAAAAGCACCCGGTAAAGATACTTCACCTTGGACTATTACTAGATTATTTTTACTTGGAACATTGATCACATCTCCATCTTCTAAGATTACAGACTTATAAGATTTTGGATTGTCAATAACGATTTGCCCTTTAGGCTCGACTTGTTTTGCCCTTTGAATAAATTCAAGAATTAATCTTGCCTGCTGAGCTTTAATAGCAGCGCCTTGTGAAGTAACTGAAGTGCTTGTTAAAGCTAAAGTTTCAAGTTCTTTAAGTTGTGCATTAATAAGTTCTTTTTGAGTTTTAGCTACAGATTTTCTAAAAACTTGCAAAGCATTAACATTTGATTGATCATTAAAAACAATTAATCTTGAAGCATCCTCCAAAGTTGTTCCTTTTTTTACAACCAAATTTCTTAGTCCACTTTGCTCACCACTTATTGTTATAGTGATATTTTGAGAAATATACTCTGGACTAAACTGCACCTCATCACCAGTTTGCAATAAAACTTTAGAAAACTGCATCTTATTATAAGCACTAACATTAAGTTTATGATCCTCTCCATAACTTTTAACTACAGCATTAGTTACTATGGGTTTTGCCCCTGCTACACGTGCTAAATCACTTAAAGTTTTAATATCATTTGAAAGTTCAAAACGAAAAGGTCTTTGAACATCTCCACTTACAAAAGCATAATTTTGCACATTACCTACTAAAATGACATCTCCGCTTCTAAAAGGGAAAAGATCCATTTGCCCTTTTAGTAAGAAATTATATAAATCTATATTTTTAATCACATGATTATTTCTTAAAATTTCGATATCTCTAAAACTTCCATATTCTAAATTTATCCCGCCTGCTTTATCAAGATATTGTATCACAGAATCCGAACTTAATCCTTGATAAAGTCCCGGAGAATTTACACTTCCTGTTACAAAAACAGAAACATTTTGATAAGCATTCATATCAGCATAAACAAAAACATTGCTTTTATAAATTCTATTTACATGCGCTTTAATTACATTGACTAAAGCGCTATTTTTCACTCCTAACAAATTAACAGCACCAACTTTAGGGATAAAAATATTACCTTGAGAATCTACAACAAGCACACGCTCAAATTCCACAGCACCCCAAATTTTTAAACTGATTTGATCCCCGACTGCAATTTTATAATCAGGATTATAAACCCTTTGATTATAATTTTTAAAATTTCCATTAAATAAATGAGCACCAAAAACAGGAATTATATTGTCACCTGTTTTTGCTGTATTTTCTTGTTGAATTTTAGAATGTCTTGTGCTTATATTTTCATCTGATATAAAATTAGTGTTTTCATTTTCAACTGCAGTAATTTGAGAAACATCTACTGAACCAAAAGCAAAAATAAAAGAAAATAAAAATAAAATAATCTTTTTCATCAATACTTGTGCTCCTCTATAATCATTTTGGCAAATTTAATAATACCATATAATAAAGATAAAACCATAAAGACTGTTAAGATATCATAAATTCTTTCAGGATATTTTGCACTTTGAGGCATATCTGGCGTTTGTATAACTACCAATTGTTTAATTTTTCTTAAAGCTTCAATTCTCGAGGTCTCATAAGCTTTTAAAGATGCTTCGTAAGCTTTTTGTGCAAAATTTGCCTCTATAGTTAAATCTTGGAATTTAGCAATCAAATCATTTAATTTTTGAGAAGGATTATTAGCCGAAATTTTAGATTTCTCTTTAAATAATTGTTTTTTCAAAGCTACAATTTCTGCCTTTAAAGCTACAATTTCAGGAGCTGTATCATTCATGTAGCTTTGTAAGCTCAAAAGCTTAGCTTCTTTTTGAGCCAACTTGCTTTCCATTTCATTAACTAATTTAGCTTTACCTTCTGCTTGTTTTAAAGGATCAAAAACTCCATATTTATTTTGAAAAGCAATTAAAGCATTTTGAGCCTTTTTATAACGTTCTTTATATTTTTGAACTTCAACTTCAGCAAAAGCCATTTGTTCTCTTGCTGACTTATGAGAAACTTCATTAATAAATTTTTCACTTTCTTTCATAATAGTTTGAGCAATTAAATGGGCTGTTTCTGGAGAAAAACCTTCCACTTCGACTTTTAACAACTTGGTATTTTCATCAGTATATACCTTAACCATTTTTCTATAATATTTAAGAAATGACTCAAATGAACTAAAATCCCAAATCTTATAAAATAAATCCACATGCTGCTCTTGATAAAGATTTTTTAATTTAATTGTTTTGTTTAAAATTTTTAACATATCACTCGACTCTATATAACCCCTTAGGTAATTTAAATCTTCACTCGTTGCAGCAGTTGTATTGAGTAAAGATAACACCCCATTCGCTTGAGTTCCATTGCTACTAGTTGACTTTACATCTAAAATCATTGTGCTTACATAACGAGGCGCAGCAATGATTGTGTAATAAATCACCACAAAAATCATCAAAAACCAAACAATTTTAAAAGAATCAAGTATACTCAAATCCTTAATTCTATCTATTAATGATTTTTTTTCATCCATTAAGCTTTTCCTTGATAAACTGCTATACCTTCATCTACATCATCATAAACAGTTATTTTTCCATTTTCCATAAAAATTATTTTATCACACCATTCTTTAATTTCAGCTACATCATGTGAAACCATAATCACTTTTGATTGACTAAGTCTTTCTCTATAAAGTCTTACGCTTTTTTCTCTAAAAGAAGGATCACCTACTGCTCCGGCTTCATCGATTAGATAATAATCAAAATCAAAAGCCATGCTAAGTCCAAAAGCGATTCTAGCACTCATTCCAGAAGAGTATGTTTTCATTGGTTCGTCAAAAAATTTTCCTATTTCCGCAAAATCCTCAACAAATTTCACTTTTTCTTGCAAATCTTTTCCTTTGTATCCATAAACTCTTGCTACAAACTTAGCATTATCTCTTGCAGTAAGAGATCCTTGAAAAGCTGCATTTAAACCTAAAGGCCAAGATAATTTTTTATTGGTAATTATTTTTCCTTTATCTGGAAGTTCAGATCCGCTTAAGAGTCTCATTAAGGTTGATTTTCCAGCTCCATTTTTACCCATTAATCCTATGCTACAATTTTCAGGAAATTCAAAAGTAAAATCTTTAAAAACATAATGTCTTCCACCGCTAAATAAAGGATAAGATTTCGTAAGATTTAAAAGCTTTATCATTCTTTTTTCACCGCTGCCAAAGCTTGTCTATTATAATAATAAATAAAAAATCCCATAAAAAGAAGAAGTATAATCCAAAATATTGCATAAAAATAACTATAATCAATTCTTAATGGATAATTTTCAAAAAAATTATATTTTAAAAGCTCCATAAGATGAAATAAAGGATTATAAGAAAATATTTCAAGCAAGGTATAAGGGGTAAGCCAAGTTGGAAACAAAATTCCCGAAGTCCAATATAACACTATACTAAAATAGCCCAATATTGTTCTTAAAGGCTCAAAAAAATGCCAGATAATAGCAAAACACATTCCTAAAGCAAAAGCCAAAATCATAATTAAAAAAATACAAAACAAAACTCCAAGTAAATTTACTGGAAAAACATTAAGATCAAAAAACCATCCTGCAACAAAAAGCACAGAAACAAAAATTACAAAATAAATACAAAACTCGAGTAAAGTTCTTGCAATAAAAACATGTATAGGCTTAACAGGTTTGTAGGCAAATAAACCCAAATTTGCTCTTATGCCATTCATTAATTGAGTAACAATGCTTCTAAACATAAAAAAAGGCATAATACCAGAAATTAAAAACATAAAAATAGAAATTCCTTCTGGCATAACTTGATGATGATATTCCCTAATAACTGTCCCTATTATAGTGATCACCAAAATAACAGACATAGGTTCACCTACAACCCAAAGATAACCCAAATGCTTATTAACACCAAATCTAGTTTTTAATTCCCTAAAAAAAAGTGCATAAATTACATTTAACATTTATTTTTATACCACCAATTTTTACTTTAAAGTATAATGTTAACTCATTTTGTTAAATAATAAAAGATTTTTTTAAAAATTCTATTTTTTTAACAAGACCCAAAGTATTATCTGTTAGTTTAGCCCAAATAAGATCAAGAGTATAAATTCTAGCTTTTTTATCAAATTTAGCAAAAGAAAATTTAGAAAAATACATTTTTTCTTGCTCTTTATTTGCATATTTAAATTCGGCTTTAGCTTGAATTCCTTTTAAAAAAGCGATTTTATTTTCCTTAGCAATATTTACAGCAACGCTGGGATTTTTAAAAGCCAACTGAATATGTTTGGTTTGCTCATGAGAAGCAATAATTAAAGAAAGATTTTTTTCATCAAAAACATAAAAAGCACTGGCAGTATAAACCCCACTATCATCAATCATAGACCATGATAAAAGCTGTTCATTTTTTATAAAGTCTAAAATTTTTTCATCCATAGATTAAATTATACTCAATAAAATTTAAAATCAGTCGATATAATTATAATAAATTAATTTTAAGGAGTTGGGTAATGCAAATTGATGCAAGCAAAAATCAAAGTTTTTCTATGGATTATACTACCAAAAGCGGTAAGCATTTAAGTCTTTCAATGTATGATAATCAAAGTTTAAATTATAGCGACAAAGATGGAAAACATTTAAGCTTAAAGCATCAATATGGATTTAGCTTTACCTTTGAGGGTTCTAAATTAACCCAAAATGATATGGATGAAATTAAAGACGCTATGAAAGATGTAGAGCCTATGTTAAAAAATTTCCTAGCTAATTCAAAAGTAGGAGAATTAAAGCCCAAAGAGCTTATCCAAACTGCAATGCAAATTGCTGATGTTTTACCAACTCCAAAAGATGAAAATCATAAAAATGCTATTGCAAGCAATTTAACCAATAAACTTGATAACTTATTAAAACAAAATCAAATCAATGATAAAGATGTAAATACTTCTATGTTAGAAGACAGTAAAAAACTTTTAGATGAAGTTTTAGAACAAATGAAAAAACAACTTGAAAAACAACAAGAACAAAACAATAAAGAAAAAAATGGCTTAAATCTTTACGCTTAAAAAGGCTAAATATGCAAAATGTGCAAATTATAGAAAATATGCTCAAACTCCAACAAAAATTAAATGATGAAACTAATGGTATTGGTTGGAAAGAAGGCTATACCAAAGAAGGAAAACTAATTAGCTGGAGACGTTGTATTTATATGGAATGTGCTGAACTTATTGATTCTTTTGCTTGGAAGCATTGGAAAAATATTTCAGAAGCAACAAATTGGGAAAATGTACGCATAGAAATTGTTGATATTTGGCATTTTATTTTGAGTTTGCTCCTTGAAAATAAAAAACAAGATTTTCATCTTTTTGCTACGGAAATAGCCTCTGTGAGTGTATTTCAAGATTTTTGCAAAGAAGAGGATAAGCCGAGTGAAAATCAAAGCGAAATTTATGGCATTTTAAACGATATAGAACTTATCATACATAAATGTAGTGGCTTTGATCTTGATTTAGGTGAATTATTATCTGTTTATTTTACCTTAGCAATTAAATGCGGTCTTAATTTAAATAGCCTCTACCAAATTTATATAGGAAAAAATGTTCTTAATGCTTTCAGACAGGATCATGGTTATAAAAATGGTACTTATATAAAAAATTGGAATGGTAAAGAAGACAATGAAATTTTAAATGAAATTTTAAAAACAGAAATAGATTATGAAAAAATTTATAATCATCTTGAAGAAGAATATAAAAAAGTTATTCCATGCAAATTTTAAAACTCTCTTTACAAGATTTCTTCTCTCTTAAATTTTTAAAATTCTCTCTAATTCCCTTTGCTTGCAGTCTTTTATTTATGAGTATTTTAGGAATCTTTGGTTTTTCTTTTTTGACTAATTATTTTCATACTTTATTTAGTGTTAATGAGGATTCTTTTTGGGCTTGGTTTTATGCTTTTCATATAGTCCAAATATTAGTTACTATGATTAGCTTTTTGTTTTCAGGCTTTATTGTCGTTTTCACTTCTGTTTTTCTTGCTCTTTTTATTACCTCTTTTTTAACCCCTTTTATCGTGAAAGAAATTAATAAAAAATACTATCATTATAGCTCTAAAGAAGAAGTTGGCTCTCTTAGAGTATTTTTTGAAATTTTTAAAATATTTATAAAATTTATCTTATTTTTTATACTTTGCACTTTGGCTTTATTTTTGCCTTTTGTAAATCTTTTTATTTATTATTTTATTTTTTATTATCTTTTTCATAAATTATTAATTTTAGATGTAACAAGCTCGGTTTTAGATCAACAAAATTTTAAAAGTTTTAATTCTAAATTTTCTCCTTTTGAATTTAAATTCAGTACCTTATGTTTTTATATACTTTCTTCAGTGCCATTTTTAGGACTTTTTTTTCAAGTGTTTTTTGTAATTTTCTTAACTCATTTAAGTTATCAAAAAATTTTAAAACTTAAAGCTTAAAATTTCGATATTGTGATTATAAAAATAAGCTCTTAATGATTTTGGTATTTGAGCTTTTCTACACTCTTCTTTAAATTTTTTAGGCAATTTTTCACAAACTTCATAAGGAAAGATAAAAGCTTTATCATTTTTATAAGCTATGCCTATTTTTCCACTTATAACACAATCACTTTTTAGCATTTGCTCTCTTTGTTTGGCACTTGGGACAACTCCTTGAATTTTTAATGCTTTGGCGATCATACTTTCTTCTTTGGGACAAATTAAAATCCCTTTAAAATTTTGAATCTTCTTAAAATCATAAATTTTTTGTTGGTCTTTTCGCAAATAATCAAAACTTCTTTTCAAACCTTTAGAAAATTTTTCGACAAAAGAATTAGAAAATTCTTGTCTTATGAAATTTCTAAAATATTTTATATCATCATTGCTTTCATCATTAAAATAAAAGATTTTATTCTCTTTTAAAAAATTTAAAATTTCATTTTTGCTTACAAAAAGCAAAGGTCTTACAATATCATAATTTTCATGTTTTTCAATTTCATTCATTCCTAAGATTTCTACCAAACCCGCTCCACGAGAAAGCTGCATCAAAAACCATTCAAATTGATCATTAAGATGATGAGCTAAAATAAGATGATCATAAGAATTTTCAAGGCAAATTTGATGAAAAAAATCATAACGAAAATTCCTAGCTTCTTTTTCAAAATTGCCTTTAAATTTGGGAGCAGTTTTTATAAAAATTTGTTTTTGAAATTTTAAGGCAAGTTCTTTGGCTTTACTTTCTTCTTTGTCGCTATTTGTTCTAGTTTTATAATTAATTAAAGCTAAATCAAATGAAATATTTTTTTGCATTAAAAAATAAAAAAGCGCACTTGAATCACTCCCATAAGAAAAAGCGAGTAAATTTTTACCCTTTTTTAATAATTCTAAAATTTCATGCTTAATCTGCATCGATTTTTCTTAAAGCCTTAGCGATTAATTTTTTATCTAAACTTTGGGTGATTTCACACTCATAAATTTGCCCCATTTCCAAATCACCACATTCGCTTTCATTAATAAGAATTTCTCCATCAATTTCTCTATCCCATCTTAAGTCTTTTCCCGCGATGAAAAAAGCTCCTTCGCTACTTTCCCCAGTGCAAACTACTAAACGCTTTTTACCCACTTCTTTTTCAAAACTTTTCTCTAAAACATTATCAATGATTTTTTCGATTTTTTTAAGACGAGTATTGATTGTTTTAAAAGGAATTTGTTCCATATTAAAAGCTACTGTATCTTCTTCCTTAGAATAAGCAAAAACACTTACCCTATCAAAACCAAAATTTTGGATAAAATCACAAAGCTCCTCAAAATCCACTTCACTTTCTCCTGGATGCCCCACAATAAAACCGGTACGTAAAAAGCTATCGGGTACATTTTTCATTAAAGTAAGCATTTCTTTAAGTTTTTTTTGCCCCGCTCCGCGTTTCATAATTTTAAGCATAGAATCGCTAATATGCTGCAAAGGCATATCAAAATAATTCACAAAAATTTTAGAAGCTATAATACGCTTAATCAAAGCTTCGCTTGCACTTGTTGGATAAAGATATAAAATTCTAGCTGCTTTTATACCTTCTATTTTTTCCACCTCATTAATTAAGCGTATAAGTCCATCTTTTTCACCTTTATCAAATAAATAAGAACTTGTATCTTGTGCAATAAATGAAAAATCTTTATAACCTTTTTGCACCAAATCCTTAACTTCAGCAACAATACTTGAAATTTCTCTTGATTTTAACTTACCCTTAAAACTCGGTATAGCACAAAATGAACATTTTTGATTACATCCTTCTGAAATTTTTATAAAAGCATGAAAATTAGAACCTGTAATCACTCTTTTTGTATTTTCATTTTGCAAATAAGTTGAAGAGGAAAATAAATTAGTTTTTTTTAGTATCATTTCATCGATTCTTTCATAATCAGCCACACCAGTAAAAAGATCGACTTCAGGTAATTCCTTCATTAATTCTTCTTGATAACGCTGCATCAAACAGCCCGTAACCACTAAAAGTGAATCTTTTTTTCTTTGCTCATGTAAATTTAAAATCGCATTGATGCTTTCTTTTTTAGCACTTTCTATAAAACCACAAGTATTGATGATCAAAACATCCGCTATACTTGGATCATCACACAATTCATAAGCACTAAGACGCCCTAGCATAATCTCGCTATCGACTAAATTTTTATTACAACCTAAAGACATTAAATAAAGTTTTGACATATTTCTCACTTTTTTAAATTTTGAATTATTTTTTTGATAAAATAAGCTTTTTTAAAATTATAACAAAAAATATAATTTTAAAATAAATTATCTAAATTAAATGATTTTATATTGAGGTAAAACATGAAAGAAGATAAAACAGTCGGCGTAGTTATACCAATATATAATGTACAAGATTATTTAAGAGAGTGTTTAGATAGTGTTATTAATCAAACTTATAAAAATTTACAAGTTGTTTTAGTCAATGATGGAAGTACTGATGAAAATTCATTAAACATTGCTAAAGAATACACCTTAAAAGATGAAAGGTTTATTTTATTTGATAGAAAAAATCAAGGTCTTCCTTCAGCAAGAAATTTAGGTATAGAATATTTCAGTAAAGAATATGAACTTAAAAATATCACTAGTGATATCAAAGAAAATTCTTTAATAGAATTTAGCATAGAAGGTAATAATGAAATATATAAAGTCTATAAAAGTTCTAAATTCTTTAAAAATGAAAATGAACTTTTAAATTTTCAAACTCCAAATATAGATTATATTATCTTTTTAGATAGTGATGATTATTGGGAGTTAAACTGTATAGAAGAATGTGTTCTTAGGATGGATGGGGTTGAAGTGGTTTGGTTTAACTGGAAAGAAATTTATGAAGATGATATCCTCTATAATCCCTTTTTTAAAAGCTCTATTGAAGAGTATCAATATAAAGAAAATCAAAAAGTAAGTGTGGAAGATTTTTTTAAAAATATTCTCAAAATAGGTTTTAAGGGTTTATGGTTTGGTTGGCAAGGTATGGTTGATTTTAATTTTCTAAAAAATATTAAACTTAAATTTATAGATCAAATGACCTATATAGAAGATTTTCCTTTTGGAATATTGTTATTCGCTCAATGTAATAATATCTATATACTTACAGAAAAATTATATTACTATCGCATAAGAAAAGGTAGCAATATGAATCACAAAAATGAATCTGAAAATACCTTGTATCGCAGAAAAAGTCACCATTTCCTAGCAGCTTTTATCATTCTCGATTATTTAGAAAAAACTAATCTTAAACATAAAAATCTATTAAAACAAACTCTTATTAAAGCAATTGAATATTTAAGATTTGAAGTAGTCCGTTTTTCAAAAGAAAATAGACAAGAAAAAATATATCTTTGCTTTAAAAAATTATTTGATTTTTCAAATGACGTAAATTCAAACATAAAATTCATATCTGAACTTATAGATGATAATATAAATTTTTTTTGCAAATACGGCACAGCTAAACAAAGAATTCAAAACCAACTTTCTTATAAACTAGGCCAAACAATGATCATGCGCTCCGCTTCTTTTTCAAAAATACTATCAATGCCATTTTACTTAATATCCACATTTTTAAACCATAAACTACAACAAAAAATCTATCAAAAAAAAGATTGAAAAAAATCCTTCTTTAAAGCCACCTCGTTTAAAATCTTATCCTGACTATCAAGAAGCTTTAAAAGAAAAAGAATCTTTCACCTATAAGCTTGGAAAAGCTTTAATAAAAGCTAATAATGATTGGTATGGGGGGGGGTATATCAAATTGTGGTTTGAGATAAGAAGGATAAAAAAAGAATTTAAAAATAGATAAAGTATAAATTTTTTATATCAAAAAAATAAATTTCAAGTATTTCTAAAAATATTATTTTAGAAAAATATTTTTATATTTTTACAAAAAACATCAATTTACTAAAATTGATTTAAATAAAATTTTTATTCTTAGAATAATTTTATTTAAAAAATAAAATTTTTTAAGCCTATATTAACTGGGGGGGGGTATAATCATCTTTTGATTTTATTATAAAGGCTTTTTTGCATGCTCACCCACATCTACAACTTTCTAGAAAAAAGCGTTGAAAATTTTAGTGAAAAAATAGCCTTTGTTGAACCTTTTGCTAAAGAAAGAAAAGAAATCACTTATAAAGAATTTGATCTTTATTCTAGAAAAGTTGCCAGTGAAATTCTAAGAAAATTAAATAATGATACTTTACCTTTACAAAAAGCCATTCTTATTATCTTACCCAAAGGAATTGATTGTTTGATTTCTTTTTTTGGTGTAGCTTTAAGTGGAAACTTTTATACACTCTTAGATGAAAAAAGTCCTAAAGAAAGAATAGAAAAAGTTATAGAAGTTTTAAAACCAAAACTTCTAATCACTTCTAAAGATTTAAATTTAGATTTAAATTTACCTACTTTATATACACAAGATTTTAAAAGTTTTAATACAGATGAAAATTTAATCACTAAAGCCAAAGAAACACACATTGATACTAATTTACTTTATGTACTTTTTACAAGTGGGAGTACAGGAATTCCTAAAGGAGTAAGTATAGCTCATAAGAGTGTGATTGATTATACGTTTTGGGTGTGTGAAACTTTTGATTTTGATGAGAATGAAATTTTAGCCAATCAAGTTCAATTTTATTTTGATGTTTCAGTCTCTGATATTATGGTAACCGTATTTAAGGGTGCAACTTTACATATTATCCCTAATCATATCTTTGCTTTTCCTGCTAAAGTATTACAATGCTTAGAACAAGAAAAAGTAAGTACGATATTTTGGGTGCCTTCAGTATTGATTTATTTTGCAAATGAGAAAGGTTTAAAAAAATATCCTCTAAATTTTCTCAAAAAAATACTCTTTGCAGGTGAAATTATGCCCAATAAGCAACTTAATATCTGGAGAAAACATTTACCTCAAAGTTTATTTGCTAATCTTTATGGTCCTACTGAAATCACAATTATTGCTTGTTTTTACATCATCAATCGCCCTTTTAAAGATGATGAACTCTTACCAATTGGTAAAGCTTGTAAAAATACAGAACTTCTAGTCTTTGATGAAAATATGAATTATATAAGTACTAAAGAAATAGGTAAAAAAGGAGAATTATATATAAGAGGAACTTCTTTATCCTTAGGATATTACAATGATAAAGAAAAAACAAATAAAGCTTTTATACAAAATCCTTTACATGATAATTATTTAGATTTACTCTATAAGACAGGAGATATTGTTGCTTATAATGAATTTGAAGAATTGTTATGCTATGGAAGAGCTGATAATCAGATTAAATACATGGGTCATAGAATTGAACTAGGAGAAATAGAAAATATTATTAATTCCCATGATAAAGTAAGAAACTCTACTTGTGTTTTTAAAGAAGAGATTATTTGTTTTTATGAGAGTAAAGAAGAAATTGATTTTAGAATGTTTCTTTTAAAAGATAAATTACCTCTTTATATGATACCTAAACATTTTAAAAGAATAGATAGTTTTAAACTTAATCAAAATGGTAAGATTGATAGGGTTATTATAAAGAACTTTAAGGAGAAAAAATGGAAGAAATTAAACAATTTTTTAAAGAAATTGGAAGAGAAGATATTGATGAAAATTCTAAAAGTTTAGTCACCAATGGTTTAATAGATAGTTTAGATATTATGAAATTAGTAACTCAAATAGAAGATTTTTATGAACAAGAATTAGACATGAATTTTATAATGCCTGAAAATTTTGAAGATTTTAAAACTATAGAAACAATGATAAAAAAGGCTTTTGATTTATGAAAATTGTTTTACTTGGATCTTGCGAATCAAGATGGAATGATCCCTTTACAGAAGGTTTTAGGAAATTTGGTGCAAATGTTAAAAGTTTTGGATTAGCCTCTATAGACCCTTTAGGGCATATTTATTATCTTTTTCGACAAAAAACAAAAAAATATATCGAAGAAGCTGATTTAATAATCTTTTCTTTAGATGAGACAGCTTTTCGTAAAAATAAAGATATAGCGCAAATAAATCTACCTGTATTTAGTTGTATTTATAAAATTTTAAATAGCTTGCAAAAGAAAGTTTTAATTGTTCAATGGCTGCATGGAATTCATCATGGAGGATATACATATACTTCTTTTCACAAAATTCAAAGCGAGAAATATGGATTTAATTTTATTGATGTCTTTAATTTTCTTTCAAAAGAATCTATCCTAGATTTTTATGCTAATATAATTAATCCTGTTCATCCTCCAATATTTATCACCTCTACATTAGCTTGTAAAATCTGTGAAAATTTTGACTTTTTTAAAAAACCAAAAAAAATTAAAAATCTTAACATTCCATCTTTTCAAACTTTAGATTTAGATGAAATTATAGATGTAAAAAACAATAAAGATTTTGTAAAAATCAGATCCTTTCTTTGTAAAGAAAATATTTATAAATTAGAGAATAAGAAGGAGCTTAAGTTAATTTTACCTGCAAAATATTGCGATATGAAAATTCTAGCTGTTCACTTTTGGAACAATAGTTTTACTCCGGAAAATCTTCTTTCTTATTGTATTTTTGAAAATAAAAAACAAAAAGTCCTAATACCTGTATATAATCATCAAGCAATCATTGCATTAGAATATAACTTTACTACAAATCAAGATATAAAAATTCATAATCGTTTGGATGATGATGTGAAGAAACCTAAATATAATGTCTTTTATGATAGAATATTTGAAGAAGGAAAACAAGCAGGAATCATAGGTTTCTTACTTATGCCAAAAAATGAAACGCTAGAAGAAATAAAAATTCCAGACGATTTAAATTTTGAAATTTCAAAAGAATATGATTTTACACACCTTTGCGAATATTTAAAAGACTATAAAATTATTATCGAGCAATATAACCAAAGAAAAGATCCTATTAAACTACAAGTCTTGCAAAATCAAATCAATACTTTAAAGATTCAATTATCAAATTCTCAAGCTAATTCAGCTAAAGCAAGAATTCAAAACCAACTTTCCTATAAACTAGGTCAAGCTATGATAGAAAATTCAAAAAGCATACTAGGTTATATAAGAATGCCTTATGTTTTATCTTATATAAAAGATAAACACAAACAAGAACAAAAAATTTATCAAGAAAAAATAAAAAAAGATCCTTCTTTAAAATTACCTCCTTTAGAATCTTATGCTGATTATAATGAGGCTTTAAAATTTAAAGAACATTTATCTTATAAATTAGGACAAGCTTTAATAAAAGCTAATAATAATTGGTATAGGGGTGGATATATCAAATTGTGGTTTGAGATAAGAAGGATAAAAAAAGAATTTAAAAATAAAAAAGCATAATTTTTCATCTAAGTACTGAATTTAATTATTTTTGAAAGATATTTTTGTATTTTTCAAATAAATTTGAAATTTAAGAAAAATAATCCCAAGCAACTTTGATGATGGTTATACCTACTACGATTAAAAATAAGCTTTTAATAAATTTTCCATTACTTTTTAATACAAGTTTAGAACCCAAAAAAGCTCCTAAAATTTGTCCAACGGCCATGATTAATCCCACTTTCCATAAAACTTCATACTGCCATAAAAAAATAATTAAAGCGATAATATTGCTTGTAAAATTTAAAATTTTTGTATTCATACTTGCTTTTTTCATATTAAAGCCAAGTAAGGTTACACAAGCAAATATCCAAAAAGATCCGGTTCCAGAGCCTAAAAAACCATCATAAAAACCTAAAGTTAAACCACAAATAAGATAAAAAATTTTAATATTTTTAATCTTTGGATTGTTTTCATATTTTCCTAAATTTGGGCGTAAAGCTGTATATAAAAAAGTTAAAGTTAAACAGATTAGAATAATGATTTTTAAATTTTCATCCTTTACAAAAAGTACACTATAGCTTCCTATAATAGCACCCACCGCAGTGAAAAATATCCCCCAAGCTAGATAAGGTAAAGTTGTGGATTTAAAATAAGTAATTGTTGCAGTAAAAGCTCCACATACGCTCTGAACTTTATTAGTTGCGATAGATAAATGTGCAGGAATCCCGCAAGCTATTAATGCTGGCAAGGTTATAAGTCCACCTCCACCAACTATTGAGTCTATAAAACCTGCAAAAAGTGCTGCAAAAAATAATATAATATAATAAATTGTATCTAAATGTTCAAAGCCCATGTATCAATCTCCTTGCTTTGTCCTAAGCGATAAAGTGCAAAGTCATATTTAACAGGATCATTTGCATCAAATTCTTTTAACTTCTTGGTAAGCTCTAACACACTTTTATAATCATATATTTTACGCTTTAAAAGTCCTAAAGTCAAGGAAATTTTAAAAAGATGGGTATCAAGAGGAATCAAAAGATCTTTTGTGTGTATATTAGTAAAAATTCCAAGATCAAGCTCATCTTTTCTAACCATCCACCTAAAGTACATATGATATCTTTTAAGCGGTGATTTTGGTATATTTTGCCAAATTTTTCCAAAGAAAAAATCATATCCATAACTAGAATAAGAATTTATTTTTTGAATTTTTTTCATGAAAGCAAGGATAGCGTCTGTAGTATTTTGTCTTTTTTGGTAAGCTTTAGTAAAAAATTCATTTAAAGAAATTTCATTTTTAAGCCTTGAAAGGGTAATAAAAATTTCTAAAATATCTCTTTCATTTTGAAAGCGGTATTTTATTCCTTTTAGATTTTTTTGAATTTGTTTTTCACTTGAATCGAGTAAAGAAAAATCCAGCTTATTTAAAAAATTAACTATATTTTTTGCATTACCATAGGCAAATAAAGCACAAAGCAAAGCAATAAATTCATCTTTGTAAATTTTAGCAACTTGCAAAGGATCTGGGTTTTCAAATAAAGCTTTATTGGTATTTTTTAATTTTACTAAAGTATCTAGCTTGGTTTTTAATATCTCAGACATTTTACTAGGATTATGATTTAATTCCTAGTAAAGTATCTAGCATTTGATCAATGGTAGTAACAATTTTAGCAGAGGCGCCATAGCTTGATTGCCATTGTATTAAGGCTGCAAGTTCTTCATTGGTATTAACTCCACTTTTAGATTGATACTCGCTATATACAGAATTGTAAAAGGTTTGATTGCTAGCATTAACTACATTATTATTTTCCCCATCAGAGCCTATTTTTCCTGTAAATTTACGATAATATTCTTCCATGGTAAGATGGTCAATGGTTCCATCTTCATTGTAAAAATTAACCTTATCATATTGAAGTTGTATGATTTTATTTGCCATATCATTACCGCTATCAACCCCATTTAGACTAGCTCTTACTGTGCTTGGATCGCTTAAAATAGAATCTTTTACTTTAATATCACTTGCACTATTTCCACTAAAAAACCCTCCTATGCTAAAAGCACCTGCAAAATTTGTTCCTTTATCTTCTATGGCTATCTTATATCCTGATTTTGCAGTAAGTTGAAATAAGCCATCATTAGAGGTTGGATCGTAGCTAAAACTTACATTAATTAAATCATCAACATCATCATTTGGATCTTTGTTGTTATTATCGTCTGTATTAGCTTTGATTTGGCGTACGATATCATCCATGGTGGTATTAACATCGATATTAATAGTTTTAGTAACTTTTTTATCTCCTTTTTCATCATAAAGAACGATATCAAAACTTCCTGGTTGTATAGTTCTATCATAATTCATCAAAGGAATATTGCCTTGAAGCCCCGGAAGATAATCAGAAGTTACTGGACTTTTTGCAGAACTAGCGTAAAGATTATTGGTTTCATTGATCATTGTTTTAGAAAAAGTGTCTAAAGAATCCATATAACCTTGTATAATCCCGTCGCTATATTTTCCTTTACTTTTATCATAATTTCTACCGCGTAAATCAAGCTGAGCACCTAATTGCCCTCCTGAAATTTTACCAGTTAGGTCTCTTACTTTTTCATCTGCAGTTTCATAATAAATACTATAAGATTTATTTTTATCATCATAATCGAGTTTTAGCGGATGAAAATTGATCCCATCTACTATGCTAAAACCTTCAATACTAAGATTATATTGATGTCCTGGATCGGTTATGGTTGTATCTAAACGATTATCTTGATTGATTTCATTTTTACTAGCCACTGCACTTACAAGCTTTGAAAGAGTAAGTTCTAGCTCATCTCTTCTATCTCTTAATTCGTTTGCGTGTTCTGTTGGAAGAGCTTCTTGACCATAAATTTGTTTATTAATTGTCGCGATTTCTTCGCCAATTCTATTAATTTCTTCCACAGTTGATTTAATATCGTTGTTGATTTTCTTTTGAATTTTATCTAAGGTTGAAAAAGTATTGTTAATACTTTCTGTTAATGTTTGAGAAGCTTTCACAAGGGCTATTTTTGTAGCATTTTCATTAGGATTGGATGCAAAATCATTCCATGCTTTATTGTAATTTTCTAAATCCTGTAAAATCCCTGTATTTTGCAAATCTGGAAAACGTTCAGAAATTTCTTGCAAGGTTGAAGCCATATATTTAGTGTATTCTAATTGAGTTGAAGCTCCCTTTAGTTTAAAATAAGAATATTCATCGTGCAAACGAACAATACTTTCGATGGCTGTACCTGTTCCTACTTGAACTCCATTAGATGAAACGTAACCATTGGTTGTTTGCACAACTCTTTGTCGAGTATAAAAAGTTGCATTTGCATTAGAAATATTATTACTGGTGGTTGCAATTTGTACTTCGCTTGCTTTTAAGCCTGTAACTCCCGTATATAAAGTTCCAAAAATACCCATATTCTTATTCCTTATACATTAATCTTAAAAATTGACTCTGGAGTAGTCTTTTTATCACCATAAGCATTATTTGTTCCATCATTGAGATTAAACATCTTATTAACTAAACCATCAAAAAAATCTTTAATAATAAGTACAAATTTGGCATATTCTTTGTTAGCAGAATGAAGAGTTTGAAGATTTTTTTTCAATAAATCTAATTTTTCTTTATCCTCTTCATCAAGTAATTCACTAAGTCCTTTGGTGGAGCTATTGTTCAAAGCTACTAAAGCAGCATCGAGTTGTTTTTTAGCTGTTGTAAATTCAGAAATTAATTTATTTTTTTCTTCAACACTAGGTGCAACAGTATCATGTTTTGCAACTTTTATATTTTCTATATCTTCTTGGGTTAATGCTATTAATTTTTCTAAAATAGCATTAACTTCATCAAGATGTTTTTTAAGCATTTTTTCTCTCCTTTTTTTACTCAAAAAAAGAGAGAAAATTATCTTTAAATTAAAGAATCAGCTATAGCAGAAGCAGTGGCTCTCGTATCAATTTTATAAGTGCCATTTTTAATTTGTTCTGCAATTTTCGCAGCTTTATCATTCTCTGTTTTTTGAGTATCGTTTGTTTTAGTTTCTTTATTTGTTTGAACTGTGTTTAATGTGGAGCTTGCCACGTAGCCTTGCTGTATAGGATTTATCATTTCTGCCTCCTTGAAATTTTTTATTAAAAATCCTCTACAAACTATATCGGCTAAAAATTAAAAAACTTAACCCCTTTCTTTTAAAAAATCATATAATAATTTTGAAAATCCCATACCACCACTTAAAGCCTTACTGATAGTATCATTATACATAGATGAATAAATTTCATCACTTGCATCTTTTCCAAAAAGTGAATTTTGAGATTTTAAAGATACATCTAAAACTTGTTTTAAAAAAAATGCTTCAAAAGCATCAGTTTGCTCTTTTAAAGCTTCATCTTCTTTAGTTTTAGTAACTATATCATTATCATTTACTTTAATATGGTTTTCTAAATTTCTTGATGTTTTGTTTAATAAAACATTATCCATGTTAAATGTATTTAAAAAATTATCTACTTTCATTATATAATCTCCAAATCAGCTGTAATTGCACCTGCACGTTTTAAATTTTCCATAATAGCTATAATATCATTTGGGGTTGCCCCAAGCTTATTAAGCATTCTTGCTATATTTGCAACAGTGCTTTTTGAATTATTAATTCTTAACGTATTTGAACTAGGATCTATAAAACCACCATCTTTCATATCAATTTCATTTTGATTTGGAGTAGTGTTATTGTTAGGATCAATTTTGATTGTAATATCTTTATGAGTAATTAATACAGGTTCAACCTCTACATCAACACCCGCAATTACTGTTCCTGTTCTTTCATCAATGATAACCTTGCTTTCTGGAGTATAAGCTATATCTTGATTTAAAACTCTTGCCATAAAATCTACATTTGAAAGATCTTCAGGTTTTTTAAGTTTAATTGTACGTGAATCAATCGCTTTAGCAACATCTTCTCCAAAAACGTTATTAAGCACTCTTTCTATATTACTAGCGGTTTGAAAATCAGCTACTTTTAGACTTAAAGTTAAATCATTATTTTGACTAAAATTTTGTGGAATTTCTCTTTCTACGTTAGCTCCGCCCATCACAGTTGCCGCTGTAGAATGGCTACCTGCACCTCCTGGTCTAGCTGTGAGTCCTCCAGTTGAGATAGAACCTTGTGCTATTGCATAAATTTCTCCATCAATTCCGCGGAGTGCAGTAAGTAAAAGTGTGCCACCTTGTAAAGATTTTGCATCCCCCAAAGAAGATACTGTAATATCAAGCTTATCTCCACTTTTAGCAAAAGCTGGAAGTTTTGCTGTTACCATGACGGCTGCTGTATTTTTTGACTTGATATCTGCTGGATCTACTTTGATATTCATACCTTGTAAAAGATTTGATACAGATTGTAGGGTAAATTTAGAACTTGTTCCATCTCCGCTACCATTAAGACCAACAACAAGTCCATAACCTATAAGTTGATTATCTCTAACACCTACAGTGTTTGCTACATCCTTGATTTGTATTGCAAAAATACTTGTCATAAAGAGTAAAAAAAACATTAAAACTCTCATGGATTATTCCTTTAATCTATATTATTATATAAAATAAAGCAAAAAGTGTTCCAATTTTAAGAGCTTAATTTTGTGGAGTATTTTCGTAAAAACTAAGAGAAGTTAAGCCAAATTTTTTAGATTTATTTTTTTGAAATTCTTCTATATTTTGCGGAAGTTCTATTTTTGAATGATGCTCAAAAATAATTTTTTCTATATTTTTTCGATTAAGATTTTTCAAAAGATTTTCAATGTTTTCATAAATTTTTTCAAAACCTTTTCTGATATCAAAAGGTGGATCAAGATAAAGAAAAATAGGAATATTTTCTTGGGTTAATTTTTCGATAAGCTGGGGTAAAATTTCAAAAGTATCTCCTTGTACAACATTTAAATTTTGATCGATTTTAGAATTTTGAACAGCGATTTTGTAAGCGTTTTTATCAAGTTCGATAGCATAAGATTTTAAGGCAAAATTACTTAAAGCTTCAGCCGCCATTAAAGCACTTCCACCAAAAGCTTCTATAAAAATTTTATTTCTTAAATTCTGTCTTATAACATTAAAAACACAAGCTTTTACTATGCTTTTAGTGCTTCTTGTTTTTTCAAGTGAAGGCAAAAGAAGTTTTTTTCCTTTATATTGTCCGCTTTCTATAAAAGTATAAATTTTTGTTGTCTTATTTGTTTTATTTTTTAAATTCGAGATTTTTTGATATTCTTTTAAAAAATCTTTTACATGAATAAAATCTTCACTCATGTATTAAAGCTTTAACAAGTTTATCTTTAAGTTCGCTAATAGCAAGATCTATTTTTATTTGATAGTCTTTTCTAAATTCTTCTGCTATAGAGTCAATTTTTGCTTCTAAAATTTTTCTTTTTTCATCTGCAATTTTTTGAGCTGTTGTTTTTAAAGCATTGTCAAAATCATTTAAAGATTTAAATAAAGCTTCTTTACTAAAAGGCACACTTAAAAATGGGGAATTGGGAGCTATAAGAAATAAAGGTTTAGTTGAAGGAATTTTTTCATCACTAATGATAAAATCACAATCTTTTTTTATTACTAAATGTTCCTTTAAAAAAAGAGCTAATGCTCTTTCTATAATAATATCTTTACATTCTAAAGAAATTTTCATATCAAAGTTACTTTTAATTCATGATTTTGCAAAGATGGACTTTTGATACCTTGAATTAGAGATAAAAATTCTAAATGACTTAAAATATAAAAATCTTTAAAATCCCTATTGCTTATATTCATAAGTTTTTTAGCACAAGTGTCAAACATATAAAAATCTTTAGGATTTTTTACAACTAAAAAGTCGCTTCCACTATCATAAGCATCTAAAAGAATTTTTGCTGCCATTTTATAACTGAGTTCGCTATTGAGTTTTAAGAGATCAAAACCATTATTTTTTTCGGCATTTTCATATGAAATAAATTTTGCTTTGATTTTTGACTTTAAATTATCACAAGGTTTAAAACCATAAAAGGCTACATTAAAATTTTCAAAATCATGCTTAACTTGTCCAAGTTCTTTTATTTCATTTTCAAAAGCATCATTTTTAGGTAAATCAAAATGTAGTAATTTTTCATCAAAAAATCCTAAATTTAAAATTTCTTTTTTTAGATTTTCAATTACATTTTCTACCTTTTGATTAGTACCGTTAATATGATAAAAAATTCCTATTTCAGGATCAGAGATAACTTTTAAAATTTCTGTTTTTTTATCTGGATATTTTTTGATCATTTCAAATGCAAGATAAAATAAGGCGTCTCCCATATACTCAGGAAGAAATTCTAAAATTTCATTAGCATAATATAAATAGTCATATTTTTCATAAAATTTTTTATCTTCTTCATTGCCAAATGGGGCAAGATATTTGTATTTACTTAAAAAATCATCTTTATTGATGATCAAGTCTTTTATCGCTCTTTTTGTGTTTAAAGGTTCAATAGTAAGATTAAAATTATATTTTTTAACTAATTCTTCTAAAGGGGTATTAAGAGGTAAAATTTGTCTATTAACAACTATATGAGAATTTTCATTTTTTTCAAATTCGAAATAAATGTCATCATCTTGCACTTGCAAAAGTAAATCATAAAGAGTAGCAAAATTTTCATAGTTATTATAAACATAAGGTTTGTAATAACTCTCATAGTCTTTATTTTTATCAAATCTAAAAAGTCTAAGTTCTAAATTTCTCATGATTTTTTCCTTGATATCTTTAGGATAAATATTATATAAAAAAAAATTAAAATTTAATAGAATTTAAAAAGAAATTTCATAAAATTTTTTTATGAATAAAGAAGATTTTATAATTCAAGCTTTTTTAAATGAAAAAAATGGCGATGATGGTGCTATTATTAATCAATGGTGTTATAGCAAAGATTTATTTTTTGAAAATATACATTTTAAAAGAGAATGGCTGACACTAGAACAAATTGCTACTAAAGCAATGCTTGTTAATATCTCTGATGCTATTGTGATGAATGCTGAACCAAAATACGCACTTTTAGGACTTGCTTTACCAAATTTAAATAATGAAGAAATTAAAGCTTTGCAAAAAGGTTTTTTAAAAACAGCAAAAAAATTTGGTATGCAAATCATAGGTGGCGATACAATTTATAATGATAAAATAGATATTAGCATTACTATTATTTCTAAAATTAGAAAAAAAGCTGTATTTAGAAAAGGCTTAAAAATAGGACATTTACTAGCTTATACAGGAAAGCTAGGAGAAAGTTTAAAGGGACTTGAAATTCTGCAAAATGGTGGTAAATTAAATTTAAACCACCGCTTTATAAAACCTAAATTAAGGTCAGATTTTTTTTACGAAATTGCCCCTTTTATTTCTTGTGCAATGGATATTTCAGATGGATTGAGTAAGGATTTATCAAGACTTTTGGCAAAAAATAAATGTGGTATTGAATGGCTAAAAAAATTAGATGATTATACTCTTTATAGCGGAGAGGAATATGAAATTTTATTTGCCTTTGATAAAACACAATATCTTAATATAGAGCAAATTGCAAAAAAACATCATGTAAAATTAAATATCTTTGCAAAAGCAGTGAAAGGAAAATATGAATTTAGCGGAAGAGAACACCATTTTTAAGCCTTTGTATAGTTTAAAACATACCCCCATTAATGCTTATTTTAGTAAAAATAGCGACGATTTTGTAGTACGTGAAAAAGCTTTGTATGAATTTAGTGGCAAAGGTGAGCATCTCATTTTGCACATTAACAAAAAAGATTTAAGCACTAACGAAGCTTTAAGAATTTTAAGTGAAGTTAGTGGGGTAAAAATACGTGATTTTGGCTATGCTGGACTTAAAGATAAACAAGGTTTAACCTTTCAGTATATTTCTATGCCTAAAAAATTTGAACACACTTTAAACAATTTTTCTCATCCAAAATTAAAAATTTTAGAAACTTTTGCCCATGAAAATAAATTAAAAATAGGGCATTTAAAAGGCAATTCTTTTTTTATCCGCTTAAAAAAAGTTTTGCCTAGTGATGCTTTAAAACTTGAACAGGCCATTGTCAATTTGGACAAACAAGGTTTTGCAAATTATTTTGGATACCAACGTTTTGGTAAATTTAGAGATAATTACAAAGAAGGGCTTGAAATTTTACGTGGCAAGAAAATGAAAAATATTAAAATGAAAGAATTTTTAATTTCAGCTTTTCAAAGTGAACTTTTCAATCGTTATTTGAGTAAAAGAGTCGAGTTATCGCATTTTTCAAAAGAATTTAGCGAAAAGGAGCTTATGCAAATTTATCATATCTCTAAAGAAGAGGTTAAAAGCTTGAGAAAGCAAGATAATTTTTTTAAACTTTTAAAAGGTGAAGTTTTAGGACATTACCCTTTTGGTAAATGTTTTTTATGCGAAGATTTAGAGAGTGAGATTAAGCGTTTTAAAACAAGAGATATTACTCCTATGGGACTTTTACTTGGTGCAAAAGCGTATGAGGCCAAAGAAGGCTTAGCTTTAAATTTAGAGAATGAAATTTTTAAAGATGCTTATGAATTTAAAACTAAAATGCAAGGTTCAAGACGTTTTATGTGGAGTTATTTAGAGAATGTTAAGTGGCGATATGATGAGCAAAAAGCGCATTTTTGTATAGAATTTTTCTTACAAAAAGGCTCTTATGCTACGGTGATTTTAGAGGAAATCTTGCATAAAAATTTATTTGATTAAAATCATTCTGCTTTTAAAGCGATTAAAACACCTTCTATCATTTTTTTAATATCTCCATCTAAGATGTTATCTACTTGAGAGAAAGCTTCTCCGCTACGATTGTCCTTGACTTGCTGATAGGGAAAAAGCACATAAGAGCGAATTTGATGCCCCCAGCCTATCTCACTTTTTTCGCCTGAATTTGCACTATCTTGTTGTTTCATAAGTTCAAGCTCATAAAGTCGAGATTTTAGCATTTTAAAAGCAGTAGCCTTGTTTTTGTGTTGACTTCTGTCATTTTGGCATTGCACAACTATACCAGTTGGAAAATGTGTAATTCTTACCGCTGATTCTGTTTTGTTAACATGTTGTCCACCTGCACCACTTGCTCTGTAATAATCAATTCTAATATCTTTTTCTTCAATTTCAATCTCTATATCATCATCAAGTTCAGGGCTTACCATAACACTTGAAAAGCTTGTATGACGACGTCCAGCACTATCAAAAGGAGAAGTTCTTACTAAGCGATGAATTCCATTTTCAGCTTTTAAATAACCATAAGCATTATCGCCTTTAACCAAAAAGCTTACATCCTTAAGTCCTGCTTCATCGCCTTCTTGAAAATCAAGAGTTTCAACCTTAAATCCTTCTCTTTCGCAAAATCTTAAATACATCCTATAAAGCATGCTCGCCCAATCGTTGCTTTCAGTTCCTCCTGCACCAGGATGAATGGAAACAATCGCATTTTTACTATCATTTTCTCCACTTAAAAGCATAGAAATTTCAAGGCTTGTTATCGTATCTTCAAGCTTTGGAGCATCATTAAATAAAGCTTCTAAGGTTTGCATATCATTTTCTGCATTAGCCAAATCAAAAAGCTCGCTTGCATCATTAACTGCCAATAAAGCTTCTTCGTATTTTTTTAATAAATTTGTAATTTTGGTTTTTTCTTTGCCGATAATTCCAGCTTGCTTAACATCACTCCAAAAAGAAGGAGAATTTTCTAATTCTTCAATTTCTTTAAGTCTTTCTTGAATGTTTTGTGGTTTGATGATAGAGGCTATATTGTTTACTTTATTTTTAAGAGTTTTTAATAGTTCGCTAAATTCGTAATTATCCATAAAAATTTCTTTCTCAAAGTTAATTTTTACATAATTTTAGCAAATTTTATCAAAAAGTAAGCTAAGTTTATTTTAATTATAACCATCATCAAAGTTGCTTGGGATTATTTTTCTTAAATTTCAAATTTATTTGAAAAATACAAAAATATCTTTCAAAAATAATTAAATTCAGTACTTAGATGAAAAATTATGCTTTTTTATTTTTAAATTCTTTTTTTATCCTTCTTATCTCAAACCACAATTTGATATATCCACCCCTATACCAATTATTATTAGCTTTTATTAAAGCTTGTCCTAATTTATAAGATAAATGTTCTTTAAATTTTAAAGCCTCATTATAATCAGCATAAGATTCTAAAGGAGGTAATTTTAAAGAAGGATCTTTTTTTATTTTTTCTTGATAAATTTTTTGTTCTTGTTTGTGTTTATCTTTTATATAAGATAAAACATAAGGCATTCTTATATAACCTAGTATGCTTTTTGAATTTTCTATCATAGCTTGACCTAGTTTATAGGAAAGTTGGTTTTGAATTCTTGCTTTAGCTGAATTAGCTTGAGAATTTGATAATTGAATCTTTAAAGTATTGATTTGATTTTGAAGAGATGCTAATTTTATAGGATCCATTATAGAACAATACTCATCTATAATTTCTTTATACCACTCTATTGGAGGTATAAGGTGATTGAAATTATATTTTTTTTCAATTTCTATGTTTTCTTTGATTAAAGCTTTGAAATCTATATTTTCATTATGATAATTTCCTTCAGTAGAGGCAAGAAGAAGTCCTACAAATCCTACAGGATTATTTTTACTTAAAATTGTTGTATTTTTAGTTATTTTGATATTTCTATTATAGGTATCGAAAAAAAATGAAAACGAATGGTTAAGATTTCTATTAAAATTACCTATATCATTCTTAATTTCAATTTCACTATTATCTTGATTATTCCAAGTATGAACACCTAAAATGATATTATTATGATATATGGATTTAAATTTTAATTCATTTTTTAATTCATAAATTTCTTCTTGACAAAGCCAACTTGTTTTATTTTTAAAATTATTTTCATCGATATTTTTCATCTCTTTAACATTTAAAGCAATGAAATTGGGATTATCATTTTGTATATCTATTTTTCTAGGTAAAGAAAAATTTTCAATATTATTAGCTATTTTTTCACCAATTTCTCTCGTAATAAAATCAAAACCATGAGCCTCATCTCTTCTTATAAAATCATACAAATTTTTCTTAAGATAATATTCATTTAAATCAATGATATTAAAACCGTATTTATTGATTAATTTTTTATGTAAAGCATAAACTAATTTTGAGCATTGTATGTTATGCCACTTTTGAGGATTTGGAAAAAGAAAACAAAGAATTTTTTTATTTAGAAAATATAATTCTTTATGTAACCAATTGATAACTTGATAACTTTTAAAAAATAATTCAATTGAATTGTAGCGACCTATATCATTAACATTAGATGTATTTATAATTAAATCTGCATTTTTTAAAATTTGATCATTTCTTTTCAATTCATATAAATTTTGTAAAGCAGGTGTTAAACCTAATGATAAATTTATTACATTAATTCCTTTATTTTTTAAACCTTGTGTGATTCCATTTTTAAACGCAAAATTACTTTCACCAAGTAAAACTACATTTTTCATAGAAATTCCCTGGAGTTTTTTGTTATATATCAAAAAATTCAAAATTTAAATAATATTTATAAGTATAAGAAACATTAATAAATTAAAAATTCGCCCCAGAACTAAGCTCCCATATCGGCAAAAAAATACCAAGAGCCAATAATAAAACCAAAATTGCGACAAATAAGGTCATCAAAGGCTCAAGTAAAATTAAAAATTTATCTATAAGATTTTCCATTTTATTTTCATAATATTTTGAAATTTCCTCAGTTAAAAATTCAAGTTTTGAACTTTTCATCGCAATATTGAGCATAGAAAGCACCAAAGGATTAAATATGCCTATTTTCTTAAAAGCATGAGTGATTTCAAGTCCAGAATCTATAAAAGATAGAAGTTTTTTGTATTTTGAGATAATTTGTTTATTTTCAAGTCCTAAAATTGCTAAATTAAAAGCTTTAGAAAGTGAAATTCCATTTTTTAAAAGTAAAGAAAAAACCATAAAAAAATAATAATTTTGACTATAAATAATGAAATTTGAAAATAAAGGTATTTTTAAAAAAATAAAATCACAAATATAGGCAAAAAAATAAGATTTTTTATACATAAAATAAACAAAGATAAAAATAAATACCAATAAAAAAGCAAATACAATAACGTAATTTTGCAAAAAATCATAAATTTGAAGCATTATAATGGTTATTAAAGGTAGATTAATATTTAAATTTTCAAATAAATCTTTAAAATTAGGTATTACAAAAAGCATCAAAAAAATAAAAGCTGCACAAATACTAATAAAAACAAATAAAGGATATCGCATAGCCTTTTTAAATCTCTTTTTATTTTCTAAACTTTTTTCTCTAAGTTTAGCAATTTGTAAAAAATTTTCACTCAATTTCCCAGTGCTTTGTGCCGTTTTTATTAGAGCTAATTCTGCATAATTTAGTCCAAAATTAGCATTTTCAAAAGCAAGATTTAAATTTTGTCCTAAAAGTAAATTATCAAGAACTTTATTTATACCTTTAAATGAATGAATTTTTACAAGCTCCTTAAAAGCTTCCTGTATACTTAATCCAGCTTCACAAAGCAAAGATAATTCTTTAAAAAAGAGTATAAAATACTCGCTATTTATTTTTCTAACATAATTTTTTTGTTTTTCTTTAATGCTAATAATTTTCCAATTTTTATCCAAAGCTTTAGCTTGTGCAGTGTTTAAATTTTCAGCCTTGATGAGTTTTTTATATCTTTTTTGCGCTTTAATGATTTCAAGCTCATAAAGTTTCATTTAAAACCCTCAAAAGCTCATCTATACTTGTAATACCCTCTCTTGCTTTTTGCAAACCTTGTTCAAACATAGTTTGAAAACCTTTATTTTTTGCAAGTGCTAAAATTTCATTTTTGCTTTTATTTTCTCGAATAGCTTGAGAAATCTCATCATCTACCTTTAAGCACTCACCAACTAATTCTCTACCTATAAATCCGCTTTGATGACAATATTCACAACCTTTAGCTTCAAAAAAATTCCCTTGAAATTGTTTGTATTTATTACTCTTTTGTTTGCACCTTGGACAAAGCTTTCTAACCAAACGTTGTGCGATAATCACACTAAGTGCAGAAGCGATTAAATAAGGTTTTGCTTTCATATCCAAAAGTCTATCTATAGTCGAAAGTGCATCATTTGTATGCAAGGTACTTAAAAGCAAATGTCCAGTTAAAGAAGCTTTCAAGGCTATATCAAGGCTTTCTTCATCTCTAATCTCACCTATCATAATAATATCAGGATCTTGCCTTAAAATCGCTCTTAAGGCATTATTAAATTCAAATCCTGCCTTAGGATTAAGTAAAATTTGCTGAATTAGAGGCATTTTATATTCTATAGGATCTTCTGCTGTAATGATTTTCTTTTCTATACTCTTTAGTACATTTAAACAAGCATATAAAGTAGTGCTTTTACCACTTCCAGTTGGACCTGTTAGCAAAATCATTCCATGGGGTGATTTTAAAGCTTTTTTCAAAATATCAATATTAATCTTTCCTAAATTTAATTTTTCAAGTTCTAAAATTTCTTTATTATGCTTTAAGATCCTTATAACTACACTTTCACCATTTGATAGAGGCAATGATGAAATTCTAAAATCATATTTATTTTCTTTAAATTCAAGTTCAAAACTACCATCTTGGGCTTTTCTTGATTCTGCTACATTTAAATGTGCTAAAAATTTAATATGAAAAATCAAAGCTTCATAAATATCTTTTTCAAGATTAACAAATTTTTTTAAAATCCCATCCACTCTAAATCTTATCAAGGCATCATTTATTCTAGATTCTATATGAATATCACTTGTATTTATTTTAAGTGCTTCTTCAAGGATAAAGTAAAAAATTTGACTGATACAAGTTTGATTTTCTTTTACACCTTCTTGCCATTCAAGTTTAAGTTTAATACTTAGTTTTTTTAGCTCATCTTTAATACGAAGAATATTTAAAAATTTTATAATTTTAAACTCATCAGCAAGTGCAATTTCTATTTTTTCAATATCTGTAAAAATTTTTATTTGCTCTAAAAGCTCTAAAGAGCAAGGTTTTGCACCGACTATATATAAAATATTTTCATTTTTTATTGGTAAAACTTCAAATTTTAAAAGAATACTAAAAGGAAAATTTTCACAAAATTTCTCATCAAATTCATTTAACTCAATAAATTTTATATTTAAAAAAGATGCTAAAGCTTTTAAAAAATCTTCACTTTTTATACTAAAATTTTGATAAATTTGTTCAAGATTTATTTTTTGACTTAAATAATCTTCAAATAAATTTTGATCAATCATTTTCTAACTCTTTTTCAATTAATCCATAAGAATCCAAATAGGCATCTAAAGCTCTTTTAGCTTCATCTTGATAACCCAAAGCTATTTGAGCCTTAGCAAATATTAACCAAGAATCTTCAGCTTTTTTATCAATATCATTAGCTTTTAATGCCCAAAAAATAGATTTTTTATAATCCTTGATTTGATAATATTCTCGAGCCAAAATTAAAGCTCGCTCATAATTAGGATTTTTATAAAAACTATTTTTTAATATAGCAATATTAAATACTTTAGAATCAATTTGTATCTTAGAATTGCTTGCCTTGGTGATATTATTTTCTTGTATAAATTTTTCCCTGATTATTTTATTTTTTTCTTGTAAAATCTTAGCTTTTATGATATTTTGCTCTAACTTTTTTTTATAATTTAAAGCTTCAGAGGATATTGATTTTTGTTTATAATGATTTTGCACAATTAAAAAAATAACACCAATTAATAAAGCAGCAAAAAGAAAATAAAATAAAATTTTAAAAATTTTTTTCAACAAATATTTTTTATAAGCGCTCTCAAGCTCACGCACTCTTTCTTGTAAATTCATTTTAAAAATCCATTTTCCAAAGCACAAAGCTTTAGTACATAATCTTGGCTTTTTGTATTTTTAAAATAAAGATTGAGCTCATAAAAACTTTTAAGCATTTTATCAACATATCTTAAATTTCCTTTATAAAATTTCATTATTATTTTCATTGCTTTATTAGAAAAATTAATGTTAAATTTTAATTGGATATATTGATGAAGCTCTTGAGTATTAAGTTTTTCAAGCCAAAAAATTGTTTCAAAACGACTTTTAAAATAATCTTTATTAAAAAGATCTATTTTTTTATGAGAACTCAGTATAAAACTCATTTGATCGCTATAAATTCGAATTAGTTCTAATATTTTTACCTCATACATGCCCACTTCATCAAGAATTAAAACGTCCTTTTTTCTTTTTTTAATAATATCCTTGAATTCTTTTTCATCTGAAAAAATTTCATCAATATAATCAATATCATGATATTTTGCTATTCTTTGCAATAAAACACTTTTACCACTACCACTCAAACCACATATTAAAATTAAGGTTTTGTGTCTTAAACTCTCATTGATCTTTGAAAAAATTTCTTCTCTTAAACTAATAATTTTACTCATAATATTTAAATCCTAAATCCCTAAGACTTGGAAAATTAGCATTATCGACTATAGTGGGTGTTATAATAAAAACAATTTCTGTAACATCAGATATTTCCTCGTTGGATTTAAATAAAGATCCTATTAAAGGAATATTGGATAAAAAATTAACAGAATTCTTATTTTCACCATCATTTCTTGAAATAAGTCCACCCAAAATAAGAGTTTGATTATTTTCAACTTGTACAACACTTGATAACTTTTTTTGTATTGTATCTGGAGCAATAGTGCGTGGATCTTTTTGTCTTTTTTTATCTTCTGGATATTTAAAATCACTTAAACTTGGGTTAATTCTAAGCATTATTCTACCATCATCAGAAATTTCTGGCAAAATATTAAGCAAAATTCCTATAAAAATAGAATAATTACTATAACTTTCACTTACAGTTGTTCCATTTTCTGTTCCTTTAGAGCTTTCTTTAACTTGATAATTAATTGTATCTCCAACTGAAATAATGGCTTGTTGATTATTTAAAGCCATAAGCTTAGGATTGGAAAGTACATAAGTTTTTCCATTTTGGGAAAGAAAATTAATAATAGATTCAAAATTTAAATTTGCCCTAAAACCTAAATTTTTTATAAAACCTTTTCCATTTTGAAAATGAATAAAAGAATTTTCACCACTTTTTGTTTTAGAATTAAAATCCAAATTAAAATTTTGCCAATTTATACCGCTAGAATGGCTTTTATTAAGATTAACAGCAATAATACTTACATCAATAATTACTTGCTTTTTTAAACGATTTTCAAGTTTTTGCAAATATTTTTCAACTCGTTCTAGTTGAGTATGAGTACCTGTAACTATTATAATTCCAGCATTTGAATTGACTATTGGTGCCTTTGTTTCATAAGTTTCATGGGAAGAATTAATCAACATGGTAATTTCTTTTTCTATATTTTGCCAAAAATCAAATTTTTCCATGCTTTTAATCATATTATCTTCATTATCTTCAAATGAAGTTTTAAATTCACTTTGCCTTGGTTTTGCATCCACCGAAGCTTTGGTAATACTTTGCCCTTCTCTAACTGAAGTAATATAACTTATTTTAAAAATTTTTGTCTTTAAAGCTGAAATTTTTAAAACCTTACCATTAAATTCGTAAAATAAATCATGCTCTTTAATCAAAAGATTAAAAATCTCATCTAAACTCATTTGATGTATATTAATATCATTTTGAATAGTTTTTAATCTTTCTTTAGCAATCTTATCTTTGACAATAATACTAAAAGAACAATAATTTGCAAGTTCTCTAAGACTTTCTTCTAAAGTTGTATTTTCATGAATATTAATATCAAATAAACGTTTTTGACAATCTAAGGCATAAAGAATTTGAGTAAAAAATAAAAGCTTAATAAATATTAATTTTATCATTGGTTTTAAAATTGATTTTAAAATTTAAAGCATCATATTGCAATACAATATCTTTTTTATTGATTTCAACAATTAAGGCACCATCGATTATATCACCTTTTTTATACCAATGATTATTGATTTTTACTTGATTTAACATGATAGCTGCTATATTGAGTTTTTTGATCTTTTCAAAAGTAGGATTTAAAAAAGGATTTTGAAGATTTTCAAGATCTATATTGCATTTGGAATTTAAAGATCTAAAATACTCTTCAAAATCATCTTGTGCCATTGTAAAAGCAAAACATAGACAAATGGCACAAAAAAATCTTTGCTGCAAATTTTAGCTTTCAGCTTCGTTGCTAAAATCAGCCATAGCAATACGCTTTAATTGTCTATAACGACGTTGAGCATCTTTTTTATTTCTTTCGAACAATTCTTTTGCATGTTCTGGGTTTGATTTTTTCAAAGCATTATAACGAACTTCATTCATTAAAAAGCTTTCATAAAGATCCCATTCTGGCTCTTTTCCAGTTAAAGTTAATGGATTCTTTCCTTGCTCTTCTAAACGAGGATCAAAGGTATAAAGTGGCCAATAACCACATTTTGTGGCAAGTTCACTTTGCTCTCCAGAGTAACCAAGACCACCTTTGATACCATGTGCTATACAAGGAGAATAACAAATAATCAAAGAAGGGCCATCATAAGCTTCAGCTGCAACTAATGCTTTAACCAAATGACTATAATTTGCAGCAGAATTAACTTGAGCCACATAAATATAACCATAAGTCATTGCAATTTGTCCTAAATCTTTTTTCTGAATAGGTTTACCCGCTGCAGCAAATTGTGCTACGGCTCCAGTACGAGATGATTTAGAGCTTTGACCTCCAGTATTAGAATAAACTTCAGTATCAAGCACTAAAATATTTACATTCTCTCCGCTTGCTAAAACATGATCAAGACCACCATATCCAATATCATAAGCCCAGCCATCGCCACCGAAAATCCAGTGAGATTTTTTACTTAAATATTGTTTTAAATCTAAAATTTCCTGAACTGCTTTAATATTTTTATTTTGTTCTAAAATTGGAACTAATTTATTTCTAATTTCAATTGAAGCAGCGCTATCATTTTTATTTGCAATCCAATCTTTAAAAAGCGCTGCTAAAGCATTAGGTACTTGTTGCATATTTTCATTCATAATAGCTTCAATACGGTGTCTTGTATTTTCAGTGGCGACTTTCATACCTAAACCAAATTCCGCATTATCTTCAAATAAAGAGTTACCCCAAGCAGGACCGTGTCCATTTTTAACACTTTTTCTATATGGAGTAGAAGGAGCTGAAGCACCATAAATTGAACTACAACCCGTTGCATTAGCTATAATCATTCTTTCTCCAAATAATCTTGTAATTAAAGTAATATAAGGAGTTTCTCCACAACCTGGGCATGCACCGTGGAATTCAAATAATGGTTGTGCAAATTGTGCGCCTTTTGTGCTTTCTTTATTTAAAATTTCATCTTTATAGGTAATTTCTTTAAATAAATAATCAGCATTTTCTTGCTCTCCAAAATCCATTTCTTCTTGAAGCGGAACCATTACCAATGATTTTTCTTTAGTTGGACACTCATGAACACAAAGCTCACAACCTGTACAATCAAGAGGAGAAACTTGAATTTTAAAGCTTAATTTTTCACCCTTAGTTCCTTTAGCCTCTAGAGCATGCTCTTTAACTCCTCTTGGAGCTTTTGCCATTTCTTCATCATTAATCAAGAATGGTCTAATAACAGCATGTGGACACACAGAAGCACATTGGTTACATTGGATACAATTTGCTTCAATCCATCTTGGAACCATAACACCTACACCACGTTTTTCATATTCAGTAGTACCGTGCTCAAAGCTTCCATCTTCATAACCCAAAAATGCTGAAACAGGTAAATCATCACCTTTAGCAGCATTCATAGGCTTAACAATTTTTTCAACAAATTCGGTACCTTTATAAGCATTTGTTTGTTCTTTTTCTTTATTAATTTCTAAATTTTTCCAATTAGGATCTACTTCTACCTTTACAAGCCCATCTGCACCAACATCAATAGCTTTGTAATTCATTTCTACAATAGCATCACCTTTTTTACTATAAGATTTATATGCAAATTCTTTCATATATTTTTGCGCATCTTCATAAGGAATGATTTTTGCAAGTTTAAAGAATGCTGATTGCATAATAGTATTTGTACGATTACCAAGTCCTATATCGCGTGCTAATTTTGTTGCATTGATAATGTAGAAATTAATTTCTTTTTCTGCTAAAGTCTTTTTGACAGAATTAGGAATTTGTCTGATAGTTTCTTCAGCACTCCAAATACTATTTAAAAGGAAGGTTCCACCTTTTCTAATTCCTGCTAATACATCATAAAGTTCAAGATAAGCTGCTACTGAACAGGCTATAAAATGAGGTGTTGATACAAGATAGGTCGAACGAATTGGTTTTTTAGAAAAACGTAAATGGCTTCTTGTATAACCCCCTGATTTTTTAGAGTCGTATGCAAAATAAGCTTGTGCATAAAAATCAGTTTTATCTCCGATAATTTTAATAGAATTTTTATTAGCACCTACAGTTCCGTCTGCACCTAATCCATAGAATAAACATTCTATAGTACTTTCATCTCCAAGAGAAATTTTTTCACCAGTTGGTAAAGATGTATGAGTTACATCATCTACTATACCTACCGTGAAACCATTTTTCGGATTATCAAGTTTTAAATTTTCAAATACAGCAATCATTTGTGCAGGATCAACATCTTTTGAAGAAAGTCCATATCTTCCGCCTACAATAATTGGTGCATTTTCTCTTCCATAGAAAGCTGATTTTACATCAAGATAAAGAGGTTCTCCTAAGCTACCTGGCTCTTTAGTTCTATCAAGTACTGCAATTTTTTTGACTGATTTTGGTATTACATCAAAGAAATATTTTAAACTAAATGGTCTATAAAGATATACTTTAAAAACACCAACTTTCTCACCTTTGGCATTTAAATAATCTACAACTTCTTCAAGAGCTTGAGTCACAGAACCCATAGCAATGATAATACGATCAGGTTCTTTGTGTCCATAATAAGTAAATGGCTTGTATTCTCTACCAGTAATTTTTGAAATTTCTTGCATATATTCATTAACAACATCTGGTAAAGCATCATAAAAACGATTTGCTAATTCTCTAGTTTGGAAGTATATATCATCATTTTGCGCGGTTCCGCGTGTTTTTGGATGTTCTGGATTTAACGCACCATTCCTAAATTCTAATAAGGCTTTTCTGTCCAATAATCTATCAAAATGTTCATAATCCATCACTTCAACTTTTTGAATTTCATGACTAGTTCTAAAACCATCAAAAAAATGTAAAAATGGAACTCTACCTTTAATCGCAGCTAAATGTGCTACTCCAGCTAAATCCATAGTTTCTTGAACAGAGTGAGAACAAAGCATTGCAAAACCAATTTGTCTAGCTGCATATATATCTTGATGATCTCCAAAAATAGATAAGGCTTGAGATGCCAAAGAACGTGCTGCAACATGTATAACACAAGGTAAAAGTTGTCCTGCAATTTTATACATATTTGGAATTTTTAATAATAAACCTTGAGATGCAGTATAAGTTGTTGTTAAAGCACCTGCTTGTAATGATCCGTGAACACTACCAGCCGCACCCGCTTCACTTTGCATTTCTACAATTTTTACAGGCACTCCAAATAAATTTTTCTTTCCTGCAGCAGCCCATATGTCTGTATAATCTGCCATAGGAGAACTTGGAGTGATAGGATAAATACCAGCTACCTCTGTAAAAGCATATGCTGCATAAGCAGCAGCTTCATTTCCATCCATAGTTTTCATTACTTTACTCATTAAGACCTTCCTTAACCAATATTTTTTATCAGCAAGACTATACTACGAATTCTCTTAAAAGGTGTTTAACAAAAACTTCAAATTTGTTTAATATTTAGTATATAGATAATTGCCTCATATGCATTTGGAAAAATTTGAGAGTATTTTTTTAATTCATCTTCATCGCCATAACCACAACTTAAAGCTATAGGGGTAATATTAGCAGCTAAAGAAGCTTGTATATCTAAAATAGTATCACCAATCATATAAGCATTTTCTTGAGTTTTATTTAGTCTATTTAATGCTAAAAGTATAGGTTCTGCATCTGGTTTTGGATTTTTAACATCATCAAGAGTGATTAAAGTTTTAAAAAATTTCTTAATGTTTAAAGATTCAAGCAAAATAGGAGTGAAGGTTCCACCTTTGGTTGTTACTATGCCTAAATCAGCAAAATTATAAGCAAGATGTAATGCTTGATCTACTTTTGGAAGCAAAGTTGTTTGCTCTAAATAAATTTTAGAATAACATTCTCGATAAATTTTAACAAATTCATCAATTAAATTAAAATAATCAGGATAGAGCATTGTAAACATATTCTTTAATGGATAACCTATAAGATTTTTAATTTTTATATCTTCTTTGATATCTAAATTAAGAATTTTCAATGCATCTTTAAATGAATTTAAGATGGCATTTGTTGAATCTATCAAAGTGCCATCTAAATCAAATAAAATAGTATATTTCATTATTTTTGTTCGAGTATAAATTTAGCCTCTACTCTTCTATTATCGGCTCTTCCTTTTTTAGTAGAATTACTAGATCTAGGATGCTCTTCACCATATCCTATAGTCTTGATACGATTTTTATCAACTCCATATCTTTCAAGCTCTTTAGCAACACTTTGCGCACGTTTTTCCGAAAGCTTTTTATTGTAAATTTTTGAACCTACATTATCAGTATGCCCTTCAAGTATAGTATTGTAATTTTTATTTTCATCTAAGATCTTAGCAATTTTCTTAATTTTTTGACTAAAAACTGGATTAATATTGGTTTTATTAAAGCCAAAATGTCCCTCTAGAGAAATGATTTTTTGTTTGCCACTCTCATCAAATACATATGTTTTTGTGTGAGTATTTTCTTCAATTTGTCTAGCTAAAGGCTGTGTAGATTCATTTTTTATACTTTGTTTTTTTTCTCCACCAAAACCGAAACTAATGCCTAAGGTTGTAACCCAATTATGATTAGCATCATTAAAATCAATTTGATCTCTTGTTTCAAGTCTTAAAGCCAAAGAATCACTTAAATTAAATTTAATCCCAGCTCCATATTGTCCAAATCCGCCACTTTTATTATCATAAGCAGCATTAGAAAAATTCTCATAACCGCCACCAGCTAAACCATAAAAATAAAATCTTTTATTTAAATCAAATCCCTTAATCGCATTTAAATAAGTTCTTGATATATCTGTAGTTTTGTTACTATTAGTATATTTTACATTTGAATAATATTCAAAACCTAATTCCACTTGATCTAGCCAAAAATCATCAAAATGATAACCGAGTCGAATACCAGGAGCATAATGATTTTTCATATCTAAATTACCCTCAAAATAATTATAATTGAAAGTTGGAGTCACTTCAAATTTAATATTTTGATCAGCACCAAATAAAGCACTTACTAAACTTAAACCTAGCAATAACCTTTTCATAAAAATCCTTCAATTGATAATAAATTTTAAACATAAAGATTATAGCATAAAAATAGAAAAAGAAAGAAAAAATTAGAATATAAAAATATGCAGCGAGAAAATTCTCGCTGTAAGAATTAACGTTTAGAAAATTGAGGGCTTCTTCTTGCTTTGCGACGACCGTATTTTTTACGCTCTACAGTTCTGCTATCTCTTGTTAGAAGTCCTTTTGGTTTTAATAAGGCTCTAAAATCTGCATCCATAGCTGCTAAAGCTCTTGCAATACCATGTCTTAAAGCTTCAGCTTGTGCACTATAGCCACCACCTAGAGTAGTCGCTTTAATATCCATAGAAGTTTCTTGCTTAGTGGCAAGTAAAGGTTGAACAACCTTAAGCTTAATAGCCTCATGTCCACCAAGCCAAGTATTTAGATCAACACCATTAATACTGATTTTGCCACTACCTGGTTTTATCCAAACTTTTGCAATAGCAGTTTTTCTTTTACCTGTTGCATATGTTGTTGCCATATTATTTTCCTTCTTTAGCAATTTGTGCTGTATGTGGATGCTCACTGCCAGCATATATTTTTAATTTTTTAAGCATTGCTCTACCCAAATTTGTTTTAGGAAGCATACCTCTAACTGCTAATTTATATAATTTAGCAGGATTTTTTTGAAGCAAATCTCCAAATTTTTCACTTTTTACACTTCCAAAATATCCAGAATGTCTATGATAAAGCTTATCTTCAGCCTTATTAGCACCTGTAAATACAGCTTTTGATGCATTGATAATGATTACATAATCTCCACAATCAACATTAGGTGTAAAACAAGGTTTATTTTTACCTCTTAAAATTGTCGCTACTTCGGTTAAAAGACGACCAAATCTTTTTCCTTCTGCGTCTAAAACAATCCATTCTCGCTTTACTTCGTTTGGCTTTGTTATCTTTGTCATATTTTTTACCTTTGCCAAAAATTTAAAATGTGATTGTATAAAAAATAATATTAATATTTACTTAATTTAAGTTTAAATAAAGAAATAATAATATTAATATTATATATGTATTTTTTATAGTTTAAAATTTTTATCTTTTTATAGAAAATATTAAAATTTTTAATCTCTAAAGGCTATAAAAGTTTATCAAAATGCTTTATTAAAAATAATTTGATAAAACAATCTTTACTATGATTCATTTTGATTAAATTATATGATAAATAATTCCAATAAATATACAATTAATTTTTAAAAATCAGCAAGTTTATCTTATCAGGTAGTATGTCTATAATTGATACAAAAATATTTAACTTGCTAAAACCACTTAGTAGTTTATTATTTTTAATTTTTTGCGATAAATTTTTAAACAATAATATTTTATTTTTGAGTAAAATCTTTAATTAAAATTTTATTTTCTAAACAATAAACAACAAAAACCTTTGATCTTTTTTTTAAAATTTCATCTACGGCAATTTTATATTCATAAACTTGTTCTTTATGCTTATCCTCCATCGCAAGGCTTGTTTTATAATCAATGATTATCACTTCTTTATCATCTAGAGCAAGCAAATCTAATCGTTTAATTTCTCCTTTAAAACTCAATGCTTGTTCTTTAAAAAGTTTTTTACCTTCAAGAAGGGTTTGAAATTCTGTATTGTTGAGTAAATTTTTAACTCTTAAAAATAATACTTTAAATTCTTCATCATTTAAAAAATATCTAAATTTACTCTTAGTATTTTGACAAACTAAATCAATATTTTCACCATTTGGTAGTTTTAAATTTTGCATAAAAAAATGAAAAGCATTGCCAAAATAAATTTCTTTAGAATCTAATTTTTCATCATGAATAATTTCTTGTAATCCAACCTTTTCAAATTCTTTTAAAACAGGAGGTAAATTTTCCTGTTTTTTTTCATAAAAATCTTGCAACTGCAATACACCAATTTCTTGTTCATTAATTTCAAGCATAGAATTTAAATAGCTAGGATAACTTCCGTGTTTAAATTCACTATTTCTTTTAATAATAATCAAAGAATCCTTAGCACGAGTAAAAGCTACATAAAGTTTATTTATATCATCTTCATAATCAGCCTCAGCTATACTATCTATAAAAGTTTTATAACTGCATTCTTTGGTTAATTTACGTATATTATCTCTAAGATGAAGTTGCCAACCTTTATTAATATCATATTCTAGCATAATGCTATCGCCATTTGTGTTATTTTTTGAAAGACTATCTATTAAAATAACATGTTTAAATTCCAAACCTTTAGACTTATGCACGGTCATAATACTTATTCCCATATTTTGTTCATTGATGATTTTTAAAGGACAAGGCTCAAATAAAAGTTTTAAAAAATCCTCTTTATCTCTGGCATATTCTATAAATTGAATTAAAGCAATATCACTAAGATCAAGCCTTAAATTCTTAATCAAATAAAGCAAATTTTCTATAGCGCTTCTTGCTAAATCAAGATTTAATCTTAAGGGTTCAAATCCTAAAATCTCTTTTAAAAAATGTAAATAAAATTCATCTCCAAAAATACAATATTTTGCATATTCTAAAACAACACGTACACTGGCTTTATTTTCAAGTAAAATATTGCTTTGTGTAAATGCTTGAATTTTACATTTTTGTAAAAATTCTAAAATCATATCTGCATCATTATTTTTCCAACATAAAATACAAATATCATCTAAAGAAATATTTTTATCTTTTAAAAAATAAATTTGCTCTAACAATGCTTGAAATACTTTTTCTTTTATTTCTTGAAATTGATCTTTAGCTTTAACTTCTTTTGTTTCAATAACACGTACAAAACCTCCTTTTTTATCCTCTAAAGAAAGCTGTGGCACATAATCTTTTATTTTATTTTTAAAAACTTCATTAACAAAATAAACTAAATTTTCTTTGGATCGATAATTGACTTTTAGTTGATCTTTTTTAATTTGCTTAAAATCAAGTTGTAATAGATCAAAAAGTTCTTTTTTGCCTTTTCTAAAGCGATAAATACTTTGTTTTTTATCTCCAACATAAAAAAAGGTTCTATTTTTTTTCACGCCTTCACCTGAAACTAATTCAGCAATTAAGGGATATAAAATTTTGTATTGTATAACACTAGTATCTTGAAATTCATCAATCAATAAATGAGAAATATACCCATCCAAGCGAAAATAAATCATATCTTTAAAATCACTTGTGATTAAATCAAAAACTCTTCGACTAATATCGCTAAAACTTAAAACATTTTTTTCTTTTTGTATAGAATTTTTTGCCCTACTATAATAATTTAAAAGATTCATTAAATTGGCAATTTTATATTGTTCAAGTTCTTTAGCATAATCATTTAAAGCGTTAATAAACTCTTTCCTTTTTAAATTAAAATTTACATCTTCATCATTTAGTTTTTGCAAATACTCCGTTTCATCAAATTTTGACATAAAACTTGTTTTAACAAATTCATTTAAATCTAAAGTTTCACTTTTAAAATTTTGCATTAAATACGTATATTTTTTAATATGAGTCAAACTTAAACAATATGTTCTTAAATCATTATAAGCTTTATTTATTTTTGCCTTTGATGGATTTGGAATTTTTATACAATCCTTATAATAAGCATTTTCATAAAATCTTTCTAATTCATTGAAAAAATCTTGATTTTCTTCTATGTTAACCAAATAATAAGCTAAATCTTTCAATTCCTCTCTACTTAAAAGCTTTAAAAAAATAGCCTTAATATCAAGTTTTTCCTCACTAATATTAAAATCGCTACTAAGTCCCAAATTTAAAGCAAAAGCTCTAACTATTTTACTAAAAAAAGCATCAAAAGTGCTGATTTTTAATTCTTGTCTTAAAAATTCTTGCTTTTTGGCATCTCTTAAAACTATGAGTTCTTTTTTTTCTATACCTAAGAGTTTGCACAATTCTTGAGATTCACTCTCTTTTTCTTTGCTTTCTAAATTTAAAAAAGTATCAATAATTCTTTTTTGCATTTCATTAGCAGCTTTTTTAGTAAAAGTTAAAGCTAAAATTTCATTTATTTTTGCATTTTTTAAAATAAGCGCTACAAAGCGGACGCTCAAAGCAAAAGTTTTACCGCTACCAGCACTTGCCTCTAGAGCTAAAAAGGGTTCAAAAGTCATTTAACTTCCTTTTTATAAATCAATCTATAAGGGCAATATCCATCTTTTTTATTTTCAAATTCTATTTCTTCTTTGCTTTCATCTAATAATTCTTTTAAACTTTCGAACAAATCAGGCAAACTCTTAGCCTTCTCCTTAACAAATTTCATACGCTTTAAATCATAAAAAAAAGCTTGAGCATCATGATCATAAAGGGCCTGATAAAAGGCTAATTGATAAGAATCTGTCGGAATTTTTCCACTTTTATAGTCAATGATAAAATTTTCACCCTTATTGTTACGATCGATTCTATCAATAACCCCTATTAATTCTATGGATTCTTGTTTAAAATTTAAAACTTTAGAAATAGGTAGTTCTAGTTGATCAACCTTATATCCTAGATCAAAATGCTTTTGCTCATTTTTATAAAAATTTTCAAATCGAATTTTTAAAATTTCTAGCTCTAAATCACCAATGCCATATCTTAAACTTTCTCTTTGTAATAATTTGTTAAAAATATCACAATCAAAATAATTTTTTAAATTCTCTTTATAATAAATTTCTAAAATCTTATGGATAAAATTACCTTCATTTTTAAAATTATTTTCATAGCTTAAAGCTCTAGCTTCTTTTAAATTCAAAACATAACGATAATAATAAGTTCTTTTTTGATTTTGAAGTAAGTTAAAACGAGTAAAAGATAAAGGTTTTTCAAATGGATTATGTTTTAAAATTGGAGCTTTAATAGGCTCTAAATTTAGTCTTACACTCTGATAATTAAGCCTTAATGCATCTAAGTAAGTTTTAGAATTTGGCTTTTCGTAAAAATATTTTATATCAAGATCATCTAAAAAACGAGATTTCCTTTGCTCTTCATTTTCAACATAAGAAATACTTACTTTTTTGGCATTTTTAATTAAATTTTCATAATAAAATCTTTGCAAATTCTCTCTTCGTTCATAACTGATTAAGCCTGCTTTTTTGCGAACTTCATTATTTAAAAAAAGCTCATTAATACTTCTTTTGGGTATCACATCTTCATTAAAATCAACTATCACAACTCCATCAAAATGGAGCCCTCTGCTTTCTAAAAGCCCCATAACAGTAATTTTTCCGCCGCCAACATAACTTAAAGTTAAATTTGAAATATGTATGAAAAAAAGTTGAAGCAATTCTTTAAATTTTAAAGATTGATTTTTTAATAAATCTTTGATAAAACATAATTCTTTTTGAACTATGCTGATGAGCTCTTGTTTTTCATTCTCCAAAAATTGAATTATTAAATTTTCAAATTGTTCAAAATTAAATTGTTGATCAAATTGACTCTTAAAATTTTCAAAATCAAGATTTAAATAATGTAAAAAGGTATTATAATAATCAAAAATTGTATCTTCATTTAGAAAATAATCTTCTTGTTTTTGGTAATAAAATGATTCAGAATTTGCAGCATTATAAAGTATTTTTAATTTTTGATAAAATAAACTCTCTTTAATATTAATACCACTAGCAAAATTAAACATATTATTTTTATCAAATAATCTTAAAAGATCACAAAAATTTTCATCAGGTGTTATAATAACTATATTTTCAGGTTTTAATCCCTCTCTTAAAAAATTGGAAACTTCATCCATTACAAAAGCACATTGCAAACTTCTAATTTCAAATGATTTAACTTTAACTTTTGAATTTTGGGTATAAATTTTATCTTTTTTAAGAATTTTTTTTTGATTTAAACTCACCTCGTAATAAAATCCTATTTCAAGATCCATCTCGCTTAAAAAATCAAATTTAGAAAAATATTCATAGTTAAACCGACTCACTCTAAAACATAAAATCACTTCTTTATATTTGGAAATTTGCAAAAATAAATCTTCCTCAAATTTACTCAAAAATCCTTCTAAATTATACATAATGACATCATATTCATCTATAAAATCAAAATTAATAGAATAATCTTTTACTAAAGATAAATCATCATGAAGATTATTTTTTTTAAGCAAAGCAAGATAATGATCAAATACTTCTTTTAAAATTTCTAAATGCTCATTATAATTTGTATAATAATCATTATTTTTAAGATCATCAATACTTTTTTTTTCTAGACTTAGTTCTTTAAAAAATGAGAATAAATATTCATTATTTTTTAAAAAAGTAAAAAAATCAGCACTAATCCCTAACTCTTTTTCTAAGTTTTTGCTTCTTAAACATGCTTCTTGCATTAAAAGTAAACTCTCATAAGAGCTTGCTTTATAGGAATTAACTAAACATACTCTCTCTAAAAAATCTTGTATATTTATGGCATCATCAAGTAAAGCATTTAAAGCTTTACTTTGTTCGTAATATTCTTTAGTTTTTCTTGTAGAACCAAATATTCTAAGTTTCATTTAGCATACAATTCGTAGCTAAAAAAGCCTATTGTTTGAGGATTTTCAATCAGCTTAAATTTTAATTGCCATCTACCTTCTTCAATTTTAGAAGGAAAAGCAATACTTAAAATTCCTTGTTTTATTTGTCCTTGTAATTTTTGATCAAATTTTTTTGTATGAGGTCTTGTAAGTAAAATTTCATACTTTAAATTTTGAATATCTGCTTTTTCTAAAGATTCTATTTTAAAATTAGCTATATAAGAATTACAACTGATAGTATAAATAGGAATTTTTTTAGGACCAATTAATTTCAAATCTTTATTTTCAAAATCAACCTTAAAAAGTTTATTAAAATTTTCTTGCTGCTTTTGAATTTCATTATAATTATTTTCTACATTTTGATAAGAGTCAAAATAAAAATCATCTTCATACACAGGATGATCGCTTGAAATTACTACCGTTGCAATTGAAGCCCCTATAATCAATAAAAAAGCGATTAATAAGCCATAAGGCCAAAAAGTCTTCTTACCCATTTCTTTTCCTTTTCATTCTTCTTTGCACATAATAAAGTAATGCAAAGCAAACAAAACCATAAATTAAAATTCTTAAAATATTTATTGTATCACGATTTGTATTGCCTATAGAAGAATTTAATGTAATTCCTCTAGCTTGAGTTATACGATCAACTATATCAGCATAGCCATTTAAAATAGCAGCATTATAAATATCACCTTTTTGTGTTGCTAAAATAGGTAAAATTGAACCTGTTCCTGAATAGGGACTAAGTATAGCTTCTTTATCAATTAAATTAAGAACGCCTTTAGAACCAACTATATCAACCCTATGTGATTTTTTAGATAAAATGAGAAGAATATAAGACTTTGGTAATTCTTTTTGCATATTAAATAAAGTTTCAAAATCTGTATTATCCCCTATAGCCACTCCTGCAAAAATCTGACTTTTTTCTTCGAGTTCTTTACCTATTAAGTTAATTTCTTTAACAACTTTTGGACTTAATACACCTTCATTAAAAATCACATAATCAAGAGCAAAAACTTTTAAAGGAAAAAACAAAAAGATAGCTAAAAATAAGCTATCTCGTAATATTTTTTTCATCCTATATGCAAGTGATTAGCAGTTAATACTGACCAAGCAGTAATTACCGCAGTAGTTATAAGCCCAATAACAATTAAATATTCTAATACTTTAGTCATTGTGCATCCTTTATAACTCTATGATCTTGTTCTTTTGAGCCAAACATTTTAACACTTTGAATATCCTTAATACTATAAGGTTTTTGCATCACTTCTTGTTGAGTTTTAATACCAAAAATAGTTAATACTACCAAAATAAAAATCAATAACACAGTTGCAATAAGCATCCCTGTAATACCTGAAAAAGAAAATACGCATCTATTTGTGTTTTCCATTATTTACCCCTTGAAAGAGAAATTACATACTCGCCAACAGCTTCTTTTTGGATATTATTTAAAGTAGAAAATGCTGGCATAGTTCCTATAAAACCTTTTTTACCCCTATTTAAAACATCCACTACAAATTCTGCAGAACCATACTTTGTAAGATCAGGGAACATTCCACCTTCCCCTCCTTTTCCATCAGCGCCATGACAAGCGGCACAAGTTTCATAAACTTCTTTTCCCCTGGCTACTAATTTTTCATTTTCAGTTTTTTTAATCGCTGAAATATCTTGCGCAACATAAGCAGCAACTGCTGGAATATCTTCTTTTGCTATGCCTAAAGTAGATGCATCTGGCATTTCTCCGCCTTCATAATTCATCCCTTTAGAACCATGTACAATCGTATCAATAATTCCTTTTTCGCTACCCCAAATATTTAAATTTTGAGCCTTACCATTAATTCCATCAGCGGTAATTCCATGGCAAGCAGAACACTGAACTAAAAAAATATTTTCGCCCATATCTTTTTTATCATCAGCAGTTAAATGTTCAAATTTTTTCTCAAATTTAGAGTTATAAGCTCGAATCTCTTCATTATATTGACCAATGCTTGAAAAAGATTTTAAAGGATATCCCCATAAAAAATACCAAATCGCCCAAACAATAGTAAGACAAAAGACAATAGCCCAGCCCAAAGGAACAGGATTTTTATATTCTCCTATTCCATCCCATTCATGCTCACTAAGTTCAGCTTCTTCTTTTTTTTCTTTCATTTTTCTAAACATTCTGCTTACAATTACAAGCGTGATTAGAACAATAAGAACAGCTCCAATCAAAGACAATAAATTAGTATTATCTTTTAAATTTAACCATTGCATCAAGCACTCCTTTTATTTTCTAAAACACTATCATTAATACTATCATCTAAAACAAGGTTGGCATATTTTTCGTAATTTCTTTCACCCTTTTTCTCTGCTCTATAAAGATGATACAAATAACAATATAAAATCAATGATAAGAAAACAACAAGTAGAAAAAATCCATAACCTTGGAAAATTTTCCACTCATCTCTATCAATTCCACTTAAATTAAAAGTGATTATTTTTTTAATTACATCTAATAAAATTAATAAATGTTCCATCATATTACTTTAAGCTATTTAAATAAGCGATCAAAGCTACAATCTCTTTAATTTCACCTTTGGCAAAAGCTTTTTTCACTTCTTCATTTTTCATTTCATCAACTATAACCTGTGCTTCAGCTTTTACTTCTTCTTGAGCATCTTTCCAAGAACCAAGTTTTATACCGCCTGGTACATCATAAGGCACATTGAAAACTTTTTTTACAGTCAAAGCTTCAGCATAAGCTGTTTCTATATCAGCATCATTTTTAAACATATGTTTGTAAGCTGGCATAATAGAATGTGGAACTACTGAAGTAGGTTCCCACATGTGATTTTCATGCCAATCAGTCGTTCTATAACTTCCAACACGCATTAAATCAGGACCTGTTCTTTTTGAGCCCCATAAAAATGGTCTATCATAAGCATATTCTCCACTAACTGAATACATTCCATAGCGATCAGTTTCAGATTTAAATGGACGTATAAGCTGAGAATGACAAGCATTACAACTTTCCTTTATATAGATTTGACGTCCTGCAAGTTGTAAAACAGTGTAAGGTTTTTTTCCTTCAATAGGTCTTGCATTTTCAGTAAAATTTGGTAAAACTTCAACAATACCAGCATAGGCAATTACAATAAAAACAGCTACAGCAAAAAAGAATGGATTTTTTTCTAACCAACTAAACATTTTTCCTCCCTTTTACACTGCCATAGGTGAAGCACTTTTTGGCTCTTTATCTAGCACTCTTCCGCAGGCAATTGTTTTATAAATATTATAAGTAAATATAAAGAAACCAATAAGGTATAATAAACCACCAATAGCTCTAATCCAATAGTAAGGTACTATAGCTACAACTGTATCGATAAACGAATAAATAAGATTGCCATATTTATCAGTTGCACGCCACATCATACCTTGTGTAATACCTGCAATCCACATTGAGCTAAAATAAAGTACTACACCTATGGTTTGAATCCAAAATTGAATTTCCATTAAAGACTTACTATAAAGTTCTCTTTTAAATAATCTAGGTGTCATATGATAAAGCGCAGCCATAGTCATAAAGCCTACCCAACCTAATGTTCCATCATGAACATGTCCTGGAATCCAATCAGTAAAATGTGCTAAAGCATTAACAGATTTTATAGAAAGAATAGGTCCTTCTAAAGTTGAGAACATATAAAAAGTTGATGCTAAAATCATAAATTTAATCAATGGACTTTCTCTAAGTTGACTCCACTCACCCTTCATTGTAAGCATAATATTGATCGCTGATCCCCAAGAAGGTAAAATAAGTACAATCGAAAATACAGAACCCATAGTTTGCATCCAATCAGGAACAGTTGAATAAATTAAATGATGTCCACCTGCCCAAAGATACACAAACATTAAACCCCAAAATGCAAATAAAGAGAGTTTATAAGAAAAAATCGGCTGACCACTTTCTTTTGGTAAAAAATAATAAATTTGAGCAATAATTCCTACAGTAAATACAAAAGCAACTGCATTATGTCCGTACCACCATTGAACCAAAGCATCGTTAGTTCCTGCATACATTGATACACTATGATACCATTTTCCTATACCAGCAACGAAATAAGTTGGCACTTCCATATTATTGAAAAGATAAAGCATAGCAATTCCTAAAAAAGTCGCTATATAATACCAAAGAGAAATATAAAGAGTTTTTTCACGCCTAATTCCAATAAGACCAAAAATACTCATACCCCATAATACCCAAACAATAACAACTAAAATATCCAAAGGCCATTCAAGTTCTGCATATTCTTTAGAAGTTGTAATTCCCAAAAACAAAGAAATAATAGCAAAAATCATAGTAAACATATAAAGCCAAAAATGGAGTTTTCCTATGATCATTAAAAATTTTGATTCAGCCATACTTACTTTAAGAACACGTTGTCCTATATAGTACCAAGTAGCCCAAATTCCAGAAAGCATAAAACCAAAAATAACCCCTGAAGTGTGAAGAGGTCTCAATCTTGAAAAGGTTGCATACTCTCCTGCTAAATAATTTAAATTAGGGTAAGCCATTTGAAAAGCTATCAAAGTTCCTATGGCCATACCAATAATACCAAACAATATAGTTGCAAACATAAAACATTTAGCAACTGTATAGTCATAACTCAATGCATTACCTGGATGCATAGTTTTTCTCCTTAAAATTTTGATTTATTATTATTATAGACTATTAATTATACATTTTTTCTTAAAAAAAATAATTTTGTTTTATTTATTACACCTTAAAATTAAGAATTTATCGATATTTTAAGCATTTTACTTTAAAAAAATAAAATAAAATTTAGTAATTAAATTAAAAAATATAAATAAAATTATTTTATAAAAGTAATAAAACCAATATAGCTGACACGTATTCCGTATATGATAATTATGATATAAGTAATATAATTAAAAATAGTTCTTAAAAATTCACTCAAAAATTGAGATAATTTAACAAAAAATAACATAGCTGGGAGTGTTGAAATTCCAAAAATAAACATTATAAGAATACTTTCTAAAATATTTTCTCTTTTAAGAGAATCTGCTAAAAAAAAATAAACCAAACCGCAAGGTACAAAACCATTTGAAAATCCTAATATCAAGGCAGATTTAAAACCTTTAAACTTCATAGATTTTTGCATTAAAAATTTAAATAAAGAATGGAGCACAATATTTTTTTCAAAAAAAGCCAATAAGCTACCTCTAAAAATCAAAGCGCAACCTAAAATAACCATAAAAATTCCGATAATAAAAAATGAAAAACTTTGAATTTTGGCATTAATTGCTAAAATATTTCCAAAAATTCCGCAAAGTATTCCCAAAAAAATATAAGCTAAAATTCTTGATAATTGATATAATAAAGTTAAGAAAAATAAATTTTTACATGAAGAATTTAATCTCATAAAAGCTAAAGTAAATCCTCCACACATAGCATAGCAATGTCCAAAACTTGATAAAAAAGCTATACTAAAAATAATAAAAAAATCAATATTTAACAAAATCACATCAAATCAATAAATTCTTTAAAAATATATTTACTCTCATGAGGACCAGAAGAACTTTCTGGATGATGTTGTACTGATATAATAGGATAATCTTTATATTTAACACCTTCTACATTATCTCCAAAAAGATTACGATGAGTTATATAAGCAACCTCACAAAGCTCCTCTGGAACATTATAATTATGATTTTGCGCTGTAATTTCAATATTTTTATTATTTAAATTAATAACAGGATGATTTGCTCCATGTTGTCCAAATTTCATTTTATAAGTTTCATAACCAAAAGCATTGCTTAAAAGTTGATGACCCAAACAAATACCTAATATAGGAATATTTGCCTTAGCCATTTTTTCAATTTCTGCGATTTCTTGTTTTAAAATTTTTGGCTCTCCAGGACCATTAGAAAGAAATATTCCTTGAATCTCACCTTTTTTGTAAAGTTCAATCAGCTCTTGCGCTTTAACATTATAAGGATAAACTTCTACCTCTAAACCTGCTTCAACAAGCTCATTTAAAATATTAATTTTAACTCCATAATCAATAACAGCAACTTTTTTCGCACTTCTTTTAGCATCATTATAACTTTGAGTTGAATGATTCCAAACGCCTTGCTTATGAACATAAGGTTGTTTTGTGCTGACTTCTTTAACAAAATTAACTTCATCAATTTTCGCTGATTTTTCTAAAACGTTTTTTAATTCTTCTTTATTTGAAATTTCAGTTGATATTATAGCCCTTAAATTTCCAAAATCTCGAATCATTTTCACTAAAAATCTTGTATCAAGATCGCATATTCCTATTTTTCCATGTTTTTTTAAATAATCATCTAAACTTTGTTTGGCTCGAAAATTAGAAAAAGTAGAACTTAACTCTCGCACTAAAATACCGCTAGCAAAAACTTCTTTGCTTTCATTATCATAATCATTAGTTCCAACTATACCAATTTCTGGCATAGAAAAAACAATAAATTGTCCCGCATAAGAAGGATCTGAAATAATTTCTTGATATCCAGTTAAAGAAGTATTAAAAACTAATTCTCCAAAAAAAGTTCCATTTTTACCAAAAGCTTTAGCTGTTAAAAAAATATCATTTTCTAAATAAACATAAGCTTTCATAATTTAAAACATTCCTTTTTTTCTAAGTTCTTCTTGATAAAGTTTTTCAAAAATTAACTCATATTCTTCACTACCTGGAATTGGCTTGGTTTTATAATTACTTATTTTTTCATATACTTCATCTTCTAAATTTTCATAAATTTTAAGATAATTATCAATGCTAGAAAAAATTAAATTTTTTACCCTATTTTCACTTACAATAAAATTAATATAATCATGTTCTATAAGTTCTTCTAAAATTCTATGCGACAGACGATTATGACGATCTTCTAAATTTAAAATAACGTCAAATTTAGGTGCAAGTTTTTTCTTCACAAGCCAAAACATATTTTTTCTATCAATTTGCATGAGTTCCATTTCATCTTCTTGTTCTTCTAAAAGTTCTTTAGTTCTTTCATCTAATCTTCTTTCATTTAACACATCATTTTCTAAAATCTTTGCAACACAAGGATTAAGTTCTTCCATACTGCTCTTGATTTCAACAAAAGAAGAATTGGCCAAATCTAATACTATTTTATTTGTGATATAAGGTATATGTGGTAATTTTATACGCATTTTCAAACCTTTAAATTATAATTTAAAATAATAATATATTTATGTTAAAAAATAAATTTAATGAGTCTTATTATTATCTAAATTTTTTAACAACAAGGTTAATTCACTTGCTTTTTTAGGATCCATTTTAGAAAGAACGCCTGAAATTTTACGAGAATCAAGTGAAAACATGATTTTACTTGCATCTTCAGCATCCATTTGACTTAATACATCAGCTATGGCTGTATCTTTCATCTGAGAATAAATTTCTTTCACTCTTCCTTCTGTTTTTTTATTAATAGAATTTAAAATTTTTTGCTGTTCTTCTAAAAGTTTAGCATTTTGATCTTTTAAGGATTGAATCTGCGCTAAAGTAGCATTTACTTCAGCTTCTTTTTTTGTTAAAGCCTCCATTCTTTCTTTTTGCAAAGCCTCAAAAGAAGCTTTATAAGCCTCTAAAGATTGCCTTGCTTCATCAAATTCTTTTGTTTGTAATTCCAATTGTGCTTTTTTGGATTCAAAATATTCTTCACAATTTTGATCAGCCCCAAAAAGTGCAGTCAAGCAAAAAATTAAAAAAATATATTTTTTAGTCATTTTTATCCTTTTTAAAAAAACGGCTAATTGCAATTTCATCAAGAAATTTTTCTTCAATTTTGGCAAGTTCTTTTTTCTTTTGTTTAATTTCTTCAGCTTCTAAAACCTTCATTTTTTCATAATCTAGGTGAGCTTTTTTGTATAAAAACTGATAATGCATCATTTCTTTTTTAGAAAGCTCTACTTTTTCTTTGGCTCTAGATATTGCTTCTCTACCAACCTGTCTCATCAATAAATTAGTTCTTAATTCACTTATAGAACCTGATTGTGGCAAAACACTTAAATTTTCACATTCTTTTCTTGAAAGCTCTAAAAGTCTTTCATTTTCAAGCTGTCTTTGCTTGGCTTGATTTAAATTAGATTCAGCTTTATCAAGTTGTTGTTTTTTTACTTTAACAACAGAATTATATTTGCTTTTCATAAAATAATTGTATCTTCTCTTTCTGGACTTGTAGAAATAAATTTTACTTTAACTCCACAAAGTTCTTCTAATTTAGCAATATATTTTTTAGCATTTTCTGGTAATAAATCATAATCTCTAATTCCAAAAACCTTATCCCATCCATCCATTTCTTCATAAATAGGCTTAGCATTTTCTAAATCACTTGGCATATAATCAATTTCCATTCCATTATACTCATAAGCACGACAAATTTTTACCTTTTCAAAACCATCTAAAACATCAAGCTTCATTAAAGATAAAACATCCAAACCATTCAACCTTGCTGTATATTTTACTGCCACAGCATCAAACCATCCACAGCGTCTTTTACGTCCAGTGCTCACGCCAATTTCTTTTCCAATGCGTGCAATTTTTTCTCCATCCTCGCCCTTATCTTCTGTAGGAAAAGCTCCATTGCCAACTCTAGTTGTATAAGCTTTGACTATACCTATAATACTACCTATTTCTTTAGGATTTAAACCAAGTCCGATTAAAGCACCGCCTGAAATTGTACTCGAACTTGTCACATAAGGATAAGTTCCATGATCAATATCAAGCATAGAACCTTGAGCTCCCTCTAGAAGAACTTTTTTATCTTCATCTAAAGCCTTCCAAAGCATCCTAGTTGTATCTGTAATGTAGGGAGTTAAAATTTCGCTAAATCTTTTAAGGTCATTCAACAAATCATCACTATCAGGAATTTCAACGCCTAAAAATTCTAAATAACTTTGATTTAATTCAAAATCTTTCATTAAAGCATTATGAAGTCTTTGTGGATCTAAAAGCTCTCCAACTCTATGTCCTGTACGATTAATTTTATCTGCATAAGAAGGACCTATTCCTTTTCCTGTTGTCCCTATAGCATCCTTACCTTTAAGTTTTTCCTTTGCAATATCTATTAAAGAATGATGTCTTAAATTAAGATGCGCCCTATCACTTATATATAATCTACCTTTTAAATTTTCAAATTGTGCCATTTCTGCAATCAAGACTTCAGGAGAAACAACAACACCATTACCTATGATATTAATGCACTTTGTATTTAAAACACCGCTTGGCATTAAATGAAGTGCATATCTTACACCTTGAACCCAAATCGTATGTCCTGCATTATGTCCGCCGGCACTCCTGCAAACAAAATCATAATTTTCACATAATTTATCAACTATCTTGCCCTTGCCTTCATCGCCCCATTGGATGCCAACAATAATATCTGCTTTACTCATGTTCTCTATCCTTCAATCTTTAAACGGCGAGAAGATGAGAGAATCGAACTCCCCAAAGAATAGCCAGCTACCCTTTCATCTGATTTGAAGTCAGTGGCGATCACCAGATACGCTAATCTTCCAAAAAACTTTTAATTATAGCGACTTTTATTGAAAAATAAAATAAATTTAAGATTAACGAATTTCTTTAAGCATTTTTTCATAAGCTATTTTTGAACCAGAACTTACCTTAGTTAATAAACTCACAAAAATAATAACTAAAGAAGCCGCTAAAAAACCAGGTATCATCTCATACAAATTAGAATCGACACAATTTTTCCATAATACTACAACCAAAGCACCCGAAATCATACCAGCAATAGCACCGAATTTTGTCATTCTTTTCCAAAAAAGTGAAAAAATAATAACTGCACCAAAGCTGCTGCCAAAACCAGCCCAAGCATAAGAGACTATATCCAAAACGCTTGAATTTTTATCCATAGAAATTAAAAAAGCAATCAAAGCTACGATTAAAACACCTATTTTTCCCAAATTTAAAACTACCCTACTGGATGCATTTTTCTTAAAAATTTTCTTATAAAAATCTTCAGCTATAGTTGAACTTGATACTAAAAGTTGAGAACTTGCAGTACTCATAATGGCAGCTAAAATTGCAGAAAGCAAAATTCCAGCAATCCAAGGATTAAATAAAAGTTGAGACATAAGTATAAAAATTTTTTCAGGATCTTGTAAATTAAGTTGAAATTTATAAATATAAGCAATACCTAAAATTCCTATTAGGCAGGCGCTAAATAAACACAAACTCATCCAAAAAATTCCTATAAAAGTAGCAATAGGTATATCTTTAGCCGATCTAATTGACATAAAACGCACTAAAATATGAGGTTGTCCAAAATATCCAAATCCCCAAGCAAGTGCAGAAATAATACTTACAAAACTCACATGATTTATAGATAAAGCTTGAGGATTTATTTCTTTTACAATAGAAAATGCCTTAGAAATACCTCCTAAATGATAAAGCATAACCAAAGGCACAATAATCAAAGCTCCTAACATCAAAAGCCCTTGAATCATATCTGTCCAACAAACTGCTTTATAACCTCCCAAAAAAGTATAAATAACAATAATTAATGTTCCAGCAATTAAGGCATAATCATAACGGATTTGAAAAGCACCTTCAAAAAGTTTTGCTCCGCTAACAAGACCAGAAGAAATATAAAAAGTAAAAAAAACTAAAATAACTATAGCACAAATCAGACGTAAAATATGCTTATCATCATCAAAACGAGTTTCTAAATAATCTGGTATAGTCAAAGAATTTGCAATAACACCTGTATAAATTCTTAATCTTTTTGCTATAAAAATCCAATTTAAAGTTGCACCTATAATCAATCCAATTACAATATAAAAATTAATTAAACCGCCTATATATAAAGCTCCTGGTAGACCCATTAAAAGCCAACCGCTCATATCAGAAGCACCCGCACTTAAAGCAGAAAGAGCAGGTCCTAAAGATCTTCCTCCTAAAAAATAATCCTCAGAGCTTTTATTTTGTTTATAAAAATAAAAACCTATATAAAGCATTAAAAAAGTATAAACTGAAAACATTGTTATAATAGCTATATTTATATGAACAACTTCCATCTTATTCCCTTTTTATATCAATTTAAACAAAAATAAATTTCTTTTCTGAAGCTAAAACACATTCAGCAACAATATTTGCCTCAAGACCTTCATTTTTTAACTCATCAAGACATTGTAAAGCTTGATTTTCATCTATAGCAATCAAAAGTCCTCCTGAAGTTTGTGGATCGCAAAGCAATAAATTTTCCTCATTTATATTAGGATCTATTTCTTGAATAAATTCTAAATTTTTATATGCTCCGGCTGGAATCAATCCCATGTTATAATATTCTAAAACTCCATCTAGATAAGGGATCTTTTCTTTAAAAATTTCAAAACTAATTTGCTGATTTAACATTTCTCCTAAATGTCCTAAAAATCCAAATCCTGTAATATCGGTCATAGCATGAACATTGAATTTTAAAGCAATTTGACTAGCCTTAAAATTTAGAGACATCATGCTTTCAATCATAGGATTTAAATATTTTTCTTCTAAAAAATCAGCCTTTAAAGCTGTGCTTAGAATTCCAACGCCTAAAGGTTTAGTTAGAATGATTTTATCTCCTAATTTTGCACGATTATTGCTGACAAAACAATCAGGATGTACCTTTCCAGTAACACTGAGTCCAAAAAACAATTCTGAACTTTCAATCGTATGTCCACCAATAATTAAACCTTGACATTCTTTTACTTTATCATTGGCACCCTCTAACATCTCCTTTAATATCTCTAAAGAATGGTTTTTAGTATCAAATCCTACTATGTTTAAAGCATTTATCACTTTAGCTCCCATGGCAAATACATCACTAAGAGCATTAGCTGCAGCAATAGCACCAAAATGATAAGCACTATCGATCACAGGAGTAATAAAATCAAGAGTTTGGACAAGAGCTAAATCACTGCTAATTTTATAAACACTTGCATCTTCATTATTGCCAATATCAGTAAGTAAAGCTGGAGATTTTTGCATAAAATTTAAAATTGTTTTAAGGCCGCCCGGGCTTAATTTTGCTGCTCAACCTGCCGCTTTTATAAAATGAGTTAAATTTTGTTTTTTATACTCCAAATTTTATCCTATAAAGTAATGATTTTTGCTTTTCCAAAAAGTTCATTAAGAATTTCATAAGCATTTCCGATAGAGCCAATTTTTAATTCTTTGGTTTTTCCAAAAAATTCCAGACAAGCTCCACAACTTATAATCTCTATTCCTAAATTTTCTAATTCTTTCATTATCTTATGCGCCTTATGATCTTCATTAGCATTTACTAAAACACTTTCATTTACACAAATAATTTTATTAGGAATATTTTCAATATTTTTTAAAGAATCTAAAAAACCTATAAATAATCTTTCTCCTAATTCCCCATAACCTACTTTATCAGTCTTTAAAAATAAAACACTATACTCATTAGGATTATTAGTTTTATTTAAGTCGATTTCTTTTTTTTCAACATGGATAATAATTTCATCTTGATATTCTTTAAAAGTTGGATTTAAATTTAAAGAATGTAAAAATTTTAAAACATTATTTTTAGAAATAATAGAATTTAAAACAATTTCTAAACTATCCCCATTATTTAAATTTTCAAGAGCTTTTTTTGTTTCAACGACAGGTTTAGGACAATCAAGATCTTTGCAATCAATTCTCATTGTATTTTCCTTAATAAAATTATACTTATTTTTAAGTATAATTTTATTATAGATATTTTAAATAATTTTTAAAACTAAAATTTCTTTTTATTTACATCTTCCAAAATTGCACTGGCTATATGATTAACCTTGCTTGTAATTTGATTAGTTACATTAGCAATTTCAGCATTTTCTTTTGTAGCAGTTTCAAGTTTCATGATAGTATCATTAATTTGAGTGATTCCAAAAGTTTGTTCTTTAACTGATTCAGCAACTTCATTAATATTTTGAACCAATACATTAATATTTGCTTCAATCTCACTTAATGATTTTCCAGTTCTTTCAGCAAGTTGTCTAACTTCATCAGCAACAACGGCAAAACCTCGTCCATGCTCTCCTGCACGTGCAGCTTCTATGGCTGCATTAAGTGCTAAAAGATTGGTTTGCTCAGCAATATCTTTAATAACACTAGCTATATTTCTAATGTCATTTACTTGATTTGTAACTTCTAAAGTTCTACCATTAATATTTTGCATAGAGTGGCTTATTTGTTCTATAGTGGTAGCACTTTGCTCGAGTGATTGTGCTTGAGAATCTGAACTATCTGTTAATTTTTGCATTGAAGCTTTTAGCTCTTCAGATTGAGAAGCTAACTCTTTAGAAAATTGAGAAGAAGTTACAAGCATCTTTCTAATTTCTTCTCCTAAAATATTTGTTGTAAGTTCAACTTCGCCTTGGGCATTATCAACAGAAATACTAAAATCAAGTGCTTTATAACTGTCAAATACTTTATTAATTTTATTCATATCTGAACCAATTTTATTTTGCAATACATCAAGCATTCTATTTAAAACATTCTTAAGCTCTACAAGTTGAGGATTAACAGGAATTTTAGAAATTCTTGTTCTAAAATTACCTCCTTCTATTTCTTTAACTGTTTGTACTGATTCATCAACTGCTTCTTGGTCTTGTTTTAATGAAATACGAGTTTTTTCAATATTTTCGCTAATCATTTTACCCATAGAACCAAGTTCATCACTGGTATAAATTTCTATAGGTTTAAGTTCAACTTTTTCATAATTTAAAAATTTAAAAAATGATTCTAAAGATTTTAAAATAATTGGAAGTCTTATTCCAACAATTCTTCTAACACAATAATAAACTACTATTAAAACTACAAGAACAAAAACTACAGAAGCCCCAATAATAAGCATTTGAAGCTTCCTTAAAGGTGCAAAAATAGATTCTTTTGGAGCTGTTACCATAATACTCCAAACAGAATCTCCAGCTTTAAAGCTACTCAAACTAGCATAAGAATCATCATTAGTTGAAGCTACATAGTTAAAAATTCCATCTTTACCTTCAGCTAAAGCCCTATAAACCTCTTCTGTCTTATTTCCTCTATTATTAATTTTCATAAGATTTTTAAGGATTAAATTTTTATTAGGGTGCACTGCTATATAACCTTCAGAATTTAACAAAACATTTAGCTGTCTATTAAAAAGGAATGATTTTGAATCAAGTAAATAATTTGCAATATTTTCAAAATCTAAAACCAAACCTACAACACCTACAAGCTTATTATTTTTACCAAAAATTGGCATAGCCAAATTCATACCGTTAAATTCTTTTCCACTTAAGTTCATCTTTATGGCTTTACCAATATAAATTTGATCTTCTCCATATTTCGCATTTTTGATAATATCTTGAACAACAGCAAAATGGACAATATCATCTACGGATTGTAAAACTTCAATTCCACCACGTTTTTTAATATCCTCATCAATATATAAAATAACAAAATTTCCATCTTTTGTATTAAAAAATTTACTTTCATCTTTAAAAGAAGCTGGAGGATCCAACAAATAAAGGTAAGTATAGCTTGCATAAGCACTATTGTCAAAAAGATTAATAAGAACATTGGTAATACTATCTATATCCCAATCATCCTTGCTTACTGATTTAAACATATCTGTTAATGTATAAGCTTCACTTTTATTTAAAGCTATCATTTCATTAAAGATACCTTGAGTGTGAGTTGCATATTCTTTTGAAGTTGCAGAAATAATACTTTCAGTATTTTTAGCAATATTTTGGCTTACTTGATCCGTAATTAAAAAAATTAAAAATACCAAACCTAATATTACAACAATCGCAACTGATAAAATAAGTTTTGAAGCAATATTTAAAGACTTAAACATTTGATTTATAACCTCTTATTACATTAAAAAATAATCAAAATTATATTATTTTGTATAAAAAAATAAGCTTAAAATACAAATTATTTTTTTTTATAATTGAAAAATAATTCTTTAAAACGTTTATTAGCATATTCCTCTATATCTTTTTGTAAAATAGCAAAATTTTCCATCAATTCTATAGCCCTAGGAGTCAATTTTGTTCCCGATTCTTTTGATCTTCCTTGTCTTGTACTTACTAAAATTTCTTGAGAATTTTTTTGCAAAACCTGTAAATGCATCCATGCTTTTTTATAATTTATCCCCATTAGTTTAGAAGCATGCAATAAACTTCCAGTTTGTCCTATTAATTCCAAAAGTTCAGTTTTACCTTTACCAAAAAGTAAATCTCCATCTGAATTTTCAATCCAAGTTTTAGTTCTAATAACAAATTGTTTTCCCTTTTTCTCCTTAAAACAACCAAGTTTACAATATTTTACATCAATTTTATACGCTTTTAAAGCTGAACGCATACTTTTTAAACCACAAGTTTTTTGAGCAATATCTCTAGCTTCTTCACAAAAAATTCTTCTTTTTTGATCAAGCTTAGGTTCTAATTCTTTTAAAACTTCAATTTTTCCTTTTTCAAAGTCCAAATGTCCAAATTGACCTAATTCGCAATTATCAATTCTTATATTATTTTCATTGGCAAGTTTGCCTATTTCTTCAATATTTTTTGAAAATTTTTTTGCTATTTTAAAAGCTGTACCACAATCTAATTTTTCATTACTATTTAGCATTTCTCTCATATAGGAGAGTATTTTTTTATCTTCCATGAATTCGAAAATCTCCACTATAAATATTGATCTTATTTTCTCTTGCAAAGCCACAAAGACTTAAATTAAATTTTCTTGCTATCATTACACCCAAACAAGTAGGAGCTGTTCTTGAGACTAAAATAGGTACTCTATGCATAATCGTTTTAGCTACCATTTCAGAGCTTAAACGACCGCTTACCATTAAAAAACACTGATCAAGGTCAACTCCAGCTAATCTTGCTTTTCCTAAAGCTTTATCTATAGTATTATGCTGAGCAATATCTTCACCAATAAAAAACGTTTCTTCATCAAATAAAAGTTTAGCTGTATGTACACATCCTGTTTTTTCATATAAATCGCATTGAGTATAAAATTGACTCATTTGTTTTAAGATATAATCTTTACTAAATTGAGTTTTAGAAGATATTTGCATTGCTTGAATATTTTCTATATCAATATTAGCCGTATGTGCTCTACCACAACCGCTAATCACAACTCCTTCAGCATTAAGTTTAGCAAGATTTTCTTGATCTATTTTTGCTTCAATATATACACTCATACCATCATCTTTACTTTCAATCCTTTGGATATCTTCTACCTTAGCAATGATATTTTCACTCATTAAATATCCCACCGCTAAAGCTTGTTCATCAACAGGCGTCGCCATTAAAGCACCAATTTTTTCACCATTAATAAAAATTTCAAGCTTGATTTCGCGCACTAAAGTATCATCACAAATAAAAGCTTTATTATCTTTGTATTTTAAAATTTGAGTTGTAAATAAAGGTTCCATTGATATTCCATTAAAATTTATTTTAAGAAAGTCATCAAACTTTCTTTTTATCTTCAAGTTCTTTATACCAATAATGATGCAAAATATAAACCTCTTCTTCTTCCTTATAACCAGTAATCATAGAATGAATACTCCCTTTAATTGCAAAAACAGCCATATAAATATGCACTCCAAAAAATACCACACAAATAATGCCTAAAATATTATGCACAATAGCAGAAATTCTTAAAAGTTCTATTTGGGTTAAACCTAAGAAATTTTGAATTACAACAGAGTCAAAATCTACAAAATACATAAACAAACCAGTAATAATCATTAAAAAACCGCCAAATACAGCAATATAATACCAAGTTTTTTGACCAAAATTAAATTTTCCTGCAGGAATTGGTTTTTTAACCTTACTTAGATAACCCCCAACAATCATAAGCCACTTAATATCATAACTTGCAGGAAGCATTCTCTTAATCCAACATAAAAACATCGGAATAATAGAAATAATAAATAAAACCATCGCTAAAACATGCAAATTTTTACAAATTCGAACAAAATTACCGCCTCCAAAAGTAGATCCAAACATCATAATTAAACCGGTAGGAACTAAAATAATCCAAGATAAAGCTGCGATAAAATGGAAAATTCTTTCAAACAAAGTAAAAGTATAAATTTTCTTTCCATTATGAGAAAATTGCTTAGGTCCAATTACCATATAATGCAAAGCAAAAGCACTCAAAGCCGCAATAATAGCGATTAAAGCAATTGTTGCTATATATTCTCCTTGTAAACTAGTCCAAAATTGACCAAAAGTATGATAATTTGGAATATTGCTAATTCTGCGATAATCCCATATTTGCGTGTCTTGTCCCATTCTTTCTTCGCCATAAGCTAATAAATTTATAAAACAAGAAAAAAGCAAGATAAACATTTTTTTCATAAACGTTCCTTTCCTATATAGGCGATTTTCCATTCTATACTTTCCTTAGGTGAAGCAATACCATAGTTTCTACTAACAAGCCTATTATGATAGATTTCTTCAATCTTTGAACTTTCGCCTACTAATAAAGCTTTAGTTGAACACATGGCTGCACACACGGGTACTTTACCTTCTGCAATACGATTTTGCCCATAAAGCTCCCTTTCTTTTTGCGAATTTGTTTCTTCTGGCCCTCCTGCACACATTGTGCATTTATCCATAATGCCTTTATTTCCAAAAGCACTATCTTTTGGAAATTGCGGAGCTCCAAAAGGGCAAGCATATAAACAATATCCACAACCTATGCAAATTTCTTTATCATGCAAAACAATACCATCTGCACGTATATAAAAACAATCTACAGGACAAACAATAGAGCAAGGAGCATCATCACAATGCATACAAGAAATAGAAGTTGAAACCTCTTTTCCTTGCACTCCTTCATTAAGAGTTATTACGCGACGACGACGAATATTAATCGGAAGCTCATGAGCTTCATCACAAGCAACTGCACAACCATTGCAATCGATACAACGTTCATTATCGCAAAAGAATTTTAAACGATCTTTTTCTAAATTTATAAAATTTTCTTTACTCATTTTCCATCCTTAGAGATACGACAAAGCCCACCTTTAGTTTCTGGAATTTGACACATAATATCATAACCATAATTTGTAATTGTATTGGCACTTTCTCCACTTATATAAGGTTTAGTTCCTTTAGGAAAATTATGAGTTAAATCCACTCCTTGCATCACACCTGTAAAATGAAAAGGTAAAAAAATCATTTCTTTTGCAATGCCTGGATTTAATTTTACTCTAACATGAATTTTTGTTCCTTCTGGAGAATGAATCCAAATCATATCTCCTTTTTGGATATTTTTTTCTTTAGCAAGTTCTGGATTAATTTCACAAAACATTTCAGGTGTCAAACGTGAAAGATACATTGAAGCTCTATTTTCCATACCAGCACCATTTAAATTAACGAGTCTTGCCGTAATAAGATTGAGTGGAAATTCCTTAGAATAATCCTTAGCTTTTTGCACAGAAATAAATTTTGTATCTACACGATAAAGCGCCTTTTGATCTTCAAAACTAGGATATTTTTGCACTAAATCATTTCTTGGAGAATGTAAAGGTTCGCGATGAAGTGGTATTTTATCTTTAAAGGTCCAAACTATCGCCCTAGCTTTAGCATTACCATAAGGAACTATACCTTTTTCCATACATTTGTTTACAATAATATCACTATCATCATAAGACCAAGTTGTACCAATTTTTTCTTTCTCTTCAGCACTTAAAGTGATACCTAAAATTTTTTCAATATTCTCTTTAGTAATTTGTGGATAACCTGTATTAATTGGTGAATTTAAAGGTGCATTCTTAGCTAATAAACTTTCACCTTCATACTCTAATCCAAAATTATTTCTAAAACCCATACCACCTTTTGCTACTTCGATATCTGTATTATAAAGTACAGGAGTTCCTGGATGTTTGTCGCTCCAACAAGGCCAAGGGAGTCCATAATATTCACCTTTTACCTCATCTTTTCCTTCTAAGGTAATTTCATCAAATTTATCCCAATTTAAAGTATGTTTTTTAAGTCTTTCAGGACTCCATCCATTTAAACCTATACTTCTAACTGCTTTAGCAATTTCTTTTGTAGCATTTTCAGGCCAAACAATTTCACCTTTTTCATCTCGTAAAGTTTTAGTAAAATCCTCATAAAAATCAAGTCTTTTAGCAAGTTCAAACAAAATTTCTTGATCTTCCATGCTTTCATAAAGCGGATCAATAACCTTAAATCTCCATTGTGCACTACGATTAGTTGCAGTAACACTTCCACTAGTTTCAAATTGAGTTGCAGCAGGTAAAAGATAAATTCCATCTTTTCTTTCTGCAATAATACCCGCTTCATTAACAAAAGGATCGGCTAAAACAAGAAGTTCTAAAGCCTCTAAACCTTCTTTAACTTTGGCTTGTTGTGCGGTTGAAGTAATACCATTTCCCATAACAACCAAAGCCTTTAAGGCAGTTCCTGCATTATCAATAGCATCATTTCCATCTTTACCATTTAAAGCAGCTGCCCACCATCTAGCAAGAGAAAGTCCTGTTTTATGCATCCAATCTTTACTTACAAAATTTCCTAAAAGCCAATCATAATCCACACCCCAAATTTTGGCATAATATCTCCAAGTTGCTTCATTTAAAGGATAATAACCTGGTAAATTTTCACTCAAACATGCCATATCCGAGGCGCCTTGAACATTATCATGGCCACGTAAAATATTAACTCCTCCACCAAATTTACCTATATTTCCAAGTACCATTTGCAAAATAGGAGCCAAACGCGTATTTGAAGTTCCTACAGAATGTTGAGTTAAACCCATAGCCCATACCAAAGTAGTTGGTTTATTTTTGGCTACTTCATGGGTTATCTCTATTAAAAGCTCTTTAGAAATTCCTGTGACATTTTCGACTTCTTCAACTGTCCACTTTGAAGCTTCTTCTCGAATTTTATCAATTCCAAAAACTCTTTCATCGATATATTTTGTATCCTCTAATCCTTCATCAAAAATAATCTTTAGCATTCCATACATAAAGGCTATATCGGTTCCTGGGCGAATTCTTGCGTAAATGTCTGCTTTTGCTGCACTTTTCGTAAATCTAGGATCTACAACAATAAGTTTTGCACCTCTTTCTTTAGCTTTTAAAAAATGTCTAAAACCTACAGGATGATTCACTGCAGGATTTGCACCAATGATAAAAATACACTTACTCTTTTGTATATCTCCAAGATGGTTTGTCATAGCACCATAACCAAATGTATTCGCCACACCGGCGACTGTTGCGCTATGTCAAATTCTAGCTTGATGATCTACGTTATTGGTTCCAAAAAAAGCTGCAAATTTTCTTATATAATAAGCTTGTTCATTATTAAGCTTTGCAGATCCTAAAAACATTACACTTTCAGGATTTTCTTTACGATAAGCGGCAAGTTTTTCTCCGATCTCGTTTAAAGCTTGCTCATAAGAAATACGTTTCCACTCTCCATTTTCTTTTTTCATAGGATATTTTAAACGCACATGAGAACGCACCATATCGATCATATCAGATCCTTTGCAACAGTGTCCACCTGAGCTAACTGGATGATCTTGAGCAATTTCTTGACGTACCCAAACTCCATTTTGCACTTCTGCAATAATTCCACAACCTACAGAACAAGCTGTACAGATTGTTTTAATTTTTTTACTTCCTTCAAACGCTTCTTTTAATTCACTCTTGCTTGCTTCTCTAAGATTTTCGCTTCTTGTAAGCAAAGGAGTAGCTAAACTAGAAAGAGCTGCCATTTTTAAAAAATTACGACGATTAAGTTTTATATCAATATTCGACATTACTCAGCCTTTATATAATAATTTTCCCAATTTACACTTCTTTGAAAAAGCACTTCTTTTTTCTTACTTTTACCTTTTACTATATCTTTATTTTCTTCCTTGGTAAAAGCTAAAGTGGTGCTAGGCAATAAACTAGCACTTCCTAAAGCTAAAGCAGATTTTTTAAGAAATTCTCTACGATTTTGCATTCACCCTCCTTTTTTTATTGGTTTCTCTTCTTAAAAATTCAGATCTTGAAAGATCATTTTGAACTTTTTTAGAAGTAGTTTTTGAAACTTTACTAAGATTAAAACAAGATCTTTCAAATTCTATAAAAGTCGCAAGTATCTTTGCTATTTCTTTATATAAATATGCTTTTTTATGTTCAAAAATAAACTTGATAAATTCATCAATATTTTGATGAATAAGTTTTTGAAACAATTCTTTTGCCAAATCATCTTCTTTTTGTTTTAAAAATTCACTCATTAATAAAAAACAAAATCCTATATTGTCTTCACTTTCTTTGAATTTCACTTCATTACGTCTTAAAATACTTTTTGAAAGAATTTCTCTTACGCAAAGCAAAGCTTTTGAATTTTCAAAACCTTCTTCAATATATGAAAATGTTATAGGAATAGCATTTTTTAAAGATAAAAAAAGATCTTCATATTCTTTAAAAAATAATTCCAAATTTTTTTGGGAATTTTGTAACAATAAATCAAAACTATCTAATAATTCTTCATCAAATGAATTTTCTTTCATTACACCCAAACAACGATGCAAAGAATCTAAGTTTTGTTTAGAAAAAACAAAAAGATTACCAAAAAATTGATAATAAAGACTTCTTGCTAATCTTAAATGTTCTAAATTCATAATCAATACCCTAAGAAAATATTAGATTTGGTAGGAATAAAATATACTTTATTATGCAAATATGACTTAATATCGTTTTAAATCCCATATTTCATTAGATTTTATCTTAGTATGATTTAAGTTAAAAAAAACTGAATTTTATCAATTTTTAATATAATTAAACATTAAAAATAACTAAAATTCATGATTTTAAAAAAACATATTATTTAAAAAATCAAATATATAAAAATTTCAAAAAATCATTGTATAATTTAAGTTAAAAGATATTTTATGCAAAATAGAAATAATAAATTAATTCCTTTTTGCATAGTCTTCATAGGTGAATTTTCTTATAGTTTTAAAATTTTTGTTTTGATCTAAAAATATTAAATTAGGTAATCTTATGCCATTAAAGGTTGTATTTTTAACGATTGAATAATGAATTTGATCTAAAAACACAACCTTATCACCTCTTTTTAACTCTTTTTTAAAAGCATATTCCCCCATCACATCACCCGCTAAGCAAGTATTACCTGTTAATAAATATGCTATTTCATCTTTTTCCAAGGAAGAAATATTCTCTGAATCTCTTGTACTTAAAATCCTAGCATTTTGAACTTCACTTGTATAGGGCATGATAATAGTATCTGGCATATGTGCTTCACTTGAAGTATCTAAAATAGCAATTTTCTTTTCATTTTCTATAAGATCAATCACACTTGCTACAAGCACACCTGTTTGCCAACCTATGGCTTCACCTGGTTCTAAATACACTTTAACACCATATTTGTCACTAAATTTTTTACAAAGATCAATAAGCTTTTGGACATTATAACCTTTTTTTGTGATATGATGACCTCCACCAAAATTAACCCATTTCATGTTCTTAATCCACGAAGAAAAATTATTTTCAAATACTTTTAAAACCTGCTCTAAAGCTTCTGCACTTTCTTCACAAAGAGCATGAAAGTGCAAACCTTCAATATCTCTTAAATTTGCATCTATTAGATCTTTAGCACGAATTCCAAGTCTAGAATATCTCCCACAAGGATTATAAAGTTCTTTTGGAGCCAAAGAAAACTCAAGATTACAACGAAGTCCAAGAGAATTTTTAGTGCATATATTTTTATATTTTTCAAACTGATATAAAGAATTAAAAACGATATGATGTGACAAAGAAGCAATAGTTTCGATTTCATCATCTTTAAAAGCTGGAGAATAAGTATGAATTTCTTTATTCATATATTCTTTAGCAAATTGTGCCTCCCAAAGTCCGCTACAAGTACAACCTTGCAAATATTCTCCAACAATTTTCATTGCTCCTGAAAAAGCAAAACCTTTAAGAGCTAGTAAAATTTTTGCTCCACTCTTTTCGCCCACATAAGCTAAAAGTTCACAATTTTTGCGTAATTTATCTTCCTCTAAAATATAAGCTGGAGTTTGAATTTTTTCATACATAAATACTTCCTTATAATTTGCGAAATAATACCAAAAACAAGCCAAATTTTAAATAATTTACTGAGCTTTTAAAAATAATGACTATAATACAATAATTTATCATTATAAGGAATTTTCATAATGAACAGAAGACAATTTTTAAAATTAAATGCCTTAAGCTTAGCAAGTATTGGCATAGCCTATGGATCACCTATGCATCAAATGCATCATAACAATACTCCTAATGCTATCAATACTTCTTTTATAAATTTCGCTCCTAGTGATCTTAAGCTTCTTAATAAAAATCAGTTTCCAAGTGGAAAAAAACTAAAAAAATTAACTTTGCTTAAAAATGAAAGTAAGGAAAAAAATTTTTTTCGCGCTACTATAGAAATTAAAGAAAGTCAAATAGAGTTTATCAAAGGTAAAAAAACCAAATGCTATACTTATAATGGCTTAATCCCTGGTCCAAAAATAGAAGTTTATGAAGGAGACACGGTTGAAATTTTAGTTAAAAATCAACTTAAAGAACCTACGACCATACACTGGCATGGCGTTCCTGTTCCACCTGATCAAGATGGCAGTCCGCATGATCCTATTTTAGCGGGAAAGGAAAAAATTTATCGTTTCACATTGCCTTTAAATTCTGCAGGTACATATTGGTATCATCCTCATCCTCATTATATCACCTCTAAGCAAGTTTATATGGGGCTTGCTGGAATTTTCATAATCAAAGCTAGAAAAGATGCTTTATCTCATTTTAATGAAAAAGACTTAGTTTTTAGCGATCTAAGACTTGATGAAAATGCACAAATTCCTGAAAATACTTTAACGGATTGGTTAAATGGGAGAGAAGGAGAATTTGTTTTAATTAATGGACAATACAAACCTAAAATTATTCTACAAGGCGAAAGAATTCGTCTTTATAATCTTTGCTCAGCAAGATATTTAAATTTAAAAATTCAAAATGCTAAATTTATTTTAGTGGGCACTGATGGCGGACTCATAGAAAAACCTAGAATTGAAGAAGAATTATTTTTAGCTCCTGCTTCAAGAGTAGAAGTTTTTATACAAGCAAATAAAACAGGAGAATTAAAACTAGAAAGTATTTATTATGATAGAGATAAAATGATGGTTAAAGAAAAGAAAGAAAATTTATTTTTAGCCCATATTAATATAGAAAAAAATCCCGAAAATCTACCTTCTACTTTAAGAAAATTTGAAACCTTAAAAGATCCGCAAGATTTCAAAGAAATCATAATGAGTGAAGATCATCACAAAATGCACGGTATGATGAAAAAAAACGAACAAGAGCAAAAAGCTGCTTTAGCCTCTATGTTTTTAATCAATAAAAAAACTTATGATTTAAACCGTATAGATTTAATTTCAAAGGTTGGTGTTATTGAAGATTGGATTGTTATTAATGAGTCACATATGGATCATCCTTTTCATATACATGGAACACAATTTGAACTTATTTCATCAAAACTAAATGGCACTATAAAAAAAGCTGAATTTAGAGCCTTAAGAGATACAATCAATGTTCGCCCAAAAGAAGAATTAAGACTAAGGATGAAACAAGATTTTGTCGGACTTAGAATGTATCATTGTCATATCTTAGAACATGAAGATTTAGGTATGATGGGTAATTTAGAAGTAAAGGCAAATAATGATAAAAATTGAATTTTTAGGACCTATTAATAAAGCTAGTTTGGAATTAGAAGTTAAAAATTTAAAAGAATTAAAAGAATTTTTAAAACAAGATGAAAGTTTAAAAAAATGGCTTGATCTTTGTGCGGTAGCTTTAAATGATGAAATCATCTTTGATGAAAATACAACTTTTAAAGATGGAGATAAAATAGCGCTTTTACCTCCTGTTGGTGGTGGTTGATGGAATACTTTTTACTTCACGAAGGTCCTTTAAATATCCCTGAAATTTATGCAAAATGGTATGAATTTAGCATCAAACAAAATTGCGGAGCCTTAATCACTTTTTGTGGTATAGTTAGAAATGATGATAAAGTAGAAGGTTTAAGTTTTGATATTTATAAACCTTTGCTTATCTCTTGGTTTAAAAATTGGCAAGAAAAACTACAAAACGAACCTGCTTTTCTTTTATTTGCCCATTCAATTGGTGATGTAAAAGTTGGAGAAAGTTCATATTTTGCAGGTATTTTAAGTAAGCAAAGAAAATTAGGTTTAAAACTTATAAATGAATTTGTAGAAGATTTTAAAGCTAACGCGCCAATTTGGAAATATGATATTAAAAATGGTGAAAAAATTTATGCTCTAGATAGATCAAGCAAACTTTTAGGAGCTGGAATTTTATCATGATTAAACAAATTCAAGAATTTTCTATTTTTGGAATCACAACTTCAACCAATAAAAAACTAGAAAGCGATAAACAAACTTCGAAAATCTTCCCTTTATGGAAAGATTTTCATCGTATTTTTGGCGCCCCAGATGAAATTTATAGCGTTTATTATGATTATAAAGATTTGGAATTTAAAATTGGCGTAGGAGTAAAAATACCTTGTCAAAATGCAGAAAAAATTCTTATAAAAAGTGGTTCTTATATCGTTTTCGAAGACTTTGGACAACCTGAAATAATCGTACCAAAAATTTGGTCTAAAATTGAAATATTTTTCAAAAATTCAGATATAAAAAGGGCTTTTTTGACCGATTTTGAATACTACACTTCCCATAAAACTCAAATTTATATCAGTATTAAGGATAATCAATGCTAATTTCTTATGAAGAAAGTTTAAAAATTTTACATTCTCATATAAAAAGTTATGAAAGAATAGAAAAAATAGCACTCACTCAATGTTTAGGACGTATCTTAGCCTGTGATATTAAAGCTCTTAAAAATCAACCAGAAATGGAAACTTCGGCTATGGATGGCTATGCGATTAAATTTGAAGACCAAGATAAAGCTTTAAAAATTTTAGGCTCAACTCCTGCAGGCACCATGCCACAATTTGAAGTGACAAATGGAACTTGTGTTAAAACTTTTACAGGCTCTTTGATGAGTTTAGGAAGTGATACGCTTGTTCCGGTTGAAAATGTCCGTATAGAAAAAGATCAAATTTTGATAGAAAAAAGTGTTAAAAAAGGTTTTGCGGTTAGAAAAATTGGAGAAAATTATAAAAAAAATGAAATTTTACTCAAAAAAGGCACAAAATTAAATTATAGCGAAATTGCACTTTTAGCAGAATTAGGCTTTTTTCACATCAGCGTTTTTGTAAAACCAATCATTGGAGTTTTAAGCAGCGGTAGCGAAATCAAAGATCTAGGGGAAACTTTAGATAATCCTGCTCAAATTCGCTCCTCTAATCACATCGCTATTGCCAATTTAGCCAAAAATTTAGCTTGCGATACAAGGGTTTTTCCACTTTTAAAAGACGATGAAAAAGCAACGTTAGCAACTTTAAAAAGTGCTTTAGAGTCTTGTGATATTTTAATCACAACAGGCGGAGTCTCCATGGGGGATTTTGATTTTTTAAAAGGTGCTATCAAAGAGTATGAAATCATCATTGATAAAGTAGATATCAAACCAGGACGCCACATCAAAATCGCTAAAGCAAATCATAAATTCATCATTGCCTTACCTGGTTTTCCATACTCTGCTATGGTGATGTTTAATCTTTACGCAAGAGAGATTTTAAACTCTTGGTTGTGCCAAGAAAAAGATTATATCACTAAAGCTTTCTTGCAAGGAAGTTATACAAAAAAAACGCCTTATTTGGAATTTGTTGCTTGTAATGTAGAATTTAAAGAAGGGCGTATTTTGGTCAATTTAGAAGGAAAAAAAGAAGGTTCTAGCGCGATCATTAACAACCTAAATCACAAAGCTGCATTAATGATCGTTCCTAAAGAATGTGAAATTTTAGAAAATGAGAGTTTGGTTGATATAGTTTTTATGCCTTAGGCATAATTTTTATTTTCAACCGACTCCAAGCAATGATAAAAAGGATGATAGGTATAATTTGTTAAATTAATTAAAATCACAGGATAAGATTTTACAAGATCGTTTAAACTAAAAATATCCCCGATCAGAAAATCTTAAAAATGATTTATTAAAATATTTGTTATTGGTTGAAACCAAACATAAAAACCATAAATTTTTGTCGATTTTCCATAAATTTCCTTGTAAAAATAATTCAAGCTTTTTATTATTTTAATCTAGTTTATCTTATAATTTTTAAGATGTTAGCAAATAACTCTTTAGCTTTATTTTGATTTTGTTTTAAATCATCTAAAATTTCTTCCACTTCACGTAAAGATTTTTCTTCCTTAACATTTGGATTTTTAGCACTTAGATCATAATTTCTATTTTTGAGTTCTTCAAGGCTAACAAGATAAGAATTAGCCGTGATTTTTCTATCTTTATAACATTTTAAAAATTTATCAAAATGCGTATATTCTAAAGGTTTATTTTTTGTCAGTTTATAAGGAGGAATCAACTCATAATAATACACATCTTTAGTTTTTTCATCTATGATACTTCTTAAACCTTTGGAAAAAAATAACACATTAGTCTTAACCGCACTATAAGGTAAAAATACCCCGCTTGGCAAACTCAAAACACATTCTAAATTAAAATCATCAAGTAAATCTCTCTTAACACTCACAAAAGCATTTGAATTCTGAAAAAGCACGCCTTCAGGCACGACAATGGCACATCTTCCATTGTTTTTTAAAGATTTTAAAATGTGCTGCAAAAATAAAAGTTCAGTAGCATTTGATTTTACAGGAAAATTTTCTTGAATTTGTTCTTTTTCTTTGCCTCCAAAAGGCGGATTTGCTAAGATCACTTCATATTTTTCATCTTCGCTTATATCTGTGATTTTTTTGCTAAGCGTGTTTGTTTTGATGATATTTGGACTTGAAATTTCATGAAGTATCATATTCATAACACCCATTGCATAACTAAGCGGAGTTTTTTCCTTACCAAAAAGTGCATCATTTTTTAAAAATTCAAGCTCTTCTACGCTCAAATTCGCCTTTTCTCTCTTAGCTCTATCTTTGTATAAAATATGAAAAAAGCTCTCCACCAAAAAACCACAACTTCCGCAAGATGGATCGTAAATTCTTTCCTTAGTCTTAGGATTTATCACCTCAACCATAGCTTTTATTAGAGGGCGTGGAGTATAAAATTCTCCACTATTTCCCCCATCACTTCCCATATCTTTTAAAAGCTTTTCATAAATTTCCCCTAAAGCAAAAACATCACTTTCTTTGTTAAAGCTCAACTCATCGATGATATTTATAACTTCTCTTAAGGTGTGTCCATTAGCGATGCGATTGTCTATAAATTCAAATATACCACCTATTTTGTATTCTATGCTTTTAAAATTTTCATTGTTTTTAAAATTTTTAAGATAAACAAAAAGTTCTTTATTGACAAAATCAAGCAAATCTTTACCACTCAAAGCACGTTTAACATCAAGTTTGCCATCTTTTTTTGGTGCTGCCCAAACTTGCCATCTAAATTTCTCATCTAAGATGTTTTGATAAGATTTGTCATTTAACATCGCCTCGATTTTTAATTCTTCTTCATAATCATCTAAAAATTTCAAAAAAAGTATCCAGCTAATCTGCTCGGTATAATGCATGGCACCACTTATACCATCATCGCGTCTTAAAATATCGGTGATTCGATCGATCTTATTTTGCATTAAAAATTCCTTTTTTTGAAAAGTTTTAAAAGTTCTATATTGATATAATAATTATTTCTTCCTATTTTCACACATTCTAATATTTTTAATTTTTCACAATCTTTTAGATATTTTGAAGCACTTTGTCTTGAAATATCCAATTTTTTCCTTAAAAAATCTATTTTTGTATAAGGATAAGAAAATAAAAGTTCCACAAAATCTTTACTATAAAAATTTGTTTTATTTTGCAAAATTTCACTCACATCACTCATAAGTTTATTTATCAAAGTAATCGTTTTTATTGTTTCTTCAGCAGTTTGTTCTACACCTTTTAAAATATATTCTATCCATTCTAAAATTGCTCCTTCATCGCGAACTTTTTGCAAAAGCTCATAATACTTATTTTTATTTTTTACTATATAGGCACTCAAATACAAAATAGGTAAATCCAAAAGTCCTTTATATACTAAATAAAGTATATTTATAATCCTACCCGCTCTACCGTTACCATCATAAAAAGGATGTATGCTTTCAAATTGATAATGTATGATTGCCATTTTTACCAAAGGATCCAAATCATCTAATGTATCATCGTTGATGTATATTTCTAAATTTGTCATAAGATCTTGTATATCATTAGGATTTTGCGGTGGTATGTCCTTTATCTCTCCTGTGGCAAGATTTTTGAGCATAGTTCCACTTTGTCTTCTAAAACCTGCATTATTTTTTTCCAATCTTTTTTGAATTTCTAAAATATGAACATTTCTTAGTAACTTTTCTTTTTGCAATAATTCATATCCTTTTTTTAAAGCACTTTCATAATCTTTAACTTCTTTTGTAGCCACTGAAAGTTTTTTTTCATCTATTTGAGATAAAAATAACTCATCATGTGTTGTGATGATATTTTCTATCTCGCTAGAATCTTTGGCTTCTTGCAATACTAAAGCATTAATTAAAATATCTGGATTTGGGATACTTTTGCTAAGTCCATTTAATTCTGCTAATCTTCTAGAAGCTTTAATAGCAAGATTATAAATATTTACATTTAATTCTATTTTTAAAGGCAATTTTTGTGGTATAAATTCTTTCACTATCTTCTCATTATGTTAAAATTTTTTAAAATTTTTAACATTATAAAAAAATATGTTAAAAAAATCAAAAATTTTTAACATATCTAGCTAATGTGTTAAAATTTTTCAAAAATTTTAACATTTACAATCTTCCTTCAAAGGCTTTTTTCAGTAGTGATTTTTTAAGTTCTTCATAGTCTTTGATTTGAGTTTTGTAATTTTCTTTCAAAGCCTTGATATTTAAAGAAAGCTCATCTAAATACGAAGCGATTTGCTCTTGCTCTTTTAGTGGTGGTATAGCTATAGGACATTTTTCTAAAACACTTAAATTTAGTTTTGCAGCGTGTGTTCCTCCGCCAACTTTATTATTATTAATCCATATTTCAATAAAATGAGAATTTAAAAAATAAACCAAATAATCACTAATTATTGATATTTTAGGTTTTAAAAGCCCCAAGCTAACAAATATACTAAATTCAAATTCCAAACAAACCTTTATAGCTTTACCCAAAGTTCCTATACGACAAACTAAAATATCCCCAAACTTCGGCTTGGCTCTTTTTATAAGTTTATTATGCTCTTCTAATGATATATATTTCACATCACTTAAATCAAAAAAGCCTTTAGAAATATTTTTCACAGATAAAAAAGGAATTCCGTTTTCTTTATATTGTGGAGTTTTATGAGTACCATCTGTAATATAGCAAATCTCGCCTAGGCTTTTCCATTCCCAACCCTGTGGGAGTTGATAATTTCCTTTAGCATTGTCTTTTAAAGGGTTAAAGGCTTTTTGCAACGCACTTTGCATCAATTCATCTAAATCGAGCAAATCTTGCTCTAAAATTTTTATGCTCTCATCGATCTTTGCAAAACTCTCATCTAAAATCCCCACTATCCTTTCTTGCTCTTTTAGTGGTGGCATAGGAACTTCAATTTGTTTTAATCTTGTAATTGCTAATTTTGGTTGAGCAACTATTTTTGTTGAATTTTCTACTTGTTTTTTAAATACACTAGATTTTGTAAAAAAATACATATATCTATTTGAAATATTATCGTTAGTGTATTCCAATCTTACAGCATTTTCTGTTAAAATAGCCCCATTTAATTCTTTGGGAATAATACCACTTTTTCCAATAGTTCCAGCAATGCTAATATATAAATTATTATCATAAATTTTATAATTTTTTAAAATATTATAAGTATTTTCATTGATAAATTTAACATTTTTAGGATTTATAGTTCCATTATCTTGAAAATCTGCAACCCTTATATATGCAAAAGAAGTATTATAATTTAATAATTTTTCATCCTTTGGGAGTCTTTTACCTCCTTTAATATTTGCAATTTGCTCAAGCTTTTTAACTTTCCAACCCTGTGGTAAATTTGTCATTAAATTTTCCATAGAGCTAAAGCTTGTTTAGCTAAAAAATTCTGATATTGATTAATGCTTTTCGTATCCCAAGTTTTAAAATTTTCTGCTACATATTGTGCTAATTTAAAATTAGATTTACTATATATATCAATCTTTTCTTTAAAATTTTTATTTTTTAGTTGTTGATTATATTTTGCTTCCAATAAAATATAATTTCCTAATTTATGAACTTTTTCATCATTTAAAGAAGATGGAAGTATATGCTCTATTGTTGCGATTTGTTCATCGCAAATACCTCCTGATAAATGTCTTTCAATACTGACAAGTAAAAATTTAACTATTTTTGCATTATTTCCAGAAGTTGCTTTTTTGGAGTATATAGAAAAAGATTTTTTAAAATCATTATCATCAATATCAATTAATTTTAATGCTTTTATAATTTCATTTGTATTTTTATATTTACCATAAAATATATTACAAGCAATTTTATTATAATTAGACTCTAGTTTATTGGTTCTAGTTTTTGAAATAGAATATCGAATGGACAATATAGCACAAACTTTTAAAATTTTTGTAAATTCTTGATCATCTGTAATTTTTTCTTTAGCAACTAGCAACAATGGTAAAGATGATTTAAATCTCAATAATTCTAAAATATCAATATAATATTTGGCATCTTGCTGCGAAAATTCATTCCAAGAATTATGATTTGAATTTTGCAAAGCAAGATATAAAGAAGATAAATTATGAAGTTTAGATATAAAACTAAAAGCTTCTTTCGAAGTTTTAATATTTTTCCTAACCTCCTTAAAAAGTCTATTTTTTGTAACTAAATCTGTTTGAAAATTTATAACACTTCTTAAAAAATCTGGTATTTTTTCTGTTGAAATTTTATCATTTATATCTTCCCATATTGAATTAGCTTGTTCCAAAGCTCCAAAATCATTTTTTAATAAACTTAAAAAATAATTTTTCAATAAATCTGCAGCTGTTAATTCAGCTCCTCTAGCATTTAAAGTTTGAAATAAAACATAAGCATCTAGCTCATTTTGGACTACAATCACAATAAATTTTAATTGTTCCCCTATCATTTCTACATATTCTGCAATTTTCTTTCCGTCTTCTTTTTGGAATTTTTCTTTAATTTTCTTTTGAAAAAAATCAAATGCTTTATGTAATAAAAGATTAGATTTATCTGCATCTGATAAGGTTGGTTTATCTGGAATATTTTGATTAATAATATAGGTAGTAAAAAAATTATTATTGGTTTTATTTAAAGTAAGTTTTGGAACTATTTTTAATGTTGTAGAGCTTTCATAACCTAAATATTTTTTATTAAAAATTTCTTTTCTTTTTTCATTATCTATTTTATCTTTATCTTTTTTTACTAAATCATCTATATAAACAATAACCGCGGCGATAAAAATACTTAATGTGCTCAATCTTTGCTGCCCATCAATAATATCTATATTTTTAACATCTTTAGTTTCTTGCAATACTATAGAACCCATAAAATGTGGATAATTTGATTTTTCCAAATCTTCAATATCGCTCCACAAATCTTCCCATTGATCTTCACTCCAAGAATAATTTCTTTGATATTTTGGAACACTATAAGTTCTATCTTTACTAAATAAATCATTTAAAGTTAAAGTCTCTGTATTTAAAAAACTATTGCCCATATTTTTCCTTTTTATTTTATAATTAAAAATATATTAATATTATATATTAATTAAATTTGTTATAAATAAATCTCCCTTTGCAAGTCATCAAAACTTTGCTTTAAATTTTCTAAACTTCCAAATTCATCGGCCAATTCTCTAACACTACCCAAAGAACTAAGCTCTATAAGCGGTTTTAAACCCTCATCAAAATCTTTTATGCCGTATTCTTGATACCGATTCAGTAAAAATTCTATAAACCTTATAGCCTTTTCTCTTTGAAAGCGTTTTAAGAATTCGCTATTTTCTACTTGCAAAACACGTTCTTGCCTTGTTTTGATCTCGCTATTAAAACTCAAATGCGCCAAAACATCATATATATCACAATCTTTCTTTTCAAAAATTTCACTCAAATCTTTTAAGACATCCTCATCCACTCCATCTTTTGCAAGAGCTTTTAAAAAATTCTCCCTATTGCTTTGGACGCTCCAAATTTCACGCAATTTTTTCTCATCATCATAATACTCACCCAATTTTCCTATCAAAAATTCCTTAGTGCGAAGTGGCTTACCCTCTAATCCCACATAACTTGTCACGATATCTAAAACTTTAAGTTTTGTACCTACAAGATGCACAATTACTCTTTTTTTCTCTTTGCTTTCTTCTTTTGTTTTCTTTATCTCTTTGGTGATTTTTCTTTCTTGCTCTTTTTCTTTGATTTCTTCTATTTTTTCACCATCCCATTTTGGATCGTAAAAAAGCTTAGTAGCGCCAACAAAATCAAGTATGGTAAAAAAGTCTTTACCTTCATACACTCTAGTTCCACGCCCGATAATTTGCTTAAATTCCATCATAGAACCTATATTTGCTAGTAAAACGATATTGCGGACATTTTTAGCATCCACGCCTGTTGTAAGCATTTTAGAACTCGTAAGTATGACAGGAAAGCTTTTATCATTGTCTTGAAACTGCTTTAGATAATCAATTCCTATTTTACCTTCATCGCTCGTTACCCTTACACAATAATCATCTTCTTTAACGTTTTTGTATTTATCTATAGCTCTTTTTACCTCACTTGCATGGGCTTGATTGACACAAAAAACGATAGTTTTATCCATAGGATTTATAAGCTCTAAAATTTTCTTAGCGATAAAATCATTATATCTTGGTAAAAATATATTTCTTTCAAATTCACTTTGTTTGTAAAAACCTTTTTCAAGATCCCCTTGTATCAAATCATTAGGATTATAAGTATAACCATCACTCAAGCTTGTTTTGATGAGTTTGACTTTATAAGGTGTTAAAAAGCCATCTTCAATACCACTTTTAAGACTATAATCATAAACACTTTCGCCAAAATATTCATAAGTATCTATATTTTCTTCTTTTTTTGGAGTAGCGGTTAAACCGATTTGAGTCGCGTAAGAAAAATACTCAAGCACCGCTCTCCAACTTCTCTCTTCATTGGCTCCGCCTCTATGACACTCATCTATAATGATAAGATCAAAAAAATCTTTTGGATATTGAAGATAAAATTTGCTCTCTTGTTGTTCTTCGGTATTTTCTTGTTCTTTTGAATTTGAAGCCAAACTTTGATAAATTCCAAAAAAGACATTTGCATTTGTTATGATTTTTCCACCATTTTTCTTTATCTCTTGAACACTAATTGCCTTACAATCACCCTCTATAGGATTAAATTCCCCTAAAGCTTGATCTCTTAAGGTGATCCTATCGCATAAAAATAATATTTTAGGTTTTTGATCTTTATTTTCTTTGTTCCATTTTGCTTCCAATAAACAATAACATAAAGCAAAAGCTATGGTTGTTTTTCCTGTACCCGTAGCAAGGGTGAGTAAAATTCTATCTTTATCATTTATAATTGCTTCTATGACTTTATCAACCGCTATTTTTTGATAATACCTCAACTCTTTTTCTGGCATATACATCGGTTTTTGTGTTAAAAGTTTGTATTGCCACTCTTTAAGATTGCCATGAATTCGATCAAAAAGCTCTTTTGGAGTTGGAAATTTATCTATGTATTCTCCACTAGAGCTTCTCATATCATATTCATAAATTTTTTCTCCATTAGTACTATACACAAAAAATATATTTAAATTTTTTGCATATTCTATACCTTGAGATAATCCATCTAAAGCATCTTTACTAAGTTTTTTAGCTTCGATTACGGCAAGATTTTTTCCTTCATATGTAAGCAAATAATCTACGAATTTTCTTTCGCCTCTTTTACCACCTAAAAGCTTTCTACCTGTTGTAAAATAATAATTTCTGCAAATATCGGCTTCACTCCAAGAACTACTATAAAGTTTAGTATCTATAAATTTTACTCTAGTATCATCTTCTGAAAGAAATTTCATCACAATCCCCAAAAGCTAAAAAATTATTCTAAAACTATACCTTCATTGATCACAATTTCACCGATGATAAAAGCATCACTTGCCTCTAAAACCTTACTTACATTTGATGGATCAACCACCATCACTAAACCAACACCCATATTAAAACTTCTATACATTTCACTTTCTTCAACCGCTTCGCCTATGGTATAGAAAATTTCAGGGGTTTTAAGATGATGTTTTCGGATAATCGCTCCCATTCCACGTGGTAAAACACGCGGTAAATTTTCAACCAAGCCCCCACCGGTAATATGCGCTAAAGCATTGATAAAAGGTTTTAAAGTAAGAAATTCACGCACATAAATTCTTGTAGGCTCCAATAAAACATCGATTAAATTTTTTCCTTCCACCTTATCATCAAACTTCATTTTTAAACTTTCAAAAAGCACTTTTCTAGCTAAAGAATAGCCATTAGAATGAAGTCCAGAACTTGGAAGTGCTAATAAAATATCGCCATTTTTTACAAATTTGCTTCGATCGATTTCATCTTCTTCAGCCATACCTACAGCAAAACCCGCAAGATCAAAATCATCTTTTGCATACATTCCAGGCATTTCAGCAGTTTCACCGCCAATTAAAGCACAATTTGCCAATTTACAACCCTTAGCGATCCCTTCAACAACGACTTTTGCGACATCCACTTCTAACTTAGCTGTAGCATAATAATCTAAAAAGAATAAAGGTGTAGCAAAATTACAAATAAGATCATTTACGCACATCGCAACCAAATCTTGCCCTATGGTGTCGTATTTTTTTGCATCTATAGCTAAACGAAGTTTAGTCCCAACTCCATCTGTAGCACTTAACATCACAGGCTTTTTAAAGCCACTTGGCATTCTAAAAGCACCTGAAAAAGATCCTATGCCGCCGATAACATTTTCATTAAAAGTTTCTTTTACAAGTGGCTTTATAGCTTCAACAAAAGCATTACCATTATCTATACTTACCCCGGCATCTTCGTATGAAATTTTCATTAATTTTCCTTTAAGAAATAAAAAGTTATTTTAACGAAAAAAGTTTTAATAAGGCATAAGATGAAGAATGCTTTTTTTGTAACCGCTTCAATTGCTTGCGGCAAAAGCACTTTTATACAAATTGCAAATTCTATGGGATTTCAAAGCATCAGCGCAGATGAAATCGCTCATGAAATTTTAGATCGATACTCTTTAGAGCTTGCACAAATATTTTTAAAATTCAATACAAAAAATCAAAAATTATTAAAAGAAAATAAAAAAATCGATAGAAAAGTTCTTGGCGATATCATCTTTAGCAATCAAGAGGCAAAAAAAATGTTAGAAGATTTTACTCACCCAAAAATCAGGACACGAATTTTAGAACAAATGCAAATTTTAGAAAAAGAAAATAAACCCTATTTCGTTGAAATTCCACTTTTTTTTGAAAGCAAAGCTTATGAGAATTTAGGCAAAGTCATCTTAATCTACTCTCCTAAAGAATTAAGCCTAGAAAGACTTATGAAAAGAGATAATTTAAATTTAAAAGCTGCCAAAAAAAGACTTTATACACAAATGGATATCGAAGAAAAGCTTAAAAAAGCGGATTTGATTATAAAAAATACTAGCTCTTATGCCGATTTTGAAAAAGAATGTATACTAACAATTAAAAAAATCTCCAAAGGAATAATTTGAAATTTTATAAATATTGTGCCAATGGCAATGATTTTATTATCGCAAATGCTGATAAAAAAGAAGATAGAAGTGAATTAGCCAAAGAAATTTGCGATCGCTATAAAGGCATAGGTGCAGATGGTTTTATCGTGATCTTGCCTCATGAAAAATATGATTTTGAATGGGAATTTTACAACAATGATGGCTCTTATGCGAGTATGTGTGGTAATGGCTCAAGAGCTGCAGCACATTTTGCACATCATATCAATAAAACACCATCAAAAATGACTTTTTTAACTGGAGCAGGTGTGATCAAGGCTGAAGTTGAAAATGATTTGGTAGAAATTTCATTTGGAAAAGTTAAAAACATAAAACAACCATTTGAAGAATTTGGAAAAACTTGGCAAATTTGCGATACTGGGGTGCCACATTTGGTACATTTTTGTAAAAATTTAGATGAATTTGATATCATGCTTTGTGAAAAAATGAGAAAAAAGTATAATGCAAATGTTAATTTTGCAAAAATCATGGATCAAAATTCCTTAAAGGTGCGAACCTTTGAACGCGGTGTCGAAAATGAAACTTTAGCTTGTGGAACAGGAATGGGAGCTTGTTTTTATCTTGCATTTTTAGAACAAAAAATTCAAAATAAGGCAAGTGTGATTCCAAAAAGTGGAGAAAAAGTTAATTTTAGATTAGATCATGAAGAATTGTTTTTTAAAGGAAAGGTAAGATACTGTTTTGAGGCGAATTATAATTTTTCTTAGTCTTTTTTTAAGTCAAATTTTTGCTACATCAAATTTGGTAGATGGTTTTGGAGAAGATTATTATAACTTAAGCATAGAAGAAAGAAGGCAAGTTTTTTTTGTTAAAATGAATGCAATGTTTGATGAAAGTTTTAAAGAAATTGCTAAGGAGCAAGACTTCATCAATGCATTTTTTAAATATGAATTTCAAAATGGATTTAGATTAGCTAATCAACAAGCCTTTGCCAAACTCTTAGAACTTAAAGAAAAATATCGTATACAAAATCTCTTTGATTATCATGAATATAAAAAAAGAATTGCTCCTGTTCCAAAATCTATGGGTATAGCACAAGCTTTAGTCGAAAGTTCAACTGGCACTAGCCGTTTTGCAAGAGAAGCTAATAATCTTTTTGGGGAATGGACTTGGGGAGATAAGGGTCTGATTCCTGATTTAAGACATCCTAATAAAAAACATAAAATTAAAATTTTTGATTCTTTACAAGATAGTGTTGATTCTTATGTTTTAAATTTAAATAGACATTTTGCTTATGCTAATTTTAGAGAAGCAAGATATCAAGATATGCAAGAAGGCAAACTTATAAAAGGCTTTGAAGCCATAAAAACCTTGCATGCTTATTCAGAACGTAAAGACTTTTATATCGATATCGTAACAAAAGTTATGAATAAATATCATCTTGAAAAATATGACAATCTTAATTCCAAGCCAAGTTTAGATTTATTTAAAAATTAAAAACCAAGTGCAAATTTATCAAAAGGTAAAATTTCAAATTTGACTCCTTGCTCCAAAAAACTTTCTTCACTTGAAAGCGTGATAAATATCACATTATAAATTCCTAATTCTAAAGCTTTAGAAACAATTTTTCTTGCACGAATTTTAATTAAATCAATATCCAAAGTTGGACTAGAAATATAAGCGATTTTTAATTTTTTACTAAAAAAATGAAAATATTTATTATAAAAAAAATCTTCTTGAAATTTAAATAGCTCATTTAAAATTACATTTTCAAATAAATGTGTAAAATCTTTATAAATGCAAAGATTATTTCTTAGACCAAAATCTCTAAAATAAATCTTTTGAAGTTTTTTTTCATCATGCATTATAGGATAAATAATATAGCTATTATCAAGTTCTTTTATAGCATGATAAACGCTATCTTTTGAAGTTTTTATTTTTGTTTTAAGCTCTAAAAATAACTTAGAAATGCTAATTTGCTGTCCTAAATTTTTAGCTAAATATTTTAGAATTTCAAGCTCTAAAAAATTAAAGTTTTGCCTTAAAAGCTCATTTTTTTGACTCAATTCACTGCGTCCAGTCTGCAAAAAAAGCCCTACTAGATGATTAATGGGTAAATTTTTTTTATTGATACTTATAAATTCTTCAAAATCAAAATAATCAAGCCAAAGTTCTTTAAAATCTTTAAAATGCAAATCCTTTTTATCTGTGCTTACTATAATAGGTATTTTTATATCTTGTAAATCTAAAATAAAATCAATATCATAAAGACAAAGAATTTTAATTTGATTATGATTTTGTAAAAAATTTCCAAGTTGTTTTAAGCTCTCTTTTTCAAAACGTATATCACTTAAATCTAAAAATAAAATTTCTTCAGGTTTAAATCGGGATAAAAAATTAAAAATTAAAGTTTTTTTACCTGATTTTTTAGGGCCTTTAAGAATAATATTGGTTTGTGAAATTTGCACTTTTCTTTCATAGTTCATTTCAAATTTAGGTGCATTTTCATAGAAAAAATTCAATACTTTCATTTTTTTCCTTTTAAAAAGGATATTATAATAATTCTTTCTTCATAAAAGTTTTAAAACTTTATAAATAACTAGGGATAAAGTTTTGGATGATGTAACCTTATTCGTAAATTTAACACTATCTTATTTCCTGTTTTAAAATGTAAAGCTTGAACAAAATTAAAACAAATGCCAATAAATTTGATCTTTAGCTAAATGATGCGTATAAAAATGATAAGAATTATATATTTTTGGAGCTTGAAAAGTATAAATTTTATAGCAAAGCCTAGACGTGCCATAAAAATTTGCGCCAAATATTCACTTAAAGAATGCCCTATTATGATTATTTTTTAAAATGAAATTTTGATTTGAGTTTTTTATAAAAATAACATAAAGATAAATATTGTGCTTTGGGAATTTTACGATTTAAAATTAAAAAATCACTCCAAATATTCCCAAAATCAAAAGAATTTAATTCTTAAATAGCTAAAGATTTTTTAGACGATAAATTAAAAGGTATTAAAATCATAAAGGGGTAAAAACCCCTTTTTAATTACATTTTGCAAGAGTTTTGTAAAGTAGAGCTAAGCATCCAAAGATTTTTTTCATATTTTGCAATATTTTCTTGTGCAAATGCAGCTGTAGTAGTATCTCCTGCTTTTTCTGAAGTATCATTTAATTTTTTAAACTCAGCTAAGAGATACTCATAATCTTGCTTGATTAATTCAATTACTTCAGTTGGTGTAAAGCAATCTTTATTTACTTTGGGACTTTTAGCATTTTCCATTAAAGCTTTTTGACAAGTAATTGCTTTCTCGCCAAGTTGTAAAACTCTTTCAGCACAATCATCAAAAAGTTCTGCCATTTCTTCGTATGCTTTTTCTGTGTATTCATGGATTGAAAAAAATTGCAAACCTTTTACATTCCAGTGATAATTATGGAATTTAATCCATAAATGATGAGCATCTGCTTGCATTTGTAATAATTGTTTAACAACTGACATTTTTAACTCCTTATTTTTATTTTTTTAAAATTATAACATAAAATTCTTAAATAATAATAATTATTAGTTAAAAATTTATATCATAAATTTATCTTAATAACTATTATACTCTTTTTAATTAAAAAATGGTTAAGATTTTAAAATATTTTTTAAAATCAACTTTCCCACCTCAACACCAGGTTGATTGTAAGTATTAATACCTAGCATTATGCCACAAGCTGAAGTAAAAAGTTCATAATAATACATCAAATAACCTGCATGCCAAGCATCAAGTTTTTCTATTTCTATAACATCTACGCTTAAATTCTCAGAAATTAAAGCATGCATTGTAGCATCACATTGCGCATTTAAAAGATCATGTAAATTGACTTTATTGCTTAAAGAATCTAAAAATTTAAAATGAATATCAGGAATTATAGGCGATTTTTCACTATCTTTTACTTTTAAAAAAGTGATGGTTTTATTCTTAGGACCATCCATGATTAATTGCAAAAAACTATGTTGATCTCTTGCGCCTATTAAAGCAATAGGAGTAAGACCTATACGCTTATAACCTTGTTTTTTTCCAAGACTCTCTGCAATCAATTGGATATACCATTCATTAAAACCTTTAAAAATATCATCATAAGAAAAAAGCACATTTATATTTGCATTTTTATGCGTACAATAATGATAAGCTTTTTGTAAAATTTCTTCTTTTTTATAAATAAAAAAATCATCAAAACAAGCCTTGGCACCTTCTAAAAGAGCTTTCACATCATAACCACAAAAACAAAGTGGCACTATGCCAACAGCTGAAAGAATACTAAAACGTCCGCCGACATTTGAAGGGATAAAAAAACTTTTAATGCCTAAATTTTCACCTTCTTGATGAAGTTTAGAATTTTCATCTGTAACAAAGATAAAATATTTTTTTAAATTAGAAAATTCGATCTTAAAATAATCAATAATTAATTTAAAAAGTGAAACAACTTCTATAGTACTGCCTGTTTTACTTGTAATTAAAAATAAACTTTCTTCCAAATTTAATTTTTCTAATATAGAAAATAAAGAATAAGTACTCGTATTATCAAGTATAAAAAGTTCTTTATCTTTACTTTTTTGATTTAAAAGCATATCTTTTAAAGCTTTAACCCCGCAACTTGATCCGCCCATTCCAATTAAAATAATATTTCTAATATGATCTTGCTTTTTAATAAATTCTAAACTTTCCTCGATAAGCGGTAAACTAGTATTAAAAAGATGATAATATCCTATTTCACCACTTTGAACTTCATCATTAATACGATATGCATAAGAGGTAATGGTAGAAACTTCTACCTTTTTAAAAAAAATTGAATTTTTTAACATTTACTCTTCTCATAAAAATAATTTGTCGCTTCGACAAAGCCTTCAACGCTACCGCAATCAAAACGTTTTCCTTCAAATTTATAAGCTAAAACCATACCATTGGTTGCTTGAGTTAAAAGCGCATCAGTGAGTTGAATTTCTCCATTTTTACCTGCTTGAGTATTTTCTAAAATTCCAAAAATATCTGGAGTTAAAATATATCTCCCAATAATAGCTAAATTGCTTGGAGCTTCATCAGGATCAGGCTTTTCTATCATAGAATTTACCATGATTAAATTCTCTTCTACTGTATTACCAGCTATGACTCCGTAATTGCAAACTTGTTCTCTTGGTACTTCCATAACAGCGATAATAGTACAACGATATTTTTCATAAATCTTAACCATTTGTGCCATCACATTTAAACCATTTTCATTTACACATAAATCATCAGCCAAAATAACTCCAAAAGCTTCATCCCCTGCTAAAGGCTTACCTTTAAGCACAGCGTCTCCTAAACCACGCATTTCATTTTGGCGTGTAAAAGTAAAAGTACATTGATCAATCAAAGATCTAATATCTTTAAGTAAATATTCTTTTTTTGTTCCAGAAATTTGATGTTCTAATTCATAAGAAATATCAAAATAATCTTCTAAAGCTCTTTTACCTCTTCCTGTAACAAAACCCATATTATCCATTCCAGCTTCTAAAGCCTCATCAACTCCATAATGGATTAAAGGTTTAGTGAGTATAGGCAACATTTCCTTGGGTAAACTTTTTGTAGCAGGTAAAAATCTAGTCCCATAACCAGCCGCAGGAAAAATACAAGTTTGAAGCATAACAATCCTTTTTATTTTAAATTAAAATCAACAATGATTTTCTATTAAATATTTTTTAAATTAAAATTGAATTCCAATCTTAAAAAGCGATTTTACAAAAATTATGTTAATCTAAAAAATAAATAGCATCTTGATTAAATGTTAAAATAATTTCATCATATAAATTTAAATCACTCTTGCTAAATTGATCTTGACTTAAGGCAAATTCTAAAATTTTATCTTGAATTTTAATACGCACAAAAACAAAATCTTTTCTAGTTCTCAAAGCTATAATTAAACATTGATAAATTATAAAATCAAAATCATGGTTTAAATTATTTTTTTCTTTTATAAAAAAAATCTTATAGGGATTTATTGCTATTTTACTTGAATTTTTTTTCATATAAGAACTAAAATCTATCAAACGATCAAAATAAATTCCTTTATTTTCAAGATCAAAAACATTAGTATTTTCAAATTCTAAAATTTCACCAGAATGTAAATAATATCTTTTTTGTGCTAAAGAATCTAAAAAAACTTTATCATGGCTTGCAATTAAAAAACCACTTTTATAAGTTTTTTGCATAAATAAAATTGCTTTTTTGAATAAAATAGCTGTTTTTTGATCTAAAAAAGCACTAGGCTCATCTAATAAATAATACTTCGCACGAACACTTAAAGCTAAAGCAAAAGCAAGTTTTTGACTTTGTCCTGAGGAAAGCTCATTAGGGTGTTTTTTAAGCAAGTTTTTATCAATCTCAAGTAAATTAAAAGTTTCATCAATACGATTTTTTATTTCTTTTAAGTCAATTTTATAAGTTTTTAAAAGAAATAAAAAGTTTTTTTCAATACTACGATTAAGGAATACAGGCTCTGGAAAAAGAAGATAAATTTGACGCTTTTCATCTGAATTTAAATATGTCTTTCCAAAATAAGAAATATTTTCAAAATCTCCCTCAAGAAATTTAAGAATTCTTAAAAGCGTGGATTTACCACTTCCATTTAAACCCATTAAAATGCTGATTTTATTAGTATCTAAAACTAATTTTTTAATATTTAAAATATTTTTTTGATCATAATTAAAATTAAAATTATTAAGTTCTATCACTCAACGCCTTTTTAATTTATAAATAATACAGTTTAAAATAAAAGCAATTGAGATTAAAACCAAAGCAAGGGCAATGCCGCTAGCAAATTCGCCTTTATTAGTTTCTAAAGAAATTGCTGTTGTAATTGTTCTTGTGTCGTATTTGATATTTCCACCTACTATCATAGCTACACCAACTTCAGCCACAATACGCCCATAAACTAAAGCTATAACACTAATAAGAGAAAACCTTAACTCATGGATGATAATCATGATAAGTTTTATAGAATTTAAATGAAACGATTTAATAAGCAATAATTGTTTTTTACTAATGCTTTCAACCAAATTGGCAAAAAGAGCTATTGCTATAGGTAAAGCCAGTATAAATTGGCCTAAAATTAAAGCTTTTATAGTAAAAAGTAGGCCAAATTCACCAAAGGGACCACGATTTGAAATCAAAGCATATAAAATCAATCCCACAGCTACCGTTGGAAAAGAAAGACTGGTATCCACTATAAGTCTTAAAAAACGTTTTAATTTAAAATTAAAAAATCCCAAAACAAAACCCAAAGGAAAGCCAACCAATAAAGCCAAAACAATAGATACACTAGAACTTAACATAGTTGTTTTTATAGCCGAAATTACACTATCATCAGCATTTAACAACAATAATAAAGCTTGTTTAAAACCATCAAAAATATATTCCAAAACGCAACCCAAAAAATAAATTAAGAAATTTTAGCATAATTTATGTTAAAATATTTCTACATTGATTTTTAAAAATTCTTAAAGGAAAAAAATGAAAAAAACGATATTTTTAGGATTGTTTTTGGCTTTAAATATTCAAGCAGCAGAATTAAGGATGGCAACTACAACAAGTACCGATAATACTGGTTTACTTGATGCTTTAGAGCCTCTTTATAAGCAAGAAACTGGCAATACCTTAAAATGGGTTGCTGTTGGCACAGGAGCAGCTTTAAAAATGGGTGAAGATTGTAATGCAGATGTACTTTTTGTTCATTCTCCAGAAGCTGAAAAGAAATTTATAAAAAAAGGATTTGGCATTGATAGAACTCCTGTAATGTATAATGATTTTATCATTATTGCAGATAAATCTTTAGCGCCAAAATTTAAAGGTAAAAATTTAGAAGAAAGCCTAAAGCTTATAAGAGATGAAAAATTAACTTTTATTTCAAGAGGGGACAAATCAGGTACTGATAATAAAGAAAAAAGCTTATGGAAAAGTATAGGCAAAGTTCCAGAAAAAGAAAGCTGGTATCAACAAAGCGGACAAGGAATGCTTGCAAGTATTAAAATCGCTGAAGAGAAAAAAGGAGTGATTTTAACCGATCGTGGCACTTATATCAAGTATGAATTTAATGAAAAAGGAAAACCAAATTTAGTTATTGTCAATGAAGGTGATGATAGATTGAAAAATTTTTATTCTGTGATTGCAGTAAATCCAAAACATTGTAAAAATGTTAATTACACTCAAGCAAAAAAATTTATCAATTGGCTTACAAGTGATGATACTTTAAGTTTTATTGGCGGATTTAAATTGCTTTATAAACCTCTATTTATAGTAGATGCTAAAACAAGAAAAGAATAAACTAAGCAAGGAAATCCTTGCTTAAGTAAAAAGTTAACAAATTTTCAAACTATAAAAATAAAATATTTCTATAAAAATTTAACCAAACCTTACAAAACCAAAAATCTCAACAAAAACAATCTTTTTGTTTCAATAAATTAAACAAATTTTACTTATGCAAATATTTGCTAAAAATTCAAAGAATAATTATGATTGATATTGCAAAATTTAAATTTTGATATTTTAAATTTTGCAAACTTTTTTTAAAAATAATCAGTTTTAATATCTTAGTCTTTATTAAAAACTCTTTTTAAATGTACTTCATAATCACTTAAGTATTTTTCAACTTGTGGATTTTTTATAACATCATTGCATATAAAAGTTTCTAAAGCCTTCATACCTAAAAATTCATGAGCCTTATGCAAGTGCCAATACACCATATCCACGCCCTTACCTTCGAAAAATTCATTTTTATCATCAAAAGCTTCAATAGGTGCATTCCAAGTTAGGCTAAACATATATTTTTTATCTTTAGCTAAACCACCTTTTCCATAATTTTTTGCAGGATTTTCATGACTTCTTCCATCATTGGCATAAAGTTTGCCATGCCCTGCGGTAAAAACCTCATCGATGTATTTTTTTACAATCCAAGGTTCACCCATCCACCAAGCTGGCATTTGATAAATAATCACATCAGATTTTAAAAATTTTTCCAATTCCTCTTGTGCATTATAACCCTGATCAATATGCGTTTGTAAAATTTCAAATCCTAAATCATTTAAAATTTTAGCAGCATGATTGTGCAAAGTAAGATTAAGTTTTCCTTTTGAATGCCCAAATTCCTTTGCTCCATTAAGTAATAATATCGTCTTCATATTCACTCCTTTTAATTAATTTTTATGCTAAAATTATATTTTAACTATAAACAATAGTCAATGCAAAAAATAAAGTCTTATCCTAGAAACTATGTATGAATGAGATAAAAATCACAAAAAAGGATAAACCATGATAGAACTTATTGGCGATATTAATTTGCAAAATTATATGGGAGAATGGCTTGAAATCGCCAGAAAGCCAAATTTTTTTCAAAAAACTTGTCAAAACTCAAAGGCTAAATACACATTAAAATACAAAGGCGAAACTCCTTATATAGAAATAGAAAATTTTTGCCAAAAAGAAAATGAAATTTCAAGCATCAAAGGTAAAGCAAAGCTAAATGCTAATCGCAAATTAGCTGTGAGTTTTAACTTCTTTATGAATCTTTTTAATAAAACCAATTATGAAATTATTTTCATTGATACAAAATACAAAGTGGCTATTGTTGGAAGTCCTAATAAAAAATATCTATGGATTTTAGCAAGAGAAAAATTAGATGAAAAAACTTTGCAAGAACTTTTAAAAATAGCCAAAGAAAGAAATTTTGATATCAGCGATCTGATTTTTGATCGCTGATTATTCTTTTGTCATATCGATTACATAACGAAATTTTGCTTTTCCAGAAGTTAAATTTTCATAAGCTTTATCGATTTCTTGTGGAGTGATTAGCTCGGTTTCTGGATAAATTTTATTTTTAAGTGAAAAATCAAGCATTTCTTGAGTTTCAGCTATTCCACCTATTAAGGATCCATAAACTCTTTTACCTGCCTTATGAATTAAATCATTAATTTTAATTCCTATTTTATACTCAACAGGTGGAAGACCCACTATAGCCATTTCTCCTCCAAATTTAATTAAGTCAAGATAAACCGAAGGATCATAAGGTGTTGGAATAGTTGAAATGATTAAGTCAAAACGCTCTTTAACCACATCTTTATCCGTGCTTGTATAAAATGAACTTACACCCATTGCCAAAGCATCATTTTTTTTATTTTCATTTCTTGCAAAAACACTCACTTTTGCACCCATTTTAATAGCGTATTTTACCGCCATCATTCCAAGTCCACCAAAACCTGCTATACCAACAAAAGATCCTTCTTTAATTTTAGAAAATTTCAAAGGAGAGTAAGTCGTAATACCTGCACAAAGCAAAGGAGCAACCTTTTCAAGAGGAGCATCTTTGGGAACGCAAACTGCAAATTTTTCACTCACAACTATATTATTAGAATAACCGCCATAGGTAATTTCATTATTATGAAAAATATCTTTACTATTATAGGTATAAATTGTTTTTCCATTTTCACAAAATTGTTCTTGAGAGCGCTTACAAGCTTCACATTCTCCACAAGAATTTATCATGCAACCTACACCTGCATAATCACCTACCTTAAATTTATTCACATTTTTACCAACTGCGATAACTTCTCCAGCGATCTCATGACCAGGAACACAAGGATAAACAGTTGCACCCCACTCACCTTTTGCAGTATGTACATCACTATGACAAATTCCTGCGTATAAAATTTTGATCAAAATATCATTATCGTCTATAGCATGACGCGTAAATTCAAACGGAGTAAATTTTGTATCTTTACCAAGCATTGCATAGCCTTTACTACAAATTCTTCCATTATCTAAAATTTTGTAATCAATCATTATTCGTCTCCTTTTTAAAAGATTAATTATTTTTATTCTATCAAAAAAATATCAAATGATAAATAACGAAAAATAAGTAAAATTTTTAATAATTTTTGATAAAATATTTCATATTATTTTAAAAATTACAAGGAGAAAACTTTTGGCAAAAGATGATGTAATAGAAATAGACGGAACAGTGCTCGAAGCATTACCTAATGCAAATTTTAAAGTAGAATTAGACAATAAACATGTTATTCTTTGTCATATTGCAGGAAAAATGCGTATGCATTATATAAGAATCATGCCTGGTGACAAAGTTAAAGTAGAACTCACACCTTATAGCCTTGATAAAGGACGTATTACTTTTAGATATAAATAAGCTAATTAAAAGTTTTTTTTCGATAAAATTACCATTTTTGCGACATTTCGTATCGAACTATGAAAGAAGTATTTTTAAAATTCACCACTTATTTTAAAAATAGTTGGTTATTCATAAAACCTGATGCAGTCGTAAATCAAGTGGAATTTACTTAATCAAGGAGACGCTCATGAAAGTGAGACCATCTGTTAAAAAGATGTGCGACAAGTGCAAAGTAGTTCGCCGTAAAGGCGTAGTTCGCATTATTTGCGAAAATCCAAAACATAAACAAAGACAAGGATAAACATGGCTCGTATTGCAGGTGTTGATTTACCAAAGAAAAAAAGAATTGAGTATGGACTAACTTACATTTATGGTATAGGGCTTTTTACATCAAGAAAAATTCTTGATAAAACTGGAATTTCTTACGATAAAAGAGTTCATGAACTTAGCGAAGATGAAGCAGCGGCAATTAGAAAAGAAATCCAAGAAAACTATATGGTTGAAGGGGATCTTAGAAAACAAGTTGCTATGGATATCAAAGCTCTTATGGATTTGGGAAGTTTTAGAGGTTTAAGACACAGAAAAGGTTTACCTGTTCGTGGTCAAAAAACAAAAACAAATGCTAGAACTCGCAAGGGTAAAAGAAAAACCGTTGGTGCAAAATCATAAGGATAAAAAATGGCTAAAAGAAAAATTGTAAAGAAAAAAGTAGTTAAAAAAAATATAGCAAAAGGTATTGTATATATTAGTGCAACTTTTAACAATACTATGGTAACAGTAACTGATGAAATGGGAAATGCAATTGCTTGGAGTAGTGCAGGTGGTTTAGGATTTAAAGGTTCTAAAAAATCAACCCCTTATGCAGCACAACAAGCAGTAGAGGATGCTTTAAATAAAGCAAAAGAACACGGAATTAAAGAAGTGGGCATAAAAGTTCAAGGACCTGGAAGCGGTAGAGAAACTGCTGTAAAAAGTGTAGGCGCTATGGAAGGAATCAAAGTTACTTTCTTAAAGGATATCACTCCATTAGCTCACAATGGTTGTAGACCGCCTAAGCGTCGTCGTGTCTAAGATATAAGAAAAATTTAGGAGATTATTATGGCAAGATATAGAGGACCAGTAGAAAAATTAGAAAGACGCTTTGGTGTTAGCTTGGCATTAAAAGGAGAAAGAAGATTAGCAGGAAAAAGTGCATTAGATAAACGCCCTTATGCACCAGGACAACACGGAGCAAGAAAAGGTAAAATTAGCGAATATGGACTTCAATTAAGAGAAAAACAAAAAGCTAAATTTATGTATGGAGTTAGCGAAAAGCAATTTAGAAGACTTTTTGCAGAGGCAGCTAGAAAAGATGGAAATACAGGGGTTTTACTTATCCAGCTTTTAGAGCAAAGATTAGACAATGTAGTTTATAGAATGGGTTTTGCAACTACTCGTCGTTTTGCAAGACAACTCGTAACTCATGGACACATTTTAGTTAATGGTAAAAGAGTTGATATTCCAAGCTTTAGAGTAGAAGCAGGTGCTAAAATCGAAATTATAGAAAAAAGCAAAAATAATCCTCAAATTACAAGAGCAATAGAGCTTACAGCACAAACCGGTATAGTAGCTTGGGTTGATGTAGAAAAAGATAAGAGATTTGGAATTTTTACAAGAAAACCTGAAAGAGAAGAAGTTGTCATTCCGGTAGAGGAAAGATTTATCGTTGAGCTTTACTCTAAATAATAGGGGCTAAATATGAGAAAAATTACAACATCCGCTTATACGCCAACAGAATTTACAATAGAAAATATTAGCGATACTGTGGCTAAAATTAGCGCTTGGCCTTTTGAAATTGGCTACGGGATTACCCTAGCCCATCCTTTACGTCGCTTGCTTTATACAAGCACTGTAGGTTATGCTCCAACCGCGATTCATATCGATGGAATATCACACGAGTTTGATAGTATGCGTGGTATGTTTGAGGACATTGCGCTTTTTATTCTTAATTTAAAAAAATTACGTTTTAAGATTAAAAATGATTCTGATAAAGAAATCGTAGAATTTAGTTTCAAAGGCCCTAAAGAAATTTATGGCAAAGATTTAAACAATGATCAAGTTGAAGTGGTAAATGCTGATGCATATTTAGCAACTATCAATGAAGATGCAGATCTTAAATTTACTTTGATTATAGAAAAGGGTATTGGCTATGTTCCAAGCGAAGAAATCAAAGAATTTTTAAATGATCCTAAATTTATCGCATTGGATGCTTTCTTTACACCTGTAAGAGAAGCGACTTATGATATTGAAAAAGTTCTATTTGAAGATAATCCTGATTATGAAAAAGTAGTTTTAACTATAACTACAGATGGACAAATTACTCCAAATGAAGCTTTTCAAAATGCTTTAGAAGCTATGTATAAACAATTATCAGTATTTGATAAAATCACTAATGTTAGAAGCATTATTAAAAATCAAGCAACTAGCAATGAGTTAGAAAATACTAAATTATTGCAAAATATTACTGACTTAAATTTAAGTGCAAGAAGCTATAATTGCCTTGAAAAAGCAGGAGTTGTTTATATAGGTGAACTTGCTTTAATGAGTGTAAATGAACTTGCAGGACTTAAAAATTTAGGTAAAAAATCACTTGATGAAATCAAAAATATCATGGAAAGTATAGGTTTCCCTGTAGGAACTTCTAAACTAAGTGATAACAGAGATATATTAAGCAAAAAAATCACTGAATTAAAAGCACAAAATGAAGGATAAAAAATGAGACATAAACACGGATATAGAAAACTTGGCAGAACTTCATCTCATCGTGCTGCTTTGTTAAAAAATTTAACGATAGCTTTAGTTAATAGTGGCAAAATAGAAACAACTTTACCAAAAGCTAAAGAATTAAGAGGATATGTAGAAAGACTTATCACAAGAGCAAGATTGGGCGATTTTAATGCACATAGAGCTGTTTTTGCTTCATTGCAAGATAAAAATGCTACTAATAAATTAGTAACAGAAATTGCTCCAAAATTTAAAGAAAGAAATGGTGGCTATACTAGAATTATCAAAACAAGAATTCGTCGTGGTGATGCTGCTGAAATGGCTTTTATTGAATTTGTAGCTTAATAAAATCCTAGCTTCTTAGCTAGGATTTACTTCTTATCTTAAAACAATAATCTAAAAAATTTTATCATAAAAATCCCAAGCCAAGCTTGAGAATTTATCTTAATGTAAAGCTTCGTTGAGTTTGACTGCTTTTTTATTTAAAGCAACGATCATTACTCCAGTTGTAGAGTCTTGACGGAAATGGAGTCCATTTAAGCCTTGAAGTTCTAAACCTTTGTATATTTCTTTATCAAAAGTGAAATTTGGATTAAGCTTTGCGAGTTCTTGCGCATCTTTTAATAAAAATTTAGTTCCCTCTAGTACTGCAATTCCTGCATCAACGATACAATTATCACCCAAAGGAACACCTGTAACAGAATTAGCACCTAAAAGACAAGCTTTACCTATGCTAATAGCATTTCCACTTGTGCCGCTTAATACTCCTAAAATAGAAGCTCCTCCGCCTATATCAGATCCTTCTCCTACAACTACACTTGAGCTTATACGACCCTCTACCATGCAAGCTCCTGTTGTTCCAGCATTAAAATTCACATAAGAAGCACCTGGCATAATCGTTGTTCCAGCTGCTAAAGAAGCACCCATTCTCACTTTTGAACTTTCTAAAATTCTTGTGTTATCTTCAGGTATGATATGTGCTAAAAATCTTGGAAATTTATCGACAAAATCAATTTTTGGATATTGATTAGTCATTTTTAAACGCATTTCATTTTCTCTTAAATAATCAAGCTCTATAGGCTTATCATCACTCCAAGCAACATTACTTAAAAGTCCAAAAGCACCATTTAAATTGATACTCCTTAAAGGTACTTTTTTTGTGGAAAGTAAATAAAGCTTAAGATAAACACTTTCAACACTCAAAGGCTCTTTATCTTCAAAAAGACATACAAAGGCAAATTCATCATCTTTAAATTTTTCTTTAATTAATTTTAATAAGTCAATATTTTTATGCCCTTCTTCCTCTAAAAAAGGTTTAAAACAAGACAAAGCAAATTCAATATCTTCCATTTTTAAAACTTGAGTGAATTCACTCGCATTAAAATCAATCTCGATTCCTCTTTGCATAAAAGATTCAAGCATAACTGCAGCTGAGCTAAAATTCTGCTCATAATTTATCAAAGCAAAACTTGCTTGTAAGATTTTATTTTTATTAATTTGCCCTCTATCAAGTCTTGCTATACCAAAAGCTTTAGGTTGTTTATATCCACTTTTTTGTTCTATTTGTTTGATTAAAAGTAAAAAATCTTCTTTGGTATTTACCGACATTTTCTTCCTTTTTGTTATTTGTTTTATAATTTTAGACAAATGATTATATCAAATAAAACTTGAAATCTTATTTTAAATTAAAAGCTAAAAATTTTTACAAATAATAATTAAATAATAAATATTTTAAGCTTATGCTAAAATCTTATAAATAGCAATACTAAAAAATAATATTAATTTTTTAGTATTTTTTATTAGATTGAAAATTTTTGAAACCATAATATAAAATGCTATTTTTATACTTTTCATGAATTTTTTAAAATAACCATTTTATAAATTTATACCTTACTCTAATTTTTCAATATGAAATTACTAACTTTTTTAGAAAAAAGATTGAAAAACCACTTGAAAAGACAAAAAAATTAAAAAGACAAGTTTTCCCATAAAAATAATATCAATAATTTCAATAAATCCTTTTTTAAAACAAATCCTTACAAAACTTTTAGACGATTTGTCTAATACTAGCATAAAAAGAAAATGGAATATATTTAAAACAATAACGATATTCCTTACTTGATTAACAAACAAAGTAAGTCTCAGGCAAAGCAGAGAATTTTTATTAAGTAACCTTTAAAAGATTAAAAAAGATTTTTCTAAATCAAAAAATACTAAAAACGCTTAGTGTTTAATGTTTTCAGATAGTATAAAAAATGTAAAAATTTCATCAAAAAAAGATTATCAAGAATTCTTAAAAGTTAGAAGTTCTATTTCTAAAAATAATCAAAATTTAGATGATACCATTAAAAAGAATTTGGAGGCAAATTTAATCTCTTTAAGTCTCTTTAATGGCAAAAAACAAAATATTTTTAGTTTAGAAAAGAAAATACAAAGCTTAGATAATGCAATTTATTTGCTTAAAAAATCAAATTCTGAAGTATGGGAATACGAAAACTACCTTAAAACTTTAGAAAGCAATAAGGACTTCTTAAAAGATAATATTTCCTTGAGATTTAAAAATTTAAAATTAGAACTTTCAAATAAAAACACTAAAAAGATTAATCCTTTTTTGATTAAAGAGTATCAGAAAGGTTGTGAAATTTTAAATATCAAAGATGATTTAAATATAATCAATAAAAATAATAATTCTAGTTATTTTGGTAAGGTTAATAATAAGCAAAATGAAAATTTAAATGATTTAAACAATAAAAGTTATGATTAATGCGGATTATCCGCATTAATTAAGGTATTTACTATCTTTTGTTTCAACAGGGTCGCAATTTATAGAATTGTTTTTTTCTTTATAGCAGTCAATACCGATTATCTTGTATTTATTTTCATTGGTCTTAATTAAAAAATATTTACTATAATCAGAAAGTGGCTTTTCTTGACTTTCTCTTGTATAAAATTGGATAAGTGAATTTCTAATTTTAGAATCAACATGACTTAAGTTTTTAATTGAAGTGTAATCATAAATTTCACAATTTGGATATTTACTTTTGATTTTTTCAATTGCTGGATTAAAAAAAGGAGAGTTGTCCTTGTTTTCTGCTTTTGTTAAGCTATCGCCACCGCACCCCGCTAAAAAACTGATTAGCCCTAAGGCTAAAATTCCTTTTAAAATTGTTTTCATTTTTTTCCTTTCTTAAAATGTTTTAAATTATAGCTTTTTAAGATTAAAAAAATGTTTATTATTTGTTTCATTATTTATTTATATTTTAATAATTTCTTACCACTTTTTATCGCTTTTAAATTCTCCATTAAGATCTTTAAAAGCTCAACAACATCATTGACATAAAAATTCTAAGTCATCTACATCTATTTTTGATTTATATACATTTTTTATCTTTTTGTTTAAAAATTTAATCATTTTTAAATGTAAATGATATATAGTAGCTTTGCCTACTATGGCGTGGCAATATAATATCACCAAAATTTTCATGATGAATCGCATCAGGTAAAGTCTGTGCCTCTAATGCAATGCCTTCATTTTTATTTGCCAAAGTGCCTTTATCTCGGCTAAATGAAATATTTTGTCCTTCGATCTTTTCAGGCGTATAAACAACAAGTCCATTACGATCAGAATGCACGATAATTTGACGCTTGCTTTCTTTATCTTTTAAAATGGCAGCCAAATTTGTTTTAAGCACATAAGCTGTATCTAGTCCTTTAATTTCTTTAAGCGCGGATTCTATATTTTTAAAATGACGAAAATCATAAGGTGTATTATCAACAGCGATAAATTTTCCAGTAGGGATTAAATACTCATCAGTTTCTAAAATATGATTGCTATTGATTTGTAATTCATGCGTTGTCAAATCGCGACGATTGCTCAAATTAAAATAAACATGGCAGGTTGGATTAAACAAGGTATCTTCTTCGCCAGCTATCGCACTATATGCAATGCTTACTTTATTTTGATTATCCAAGGTATAAACAATACTAGCTTGTATCTCTCCAAAAAAGCCATCTATACTTTCATCGATCTTTTTTTGAAAAGTCACACTCGCCCTATTTTCATCAACCGAAGTTGAATATTTCCAATTCCAAGTTGAAAAGCCGTGTGGCCCACCATGAAGAGTATTACCATGATCATTTTGTGGCAATTTATAATGTTTATAAGATGCGTTTTTGATCCTTCCAGCAACCCTGCCGATTGATTTGCAAATATTTTGAGGATTTGAGTAATAATCGTTAATGTTATCAAAACTCAATAATAAATTTTGATGCTCTTTATCCTTAGTGGGAACTAAAAACTGATGCCAAATTGCCCCCATACTAAGGCAAGAAATTTCTATATTATTGTCATTGATCAAACGAATTCTCGTTACTTTTTCATCATTATATTCACCAAATGCTTCTTGCAATATCTTCATTTTTGCACTCCAAAAAAATCTTAATATAAGTTTGACACTAATTCCATAAATACTTTATAAGAAGTAATAAAAATTTAAAAGCGATTAAAAAAATAAGAAGTAAAAATAATATTTAGGGATAAACCCTAAATAATTAATGAGAGCAAGCACTTTTTCCATTCATAATAGGTTGTATTGCGGAATTATCCGCACCGCCTTCATTATTAATCTTTTCTATAAAATTCCAAATTTTTTCAGCAGCCATTAAATAGCGTTTTGAACTTACACTTCCAGGATGGTAAAAACTTACTGGTTTGCCCTCATCTCCACCTTCTCTAACGATCATTTCAATAGGAATTTGTGCTAGAACTTCGCTTTTGTAAGCTTTCGCCATTTCTTCAGTGGTTCCTTTGCCGAAAATATCATATTCTTTACCATTATCAGGACATAAAAATCCGCTCATGTTTTCTACAATACCTGCTATTGGAATATGAAGTTTATTAAACATATCAAGCGCTCTTTTACTATCATCTAAAGAAACAGTTTGTGGAGTACTTACACAAATACCTGCAGTGATTGGAATACTTTGTGCAGAAGTGATTTGCGCATCGCCAGTTCCTGGAGGCATATCTAAAAATAAAACATCAAGTTCAGGCCAAATCACATCAGCAAGCAATTGTTCCATAGCTTTCATAATCATCGCACCGCGCCACATAAGCCCTTGCCCTTCTTCGATCAAAACTCCCATACTCATCATATAAATTCCATGAGTTAAAATAGGTTTTAGTCTTTGTCCAACTACTTCAGGTTGAGTTTTGGTTTCTCCAAGCATTCTTGGGATATTTGGTCCATAAATATCCGCATCTAAAATTCCTACTTTTTTACCCATTTTTGCCATAGAAATAGCTAAATTTACAGTTGTAGTTGATTTACCCACACCACCTTTACCACTTGAAATCATGATGAAATTTTTTACCTGAGGAATGATATTTTTACCACTTCTTGAATTGCTTTTTTCTTCAGGAATTTTTGGTGTAATAATATTAATTTCTATATTTTTTAAATTTAAAGCTGATAGAACTTCATTAATATTTTTGCGAATTTCATTAGAAACTTCAGGATTTGATGAAGCAATTTCTATATTAATTAAAGCTTCATTGTTTTCTACTTTTACGTCTTTAACAAAATTAAAGCTAACTATATCTTTTTCAAAGCCAGGATATTTAACACTTTTAAGTTTTTCTAAAATTTGCTCTTTCATAATTCTAATCTTTCCTTAAAAAATTAAAAAATTAATTTTACTAATAAAAATCTAAAATTTAGCTTTTTGTAAGTGTATAATATGGTAACATTATATATGTAAGATAAAATTATAAATTTTAAGGATAAAAAGTGCGAGAATTAAGTCTAATTATGCTAGCAGCTGGAAATTCTACACGTTTAAATATGGAAGTTAAAAAACAATTTTTACGCATAGGAGAAGATCCTTTGTGGCTTTACGCAACAAAAAATTTAAGCTCTTTTTATCCATTTAAAAAGATAGTTGTTACCTCTGGTAATGTTTCTTATATGAAAAAATTTACAAAAAATTATGAAATTATAGAAGGTGGTGAAACAAGAGCACAATCTTTAAAAAAAGCTTTAGAATTAATCGAAACAGAATTTGTTATGGTTAGTGATGTTGCACGAGTTTTTATCAGCAAAAATTTATTTGATCGTTTGCTTGAAAATATTGATAAAGCAGATTGCATTACCCCTGCTTTAAAAGTTTGCGATACTACTCTTTTTGATGAACAAGCCATACAAAGAGAAAAAATAAAATTGATTCAAACACCACAAATTTCACGTACAAATTTACTCAAAAAAGCCTTAGAGCAAAATTCTGATTTTACAGATGATAGCACTGCTATTGCGGCTTTAGGAGGTAAAATTTGGTTTATAGAAGGTGAAGAAAATGCTAGAAAATTAACCTTTAAAGAAGATTTGATTAAATTAAATCTCCCTAGACCTAGTCACGAAATCTTTTGTGGAAATGGTTTTGATGTGCATGAATTTGGTCAAACAAGACCTTTAATCTTAGGCGGTATTGAAATTCATCCTAGCATGGGCTTAAAAGCACATTCAGACGGCGATGTTTTAGCACATTCTTTAACTGATGCAATTTTAGGCGCGGCTGGTTTAGGCGATATAGGGGAACTTTATCCAGATACTGATATAAAATTTAAAAACCGCCAATTCTATGGAACTTTTAAAAAAAGCTTATCAAAAAGTCAAAGAAATCGGCTTAGAACTTATTAATGCTGATATTTGCGTCATTGCACAAGCTCCAAAATTACATAAATTTAAAGAAGAAATTAGAGCCAATATAGCCTCAACTCTTAATATTAGCGAACATAAAATTAATGTAAAAGCTACTACTACAGAGCAATTAGGATTTATTGGTCGCAAAGAAGGTATAGCGGTTTTAAGCAATGCAAATTTAAAATATTTTGATTGGACAAAATTATGAAAGTTTTAATCATAGAAAATGAAATTTACTTAGCACAAAGTATCGGTATAAAGCTTAATAATATAGGTTATGATTGCACTATTATCAATTCTTTTGATGAGTACAATGAAGAAAAACGCTATGATATTATATTGCTTTCAGCTAACACTAGTAATTTTTTAAAAGCCGTAGAGCATTTTAAAAATAATATTATTATTTTGTTGATTTCTTATATAAGCACTGATGTGGTTTCAACACCTCTAAAAATGGGTGCAAGTGATTATATACAAAAACCTTTTATGATAGAAGAATTAATAAGAAAAATAAAACATCATCAAGATTTTAGAAAACTTTTAGCAGCAAATAAAACCTATGAGAGTTACATAAAATCTCGTATAAAGATGATAAGAATTCCAGAATATAACTATAAAAAAATAAAACTCCCACTTATTTTAAAATCCAATCTTCAAAATTCAGCCGATGCTTTTGTTTTTAAATATCTTTATGAACACAATATGACATTTGCTTATATTGACTTAGCAGCTACTAATGCTATCGAAAAAGTGATGAAATTTCATTTTGAAAATACTCTTTTATTTTTAAACAATCTTCAAATTTTAAAAACATCAGAAAAAGAAATTTTACTTAATTTTGTTAAAAATAAACCTGTGATTTTACATACTAATTCTCAAATAGAAAATACAAAATTCAATCAAATAGATCTAAATGATGATCAAAAAGGTATCATTAGCGATGAAATTTTAACTATTGATGAATATATAAGATACATTGTCTTAAACTATCAAAATGTGCTCTCTGATACAGATCTTTCTAAAAAAATAGGAATCTCTCGAAAATCCTTATGGCAAAAAAGGAAAAAATATGACCTCAAAAAAAAATAAAACAATCATAATTGACGAAAACGAATTAGGTATTTTATCTCTTATAGAAGAAGGTTTATTAGGAAATTGCGATCATTTAATGGATGAAAATGAAAGTAAAGAAATTTTAAAAACTGGAAAATTAAAAGGAGAAAATTTTCCTTATCCTTTCATCTTTGCCCCTAAAAATGCAGAAAAAATCTTAGCAAATATCAAAGAAAAAGATAAAATTGAACTCATTTGTGATGAAAAAATAGTAGGACATATAGAATTTAAAAATAAATTTAAAAATGATAAAAATTTTTCAAGTATTTTTAGCTCTAGAACTTGCTCTTTAGAAAATAATGGAAAAATTTGCATCAGTGGAAAAATAAAAATTTATGATTCTGCTATAAAAACTATCAAACAACAATTTCAACTTGTAAAAGAAAAACTCAATGCTCAAAAAATAACGGCCTTAGTTGCAAATCTTGATCCTTTACATAGAGCACATGAAAGAATGTTACGCTGGACTATAGATAAAGCAGATTTAGTTGTGATATTTTTAGTGGAATCTTTTGATGAAAATGGCTTTGAATTTGACTTAAAAGAAAAATATTTACAAAAACTCATACAAAACTATTTACCACCTGATAAAATTTTCATCTTTCCTTTAAAAAATATTGATCTTTTTCATTCTCATTTAAATCCTGCACTTGAAAGCATAGTAGCCAAAAATTTAGGCTGCACCAAACTTGTAGTAGGACAAAATCATACAGGCCTTGGAATGTTTTATGATGAAAATCAACCCAAGTCGATTTTGGATGAATTTTCCAAAGATTATGATATAGAAGTGATTATTTTACCTGAATTTGTCTTTTGCAATATTTGCCATATGATCGTAAGCACTAGATCTTGTCCTCATGGATTTCATCATCATTTACATTATAATTCTCAATCTTTGAAAAATTTATTAAGATTAGGTATTATTCCACCTGCGCTTTTTATGCGAAAAGAAATTTCAAGTATGATTTTATCTTCAATTTTTCCAAAGCGTTTTAAAAATTTTCAAAAAATATATAACGATCTTTTTGCCACAGATGGCATTTTAGAGGATAAAGAAGATGAAGAATTTTATAAAAAACTTTTAGAAGCATATCAAATGTCTTATATTGTTTGAAAGGTAATAATGCAAAAAATTTTCTTAACTTTTTTTTATTCAGGTTGCACTCCAAAAGCATCTGGGACTTTTGGAACTATTGCTGCTTTAATCCCTGCTTTTTTTATTTTAAAATATTTAGGAAGTTCCACATTAATACTACTTAGCCTTTTGATTTTTTTGATCAGTATACGCATTATTGATGATTATGAAAAAACCACTGGAATTCATGATGATAAACACATTGTTATTGATGAAGTAGCAGGAGTTTTTTTAGCTTGTGCCATAGCAGCTAATACATCAAATTCTTTATTAAATTTTATCATGGCTTTTATATTTTTTCGTTTGTTTGATATCACCAAACCTTCTATTATAGGAAAAATTGATAAAAAAGTTAAAGGCGGCTTAGGAGTGATGTTAGATGATATGATAGCAGGCTTATTTGCTGGGCTTTTAAGTGCTGTAATCTATGGAATTTTAATTAAATTTAATCTTTTATTTTGGGATAAAAAATTAATTGATTTATTTTGAAATTTTTCTTAAATTAATGAAATTTTAAATTTTATTCTTATATAATTAACCCTTAAAATTTCAAAAAAGGAATATTTAATGGCAAACCATAAATCTGCTGAGAAAAGAGCAAGACAGACTATTAAAAAAACAGAAAGAAATAGATTTTATAGAACAAGACTTAAAAACATTACAAAAGCTGTAAGAGAAGCAGCTGCTAAAAACGATAAAAATGCTGCAAATGAAGCTTTTAAAATAGCTAATAAAAGTATTCATGCTATGGTTAGTCGTGGTTTTCTTAAAAAACAAACTGCTTCACGCCGTGTAAGTCGCTTAGCTCTTTTAGTTAATAAAATTGCATAATTTTATTTTTTAATGTTAGCTGATAAACTAGACCCTTTTTTAAAACGCTATGAAGAGTTAAATTCTCTTCTTAGTAGCTCTGATATCGTTAATGATATCGAAAAGATGACTTCTCTCTCTAAAGAACAAAAAAATTTAGAACCTATTGTTTTAAAGGCTAAAGAATATTTAAAAACTTTAGAAAGCATAGAGGAGAATAAAGCCTTACTTAACGATTGTGAACTTGGGGAACTTGCCAAAGAAGAATTAAAAATTCTAGAAGATTCTAAACCAAAACTTGAAGAAGAGCTTAAAATTTTACTCTTACCTAAAGATCCTAACGATGAAAGAAATATTTTTTTAGAAATTCGTGCCGGTACTGGTGGGGATGAAGCCTCTTTATTTGTAGGAGATCTTGTAAAAGCATATTCAAGATACGCAGAAAATCGCAATTATAAATTAGAAATAGTCAGTTCAAGCGAAGGAAGCGTTGGAGGATTTAAAGAAATTATAATGCTGGTTAAAGGCATAGGGGCTTATTCTAGGCTCAAATATGAAGGAGGAACTCATAGAGTTCAAAGAGTCCCTCAAACAGAATCTCAAGGAAGAGTGCATACTTCTGCCATCACTGTAGCTGTTATGCCAGAAGTTGATGATATTGAAATACAAATTAATCCTAATGATCTTAAAATCGATGTGATGCGTTCTTCAGGTCATGGTGGACAAAGCGTTAATACTACTGATTCAGCTGTTCGCATCACACATATTCCTACTGGTATTGTTGTTGTTAATCAAGATGGAAAAAGTCAGCATAAAAATAAAGAAAGTGCTATGAAAGTTTTAAAAGCTAGACTTTTTGAAATGCAAGAAAGTGAACGTTTAGCACAAGAAAGTGAAGCGAGAAAATCTCAAGTAGGAAGTGGAGATAGAAGTGAACGTATACGCACTTATAATTTTCCTCAAAATCGCATTAGCGATCATCGTATAAATTTAACTTTATATCGTTTAGACTCCATCATGCAAGATGGACTTTTTGATGAAATTATTGAACCTTTAATAGCTCATTATCAAGCTGAGTCTTTGCAAGAGCAAAATTTATAATTTTGCTCTTTTTTTAATGTTTATGTGGAAATTTATGTGGATTTCCACTAGCTCCTGCAAAGCTTATCACGCCTTGATTAATATCATAAGCTTGCCCAAAACCTTTAACAAATCTTCCTTTTTTAAATTCAAGTTTAACTAAATGAAAATCAAGCATTTTTCTTATAGTTTTTATGCCGCCCTCAGCACCTGTTTGTCTCTCAAATTCATCATAAATTTTATCAAATTGCTCCCCTCTTTCTATAAAACTTGCATCAACTCTATAGCGTAATCTTTTGCGAAGTATCACAGAGGCAGCTTTGCTTTCATCCTCTAAAAACATTATTTCTATATTGTATGGATTCTTTTTGATATTATCAAAATGTTCACTAACTTCACTAATATAAATATAATTACCCTCATTTGTTGCCACAAAAGGAGCATAAGAACAAACGACTTCATTGTTTTCACTTAAAGTGGCTAAACATACAGAATTAAAACTTGATTTAAATTCTTCAATTTCTTTAGCTACTCCATTAAAATTCTCCTCAGCTTTTGCACTCATACAAAGAGAGATAATTGTATCTTTTAAAGTCTCTTCATTTGCTTTTTTTGGAAATTCAATACGTAAAATTTCATGTTCATTATAAATTATATCCAAACCCTCAAAATCAACATGATTTAATTTTACATTTCTAATATCTTTTACACCTCCAAATTTTTTGCAAAGATCAATTAAATTTGATTGATGATGCTCATTCATATGAGAAATAATGCTTTCTAAATTCATTTTCATTCCTTTTATTGAAAAATTTTAATTTTAAAATGATATCAATTATCAAATTAAATAAATCTTAAAGACTAATCCAATATTTTTAAAATCAAAAATTTTATTTATTTTTAAGATAATAAACGATAAATTTCTTACTTCATATTATGATATACATTATCATTATAATCTTAAGGAGTCAATCTTGTATAAAAAAATAACGTTGATAAAATTCTTTACTTTATTTAATTTTTTACTCATTGATATTAATGCGCAAGAAAATAACGAAGAAACTAAAGTTAAACTTAATGAAGTCGTTGTTTCTGCAAATAATCAGGAATTTGATAATAGTTTAAGAAATGTCATCGTTATTAATGGATCTGATTTGCAAAAAAAAGGCTTTAACTCTATAGAACAAGCTCTAGAAAGAACCGCTGAAATTAACTTTGTTAATTTTGGATTAGGAAGAAATATCGATATGCGAGGTCAAGGAGACAAATCTAATGTTGCTGTTAAAGTTATGATTGATGGAAAATCTATTAATATGCTTGATAATTCTCACGGAATAACTCCATTAAATAGTATTAATCTTGATAATATCGAACGTATAGAAATTATCCCTGGTGGTGGTTCCGTGCTTTATGGAAATGGCACTCGCGGAGGTGTAATTAATATCATTACAAAAAAACAAAAAGAAAATTTATTTTCTATGGCGATAAAAGGGAATGGATACAATCAACACAAATTAGGAGGCAATTTAGAAGTTAATGGAGCTAAAAAAATCAACGAAAATCTAGCTTTTAGTTTTAATATAGAAGGTTTTAATCAAGATGGCTATCAAGATGGCTATAACGAAAAAGGCTATTTTATAAACACTAAAACTTATATCAATCCTAATGAACAAAGTGATTTAATTTTAGGATATAATTATTTTAAAAGCAAAAATACAGGAAGTGGATATTTAACAAAAACACAAATTCAAGACAATCCTAAACAAAAAGGCAATGGAGAAAATATCACCTCTATTAATAGACCTGAAATCACTCTAGATTATCATTATTATCTTGATGATGCTTTAGAAGTTGATCTAGGAACTTTCTGGCAAAATCAAAAAATCAATTATCTCAAAGATATTTCTACGATGACTGTTATGAATATAACCTTGCCTGTATATCAAAATGGAAGTAGTTTTGAAGATACTCTCACAGGAATAAATCTCAAAAGCAGATATAACTATAAAGACAATTCTTATCTTATCTTTGGTTATGAATTTGCTAATCATGATGCCAAAAGAAAAAGCATTATCCATTATGATGTAAATATACCTAATTTTTCAATCAATCACACCATGACAACCCTTATGGATATGAAAAAACAAAGCCATTCTTTATTTGCTCTTGACTCACATGAATTTAATGATATATTTAGCATTTCTAGCGGATTAAGATATGAACGTAGTTTTTATAAAACTAATAGAAATTATATAAGCAAAATGCTTATTACCCAAAAGCCTAAGAATAATGCAGAAACCTTCAATACCGATAACCAAGGTAATAATTTCGCCTTTGAAATCACTCCAAATTTTAAATATTCAAATACAGGAAGCTTATATCTTAAATATGAAAGAGGTTTTATATCTCCATCACCAGCACAATTTGTTAATAAAGATCAAACAACGCAAAAATATTATTCTTCAAATTTAGATTCTGAAATTTTTAATACTTTTGAACTAGGAATAAATGATCTTTGGTGGGATTTTTATGGATTTAATTTAACTTTATTTTATACCTTGAGCAAAGATGAAATTTCTTATCTTGGAAATCCGCATTCTGAAGCGGGTGCTTTTTGGAAATATTACAATATCGACCAAACACATCGCATTGGCACAGAATTAAATTTAGATCAAAGTTTTTTAGATGATGAACTTATTTTAAGACAAAGTATAGCTTATATAGATGCTAAAATTTCAAAAGGAATCAATAAAGGAAAAAGAATTCCTTATGTTTCAAAAATTAAAGCTAGTGTGGGTATTGAATATGCTATCAATTCAAATTTTAGCACTTTTTTAGATCTGACTTATTATTCTCGTGCTAAAGATGGTGGAATGATAGATGAAAAAACTGGAAAAATGAGCAAGAATACTTGGATAAAAGATTATACTCTAACCGATATAGGCTTAAGTTATTATTATAAAAAATTACAAATTTCTAGTGGAATTAGAAATCTTTTTAATAAACAATACTACACCTATCAAGATAGTCTTAATGATGAATATTTAGCTGGAAGCGGTAGAAATTATTATTTAGAGTTAAAATATGTTTTTTAAAAATTTCATTTGGAGTATTAGTATTTTTATTACTTATTTAGGGGTTATTTTTATCTCTCTTTGTTTAGGAGATGAAAATTTAAGCCCTATACAACTTATTTCTCATCTTATTTCAGAAAATGAAATTTTACGCCAAATTATAATCGATGGACGTTTACCAAGAATTATAATGGCTATTTTAATCGGAATGCTTTTAGCAAGTAGTGGAGCTATAACTCAAAATGTCTTTTCAAATCCCATAGCTGATCCTTATATTATTGGCATAGCTTCAGCAGCAACCTTTGGCGCGGTCTTGGCTTATTTATTAAAATTACCAGATTATTTTTATGGAATTTTAGGATTTTTTTGCTCTGCTTTTTTCACCTTAATAATCTTTAAAATTTCCTCAAAATCTTCCATAGCCACTTTACTTATCATAGGAATAGCAACATCATCTTTTTTAGGAGCCTTTACTTCATTTTTTACCTATCTTATAGGAGAAGATTCTTTTAAAATAGTTGCTTGGTTAATGGGAAATATTGGATCAGCCTCTTGGCATGAGGTTGCCATTTTGATACCTCCACTATTTTTATCTTTATTATATTTTTATATACACAGAAATGAACTTAATATTATCTTAAGTGGTGATGATGAAGCTAGAAATTTAGGAGTAGATGCAAGAAAACTTAAAATTAACCTGCTTATAATTTCTTCTTTATCTGTATCTTTTGCTATATCTTTTACAGGATTAATCGGCTTTGTAGGCCTTATTATTCCTCATGGAGTAAGAATTCTATTTAAAAATTATAATAATATATTAATAATACCTTTTTGTACAGTTTTTGGGGGACTTTTTTTGCTTATTTGCGATACTCTAGCTAGAACAATTATAGCACCTATACAAATTCCTATAGGAATTTTAACCGCTTTTATTGGATCACCAATATTTTTATACTTAACTTTGAAAGCTAAAAGGTTATTATAATGCTTGAAATAAAAAATTTAAATTTTTCCTATAATGAAAAAATATTGCTAAAAAATATTAATATAAATATTGAAAGCCAAACATTTGTAGGAATTTTAGGTCCTAATGGATCAGGCAAAAGCACTCTTTTAAAACTTATGCTTAAAAATTTAGCTCCAAAAACTGGTGAAATAATACTTTTTAATAAAAATATTAAAGATTTTCAACTTAAAGAATTTGCTAAAATTTGCGGATTTGTTCCACAAAATTCGGAACTTAAAACACCATTAAAAGTTTTAGATGTACTTTTAATGAGTAAATATATTCATTTAAAAAATTCTTTTAATACATACTCCAAAAAAGATATATTAGAAATTCAAGAATTAGCCCAAATGATAAAAATAGATGAATTATTACAAAGAGATGTATTATCTTTAAGTGGTGGAGAATTTCAAAAAATATTATTAGCTAGAGCTTTATTGAAGCAACCAAAAATTCTATTCTTAGATGAACCTACATCAGCACTTGATTTAAATCATGCTATAGAGCTTTTAAATTTTTGTGAAACTTTAATCCAAAAACAAAAAATTACTATTATAGCAATACTGCACGATTTAAATCTTGCATCACTTTTTTGCAATAAACTACTTTTTTTAAAAAAAGGAAAAGTGCGATATTTTGGTACCACTAAAGAACTTTTAAAACAAGAAATTTTAAAAGAAATTTATAATTTAAATTGCAAAATCATTTATGAAAATTCAAAACCTTATATTTTAGCTTTAAAGGAAATAAAATGAAAAAAATACTAATCTTGTGTTTCACATTTATAATAATACTCCAAGCAAAAGAACGTATCATATCTCTTGATCCAGCAAGTGTTGAAACACTTTTTATGTTAAAAGCAGATGATCAAATCATAGGCATTGCCTCTTTGACACATTCAGATATTTATCCAAAAGAAAAAACTTCTAAAATCGCAAGTGTTGGAACATTTACAAATCCATCGGTTGAAAAAATTATTTCTCTTAATCCAACTTTGGTAATTTTAAGCTCTTATTCTCTCAACTTGAAACAAAAGCTTGATAATTTTGGTATCAAAACTATGGTTTTAAAGGCGCAACATCTTAATGATATAAAAGATAATATAAAAATTCTTGCAAAAATAACACAAAAAGAAAAAGAAGGGGATAAAATTTTAAAAAATTTCGAAAATAAATTAAAAAATTTAGAAAAAAATCCTTTAAATAAAAGTGCAATTTATCTTTATTCTAGTAATCCTTTGATGGCTTTTAGCAATAATTCTTTAATTGCTGATATTTTAAAACTTATTGGAATAAAAAATTTAAGCCCAAAAAGCAATATAGCACGTCCGATAATATCAGAAGAATACATACTGAAGCAAAATCCTGATTTGCTTATTTTTGGAATCAATGCAACTGAAAAAAATCTACTAAATAACAACTCTTTATTAAAAAATACTAAAGCAGTTAAAAAAAATCAAATCTATACCTATAAAAATACTTATTTGCTGTTACGCCTAAGTCCTAAAATTATAGATAGAATTGAAGAATTTAAAGCAGAATTAGAAAAAGCTAATTCTGCAACCTCGTCTTAAAAAATTCACAACTTTGACAAAGTTTTTCGATGCGTTTGTTTTCCTCAAAAGCTTTTTTCATTTTTATTAAACGTTCAGAATTTAAAAGGTTTGCAAAACCGTCTTTAAAAATATTTCCTAAATTAATATCTCCTTTGGCATCTAAGCAACAAGGGACTAAAGTCCCATCACTTAAAATTCCAATTTGATCTTTTAAAGCATGACATTTTCCATGAAGATATAGGGATTTATCATTAAGATTTGGCCATTTAAAAAGTTTATTTTGATGAAGAATAATATGCCTTGCTAAATAATTTTTTGTCAAAGTAGGATCAATATCTTTTTGAAATTCTTTAGACAAAAATTCATAAATAATAAAATTTTCCCTAGGTGCTTTAAAATTAACGTCCAAATTCCAAAGTCTAAAATTAATAAAACTTGTTTTTTTATATTTTATATGTTCTTTGCAAAAATTTATAATAGGTTTAAAATATTGCTTTAAAGGAAGTTTACTTTGACTTAAAAAAGCCATCAAGGAAATATTAATTTGATGAATATTTTCATAATTTAGCAACAAATCACAATTTTTATCATCAAAATAAAAACCACTTGTAGTGATTTCAAGTTTCATATTATAATCTTTAGCAATTTCTAAATAACTTTTTAAATCTGATAAAAGCAAAGGGTCTCCTAAAAGATGCAAGGTAAAAAGCTTAGATTGATTGTAAATTTGCTTTGACAAAGTGATAAAATTTTCCTTAGACATTATTTTTCGAATTGCTTTTTTTGAAGGACAAAAATCACATTTTAAACCACAAATATCACTTAATTCTATATAAATTTTTTTAAATTTCATTTTTATTCCAAAAATAATTATTTTATTAATTTTCAAGTAAAATAGTAGCATTAATTTTCATTTTTTTATAAATATTAAATATTTAAGTTAGAAAATTTGATAAAAATTCGTTCTTAAAAATTTAATAAGTATAGTTTGACTTTGTATAGCCTATAAACTTTTAATCTTATCTTTGTTTTGACGATTTTAAATTCTTTTACAATAACAAAAATCTTAATAGCAACACAACTTATAAATTTAGCATAGATCGTTTTTTACATTGAATTTACTTTTTTCAAATAACAATAATAAAAACTTTATTACAATATAAAAATCAAAACTTGATTAAATTTAAAGCTTTTAAAGAAAGTATTGATAGTGGAATATGTTTTAATTCTTTAAAATTTTTAAATTCATAATCTTTAGTTTTGATTTTTAAAATTTGATGATAGACTTGAATATTGATTTTATATTTAGTATAGCTATGTTTAAACTCCCCTAAAAATATCATATTTTTTTGCTTTTTAAATTCATCTTCTTTAAATAAAGGAAAATTATACATACCTTTATAAAGTTTTTCTTGACTTTTTTTAATTGCAATTTGTTCTTTATACTCCATAAAAATAAGAAATAAATTTAACTTTTCATAAAGAATTTTTTTATTTTCTGGATAAGAATTTGGATTAAATTTAGCTTTACAAAAATCATAAAAAGGACAAACTCCACATTTTGGATTTTTTGGCAAACAAATTAAAGCACCTATGTCAAGTAAAGCTTGGTTATGATTAAAAGTATCATTTAAATTTAAGATTTCATATGCTTTTAACTCAAGTTCTTTCATGCTTGCATTTTTTAAGGCAAAAAGACGAGAAAGAACACGACGTATATTACCATCAACAAAAGCCACTTTTTGATCATAAGCAAAACAAGCAATTGCACCTGCTGTATAGGCTCCTATGCCACTTAAACTTTTTAATTTCTTAAGTTCTTTTGGTAAAATACCGCTAAATTTTTCCATACATTCTAAAGCTGCTTTTTTTAAATTTCTAGCACGATTATAATAACCAAGTCCCTGCCAAGCCTTTAAAAGATCATCTTCATTAGCATTAGCCAAACTTTGTAAGGTAGGAAATTTTTGTAAAAATGGAAAATAAAATTTTTCTAAAACAGATTTTACTTGAGTTTGTTGAAGCATAATTTCACTAATATAAACCCCATAAGCCCTATCAATCTGTCTTAATCTATCATCACAATGAATGCTTTGTAAATTTCTCCAAGGTAAATCTTTGCGCCCTTTTTCCTCATACCAAAGAAGCAATTTCTTTTGGAGTTTTTCAATGATTTGTTTTTGCATAAATCAAAGTATATCAAAAAATTTTAGATTTTTTTGATAAAATAATAAAAAATGATTCTTTAAAAAGGAGTAAATATGTTGGCTTTTTTCAAAGGCTTAGGTATAGGATTTTTATGTCTTTTGCTTTTTGTTGCCGGAGTAGTTTTTAATGTTGAATTTTTAGAAAAAAAATATCCAAATCAAGCTTTAAATTTTTCAAGAAATATTGAAATTGGCACCCACTTAAAACCTGATGAATTTTATACAAATATTAATTTTTGGGCTAATGAAAATCTTGACACTAAAATCACTCTAAGCGATGATGAAAAAAAACAAATTGCCGAAACTTTTAATCAAATCATACAACGCACCCAAAAAGATAATTTTTGTAGCGGAGGAAGTTTTTCTTTAGAGCCTAATTTTTCTTACAAAGATGGCATACAAACTATAAAAGGACAAAAATTAAATGCGAATTTAGAATGTATTATTAAAGAAAATGATCTTGAAAATTTTAACCATTTTGTAAATGATTTAAATACTATAGTTAAAAAAAGCTCTTTTATAGGAGTTTCCATACCCTCTTTAGAGCCTAGATTTTCAAAAAAACTTTTACAAGAAAATAAAGAAAAACTCTATAATCAACTTTTACAAAAAGCATATTCTTATGAAGAAATTTACTCTAAAGATTTAAATAAAACTTGTATATTAAAAACTCTAGATACAAATTTAAATGCAAATATATCACCAAGATTTTTTGCTACAAAATCCAATAATATGCAACTATCCTTACCTGTTGTTAAAAATACAGAACAAAGCTTAAGCGCTAAAGCATTATTTATATGTAAATAGCAAAATAAACTCATTTTAAGTTTATTTTGCTAGAATTTCATCTTTAAACTTTGCGGGAATAGCTCAGGGGTAGAGCACAACCTTGCCAAGGTTGGGGTCGCGAGTTCGAATCTCGTTTCCCGCTCCATATCACCCGCCCGGGTGGTGGAATTGGTAGACACAAGGGACTTAAAATCCCTCGGAATTTTTCTTCCGTGCCGGTTCAAGTCCGGCCTCGGGCACCACTTTCTAAAATTTATCAGGGCGACATAGCCAAGCGGTAAGGCATGGGCCTGCAAAGCCTTGATCTCCGGTTCGAATCCGGATGTCGCCTCCAAAAGGCACAAGATTATAATCGGGAGATGGCTGAGTGGTCGAAAGCGGCGGTCTTGAAAACCGTTGAGGGTAACACCTCCAGGGGTTCGAATCCCTTTCTCCCGGCCACTAACTTCTTAAATATACTATACAAAAAAATAATAATATTATATAATCATTACTAAAAAAAGAAATTTTAATGGAAACAATGAAAGAATTTTATATGCAATTAGCCTTAAATGAGGCTTGGAAATATCAATTTTTAACCTATCCCAATCCAGCAGTAGGCTGTGTCATCTTAGACAAAAATGGAAAAATATTAGCTATAAAAGCACATGAAAAAGCGGGTTTAGCACATGCAGAATTAAATGCAATCGCTAATGCTTTAGAAAAAATAAGACCTGAAATTCTTTTACCTAAAGATGCCAATGCTTTGCATGATTTTATTTGCAAAAATCATCAAAATATATTTAAAGGAGCTATAGCTTTTGTTACTTTAGAGCCTTGTTCTCATCAAGGCAAAACTCCTCCTTGTGCAAAGCTTTTTAGCGAACTTGGTTTTAAAAAAATTTTTATCAGCGTTAAAGATGAAAATGATATTGCAAAAGGGGGAGCAGATTTTCTAAGAAATCAAGGTATAGAAATAGAATTTGGTATACTTGAAAAAGAAGGAAAAGATCTCTTAAAACCTTTTTTAAAATGGCAAAAGGGACAATTTAAACTTTTTAAATTAGCCCTTTCTATGAATGGATCAACTTTAGGAAAAATCGTAAGCAATAAATTAAGTAGAACTTATGCTCATAAAATCCGATCAATTATTGATCTTTTAGTCATAGGAGGCAATACCATAAGAATAGATAAGCCAACTTTAGATGCAAGACTTTGTCAAGGAAAAGCGCCTGATCTTTGTATTTTAAGTCATAAAAAATTAGAAAATTTTGATCATAATATTCCTTTATTTCAAATTCCAAATCGTAAAATTTATACCAAAATTCCAGAAAAAGCTAAATTTTTAATGTATGAAGGGGGAGAAAATTTTTTAAAAAGTTTAAAAAATGAAATAGATTTATTTTTAATTTTTCAAAGTTCCATTTTAAATAATCAAAAAAATGTTACAATATCTTTAAATTTAAAACCTCTTTATAAAAATTTTTTAGGAAATGATACTTATGGCATTTATGAATCTGAATAATTTCTTTCACATAAAATATGATTTTAATTTCCTTAAAATTGAAAAGAAAAGTAGTATTAAAAATATCATTTTAAAAGATTATATTTTAAAATCTTACAAAGATGAAATTAATCCAAATGGAGAAACTTTTATCTATCAAGGAATAAAAGAACAGATTTTTAAAGAAAATGATGAAATTCTTGTTTTAAGCATTAGTAGAAAAATCATATTTTTTAAAAATTTAACACAAAATTCAGATAATCTTGGAGAAATTCAAACAAAACAAAGCCTACTTTTGTCTTTTTTATTTTTTGGAAGTTTATTTTTTGCTAGCTTGTTTTTAATGGAATTTAGCATTCTTGACTTATTGTTTTTAATTCTATGTATTATAGTATTAATTGCAAGCTCTATTAGTACTAATTTACTTTTTAGACATATTAATTTATTAAAAAAATTTTCAAAAGACGAAATAAAAGAATTTTTAAAAAAAAGAAAAAATGTTAAAGCATAATGCTTTAACATACTGTTTTTAAATTTGTAGCAAGACCACCCAAAGAAGTTTCTTTATATTTATAATTCATATCTTTGCCGGTTTCATACATCGTTTCTATCACCTCATCAAGACCAACTTTAGGAGTTGATTGTCGAGTCATAGCCATCCTTGCTGCACTGATAGCTTTAATTGCTCCAAAAGCATTTCTTTCAATACAAGGAATTTGAACAAGTCCTGCAACAGGATCGCAAGTTAAACCTAAATGATGTTCCATTGCCACTTCAGCAGCGTTGCAAGCCTTAAAAGCATTTGCGCCTAAAACTGTAGCCATTGCAGCAGCAGCCATAGAACTTGCACTACCAATTTCAGCTTGACATCCAGCTTCAGCCCCACTAATGCTTGCATTTTTCTTATATAATGAACCAATGAGCATAGCTGCTAATAAGAAATTTACCGCTTCATCATCATTAAAACCTACAGTATGATTTTTAAGATAAAGCATTACAGCAGGAACAACTGCGCAAGCTCCATTTGTAGGAGCTGTAACCACTCTAGCACCACTTGCGTTTTCTTCTGCAACTGCAAGAGCATATAATGAGATAAAATCAATAATTCCCATAGGATCAGCTGTCATAGATATACGTTCATGTAAGCCCTTGGCTCTACGTTTTAAATTGAGTTTACCAGGTAAATACTCCTCAGTAGGATGAATTCCATTATAATAAACTTCTTGCATCACTTCCCAAATTTCAAGACAATAAGATCTGATTTCTTCTTTTGTGTGAAACTGCAATTCATATTGATACGATAATTCCGCCAAATTCCAATTATTTTTCTCGCAAAATTCAAGAACTTCTTTGGCGTTATTGAGTTCAATTTCATTTTTGCTTGATAAGTTTTGACTTGAATTTTTATTTCTTTTTTCTAATTCTGCAGCAGTTAAAACAAATCCACCGCCTACAGAATAATAAGTTTCTTCATCGATAAGCTCACCTTTTTCATTAAAAGCTTTAATTTGCATTCCATTTTCATGCAAAGGTAAAAAATCTTTAGAAAAAATTAAATCTCTTTCATAATTAAAATTTAATTCTTTTTGTCCACATAGATTAATTTTACCTTTTTCTAAGGCGTTTTTATTGGCTTCTTCTTGTATAGAAGCACTTAAATTTTTAGCCTCTAAACCATTTAAACCCCAAATTACTGCCTTATCACTTAAATGTCCTTTGCCCGTTAAAGACAAAGAACCATAAAGAATAACTTCTATTTTAGTTATTTCATCAATTCTTTTAATAATCTTCTTACAAAATAAATTTCCAGCAAGCATAGGTCCTAAAGTATGCGAAGATGAAGGACCTACTCCTATTTTAAAAATACTTAAATTACTCATCATATACTACTTTACAAAATATTCTAAAATTAAATTATGTACAACAGCTGAAATAGCTACAATCCCCATGATAGCAATAAAAATATCTAAAATTTTATTGCGGAACTTTGCCAAAATATCAAAACGATAGATACAATAAATCGGCATTAAAAAAAGTAATATTGCTAAAACAGGACCACCTATAGTTTCAATAATACCTATAACACTTGGATTTTTATAAGCCACATACCAAGCAACAATAAAAGTAATAATAGCTGTTAAAGTTTGTGCTAATTTACCTTGAATTTTTCCATTACTTGCTTTATATAAAATACCATTTAAACCTTCTTGAGAACCTAAATAATGTCCTAAAAAGCTTTTACTAATCGCAACAAGAGCAACAATAGGTCCAACATAAGTTAAAATAGCTACTTGGGGAAATTTATTTGCGATAAAAGTTAAAATATTAACATTTTGATCTTTAGCAGATGCAAATTCTTCAGGAGTGAAAGTCAAAGCACAAGAAAAGATAAAAAACATTACCACAAATACCATTAAAACTACAGCTGAAGAAATAATTCTTCTAGCACGAAATTCTGCATTGTCGCCATATTCTTTTTTACAAAAACAAGCTAAAGATGAAATAATAGGAGAATGATTAAAACTAAATACCATGACAGGAATCACAAGCCATAAAGTCACCCAAAAATTACTTGTTTGAAATACTGAAAAATCTATATTTGTAAAAAGAGCTGCATTCCATTGAGGGATTAAAAGCAATGAAAGAATAAATAAAAATATAATGAAAGGGAAAACAAGAAAACTCATAGCCCTAGTAACTACACCTTCACCAAAAATTGAAACAAGAACTAAAGCACCTACTACTAAAAAGCTTATCCATATACGAGCTCCATGAAGTGTTGTTGCATCAAAATGAAATTGATTGATTAAAAATTCAATCAAAGTAGTTGTAAGATTTGCACTATAAACAAGTAAAATGGGTAATATAGCAAAAAAATACAATACGGTAATTAAAAAACCACCACCTTTGCCAAAATAACTTTCTGCAACAAAAGTAATATCATCTTTTGGATTAGAACTTGAAAGAACAAAGCGACATAAATTTCTATGAGCTAAATAAGTCATAGGAAAAGCTAAAACAAGTATTACTAGCAAGGGAATTAATCCGCCAAGCCCTGCACTTATAGGCAGCAACAAGACACCTGCACCAATTGCCGTTCCAAAAAGAGATAACACCCACCTTATATCGTGGCTGGTCCATTTATTATTAGAAGTATCCATCTGTTTTTCCTTTTTAACAATAAAATAAGCAAATTATTATATCAAAATTTTTGTAAATATTGTAGATATTTTTATTATATAATTAATTTTTGTGAAATATTTTATAAATTAAAAATTAATAAATATGTAAAATTTTATGATATAAGGAAGTATTATAAAACTATAAATAAAATATTATTTCAGTTTTAATTAAAATATTTGAAAAATTCAAATATTTTAATTATTTTTTAACACTTTATAATTAATGATCCATTTTCTGCCCTAAGATATTACCTTGCATATCTGTATATACTTTCATATAATTATTTAATTCAAATTTATATCCATTTATTTCTTTGCTCACTTCTAAAATTTGTGCGTTTGAAGAAGTGCTTATTTTAGACATAATGCTTGGCAAAATACTATTAGGCAATGCTTGATATTTTCCATCTACTTCTTTCCATTCTCCATTAATCATAAAATCTATCTCAGTTCCATTGCTTAAAGTTACATCAAAAGAATCAATATCTTTTTTAACTAAAGCAATTTGAGCATTTTTAAAATTTGCGGCAATAAAATCTTGTGCATTTTTTGGAAGAGTACTAGCAGGAACGATAATATCTTTAGCTAAAAGTACTGTAGCTCCCAATAAAGCTACTAAACCTAATTTTATTTTCATTAATTCTCCTTATTTTATTTTGGTTGCAAGAATTAAATCTAATTTTTGTGAAGCAAGTGTGAAGCTTAAAAATTTATTTTTAAGCTATCTCCTTCAACACTTACTCCTTTACTTTTTGAGAAACTAATATTTTTGCCATTTTCAAATTTTAAAGTATCTAAATCTTTTAACTCAATATCATAAGTTAAAATATGCAAAATAATATCATATAAAGAAAAAAACAATTCCTTTTCCTCCATTTTACTTTCGCAAACTTCAAATTCCAAACGATTAAAATTTCTTAATCCATAAGTATAAGCATTAACACCATTCTCACAAGGATATACGCTTACATAAACCCAATTATAAACTGGCAAACGATTTTCTTTTAACATATTAGCATTTTCGATATAGAATTTAGGTTCTAAAACAACTCCACCTGTATAAAATCCTAAAGCATTTCTATCTTGTAAGCATACTGATGAAACTTGAGTAAAAAGCTTAGCTTGTTCAAGCTTGCTTTCACTTTGACTAAGTACAGCAATTAAAAGATGAGCTTTATGCTTTTTTGTTTCTTTTAAAGCGTCTTTCCACATAAAATTAAAATTCGCATAATATTCAGCTTCTTTATTAGGTATAGGATTTTTAATCAAGCTTAAAGTTACTAGCATATTCTTATGATAAAAAATAACTCCATCTTGATTAAAATTCTCATCTGGAATTAAAATATCAAATTCATTATTGAGCAAATTTTGTAATTTTAAAAAATCAAACTCTTCATTACCTAAAAGCACAAAGGAAGTAAAATTATGATTTTGCTGCATACTATTTTCCTTAGAAATTTATTATTTAATTTTTATTATACCTTAAATCATCCATTTTTTAAGGTTTAAATTTTTAAAAATTATGATAATTACTATTAATTATAGTTTTATTTTTCTTGTAGTATAATCGTACGATTTTAACAAATATTTAATGGGATTTTGTATGGAATTTTTAAGAAACTATATTGATTTAATCATTTTTTTAATTTTAGGAATAATGGCTTTTATAGTACTTTGGTGTGTTATTGAAAGATTATTATTTTTTAGAAAAATTAATTTTACAAATTATAAAAATCAAGAAGAATTTGATAATGCAATTAGTGAAAATTTAACTACCATATATATTATTTATTCTAATGCCCCATATATTGGTCTTTTAGGAACTGTTATTGGGATTATGGTTACTTTTTATGAAATGGGTTTAGCAGGTAATATAGATGTAAAATCTATAGTTATAGGACTTTCTTTAGCTCTTAAAGCTACAGCTTTGGGTCTTTTAGTTGCAATTCCAACTCTTATAGCTTATAATGCTTTATTACGTAAAATTTCTCTTTTAAGTAGTACTTATAGGATAAATCAAAATGATTAAATTGCCAAAAAATGAAGGGTTAAATATCGTTCCTTTTATAGATATTATGCTTGTTTTGCTTGCTATTGTTCTTAGCATTTCAACCTTTATTGTGCAAGGTAAAATTCAAATTAATCTTCCAAAAAGTGAGAGTTCTACAAGTCTTAATAATCATGAAAAAAAACTTCTCATTACCATTGATGGAAAAAATATTTTTTATTTAGATGATAAAATAGTAAATTTAGAACAAATAAAAGATGCGATATCTCAACTTGATCAAAAAACCATCGTAGAATTAAAAAGCGATAGGAATGCTAAATTTGAAAGTTTTATACAAATTATTGATCTGCTAAAAAACAAAGAGCATGAAAATTTTCAAATCATAACGGAGAAAAATAAGTGAAAAACTTATTTTTAAATCACAAATATCAAGCTTTTTATCTATCTTTTGTGATCTTTTTACCTGTATTTTTTTTAATCTTTAATTCCGCTGATTTTTTTAAGATAAAATTTAAAAATGAAGAAATTTTTACCTTATCAATGAAACAATTTGCTCAAATCAATCCAGCACCCATGCAAGAAAATAAAATTATAGAAAAAATCACACCTAAAATTAATAAAATTCAACCAAAGCCTATAAAAAAAGATACAAAAAAAATCAAAAAAATAGAACAAAAGTTAAACACAATTGAGTCAAAACCGACAACAAATCAAGCAGTTATAAATCCTTCATCTCAGATAACTCAACTCATACAAGGCAAAGACAAACATCCATTGCTTGAAGAAATTCAAAAAGCAATTCAAAAAGCCCAAAACTATCCTAGACAAGCTCAAAGAATGGGTATACAAGGAATTGTTAAAGTAGAATTTTTATGGAAAGAAAATAAAACTTTAGCAGAATTAAAGATAGTCCAAAGTTCTGGATACACTCTCTTGGATAAAAATGCTCTAGAAAGCATTCGTAAGGCTTCAGTCAATTTTCCTTACTATAAAAATGATTTAAGAATTATACTCCCTATTATATATAGCTTAAAAGGATAAAATTCGCCAAATATTTTTATTTACACTCTTTTATCAACAAATATAGCTTCATTGTTACTTATTTGTACCATTAAATCTTTTTTTAAATTTTGCCCTAAATTCTCTAAAGACTTATTTTGAAGTTCTTCAAAAATTTGCGGATTACTTGCTTTAAGTTTAGCTTGCTCATCTGCATTTAAAGCGCTTAGTCCTTTTTCTTTGGCAATTTCAAGTAAGTCTTTATCGTCTTTTTCATCTTTTTTCTTTTTGACTTTTACCTCATCATTTTCATCACTTTTTTGTGGATCTGTGATTTTAGTAGCATCTGCACTTCCACCCGATGCATTCTTGATATCTTTTAAAATTTCCGTCAAGCTTTCTTTTTTCACGTCAAATTCATTGACATTTCCATCAAAATTCACATCTTTTTCCATAGCAAAATTAAGCCTAGTTTGCAAATCTGTGGTTTGACTTAATTCATCTTCGCCCTTAAAAGCTAAATTTTGCATACTTTCAAATAAGGTATTTTTATGAAATTTCACATTGATATGATTTGATTCTTCTTTATTATTTAATGAATTTGGATTAAAAAACTCGCTGCTTATTTTTTCAAACCAATTAGCAATAAACTCATTAGCTTCGCCATTAAGCCTTATAGTTCCATCATCTCTAGCGATATAATTCGTAAAAGAGCCAAAATGACTTTGCAAATTTTTATAATTTTCATCACTGATTTTTAAAGCCATAAGTTCGCCTTGTTTGCTTTCAAAAACCACTTTAAAACCTGAAGTTTGATTATCTGAAACATCATTTACTTTGACTTTTTCTTGCTCTTCTTTTTTTAATTCTAAAATTTCTTTACGATTTGTAACATTTTGAGAACTTGGTAAAGAAACATTAAAATCATTGATTGTTATATCCATAATAACTCCTTAGAAATTTTAAAGCATTAACTTGGGCTTATTTATTTTATTTACAAGCCGCAAATAAGCCTAAACGACACATTTGTCTTTGATATTGAGTAGGTAAAGAATTGCATTGTTTCAATCTTATCTCATAATCAACGCAAAAACTTCTCGCTTGTGGACTTTTATTATTGTTCTCAGTTTTGCCATAAGCAAAAGAACCAATAAAACAAGCAACTAGTGCAACAGAGAGTAATTTTCTCATAGTAAACCAAAAAATAAAATATTTTATAATTATAATCTTAAAATTATTTGATACAATTGCAATTTTAATATCGACAAAAAGTTAATTAATTTATACCAAAAATTCAATTTTTAAAAAGGAATGTAAATGAAAGCATTGGCCCTTTTTAGTGGCGGACTTGATAGTATGCTCGCGATGAAACTTATCACTTCACAAGGTATAGAAGTTAAAGCTCTAAATATCAATATAGGTTTTGGAAGCACAAGTGATAAAAGTGAAATTATGAAAAAAAGAGCTGCAATGGTGGGTGCAGATTTTGAGATGATTGATGTAAGAAATTCTTATTTGCAAGAAGTGCTTTTTAATCCACAATATGGTTATGGAAAACATTTTAATCCTTGCATAGATTGTCATGCTTTTATGTTTAAAACTGCACTTGCAATGTTAAAAGAAGAAAACGCAAGCTTTATCATTACTGGTGAAGTTTTAGGACAACGTCCAATGAGCCAAAGAAGCGATGCAATGGCAAAAGTTAAAAAACTAGCACTTGATGAAGAGGATCTTATCTTACGTCCTATGTGTGCGAAAAATTTACCTTTAACAAAACCTGAAAGAGAAGGTTGGGTAGATAGGGAAAAACTTGAAGGCATTAGCGGAAGAAGTCGCAAAAGACAACTTGAACTTGCGGCTAAATTTGGTTTAGAAGATTTTGAAAGCCCAGGTGGTGGATGTTTATTAACTCTTGATAGTTTTGCCAAAAAAATTCGTGACTTTATAGAATTTGATAAAGATATGCAAGTAAATGATGCACAACTTTTAAAATACGGGCGTCATTTAAGATTACCTATGGGCGCTAAAATGATTATAGGGCGTAATGAATTAGAAAATGAACTTTTAAGAAATTTGAAAACTCCAAAATACGAAGTAATAGGACTTGGAGATTTGATTGGAGCTTATTCTTTACTTAGTTCAAATGCAAGCAATCAAGATATAGAATTAGCAGTAAAAATTGCTTTAACCTATACTAAATGCGATATAAATACCAATTATAAATTAGAATTTAAAAATCAACAATTTATTGCTTCAGCTTTTGAAGATAAAACGCAAATTAGTAAATTTTTTATAAGTTAGTATAAACTAATTTAAAAAAAGAACGATATAGTGATTGAATCTTTTCAAAATATTGCTATAAAAAGCCCATGAAAATGGGCTTTTTTTATTTTATGCTATAAATTTTTTTCAAATTATTCAAATTTGAGCTTGCATTCAAAAGCAAACAATCAGCTAAAACTAAACGTATCATAGCATTAACTACAACACTTCCGCGTATACCAACACAAGGGTCATGCCTACCTTTTATTTTTAACTCTACATTATTTCCAAACTGATCGATACTTTCTTGTTTCCTAAAAATCGAAGGTGTAGGTTTAAAATGAGTTTTTAAAATAAGATCTTCTCCATTTGAAATTCCACCTAAAATTCCTCCACTATGATTACTTAAGAATTTATTATCCTTTAAAACATCATTATTTTCAGATCCATACATTTTACTTGCATTAACACCCTCACCTATTTCTACTGCTTTAACGGCATTAATACCCATTAGAGCATGAGCTAATTTAGAATCTAACTTATCATAAAGAACTTCCCCAAATCCTTTTATCATCCCGGTAACTCTTGTAAAAACAGATGCACCTATACTATCTTTTGAATTTTTAGCATTTAAAATTTCTGCTTTAAAACAATCCTCTAAATTAGGATCAAGACAAAAAATTTCACTTTTTTGCGCCCATTGAAAATCAAATTGACTCTCATCTAAATTTGATTTTAAATTTCCTACTCTAAAAACTCCACTTTGAACACAAATATCAAATTCATTCAAAAGCATAGCACATACAGCACCCCCAGCTACCCTAGCAACACTTTCTCTAGCACTTGATCTTCCACCACCTCTATAATCTCTTAAGCCATATTTATGAAAATAAGTAAAATCAGCGTGTGCAGGGCGAAATACATCTTTAAAATCATCATAATCTTTAGAGCGTATATTTTCATTAAAAACAACTATGGCAATAGGATGGCCTGTGGTGTATCCCTCAAAAACTCCGCTTAAAACTTGTGCTTTATCACTCTCTTTTCTTGGAGTTGAAAATTGATTCCCACCTTTGCGTTTATCAAGTTCATTTTGTAAAAATTCTTCATCAAATTTAACTCCAGCAGGCATCCCATCTACCACACAACCCACAGCCACCCCGTGAGACTCCCCAAAGCTTGTAAATTTTAATCTTGTACCAAAAGTATTCATGATAAATTTTCTAATTTTTCAAGCGCAATTTTTGCAGCCATTTGTTGCGCCTCTTTTTTGCTTTTTGCAATAGCTCTTGCGATTTCCTTACCTTCTAGTTTTAAAGCAATTTCAAATTGTTTTAAATGATCAGGACCAAAAGCACGCAGTGTTTCGTATTCTGGAGTTTTTCCTATGACACCTTGAGTAATCTCTTGCAATTTTGTTTTATAATCTTTGATCAGATTTTTTGCATCGATTTTTGGAAAATTACTTTCTATGAGATTTAGAGCAATATTTTTTGCATATTCAAAACCTGATTCTAGGTGAATAGAACCAATAATCGCCTCTAAAGCATCAGAAAGAATAGAAGGTTTTTCTCTTCCTCCATTATTTTCTTCAGATATACTCATAAAAATAAAATCACCCAAATTTAAACTATTGGCGATTTTTGCAAAAGATTTTTCATTGACTAAAGCAGCTCTTAATTTTGACAAATCTCCTTCAGCATCTTTTCCAAATTTATGAAATAAATACTCCCCTACAATCAAATCAAGAACCGCATCCCCTAAAAATTCCAAACGCTCGTTATTATAAGATTTTTTACAACTTTTATGAGTAAGTGCTTGTATAAGAAGATTTTTATCTTTAAATTGATAACCTAAACTTTGTTCCAAAATCTCAATATTTTTCATCATTTTCCTTTTGCAATTTTAAAGCAGCTTCTCTTGCTAAAAAATCACATCTTTCATTTTCCTCATGTCCATTATGCGCTTTGATCCAAAAAGCTTGAATTTGATGCGATTTTGATACTTTTAAATATTCTTTCCACAAATCTACATTTTTTTTACCTTTAAAATCCTTTTTAATCCAATCATCAAGCCATTCATTAATACTTTGAACCATCAAATTTGAATCAGTAAAAATTTTAATTTCACAAGGCTCTTTTAGAATTTTTAAAGCCTCAATGATAGCCATTAATTCCATACGATTATTAGTAGTATTTTTTTCCGATCCAAAACCTTCTTTTTGATGTCCTTTATAGCACACTATATACGCCCATCCCCCAAAACCTGGATTATTAAGACAAGAGCCATCGGTATAAATTTCAACACATTTCATCATTTTTCACTTCACAAATAATCTTACAAGTATTAAATTCATAGCACATTGGACAATGATAAAAAAATAAAGGCATTATGTTTTTACATTCTGAACAACGATAAGAAAATTCAAGTCTTGCTTTGAAAGAGTTTTCGCGTAAAATTTTTAACATTTTTAAATTTGAATTTTTAAAAGCAAAATGACTTGGAATTTGATCTTTGCCAATATAGCCTAAAGCATAAAAAAATTCTAAAAACTCTTGATTTTCCAAATTAAAAATTTGATCTTGTTTATAAAGTAGATCACAAATATCACTAAAATTTTGCTCTAAGAATAAAGAATATTTTTCAAAAATAAAACGCCCTAGCATAGGATTATTTGATATTTTTAGCTCTAATAATTTTTGTTTTTTTTCTTCATTATTTAAATTTGAAGCATACAAGTTTAAAGCTTTTATAAATTCTTGCTCTTTCTCTACTTCTTCTCCAAGCTCAAACAAACACTCTAAAATTTCTAAATTTTCTTTATAAGCTTTTAATTTTAAATACACAATTTTAAGAAGTTTTAAAGCCTCTATATTTCTTGGACGAAGTTTTAAAGCTTGAAGCAACACTTCTTTAGCACGTTCTAAAAATCCTGCCTTAAAATAAATATTTGCTAAAGCGATAAAAATAAATTCTTGCTCATTTTTATCTTTACTTTTTTCAAGTGCTATTAAATAAATTTGAGTAGCCTTTTCAAATTCTCCACTTTTTGTAAAAATATCAGCTAAAAAGCTCAAATTTCCAAAATTTAATCTCTCATTTTTTAATAAGTCCTTATAAATATTATCTATTTCAAATTTTTTAATGAATTTTTCAAGCTTTTGTTCTTTATCTTTATTTGCGAACAATTTCCAAGCATGATTAGCCACAGAAACAACAAAAATTAAAACAGTTAAAATAATAAGCCCTACTAAAGGGTCTCTATATTCAACAAAGAAAAAATCCATAAACTCTCTTTAAAAATTTTATGCAAAATTATAGCTAAATCTTTGTATAATTTTATTTAAGGTTTTTAAAATGATATCTAAAGAAAGTATAGAAAATTTATCCCAAAGACTTAATATCGTTGATATAATTGAAAACTACATTGAAGTAAAAAAACAGGGCTCTAGCTTTGTTTGCGTATGCCCATTTCATGCCGATAAAAATCCTTCTATGCATATTAATGTCCAAAAAGGTTTTTATCATTGTTTTGCGTGTAAGGCAGGTGGAGATGCTTTTAAATTTGTAATGGATTATGAAAAATTAAGTTTTTATGATGCCGTAGAAAAAGTTGCCAATCTTTGCAATTTTACCCTAAATTATACTAAAGAAAAAAATGAAAATAAAAAAGATCTAAAAATCATCTTACCTAAGCTAAACGCTTATTTTAAAAATAATCTTTCCCATCATAAAGAAATTTTAGACTATCTTTACTCAAGAAAATTAGATGACAAAGATATCGCTAAATTTGAATTAGGTTTTGCAAAATCAAGCGAAGAAAGTGTAAGATTGTTGCAAAATGAAAATATATCTATTGAAGATGCTTTAGCGGTTGGAGCTCTAAAGAAAGATGAAAAAGGTGAAATTTATGCAAGTTTTATATGGCGTATTACCTTTCCAATTTATGATCAAAAAAATACACTTGTAGGTTTTGGTGGAAGAACTATAAATCCAAACGTAATGGCAAAATATGTCAATTCTCCTCAAAATATATTTTTTGATAAAAGCAGAATTTTTTACGCTTTTCATTTAGCCAAAGATGCTATTAATGCAAAAAAAGAAATGATTATTTGCGAAGGCTATATGGATGCAATTGCTTTTCATAAAGCGGGTTTTAACAACGCTGTAGCTGTTCTTGGTACTGCGCTAACTGAACATCATTTACCTTTAATACGTCGCTACGAAGCTAAAGTTATACTCTGTTTTGATAATGACGAAGCGGGATTAAGAGCTGCTACTAGATCAGCTTTTTTACTTAGCACTCATAAAATTGATGGCAAAGTTGCTCTCTTAGAAGGAGGAAAAGATCCTGCGGAATTAGTTGCTAATAATCAAAATGCAAAACTTTACAATATACTCGAAAAGGGTATGGAACTTGGAGAATTTTATATTAGACGCATTATAGCTGATTTTACACTTGATTCAGCGCTTGATAAACAAAAAGCTTTAGAAAGTATACAAAAATATACCTTTACCCTTGAACCCTTAGTTGCCAACTCTTATGTACAATTAGTTTCTAAACTTTTAGGCGTGGAAGAAAAATTGGTTATTTTAACAAAAAAAATTAAATCTTATAAAAATTTAAATTCCATCTCCTTAAAAATTCCAAATACAAAAACACATATTATGGAACTTGAAATTCTTAATTTTTTAAAAAACAATCCTAATATGCACGAATTTTTTAAACAAATTAGCGATAGTGTTTGTTTTAAACATAAAAATTTATTAGAAAAAATTTTAGAAAAAAAAGATTATGAAGATGTTGATATAAGAGAATTTGAAGAAAAAAATATCCATAAAAAATTAAATCAAAATGAATTTTTATTTGGTATTTGTAAGATTAATTTAGCTTTTTTAAACCATATTGATACCATAAATTCTGTTTTAGCTTTAAAAAAACAACTTTTTACCCTAATCGATAAGAATTTTCATATTTTAAATAAAAATTTAACACAAGAAGAATGTTTGCACTTTTTAAAAGAATATTTATTGCTTTTAAAAAATGAAAAAGATGAAATAAAACTAGAACAATTATTTAAAAGCTTAAATAAAATTTTTTCTTTAAAAAATTTCAACGCAAAAGAGTTAAATATAAATTTTACACAAGAGCACAATGAAGAACCTTTTTAAGATAAATTATAAAAAAGTGTCTAATTTACCTTTTTTTAAACACAATCACGCTAAAGTATAGAAATTTTTTTAAGGATTGATTTGATGATGCCTTTTAGTGATGAAGAACTTATAAATCCTGTAAAATCAAGTTTAAAAAAAAGTATTCCCATGTTAGAACGTGATGGGGGAGGACTTGAATTTTTAGGAATTAAAAATGGAATAGTTTATGTGCATTTAATTGGTGCTTGCAAAGGTTGTGCATCAAGTGGAACAACTTTAAAATATGGACTTGAAAGACAACTTAAAATCGATATTCATCCAGAAATTACTATTGTAAATTTAAATGGCGGAGCAGAAGAATTTGCAAAATTATAAAAAACTCGGTATTAAGCATTTTTTAAAAAAAGATTTTAAAACTGCAAAAATATATTTTTCTTTAGCCTATGAAAAACGTAAAAATAAACGTTTATTTAATTTTATTTTACTTTGTGATTTGGCTCTAAAATTTCCAAAAGAATCAATTTTACTCTTTGAATTTTATTTAGAACACTACACCATAGAAAAGATTGATAAAGATTTTGAAGAAATTTTAAAAACAATAGAAACTCAACATGAACAAAAATCTCAGTACAAAGATGAATTAGAAGATGGCTATGCTTTAAATTATCAAGATTTTTTAAAAAGCGAGGAACAAATTGGTTTTGAAAAAAGTTTTGAAAATATTATACATAGTGCAAAATTAGTCATTGACAATCGTGATGATTTCTTAGATTTTTTAGAAAAACTTCTTGAACATGGTTATAAAGATATGACTTTAAATTATATAGAAAGCGTTATATCTCATTTTTGGGCTAATGAAAGATTTATAAAAATCCAAGAAAAACTTATAGGGTTTAAAAGTGAAAATAAAGCTTGAAAATACATTTATCACAGATAATACTTTAGAATGCGAAAAAGGTTGTTTTTTTCTAAAAACAGAGCAAAATAAACAATTTGAAAATGAAGCCTTAAAACAAGAATGTAAGATTATTGATGTTAAAGAATGCAAAAAAATACTTAATATCGACGAAAACATTAAAATTATTGGTATTACCGGAACAAACGGAAAAACAACAACTGCAGCAGCAATTTATTCTATATTACTTGATTTAGGATACAAATGCGGCCTTTGTGGAACTCGCGGTGCCTTTATAAATGATGAACAAATCGATAAAAAATCCCTTACAACATCAGCAATTTTAAAAACATTAGAGTACCTAAAAATAGCAACACAAAAAGGATGTGAATTTTTCGTTATGGAAGTAAGTTCACATGCTTTAGTACAAAATAGGATTGAAGGTTTAAAATTTGCAGCAAAAATTTTTACTAATATCACTCAAGATCATTTAGATTTTCATCAAAATTTTGAAAATTATAAACAAGCCAAAGAACTTTTTTTTACAGATGAAAGCTTGAAATTTATTAATAAAGACGCTCTGGCAATTAAATTTAATGTAAAAAATGCTTTTACTTATGGGATAGAAAATCCTTCCTTATATCAAATCAAAGCCTATTCTTTAGAAAATGGTATTAATGCGATCGCCATGATTAAAAATACAACCTTTCACATAGAATCTCCTATGTTGGGACTTTTCAATCTTTATAATCTTCTTGCTGCAAGTGCTTGCGTAAATGAACTTATTAAACCAAATTTAAATGATTTGGAAAAAGCTATCAATCAATTTGGAGGAGTTTGTGGAAGAGTGGAGCAAGTTGCCGATGGAGTTATTATCGACTTCGCTCATACACCAGATGGTATAGAAAAAGTTCTTGATGCTCTTAAAAATAAAAAATTAATCGTAGTTTTTGGAGCAGGAGGCAATAGAGATCGCACTAAACGACCTTTAATGGGTAAAGTTGTAGAGCATTTTGCAAAAACTGCTATTATTACAAGCGATAATCCACGCGATGAAGATCCAAAAACTATAATCGAAGAAATCGCAAATGGTTTTAAAGAACCCAAAAAAGCTTTAATGATTGAAGATAGAAAAGAGGCCATAAAAAAAGCTTTGGAACTTAAAGAAGAAAATGATCTAGTAGTAATCTTAGGAAAAGGGGATGAAGAAACTCAAGAAATTAAAGGGGTAAAATATCCTTTTAGCGATAAATTAGTTGTAAATGAAATTTTAAGGATAAATTGATGTTTGATAATATAGACTTTTCTAAAATGGGAGAAATTTTAAATCAAGTTCAAGAAAAAGCAAAAAACATAGAATTAGAACTTGCAAATAAAGAATTTAGTGCAAAAAGTGGCGCAGGACTTGTTAAAGTCAGTGCAAATGGCAAAGGAGAAATTATTGATGTAAGTATTGATGATTCCTTGCTTGAGGATAAAGAATCGATGCAAATTTTGTTAATATCTGCTATCAATGATGTTTTAACTATGGTAGCACAAAATCGCAACAGTATAAGCAGTGATATTTTAGGAGGCTTTGGAAAATTATGAGATTTTTATTTTGTATAATTGCATTTTTGGTTATTGGAAAGGCTATTGAACGTCCCACTTTTGAAGATTTTGCCGCAGGTTATGAAAGAAATAAAGCAAGTATGTTTAACTATGAAGGAATGCCAGCTTTTGCTTTAAGCGAAAATTTACTTGCTGTTTTAAAACAACCTAATACAAAATTAAATAAATACGTAAAATATGATCCTTTTTTAAATCTTTATCTTGTACGAACAGATTTTTCACTTATCCCTGCTCCTATGGGCGATGAAGAAAAATTAACTCGTAATGATTGGGTAGGAATTTGGGATCCGGATAAACCTTATATAGGTCATATTAAATATTTAGCTCAAAATATTAATGAAAGAGATCAACTTGATTTTAACACAAAAATAGGACTCCTAGGAACTCCTTGTTGCGAAATGCTTGGTATAGCATTAAACAATGGTTCTTTTATAGGAAATAGATATTTAAAACATTTTATGAAATATAACGATGTTTATTGGGGTGATATTGGGGTTGATTTTGTTGAGCGAGAAAACAAGTTTTACGTCAATAAAGTACGAAAAAATGGTCAATTTTTGGTCAATGATGAAGTTATTAGTGTTGATGGCGTTCCTATTAAAGATTTGAGAAAATTAAATGAAAAAATTCTTTTTGCTGATCCTAGTAGCACCCTTTATTTTGAAGTTTTAAGAGATAATATGGATTTAAATATATCAACTCAAGTTTTTGCTAAAGATATTAGCAAATTTAATCTCCCAAATACTAAACCAAAGCCAAAGCCAACAAATTTTAGAAGTAATTTGGGCTTAAGTGTTAATTCATCATTAGTTGTAACAAAAGTTGATCCAAAATCTAAGGCCGATTTAGCTGGATTTATGGTAGGCGATAAAATTTTACGTGTTAATAATATCATTTTAAAAGATTTTAAAAATTTACAAACTATACTTGCGAATGGAAATGATTTTAATATTTTGATCCAAAGAAAAAGTTCTAAACTGCCTTTACATAATTTTGATAATGGATTAATTGGGGATATCGATGCAGGCGGAGATGGAAATTTTCAATTTTTTATTAGGCTTAAAAAGTGAAAGAACTTTTTATCAAGCATTTAAATGAAAATTTACCTTATATAAAAAGTTTTCATCCTTTTTTTAATGAAGCTTTGCAAGCCATGTTAAAAGCTGGTGGAAAGCACTTTCGTGCACAATTACTTTTAGGGGTTGTTGAGTGTAAAGCACCACAACTAATTTCAAATGCTTTAGATGCAGCCTTAGCTCTAGAATTTATCCATACCTACTCCCTTATTCATGATGATTTACCTGCTATGGATAATGCTGATCTTAGACGAGGTTCTCCTACTCTGCATAAAAGCTATGATGAAACTACAGCTATTTTAGTTGGAGATGCTTTAAATACTGAAGCTTTTTTATTGCTAAGCAACTTAAATTTACAAGAAAAGATTAAAATCAATTTAATCCGTACTTTGGCCTATAATGCAGGTATTAATGGAATGATTATAGGTCAAGCGATTGATTGTTATTTTGAAAATAAAAAACTTAATTTAGAAGAACTCAAATTTTTACATATCCATAAAACTGCGAAACTTATAGCCGCATCTTTAAAAATGGGTTGTGAAATTTGCGAATTAGATGAAAAAGAGAATGAAAAATTTTACAATATTGGTTTAAAATTAGGTTTAATTTTTCAAATCAATGATGATATTATCGATGCAACCGCAAGCGAAGAACAAAGTGGAAAACCTGCTAAACACGATACACATAAAAATTCTTTTGTAAATTTATTAGGACTTCAAAAAGCTATAAATTGCAAAAATGATTTGATTCAAAATTGCAAAAATGATTTGATTGATTTAGATGAAAAAATATCAAAAATGATCGAAAATCTTATGATACAATATTTATAAAAGGTTGAGAATGGATACAAAATTTTTAAAAATTCAAGCAGATACTTTAAGATTTTTAAGCGCAGATATGATCGAAAAGGCAAATTCTGGTCACCCTGGTGCACCTTTAGGTTTAGCTGATATTTTAAGTGTTTTAAGCTATCATTTAAAGCATAATCCTAAAAATCCAAACTGGCTAAATCGCGATAGATTAATTTTTTCAGGGGGTCACGCAAGTGCTTTAATCTATAGTTTTTTACATTTAAGTGGTTATGACTTAAGTTTAGATGATTTAAAAAAATTCAGACAACTTCATTCTAAAACCCCTGGTCATCCAGAAATCACAACACCAGGTATTGAAATTGCAACAGGTCCATTAGGACAAGGTGTAGCCAATGCTGTTGGATTTGCTATGGCTGCTAAAAAAGCTCAAAAAATGTTAGGAAATGATTTAATTGATCATAAAGTATATTGTCTTTGCGGTGATGGGGATTTACAAGAAGGAATTTCTTATGAAGCTTGTTCTTTAGCAGGACTTCATAAACTTGATAATTTAATACTTATTTATGATAGCAATAATATCTCTATAGAAGGAGATGTAGGTCTTGCATTCAATGAAGATGTTGCTTTACGTTTTAAATCTCAAGGCTTTGAAGTTCAAAATATTGATGGGCACAATTTTGAAGAAATCAACAAAGCTCTAGAAAAAGCAAAAAATTCTAAACAGCCAAGTCTTATTATTGCAAAAACAACTATTGCTAAAGGTGCTGGAAAGCTAGAAGGAAGTCACAAAAGCCATGGTGCACCTTTGGGAGAAGATATCATTAAAGAAGCTAAAGAAAAAATGGGTTTTGATAAGAATTTAACCTTTCAAATTCCATTAGAAGCAAAAATTCGCTTTGAAAGTGCTATAGAAATTGGAGATTTAGAAGAAGCAAAATGGAAAGAAAAACTTAAAAATTCAAATAAAAAAGAACTCTTAGAAAAACTTTTACAACCTGATTTTAGCAAAATACAATATCCTGATTTTAAAGGCAAGGACCTTGCTACAAGAGATAGCAATGGAGAAATTTTAAATATCTTAGCCAAAAATTTAGAAGGATTTTTAGGTGGAAGTGCTGATTTAGGCCCTTCAAATAAAACCGAACTCCATAATATGGGAGACTTTGTAGAAGGAAAAAATATCCATTTTGGTATAAGAGAACATGCAATGGTAGCAATTAATAATGCCTTTGCTCGTTATGGCTTATTTTTACCATTTTCGGCAACCTTTTTTATTTTTAGTGAATATTTAAAACCTGCTGCTAGAATTGCTGCTTTGATGAAAATAAAACACTTTTTTATTTTTACTCACGATAGCATTGGAGTTGGAGAAGATGGTCCTACTCACCAACCTATTGAACAATTAAGCACTTTTCGAGCTATGCCTGATTTCTTAACCTTTAGACCTGCTGATGGGGTTGAAAATGTTAAAGCTTGGAAAATAGCTTTAAATAAACAAATGCCAAGTGCTTTTGTGCTTTCACGTCAAAAACTTAAAGCTTTAAGTGAACCTGTTTTTGGAGATGTTGAAAATGGAGCTTATTTATTAAAAGAAAATGACAATCCTAAATTCACTTTACTTTCTAGCGGTAGCGAAGTTTCGCTTTGTTTAGATGTTGCCAATGAGCTTGCAAAACAAAATATTACTTGTAATGTTGCTTCAATGCCTTGTTTTGAACTCTTCAATCAGCAAGAAAATGACTATAAAAAAAGAATTTTACAAGGTGAAGTTATAGGAGTTGAAGCAGCAAATTCTAATGAGCTTTATAAATTTTGCCACAGAGTTTATGGCATAGAAAGTTTTGGAGAAAGTGGAAAAGATAAGGATGTATTTGAACATTTTGGTTTTAGCGTTTCTAAACTTTTAAATTTTATAATTAATCAATAAAAATGAATGCAAATTTCAAATTTCAAAAAGATAAGATATTGATTTTTGGAATTTGGAATAAAACAAGTATTACAAAATTAAAAACTCACGATTTTTTATCTAAAATTTCAAATACACAGTGTGTTTTTGATTTTAGCGATCTAGAAGAAATTGATATGGCTGGAGTAAGATTCTTTCTTGCTTTAGAATTTGACCTTAAAAAAAATAATATCTCTGTATTAAAACAGGGATTAAATTCTCGCTTTGAAAAGCTATTTCAACTTTGTGAAAAAAATTATCAAAGAATAGAGAATAATATAAAGCAAAACTCATTTGATTTTAAAAAAATATTTATATCCTTAGGAATTCTTAGTATTAATTTTCTTATAATTTTAAAAGATTTTATCAATTTTATAGGTGCTTTTTTTGTCGCTCTTATATTATGTTTTAAAAATCCTAAAAATTTTCGTTTTGTATCTTTTTTGTATCATATAGAAAATTCGGCATTTAACGCTTTACCTATTGTTATTCTCACTGCAATGCTAATTGGAATCGTTCTTGCTTATCAAGCAGCTTATCAATTAGCACAATTTGGAGCTAATATTTTTATTGTTGATCTAATAGGAATTTCAGCCACAAGAGAACTCGCTCCTTTAATTACAGCTATTATAATAGCTGGAAGAAGTGCGAGTTCTTATACAGCTCAAATTGGAGTTATGAAAATAACAGATGAAATTGCTGCAATGAATACAATGGGATTTAGATCTTTTGATTTTATTATCATTCCTCGCGTTATGGCTTTAATTATCTCCATGCCTTTGATAGTTGCCTTAAGTGATGCCGTAAGTATTTTAGGTGGAATGATAATAGCAAAAATAAACCTTGATATTTCTTTTTCAGAATTTATAAGACGCTTTAAAGAAGCAGTAGAATTAAAACAAATCATTATAGGTCTTGCAAAAGCTCCAATGTTTGGTTTTTTAATTGGCGCGATTGCTTGTTTTAATGGCTTTAAAGTAAAAAATACTACACAAAGCATAGGAATTTATACCACAAAAAGTGTTGTAAGTACTATTTTTTGGGTAATAGCATTTGATGCTTTATTTTCAATTATTTTAACTATGGCTGGAATTTAATGATTATTAAGGCACGCAATATCATAACTAAATTTGATCAAAAAATAATCCACAATAATATAAATTTTGAAGTTAAAAAAAATGAAATTTTTGGTATTTTAGGTGGAAGCGGAAGCGGTAAATCTGTTTTATTAAAACAAATGTTGCTTTTAGAACATTTTGATGAAGGAGAATATGAAATTTTAGGATTTAAACTTAAAAATATAAGTGAAAAAAATGCTCTAAATTTACAAAAACAATGGGGAGTAGTTTTTCAATTTGCTGCTCTTTTTAGTTTTTTAAATGTTTATGAAAATATAGCCATTCCTTTGAAAGAATATACTCAACTAGATGAAAATTCTATCAAAGAATTAGTTTTTATGAAACTTAAAATGGTTGGATTAAATGAAAATGTTTTAAAGCAATTTCCAAGCCAATTAAGCGGAGGTATGCAAAAAAGAGTAGCTATTGCAAGAGCACTAGCCTTGGATAGCAAATTGCTTTTTCTTGATGAACCTACTTCAGGATTAGATCCACATAGTAGCCGAGAATTTGATGAACTTATTTTAGAATTACAACAAATTTTTAATCTTAGTATTGTGTTAGTAACTCATGATAAAGATAGCATGAAAACTTTACTAGATCGCTTTATCATTTTAGAAAATACTCAAGTAGGTTTTTATGGAACTTATGAAGATCTTAAAATGCAAAATGAAAAACTTTTTAAAAAATTTATGGAGTAAAAGTGGAAAATAGAGTTAATTATTTTTTTGTAGGAATTTTTATATTTGGATTATTTTTTGCTAGTTTGGTATTTATACTTTGGCTTGGTGGATACTCCAAAAAAGAAAGTTTTAAATACTATGAAATTTATACGCAAGAATCTGTAGCAGGACTTGGAATCAAAGCACCTGTAAGACTTTTAGGTGTAGAAGTAGGAAGTGTAGAAAAAATAAGTATAGAAGAACGAGATAATTTAGGGGTTAAAATTTTAATTAAAGTGAAAAAAAATACTCCTATTAAACAAGATACATACGCGACTTTACAACTTCAAGGAATCACTGGGCTTAAATTTATACAACTTCAAGGAGGAAGTAAAGAAAGTCCAGAACTTATTAATCACAATAAAAAGCTCCCTGTAATTCAATTTAAAGAAAGCTTTTTAGCTACTATAGACAAGCAAAGTGAACATATTTTTTCTTTGGTTAAAACGGCTGATTTAAAAACTAAAGAACTTTTAAACGAACAAAATTTAAAAAATTTAGGACTCATTTTAAATAATTTAGCTCAAATAAGTTCCCATCTTAACAAAAACTCACAAAAAATGAGTCAAAATATTACAGATGCTAGTTTCAAATTGGGACAGATGGCGGATAATATAAGTTTTACTGCTAAAAATTTTAATGAAATTTTAAAGAGCGTCAAAGAAGCAACAATTGCTTTGAATTCTTTTGTTAAAAAAGCTGATTCAAAAATAGATTCTTATGATGATTTAAAACAAAATATTGATCAAAATTTAGAACTTCTCAATAAAGTATTATTAGAAAGTGATATTTTAATAAAAAATTTACAAAGAAGTCCTTCTGATATTTTATTCAAACAAGAAAAACCTCAACTAGGGCCTGGAGAAAGATAATGAAAAAATATTTGTATATACTTATTTTAAGTTTTATTTTTTATGGATGTTCTATAAATAATCAAATTGATAAAACCCAAATGTTTATTTTAAAAAACGATGAAATCTCATCTAATATCTCCTTTAAAAAAACAAACAAGATTTTAAAAATTAGAAATGCTTATTTACCCCTATATCTTAATTCAAAATCAATCATATATACAAAAAACAATATAAGCAATACTTATGCTTATCATTTCTGGGCAGATTTGCCTAGCAATTTTTACAAATCTTTTCTTTTATCAAAACTAGAGAAAACTAAAATATTTAAGACTGTTATTTCATCACAAAGTTCATTAAATGCTGATTATGTTCTTGAAAGTAGAATTGATTCTTTTGAACAAATTATTGATTTAAAACAAAACTATACACAAATTACTGTAAGTGTTAATCTTATAGATGTTAAAAAAAATGAAATTATTGCTCATCAATTTTTTAATTGTAAAGAAAATATTAATCAAAATAATATTTCAAATATTTATCAATCTTTTGAAAAAAATTTAAATTCTTTAACTAAAGATATTATTTTATGGATCAATTCCAACATTGATTGAAAGTAGGAACACTTTTTGCTTTTAAAAAAATAGCAATATTTTTTTGAAAGGCAAAAAATGAAAAATGAATTAGATATATTAAAAAAATACTTAGGGGAAGTTGAGGCAATAGGAGAATTTAAAGCAAATCAAATTTGCTCACAAATAAACGATGCAAATGATTTTATTGGTGCCTTACAAGTATTAGAGCTTACTCTTAAAAAAATTGAACAAAGTATCACTCAAAGACTCGATGATCAAATTGATAATTTACAAAAACGTACCTTAGATGCAACTACTTCGCAACTTATTCAAAATTGTTCTTTTATGGGAACTGCCCTTTTTGGAAATATTTTTAATGTTTATGTTGGCAAAAAACTTTTTGAATTTGAAATTTCAAATCCTCTTTTAATCTTAGAAAAAGCTGGATATGAAGGTGTTTTAGCTTATACTCAAGATAAAAGAGATGAGATAAAAAACATTTTAGCTGATCTTGCTAATGCAATTATCATGGGTCAAAATATAGACAATGCTGGAATGTATGACTCAAGTATGGATTTTAAAAATCTTTTTAGATAATCATTTTATAAAACAGAAAGAATATCTGCTCGTCCATTAATAATTGCAACACAATGCTCATAATGTGCAGTGTTTAACTCATCAACACTGCCAGCATCCCATTTTCCATTAAAATGTTTTGGAGTTCCATCATTTTGGCATATCATAGGCTCTATACAAAAAACCATTCCGTTTTTTATCTTAGGCCCACTTTTGGCATTAGCCCCTTTTTCTAAATAATTTAAAATTTCAGGTTCTCCATGGGGTTTTCGACCTATCCCATGCCCACAATATCCACGCAATGGAACAAAACCTCTTGAAGCGATAAATTCACCCAAAGCAGCTGAAAGTTCTTTAAAACGCATTCCATCTTTAATAATATCAATTGCATAATATAAAGCATCTTTAGCACAAGCAATTAAAGCTTCATCTTTGGAAGAAATTTTGCCAATAGCAATAGTTCTAGCAGCATCCCCATAATATCCATCAAGCATTGTGCCAACATCTATACCTAAAATATCACCTTCTTTAAGAATTTTATCATCAGGAATTCCATGAATGCAAACTTGATTTAAAGAAGTGCAAATTGCACCTGGAAAGCCATAAAGTCCTTTAAAAGAAGGTTTAGCGCCCAAACTTAATATATATTCTTCTGCCATTTGATCAATTTGTTTTAAACTCATTCCAATTTTTATTTCTTTTTCTAAAAAATCCAAAGTTTTTGCGACAATTTGATTTGCGTTTCTAAGTTTTTCTATTTCCGAAGGTTTTTTCAATTCTATCATTATCTATCCTTATAAATTTAACCAAATTTTAGCAGTATTTTTTAAAGATTGCACATCGCTTGAAGCATAAAAATGCAAAAAAGCTTTATCTTTTTTATAAATCAGTTTTTGTTTTTCTTTTAAAAAATCAACTATAGCATCACCTGAATGTATTAATTTTGTATTTTGACCGAAATAACTACTCAAAGGCTTCATTAAAAAAGGAAAATGGGTGCAAGCAAGAATTAAAGCATCTGGAGTTTGAACTTTTTCAAAATAATATTTCATAGCACTTTTTAAAAATTCTCCCTCAAAAATACCCTCTTCGACCATAGGAACAAAAAGTCCAGTTGCTAAAGCTTTTATCTGAGTAAAACCTTGTTCACTTAAACGCTTTTGATACTCTTGTGATTGAATAGTTGCTTTTGTTGCAATCACTAAAATTTTTTCATTCTTATTTTTTAATGCTTTTTTTGTTGCCTCAACTCCAGCTTCTATCACTCCATATATTGGAATATTAGCGTTTTGACGTAATATATCCAAAGCATAAGCACTTGCGGTATTGCAAGCAATAATAAGCATATCAATTTGAAATTTTTTAAAAAAATCTAAAGCCTCTAAACAAAATTTTATAATCGTATCTTTATCTTTTACCCCATAAGGAACTCTTGCAGTATCTCCATAATAAACTATTTCATCAAAAAAATTTGCTTCATAAAGAGATTTTAAAACACTAAGGCCGCCAATTCCACTATCAAAAACTCCGATTTTCATTTTATATATCTTCTAGCACCTATATAACGTGATTTCCAATAAGAATTACTCAAACTAGCTTCCTTAACTCCTCCTTTAGAAGAAAGATGAATAAAATTACCCTTATTCATATAAATTCCTACATGCATACCATTAGGACCTCTACCTGTCCTAAAGAAAACTAAATCTCCAGTCTTTAAATGAGATTTAGAAACTTTTATACCTGAATTTAGCTGAGTTACAGTTGTTCTTGGAATTTTTGTATTAAATTTTAATAAAGCTTTTTGTGTAAATGCTGAACAATCAGCGCCTCTTTTAGTATTTCCTCCTAAAACATAAGGAGTTTTTCTCCATTCATAGGCGATAGATTTAAGTTTAGATTCTGCATTTGAATAATGATTGTTTGATTTTCCCATAAAAGTAAAGTTAGGATAAAAACTACAACCTGTGATGAAAAATAAAGCTAAAAAAATAAAAAAAAGTTGCCTCATTTATTTCTCCTTTTTTTAAGCACGATTTGCAAAAAATCTAAGATAAATAAATCCCCAAATTCCAGAACAAAATGAGGCAATTAAAATGGCAAGATTATCTGCATAATGAAATATATCGCTTACCTCATAGGCTAAACCATCAATAAATAAACTCATAGTAAAGCCTATACCAGTTAAGATACAAACTCCATAGAGTTGTCTTAAATTTGCTCCTTGAGGCAAATGAGCTAATTTAAATTTTATAGCAAAATAAGAAAAAATAAAAACCCCTAATTGTTTTCCTATAAAAAGTCCAAAAAATATTCCTATACTTACTCCAGAAAACATCGCTTTTAAATCTATATTTGATAAATTCACTCCTGCATTCGCAAAAGCAAATAAAGGTAAAATAACAAAAGTAAGCCAAAATTTCAAACCTTCATAAATATCTTCTAAAAAAGGTTTACCTTCTTTAGTAGACATAGGAATAAAAAAAGCTGTGATGATTCCTGCTAAAGTAGCATGCACTCCGCTTTTTAAAACACTGATCCAAAGAATCAATGAACAAATAAAATAAAAAGATTTTCTCGTAATGCTAAAAATATTAAGCATAAGCATTATAAAAATAACAATTGCGGCAATAATAAAAGCAAAAATAGAAAGTTTAGTGGTATAAAAAATTGCAATAATTAAAATAGCCCCCACATCATCAAAAATAGCTAAAGAAAGTAAAAAAATTTTTAAACTTGATGGAATATATTTACCACACATCATCAATATTGCTAAAGCAAAAGCTGTATCTGTAGCTGTTGGAATGGCCCAACCCTTAAGAGTATACATATCGCCTAAATTAACTAAAGTAAAAAATAAAGCAGGGATTAATATACCCCCTACAGCTGCTATAAAAGGCAATACTATATTTTTAGGGTTTTTAAAATCTCCATGTAAAAATTCTTTCTTAAGTTCAAGACCTATTGCAAAGAAAAAAATCGAAATGAGCCCATCATTTACCCAAAGTAAAAAAGGCTTATTAAGCTGAAATTCACCAACACTAAATCCCACTTTTAAATTAAGAAGGCTACGATAATGTTCGCTAAAAAATCCATTTTGTATTAATAAAGCAAGTAAAGTAGAAATAATTAATAAAATTCCCCCAAAAGCCTCACTTAAAACTAAAGTTTTTAATTTATGAAATACACCATTCATTTGATTATCTTAAGGTATATAAAACCGATTAAGGCACTAATTAAACTCGCCAGTAAAATAGCTAATTTATCAGCATGTTCAAAAATATCGCTATTCCTATAGGCTAAACCATCAATAAATAAACTCATAGTAAAGCCTATACCAGTTAAAATACAAACTCCATAAAATTTAGAATATTTTATATCTTCTGGAAGTTTTGCGAGCTTTAATTTGATAGCAAGATAACAAAAAGAAAAAACTCCTAATTGTTTGCCTAAAAATAAACCTAGCATAATCCCAAGACTCACAGGCGAAAATAAAGCACTCGCATCCATATCTTTAACATCAACTCCCGCATTCGCAAAAGCAAATAAAGGTAAAATAAAATAAACCACCCAAGGATTTAAATCCTTTAAAACTTTATGTAAATATGGTTGTTTATCAGATGTATCTAAAGGTATAAATAAGGCTATAATTACCCCTGCTAAAGTAGCATGCACTCCGCTTTTCAGCATGGCTACCCACAAAATCACTCCAATTAAAACATATAAAGATAAGTGTGTAAAATGAAGATAATTTAACACAAATAAAACCAAAATACATAAAAAACAGATTACAATAGCTAAAAATGAAAGTTGATCAGTATAAAATAATGCAATAATAATAATTGCACCTAAATCATCAAAAATAGCTAAAGAAAGTAAAAATAATTTTAAACTCGATGGAATTTTATTTCCCAAAAGCATTAAAATCCCGACTGCAAATGCAATATCTGTAGCCGTTGGAATAGCCCAACCTTGCATAGCAAAATCATGAGAATGATTAATTAAAGTAAAAATTAAAGCTGGAAGGATCATACCCCCTAAAGCTCCAAATAAAGGTAGAGAAACTGATTTTATATTTTTAAGCTGCCCACGTAAAATTTCATATTTTAACTCAAGTCCAATACAAAGAAAAAATATTGCAATCAATCCATCATTAATCCAAAGCTCTAAAGGCTTTGCGATTTTAAAATCCTCAAAACCAATTGTTAAATTTGCATGAAATAACTCTGCGTAATAAAAACCAAAAGAAGAATTTTTAAATAATAATGCTAAAAGAGTGAAGAATATAAGCAAAATTCCAGGAAAAGTTTCACTTAAAATTATTTTTTTAATCGTATGCATCTATAACCCATCCTAGAATCAAAAAATTATTTTTATTATGATTATAGCTAAAAAATACTAAAGAAATAATTATTTATGAATAAATTTATTAGGATACAAATTTGCATCCTAATTGTCAGATATTAAGCATAAATATCTAAACCACCAGAGCTCGAAGCTTTTGGAGCGGAGGCTTCAGAGACATTCTCCATACCTTCAATAAGCTTACTCATTAATGTTTCATTTGTATCCATAGATTTTTTTAATACTGAAGTATTAACTGCTGTTAATAAGTTTGCATTACTCATGGTTGCATCTGAAATCATAACGCCCTCCTTATTTTAATTTAGTCTTAATTAGCAAAGACATTTAAATAATATCGGAAATATTTTAAAAAATTTAATAGCATTTTTTAGAATCTTTTGAAAATTAAAAATTTAAATTTTCATTGTAAATTATTTTTTTAGTCCTATTTAAGATTATTGGTACTATACTTTTACAATTGATAATAAATATTATTTTTAATAATTAAAAATTCATAGTTTATGGAGCAAATAATAATGAAAATTTTTAGAATAATACTTTTTTATTTTTTATTTTTTTTCGCAACAACTGTTTTTGCCAAAGTCGACAATTATATTGCCGAAGCAAATATAATTAAAAGCATCCTCAAACAAAGTTTAGAGTTATATAAAAAAGGTGATGCCCAACAAGCAAAAAAACTAAGTGAAGATGCTTATTTTCAACATTTTGAAAATATGGAAGGCCCTATAGGTAGAAATATAGGTCGAAAAGCTATTACTATGGAACGTAAATTTATTAATTTGCGTCGTATGTATAAAGAAAAATCCTCTTTAGAACAAATCGATGCGCTCATTGAAAGTCTTTATTATGATTTAGATGAAGTTGCTCCAATTTTACAAAATGGATATAAATTAAAAGCAGAAGCTAGTCAAACTAACTATGATAAAGCTGCTGCTGAGAAATCTAGTCTAGAAGCTAATGCCAAAAGAGAAGCTGATGCTGAAGCTTTAATTGCACAAATTACAGGTGTTAAACCCTTATCAGATAACACTGATACAAACACTAGCGCTCATTTATCAAATTTAAATTCTAAAGATATTGATCAAGATCTTCAAGCTGCAGCTTCTATGGATGCAAGATTGCAATTTATTCTTGATAATATTTCGACCAAATTTACTCTAGCTGCAAATGCTTTTAAAAATGGAAATTATAATGAAAGTAAAAATTTATTAAATGATGCTTTATTCAATGATTATCGAAATACAAAAGTTGAAATTCTTATCAATAAATTTACTAAAGCAGGAAATGATCAAAAATTTCAACAAGCTCTAAGAACATTAATGCGCAAGATTGATGAGCAAAAACTTGATGAAAAAAAATTAAGAGATGATTTAGATAATATAGAACAACAGCTTTTTGATATATTTTTACAAATTCCAAATTCAGAACTTTCAAAATTAAAACTAAAAGGTTTTAATAACGAAAATCAAGGAAAAGATTATTCTAAAGTAGGAGATGATATCAAAATTGCTTTAAATGAAATTTTAAATAATTATGATGGTTTTAATATTTCGGCTATTAATGAATTACAAAATACCTATTTAGATATTTTTGAAGCTAGTGGAATGGAAAATAAAATTGGTGCAGTTGATAGTAACTTAAAATTAAAAATTGAAAGTTTATTTTCCCAAAGTGTTGCATTGATTAAAAATAGCGCTGATAAAAAAGAACTTAAAGCTACTTTTGATGAATTGGAAAAATTCATCAAAAAAGGCATAGATAAAATTCAAGATTCTACACCTTATTCCCTTTTTATATGGGCTTTGGGAATTATCATACGCGAAGGTTTAGAAGCTTTAATTATCGTTGTTGCTATTGTATCTTATCTTGTTCAAAGTGGTAATAAAAATCGCCTAAATATAGCCTATAGTGCGCTTTTTACAGGGATAATACTAAGTTTTATTACTGCTTTTGCTGTCTCTTGGATTTTTAAGGAAAATGCAGGACAAAGCAGGGAGCTTATAGAAGGCATTACAATGCTCATAGCGGTTCTTTTATTATTTTATGTTGGATTTTGGCTACTTTCCAATGCGCAAAATAAAAAATGGGCTAGTTTTATCAAACAAGGCGCAATTGATGCTATTTCAAACAATAGTGCAAAAACACTTTGGATTACTGTTTTTTTAGCTGTTTATAGAGAAGGTGCTGAAACAGTACTTTTTTATCAAGCTTTACTTTTTGATGCAAAAACTAGTACAGATTTAAGTGCCATATTTGGAGGACTTGGCCTTGGAATTTTAATTCTTATTGTTTTATACTTTCTTTTAAAAGCAGGAGCTATTCGCATTCCAGTTAAGCAATTTTTTTACATTACCTCATATATTATTTTTTATATGGTATTTGTTTTTACAGGCAAAGGCATAGCAGAACTTATAGAGGGAAAGATTATTCTTCCTAGCTTAATCCCTATTAATTTTGAGCCTATATTATGGCTTGGAATTTATCCTTACTATGAAACTTTAATACCGCAGTTCATAGTATTAATTTTATTAATTATTGGTATTTTAATGACAAAACAAATTTCAAAAAAAGGAGTAAAATGAAAAAAATTTTATCTGGTGCTGTTATAGCAGCAATTACAAGCATTAATCTTTTTGCAGGTGAAGTACCGATTGGAGATCCAAAAGAGTTAAATGGAATGGAAATAGCAGCTGTTTATCTTCAGCCAATTGAAATGGAGCCAAGAGGAATTGACCTTGCAGCTTCATTGGCTGATATTCACTTAGAAGCAGATATTCATGCGACTAAAAATAATCCTAATGGATTTCCGGAAGGATTTTGGATGCCTTATTTAACTATAGCTTATGAACTTAAAAATACTGATACTGGGGCCATTAAACGTGGAACTTTGATGCCTATGGTTGCAGATGATGGTCCTCATTATGGTGCTAATATCGCTATGGAAAAAGACAAAAAAGGTGGTTTTGGGGTAGGTAATTATGAACTTACTTTTTATATTTCAAATCCTGAAAAACAAGGATTTGGACGCCATGTTGATGAAGAAACTGGTGTAGGTAAATGGTTTGAGCCTTTTAAAGTTGATTATAAATTTAAATATACTGGCACACCAAAATAATTTATATTTTTAGAAATTCTTATTCATAGAATTTCTAAAAATACTTCTTATACTTTAAAAAATAGAATCTTGGTTTATGTTTAAACATATTCAATTAAAATCTTTTTATAAATTTATTTATTTTTTATACTTGTTAAAGTTTTTTATGTAATAATAACTCTTATCAATATAAAAAAGTGAAAGATTATGAGTATATATTTTATCAATTTTATTTCCAATATTTTACCTTTAAGTGTTTTAATAGCTTTTATAAATCCTGAGAAAAAATACATTATAAAGACCTTTATATCGGTTTTTTTAGGATTTTTATTTGGATACTTTGCATTTTTTATATCCGCACAATTTTTAAAAACTGATAATTTGATATTTAATTTCAATTTTATTTTTATAGCTTCTTTACTCGTAAGTTTTATATTTTATTTTTTGGAAAAATTTAAAATTTTAAACTTAACTTTATCAACTATTTTAAGTTTTTGTATAGCTTTAAATTATTATTATGCGAACCAAGATTTTCCTATATTTAGCAATTCTTTATTAGATAGTCAAACGATTATATCTTTAGGCTTTATGTTTTTAGCTTTCATTATTTGCGTTCTAATCTTTTTCTTTTTAAAATGGCAAAAAAAAATCAACAAAAAAGTAAGTTTTATTGTTTTTTGTCTTACCATCTTGGTAGAAATGGATCACGCTTTGGCTAATATTTTACTTACTTTAATGAGAAATTCAATTATCAATACCGAATCATTTTTAGTTAGTTTTGTTGGCAAAAGCAATTATTTTGGCACTTTTAAAATTTATCTTTATATTATCTTAATCCTTATCCTTGCTTTTTTAAGTCTAAAAATTCGCAAAAATAATCTAAACAAACATGCAATTTTAGACATAAATTATCGCAAAGATAAAGCAAAAAATCATCTAATTAATTCTTATTTTTCAAGTGTTTTTATTGCTTGTGTAGTGAGTTTTTGTATTGTTTTGTATTTTTTTATGATCAGCTCTAAACCCTTAGTTATAGACGAACCTAAAGAAATTTTACCTAATGCTGAAGGTAAATTTATCTTTGATGTAGCTCTTTTAAGAGATAATAAGCTTCATAGATTTGCCTATGTAACACCTGAAGGTAAAATTGTAAGATTTTTTTTGATCAATAAAAGAGAAGATCGAGATTCTCCTGTTGCTGTTTTTGATGCTTGCATGATTTGTGGAGATATGGGATATATTAAAAAAGATGGAGAATTAATTTGTATTTCTTGCAATGTCCGTATTTTCTTACCGAGCGTAGGTAAATCTGGCGGATGCAATCCTATTCCTTTAAAATATATCTATGATGGTAAAAAAATTATCATTGATGTAAAAGATGTAGTTGCTGGATCTAATTATTTCAATCAAATCAAAGAAATTCAAGTTAGCGATCCTGTTTCAAAAGATAAACTTATTAATATAAAAGCACCGTTTTCTTATAGCTATAAAGGAATTACTTATTATTTTATCAATGAAAAAAACTATGAAGAATTTAAAAAAGATCCTTTGAAATTTATTGGAGATACGGAAGCTAAGTTTTTAATCCAAAGGAGAAACGATGTTGGCTAAAATAATTCTCAATTCTATTTTTAAAAATAAAATTCAAAAATTTCTAGCTTTTCTCACTTGTTTTTTAGCCACCCTTTTACTCTGCATTATGTTAAATATTACTTTAAGCATAGGAAATGAAGTTACAGAACAATTAAAAAGCTATGGATCAAATATACTTGTTTTACCTAAAGGTTCTAACTTAAACATTGAAATAGGTAATGAAATTTATGAACCCTTAAAAAATAAAAACTATCTGGAAGAAAAAAATTTATACATGATTAAAGATATTTATTGGCGCAACAATATCACCGCACTAGCTCCTTTTTTAGATGGAAAAATTATTATTAAAAACAATAATAAAACTATGAAAACTCTACTATATGGGACTTATTTTAGTAAAGCAATTAAAATAAAGGATGATGATGATTTTGTTACAGGAATTCAAACCCTTTATCCCTATCTTAAAGTAGAAGGAAATTGGGCAAAAGATGATAGTAATGAAATTATGCTTGGTGAAGATTTGGCTAAAAATTCTAAATTTAAAATAGGAGAAAATATAACCTTAATAGGAGAAAACAATATTTCAAAAGAAGTTAAAATTGTAGGAATTTTACTGCACACAAATCCTAAAATGTCAAATAAAATCATCGCTCCTTTACATCTTGCTCAAGAATTACTCGATAAACAAGGACTTTACTCAAGTGCTGAAGTTAGAGCTTTTACTATACCCGAATCAGCACTTTCTGAAAAAGTACGCCGCTTAGGAGAAGAAAAACTCGATCAAGTTGAATACGATAAATGGTATTGTTCTGCCTATGTAGGTTCTATTGCTAGTCAAATTAAAGATGGATTACCAGGTTCTGATGTAAAAGTACTAAATGCTATTAGTGATGCTCAAAATTTGATTGTTAAAAAAATTCAATCTTTAATGTCGATCACTTGTATCATTTGTATCATCATTTCAAGTATAGCTATTTCAAGCCTTATGAATTCAGAAATTCATCGTAGAAAAAGAGAAATAGGTCTTTTAAAAGTTCTTGGAGCTGATACTTTTCAAATTTATTTAATCTTTTCAAGTGAAAATTTAATCGTAGCTTTTATTGCTGCAATTTTTGGATTTATCTTTGGCATAGGAATTTCAGAAATTATTAGCCTTAATATTTTTGGCTATTTTATTGATATTGCTTTTATAGCTTTACCTTTAAGTCTTGTTTTTGCTGGTTTAATAGCTATAATTGGCTGCTTAATTCCCATAAGGCATATTTCCAATCTTTCTCCGGTGGAGGTGCTTTATGGAAAATAGATTTTTTCTAAACGAACTTTTTAAAAGCCTTAGTTTTTCCTATCAAAGACTTTTTATTATTATTTTATCCATTTTCATAGGTGCATTAACTTGTTCAGCATTTTTAAATATCTATTTTGACATAGATATAAAACTCTCAAAAGAATTAAAAGCTTATGGAGCAAATGTGATTATAAGTCCTAAAAATATAGATGAAAATTTTATCTCTAATGCTAAATATGAAGAAATCAAACAGAAATTAAAAGCTAGGGCTTTAACTCCATTTTTATACGAATTTTTAAATTTAGGCAGCACAAGTGCTGTTGTTTTAGGAACAGATTTTAAAGCCTTAAAGCTTACTAAACCTTTTTTAGAGATAAAAGACGGGAGCTTTTCTTTAAGAGATTTTAATGATAATTCTATTTTTTTGGGTATTGATTTAGCTAAACAATTAGGTCTTAAAGTAGGAAATGAATTACAAATTTACAATCCAAACAATGGAAAAAGTGTTAAATTAACTATTAAAGCTATATTTTTAAGCAATGATGAATTTGATAGTATCGCTTTAGCATCTTTAAATGTGATTCAAAATTTAAGTGATACTCAAGGTATTAATTATGCTAATGCTATAGTTGATGGCAACTTTCAAAATGTTTGGAGTCAAACTCAAGCTATTAGTGATAATACTATTAATGCTAAACCTATATCATCGGTATCTTTGAGCGAAAATTTAGTTCTTAAAAAAATAAAAACCTTAATGTTTTTAATCGTCATTATTGTTTTAATTATAGTCACAACTAGTGTTAATACCACATTAAGTTCTATTATATTTTCCAGAAAAAAAGAAATTGCTTTACGCTTGGCATTAGGTGCAAAAAAGAGCGAAATTTTTAAACTTTTTGCAAGCGAATGTTTCATTGTAAGCTTGATAGCAAGTATTATAGGAGCATTTTGCGGAATATTTTTGGCTAATATTTTTGGCTATTTAATTTTTAATTCTAGTATTGATTTTAGATTTAAAGCAGTATTAATATCTATTATTATTTCTTTAGCTTTTGCTTTTTTTGCTGCTTTTTTGCCTATAAAAAAGGCTTTAAAAATTAATATTTGTGACAATTTGAAAGGTGATTAAATGAAAGAATTAATAAAAATAACAAATCTTAGTAAAAATTTTGGCAAAGTTAAAGCTTTAAATAATATCAATTTAAATGTTTATCAAGGAGAATGGCTTGCAATTATGGGTCCATCAGGAAGTGGAAAATCAACACTTTTAAATATTTTATCCTTAATGGATACTCCAAGCAGCGGCCAATATATCTTAGATGGACAAAATTTAGAAGAAATTAACGAAGAACAAAAAATACAATTACGCAGAGAAAAAATAGGGCTCATATTCCAGCAATTTCATCTTATTCCTTATTTAAATGCTTTAGAAAATGTGATGCTTTCTCAATATTATCATTCTTGTATTGATGAAGAAGATGCAAAAATGATGCTTGAAAAAGTTGGTCTTTCGCATCGTTTAAGTCATTTGCCTAATCAACTTAGCGGAGGAGAGCAACAAAGAGTTTGTATTGCAAGATCTCTAATTAACAATCCAGAACTTTTGCTTGCAGATGAGCCCACAGGAAATTTAGATGAAGCTAATGAAGAAATCGTTCTTCAAACTCTAAAAAAACTCAAAAATGAAGGAAAGACGATTGTTCTAATTACTCATAATCCAGATTTAGCTAAATTTGCCGATAGAACTATATGTTTACATCATGGAGTTTTAAAATGAAATACTTATATATTTTTATTGCTTTACTCTTACTTAACGCATGCTCTTTTGAAAATCATAAAAGTGCAAAAATAGGAGAAGTTGCAGCAGAAATTTCAGCTAAAAATCTCTTGGGCAATAAAATCAATTTAAATGATGATAAAAATAATTTAAAAGTATTGGTTTTTTTTCAGAACGGTTGCTCTTCTTGCTTAAAAGAATTGCCTTATTTAGATGATTTTATACAAAATTATCCAAATAAAATTAGCGTTTATGCAATCAATTCAGCTAATGATATGCAAACTATACAATCTTTAGCTAAAAAATTTGATTTTAAAAACGTCAAAATTTTAAAAGATGATCTTAAAATAACTCAAGATAGATATGCTGTATTTGCAACACCAACCACTATAATCATTAAAAATGGAATTATAAAAGATAGAATTTTAGGAGAAACACCTTGGGAAAATTTAAAGTCCAAGCTTATTTCATTGCTTTAATCACAGCTTTATTTTTTATATCTTGTAGCGATGGGGAAAATTTTAAAAGCTTAGATTATAAAAATTATAATTTTTCTTATAATGGTTTTGAAAAAACATTAAAACTCGATCAAAAAAATCAAAATTTTGCTTTAGTATTTTTTACTAAAGATTGTGGAGTATGTAAAGAACAAATCAAAATTTTACAACAATTAATTCAAAATTATAATTTTAATATTTTTGTGATTTTAGGAGATGCAAAAAATCTTAATGATGCTAAAAATTGGGCACAAGATAAAGGTTTAACTCAATTAACTTTATTTTACGAAAAAAATGCAGCTAAATATCTTTCAGATGCGATAGGTGGTATTTATGGAGTTCCCGTAATTAGTTTTTTTGAAGCAGGAAAAATGAATAAAAAATTTATAGGATTAACACCTTATCATATACTTGAAAATGAAATTAAAAGGATAAAAAATTAATCTCATCCTTTTTTCAAACAATTAAAGTTTTTGATCTCCTAAAAAATAACCATAAATTTCATAACTTCCATCTTTTTTCATTAAAATTACAGGATATTTTTCATTATAACCTTGTTCCATTCCAGGGCTTCCTTGTGGCATTCCAGGAGCTGAAATTCCTATAACATCTTTTGGTTTGTTTTCAAGAAGCCAAGCTACAGCACTTTCAGGAACATGTCCTTCAACAACATAGCCTTCAATAATTCCTGTATGGCAACTTTGATATTCGTTTTTGACGCCATATTGATCTTTAATTTTTAGAAAATCATCTGTTTTATGCACATTTACACTATAACCTTTTTTCTTCATATAAGCTGCCCAATAATCACAACACATACAAGTAGGACTCTCGTAGATTTCTAAATTTTTAGCCTGTAAAATAGAAGCAGTTGCAATCATAAAAAAAGCTAAAATCATTTTTTTCATTTCTCATCCTTTAAAATTAAATCACTACTTAAAAAGAGTTCTACAACCCGTTTTAAAATTTCTATATTTTCAATATCGATAATATACCATAATTTTGCTTTAGAAAAAGGGAAATTTTTTCATTATTTTTTAAAATTCTTTTTAAAAAATAAAATTGCTTAATATATAATACGTCATTACAAATTAAAAATATAGGTTTATTATTTACATAAATACAATATTCTCTAAACATTTTTCTAGCATGAAAAGTATATTTATTTCCACAAAGTTTAAGCTGATCTAAAACAAAATCTTTAAAATTTTCGCTACTGGACACATAAATCCTTATTATAAAATCAATTTTTTATTTAATTGATATTGACTATAAACAATAAAATAATTCTTACAATCAACAAATAGATTCCACTCTAAATAAGCTTTGACTCTTCTTCTGTGATGACAAAAATACCGCAATAAAAAATAATATACCTACTAAACGTTGCTTTTTAAGTTTTTTTCCTTAACTTCTTAATCTCTTCTAAAAGCATAAATTTAAGCTCCTTAAGCCCTGTTTTTTCAAGACTTGAAACCTCGATTAAGAAACTTTGTGGATTTTCTATGCTTTTTAAATAATCTTCTAAATTTATTATATTCTCTGCGATTTGTTTCGCAAAATCAACACCTAAATTTACGCTATCGCTTTTTGAAATCATGATACCAAATTTACGCCCAAAAAGCTCTTTAGAAAATTTTTCAAGCTCATTTCTTAGCACTACAAATTGTTCTTTTAAAGGCATTTCTCTTAAAGGATCTAGCACAAAAAGTAAAAAAGATGTTCTTTCTATATGCTTTAAAAAAGCAAGGCCCAAACCTTTTCCTCCACTTGCACCCTCGATAATACCAGGAATATCTGCCATCACAAAAGAATTATACTCATCTACATCAACAAAACCAAGTTTTGGTGTTAGTGTGGTAAATTCATAATTTGCAATTTCAGGTTTTGCGTTTGAAACTACACTAATAAGAGTCGATTTTCCCACATTTGGAAAACCTACAAGTCCTACATCAGCGATCAATTTGAGCTCAAGTCTTACTAAACGACTCTCTCCTTTTATACCAGGTTGTGCATAATCGGGACGTTGATTGGTTGCGTGTTTAAAATGAGTATTTCCAAGCCCGCCTTTTCCACCTTTTAAAAATACTTCTCTTTGTCCTTCTTTAATTAAATCAAGTAAAATTTCATTTGTTTGAGCATCAATAACTTGAGTACCCTCTGGAACAATGAGTTCTAAATTTTCACCTTTTTTTCCATTTTTATTACGCCCCATACCAGCTGCACCATTTTGCGCACGAAGTTCCTTTTTGCCTTTAAAATTAACAAGAGTATGTGTATTGTTATCACATATAAAAATGATATCTCCGCCATTTCCGCCATCGCCACCATCAGGGCCACCTAATGGAACATGTTTTTCACGACGAAAACTTACAGCGCCTTTACCTCCATCACCTGAAGCTAAAGTAATCTTAACACTATCTATAAACATTATTAACCTTAAATTTTTTTGAAAAGAAGTATAACAAAAAGAAAATTAAAAAATTCAAAAGAGTTAAAAAAGAATTTATTTAAAAAATAAAAACTATTTTCTGAAAATTGATTGAATTGTTTGAATTTAATTAAAGTCATAACAGATCTAACAATTTAAAAAAATTAAATAAAGTTTTTACAAAAATAAACTATAAAAAACATATTGAATAATTTATAAGATCGAAAACCAAGTATTCAAATACTTTAATGATTTTTTATAAATTAACTCTTTGTCTTAAATTTTAATAAGAAATATATTGAAAGAATTTCTAGGCAAAAACCTAGAAATTAAGCAGGATAAACAGAAACTTTTTTTCTATCTTTATCTTTTCTTTCAAATTTAACAAAACCATCAATTAAAGCAAAGATAGTATGATCTTTTCCCATGCCTACATTGTTACCTGCGTGTGTTGCTGTTCCTCTTTGGCGAATGATGATATTTCCAGCTCTAACAAATTCGCCACCAAATTTTTTAACACCTAAACGACGACCGATAGAATCGCGATTATTCTGAGTTGAACCTTGACCTTTCTTGTGTGCCATTCTTTTACCCCTTAAGCTTTAATATCTTTAACTATAACGCGAGTAAATTGTCTTCTAAAACCTCGTTTAAGTTTAGAATCTTTTCTGCGTCTTTTTTTATAAATTACAACTTTCCTATCTTTTCCGTGATTGATCACTTCTAAAACAACTTTTGCACCTGCTACGAAAGGCGCACCTACCTTAATATCTTTATCGCAAATTGCAAGTACTTCATTCACTTCAATAATAGCTTTACTTTCAGCTTCAAAGTGATCTAGCTTTAACTCATCATTAACGCTAACTTTATACTGCTTTCCGCTGTGTTTCATAATAGCATACATTGCTTTTCCTTATAATTTGGTAAGTACCATAAAGCACCGATTAGGATTTAAAAGCTTTAATGGTTTAGAAAAACTTTGATTTTATAAAATTTTTCTTTAATGTTTAATGAATTTATAAAATTTGCGAATTAAAAAATCAAAGCAAAACTAAAATCCAAGATCAACCCCACCACTTTCATGAAGCTTATAAGTAGAATCTTTGCCTTTGTCTTGCTTATTTTCATCAAATGCGTTGGTATTAAAAAGAGAATTTTGTATATATTTTTGCATCATTAAGGCGATATTTTCCCAATATTTTTGCTCTTTTTGAATATCATGAGCAAGCATAAAATTCGCACTTAAAGTTTTTGACAATACTATTTCTCTTGTAGGATAAAATATAAGTTTAAAAGAGATATTTATCTTTAATTTTTTATCATCTTGATAAGTAATATAATTATTTTGCTTAGATACATCTAAAATTTTATACTCTAAAATATAATCAGTACCTAAAACATTCCCTAGTTTAGAGCTTTCATCACTAGAGCCTTGAGCACTTTCGATAAGTTTATCTTCGCTCTTAAAATCGTTTTTTCTTTCCAAAAGAGTAAAATAACTATCATTAGAAAAAATATCATTTAAAGCTTGGGTTAAATTTTCTCCTAATTTTCCATAATTTTCATCAAAAAGTATTAGTTTAGGCTTTTGATCATTTTGATAAAGATATTTATAGGCCAATATTTTAACTTCCCAACTTGTTCCATTATTTTCAGCAGAAGTAACTTCATAGCTATCAATACGCCCATTACTTATATTTTGAAGTATATTCTTTGAATCTTGAATCACTTCTCCTAAAGCTGAAAATTTAAAATCAATATTTTTGATTTCTTGTCTTAAATTAAACTTTGATATTCCCTTAAGCTTGGACAAGACATCGATTAAAGCATTATTTAAAGCATCTTCTCTCGTTTGACCCGTCCCTATACCTTGCATAATTTTTTGAAATTTAGATCTTTGATGCGGAAGTATTTTTAGACTTTGAATATTACTAAAATTTACATCTTGAGCGGGAGAGTAATCATAAATAATCACATTCTTTTCATTTTTAGCTTTTATAATATTTTGATTTTCAGCCCAAAGTAAAGAGAAAAAAGCTATTAAAACAAAAAATTTTCTCATTTTACCAAATCACCGATTTGCTTGTTCCTGTTTTGTCAATTGTTTTTTCATCTTCCCAATAAGCAAGCCCTGAATTTAAATCTGTAAGCGTTAAATGAAAAAAATACTCTGCTTGTATATCACCATTTTTGAGCTTAACAGTATCTTGACGAATTTTTCCACTCAAAGAAAAATCTGGAGCTACCAAAGTTCCTTTTTTGGAAATAGTATTTTGATTAAATTCTTCATTATTGCGTAGCTCTCTTATAGCTTCACTCATGTCATCTTGAGCACCTCCTGCTGCAACTGCCGTAGTAAGAATAAATTTACCTGATTTTCGAAGCGCTATAGTTATTTTACTTATAAGTTTATCTGTATCAATTCTTTGAGGAGTATCATTAATAATTTTTCCAATAGCTATAACTTTTCTTTGACCTTGTGAAATATTTGCAAAAGCAGGATCCTTTAACATACTTTCAATCATTTTTTGTGCTGTTTTTTCAAAATCTTCCTTATCAAGTCCCAAAGTTAAAGCATCTCCTTGTTTTTTTTGACTCGCATAACCATCAGTATAAATAGGCGATCCACAAGCTACGAGAAAAAAAACTAAAAAAATATAAGAAGCTGCTAAAAATAAATTTTTCATTTTATTTCCTTTTTTTAAACTATTATACTTTGTTTAATTTTCAATTTTGTAAATTTCACTTGAAATTAATGGATTAAAAGATCTAACTAAAATTAATATATCTTTATTTTGATCCAAAGAATTAGAATATATCAAATTATTATTTTCATCTTGAATTTTAATAAAGCCATCATTATTTATCATTAAAATTTGAATATTTTTAGGTAAAAAATTCCAGATTCTTAAATCACTCCTTGTTGTTACAGTCGTAAAAATATCCGTAGCAAAAGTCAAAATTCCACTTTGATCATTTTTTGCCACAGCCATGTTTAAACTCGTTTTAAAAAGGCTTGATATTAAAGATTTTATAATTTTAGCATTTAACTCTTCTTTAAATTCACTCGCAACCACCTCATCAAAATCGAAAATTTTTACTGTTTGATTCATATTTTTACCATCAAAAATATTTAAATAAGCAAAAGATTCTTTTCTTTTTTTTAAAGTAGGTAAAGTTACACTTGCTGTTACGATATACTGATCAAAAATAAAAGGTAAAGTAAGTGAAAATTCATCTAATCTAGGGCTTAGACCATTTTCATAAATGATAAAAATATGTTTTTTTAATTTTTGCGGATTTAAAGCTTTAGAATATCGATCAAACATTTCAAATTCTTTTTGTATTTCTTTGTCATTATTATATGCTGCATAAACTTCTTTAAATAAATCAGAAGCTTTTTGATAATCATGATCCATGAAAAAAAATACCGAAGAAATATAAGTCACATAAGCATTTGTATAATTTTTTTGTGCATGAAATTCTTTAAAAAGATTACTATATTGTCTTGCAATAATTTTAAGATTTTGATCTATATTTTGTTTAAAATTCTCTTCTTTTTCAGCCTTTTTTCGCATCTGCTGAATTTGGGAAACAAAATATTCTTTAGCTATTTCTTGCCTTGCTAAAGCTCGATTAAACTCTACCCTGGCATTTGAAAAATCTTTTAAACTCATAAAATTTAAACCCTTGTAAACATTTACCATAGTCCTTTCATACCAAGCACCTTGATAATCATTAATCCCATCATTTATTAATGTAGAACTGATAAAATTCATACTTTTATGAGTAATATTTTGTAAATCAACATCATATTTATAAGAATTTTCTACCTGATCGAAAATAGTATTACTTAAATTAAAATCTTTACAATCTCTAGCAATATATGCTGTATTTAAGCCTTTAAAAATAATATCATCATTTTTATTAATTGCTTGTAATTGTTTTTTAAAAAAATCCTGATCACATTTTTTAGAGAATAATTCTTTTTCATAAAATAAATTTTGATCTTGATGAGTTGAACAAGCACTTAAAATAAATATAAGAAAGAATAATATTATTTGATACATTTAAAATAATCCAAAAAATAAAAATTATTCTAAACTATACCAAAAAATCAATAACAGCCCTCAAGGCTATTATTGATTACTTTAAAAAACCAGCTGCAACAAAACCCAAAGCTACTGAAATCGCAATAGCTAAAACACCTGGTATAAAGAAAGAGTGATTAAAGATAAATTTACCTATTCTTGTTGTTCCCGTATCATCCATTTGTACAGCACCAAGTAAGGTTGGATAAGTTGGAAGAACAAAAAGTGCAGAAACTGCAGCAAAACACGCCACTAACATATAAGAATCATTTGGATTGGCAACGGTGATACCTAAAGAAGCAATCACTACTGGAACAATAGCTTTAGCTGTAGCTGCTTGAGAATATAAAAGCATACTAGCAAAGAAAAATGCAACCGCAAGTGTTGCTGGAATTTGTTTTACCCAATTGCTTGCTAAATCTGTAATTTCTTGTGTGTGACCCGAAACGAAAGTATTTCCAAGCCAAGCAACACCAAAAACACAAACACAAGCCGTCATACCACTTTTAAAAACACTTGTATCCAAAATTTTTGCTGGATCCACTTTACAAAACCAAGTAATCAAAGTAGCTGCTGTTAATAAAAAGCTCATAATCGCAGAATCTCTTGGAATAACAACAGGATCTATCCATCTAATGTTACTAGAAATTGCTGTTGCATACAAAACCACACATAAAACTGTAATTAGAAAAATTCCAACTGAAAGTTTAGCACCTGGTTTATCTTGTGCTTGCAAAACTTCATTAGCATCCTTAACAAGCCCTGCTTTTAAACGCTCTTGATAAATTTTACATTTGCTAAGATCTAATGGAGTAATAAGACTAACTATAAAAGCTGTTAAAATACAAGCGATAAAAGTTGTACTGATCCAAATTCCTAATAATGTTGGATAATTCCATCCAAATTGTTCTAAAACCCCACTCATATAAACAACGGCAGCGCTTACAGGAGATGCAGTAATACCTATTTGAGAAGCAACCACCATCAAAGAAAGTGGAACTGAAGGTTTAATATTTTGAGATTTTGCAACATCGACAACTACGGGCATTAAAGAAAATACGGCATTACCTGTTCCTGCTAAGAGAGTCAAGAGCCATCCACAAATTGGAGCTAGATAGTTAATAAATCTCGGATGCCTTCTTAAAAATCTCTCAGTCAGCCTTACCATATAATCAAGACCACCAGCTTGTTGCATTGCAGAAATTGCTGCAATAGCTGCAGCAATAATTAAAATAACATCCCAAGGAATGCTACCTGGCTTCATGCCTAAAGCAAGTCCTAAAATAACAACTCCTATACCTCCTGCATAGCCTATAGCTATACCCCCTAAGCGAATTCCTATAAAAATAGAACCCAAAAAGACGACTATTTGTAAAATCAACTCCACACTCATAATAAAACCTTTTTATTTTTCAATACGCGGATTTAACATATTTTCAGGAGTTAAGTATTCATCTAATTTTTCCTTGGTTAATAAGCCCCTTTCTAAAACTATATCAGCAACACTTTTTCCAGTTTGCAAAGCTTCTTTTGCAATTGATGCTGAATTTTCATATCCTATATAAGGATTTAAAGCAGTAACCAAACAAACAGAATTTAACATGGTTTTTTTACAATTTTCAGGATTAGCTGTTAAGTGTTTGATTGCTTTATTGGCTAAAGTTAACATTGCATTTTCTAAAAGGACTAAAGAATTAAATAAAGCATAAGCAATTCCTGGCTCAAACGCATTAAGCTCAAATTCACCTCTTTCTGAGCAAAGTGCTATGGTAACATCATTCCCTATAACTTCATAACAAGCCTCTCCTACAACTTCTGGAATGACTGGATTTACTTTTCCTGGCATAATAGAACTACCTGGTTGCATTTGAGGTAAATTAACTTCACCTAAACCACATCTTGGACCTGAATTCATTAATCTTATATCATTAGCAATTTTTGAAAGTCTTACTGCAGCAGTTTTTAAAGCTCCACTTACATGAACAAAATCAGCTGTATCTTGAGTAGCTGCTATAAAATCCTCCGCAGGTCTAAAGGTGGTGCCTGTTATATCACTTAAGTATTTTTCAACTAAGTCTTTATAATCTGGATGACAACAAATTCCTGTTCCGATTGCTGTTGCTCCTAAATTTAGATATGTCATTGACTCTCTTGCTTTAGTGATTTTTTCTATATCGCTTTTTAAATAACTTGCAAAAGCATTAAAAGTATTTCCTAAGGTTGTAGGAACTGCATCTTCAAGCTCTGTTCTTCCAATTTTTAATATATCTTTCCATTCTTTTGCTTTAATTTCTAATTCATTTTTTAATATTTCCATAGCTTTAAGCAAATCACCCATTTTAGCGTGAACTGCGACTTTAATAGAGCTTGGGTAAGCATCATTAGTTGATTGACCAAAATTAGTATTATCATTTGGATGAAGATATTGATATTCACCTTTTTTATGACCCATCATCTCAAGAGCAACATTTGTAATTACTTCATTAGCATTCATATTTGTACTTGTTCCAGCACCACCTTGAACCATATCAACTACAAATTGATCTAAAAATTCACCATTGATGATTCTATCACAAGCTTTTACAATATAATCAGCCCTATCGGCTGGAACCATACCTAAATCTTTATTAGCCAAAGCTGCTGCTTTTTTAACTTGTGCAAAAGCTTTAACAAAAAATGGATATTCCTTTAAAACCCTTCCGCTCATTTTAAAATTTTCTAAAGCTCTGTAAGTTTGCACTCCATAATAAACATCATCAGGAATTTCTAGTTCTCCTATAAAATCATGTTCTTTTCTTGTTCCCATTGTAAACCTTTCATATAGTTTCTATTTTTAATGTAAACATAAAAATCTACGTAGATAAGTATATTCCTATTTTAGTTAATAATTAGTTAATATTATTAACATTTATTCAAGTAAAAATAAATAAAAAAATAAAAAACATATCTCACAATAATTTTGTTATAATTTCACCTAGATATAAATTTTGGACTATTTCAATGGAAAAAATGGCTATTAATCTAGAAAATATTAAAATAAATGAGGATTGGAAATTTTTTTTAAAAGAAGAATTTTTAAAACCTTATTTTTTAGAAATTAAAAAAAAATATATTCATGCTCTAAAGAACAAAAAAATAATCTATCCTCCAGCAAATTTAACTTTTAATGCCTTTAATCTTACTCCTTTAAAAGATTTAAAAGTGATCATTTTAGGGCAAGATCCTTATCATCAAGAAGGTCAAGCAATGGGACTTAGTTTTTCAGTCCCTAAAGGAATTAAAATTCCACCAAGTTTGGCTAATATTTATAAAGAACTTTATTATGATTTAAAAATTCAACCTGCAAAAGATGGAGATTTAAGTTTTTGGGCAAAACAAGGAGTTTTGCTTTTAAATTCCATTCTTAGCGTTGAAGCTGGAAAACCTGCGAGTCATAGCACTTGGGGATGGCAAAAATTTAGTGATGCTGTTATATCTAAACTCAGCATGGAAAAAAAAGGACTTGTTTTTATACTTTGGGGTAATTTTGCAAAGTCTAAAAAAAATCTTATTGATACAAAAAAACATTTTATACTAGAAGCTTCTCACCCCAGTCCGCTAGCTAGAACAGGATTTTTAGGCTGCAAACATTTTTCAAAAGTCAATGAAATTTTAAAAAGTTTAGGAAAAGAAATTATAAATTGGGAATTAAAATAATTTTAAAAAGCTGATTAATAAATTCAGCTTTTTAATTTGCAATATTTTTAAAAGATTCATTATCTATATCGACTTATTTTTTAATAATTTAACCTTTATAATAAAAAATAATCTATATTTAAATTTCATAATCAATAAAAAATCACCGATAATTACTAAAAATATAAAGATTAAAAAATATTTTCAAATATAAAAATCATTTCATTATATTTATATTTTATTAAAAATAAAAAAATTAATATGTTACAAAAATACACAAAATTTTTAAGAACTTATAAACTTTAATACCCTATTTCATTTCTTTAAATCTATTTTTTGAAATTTTGATAAAATGGCTAAAGATGTCAAAATTAAGGAGAAAATATCTAATGTGGCAACAAATTTATGACCCGATGAACAATATTTGGTTAAGTGCTTTAATAGCATTTTTACCAATTCTTTGTTTTTTAGTTTGTCTAGTTTTTTTTAAACTCAAAGGTTTTCAAGCTGGATTTTTAACCGTTATTGTAGCATCCTTGGTGGCTTTATTGGCATATAAAATGCCTTGGAATTTAGTTGGAGCAAGTTTTATTCAAGGCTTTATCAATGGAATGTGGCCTATTGCTTGGATTATTATTGCAGCAATTTTTCTTTACAAGCTTTCGATTAAATCAGGATCTTTTGAAGTCATTAAAAAAAGCGTTATGAGTATCACGCCAGATCACAGAATGCAGGTAATTTTAATCGGTTTTTGTTTTGGATCATTTCTAGAGGGCGCGATAGGATTTGGCGGACCAATTGCTATCACCGCAGCTCTTTTAGTTGGACTTGGTTTTAAACCATTGCAAGCAGCAGGACTTTGTCTTATAGCAAATACAGCCCCTGTAGCATTTGGCGCCGTTGGAATTCCTGTTATTGCGATGTGTGATTTGGTCAAAATTGAAAGCCAATCTGTTTCAGCTATGATAGGTAGAATGCTTATACCGCTTAGTTTTATTGTACCTTTTTTTGTTGTATTTTTGATGAATGGCTTTAAAGGCATTAAAGAAACTTTTCCTGCGGTTTTTGTTGCTGCGGCAAGTTTTACGCTCACTCAATATCTTAGCTCCAACTATTTAGGTGCAGAACTTCCGAGTATTATTTCCGCTGTTGCTTCCTTGGCAATTACAACTTTATTTTTAAAATTTTGGAAAATAAAAAATATTTACCGTGTTGATGGAGAAACTAATTTTGAAACTAATAACAATCTTAGCTTTTCTTCGGTATTAAAAGCTTGGGCTCCATTTATCTTGCTTATAGTTTGTATAATTTTTTGGACTCAACCTTGGTTTAAAGACCTTTTTGGAAAAGATGGAATTTTTGCTTTTACTAGTATTACAATTGCATTTAATAATATCACTCAAGGAATACTTAGTCCTTCTATAGTTGATGCAAGTGTTCTTAAACCAGTTAGTTTAAATTTAGGTATAGATTTTATTAACGGAAAAACCGTAGCTCAAGCAGGAACTGCTATTTTATTTGCAGCGTTTTTTACTATTTTTATTTTAAAAATCAAAGCAAGTGATGCTGCTGAATGTTTTGGGGCAACTTTAAAAGAGATGGCTATTCCTTGTCTTACAATAGGTCTTGTGGTAGCTTTTGCTTTTATTTCTAAAAATAGTGGTATGAGTGCAACTTTAGGCCTTGCATTTGCACATACTGGCGATATATTTTCCTTCTTCTCTCCTGCTATAGGTTGGATAGGAGTATTTCTAACAGGATCTGATACAAGTGCTAATCTACTTTTTGGAACTTTACAGCAAGCAACAGCTCAAAAACTTGGAGTTAATGAAGTTTTATTTTTAGCAGCAAATTCTGTAGGTGGAGTTGTCGGAAAAATGATAAGCCCTCAAAGTATAGCTGTAGCTTGTGCAGCCGTTGGATTAGTAGGAAAAGAATCTGAACTTTTCAAATTTACTCTTAAGTATTCTATAGCTTTTATTATTTTGGTAGGAATTTGGACTTGTTTTATCGCTTTCTTTTTGCAAGATATTATTCCTAGTGTTGTTTTAAAATAGTGATTATTGAAAGGTAAATTAATGAAAAAAGTATATTTTTATGCGACTTGCTTAGGCACAGCAGCTATGCAAGATACAATTTTAAATGCTTTAAAACTTTTACGTTTAGAAGGAATTGAAGTTATATTTAAGAAAAAACAGACTTGTTGCTCTCAACCTTCTTTTAATTCAGGTTATTTTAAAGAGAGTAAAGAAATTGCAATGTATAATGTAAATCTCTTTAATGAACCTTATCCTATCGTTGTACCAAGTGGATCTTGTGCCGGTATGATGGCTCATGATTATCTGGAACTTTTTAAAAATGATCCACAATTTGAAAAAGTAAAAAATTTCAGCCAAAGAGTTATAGAGCTTTCTCAATATCTTGATGAAGTTTTAAATGTAAACTATGAAGATAAGGGAGAACCCGTAAAAATAACATGGCATTCAAATTGTCATGCTTTAAGAGTTCAAAAAAGCATCGATGCAAATAAAAATCTAATTAAAAGGCTTAAAAACGTTGAACTTGTGCCTTTAACCTATGAAGAAGAATGTTGTGGATTTGGTGGAACTTTTTGCGTAAAAGAGCCTGAAATTTCAAATGCTATGGCACAAAGCAAAATCAAAGATATTCAAAATACAGGAGTAAAATATTTGGTTAGTGCAGATGGAGGTTGTTTACTTAATTTAGGAGGTACCATGAAAAAAATGGGGCTCGATATTAAACCCATTCACCTATATGATTTTTTAATCAAACGTTTGCAAGGAGAAAAACTATGAATGCTAAAATGCCTCATGAGCAAATCGTTCATATCAAACTAAACGATAAACAAATGCAAGAAAATCTTGTTAATGCTATGCATACCTTACAAACCAATCGTTTTAAAGTAATTGATGCTAAATTTAATGATTGGCAAGGCTTAAGATCTAAAGCCAAACAAGCTAAAAACAATGCTTTAATGAATTTAAAAGATCGTTTATTAGAATTTGAAAAAAATGCTACAGCTAATGGAATGATCATACATTGGGCGGATACAAAAGAAGATGCTTGTGAAATTATCTATCAACTTATGCTAGAAAAAAAGATTTCTAAAGTTTTAAAAGGTAAATCAATGGCTAGTGAAGAGATAGGTTTAAATCATTACTTAGAAAATAAAGGAATGAAAGCCATTGAAACCGATTTAGGCGAACTCATTTTACAATTAAATGATGAAGCTCCTGTACATATTGTAGTTCCAGCTATTCATAGAAATCGTTATGAAATAGGAAAAATCTTTAAAGAAAAGCTTAATTCAGAATTAGAAAGTGAACCAGAAAAACTTAATGCCATAGCAAGAAAGCATTTAAGAGATGAATTTGAGGGTTTAAAATTGGGTCTAAGCGGAGTTAATTTTGCTATGTCTAAAGAAGGTGCTTTTTGGCTCATAGAAAATGAAGGTAATGGTAGGATGTGCACTACAGCTCCTGATATACATATAGCCCTTTGTGGAATAGAAAAAGTTATGGAAACTTTTGAAGATGCAGCTACAATGGTTTCTTTACTTACTCCATCGGCAACTGGACAATTTATACCGACTTACAATAATATCATTACAGGACCAAGAAAAAATGGAGAATTAGACGGTCCTAAAGAGGTACATGTGATATTATTTAATAATAATCGCACTAATATGCTTTCTAATGAAGATTATTATGAAGCTTTAAGATGTATAAGATGTGGTGCTTGTATGAATTTTTGTCCTGTTTATGATCAAATAGGTGGGCACACGTATCAAACAACTTATCCAGGGCCTATAGGAGAAGTTATTAGTCCAAATATCTTTGGTATTGATCATACAGGAGATATTTTAACTTTTTGCTCACTTTGTGGACGCTGTTCGGAGGTTTGTCCTGTTAAAATTCCTTTAGCTGATTTAATTAGAAAATTAAGACGCGATAAAGTAGGACAAGGAGATAATCCACCTATAGGTGCAAATTTAGTTCATCATAATGCCATGGAAGCTTTTGCTTTTTCAAAATTCAAAAGCTTAGCTACTAGCGGTAATTTATGGAGATTTTCTTTATCAAAAGCTCATTATTTTAATTCCTTATTGCACAAATTTAAGGATTCTTTGCCAGTAATTAAAAATTGGAGTGCTTTTAAAGAATTACCAGAAATTAAAAAAGATTTATATAAAGAAGTAGAAAAACTTCAAGGAGTTATTTATGAATAAAATTGCAGAAATTACCTCAAAAAGCAAAGCAAGCATTTTAAAAAAGCTAGAAAATTATTATCATGAAACAGAATTTTCTTATACTCCAAGTATTGACCCAGTAGAGCATATTTGCACCACAGATGATATGCTTAGCGAGTTAAAACAAAAAATGAGTGATAATAAATATATTGTTGAAGAAAGCACTCAAGATCAACTTGAAGAAAAAATTAATGAAATTGCATCAAGTTATGGCTATACAAAACTAATCTATCCTCAAAATTTAAATTTAAATTTAGAAAAGATTAATGCTGAAGAAAAAGTTTGTTTTGATAAAAATATAGAAGATTTAAGATCTGAAGTTTTTCATAGTGATTTTTCGATTATCCATGCAAGAGTTGGAGTAAGTTCCCATGGTGTTGCTTTAGTGCTTTCATCTAAAGAGCAACCTAGAATGCTTTCTTTAGCTCCAAAACTTTGTATTGTTTTACTCAAAAAAGAAAATGTGGTTAAAAGTCTTAGCGAAGCTTTAAATTTGACTAAAAAAGAACATGAAAATTTACCAAGCAATATTTTGTTTATTGCTGGACCTTCAAGAACTGCTGATATAGAGTTAATTACTGTTTTTGGGGTTCATGGCCCACAGCAAGCTCATATTATTTTATACTAAATTACATTCTAGATAAATTTTATCTAGAATGTCAAATAATCTGAAAAATTAAAAAATTCAATCCTTTATTTTATATTAAATATTAATCTTAATTAATAGTATTTTAATCCTAAATTAAATTATTTTTTGATAAATTACAAAAAATAACTAAGGTTATATTTATAAATTAATATTTTAAGGAAAATTATAATGTTAGTTTGCATAAATAAATACAATAAATTAATTTATCATAAAGATAGCAATGATGAAAATTGTTTTATTGTTTCTATAAAAAATATCAATAATTTTTTTCACTCCAGACTTGTTTATACAGATTTTAAATTTTTTATTGATAGTCATTTTACCTTAAATCAATTTATTGAAAATAGTTCAGATGATTGTGGCATATATTTTAAATACTTCTTTTCAGATCACTTACATTTTAATACAACTCAAAATCGATTTAATTCAGATATTATTGATATTATGAAAAAAATTTTCGAACTCATTGCAAATGAAGAAAACAAAACTACACAAAATATTAAAATCCTATTTCGAAAAATTTAAACCTCTTTTAACTCATCCATAAAATATATAGATAATTTTATTTATCTATTTATTTTTATTTACCAAAATCATATAAAAATTTAATAATATAAATTATTTTTAATAATATAAATTATTTTTAATAATATATTATTTTATCAAGGAAAGCTTATGCTTAATCAAGTTTATTATTATTATTTTAATTCTAATTATGAAAAATGTTTAGAAATAAGCGAAAAGCACCTTGATAATATTGATGCTTTAACGTATGCTATGTTATCTTCTCTTAAGCTTTCTATAAACGATAAAGCCTTATATTATGCCCAACAACTTTTTATAAAAAATGCAACTAGCTTTAATGGTCTTTTACTTTCAAAAGCTTATATATTCAATTCAAAATTTCAAGAAGCCTTTGCTTTACTTAAAGAACTTTTGACAAAAAATGATTCTTTATACAAGGAAATTAATTTAGAATTAGTTCTACTTTTTCAAATTACAGGAAAATTAGAAGAAGCTGAAAAAATCTTTCAAAATTTACTCAAGAAAGATCCATATGATTTAAATTTATGGAAAAGTTATGCTGAAATTTATTTTAAAAAAGATTATAATAAAGCTCTTAAAGCACATGAAGAACTTTGTGCTTTTTGGTCACAAACCAACGAAAAAATCAAACAAGGATTATTAGTAGAAAAAATACAGTCTAATACATCAAATTTTCAAGATCGCTTACAAAATAAAACAAAAGAAAATATAACAATTATAAAAATTGAAGAATTTTTAAATACACGAATTTTACCTCAAAAAGCATATTTACTTTTTAAATTATTTAAAATAGAACAATCTTTAACTTTATTCTATTCTTTGCAAGAATTCAATCAACATAATGCTCAATTTTGGCAAAATTACGCCAAGGTTTTAGAATTTAATTCCAACTATCAAAATGCTTATCATGCTTATCAAAAAGCTTTAAGTTTACACTCACATGCAACTTATAAATTTGATTTGGCTTATCTTTTGATGCGCATGGGTACAGAAGATAATTTTGAAGAAGGTAAAAAATTTTACGAAAGCAGACTTTTTTACGCCCATAATGAAACCTTCTCTGCTTATCACTATAATAAAACAATGCAAATCTTCAATAAAAATGGTATAGATGCATTTAAAAATAAAGAAATTCTTATTTTTTGCGAACAAGGTTTTGGTGATACAATTATGTATTCTAGATGCTTAGACAAAATTTGTCAAATCGCTCAGAAAGTACTTTTTGCACCTCAAAGTGCGATGTATGAAATGTTTAAAAATCAGATCAAATTTTTAAATCAATCTGAAAAAAACTTTAGAAATTTAAAAGTATTAAAAACTTTGCCTAAAAAATTTGATTATGCTATGCCTATTTGCTCTTTACCTTTTTTCATGGATATTAAATTGACAGAAATTTCTCAACTAAAAACTCCAATAAAAGCATATAAAAAACCACAAAATAAAATCAAAAAGATAGGGATTTTTTGGTTTACTCCAAATGCTATAGATTCCGAAACAACAAGAAATTTTGAATTAAATTTTTTGCTTAATGCCTTAAAAGATATGCCTTATAAGATTATTTCTTTTCAAATGCAAGGTGATTATACGTTATCAGATAAAATAGAAAATAGAGCTAAAAAAATAAAAAATTGGAATGATACTTTAAATAATTTAAATGATATTGATTGTATGATTACTATAGATAGTGCTATAGCACATCTTAGTTTAGCTCTTGAAATTCCAACGATAGTGCTTTTAAAACCAAGATTTGATTGGCGTTGGGGAAAATTTGAACAACCAAAAAGTTTTTTTTGGCCAAAAGCAAAAATTTTAGTCATTAAAGATGAAAAAGACGGCGCAACAAAACTTAATAAGTTTATCAAAACCATTTAAAAAGGAGTATATCATCAAAAAAGTTAAATATTTTATCTTGGATAAGGAATTTTATTCTTATCCTATATTAAGTCAAGAAATTATTTGTCCTTATTGTAATCAATTATTTCATATAGAATATACTTCAAATTTGAAGCAAATGCAAAAAGAATGTCCTTTTTGCAAAAATATAATGAAAATTTATTTAAATAAACAATAATTATCTGGTCTCAAAAAAAGCACTTTTATAAATTAGTTGAGTAAAACTTTGACTTATTAAACTTGAAGTTTTATTCTCTAAACGATTGAATAATTTATCAATTTTATCTTCTTCTTTCCAAATAGGCGTTTGAACCTTGCTAAGCTTTTCAAGTTCTTTTTTAGCATTTTCATAATTGCTTATATTGTCAATTAACCCCAATTCTTTAGCTTTTTGCGCTAAAAATACTCTTGCATTAGCCCAAGTATTTTTTTGAGCCTTATCTAAATTTCTTTCTTTAGCAACAAAATCAACAAATAAATCATAACTTTGGTCAATTAAATTCTGTAAATATTGTTTTTCCTTGCCACTCCAAGCCCTTGTAAAAGTTCCCGCACTTTTAAATTCTCCCGCTTGTATAGTTTGTTCTTTAATGCCTAATTTATTAGCCAATTCGCTAATATCAGCCCCTTGCATAATCACTCCAATTGACCCTATAAAACTTGCAGGATTAGCTAAAATTTTATTAGCCCCTACTCCTGCTAAATAACTTCCACTTGCCATAGTACCGCTTGCATAAACCACCACAGGTTTTTTTGCTCTTAAATCTTTTATAGCTAAAGCAAGTTCCATGCTTGGAGCAAAAGCACCTCCTGGAGAATCAATTACAAAAAGAACTCCTTTAATCTGATTATCATTTTTAGCCTTAATTATTTTTTCTAACACAGAAGAACTATCGAAAATTTCACCCTTTAAATCAATGCGTTCTAAATTAGCAAAATGCGAATTTGAACCTTGATTTGAGGCAAAAATCCAAATTATAATCAAAAATAAAACAAAAGTTTTAAAATAAGTATTGATAAATTTAATACCATTTCCTAAAATTTTAAAAAACGATTTTATAAGCTGCATTCCCTTCCTTTTATAAAAATTTTTTCTACTTCTTTAGCATTTAAAATTAATTGCAAAGGTGCTTGTTTTTTTTCACATTCTCCAAGATTAAAAATGCTAAAATCTGCATTTTTTCCAATTTTTAGCTCTCCTGCATTTAAATTTAAAGCTCTTGCAGGATAAAGCGTTGCCATTTGTAAAAGCTTAGACGCTAAATTTAACAAATCTTCTCCTTGATGAATTAATAAATTTGCACGCATTTCATCAAGTAACGATAAAGAAATATTAGAGCTAAGTCCATCAGTTCCAAGATGAATATTCAAACCACTCTTTAACGCTTTTTTTAAATCAAATCTTTTTTGACTTAAAAGACGGTTTGAAAAGGCGCAATGAGTTATAGAATGGTAAGTTTTATCAAGCCATTCATATTCTTTTAAATATACACAATGCGTAAAAAGAGTTTTAATATTTTCAAAAAGCATTACATAATCTTTTGGGGTGTAAAATGGCCTAGGATTAGGTATAAAATTTTCCAACCATTTTTTAAATCCACCTTGTGCTTTTCTCAACCAAATATTTTCAGCTCTGCTTTCTAAAAAATGAGTACTGACTAACAAATCATATTTTCTTGCCAAATCAAGTGCAAAATGAGCAAGTTTTGGATGAGTAGAATAAGCAGAATGCACAGAAATCGCAGGGATAAAAAATTCACTTTTATATTTTAAAGAATTTTCAAATCTTTGCAAAAATTCAACTTTTTTTTCCTCAATTTGATTTTCATTTGTACCTAAAATTTCATTAAAATAAACAAAACGTATGCCATTTTCACTCGCTTTTAAACAAGCATTAAAATCGCTACCAAAACTTGAAATTTCACCTATAGTTCCTACTCCACTTCTTTGTATTTTTTTTATATTCTCAAAAATCAATTCTTCTTTAGCTTTAGCACTTAAAAATGAACGTGACTTAATCACGCTTTTAAGCCAAATTAAAAACTCTCCAAAATGCAAAGTTGTAGAATTAGCACTAAATTCTAAATGCGTATGCGGGTTAATGAAAGCTGGAATAATAATGCAGTTTTGATCTGTTTTTATCCATTTTGCCTGAGGATATTTTTTTAACAATTCCTCAAGCTTTCCAAATTCTAAAATTTCATCCTTAAAAACAAAGGCTTGGTTTTCTAAAATAGTAAAATTTTCATCACATAAAAAAAGATATTTCGCACCGATAATATACACAAATTTTTCCTTAAATAAAATCATCATTGTAGCAAAAATTTATTTTAAAATGTTATAATAGAAAGTTAAAAATAATTTTTAAGGTGAATTTGTTATGAAAATAATGGTCATTCAAGGTCCAAATATAAACATGCTAGGAGTACGAGAGATCAATATTTATGGTGCAATGAAAATGGATGATATCCACGAACAAATGAAAATTGCAGCATCTCAAAATAATATTGAACTTGACTTTTTTCAAAGTAATTTTGAAGGTGAGATTGTAGATAAAATTCAAGAATGCTTGGGCACTAAAGATGGGATTATTATAAATGCTGGAGCTTATACTCATACTTCTGTAGCAATTCGTGATGCAATAGCCGCAGTAGCTTTACCAACCGTAGAAGTTCATATTTCTAATACTCACCGTAGAGAAGAATTTCGTCAAAAAAGCTTAATTGCTCCAGTTTGCTCTGGATCGATTGTAGGTTTTGGTCCTTTTGGATATCATTTGGCTCTTATGGGTGTGATGCAAATTTGCGATCAAATTAATAATTTGCGTAGCATGCAAGCACAAGCACAGGTTAAAAATTAAACCGTAATGCTAAAAATAAAAGGGGCAAGACGACTAGAAAAAAGTCGTTTTTTTCCTTATTTTAGCCGAAATAAAAAGGATTTTAAATATTTTGCTATTTTGGGTCTAGGAAGTAATATAGAACCTGAGAAAAAACGTTTTGATGCTTTGTTTAGAAAATTCATGGATGATAAGAGAGTAAAAGTTTTAGAAACTTCACCTTATCTTATTAATGAAGCTTTTGGATTTAAAGCTCAAAAAGATTTTACCAATGCTATTATGCTTGTACAAACAAATTTACACGCAAGAGCTTTTTTGAAAGTTTTACTTTTTTATGAGTTGAAATTTAAACGCAAAAGAACTTTCAAAAACGCTCCTAGAACACTTGATTTAGATCTTTTATATTTTTCTAAAAAAGTTAAGTGTGATGCGTGGTGCGAGGTGCCTCATCATGGGGTCAAAGAAAGAATAAGCGTAATTTTACCTTTGGGCTTGATAAAAGGATTATAAATGGGACAACTTATCCATACCTTTACCGTTGAAGATACAGAACAAATCATACCTAAAGTCAAAGAAGACTACGGCGATAAAGCACTCATTATTACCAATAAACAAATTCGTCCAAAAACCCTTAATCGTGGTGCACTTTATGAAGTTATGGTCGCTATTGAAGAAGCAGATTATCACAAACATCTTAAAAAAATGGGGAAAAGTTTACCTCCTAAAAAGCCTATTCAAAAAAATATTTCAAATGCTAATATCATAGAAAAACCGAAAACCAAAACTACAAATATAAGCGAAGATGAAGATGTTATTCTTGATTTTTCAAATGCAAAAGCAAGTTTAAATTTAGGCGCATCTAGAATTGAAAATAAAAATTATCAAGATTTTCCACCAAGCAAAATAAATCCTAATGCATCAATGGATTTTAATGATTTTAAAGAACGTTTAAGTGAAGTTAGCAGTGAAATCTCTAAAGTAACCAATACGCCTTTAGAAGATTATACACCTCAACCAAACTATAATAAAAAAATAGAACATGTTGAAAAACAAATCAATAAACTCAATGACAAAATTGATCTTTTGGCTGATATGATGTGGGATGAAAAAGCTGAAGCACGTAATAACCTTATCATTCCTCCAGAATTTGCAACCATTTATAAACAAGCTAAAGAAAGTGGGATGCTTGAAAAACATTTAGAAGCTATTATGAAAGCAACAATTGAAAACATGCCAACTTCAATGAAAACCAACAAAGAAGCAGTTCAAAGATATTTTTACTCTCTTTTGAGAAATATTTTACCTTGTCGCATTGAAAGTGATATTAAAAAGCAAAAAATTATGATGTTAGTTGGCCCAACAGGAGTAGGAAAAACGACAACTTTGGCAAAATTAGCTTTTAGATATGCTTATGGAGATAAACGCTACAAAACTGGCATTATCACGCTTGATACTTATAGAATTGGTGCTGTGGAACAACTTTTTCAATATGCTAAGATGATGAAGCTTCCTATTATTGATAGTATAGAGCCAAAAGATCTTGACGAGGCTATTAAAAGCTTAAATAATTGTGAAATTATTTTAGTTGATACCATAGGAAATTCTCAATATGATCAGAGCAAACTTGCTAAAACAAAAGAATTTTTAATGCATTCTAATGCTGAAATTGATGTTAATTTAGTGATTTCAGCAAATACAAAACATGAAGATTTGATGGAAATTTATAAAAATTTCTCATTTTTAAATATAGACACTCTTATTATCACCAAATTTGATGAAACTAAAGTGTTTGGAAATATATTTTCTCTTATTTATGAAACAAATATACCTCTTAGCTTTTTTTCAACCGGGCAAGAAGTTCCAGATGATATAGAAGTAGCAAACAGTGACTTTTTAGTTCGCTGTATCCTAGAAGGTTTTAACAAAGGAAAAAACAATGGATAATCAAGCCAATAAACTTCGTTCTTTAATGAATCAAAATGGTAGTAAAAAATCTCAAAATACTCATTTTATAGCCATTACAAGCGGTAAAGGTGGAGTGGGTAAAAGTACTATCAGTGCAAATTTAGCTAATGTTTTAGCAAATAATGGATATAAAGTGGGATTATTTGATGCTGATATTGGCTTGGCAAATTTAGATGTAATTTTAAATGTTCGTATCCATAAAAACCTTTTGCATGTTTTACGTGGGGAATGCTCCTTAGAGGATATACTCATCGAAGTAAAACCTAACTTATGGCTTATACCGGGTGAAAGCGGAGATGAAATTTTAAAATACAATGATAAAAATATTTATGAAAGATTTTTAAATCAAGCAAGTATTTTAGATGAACTTGATTTTCTCATTATAGATACAGGTGCAGGAATTGGCGGCAATACCCTAAATTTTTTAGAAATGGCTGATGAGGTTATTGTTGTAACAGTTCCAGATCCTGCTGCAATCACAGATGCCTATGCTACCATCAAAACTACTTCAAAAACTAAAGAAAATTTACTTATGTTATTTAACGTGGTAAAAAATGAAAAAGAAGCCTTAAAAGTTTTTGAAAATATTAAAAAAGTAGCAGATGCTAATATTAAAAATCCTCTTAATTTAGAATTTTTAGGACACTTAAGCTCCTCAAAAGATGTCAGCTCAAGTATAAAAAAACGTACTTTATTTACAGACGAAAATACTAATGCAAGCGATGAGTTAAAATCCCTAGCTTCTAAGCTTTTATATAGGTTGGAACGAAAAATGCTTGATAATGTTTCAAGCCGAAGTTTTTCAAATTTCTTTAGAAAAATTATCGAAAGATTTTAAATAAAGAAGAGATAATGAGACCAGAAAATTATGTAGCATTTTTTACAGTTTGTGGATTTTTTATAGGTTTAGCTTTTAGTGTTGTAAGTATTGATGGTCCTTTTGATATTTTAATCTTTACTTGTCTAATCACCTTTATGTTTTATGTTTGTATTCATATTGCTATTATTTGCTTTATTGATATTAAAAAAATTAGTGGAAGAATTTTTAATAAAAATGAATATGAAAGAACAAGCAATAATATCATCAATGATCTTGTAATCCGAGAAAAGAAAATGGATATAATTTTAGAAAAATTAGAACAAGAAAGAGAAGAACTTAAGAAAAACGAATCAAAAGAAAGACGTAAGCATGCAAAAAAAGCCGCCTAAAGCTTATATCCAAACAATAAAAAACGAACAGGATCAATTGGTTTTATCCTATATGCCAGCCCTTCGTGCCATGGCATTTCGTTTAAAAGAACGCTTACCTTCTAGTATTGATGTTAATGACCTTATTAGCGTCGGAGTAGAAGAAATGATTAAACTTTCTCGTCGCTATGATAAAGAACAAAATGATAGTTTTTGGGGTTTTGCAAGAAAAAGAGTTAATGGCTCTATGCTTGATTTTTTACGCTCTTTAGATGTTATGAGTCGCAACAATCGAAAAATTATCAAAGATATTGATAATTTAATTGATGAGTATTTTAGAGAAAATGAAGAAGAGCCAGATGATGAATATTTAGCAAAAAAACTTGATTTAGATGTAGAAAAAATTAAAGAAGTTCGCACAGCGCATGCTATCAGTTATACTTTGCCTATAGATGAACAAATAGAACTTTATAACGAAGATGATACCTTAGAAAAATTGGAAAAAGAAGAGTTTTTAGAAAAAATTCATGAAATTTTAGAAGATTTAAAAGAACGCGATCAACTCATTATTCAGCTTTATTATTATGAAGAATTAAGTCTTAAAGAAATCAGTGAAATTTTAGATATTAGCGAAAGCAGAATTTCTCAAATTCATAAAAAACTTCTTAAAAAACTTAGAGAAAGGCTCGTTTAATGGCAGAAATACTCTCTCAAGAAGAAATTGATGCTTTACTTGAAGTCGTTGATGATACAGACGCGCCCACAGCGTCAAATTCTAAAGAAGATAAAGAAGAAAGAAATATCGTTGTATATGATTTTAAACGTCCTAACAGGGTTTCAAAAGAACAATTAAGAACGATAAAAGGTATACATGACAAACTTGCAAGAAATTTAGCTTCTCAAATTTCATCGATGATGAGAAGTATTGTTGAAACAAAACTTCATTCTGTGGATCAAATGACTTATGGAGAATTTTTAATGTCGCTCCCAAGTCCTACAAGTTTTAACGTATTCTCTATTAAACCATTGGACGGAAACTGTGTATTAGAAATCAATCCAAGCATTGCTTTTCCTATGATTGATAGACTTTTAGGGGGTCAAGGTGATAGTTATGAGGCATCAAGAGAACTTACGGATATAGAACTTAATTTGCTTGATTCTATTTTACGTATTATTATGCAAAGACTTAAAGAAAGTTGGGCTGGGGTTACTGAAATTTATCCAAGCGTTGAAGCTAAAGAATCAAGTCCAAATGTTGTTCAAATTGTATCACAAAATGAAATTGTGATTATGGTTGTTATGGAAATTATTATAGGGAATTCAAGCGGTATGGTTAATATCTGCTATCCTGTTGTGCACTTAGAAAGTATTCTAAGTCGTTTAGCAAATCGCGATATTATGATGGGTGAAACTTCAGCGAAAAAATCAAGAAATAAAGAACTTAAAACTTTGATTGGACGTGCTGAAGTTGTTTATGAAGCTATTTTAGGTAAAACCTTAATCAGTGTTAATGAATTCTTAGAATTAAAACAAGGAGATATTTTAAGACTTGATAGGGAAGCTGATGATAAAGCTATAGTTAGCATTGATAAAAAAGATGTATTTTTAGCACAAATTGGTCTACATCGTTTTAGAAAATCAATTAAAATCATCGAGCTTATACGTACCGATAAAGATGAAATTAAAGAGATTTTAGAAAAATATGAAGAAGAGCGTAAAGCAAAGGCTAATGCTTATGATGAGTCTGAAGATATGGAGGATGAAGAAATATGATTAATGATTTTTTGAAATTATTTACAAATGAATGTATTAGCACTATAGAAGGATTAACAGGAAAAAGTGCAGAATTTAGTGAATATAAAGAATTTGATGTTTCATCTCAAGACACACTAAAACCCCCTTTGGTTTTTGCTATTTTTAATGTTAATGACAATGCAAAAATAGGAATTTTAGCCAGTTCTATTCTTATGAGTGCTATTGGAGAATGGATGATGGGCGAAGAAGAAATTTCTAAAAATGATCAATTAGGTCCTGATGAAATGGATGCTGCCAAAGAAGCTATACAAAATATCATTTCAGCTTTTTCAACTACCCTAGGCGCCCAAAAAGAAATTCCAAATATGGATTTTAGTATTTCTTCGTGTGATTTTGTATCTGATAGTGTTGATTTTAAAGACTTTGTAAAACTTTATTTTTTCGATGTTAAAATACAAGATTTAGAAGAGCAAATTTCTTTAGTTATGGATCAAAACTTATACAATATTTTAAGTGGAAAATCAGATGAGGCAAATTCTCAAAATAATACCCAATCTAACGAAGAAAGACACTTTAATATTAGCGAAGAACTTAAAAACATTAATTTAATTATGGATGTTCGTTTGCCAGTTCGCGTTCGTATAGGAAATAAAAAAATGCTCCTAAAAGATGTTTTAACGATGGATATAGGCTCTGTTGTAGAACTTAATCAGCTTGCCAATGATCCTCTTGAAATTTTAATAGGTGAAAAAAGAGTTGCCTACGGAGAAGTGGTGATCGTAGATGGAAATTTTGGAGTGCAAATTACAGAAATAGGCTCCAAAAAAGAAAGATTAGAGCAATTAAGATAAATTTTATAATTTATCTTAATTTTATAAATTTTAAATACTTTAATAAATTTCTTAAAGCATCTAAGTATAATTTATTTCAGTTAGTATTCTAGATATTTGACTTTTTACAAAATTTACCATCGATTAAATAAGAATGTGTTTTATCATATCCTTATTTTGCCTTTTAGTTTGATTTTTCCAAATATTTTAATATTAATAAACTTTTCTTTTAACACAAATAAAGAACTTATTATCAATTTTTAGCTAGAATGGATTTTATTTTTAAAGGTTATCAAATGGATAAAAAAATAAGCCAAGATTTAGAAAAATTTGCTAATATACCAGACTTTAAAAAAACCATAACTTTTTTTGGATCTGCAAGATTGAAGAAAGATGATTTTTACTGCCAACAAGCAAAAATTCTTGCACAAAAATGTGCTGAAAATGATTTTTGCGTGATTAGTGGCGGAGGTGGTGGCATTATGCAAGCAGCTAATGAAGGTGCTTTTAATGCTGATGCAAATTCTATAAAATCTGTAGGTTTTAACATATTTTTGCCTCATGAGCAAAAATTAAATAATTTTATAGAATATAGTATTACTTTTGAGAGCTTAGCCATACGCAAAATGGCTCTTATTGAAAAGAGTCTTGCTTTTGTGATTTTCCCAGGCGGCTTTGGAACACTTGATGAGCTTTGTGAAGTTCTTACGCTTAAGCAACTTGAATTTAAGAAAAATGTTCCTATTTTTTTGTTTGGGAGTAAATTTTGGCGAGGTTTTGACGAGTTCGTCAGAAATTCTTTACTCAAACAAGAAGTAATCTCGCAAGGAGATGAGTTAAAGTATAAAATCACTGACGACTTAGATTTTATAATTAACACTTTAAAGGAAATTTAATGAAAATTTTAGTCGCAATGAGCGGAGGAGTTGATAGCACAGTCACAGCCTATAAATTAAAAAATGCAGGACATGAAGTCATAGGTTGTTATATGAAACTTCATGGTAAGCCTAATTACCATGAAGAAAATATCAAAAAAGTAGAAAAAGTAGCTAATTTTTTACAAATTCCTTATCACATTTTGGATTTGCAAGAAGATTTTAAAGATAAAGTTTATATGCCCTTTGTTAATACCTATAAAGAAGGCAAAACTCCAAATCCTTGTGCCTTATGTAATCGTTTCATCAAACTTGGAAAACTTCTTGAATTTGCAAAAAGTTTAGGTTGTGAAAAATTAGCCACAGGGCATTATGCGAGATTAGAAAATGGTCTTATTCGTACAGCAGTTGATGAAAGTAAAGATCAAAGTTATTTTTTAGCAAGTGCCGATAAAGAAGCTTTAAAATACCTTATATTTCCATTAGGAGAGATGAAAAAAGAAGATGTTAAAGCTTTTGCATCCTCAATCGAAGTTTTAAAATCTTTTGCTACGCAAAAAGAAAGTTCTGAAATTTGCTTTGTAGAAAATACTTATGTTCAGGTTTTAGACCAATTTATGAATACAAAAATTCCAGGCGAAGTATTAGATAGTAGCGGGAAAATTGTAGGAAAACATGAAGGGTATATGCACTATACCATAGGAAAAAGACGTGGCTTTGAAGTCAAAGGAGCCCATGAGCCTCATTTTGTTTTAAAAATCAATCCTGAAAAAAATCAAATTGTCGTAGGCAAAAAAGAAGAATTAAAAATTAACGAATTTGAATTGAAAAACATTAATTTATTTATAGAAGCAAAAAATCTAAATTGCGAGGTTAAAATTCGCTATAGATCCAAATCCACACCTTGCGAGGTTAAAATTCTTGAAGATAAAAGCGCAAAAATCACACTTAAAGAAAGTGTTTATGGTATAGCAAGTGGACAAATGGCTGTATTTTATGATGGGGATAAAGTTATCGCTAGTGGTTTTATAGAATAGCTTTAAAACCCTTTCTCAGATGGCTGCGGCACACACTATGATCAAGTGCTCTGCTGTGTTCCCACCCTGAAGCGGTGCTTAAAAATAGCATTGCACAGGTCTAAGAAAAGGCGGAGGTTATTTTAACATAATACCCTTAAAAAGCCTTGATATTTAAAAAATTTCTCTTTTTTATAAATTTTATAGAAATAATTTTATTTTAATTAAAAAAATTTTATTAAAATCATAATAAAAATTAATTTGATAATTTAAATTATTTTTTATTATAATTACAATTATTTTTAATTGTAATTTAAAAAATTATTTTTAAAAATAAGTCCTTTTTAGAAAATAATTTGAAGCTAAAAACTAGACTCCTTTTTAGAAAATCGATCTTTCACTCTTTTAGCTACTGATTATTTTAATTTCCAATTCAATTTTAATCGCAATATTGCCATAAAGCAATATTGCTTTTATTACTGAAAATAATTTTTACTTGATATTTAAAAGTATGAGTTAATATTTTAAATATATTTGTGGGTTAGTGTTGGGTGGGTTTTCCTTTTTGTAAAAATCATTTAAATAGATGGATTGTTGGTGCCCAACAATCCATTCTTAAACAAAAAGGTGATTAAATAAAAAACGTAAAAAAGCATTTTTATTTTTTAACTTAAAAAATGCTTAATAATATAACGTTTACTTAGTTTTGGAGTAAATGCAATGATAAAATGGGATAAAAATTTCAGCATAAAAAATCTGCAATTAGATAAACAACATGAACTTATTTTCGATATTGCTGATATTGCACATAACTTAGCCAAAAAAATACAAAATGATAATATAAATAAACCTGAAGAGCTCAAAGAAGAATTAAAAAAAGTTTTGCTTAAATTATTTCAATATGCTAAAGTTCATTTTAAAGAAGAAGAAAAATTTATGGAAAACATAGATTTTCCTTTAATAGAAGAACATAAATATTCTCACCGAGTATTACTAGAACGAGCTAAAAATCTTTTAAATTATTCTAATGATATTTTCAAACTCTCCGAAGAGCTTTCAATACTTACAAAAGATTGGGTATTTGAACATTTTGCTAATGAAGATTTATGGTTATCTAATTTTACAAGCAAAGCTATACATTTAAAAGAAATTAATTACACTTTAGAACATTATATTAAATTAAAGTCGATTAAATTTGATCTAAGTGGAGAAAAAAATTACGATTATATTTGTAATTGCCCTTTGCGTATTCATAAAGTTCCAGAAACAATCCATCAAGAACTTGTTAGCAGAGAAAATATATTAAGATGCGAAACTTGCGAACAAATTTTAATCCATTTGGATAAATTTGACCCTAAAGAAAATTTTGAAATTTTAAATCAAAAATTTGAAAGCATTAAGGAACAGCTAGATTATGAATAAAACTTTGCATACCTTAGATCCTTTTGAAAGTCTTAAATTTGAGCAAGAAAATTCTCAAGAGTTGCTTGATTTTTCAATTATTGATTTTAAACTTATATGTTCTAATAAAAAACCAGCAAAACGTAAAATTTATGAAAAACAAGATTTTGGTTTATTTAATTCTGATGATTTTTTTGTGAAAAATTATGATACTATGATACAACAATTTATCATAGAAATTCACCCAAAAAAACCTCAAAAGAATTTTACAATACTTCTTAAAAGCAATACTGCTTTAACGCATCTTAGCGTACATATTAAATGTAAAGAAAATTTTTCTTATTATCCTGATTTTAAAAAAGATATTTTACAAACCATTTATAAAACAATGGCAAAACAAAAAATTTTAATCATAAGACTTGAAAAAAATTTTCTTAAAATTTTAGATGATTTTATAAAAGATCATGAAAATGGAAATGGGATCCAAGAATTAGAATGTTCTCTTGCAAAAGGAGTCGATAAAATAGATAGTCAAAGTGATAAAATTATTATACATCATCAAGAAATCGATGGTGATTCTCCATCGCAAAGCTATGATAATGGAAAATTTTGCAAACCTATCAAAAAAGATGAATTGTTATTTGAATATATTTTTAGAATTAATGGCAAAGAAGGTAGAAATTTAAGAGGAGCTGTCATTGGTTTAAGCCCTGTTAAATTTCATGGCAATCCTTTTAATATTAAAGATGAAAGTATTTATACACAAGAATTAGAAGATAAAATAAGATATTTTAGCAATAATTATGGTTTTTTAAATAAAGATCGCATAGGCTATAGCATCATAAATGATATTAAAATAAGACAAGTGGGATTAAAAACCACAGGCTCTATTAAAACTGATACTCAAGAGGATATTAAATTAGAAATTTATAATCATGATTTAAGTGATGATGCCATTAAATCAGGCATTGTTAATGTTAAAGCCTCTAATATTAAAGTCAATGGAAATATCGGATCAACTGAAATTCATACAAAAAATCTAACCGTTAAAGGATTAACACACAAAAAAAGTTTAATCTATGCGCAAAATTCTTCTATTTTTATCCATAAAGGCTACATTAAAGCAGAGAATGTTTATATTAAAAATTTAGAAAATGGTACTGTAGAAGCTAAAAATGTTTATATAGAAAATTGCATAGGAGCCACAATTAAAGCTGAAAATATCTTTATTTGCAATCTGCTAACCGATAATACTTTATACCCTGATAAAAAATTAGTGATATCTGATTATATAAAATCTAAAAATACTATTATTTGCAATTTTGAAAATAGTGATTTAGAATATGAAAATTTAAAAAATTTAAATATCAAAGTGCAAAATACTCTTGCTACAATTATCGCAAAAACAAAAAATCTTTATGATCACTTAATCAATAATCAAACTAGAGCTATACAAGCAAAAAAGGAAAAAAATCCTTCATCTGCACAAACTGATTTTATAAAACTATATGATTCAAAAATTAAAAATTATAATCATTTGGTTGGCTTATACGCTAAATTTATCAAAATAAAATTTCAAATCGATACAAAAATTAACTCTTTAGAACAAGCACAACAAGCAGCTAATATTTATATTAATACACAAGAAATAGGCAGTGATAATTTATTATTATTTGAAACTAAAACAAAAAAAGAAGAAATTAGACATACTTTATCTTTGCAAGATTTTCAAAAAAAATTTTATACAGAAAAGAAAAACGATAAATTAGAATTGTTATCAAATCATTATAATGAAATCGAAATAGAAGATTTAAAATTACAATACGAAGAATTAAAAAAGGTAAATTCTTTTTAATTTACCTTTTCATACTAATAGCTTTTTGTATCATTTGATCACTAGTTGTAATACTTTTAGAACTTGCATCAAAAGCTTTTTGAGTTACTATGAGATTAGATAATTCTACACTTAAATCAACATTGGATTGCTCTAAGTAACCGCCTTTAAATTTAGCCGTATTTACCACTTGTCCATTTTTTACAATAAAACTTGCATCCCCGCTATTAGCTGTTGCTGCAAAGATATTATCTCCCATTGCAGCTAAGCCTTGTTCATTGATAAAATTATAAAGAGCAAGTTTTCCTACAACAGCATTTTTACCGTTGCTAAATTGTGCTACTACGCTGCCATCATCTGTAACTTGATATTGTTTAAAAAAGCCTTCTGCCAAACCATCTTGCTGAGTGATGATATTTTTTTCTTTGCCTGCTTGCACATAAATTCCACTATATCCTGATCCTGGTTTATTTGGATCATAAGGTGAACCTAAATCTATATTGATATTTCCACCATTAGGATTTGTTATACTTGTTATATTATTTTGAAGCAAAGCTCCATTTTTATCAAAAACCATACTTCCTTCAGTTGGGTTTCCTACGGCTTTTCCATTAGAATCATAAATTTGTGCTATAGCTTTATAGGTTATATTTTCACCTTCTTGAGGTAAGACTCTCTCTAAAGTTACTCTAAGAACACTTTTGCTTCCATCGGCATTATAAACTGGTGCTTCTAAGATATCTTTGTTTGCTTTTTCTTGTTCGGTTGCAATTTGCACAGAGCTTAATTTTACACTATTAGGATCTAAGCCTTTTAAATCTAGCTCTTTACTTTTAAAATTTAAATTCTCATCTAAAGTTGCTTCAAAACTTGTTTTCACACCTTGATCATCAACAAAATTTAAAAGGATCCTATCTCCAGCTTTAGCGCTAAAAACATCTTCTTTACTTACGCTACCGCTAACAACATATTTGCCATCCTCAGTTTTTGTAAGTGTAAATTTATTAGGATCAAGATCTACTGTTACAATTTCTTTACTTGTATTAGTACTTAAATTACCACTCCATTTTACATTTTTAGTAGGTTCTGGATTTAAATACATATTAGTTGGAACTTGTATAGGTTTTTGAGTTGTAGCAGTTCCTATACCAAAAGCATTATTTGAATTAACTGTAAAACCACTATTTACAGGGCTTCCTGTATTTAAATAATCACCCATTAATCCCGCAACTCTGTCACTATAGGTAATTCCACCAAAAGCAGGATTCATGGTTCCTAAAACAAAATTTCCATAAGAATCAACTAAATATCCATTAGCGTCTCTTCTAAAAGATCCATTTCTAGTATAATAAGCATTTCCATCAGCTCCTAAAACACCAAAAAAACCTTTTCCTTGTAAAGCTACGTCAAATTCTCCTCCTGTGGCTGTAACTGAACCTTGCTCAAATCTAATTTGAGAAGATGCAGCACCGCCACCATACCCACCTTGGGCTGGATTGGTTGATTGACTAGTAATTGTACTATAAAATATATCTTTAAATTGTGCATCAGAGTGCTTAAAACCAGTTGTATTAACATTGGCTATATTATTAGCAGTAACATCAATACCAAAACTATTATTCTTAACTCCGGAAATTCCATTGTAAAACGCATTCATCATGGCTACAATCCTTAGCTAAAATATTTTTTAGTGCTAGATGATGAATCATCGTCTGGTCTTGTAAAATCAGAATCTACATCTTCTGAAGGTTTCTCAGTATCCGAAGGTTTTTCATCTTCTGAAGGCTTTTCATCCTCAGAAGGTTTTTCAGTATCCGAAGGTTTTTGCACAGTAGAATCACTTGAAATTTTATAATCTGAAATTTCAGCAATATCATCAAAACTTACATACTGACCACCCATTTTAGCATAAGCAACCCCATCAACAAATTTAATAGATTCTATAGGATATGATCCATAATTAGCGGTAATTTTATCTCCATTTTTATTATTATATACCACTTTAACGGTATATTCACCATCCCCAGCATAAACACCATCATTATTTCTACCTGGCCATTCTAGGGTAAATAATCCTTTAGAAACTTCTTGCCCTTCGCTACTTTTTTCAGAATAAACTAATTTATTATTTTTATCATAAATTTCAAGCGTTAAGCCTTTATTATCAGAATCTTCAGGTAAATACATCTTTAAAGCAATAACCTCATCAGAACCCGTAAGCTTGATAGTATTGTTATGAACAGTTGCCATTTTACCAATAGCCCCTATAGCCGAAGTACTCATACTGGTTGAAAAAGAAGCTGAAAGTTTTTGCATAGTTTCAACCATTTTTTGCATAGTTGTATTTGTATTTTGTTGCATTTCAAGAGCGCTAAGCTGTGAAGTTTGAGTAAGCATTTTATCACTATCCATAGGATCTGTTGGATCTTGATGTTGCAACTCGATCAAAAGTAGTTTTAAAAATGCGTCTTTATCAAGTGTTGCATTAGGATTGCTAACTATACCGGAACTATTACTGCTAGAATTTGAACTATCAGTCTTTGCTGAACCACTTGTAGAGCTTGAATTGCTAGTGACTGGAGTCCAGTTAAGATTGCTATTCCAATTTGTTGTTGCCATTATAAAATCCTTTTTATATTTAAGTCTTTTTTAATTAAAAGCAAAAAGTATTCCAACTTTAGAAATATTTTGCTAAAACAAGTTCTAAATTAATATTTGATTTTTCATTATTGTTTTCTATGGCATCTTTAAAGCCATATCCACTACGATTTTTACCTTTATTTTGGTTTTGCTCTTTTTTCCCTTGATCGCTAAAATTCATTTCAAGTCCGGTAAATCCCATATTAACAAGAGAATTTTTAAATTCAGACTGATGTTGCATAAATAAATTCATAGCGTTAGTATTAGAATTAAAATTTATATGAAGATTACTTCCTCTTTGAACTAAAGTGACTTCAACTTCGCCTAAATTATTTGGATTAAGCGTGATGCTTAATTTTGTAATCGGTGCCTTATAATGCTCCATCGCTTCTTTAAGATCTGCTGAAAAATACTGCAAAGTCTCTTTTGGAGTAATATTTCTTGCATTATTTTGATTAACTTTACTAAGATCTTTTACTAAAGAATTTAAATCCTCTAAACCAGTTTTATTAACTGCTTCATCATGATGATTTTTATTTTGATCAAGATTAAAATTATTTTTTGTTTCTTCTTTATTAGTGCCAAGATGCGTGTTATCTTTATTTTGCACTACTTGAGTTTTATTTAAATTTTCAAAATTAGTTTTTTGATCATTTAAATTTAATTTTAATTCTTGATTATTTGTTTTATTATCTTTTAAAGTCAAATCTTTAGGAGTTAAATTAGAACTTAAATTCTGAGAATCTTTAAGCATTTCTTTATTGGAATTTTTATCTGAATTTATATTTTGAATTTCACTTTTTTTACTTTGCTCTTTTAAATTTTTTGAAAGATTTGATTCCTCTAAATTTTGCATTTGATCTTTTGAAATATTTTGTTTTTTGTCTTGATTGTTTAAATTTTTTAAAATATCTTTAATATTTTCTTGATCTACATTAAGCTCATTATTTTTATTATTATTTTTAACATCTTTTAAAAGTTCATCTATTTGAATTTGTTCTTTTTTGGTATTTAAAGTATCAAGCTTTTCATTTTTGATTTTTGATTTTTGATTTTCTTGACCTTTTATAATAGAATCTAAGTTTTTTAAAGTCTGAGAAAGCAAAGAATTATCATCTTTTTTATGAGTATTGTTTTTTTGTAAATTTTGATTTAAATTTTTACTTACATGGGCTATTTTATTGTTGATAATTTCTTTAAAAACATTATCTACAACACCTTTAAAAAAATCTGCTTTATCAAGATTTGGAAAAGTAGCTTTTAAATCAAGCAAGCGATCTACTTTGATATTTTTTACATTTAAACCTAAATCTTTAGCAATATCTAAAAGTTCATTGAGATTATTTGCACCTTTTAAAGCATTAAAATTAGCCTCAGTTTTTACAAGCTGACTTAATTGACTTGAAAGATTTGCAAGTTTAATATCTGCTGTATCTGTTTTTAATTTATCAAGCAATGAAAGTATTTGCATAAAAGATGCTGATTCAAAAATGCTGATTTTATCACTATCGTCAAATGTTCCCTTTTGAAGTTTATTAATCGCTTCATTTACCACTTCTTTTTCACTGATTTTCATGTGATCAGGTAAAAATTCATTTGTCTCATCAATAGAATTAAGTAAAGAATTTAAAAAATTCTCTCTTTCATCTTCTGTATTTTGAGCAACATTTTCTTCTTTATTTGTATTAGTATTTTGATTTGTTTTTTTTGTTTTACTAAAAGAATCACTCGATGAAGTCTTACTAGGAGCAAGACTTAAAACATCATTTTGTGGGGCTACATTTGACATAGTTTTTCCTTAGATTATTTTAAAAATTTATCCGCAGCCAAGTTAGGAAATTTTTCTTCTAAATATGAGTTTTCATAAATCTTAATCATTTTATTATCATTGAGAAAAACAAGAATTTCTAAAAGTTCATCTAAATTTTTTGCTTGTGCAATTTTTTCAAAATTTTCCTCATTTTCTAGAATTTCTGAAAGTTCGCTTGAAATCCTCACCATTTTTTCATCTTTGTTTGATTTTAAAACTTCTAAAAGATCTAAAACTTGAAGTAAAACTTCATTTTTTTTATCAACTAAATCCAAATTTAATGGTATAAAAAATTCTTCATTTAATGGCTTTGACATTATAATTTCCTTTTTTAATAATATTTGCCAAAACTAAAGCAAGAAGCGTTCCAACTTTTTATTTTTTAAAATTAAGCAAAATTTTTATATAATCTTAGCTTTGAATTTAATAATGGAGAATCTTTTGGAAAATATCAGAAATATAGCTGTTATTGCACACGTTGATCATGGTAAAACAACAATGGTAGATGAATTACTTAAGCAATCTGGGACTTTTAGCGAAAGGGAGCAAATTTCAGAACGCGTAATGGATAGTAACGATATAGAAAAAGAAAGAGGTATTACCATACTTTCAAAAAATACTGCTATAAATTACAAAGGAACTAAAATAAACATTATAGACACTCCAGGCCATGCTGATTTTGGTGGAGAGGTAGAACGCGTTTTAAAAATGATCGATGGGGTTTTACTTTTAGTTGATGCCCAAGAAGGTGTTATGCCTCAAACTAAATTTGTAGTTAAAAAAGCCTTGTCTTTAGGACTTAAGCCTATAGTCGTGATCAATAAAATCGACAAACCAGCGGCCGATCCTGAAAGAGTAATCAACGAAATTTTTGATCTTTTTGTAGCTCTTGATGCAAATGATGAACAACTTGATTTTCCTATCGTTTATGCAGCTGCAAAAAATGGTTATGCCAAATTAGATCTTAATGACGAAAGTGACAATATGGAACCACTTTTCCAAACTATTCTTGAAAAAGTTCCTGCGCCAAGTGGCACAAATGATAATCCTTTGCAACTTCAAGTTTTCACCCTTGGCTATGATAATTTCGTAGGTAAAATAGGGATTGCAAGAATTTTTAATGGTGTTGTCAAAAAAAATCAAAATGTAATGCTTGCAAAAGCTGATGGCACTAAAGTCAATGGCAGAATTTCTAAACTTATAGGTTTTATGGGCTTAGAAAAAATGGATATTGAGGAAGCAAAAAGTGGTGATATAGTTGCAATAGCTGGTTTTGAAGCTTTAGATGTTGGCGATAGTATTGTAGATCCTAACAATCCTATGCCACTTGATCCACTCCATATAGAAGAACCAACACTTAGCATTGTTTTTTCAGTTAATGATGGCCCATTAGCAGGAACTGAGGGCAAACATGTGACCTCAAATAAAATTGCAGAACGCTTAGAAGCAGAAATGAAAACTAATATCGCGATGAAATATGAAAGCACAGGTGAAGGTAAATTTAAAGTCAGCGGTAGAGGCGAACTTCAAATCACTATTTTGGCTGAAAATATGCGTAGAGAAGGTTTTGAATTTTGCATGGGAAGACCTGAAGTTATTGTAAAAATGGAAGATGGTGTTAAAACTGAACCTTTTGAACATTTGGTTATCGATGTACCTGAAGAATTTAGCGGGGCAGTTATAGAAAAATTAGGTAAAAGAAAAGCTGAAATGAAAACAATGGCTCCAACAGGAGATGGACAAACAAGACTTGAATTTGAAATCCCAGCTCGAGGACTTATAGGTTTTAGATCTCAATTTTTAACCGATACTAAAGGTGAAGGAGTTATGAATCATAGCTTTTTAGAATTCCGTCCTTTTAGTGGTGCTGTAGAAAAGCGTAACAATGGAGCTTTAATTTCTATGGAAAATGGTGTAGCTTTGGGATATTCTTTATTTAATCTCCAAGATAGAGGCGTTCTTTTTATCGATCCTCAAACTAAAGTTTATACCGGTATGATTATAGGAGAACATTCTCGTCCAAATGATTTAGACGTAAATCCAATTAAAGGAAAAAATCTGACCAATGTTAGAGCCAGTGGAAGCGATGATGCTATAAAACTTGTTCCACCTAGAAAATTAAGCCTTGAAAGAGCTTTAGAATGGATAGAAGAAGATGAACTCGTAGAAGTTACTCCACAAAATGTTCGCGTAAGAAAACGCTATCTTGATCCAACTCAAAGAAAAAGAATGGAAAAAGCAAAGTCTTAATGGACGCTTTAGAAAATCAAAGAATTCTCATATCCAAACGCTTAAAAATTTTAAAATTTTTAAGCACTCTTGAAGCTATAATAGTATTATTTTTAGCTTTTGTTTTCACAAAAGATTCGATTATATCGCTTATTTTAGCTTTACTTGTAGGTATTTTTTTCTTTCGTTTTACCTCCAAAAAACTTATTCTTGCAAAAAAAGAATTGCAAATTAATGCTCTTAATCTTTTCCTTAAGCGATTTGGAGCTAAATTTAAAAAAGAAGGTTTAAGCCAAAAAGATTTTTTAAAATTAGAAATTGTATCTGATTTAAAAGAATTTAAAAGCCAAAATTGTTTTGATTTTAAAGAATTTAAAATTTATGATGTGCAATTTATCAATACTAACAAAGAATTTTTTTGCGGAATTTTACTTCAGAGTTTAAATTCAAATAAAAAGCATGATTTTAGCGATGAAAAAAATATCTATACTAAACTTAAAAATAAAAATTTCACTCTAGATTATATCTTAAATAAAAATAATTATTTTCTTATTGCAACCCTGAAAAATCCTTTCTTTATTGACCTTAATCAAAATTTAAAAGATAATTTTGAAATTTTAGAAAAAAATTTAAATTCCATTAAAAATAAATTTCTTTAGTCGATATATTCTATACAAAAATTTTGTAATATTAAATACTTGGACTTAACATTTAAGTATTAATGTGATAAAATGAAATAAAATAACCAAAACTAAGGAGAAAAATCATGAAAAAACATGTTTTATTTTTAAGCCTTTGTTTAGGTTTAAGCCTAAATGCAAAAAATGTAAGTGATTACAAAGCAGGTGAAGAACTAAACGACAAAGAAGGAGTTGTTTATTTTAAAGAACTCTCAAACAGACCTGAACAAGAATGGCCAAACAAAAATTTAAGCATCAATGACGTACCAAAAGGCAAAGAAGGGGATTTAATACGCTATGGCATTAAACTTTTAAGCAAGACAGAAAGCACCTTAGGGCCATATAGCAAACTCAAAAAAACTAGCAATGAGGTTAATTGTATCTCTTGTCATATGGATAATGATGGCAATGGCTTACCAGGCACAAAAAAATACGTAATTCCGTTTTTAAATGTTATGAATAATTATCCAAGATTAGACATAGAAACTATGAAAATCATTTCTTTAGAAGATAGAATTCGTGGTATGGGCGGAACTGATTCTCATCGCTTCCCTGATAACTCTAAAGAAATGAAAGCAATTTTAGCGTATTTTAAATGGCTAAAAAGTGCTTATGGTATCAAAGATGGAGTAAAATTGCAAGGTGAATTTTTTGCTAAAATGAATTTCCCAAATCGCCCAGCTGATCCAGTTCGTGGCAAAAAACTTTTTGAAGAAAATTGTGTTGCTTGTCATGGAGAAAGAGGACTCGGGGTAAAAAATGCAAACTATGAAAAAGGCACGGGACATTTATATCCATCATTGCTTATCTATCCTGATGGCGGACATATGGCTATGATTCCATTTTTAGCAAGATTTTTAAAATCAGCTATGCCTTTTGGTGCAAGTGCTGATAATCCAATCTTAAGTGATGGTGATGCTTTAGATATCGCAGCTTATGTAAATACAGGCTTTGTAAGAATGCCTATTACTACAACAGAAAACCGCGCAGGGCTTGATACTGCTTATAGCAAATCTCCATCTTTAAAACCTGAGTATTTTGCTTCACCGCAACAAAATTTAGACCCTAAAGAATACATCAAAGTAAAATACGGACCTTGGAAAAATCCAAACTATTTTCCAGGAGAATAACTGATTTGGGGCTCTCCCAAATCAATCTTCTTTCGCTAAATTTTCAAGACTTTTAATCCCCTCTTCGCCGATTAAATTTTCGCCTTTTAAATCGCTAAATATCGCATTTAATGAACTTACAATAGCAGTAGAATTAAAACTTAGATTTTCTATAGCTCTTTCTCTTTTTTTCCATATATTTTGCAAGGCTCTTTTTTCAGCCTCAAGCTCTTCTCTCATGGTTTGATAAGTTTTAAGTATGAAAGTGATTTGAGTATTAAATTCTTTAGAATTTAGATATTCATATAAAATATGATTTTTTTCATCTTTATTTTGCAAGGCATTTTTTAATTTGTAAGCATTGATTATGCTTTCTCTAAGAACAGCTAAGACGCCTTTAAATTCAGCAAAAGTGCAGATTAAAATTCCTTCTTTAAAATGCGTTTTTTCTTTATCTTTAGGCATAGTTTTTGTGATCAAAACCGCGATATCACTTTTTGCAGCTATGCTGTCTAGTTTTAATTTATCTAGCCATTCTTTATTAAATTCTTTAGTGCGTTTGCTCTCGTATAAAATCTTGCCGCAAATATTGCCAAAAGCATCTTTAACGATGTGCAAACAATCCGCCCCATTAACACCCTTTGGCACCTCTTTTACCTCATCGTTAAAATATTCATTTTGGATATATTCTTCGATAAGCAGTTCCGCCGCTTCGCCTTGAAGTTGCTGTGAGCCTTGCTCGACTTTACGTTTTGCCGCATCAAGTTCTTGAGTGACACTTTTAAATTTGATCTCAAGTTCTTTAAATTTTATATCTTGCTCTTCATTTTTGCTTTGAAATTCAAGACGAATTTTTTCCTTTTCTAGCTCTAAATTCTTTTTTTCTTGCTCTTTAAATTCTTTAAAAGCCTCTTCTTTGATTTGCAATTTTAATCTTTCTTCATTTTCTTTTTGTTCTCTTTTTAGCCTTTCATTTTCAGCCTTTAAAGTCAGAAGTTCGCTTAGTTCTTTGCTTTTTTTATCGAGCTCTTCTTGCATGATTTTCTTTTCATTTTCATGTTCTTTAGCAAATTTTTCCATAAAATCTTTTTGAAAAATTTGTTTTTGCAAAAGTGCTTCTTGTTCGATTTTTTGTTTTTCGATGTCAAGTTTTTGGCTAACTTGTTCGCTGATGAGTTTTTCTTGTTCGGCCTTTTGTGCTTTTAGCTCGGATAAAATTTTAGAATACTCCGCCCTTTTTTCATTGACTTCTTTTTCAAATTCTTGCTTTTGTTTTTGCATATCTAGTTTAGCTTTGTCTAAAATTTGAGTGTATAAAGCTAAACTGATATCGATAAAATTTCCGCAATTTGGACATTTTATTTTTTCATTTTGAAAATTTTGCAAATTCTTTCCTTTTGTTAAATGGATTTTTTATAAAAATTATATTAAATTATAGCTTTTTACTTTTTAAAAAGGGAATTTATGCAAAAACAAACACAAATTCACGGCTTTAAAAAATTAAAACTTATTATCATCCTTGCTTTGATGTCAAGCATAGCGCCACTTTCTACGGATATGTATTTGCCTGCGCTTTCTCACGTGCAACAAAGCTTTCAAACGAGTTCTTTTTTAACCCAATTAAGCCTTGCGAGTTTTTTCATCGCTTTTGCCTTAGGGCAGCTTATATACGGGCCTTTAAGCGATGTTTTTGGGCGAAAAATTCCTGCTTTAATAGGAATTTTGTTTTTCATACTCTCTAGCTTTTTTTGTGTGGTCATTGACAATATTTATGCTTTTATCGCTTTAAGATTTTTTGAAGCTCTTGGGGGATGTGCTGGGGTTGTGATCGCAAGAGCGATCATCAATGACTTATTTGAGATCAAAGAAGCAACAGGAATTTTTGCTTTGATGATGGTTTTTAGCTCTCTTGCACCTATGCTTTCTCCTACTTTTGGTGGATTTTTGCTCGAGTATTTTTCTTGGCATAGTATTTTTGCTACGCTGTTTGCCCTTGGGATCACGCTTTTTTTAATGATACTTTTTGGGCTTAAAGAGTCAGCGCCCAAAGTTACTGATAAAAAACAATTATGCCCTTATGAGGCTTTTAAAAAATACAAAATCGTTCTTAGCGATAAAGCCTTTTTTATCTGCGTTCTTTGCGTATCTTTCGCACTGGCTGCGATGTTTGCTTATATCGCTGGATCGAGTTTTGTTTTTACGCAATTTTTTGGCATCAGTGAGCAAAAATTTGCACTGATTTTTGGAGCTAATGCCTTTGGATTTGTCATCTGTGCTAATATCAATGCGAGATTGGTTTTAAAATTTGAAAGCAAAAAAATTCTCTCTAAAGCTTTGGTGGTTATGCTTTTATCGACGATTGTTTTACTTGTAAATGCTTGTTTTTTCCCGAATTTATTTCTTTTTGAATTTAGCCTTTTTACAAGTATAGCTATGCTTGGCTTTATCGCGCCAAATACTGTAACTTTGGCCATGGCAAGATTTAAAGAAAATAGCGGAACGGCTTCTGCTATACTTGGGGCTATGCAATTTGGCTTTGCTGGGACGATTTCTTACATCGTCGGTGCCATAAATGCAAATACACCGATAATCCTTGCTTTGGTAATGTTTCTTTGCGTTTTGATCGCTAATGGAGTGTATTTCCTAGCTAAACCTAAAATTTAGCTAGGCACTATGGAATTTTTACGTGCGGTTTTTGATATAAAAATTTTTTTAATTTAGCTTCAGCGACTTCTTTATTTCTAATTTTTTTAAACCACTCTTCTACGCCATTTATTTGCCTATCTGTCAATGTGTAATATTTTCTTAAATTTGATAATATACTTATTAAATATGCTCTATTATTTCTAGGAGTACTTTTTAATGCGAGTAAAATTTTATATTCATAAGCATAGCAAGTTAATAAATTCTCTAATTTAAATTGCAAAGGCGCTTTTTTTTCTATATTTATAACATGCTTGATCGAATTCAGTGAAAGAGTATTTGTCTTTAAATATTCTTTGTAATAATCATTCAATATAAAATAGTTTGCTTTTTCAAATTTTTTTAATTTACTTTGTCTTAAAACTACATATTCAATAGCTATAGAAATGTCATTCTTATTCAAATTTGTCTCATAAATATGTTTGCTATTTTGAATTATTTTAGTTTCTTTTTTAAAATTTGAAATCAAAGATTTTGTAAAATCTGGTATAATATTTAAGTCATTATTGCATTTTTGCCTTGCACATTCTTTTCCAGCATAACCATAAAATTTATTACTATCCTTATAATATAAATAATATGCTTTTCCGGATGTCAATAATCTATCTTGACAAACTGATTTAGTATTAAAAGCAACAAAATCCTTTTTTACTGCTATAATTTCTCGCACTAGCTATTTCCTAATTTTGTCGATAATTTCAACAACAAACTTAATTTTTTCTATTATTTCATCTGAATTTATTATATTTTTTCCATGATTTAAATCCTGTATATCACTTGCTGTATATTTTTTTGTTATATCAAATTTACTAAGCAAATTGTCATAACACTTTGTAAAATTTTTAGTATCATCAAAAAATATATTACAAATCTTTTCAAGAATAAATCTAGGATCGTCTTTTATATCAAATGCATCTTCATATTTCCCAGATTTTAAATATTTACATAATCTCTCATAGATTGTTTTAAAATCATTACTTAATTTAAAATCTACTATTTTTTCAATTTCAGATTGATTGGCATATTTTTTTATTTCAAAAATTGATTTTACATCAGGATTTCTTTTATTAAACTTATCACATACTTCATCAATATGTGTAGCTATAAAAAACTGACCTCGATTTTGTTTCAAAAGTTTATCGGATATATAATTAATAATTTTATCTCGATTTGAATTATCTAAACTATTTATAGGATCATCTAGCAAAACCAAAGGACATTCGTTTATTTCTTTAATTTTTGATAAAAAATGATTCGTAAAATATATTATAGAAACTATAGTCTTTTCCCCTTCACTTAACCCCTTATCACAATCAAACCATTCATTGTTAAAATTTAACCTTTGTATTTTATAGTACGTATCCCCTATCTTCTCAAAGCGAATATCATTAAAGCACCATTTTTCCATATCTTTATTAAGATTTTGAAAACTTTGATCCATTTCTTTAAGTTTTGTATCTATATCCACTATATGCTTATTTCTTTTTTCTAATACACAATTAATTTTTTCTTTAATTTTATTATAAAAATTAATTAAACCATTGTATAATACAACATTATCTTTCTCTTTGGCTATAAAATGCTTTTTTATCTTTTCAATATTTTCATCTATATCTTTAAGATATGTTTGCTGTTTCCTATTGTGCTGTTTAATTAAGTTTTGGATATCGTCGTTTAAAATTCCTTGAAATAAATTTAAATCACAATTAATATTTATATCATTCTTGTTTGGATTTTGTTTCTTAAGTTCTATATGATTTATTATATTATTCATTTCTTCTATAGATTTTTCAATAAATAATAAATATTCTTGTCTTTTTTTATCAATATCATCATCAATAAGTAATTTAGTCTTAATAAAATACTCATTAAACCATTTTGCATAATTGCTCAATTCTGTTATAGAATTTTCAAAAAAATTTTTAGCTTTTTCTAATTTTTCAATAAACTGCTTATATTCTTCATTAAAATGTTTTTCTAATTTTTCCCACAATTTAACGCCTAATATATTTTGTTCACATAATGGACATTTATCTTTATATATCTCTGACTTATTTTTTATATCAAATGCTAATCTTGCCAAATTTTCCAAATCATTATCTTGCTTAAATCTATCTATTGCATTGTTTTCTGGGGTTTGCTTAAGCATTTCATCAATTTTTTTTACACCATCTTCTATTTGTTTAAATTTATCAAAATTAAACTCTTTGATAATTTCATAATTTAAATTTTTCTTCATTGATTTAATTTTTTCAAATTCATCATACGACAATATCTCAAATAATGATATTTTTTCACTTGATAAATAACTATCATCTATATGTATAGATTGATAAGATTGCGGGGTATTATATTTATTACTATCAATTTTACTTAGAACTTCTCTAGTATTTTTTGCTATTGTACTTTTAAGATCCTTTTTATTTTTATTTATAATATCTATTTTTTCTTCTACTTTATCTTTGAACTTTTTAAGTTTTTTTATCTTATTAAATATCTTATTTTTTTCTAAAATTATATTTTCTATATCATCAGCTATATAAAATGTCTTAAATTTATCATTGCTATAAAACAAGCTATTTTTATAATCTGAATCATAAAAAAATAAACTAAAACCATTAGAGCTTGTTTCAAAAATATCTAAATTATTATTTTCAATATTATCTTTAATGAAATTCACCAATGAACTTTTACCTTGACCATTTCTCCCATATAAAATATTAATACGATTAAATTCCAAACCGCTTGAATTATAATTATTAAAACTTTTATAATTAACTTGCTTTATTTTTTTAATCATTTTTATTCCTTGCCTTCGATTATTTTTATCTCGTCTTCGGTGAGATTATACAACTTATAAACTAAAGTGTTTATTTTGTCTTCTTGAATTTTGGTGTCTGCGTTTTTGTCTTGTTCTTTGGATTTTAAAATCTCATCGACTAGGGTTACTAACTCATCAGCTGTTTTTTGATTTTTGGAATTTATCTTTGGTATAGGAAATCTTTCTACATATTGATTTGACAATAAAAAACCTTTATCAGAATACAGATGTCCTATATTTTTAAAATAATAAAAAATCAAACTAGAATTTAAAAACCCTAAAAGATAAGAAAGTTCATTTTTAGAATTTCCCGTCATAAATGCCATAGAATCTAACAAAACAAATTCTTTTTCTAAAATAAAACTTGGCTCTTGCGTTACTCTTTGCCAACCTATCTTTTCTTTTTCAAATTGCAATAAATATTCTTTTGTTGGATTATTATCCAATTCAAGCCAATGATGCTGCCCTAAATATGGTTTTTGCTGTGTTTTAGGTTTATTGGTACATTGTCCTCTAGCTTGTAATTTTTCTTTATATTTTTTCAAATGATTATATATAGCTGGATAATCTTTTTCTAAAATTTTATAACTTCCAAATTCAAAAGCTATTATCCAAAATCCCGCCCATTCATAAGCATACCTTTTTATATCGCGTCCGCGTAGCATTTTGCGTATGAGTTTGGCGGTGCGTTCTTTTTCTTCTTCATCTTTACAATTTGCTAAAATCTCATTTCTTTTTTCAGTGGTGATGATAAAAGCTTCATTGTAGCCGGTTTTGATACCATAATTTATATTAAGTCCATACCAATCCTTAAGCGGAGTGCCTATACGCTCTATCTTAGCCTTTAGAGCACTGATGTTTTCATCGCTAAAAGTAAAGCTTTCTTTACTTAAGGATTTTTGCGGAAGTTCTTTGAAATTTGTATTTAAAGCGATATAAAATTGACAAACTTTTAAATTTTCATTATCTAAGGCAAGGTATTTGAAATAAGAATCTTTAGGCTTTAGTTTTTTAAAACTCAGTATGCTTGTATCCACTGTGGCACTATCAAAAACTTTGACGCCGTTTAGATCGATGTATTCTAAAATTTGAGTATTTTTGAGTAAAAATTCACGCAAAGCCTCGCCGTATCCTGCACGAGTGTATTTGTTAGATGTGATGAAAGATAGGACGCCGTTTTCTTTAAGCACGTTAAAACCTAGCTCGTAAAAATACGTATAAATATCGCTCGTGCCTTTATAAACCTTATAATTTTTTGCTAAATTTGGCTTAAGCTCTTTTATCTCTTCTTGTCTGATATAAGGCGGATTGCCGATGATGAGATCAAAGCCTTGAAAATTTCCGTTATTATCAAGCACTTCAGGGAATTCAAAACGCCATTCAAAAGGATGTGATTTTTCTAGCTCAAAAATACGCTCATAAAGATCTAAAAGTTTTTTAAATTCTTTTCTTGCGGCTTTTTCATCAAAACTGAATTCAAACATATTTTTAGAAAAAAAGCTTTTAAATTTTTCATCGTGATGTTCATCGGCTAAAAAATCGCCATATTTTTTAGAATACTCGTTTGCGTTGTTGGTTAGTTGTTTGATTTCTTTGGCAAATTTGTCTTTAAGACAAAAATTTTTAAAAGATTCTTTGAGGTTTTTGATTTCTTTAGCGATGAGATTTTTATCGGTGTAAAATCCTTCCTTATAGTCTTTAACTATATGTTGATACTTTTTCATACGCTCTTTGATGTTAGGGTAATGCGATAAAGATTTTTGAGTATCAAAATACGCGATCAAAGAATTTCCGCATTTTATATTTATGTCGATGTTGGGTAGGGTTTGAAGAGTGTGAGTATTTTTGCCATTTTCAAAGATATAATAGCTAAATTTTAAAAGCTCTATCCAAAGTCTTAGTTTAGTGATCTCGCAAGAATTTGGGTTGATATCCACACCAAAAAGACAATTTTCTATAATGTCTTTTTTTATATGAAAAAGTTCTTGTTGGATCAAATGCGCTTTGTCATCTTCTCTAATTGGACATTTATAAGATATATAATCATTAAAATTATTTTGTATCAAAATCTCATCATTTTCCAATTTTAAATAAAATTCATGCTCAAATAAATTCAATTGATCATAAATTTTAATCATAACATTTAAAGCAGAAACTAGAAAATGTCCGCTTCCTACGGCTGGATCGCAAATTTTGATGGAATTTAAAAGCTCTTTTTGTGCCTTTTTATCTTCTTTTCTCAAAGCTTTTCTTAACTCGCTTATGTCTTTAGCCTCAAGATCAAATTTAGCATTGAATTTATCAAGAACCACTTTTGTAATGCTCTCTTCGCACATATAAGAAGTTATAAAACTTGGCGTGTAAAAACTTCCTTCTTTATAGCCATTGAGTTTTTCAAAAACATTTCCTAAAACGCTTGAATTTATAAGCTTGTCATGATTTATTTTTTGATTGTTTTGTATATCTTTGTTTGTAGTGGTAAAATCATAAGCCCTTAAAAATGCAAAAAGATATTCTAAAAGCGGCAAATGTTTTAAATTTACATAGTCTTTATCTTTTTTAAGTATAGAATTTGCATAAATTTCAAGTGGTTTAGAATCTAAAAATCTTATATCCCTACCTTGCATTTCTTGTGTATTTTTATCAAACAAGGATGAATTCATATAAGGTATAAAGTCAAATTCTTGGGATTTTCTTTGGTCTTCTTTTTTAGCCAAAACCTCAAAGAAAAGCTCTGATAATCTAATAAAATTTGGAATTTTACTCGCGGTTAAAAATGGTATTTTTATATGCTCAAATGATAAAAGCATGGATTCAAATAATCTCAAAAATAAAATTCTATTATTCCATGTAATCAAAAGTGCAAAAATATCATCAAAACTTATATCTTTATAAGCTTGCCTTATAGCGTCGCTTAATGTATTTGGGATATCGGATAAAATGATATTTTTCTTATCATTTTCGTGCAAACCTAAGATGTAAAGCAATTCTTTATAAAAATTTGAATTTAAAGCATTAGCATCATAATTTTGTTTTTGACGCAATAAAACTTGCGGGGATAAAATCTGATAAATATAGGATAAATCTTTATCATGCAAATTTTCATCTAATGCAAAATACGTATAACAAATTTCTTGATCAAAATCCAATAAATAATTTGCAACTTTTTCAAAAAATACTTCAGTTTTTACGCTTGTGCCTTCTTGTTTATCGCAATTTTTAAAATGTTTGTTAATTTCTTTGTCATTGTAAAATAATCTTTCATATTCCCTCGCATCAATAATAAAAAATTCCTTAGCATTGCAAAGAATAATATGTTTGATAAAATTATTTTTCTTATTTTTTCTTTCTCTTAAAAAATAAAGTATGCTTTCATAAAAGGCTTTAGAGAGTAAATTTTTGCTTGATTGTGGAAATTCTTTTTTGTTAGTAGTGGATTTTACCTCAAAAATAACATTAGCGATATCTTCTTGATAAATAGCTAAATCTATTCTATCTTTTATATTTATTTCATATCCATATATCTTTTTTAAAAAATGAGAAATCTCGTTTTTTTGAAATTCTTCTAAATTTTGTTTTAACGCTTGTTTTAAAAAATCTTTGATTTGATTTTTAAAATCCTCTATGATATCTTTAGTAGGAATTTTAATATGATATTTTTTAGCAAAATCCTCTAAACTCTCTAGCTTAAAACGCATTATTTTCCTTTTTTATTTTTGTATAATTTTAGCAAAAAATCTTTTTTTATTGATTTGATTTTATGCTTTACCTTTAATATTTGTTAAAAATCCAATTTAAGAATTAAAAAAACATAAAAACATGCTAAGATATGATTTTATTTTCAAGGAATTAAATGAGCAATAATATTAATATTTTAAAATATTTACTTTTTATAGAATACCTCACTCCCCAAAGCCTCAAAGATATAAAATTTTGTCATGATGCATTTGAAATTTCATGCATTGATGATTATATTAAAAATAATATTGAACAAATTTGCGACAAAAATAAAAAAAATTTTAGATGATCCTTTAAATAATTATTATATAGAAATCATCATACAAGGCGGAATATACACTAATAAAATTTTATTTGAAAAAATTATAGATAAATTTAATATTACTGAAAAATTAGAGGATTTTTATAATATTTTAAATGCAGAATATGCATCTTTTGTGCTGAAATTTAATGGAAAATTAAATTTTAAATATAAAAATGAAATTATCAAATTTAATGAATTTAATCTCAATGATCATAAAAATTTTATCCCTATAATCGATAATAACTTTACTTTTGATAAAAGAAATTTTTATTTATCTACTGCTCCTTGGATTGCAAATGATATTGAAAATATAAATTTACCCCATCATGTTTTTATCGATTTAAGTCAAAGCATTGCCAATGAATTATCTAGCTTAAAGGATATATCTATTAGTTATTTTTATAGTAAAGCTATAAAAATCATAAATGATAATTTTCCATTACTTGGAAATAAATTTAGAATATCAATGAATCTTACTAAAACTTTAAATGAAAATGTATTTTTAAATAGTTTTTATATACAAGATTTGGTAAATATTTTAGAAAATTACAAAGAAAATAAATTTCATACGATAGACAAATATCTAAGCAACCAACCTAAACAACGTATAGATATGGACAAAAATCAATTAGAAATTCTAGAAAATTATATTGATGAATTATCCCTTAGTTCTTTTGCAAGCAAATTTGCATTGATGTATTCTCAACAATTTGCAGTCAATAAAATACTTAAAATCCATAAAGATCATAATGATATTTATTCTATTAATGGGCCTCCAGGAACTGGAAAAACAACTCTTATAAAAGATGTCATAGCTGGTATTATCACTCAAAGAGCTATAGAACTTTCTAAACTAAACTATGATGAAATTATCAAAAATGAGGATGGTATTTATAAACTAAATGAAAAATTAAAAGGCTATGAAATTTTATTATGCTCTAGCAATAATAAAGCTATAGAAAATATAAGCAAAGAACTTCCAAAAAATGACGCTATAAATTGCAAATATATCGAAGATTTTGATTATTTTGGCACAATAGCTACAAGATTTTTAAACAAAAAAAATGAAACAGAAATTAAAGCTTGGGGCTTAATCTGTGGAGTACTAGGAAATGGTTCAAACAAATCTTCTTTTATATATAATATTTTAAAAGATTTTAACTCAAAAGAATGTAATTTTATCGGTCTTATAAATTATATTAAAAAAAATAAATTTACCGATAAAGATTTTAATCAAGCTAAAAATGATTTTAATCAAGCATTACATAAAGTTAATCTCTTGTTAAATCAAAATAAAAAATATAAACATAAAATTCAAAAAATAAAGAATTTCTATAAATTAAAAAATAAAGCAAATCTATTTAATAATATTATTTATTTATCTAAAATATTTTTGTATAAAGTCATAGGAAAAAATTATGAAAAAAATATGCAAAAAAATATTCTATCTCTTGAGAAAGAATTTTATTTAAATGATGAAACAAATAAAGAAAAATCTTCTTTTTTTATGATAGAAAACAATGAAAAAACAGAACTTTTTGAAGCGCGAAATAATTTATTTATAAAAGCATTAAATCTTCATAAGATAGCTATATTAAGCAATAATTCATATTTTGCTAAAAATTTAGAAATACTGAGCGATTTATTAGGAGGTACTGATTATAGAAATCTTTCAAAAAATAATATTGTAGAAATATGGAAAAGCTTGTTTTTTGTTATTCCCTCGATAAGCTCAACTTATGCTTCTTTTGGTTATTGTTTTAAAGATATAGGCTATAATGAATTTGGATATTTAATTAGCGATGAATCTGGACAAAGCACTATAACAAGTGCAATTGGTGCTATATATAGAACAAAAAAAGCTATTGTAATAGGAGATCCACTTCAGCTTGAACCAATAGTGAATATTCCTAATAACATTAATAATTTTTTTACCAAGTATTTTAATATAGATGAAAATTTTAATATTAAAAATACATCTTTGCAAAATAGATGCGATTTCTTACAATCATATGGAAAATATATTTATCAAAATAATCAAAAAATATGGCTTGGCTCTCCATTGCGCGTTCACAATCGCTGTGATAAAGAAATATTTGAATTATCTAATAAAATCGCTTATGATAATATGATGATATATGGAAAAAAAATCAAAAAAAATCTTGAATTACAAAATACTTGGTTTGATATCAAAGAAGAACAATGGGAAGGTAATTGCAACAAAAAAGAAATAGAATTCTTATATACACTTTTAGATGAAATAAATCAACATAATATGGACATTGGAATTATTACTCCATTTGTAGATATCAGACAAAATTTAACTGATATAACTGAAAAATATAAAAATTTAAAACATAGTAAAATCGGTACTATTCATACAATGCAAGGAAAAGAAGCAGATATAATCATACTTATTTTGGCAATAATGAAAATGCAAGAAAATGGGTATCATCTAAGGGTGGCAATAATGAAAATGCAAGAAAATGGGTATCATCTAAGCCAAATTTAATTAATGTCGCATTAACTAGAGCAAAAAATATTATTTTTATAATAGGAAACAAAGAAAACTACATCGAGCTTGATTATTTTAATCATTTAAAAAATATAAATACAATCACACCAAATTTATTTGATTAAATTTGAAATTAAATAATTTAGCAAAATGTTTTTTAAAATTTAACTAAAACCCCAAACTAAAATTTTTAATAATTCTTTAAAAATTTTAGTTAAAATGAGCACAATTAAAAGCCTAATCTCTATTAAAAAATAAAATGCTTTTTTATTTTTTAATACAAGCTTAAAACTTTGAAATAAAACTAACCAAATCAAAGCAAAAACCCATACGAATAAAAACTAAAAAGATAAATATTTTTCTAATTATAAAACTTTAAAAACCATAGTTACAACTCAATATAATAATATTTTTAAGAATAAAACTTTAAAAAGAACTATTAATTAAAAACATAAAATCAACTTTAACCTATAACAATAAAAACCTATATTATAAAACCAAAAACTTTTTATTGTTTAAAAAGTATAACCTTAACTAGACAACCGATCTTAAGAGCAACTACTATTAATCAACTAACTTTTAAACAAACTATAAAATAAATTCCAAAAAAACACTAAAACATTTCTCATAAATCATTGAATAAACTCAAACTCTAAACTAAAATCCTTTTAAATAAATTAAAGCCTAAATAAAAGATATGAAAAATAAAGTATAAATTCTTTTGTAAATAATATAATGGATAGACTTAATAATCTTATAGGACAAACTAGGGTTTAGGTTAAATTTTAAAAACTATTTTTTACAAACACCTATCTTATTAAATCATTAAATAAACTAAAATCCTAAACTAAAAACTCCTATATACAATCAATTCACAAACTAAAACAACAAAAGCTAAAACATACAAAGTATTCAAATAAAAAAATAAAAGGCTAATTTAACAAGATCCATAAAACTCATTTTAATAAGACTAACCCTAAAAAGCTTAACTATACAAGACTAACTTAACGATAACAACCAAGAAAAACAAAAACTAATCAAACATTAGCTAAAGAAACAAGATAAAGCTACACAAGCAAATACAAACCTTAAACTAAATTCTTTTATTAAATAACCAAATCAAAGATATAAAAAATAAAGATTAAACTAAATCAATCAAACATTAGTTAAAAACTATAATCTAAATTAAGACACAAATAAAAACCTTAAACCAATTAATAACTTAAAAAGTAAAATAAATCTATATAAATAACTAAGCAAACTAACATTAACTAAACTTATTATATTAAAAAGAATAAAAGATTAAATAAAGATTATAATTAAGAAGTAGAATAATAACAAGTCCGCAATGAGCTACTTTCCCCCTGCCAGTAAGGCGTAGTATCATCACCCACGATGTGCTTAGCTTCTTGGTTCGGGATGGAGCAAGGCGTTTCCACATCTGTATAATCACGGACATTGTTATTTAAATATTCTTATTAAAAATACTTAAAAAACAATGTTAAAAGCAAGTTAAAAACTTTACTCTTTCTTTTTAAGGTAAAAACCTTAACAAGGAAGTGATGCTTATTAAAAGATAAGCCAAACGCTCTTATTAGTACTGGTCAGCTAAAAGACTTTCATCCATTACACACCCAGCCTATCAAACTAGTAGTCTTCTAGAGAGCTTAGAGAAGATTCATCTTAGAGTTGGCTTCACGCTTAGATGCTTTCAGCGTTTATCCTTTCCAAACTTAGCTACGCTGCGATGCTCTTGGCAGAACAACAGCTACACCAGTGGTTTGTTCAACCCGGTCCTCTCGTACTAGGGTCAAATCTCTTCAATCTTCTTACGCCCACGGCAGATAGGGACCGAACTGTCTCACGACGTTCTGAACCCAGCTCGCGTACCGCTTTAAATGGCGAACAGCCATACCCTTGGGACCTGCTCCAGCCCCAGGATGCGATGAGCCGACATCGAGGTGCCAAACCTCCCCGTCGATGTGAGCTCTTGGGGGAGATCAGCCTGTTATCCCCGGGGTACCTTTTATCCTTTGAGCGATGGCCCTTCCACACAGAACCACCGGATCACTAAGACCGACTTTCGTCTCTGCTTGACTTGTATGTCTTGCAGTTAAGCTGGCTTATACCTTTATACTCTACAAACGATTTCCAACCGTTTTGAGCCAACCTTTGTAAGCCTCCGTTATTATTTGGGAGGCGACCGCCCCAGTCAAACTACCCACCAGACATTGTCCCACTTGAGGATAACTCAAGCTGGTTAGCTACCCAAATAAGAAAGAGTGGTATCTCAACAATGGCTCATATACAACTGGCGTCATATACTCAAAGCCTCCCACCTATCCTGCACATTCTTATCCAAATAGCAGTGTCAAGCTGTAGTAAAGGTCCACGGGGTCTTTCCGTCTTGCCGCGGGTAGGAGGAATTTTCACCTCCACTACAATTTCACTGGATCCCTCTTTGAGACAGCTCCCATCTCGTTACGCCATTCATGCAGGTCGGTATTTAACCGACAAGGAATTTCGCTACCTTAGGACCGTTATAGTTACGGCCGCCGTTTACTCGGGCTTCGATCAAGAGCTTCGCTAATGCTAACCCCATCAATTAACCTTCGAGCACCGGGCAGGCGTCACACCCTATACATCCTCTTACGAGTTAGCAGAGTGCTGTGTTTTTGGTAAACAGTCGGGAGGGACTCTTTGTTGTAAGTTTCTTCGCTTTCGGAGTAAATCCTAGTACGAAGCGAACCACACCTTATACCGAAGATACGGTGCTATTTTGCAGAGTTCCTTAAAGAGAGTTCTTCCACGCGCCTTAGAATACTCATCCCACCCACCTGTGTCGGTTTACGGTACGGGCAACATTAGCTAAACTTAGAAACTTTTCTTGGCTCGACGGCATCAGCAATTCTTCTATCCATCCGAAGACTTCAAAAAGCCTGTCAGTTCTCGGAGTATTCTTATACGGATTTGCCTGTATAAGCTCCTACAACCTTCGACTAGCACTTCCATCCGCTAGCTTGCTTAGCCCTAAGCGTCCTTCCATCGCACACTAATGTTGGTATTGGAATATTAACCAATTTGCCATCACCTACCCCTTTCGGACTCGGCTTAGGACCCGACTAACCCTACGATGACGAGCATCGCGTAGGAAACCTTGGGTTTACGGCGTTAATGATTCTCACATTAATTATCGCTACTCATGCCTGCATGCTCACTTCTATTCGCTCCAGCACTCCTTACCGGTATACCTTCGACGCAAATAGAACGCTCTCCTACCACTTGACAAAGTCAAGTCTACAGCTTCGGTACTTACTTTAGCCCCGTTATATTTTCCGCGCAAAATCACTAGACCAGTGAGCTATTACGCTTTCTTTAAAGGATGGCTGCTTCTAAGCCAACCTCCTGGTTGTTTAAGTAACTTCACATCGTTTTCCACTTAAGTAAGATTTAGGGACCTTAGCTGGTAGTCTGGGTTGTTTCCCTCTTGACGACGGATTTTATCACTCGCCGCCTGACTGCTGTGATTACATATAAGGTATTCGGAGTTTGATAGGGTTTGGTACATTGGTGTATGCCCTAGCCCATTCAGTGCTCTACCCCCTTATACTACGACACAACGCTATACCTAAATATATTTCGGAGAGAACCAGCTATCACGAAGTTTGATTGGCCTTTCACCCCTATCCACAAGTCATCCCGGGGCTTTTCAACGCCTATGGGTTCAGTCCTCCACTAGTTCTTACACTAGCTTCAACTTGCTCATGGATAGATCACTTCGTTTCGGGTCTGCAGCATCTGACTAAGCGCCCTATTCAGACTCGCTTTCGCTACGGCTTCGCGTGTGCTTAACCTTGCCAGACACCACAACTCGCAGGCTCATTATGCAAAAGGCAGTCCATCACCCTGGTTTGCACCATAGGGCTCTGAATGATTGTAAGCAAATGGTTTCAGGTTCTATTTCACTCTGATCACCTCAGTTCTTTTCACCTTTCCCTCACGGTACTTGTGCACTATCGATCTGGTATTAGTATTTAGGGTTGGATCGTGGTCGACCCAGCTTCAGACAAAATTCCACGTGTTTCGCCCTACTCAGGATACTGCTAGCTAAAGTTTGGTTTTCGCATACGGGACTATCACCCTCTATGGCTATACTTTCCAGAATGTTCTGCTAACCTCACTTATTGCACATTGCAGTCCTACAACCCCCAATGCAAGCATTGGGTTTGCCCTCTTACGCTTTCGCTCGCCGCTACTGACGTAATCTCTATTGATTTCTTTTCCTGAGGGTACTAAGATGTTTCAATTCCCCTCGTTCGCTCCTATATTAGGTAATGTATATCTCTATACACATTGGGTTGCCCCATTCGGAAATCTACGGATCAAAGCTTCTTGACAGCTCCCCGTAGCTTATCGCAGTCTAGTACGTCCTTCATCGCCTTTACCAGTCAAGGCATCCACCATTCGCTCTTAGTAGCTTACCTTTTTACCTTTTTTAGTTGATTCTAAAACGCATCACTTCCTTGTTAAAGTTTTTATAATAAGACTTCTTTAATATCTGTCTTAAGACGGAAAGCATTTAAACACTTATATTAAGCAACAATATAAGCTGTGAAGTTTAAAACTTATTCTTTAAAAAAGAAATAAAGAAAGAAAATTAAATATATTTTTTAATTTTTTATTTAAATATTTATTTATGATAAAAAATAATTAATAAAGCACTAAAAACATTAATTTTAAATTCTTTTTAGTTTTTTAAAGAAAAAGACAGTGAAGTTTTATTCTTTAACAAGTTCAGTAAAATTGTTTTTAAAACTTGCTTGTGACTCTTAACATTGGTAAGTAAAAGAACATTTAGGTTTAAAACCTAAAATAAACATATAAAATATTATTTTAGTTTTTAAATCAATTTATATACTTATTTTAGGTTTTAATTTCAAATCTTAATTTAATGGTGGGCCTAACAAGACTTGAACTTGTGACCTCACCCTTATCAGGGGTGCACTCTAACCAGCTGAGCTATAGGCCCTTATCATGGTGGAGAATAGCGGGATCGAACCGCTGACCTCCTGCGTGCAAAGCAGGCGCTCTCCCAGCTGAGCTAATTCCCCATAAATTAGCTTTTCATCAATCTTTGAAATCTAAACAAGGACGATTGAGTTTATATGAAGTAATAGTTGTGAGACTTATTACTTTGTACTCTAGAAAGGAGGTGATCCAACCGCAGGTTCTCCTACGGTTACCTTGTTACGACTTCACCCCAGTCGCTGATTCCACTGTGGACGGTAACTAGTTTAGTATTCCGGCTTCGAGTGAAATCAACTCCCATGGTGTGACGGGCGGTGAGTACAAGACCCGGGAACGTATTCACCGTAGCATGGCTGATCTACGATTACTAGCGATTCCGGCTTCATGCTCTCGAGTTGCAGAGAACAATCCGAACTGGGACATATTTTATAGATTTGCTCCACCTCGCGGTATTGCGTCTCATTGTATATGCCATTGTAGCACGTGTGTCGCCCTGGACATAAGGGCCATGATGACTTGACGTCGTCCACACCTTCCTCCTCCTTACGAAGGCAGTCTATTTAGAGTGCTCACCCGAAGTGTTAGCAACTAAATACGTGGGTTGCGCTCGTTGCGGGACTTAACCAACATCTCACGACACGAGCTGACGACAGCCGTGCAGCACCTGTCTCTAAGTTCTAGCAAGCTAGCACCCTCATATCTCTATAAGGTTCTTAGGATATCAAGCCCAGGTAAGGTTCTTCGCGTATCTTCGAATTAAACCACATGCTCCACCGCTTGTGCGGGTCCCCGTCTATTCCTTTGAGTTTTAATCTTGCGACCGTACTCCCCAGGCGGTACACTTAATGCGTTAGCTGCATTACTGAGATGACTAGCACCCCAACAACTAGTGTACATCGTTTAGGGCGTGGACTACCAGGGTATCTAATCCTGTTTGCTCCCCACGCTTTCGCGCCTTAGCGTCAGTTAAGTTCCAGCAGATCGCCTTCGCAATGGGTATTCTTGGTGATATCTACGGATTTTACCCCTACACCACCAATTCCATCTGCCTCTCCCTCACTCTAGATTACCAGTTTCCCAAGCAGTTTAATGGTTAAGCCATTAGATTTCACAAGAGACTTGATAATCCGCCTACGCGCCCTTTACGCCCAGTGATTCCGAGTAACGCTTGCACCCTCCGTATTACCGCGGCTGCTGGCACGGAGTTAGCCGGTGCTTATTCCTTAGGTACCGTCAGAATTCTTCCCTAAGAAAAGGAGTTTACGCTCCGAAAAGTGTCATCCTCCACGCGGCGTTGCTGCGTCAGGGTTTCCCCCATTGCGCAATATTCCCTACTGCTGCCTCCCGTAGGAGTCTGGACCGTGTCTCAGTTCCAGTGTGACTGATCATCCTCTCAGACCAGTTAAGCGTCATAGCCTTGGTAAGCCATTACCTTACCAACTAGCTGATACTATATAGTCTCATCCTACACCGAAAAACTTTCCTATTCAACTTATGTTAAGTAGGAGTATGGGGTATTAGCAGTCGTTTCCAACTGTTGTCCCCCAGTGTAGGGCAGATTAACTATACCTTACTCACCCGTGCGCCACTAATCCACTTCTAGCAAGCTAAAAGCTTCATCGTTCGACTTGCATGTATTAGGCACGCCGCCAGCGTTCACTCTGAGCCAGGATCAAACTCTCCATAAAAATTATAGAAAAGTTTAATCTTTTTCTTCAAAGAAAAAGTATTTAATATATTTTAGATTAATAAAGAAAACTTTATTAACCCTAATAATTAATATAAATTTTGATTTATTATTGATTATAAAATAATAAATCTATTAATCTGGCTCAATCGATCACTTATTTAGATTTCAAAGATTGACTATAAGATTTGAATAACAATATTAAATTAAAAGAACAAAAACAAAAAATCTTTTTAAATCATTAAAAAATAAAATACTTTTTAATTTTTTAAATTAAAACATTTATAATGATTATATGAGAAGTTTTATTTTTAATAATAACTTTAAAATAAAAAATATTTTAATAATTATAAATTAAAGCAAAGCTTTAATTAAAAATTAAAACTATAATTTATTCTAAAATATTTATGAAACTTCTTTTAAGATTTTAAGCCCTTCTAAAAAAGGAAATGAAAGTATAACTAATTAAGCTTAAAGGGGGTTTAAAGTGTTAATAAGTTTGGAAGAAATTTTGAATTGTTTTAAGATCTTTAGTTTTAGTTAATGCCAACATAAGCAAAATTCTAGCTTTTTGAGGATTTAAATCTTGAGCACAAATAAAACCCAAATTTTCATCTTCCTTGCTTAAAATAACTTCTCCTGTTTGTATGCGTGAACTGATTACAACAATAAGATTTTTTTTCATAAGCTCTTTTAAGATATTTTTTTGGTTTTTATGTATATTCCCTGATCCACTTCCTGCAATTACTAAAGCTTGGCTTCCATTTTCGAACAAAGCTTTTGCTGCAATACCATTTCCATCATTAGAATAAGTATAAAGTATATCTACCTTAGGTAAATCTTCAAGATAATCAATATCAAATGGTGTATTTTTAGTATGCAATTTTTCAATTGTATTGTAAAAATATACCTTTCCATCTAAAATATATCCTAAATCTCCAAAATCTGGAGAAGAAAAAGCATCCAAATTTAAAGTATGGGTTTTCACTGCTGCTCTAGCGCTTAGAATTCGATCATTCATAACAATCATAACACCTTTGCTTTTAGATTTTACATTAATAGCTAAAGCTACAGCATTATAAAGATTCTTTGATCCATCTGCACTCATGGCCGTAGAAGGACGCATAGCACCAGTTAAGATTACTGGTTTATCGCTTTTAATTGTCAAATGTAAAAAATATGCACTCTCTTCCATGGTATCCGTTCCATGAGTTATAACAACAGCATCTATTTCATCTTTAGCTAAAAGCTTATTTATTTTTTTAGCAAGTTTTAACTGAATTTCATTAGACATATCAGAGCTATCTATATTAGATACTTGATAACCTACAATTGATGCAATTTCTTTAACTTGCGGCACAGCATTAAGTAAAACTTCTATATCTAGAGCTCCTGCTTTATATCCTGTTGTACTAATAGCATCATTTATAACTCCTGCTATGGTTCCACCTGTTGCTAAAATCGCGATTCTTGGTTTCATTGATCAATCCTACGTATTTTTTCTTCAGTCAAAATTTCTTTAATGATAAATTGAGGAGTTAAAAGCCCTCTAAATTCATTTTTTGAAATACTTCCTAATATGTTAATATTTTCATTAATATTTGGCTCTTTATCGAAATTAAAAAACAAAGCTTCAACAATTTTATTTTTTTTAGATAAAACTAATTTCAAATGTTTTTCATTTTTTCCTAGAATTTTTTTATTTTTTACTTTCACATTTTCTAAAATAAAAAAGGGGCGAGGATTTTTATGTCCAAAAGGTTCAAAAGCTTCTAAAATTTCCAACATTTCAAAATCAATTTCATTTGGATCTAAAATCCCTAAAATTTCATCAGTATCTAAAAATTCATTATCAGGAATTTTTGCACATTCTTCTTGAATAAGAATTTTAAATTTTTCAAAATTTTCAGCACTTAAACTCATACCTGCAGCACCTTTATGCCCCCCATAATTACTTAATAGAGAATTAGCCTTAGAAATTAAAGATAAAATATCAATCTTCCCAACACTCCTAGCACTTCCTTTTAAATAATCATCATTTTGAGAAAATACAAAAGCTGGTTTATTAAAATGCTTAGATAAACGACTAGCTACTATACCTAAAACCCCTTCATGCCAGTTTATCCCAGAAACCATAATACAGGAATCTTGGTCATTAATTTGACTTAAACTTTCTTCAAAAAGTTGTTTTTCTTCATCTTTTCTATTTTCATTAAAATTAACAATTTGCTCTAAATACTCTAAAGCTTTATCTAAATCTTTTGTATGTAAAAATTCATAAGAAATGCTAGCATCGTCCATTCTTCCAGCACTATTAATAAGTGGAGCGATCAAAAAACCTATACTATCTAAAGAAAATTTATCCTTTTGATAATAATTTTTAATAGCCTTAAAAGCTGCTCTTTTTGATTTGTTAATATAATCAATTCCTCTTCTTACTAGAGCACGATTTAAATCTCTAAGTTCCATCATATCAGCAATAATAGCAATAGCTAATAATTCTAAAAATCGACTCATATCGTATTTTAATTTACAAACCTCTTTTAAAGCAGCAATTAAATACCATGCCACTTGTGCTCCACAAATTTCAATATCTGGAAATTCGCAATCTTTTTGCTTAGGATTAATTATTGCAAAAGCATCAGGCAAAATATCTTGAGGCATATGATGATCAGTAATGATTAAATCAATTTTTCTTTCTTTGCAGAGTTTGGCAGCCTCAAGTGCTGCTATACCATTATCTACAGTAATGATTAAATTCACATTTAATTCATTAATAATTTCAGAATTTAATCCATAACCATCTTTAAAGCGATTTGGAATTCTAACTATATAATCAAAACCTATATCATCAAAAAATTCTGCCATTATCACACATGATACTATACCATCGACATCATAATCGCCCACAATAGCAATTTTTTCATTTTTTTCTATCGCAACTTTTATACGCTCTGCTGCTTTATAGATATCTTTTAAACAACATGGCAAGGGCAAATCACAAAGTTTAGTATGAAGGTCTTTTTCAAAACGTGAAGCTAAAATTTTTTTAACTTCACTTTTATCAATCTTTTTCATAATTAATCGCTGCCTCAATAAATCCAAAAATTACTGGATTTGCATGCTCTAATCTTGAAGTAAATTCAGGATGAAACTGCACGGCTAGAAAAAATGGATGAGAATTTAATTCTATAGCTTCAATAAGTCCTTGACTTTCCCCACTTACAATAAGGCCATTATTTTCAAATTCTTTACGGTATTTTGGATTAGCTTCATAACGATGACGATGACGCTCTTTTATACTTTTTGCATTCTTATAAACTCTTGCTAAAATCGTTTTAGGCTTAATTTCACATTCATAAGCGCCCAAACGCATCGTTCCGCCTAAAGGTGTTTTCGCTGTTCTAATTTGTTTTTTTCCACTAAAATCAATAAATTCATCAATTAAATAAATGATAGGATTTTCACATTTTTCATCAAATTCGTTTGAATTGGCATCTTTTAATTTTAAAACATTTCTAGCAAATTCCACTAAAGCTAGTTGCATACCTAAACAAATTCCTAAAAAAGGAATTTTATTTTCTCTTGCATAACTAATTGCTTTTATTTTTCCCTCTACACCACGGCATCCAAAACCACCTGCAACTAAAATTCCACTCACATCTTTAAACACCTCAGATGATTCTAAATTTTCAAGCTTTTCGCTATCAATCCATTTAAGATCTACTCTAGTATCAAGTGCTGCACCCGCATGTATAATTGCTTCAGTAAGACTTTTATAACTTTCTTTTAAATCAACGTATTTTCCTACAAATGCAATTTTAACTTCATTGCTTGGTGCAATCACTCTTTTTACTAAACTATTCCAATTTTGCATATCAGGTTTTAAAATTTTAAGATTTAATATATTTGCAATTGGATTTAATATATCTTGTTTTAAAAAATTAAGCGGAATTTGATAAATACTTGCCGCATCTATACTTTCTATAACGCAATTTTTTTCCACTCCGCAAGAAATAGCAATTTTATCTTTTAAATCTCTATCTAAAGATTTTTCACTACGACAAATAATCATATCAGGACTAATCCCTATGCGTCTTAATTCCCCTACGCTATGTTGAGTAGGCTTAGTTTTTAATTCCCCTGCTGCTTTTATAAAAGGTACTAGAGTAAGATGAATATTCATGGCATTATTTTTACCCACCTCTAAACGCAAAGCACGAATAGCCTCTAAAAAGGGAAGTCCTTCTATATCACCAACCGTTCCTCCAATTTCTACAATTAAAATATCTTTTCCTTCGCCGGCTTTTTGAATGCGATCTTTAATCTCACCTACAATATGAGGGATAACTTGAATTGTTTTTCCAAGATATTCTCCACGCCTTTCTTTTTCAATAACGCTTTGATAAACGCGTCCTGTTGTAAAATTATTATCTTGAGATAAACTTTCATCTAAAAAACGCTCATAATGACCCAAATCTAAATCCGTTTCGGCTCCATCATCAGTTACAAAAACTTCTCCATGCTCAAAAGGACTCATAGTTCCAGGGTCAACATTAATATAAGGATCTGCTTTAAGTATGCTTACTTTCAAACCCGAATTTTTTAAAAGCGTTGCGATGGAAGCTGCAGCAATTCCTTTTCCTAAAGAACTTAAAACGCCACCAGTTACAAAGATATATTTTGTTTGTTTTTTCATTGCTTGTATCAACCTTATTTTTTAATTTAATTATAACTTGATAAAACTTTTTATTTCATTAGAATTTTAAGTAAAAAATGTAAGAATTATAAAAAATAAAATTTCACTTTTCAAGGAAAAATTATGAAAATTACCTTGCTTTTCCATACTCCACTTTCTGTATGCTCTCATGCGACAAGAACTTGTTGGCAAAGTTTTGAAAAAGGTGATTGTGGTGGCGAAAAAGATAAAGAACTTATTGATCGAGTTGGCAATAAATTTAAGCATGCTTCAACTTTAGAACATTTAAATTATACTTTTTATATCCAAGGGATTTCAAGAGCTTGCTTACAAGAAGTTGCACGTCATCGTCATACTAGCCCTAGTGTAAAAAGCACAAGATATACTTTAAAAGAGCTTCGCAATGAAAATGAATTTAAAGTTGGAGATTTTGAAAATGCTAGTCGATATTTGGTACTTTGTGAAAATGAAGAAGTGGATAACGCTAGCATTAAAGCTTTGGAAAATTTAAGACTAATTTTACAAAAAAGTATTAGTCTAGATATAGCTAAATACTGCTTACCAGAAAGCTATAAAACCGAGCTAACTTTAACTATAAACGCTAGGAGTTTGCAAAATTTCATTTCACTTCGCAGCTCAAAATCCGCTCTTTGGGAGATTAGAAATTTAGCTAATGCCTTATTTGAGGCTTTGCCAGAAGAACATAAATTTATCTTCGAACACTGTTTAAATAAAAATACAGAGTAACCTTAAATTAAAAATATTTTTATGATTTAATTCAATAAATTTATAAGAATTTCTTTAATTTTTGTTACTTTTTAACCCAAATTATCATTATAGTTTGATATTAATATTTATTATATAAAAATTTTTATTAATAAATAAAATATTTCTATATAATAAAATTGGGTAATTTTATATTTATAAATTAATTAATAAAGGAGTATTAAAATGAGTATAAAAATTAAAATGTCTTTAATAGCTAACCTTATAACTATTTTTTGTTTAGTTGCTTTAGGTATAGTTACTTTTATCTTTGTTAGAGAAGCTTTGTTGGCACAAATTGTTTCAATACAAACTAATTATGTTAAAACTGCAAAAAGTTCTATGGCAAATTATAATGAAACTAAATTATCTGTTCTTAAAGAACTTTCTAAAAGTTTAATAAATTATCTTCTAGTAGTTTTGCTGACGAAAAATCAATCTTAGAGAGTGCTGGTATAATTTTTCAAAATTATAGAAAAGGAGGTGATTTATTAGCGGCTTATATTGGATTAGCAAATGGTGAATATATTGGAAGTGATCTAAGAAGCGATAAAAAAAATGTCAATGCTATAATTTATGGTAAAGATAATGGATATGATGCAAGAACTAGGGATTGGTTTAAGAATGCAAAAGATAAAAATGATTTATATGAATCCCCTGCTTATATAGATGCAGCATCCAATCTTCCATGCTTTACTTATTCTATGCCTTTTTATAAAGATGGTAAATTTATAGGCGTATTAGCAATTGATGTTTCAAATGCTAATTTACAAAAACAATTTGATAAATTATCAGGAGATGTATTTGTATATGATAAAGGAAATTATGTTTTCGCTTCTTCAAATAAAGCATTTTTAGGACAAAATTCCAATATTTTAAATATTGAAAAGAAATTTGAAAACATGGGTGAATACAAATCTTTTTCCTATACAAGAGTTCAAGGGGGTGATAGACTAGCGATGTGTTCTAAATTTAATAATTATACAATCTGCTCATCCGAATCAGAAGAAGAAGTTCAAAAATATGTTTCCAAAATAGCTTATATGCAAATTATTATAGTAATTGTAGTAATTATTATTAGTGTGATATTAATCTACACACTTATTGCCAAACTTCTCTCCCCACTCACCATCATCCAAAACGGTCTTAATGCCTTCTTTGATTTTATCAATCATAAAACAAAGAATGTCTCTACTATTAATATAAAAACTAATGATGAGTTTGGTCAAATCTCAAAAGCCATTAATGAAAACATCCTTATTACTAAACAAGGTTTAGAACAAGATAATCAAGCTGTAAAAGAATCAGTCTCTACAGTTCAAGTTGTAGAAAAAGGAGATTTAACAGCAAGAATTACTGCAAATCCAAGAAATCCTCAACTTGTAGAACTTAAAAATGTTTTAAATAAACTCTTAGATGTCTTACAAGAAAAAGTAGGTTCTGATATGAATGCTATTCATAAAATCTTTGAAGAATATAAGAGCTTAGATTTTAGAAATAAATTAGAAAATGCTAGAGGTAGATGTTGAAGTTACTACTAATGCTTTAGGTGAAGAAATCATTAAAATGTTAAAACAAAGTTCTGATTTTGCTAATCACTTAGCAAGTGAAAGTTCTAAATTACAAAATGCTGTTCAAAACCTAACTAGCTCTTCTAATTCTCAAGCAGCTTCTTTAGAAGAAACTGCTGCTGCTTTAGAAGAAATTACTTCTTCTATGCAAAATGTTTCTGTTAAAACCTCTGATGTAATCACTCAATCAGAAGAGATTAAAAATGTTACAGGTATTATTGGAGATATTGCAGATCAAATCAATCTTTTAGCATTAAATGCTGCTATAGAAGCAGCGCGTGCAGGAGAACATGGACGAGGCTTTGCCGTTGTGGCTGATGAAGTTAGAAAACTAGCAGAAAGAACTCAAAAATCATTGAGTGAAATAGAAGCTAATACTAACTTACTTGTTCAATCTATTAATGATATGGCAGAATCTATTAAAGAACAAACTGCAGGTATTACTCAAATCAATGAAAGTGTAGCTGCTATTGATCAAACTACTAAAGATAATGTTGAAATTTGCTAATGAGAGTGCAATCATTTCTAATACTGTTAGTGATATAGCTAATAATATATTAGAAGATGTTAAGAAGAAAAGATTTTAAGAATCTTTTCTTTAAATTATAATCAAATGATTATTCTTTAAATCATAATCTTTAAACTATTATCTTAAATCATTATTTTTAAATAGTTATTTTTAAATAACTATTTTTTATGATAATTGAAGATTCATTATTAAATTAAGCAATTAATCTTTTAATGGATTTTTTATTAAAAGATTAAAAGCTTTATTTTTGATTTAATAATTTCTTTAATTTTATCTTTTGTAACTAAATTTTTAAGTTCATTACTTTCTGCTTTAATTCCATTCATACTTAAATGCCATAAAGCATTTTCTATAGCTTCATCTTTTTTTCTTTCTACTATGCGTGTTTCATCAAAAATAAATTTATAAAAAGTTATATTTTTTTCTAAATATTAAAGATTTTTATTTATTTTATTAATACTACTTTAAATTAAAGATTTATTGATATTAGTTTTATTTATTTGTATAGTTAAAAGAAACATTTTTTTACAATTATATTTTAATTATTTTTTTGGGAATGAATATGAATTTGTGGGATAAAAAGGCTAAAAGCTATGCAAGATATGCAAAATTAAACGATATCCAAAAGCAAACTTTTAAGAAGTTAAATGAATTAAATATTGATTTTACAAATAAAAATATTATAGATATAGGTTGTGGCACAGGTGTTTGGACTTTACATTTAGCACAAAAAGCAAAAAGTGTTTTAGGTATAGATAATTCTAAAGCTATGCTTGAAATTTTAAAAGAAGATGTTATAAAAAATAATATTAATAATATTAAAATACTTCATTTAGATTTTGAAAATTTTTATAAAGAAAATCAAGAAAACTTTGATATAGCGTTTTTGAGTATGTCTTTAGCTTTGCAAAATGAAAATGATTTCAAAGCTTTTTAAATTTTAGCTTCTCAAAGAATATATCTTGGCTGGGCTGATTATAGAAAAAGTGATTTTTTAGACCCAATATTTAAACATTTTAATACTGAATTTAAAGGATTTAATAAACAAGATTTAGAAAGTTTTTTTACTAGAAAAAATATAACTTTTTATAAATTTATTTTTGATGAAACACGCATAGTAGAAAGAAAAAAAGATGAAGCTATAGAAAATGCTTTATGGCATTTAAGTATGAATGGAATTAAAGCAGAAAGTAATGAACTTAAAAATTTAGTTACAAAAGATAAAATTAAAGAAATTATTAAATCAAAAATAAAGCTTTTAATCTTTTAATAAAAAATCCATTAAAAGATTAATTGCTTAATTTAATAATGAATCTTCAATTATCATAAAAAATAGTTATTTAAAAATAACTATTTAAAAATAATGATTTAAGATAATAGTTTAAAGATTATGATTTAAAGAATAATCATTTGATTATAATTTAAAGAAAAGATTCTTAAAATCTTTTCTTCTTAACATCTTCTAATATATTATTAGCTATATCACTAACAGTATTAGAAATGATTGCACTCTCATTAGCAATTTCAACATTATCTTTAGTAGTTTGATCAATAGCAGCTACACTTTCATTGATTTGAGTAATACCTGCAGTTTGTTCTTTAATAGATTCTGCCATATCATTAATAGATTGAACAAGTAAGTTAGTATTAGCTTCTATTTCACTCAATGATTTTTGAGTTCTTTCTGCTAGTTTTCTAACTTCATCAGCCACAACGGCAAAGCCTCGTCCATGTTCTCCTGCACGCGCTGCTTCTATAGCAGCATTTAATGCTAAAAGATTGATTTGATCTGCAATATCTCCAATAATACCTGTAACATTTTTAATCTCTTCTGATTGAGTGATTACATCAGAGGTTTTAACAGAAACATTTTGCATAGAAGAAGTAATTTCTTCTAAAGCAGCAGCAGTTTCTTCTAAAGAAGCTGCTTGAGAATTAGAAGAGCTAGTTAGGTTTTGAACAGCATTTTGTAATTTAGAACTTTCACTTGCTAAGTGATTAGCAAAATCAGAACTTTGTTTTAACATTTTAATGATTTCTTCACCTAAAGCATTAGTAGTAACTTCAACACTACCTCTAGCATTTTCTAATTTATTTCTAAAATCTAAGCTCTTATATTCTTCAAAGATTTTATGAATAGCATTCATATCAGAACCTACTTTTTCTTGTAAGACATCTAAGAGTTTATTTAAAACATTTTTAAGTTCTACAAGTTGAGGATTTCTTGGATTTGCAGTAATTCTTGCTGTTAAATCTCCTTTTTCTACAACTTGAACTGTAGAGACTGATTCTTTTACAGCTTGATTATCTTGTTCTAAACCTTGTTTAGTAATAAGGATGTTTTCATTAATGGCTTTTGAGATTTGACCAAACTCATCATTAGTTTTTATATTAATAGTAGAGACATTCTTTGTTTTATGATTGATAAAATCAAAGAAGGCATTAAGACCGTTTTGGATGATGGTGAGTGGGGAGAGGCTTTTTGTGATTAGGATTCTGATTAAAACTAAAGCTGCAATTAAAGCAATAAAACCAATTATTAATTGACTATATAAAATATTATTAATTGTATTATCATAAGTTTTTTTATTAACAACGCTACAAATTCTATATATAGGATTTACGCTTGATGGATTGCACATAATTGCTTGAGTTTCACCCTTATCATTATCAGCAAAAAATAAAGTGTCTCTGATATTTGGATCTAATAATTTTGGATTGTTTTCTAAAGCATTTTTAATATTCATACTTAAAGTATTTTTTGTCAAGAGTTTTTTATCATCTTCATTAAAAATAATTTTACCCTCTGTATCATAAACACTAGCATAAGAATTTGTGGTATGACCCAAAACCAAAACATCTTTTGAAAATCTTTTTAAATCATAATCGCCACCAACAACTCCAATTAATTTTCCATTTTTATAGATAGGAGCTGCGTAAGTTAAAGTTGCGTGATTATTTGATACTGATTTATAAGGAGATGAGGCTATTGCTTTACCTTCAGATGAAGCTTGTTTATACCATATGGTATTTTTTGTGTCAAAGCCCTTGGAAAGATCTAGCATAGTTCCATCTGATAAAAATGTCTTTCCGTTTTTATCAAAACCCACATAAATTAAATCAAATCCATTGGCTTCTTTAAAAGCATGAAGCAATTTAACAATTTCGACTATATCTGTTTCAGAATTTGTATCACTAAGTTCTTCAGCTAAAACTTTGATAACTTCTAGTTTAGATTTGGAATAATTATCAAAAGTTATTTGTACATCATCCATAACTTTTAATTGATTATTTTTAAGCAATTCAAAAGATGTTTGTTTAAAGTTATAATATGAAGTAAAAGTTACTATGGCTAATATAATAACAATGAGCAATCCGGTAAAAGATACTAGTTTTGAAGAAACATTAAAATTCTTTATAATCATTTAAAACTCCTTATTTAATATCTTTGATATAACAAATTAAAAATAATAATATAACTTTATTAATTATAAATAAAATAATTTCCATCAAAACTTATCAAAGAATATTCTCTTTCATTTCCTATACTTTCAACAAGCTCTTCTATGCTTAAAAAAGTTAAAGAATCAGCTTCAACATGTTTCTTGACTTCTTCAATATTTTTATTAGCGCTAATTAACTCTTCAAATGTTGGAGTATCTATTCCATATATATCAGGAAATTTAATTTCTGGACACGCAATTGCTAAATGAATTTTGCTAGCTCCTGCAGCACGAAGCAAAGAAACTATTTTTTTGGAAGTAGTTCCGCGGACTATACTATCATCAATGACCACAATTTCTTTACCTTCTAAAACCTTACGCATAGGATTTAATTTTAATTTTACTTTTAAATTTCTAAGCTCTTGGGTAGGCTCTATAAAAGTTCTTCCTACATAATGATTTCTTACTATAGCCATTTCAAGAGGAATTTTCAAGTATTGGGAAAAACCTATAGCAGCGCTGACTCCACTATCTGGAACAGGCACAACAAAATCAGCTTTGTAGGGAAATTTTTTAGCTAAAGTTTCACCCATTTTTTTACGAATTTCATAAACACTCTTACCTTCTATAATGCTATCAGGTCTTGCAAAATAAACATATTCAAAAGCACAAATTCTAGGACTCTTTGTTTCTAAAATGATACTTTCAAATCTATCATTGCCTTGGGTAAAAATGATTAATTCTCCAGGTTTTACATCGCGTATAAATTCAGCTTCTATTAGATCAAAAGCACAAGTTTCACTTGCAACTATATAGCCCCCATCTTTTAATCTCCCTAAAGATAAAGGACGAACCCCATAAGGATCTCTTGCAACGTAAAGTTTATCTTTGCTTGCCAAAACAAAGCAATAAGCCCCCAAGCAACTTTTTAAACTTTCAATAAATTTATCTTTTAAATTTTCTTTTTTACTTCTAGCGATTAAATGAACAACATTTTCAGTATCCATATGGGTTTGAAAAATTGCTCCATCTTGGATCAATTGATTTCTAATTTCTTCTTTGTTAACTAAATTTCCATTGTGTGCCAAAGCAATATCTCCTAAGGCACAATTTGCTGCTATGGGTTGTGCATCATCTAAGCTAGAATTACCTGCTGTGGAATAACGATTATGGCCTATAGCGATTTCTCCTTGTAAATTTTGTAAATTTTGAGGATTAAAAATTTGACTTACCTCGCCTTTGGCTTTAATTGTTTTAATACTTTGGCCATTACTAACACTTATTCCACTTGCTTCTTGTCCGCGATGTTGCATAGCAAATAACGCATAATATGCATAAGTGCTTGCATTTTTTGAATTGATAACTCCAACAACTGCACACATATTAAATTCCTAAAAAATCATTAATCGAATATAATTTTGGATTTTGTTTTTGAAGCCAAATTGCAACCTTAATAGCGCCTTTAGCAAATGTTGTTCTTGATGTTGCAACGTGACTTAATTCTAAAAATTCTCCATTTTCATAAAATCCAACAGTATGGCGACCCACAATATCACCACCTCTTAAACTCATAATAGCTATTTCATTTTTATTTCTTTCATTTATAATGCCATCTCTTGAGCTAACTCTTACTTTTTCAAGATCTAAATTTCTAGCTTTTGCTGCACTTTGAGCTAAAGTCATAGCTGTTCCACTTGGAGCATCCTTTTTATAACGATGATGCATTTCTGTAATTTCGATATCAAAATTTTCAAGCATAGCACTTGCTTTACTGACGAGATAATTTAAAACAGCGACGCCCAACGACATATTAGTTGCATAAAATATTGGCATTATTGTGCTTAGCTCATGCATTAAATTCATCGTTTTTAAATCAAGTCCTGTTGTTCCTATTACTAAAGGCTTAGAATTTGTTCTTGCATGATTTAAAAGTTCATAAGTGCCTTTAGGTGAAGAAAAATCAATAATCACTTCGCTTTTCTTAAAGAGTTCATTTATATTATCCCCTTTATCGTAAAGCATGGCTATTTTTGCATTGTTTTCTTCTTCTAAACATTCCTTAATTTGTTTTCCCATGCGACCTTTGGCGCCAAAAATTCCTATATTGATCATATTAATTACCTTTTTAATAAATGTTTATTTTATCATTTATTCCATAAATTTCCACATAATCATTGTTTTTTCAATTTATTTAAATTTTCTAATAATCTTTGTTCTTCTCCAATCCCTTTACTTTCATAAAATTTTAAATTTTTACTTAAATATTTTTGTTCAACCCAACCTCCAAAATCATGAGGATAGAGATATTTTTTTCTCTCTGCATGATTATTATTAAGATAATTTGGAATATCTAAAGTTTCATTGTTTTTAACAAAATCTAACGCCTTATTGATAGCTTTATAGCTTGAATTTGATTTTAAGGCACTTGCTAAATAAACCACACACTGACTTAAAATAATACGTGCTTCTGGGTAGCCTATATTTTTTACAGCTATAAGTGTAGAAGTAGCAATATTGAGCGCATTAGGATCTGCATTTCCTATATCTTCACTCGAGAAAATAATTAAACGTCTAGCTAAAAAATCGGCACTTTCTCCAGCATCAATTAATCTTGCTAGATAATAAAGTGCAGCATCTACATCACTTCCACGTAAGCTTTTGATCATAGCACTGGTTAAAACATAATGTGTATCTTTTTGATTAACCCCTTCGCTATTGACACCATTTCTAAGTTTTTTTAAATGATTTAAATTAACATTTTTAGGATCTAAAACTAGTGCAAATTCAAGTAAATTTAGCATAGATCTTGCATCGGCACTTTTAATCAAAAAATTTTTAGCTTCATCATCAATATTAAAATTAAGCTTTTCTTGAACTTTCTTTAGCAAAATTTCTAAATCTTTAGCTTTTAACGTTTTAAATTCAAAAAGCATAGAACGACTTCTAATACCGGAACAAAGAACAAAATAAGGATTTTCGGTACTTGCACCTATGATAATACAACGATAATTTTCCATAGGAATGAGTAACATTTCTTGTTGAGTTTTGCTAAGGCGATGAATTTCATCAATAAAAATCAAAGGCTTATAAAGGCTATTTTTATATCGATCGAGTATTTTTCTAAGTTCTTCGAGTTTAAAATTTCCTCCATCAAATTCATAAAAATCTAATCCAAAATCTTTTGCTATAGCTCTTGCAAATGTTGTTTTTCCGCATCCTGCAACACCATAAAATAAACTATGAGGCAATTTTTGCATAGTGATAAATTTTTTAAATATATTAACAAGATCTTCTTGACCTATAATTTCATCTAATTTTTTAGGACGAAATTCTAAAGCTAAATTCATCAGTTTAAGTCTATATAAGAAAATTGATTGCCATTAATTTTAAGTTGAGGATTTGAAAGACTATCATAAAATAAATTCATAATAAATAAATCACTATTTTTAATAAAATATTGATTTAATCCTCCAAAAAATTGTCCCCAAGTAAATATTTTATCTGGCTCTTCTGTGCTAGAAATTTGAATATTAGCCTTATTGTTTTTACCTAATATAATATTGCCATTGATATCTATGTTTTGTTTGTCTTTATAAAAAGTTAAATTAATAATATCTAACTTTAATCCTTCTTTAATAAGAGAGTCTAAATCGAATTTATTGTAAGAATATTTAGCTATCTCATTCCAAATAATATCAAAATCAACTTTATCAAAATTTAAATTTCGATAAAGTTTTGAATTCATATCAAGAAACTATATCACAAGCTTTACCTTGAAAATGAATTTTTAATTTATTTTTATCTTGAAAATGAAAAGTATTTTTACTGTAAAATGAAGCTATTTTATTGTTATTAAATACAAAAGAATGAAATTGCAATTCTTCAACACCTTCTTTAGGTTGCAATAAATCATTTAAAGGTATGGGATGATTGAAATGTTGCTTGTAGTTGAAATCTTGCATGGAAAGTTTTGAATAAAATTGTGTAAATTGAGCTTTATCTATATTAAAATAAATATTTTTAACCTGCATATTTTTATCAATTAAAATTGAAATAAAAGCATTTTTTAATAAAGTATCTCCGCCTTCATTACTTAAATTTATATCTTGAAATTGTAACCTTAAATTAAAATCTTTTTGTTTGCTTGTCAATATAAAACTAGCCAATTTCTTATTTTTTAAATGTTGATCTAAAAAATAAAAGGGGTTGCTTAAATCTCCCTGTGCGATATATTTTGAAAAATAGTTATTATTAAAAACTACATTTACTTCAGTTGTAAAATTTAAACCCACGCTATCTTTTATAGTAAAATTTGCTTCAGAGCGCAAAAAACCTTTTTTAAAGTTTAAATTTATAATTTTATAATTAGAATTTTTATTATTTACAAGATTATTTAAAATATTTTCATTTGCATAACCCATATAAAAAATATGGATAACAAAGAAAAATCCTATTAAAACAGGAATTATCATCCATTTTTTCAAAATATTATTCCTTGACAAATTTCAATGTTATTTTACAAATTCCTTGTTAAAAAAAGTTTAAAAATATTAAATATAATGTAAGATTAAGAAAATTTACTTTGTTTGACAGAGCAAACAAAGTAATTATTAATAAGCTTTTTTATAGCATTGAATTTCTATTTTTCTAGCTACAGGAATAGCCGGAGTATTTGGAGTGATAGGCATGCCATAGAAAATTTTACTTTCAAGAAAATCACCTACTTTTAAATCTTTAAACGTCCCATCTTTATCAGTGCCAAAAATTCCACAATCATCCATTTCAATTTCTGTGTTTGGCAAAACTTTAATCGCAATTTGCCCACCATAAACAGAATCTATAAGTAGAGTTTTATTATTATCATAAACTTGTGCAATCGTGCCTTCAAGTTTAACACTATCAGCTAAAAGAATAGTACTTGTTAAACTAGCTGCTAAAAAGAATGTTTTTTTCATAAATATATTTTCTCCTTTTTTTGTTTAATTTGTCGAAATGTTAAAAAAATAAAGTGAAGCGAAAGTGAAGTTTTAACTAAAAAACAGAATTATTTTATTAAAATATAAAATATGCTAAAATTATAAGTAGTTTTTTATCTGCGCAAACTTTAAACAAATAGAAATTTAATTATTTATTATCGCGATGCTAAAAAACATTTTATAAATTGTATAATTTAATTATATACTCAATAATGGAGAAACTATGCGCAAAAAGCATTCTTTACCCGAATTAACCTTTAGAGGGCTTTTATTAGGAAGTATTTTAACCATTATCTTTACAGCTTCAAATGTATATTTGGGACTTAAAGTAGGTCTTACTTTTTCATCCTCTATACCTGCTGTTGTAATTTCTATGGCTGTTTTGAGTTTGTTTAAAAATTCAAATATTTTAGAAAATAATATGGTTCAAACTCAAGCATCTGCAGCAGGAACTCTTTCTTCGGTTATTTTTGTTATACCTGGACTTTTTATATGTGGATATTGGAGCGAATTTCCTCTTTGGCAAACTTTTATGATCTGCTTATGTGGCGGAGGCTTAGGAGTTCTTTTTACTATACCTCTAAGAAGAGCTATGGTTGTAGAAAGTAAACTTACTTATCCAGAAGGTAGAGCAGCAGCTGAAATTTTAAAAATGGCCAACAAAGATCAAGAAATAAAAAAAGGTAAAAAAGGTGTTAAAGAAATTGCTTTAGGTGGAATTATAGCAGCTTCTTATAGCTTATTTAGTAGCGGTTTTAAATTGATTGCAAGTGAAAGTAGTTTTGCTTTCATATGGAATAAAATGGCATTTGGTTTTTCAATGGGATATTCTTTAGCTCTTTTGGGAGCAGGTTATCTTGTTGGATTAGCGGGAGCTATGGCGCTTTTAGTAGGAATGTTTTTAGCTTGGGGAGTTTTTACTCCTTATCTTTCAAGTTTTGAATTTGATGGGATTAAAAAAGCAGCAGAGCTTGCCTCAGGAGTTTGGAGTAGTAAAGTTAGGCTTATAGGGACTGGTGCTATAGCTATAGCTGCACTTTGGACCTTGATAGAGCTTTTAAAACCTGTATTTGATGGAATTAAAGAAATTATTCGTAATGTCAAAAGCCCTCATGCAAATAACAGTGATTCTAGAAATATAGATTTATCAATAAAAAATATTTTTATACTTTTTTTATTGATGGTTGTAGGACTTTTTATCACATTTTATAGTTTTGTTGGCGATGCGCATTTAAATTTATTTTATCATTTGCTTTTTACAGCAGCTGGAACTTTAATTGCAGTATTAATAGGTTTTTTTGTAGCAGCAGCTTGCGGATATATGGCTGGACTTGTAGGTTCATCCTCAAGTCCTATTTCAGGTATAGGATTAATCGGTATTATTGCATCTTCAATCATTTTTTTACTTTTAGGTGCAGAACTTTTTAAAGATCCGATTCTTTCGAATTTTGCCATTGCCTTAGCTATTTTTACTACAAGTGTTATTTTGGCTACTGCAGCAATTTCTAATGATAATTTACAAGATTTAAAGACAGGATATTTAGTAGGTGCAACTCCTTGGAAGCAACAAGTTTCCTTGCTTGTAGGTTGTGTTTTTGGCGCTTTAGCCATTGTTCCTGTTTTAAATTTACTTTATCAAGCTTATGGTTTTGTTGGAGCAATGCCAAGAGCAAATATGGACGCCTCTTTAGCCTTAAATGCACCACAAGCTAATTTGATGAGTACGATAGCCAAAGGAATATTTAATCACAATATAGAGTGGAACTATATTCTTTTTGGTGTAGGTGTGGGTATTATCATTGTTGTTATAGATAAAGTTTTAAAAAAGATGAGTAAAATGTCTTTACCACCTCTAGCAGTGGGAATTGGTATATACTTGCCGCCTGATGTTAATATACCATTAATTATTGGAGGAATTTTAAAATATTGCGTGATGAAATATCTAAAAAGAAAATATAAAAATAATTCTAAAAAAGAAGAAAAAATAGCTGCATGTGAACAAAATGGTATTTTATTCGCTTCAGGATTAATTGTTGGAGAAAGTATTTTTGGTGTTATTATTGCAGCTATTACAGTTTTTTCTGTTAGTATGGGTGGAGATGAAAATATTCTGGCTTTAAATTTTAAAAATTTTCATGATAGCGCATTATTTGCTTTTATATTTTTTGTAGCTGTGATATTATATTTTATTAAAAGAATCATTAAAAATAGATAGGTTGTTTATGGAAAATTTTTACGCTTTAATATTAGGAATTATTGAAGGATTAACCGAATTTTTACCTGTTTCTTCAACTGGTCATATGATTTTAGGTGGAACGATTTTGGGACTTAAAATGGATGATTTTTGGAGAAGTTTTTTAATCATTATACAACTTGGATCTATTTTAGCTGTCATTTTTGTCTTTTGGAAACGTTTGATTCAAGGATTTGATATTTGGTTTAAATTAGCAGTAGGTTTTTTCCCTACAGGTCTTATTGGACTTTTTGCCGAAAAATATTTGAAAGAATTATTTAATGGTTATGTTGTAGTTAGTATGCTTATTATTGGTGGGATAATATTTATCATCATTGAAAAATACCATAAAAATAAAACATACGAGATTAATTCACTTGATGAAATAACTTATAAAAAAGCATTTTGCATAGGAATTATTCAATCTTTGGCCATTATACCTGGTACTTCAAGAAGTGGATCGAGTATTATTGGTGGGTTATTACTGGGTTTAAATCGCAAAAGTGCAGCAGAGTTTAGCTTTTTATTAGCTGTTCCAACGATGATTATAGCTACTTTATATAAAATTTATAAAGAGCCTAATTTACTTAGCGATGCTAATTCTTTAATTCCTCTATCAATAGGATTTATTACAGCTTTTGTAGTTGCTGTTTTTGTTATAAAGTTTTTTTTAAAATTTATCACAAAATTTAATTTCATCCCTTTTGGAATTTATAGAATTATTTTAGGAATTTTGTTTTTTTATTTGTATTATAGTGGAATTTTAAATTCAGGGGATCAATTTTAAATTCAAATATTGTTTTAAAATCATTTAATAAAATTAATTTTTAAAAAAAATTAAGGCAGACAAAGATAAAATTATAAATTTAAATTAAAACTCGCAGAGTTAGTGAGCTTAAAGGTGAAATTTAATATGGAAAAAGAAATTATTGCATTTTTAGATACTGAAAAGATAGTTGATTTACAAAGTGTTCAATCTAAAAATAACTTAAAAGAAATTTATTTTGATAATTCTAAAGAAAGCTTAGAAGTAATACGCCATTCTTGCGCACATTTAATGGCACAAGCGATTAAAATTTTATATCCTGAAGCTAAATTTTTTGTTGGCCCTGTGATAGAAGATGGTTTTTACTATGACTTTCGTGTTGATTCTAAAATCAATGAAGAGGATTTAATAAAAATAGAAAAAAAGATGAAAGAACTTGTCGAATCTAAGATTGAAATTGGCAAATATAAAATAAGTAAAAAAGAAGCTTTGCAAAAATTTCAAAATGATGATTTAAAACAAGAAGTTTTGCTTCGTATTCCTGATGGACAAGTAAGTATTTATACTCAAGGCGATTTTGAAGATTTATGCCGTGGTCCACATGTACCAAATACAAAATTTTTACGCTTTTTTAAACTCACTCGAGTTGCTGGAGCTTATTTGGGTGGTGATGAAAAAAGAGAAATGTTAACACGTATTTACGGGACAGCTTTTGCCGATAAAGAAAGTTTAAAAGAATACTTAACAATCATTGAAGAAGCTAAAAAAAGAGATCATAGAAAATTAGGCACCGAATTAAAACTTTTCACCTTTGATGATGAAATAGGAGGCGGTTTGCCTATTTGGTTAAGCAATGGTGCAAGACTTAGAAGTAAATTAGAACAAATGCTTTATAGAGCCCATAGAATTCGGGGATACGAGCCTGTAAGAGGGCCCGAACTTTTAAAAGCTGATGCATGGAAAATAAGTGGACACTATGATAATTATAAAGAAAATATGTATTTTACACAAATTGATGAACAAGAATACGGCATTAAGCCTATGAATTGTGTTGGGCATATAAAAGTTTATCAAAGCGATATTAGAAGTTACCGGGATTTACCTTTAAAATTCTTTGAATATGGTGTTGTACATAGACATGAAAAAAGTGGAGTTTTACATGGGCTTTTAAGGGTGCGTGAATTCACTCAAGATGATGCACATATTTTTTGTATGCCAAGCCAAATCAAAGATCAAGTTTTAGAGATTTTAAATTTTGTTGATGGGCTAATGAAATTTTTTAACTTCACTTACGAAATGGAAATTTCTACTAGACCTCAAAAAGCTATAGGAGATCTTGAAATTTGGGATATAGCAACCAATGCTTTAAAAGAAGCTTTAGATGAAAAGGGCTTAAAATATGGAATTGATGAAGGTGGTGGAGCTTTTTACGGACCAAAAATTGATATTAAAATTACTGATGCTTTAAAAAGAAAATGGCAATGTGGAACCATACAAGTAGATTTTAATTTACCAAATCGCTTTAAACTTGAATATACTGATACAGATAATGAGAAAAAACAACCTGTTATGCTTCATCGTGCTATTTTGGGTTCTTTTGAAAGATTTATAGGAATTTTAACCGAACATTGTGCAGGAGAATTTCCATTTTCTATAGCTCCAACAGCAGTAGGTATCATACCAATTTCAAATAATCATATCTCTTATGCACAAGAAATCAATGATATGCTTTTAAAACTTGGCGTAGATTGTGAAATATATGATAAAAATGAAAGTTTAAATAAAAAAATTCGAATTGCAGAAAAACAAAAATTGCCAATGATTTTGGTTTTAGGTGATGAAGAGTTGGAAAAACGCAGCGTTGCTCTAAGAGATAGAAGAGCTAAAGAACAAAGAAATCTTAGTTTAAATGATTTTATAACTTTAATTAAGGAGAAAATAAGTGAGGTATATTTTTGAGTAAAGAAAAAGAAGTATTGCTCAATGATGAGATAAGAGCGGATGAAATAAGATGTATAGGTGATGATGGCAAAGTTTATGGCATTATTAGTAGTGATGAAGGTTTAGAAATAGCTAATAGACTAGGGCTTGATCTGGTTATGATAGCCCCTGATGCTAAACCACCTGTATGTAAAATCATGGATTATGGAAAATTCCGTTATCAACAAGAAAAAAAGCAAAAAGAAGCTAAGAAAAAGCAAAAGGTTATTGATATAAAAGAAATTAAGCTTTCGATTAAAATTGCTCAAAATGATATCAATTATAAAGTTAAACACGCTCTTGAATTTTTATCTCAAGGTAAGCATGTAAGATTTCGCGTATTTTTAAAAGGTCGAGAAATGGCTACTCCTGAAGCAGGAATTGCTTTGCTTGAAAAAATTTGGATCATGATAGAAAATGAAGCAAATCGTGATAAAGAACCTAATTTTGAAGGTCGTTATGTCAATATGCTTGTAACACCTAAAAAATCTTAACGGGTTTTCAATGCCTAGGGAAAATTTAATACAAAATATAAATCAACATCAGCCTAAAAATAAATATTCAAAACTAGATGATTTAAATATTGATTTGGCTATGAATAAAACAAAAGAGTATTTAGAACAAAGATTTTTAAAAGAAGGAATCTCTAATTTTATAGATGGAAATTATTATTTTGAAATAGAAAAACATATAGAAATTTCTTTTATGATCAATAATATAAAATCAACTAAAATTAGAGCTGAATTTGATACTACATTTCTTAATAATAAAATCAAACCTGACGGTGGAGTCCTTTTCTTGAGAAAACAAGATGACCCTTTATATAAAAAAATTCTACTTATTACGGAAGCTAAGCGTCAAGGTACAAATGATTTACGAAAAAAAGAAGGGAAAAATAAACAAGCTACAGGAAATGCCATTGAAAGATTGGGTAAAAATTTAACAGGAATTAAAGCTATGTTAAATCATGAAAAAATTACTCCTTTTGTTTGTTTTGGTTGGGGTTGTGATTTTGCAAGTAATGAAAAAACGGTTTTGGCCAAATTAAACGTTTTAAATGAATTTTACTATCTTAATAAAACTTATATTTTTAAAACCGATGGCAATAGTGATCATAATTATTTTTCTCCAGTAAGCATGTATTTTAGGGAAGAAAAATGGGAAGTAGATGAAATGTATGCTATTATGAAAGAAATTGCTGAAACTTCCTTAAGATATTATATTTTTTAAAAAGAGTATCATGAAAGAAAATCCTGCCTTTTTAAAAGAACAAATCATTACTTACCTTGGTAATAAAAGAGCTTTATTAGATTTTTTAGGACAAGGTTTTAAATTTGCCAAAAAAGAACTTAAAAAAGATAAATTTAGTTTTTGTGATATTTTTAGTGGTTCTGGAATTGTAAGTCGCTTTGCTAAAGCTCATTCAAATTTTATACTCGCTAATGATTTAGAAGATTATTCTAAAATTATTAATAAATGCTATCTGAGTAATCAAAACAAAGAATTAAAAAATCACCTATATTTTTTTTATGAAAAACTTTTATCAAATCTTGTTTTTGAAAAAGGTTTTATAAGCGAATTATACGCTCCAAAAGATGAAAAACGAATTCAAAAAAATGACCGAGTTTTTTATACCATAGAAAATGCTATATATTTAGATACTTTAAGAAAAAAAATTGAGCAAGAAATTCCAAATGAATTTAAACATTTTTTTATCGCGCCACTTTTATATGAAGCGAGTGTTCATTCTAATACAAGTGGAGTTTTTAAAGGATTTTATAAAGATAAAAATGGAATAGGAAAATTTGGCGGTGAAGGGGAAAATGCTTTAAAGCGTATCAAAGGTAAAATTGATTTAAAATTGCCAATATTTTCAAATTTTGAATGTCCTTTTGTTGTAGAACAAAAAGACGCTAATTGTTTAGCCAAAGAAATAGATTTGTTAGATGTGATCTATCTTGATCCACCTTACAACCAACATCCTTATGGATCTAACTATTTTATGCTTAATTTAGTTGCAAATTATCAAAAACCTGTTGAAATTTCTCAAATAAGTGGAATTCCAAAAAATTGGAATAGAAGTATTTATAATAATGCTAAAAGTGCTGAAGATGCACTATTTGATTTGATTTTCAAACTTAAAGCTAAAATTATTTTACTATCTTATAATTGCGAAGGCTTTATAAAAAAAGAAAATTTTATCAAGCGTTTAGAAAAATTAGGAAAATGTTATATTATTGAACAAAAATATAATGCCTTTAGAGGAAGTAGAAATTTAAGAAATCGTGCTCTTTATGTAAAAGAGCAATTATATATTTTAGTTAAGTGATCTATTCTTTTCCATCAACTATAGGCACAAAAAGACATTCTTCAAGAATTTCTTTTTGTAGTTTCAAACCATTTTTTGTTATTTTGGTAATGTATTGTTTTTGATTATGAAAAATAGGAGCAACTAATATCCCACCATCTGCAAGCTGATCAAGCAAAATTTCTGGAATAGATGTCGCATAAGCAGAAAATAAAATTCTATCATAAGGTGCATAATTTGGCCATCCAAGCTGCCCATCATCAAAACGAACATTAATATTACTAAATCCCAAAGTTCTAAAAGTTTCTGAAGCACTTTTTGCTAATTTTTCTATACGTTCTATTGTAAAAACTCTTCGAATCACACGACTTAAAATAGCAGCCTGATAGCCGCTACCACAACCAACTTCTAAAACACTATCAGCATCTTTAAAATCAAGCGCCATAGTCATTTTAGCAACAGTTAAAGGAGAGCTAATCCATTGAGAATTTGCTAAGGGTAGAGCATCTAAACGATAAGCGTGTGCTTTTAAAGGAGAAAAAATTTCACGCGGTACTTGACAAAAGGCATTAAAAAGTTCATGGTTGATAAAAACTTTTTGTGCGATTTCTTCAGCCATAGCTTTACATCTTTTTTGTTCAAATAAATTCATTTTCTCTCCTAAATAAACGAAAAATTGTAACAAAATTATTCTAAAAAATTAATCAGCTTGATGAGTTAAATTGGTCTTTAAAATTTGTAATTTATGAGAAATTTTAATCAAATATTGAGAATTATCACAAAGTATATTTTTTTCTAAGGAATTAATTTGATTTTTTGTATATAATGCAATTTGAGATATTTTTAAATTTTTTATTTGAATTTGATTGTTTTTAAAAACACATTGAAGCATTTCTTTTCTTTCTAGATCATCATCTAACTCATCTAATTTTTCATCATAAATATAAATTTCATCATAAAGCGCTTTTTTTGTTTTTTTATTATAAATTCTAAAAATTTTTTTAAAATGAGGTAAGGTTGTTTTTGAGTTATTTTCGCTGATTTTAATTTTAGGTTTTATTATATCAAATTCTTGTATAGCCACAAGTTTATAAACACAACCAAATACTGGATTGCTTGAAGCAGTAATCAATCTTTCTCCTACGCCAAAAGCATCTATAGGTAAATTTTGTAATTTTTCTATTTCAAATTCATCTAAAGAATTGGAAACAATAATTTTACATTCTTTCAAATTTTCACTATCAAGCTTTTTACGGATATTTTGACTCAAAAAGGCTAAGTTGCCAGAATCTATTCTAATTCCGCACTCTTTAATATTGTATTTTTTAAAAGCTTTTATAGCATTTTTTAAACCACTTTCATAATGATAGGTATCTATAAGCAAAATAGGATTTTTGGGATAAAGTTCTATATAATGACAAAAAGCTTCGAATTCATTATCAAACATTTGTATCCAAGAATGTGCCATTGTTCCGCTTATATTGATGTCATATTTTTTTCCTGCTAAGGTGCAAGAGCTTGCAAAACATCCGCCTATAATAGCGGCTTTAGCTCCTTTAATTGCAGCATCATTTCCATGCGCCCTGCGTGATCCGAATTCAAAAACAGGACGATTTTTAGCTGCCCTTACTATACGATTTGCTTTTGTAGCAATAAGGCTTTGATGATTGATATTTAATAATAAAAAAGTTTCTAAAAATTGTGCCTCTATGGGATTAGCTTTAACAATCATAAAGGGTTCATTAGGAAAAATAATTTCACCTTCTTGTACAGAGTAAATTTCTCCATTAAATTTAAAATCAAGTAAGTAATTTAAGAATTCTTCACAAAAAATATTTTTTGAACGTAAATATGCTATATCCTCTGCATTAAAACTTACATTTGCAACAAAATCTAAGATTTCAGATAATCCAGCAAATATAGCAAAAGAATTATTATCTGGAGTTTTTCTAAAAAATACATCAAAATAGCAAATTTTATTTTCAAATCCATTTAAAAAATAACCTTGCATCATAGTAAGTTCATAAAAATCACAAAGCAAGGTTAAATTAGATTTTTTTGTAGAAAAATTCTCCATAAATTGCCTAAATTTTAAAAATCATCAAAACTAATGCTACCTTTTGAATAGTTAGTCACCTTGCTTTCAAAAAAGTTACTTTTTTGATCATTAAATTTAGAAAAATCATCAACCCATTTGATAGGATGTTTAGCATTATAAATTTTATCAAGATTAATTGCTATTAATCTTTGATCGATTAAATAATGAATATACTCTTCAATAATATCATCTGTAAATCCCATAATTTGATTTTGAGTGATATATTTACCCCATTTAATTTCTAATTCTCCTGCCTTTTGAAACATTTCATAAATTTTATTAATATTGGTTTCATTAAAAAGATCCGGTCTTTCTTTTCGTGTTGAATTAATCATATTTTGAAATAAAAGCAAATGTGTAATTTCATCTCTTTGTATAAAGCGAATCATTTGTGCTGAACCCAGCATTTTACCGGCTCTAGCAAGGGCATAAATTGCAGTAAATCCACTATAAAAATAAATTCCTTCCAAAATTTGATTTGCTACCATCGCAAGCAACAATTTATTATCATCTACATCACCAGCCAATTCTTCATAGATATTAGAGATAAAATCATTTTTTTCTCTTAGAGTTGCATCGTGTTTTTCCATTTCATAGATTAAATCCGTATTTTCACAAATTGCTTCCACCATAACTGCATAAGATTTTGAATGATTGGCTTCTTCATAAGCTTGTCTTGCTAAAACTGCATTAATTTCAGGAGCGGTAATATAAGGATTTATGTTATCTGCTAGATTATTAGTTTGAAAACTATCCATAGAAATCAATTGAGACCAAACTAAATCATACATTCTTTTCTCGCCAGAAGTTAGATTACAGCGATAATCAAGAGCATCTTTAGTTGTATCAACTTCTTTAGGAAACCAAGTGTTTGCTTCCATAACATCCCAAAGTTTTAAAGCCCAAGTATATTTCGCTTTTGTAAAATTAAGAATTCCATGAGGATTTCCATCAAAAACTTTTCTTTCTCCAAGAGTTTCATTTGAATTGGGATTATAAATTCTTTTTCTATGCATTATTTAACCTTTCTAATATACAACTTTGAGTTAATATATCATGTAAATTAAGAGAATCTTTTCTAATGAAACTAAAAAATATTCCCACCAATAAACCAAAACTTATAAAAAATATAACATATCTAAGTACAATTTTTAAAAAAGAAATTTTTTTTCCGCTTTTAAAATCCACTAAATAAAGATCATAAGCTTTTAAACCAGGACTTTGACCCGTTCTTTGCAAAAATAAAGCTTGAATTAATCCAAAAAGAAAGGAACATAAGGCTGTAGTAAAACTACTATGTAAAAAAGCATCCTTAGATCCTAACCAAAAATAACTTAAATATAAAATGGGCACATAAATAAGAAAAATATCAATAACAAAAGCTTTAAATCGCAAAAAACGCGAAGCTATTCTAGCTTTTGTCTTTTTCATTTAATTCCCGCGACTTCCAGGTTTAATAGCTTTGCTTCCTTTTTGACAAAGTGGACATTTTTCTTCATCATAAATTTCAAAGTCAAAATTTCCTAAAGTAAAAAGGGGGATATTGCTAGGAAGTTTAGCATTATCTTTTGCTTGAGTATTTAGATTTTTAACTGCACAAAAACCGCGGTTTGCCAAAGCAGCAAAGCCAACTACAATTCCTCCAAGATTTTCTATGATTTTTGCACTTTCTAAAGCACTACCACCTGTAGTAATAATATCTTCGCAAATGATAAATTTTTCACCTTTTTTAACCGCAAAACCTCTTCTTAATGTCATTTCCTTATTAACTCTTTCAGTAAAAATAAAACGTTTATTAGAGGCTCTAGCTAATTCATATCCTGCTAAAATTCCTCCTAAAGCTGGAGAACAAATGCTATCAAATTCTATAGAATTAGCAAAAATTATTTTTGCTAATTCTTTGCATAATTTTTCAGCTAAAGCAGGATCTTCTAATACCTTTGCACTTTGAAGATAAAATTGAGAATGTTTTCCAGAACTTAATAAAAAATGACCCTCTAAATAAGCTTGACAATTTTTGTAAATTTCTTCCAAATTCATTATTAAACCTTTAAAAGCTCTGTTTCCTTATTTTTAACACTTTCATCAATTTTAGAAGTATAAGAATCTGTAATCTTTTGCACCTCATCGTATGCTTTTTTTGCTTCATCTTCTGAAATTGCTTTGTCTTTTTCTAGTTTTTTAATGCTATCATTAGCATCTTTTCGATGGTTTCTTATAGAAACTTTTGCTTTTTCACCCATAGCTTTAGCTTGTTTAACGTTTTCTTCTCTTTGCTCCCTAGTCATTGGAGGAAAAAACAATTTAACATTTTCTCCATCATTGTTTGGATTAACGCCTATATTTGCTGCAGCAATAGCACTTTCTATGATTTTTAACATAGGTTTTTCCCAAGGGGTGATACTAATAGTTGAAGCATCGCTAGCTAAAACAGTTGCAACTTGATTTAAGGGTGTTAAACTACCATAATAATCAACTTGAATATGATCTAATATATGAATATTAACCTTACCAGTTCTTAAGGTTGTAAAGTCTTTTTTTAAAGCTTCTAAACTTTTATCATTTTGACTTTTTTGTTTATTTAAAATTTCATTAATCATATTTTTCCTTAATTATTTACTTGCATTTGTATCATTTTGTGGCATAGATGGAATTTTTGACAAATTGATTGTACTTGGAATACTTGCATTAGTTTCTATTTTAATTTTTTCTGCTAAAGAATCTTTTTTTGTATGATTATACAAATATCCTAAACCTATAGTATTAGCAATTAACAAAATTCCCATTATAAATGTAAATTTAGCCAAAAAATTTGCAGGTCCTTTTGCGCCAAAAAGACTTTCATTGCTTCCACTATAAGCCCCAAGACCTATGCTTGAACTTTTTTGCAATAAAACAGCTATACAAATAATGACAACAATGACGAATTGCAGGACAGTTAAAAGAGTAATCATAAGTTTTCCTAATCTTTGAAATAATTTTAACTTAAAATATTTTAGCGAAATAAAACTTGAAAAGATTTGAAATTATTGTATTTTTGCGTCATTGCGACGCAAAAATTATCTGTTAAGACTTCTTAGAATATTAAGTAAATTAATAAATAAATTTACAAAATCAAGATAAAGTGCTACAGCTCCTTCAATTGGAGTTTCATAGTTTCCACGAATAATATTTTGAGTATCATAAAGAATGTAAAATGAAAACAATATTGCAGATACTGATGAAATCACTAAGCTAAATATACTACTATGTAAGAAAATATTAATCAAAGATGCTGCAAAAACAACTAAAAAAACTATAAATAAAGCTTTACCCATCATAGTAAAATCTTTTTTAGTATTCATAGCAAAAATACTAAGACCTGCAAATGCCACAGTAGTTAAAGCAAAAGCTTGAGCTATAATAATTCCTCCTGCAGGTAAAGCAAGAACAGAAATAAGTAAAGGTGTAAGTGTTAAACCTGAACAAAAGGTAAAAGCAAAAAGTAAAATAAGATTTAATGGAGCTTCTTTTTTCTTATACATTAAAGCAAATAATAATCCTATTTCCACAAAAAAAAGAATCCAAAATGTTGCTAAAGATTCAATGAAAAATGATGCTAAAGCAAAAATTCCTACATAAGCACCTACCGTAGCAGCTAAAAGTGAAGCTGCAAAAAGCTGGTATGTTTGCTTGATAAAAATGCCAAGATCACTAGTTCTTGTATTTTCAAATTCTCTTGATTTTGAATAGTCTCTATCATAAAGATTCATATCATTCTCCTTTGATATAATTGTACAAACGAAATTATATCAGATTTGATTTAACAATTTATTTTCTTAAAATAAAATTCATATTAAGTATTTTAAAATACATTTTTTAGATTTTGTTATAATTATAAATTATCTTAATTTTATTTTTAGGTAGTATTTATGGAAAATCTTATTAGCGGTGCAATTAAATTTATGCAGCAAGATTTTAAAGAGCATAAAGAGCTTTTTGAAAGTCTCAAAAATAAGCAAAATCCTCATACTCTTTTTATAGGATGTTCTGATTCAAGAGTAATTCCTAATTTAATCACCAATACAGGACCAGGAGAACTTTTTGTCATTCGAAATATTGCAAATATAGTACCACCTTATCGCATAGGAGAGGATTTTTTAGCAACCACTTCTGCTATAGAATATGCTTTAAATTCTTTGCATATTAAAAATATTATTGTATGCGGACATAGTAATTGCGGTGGATGTAATGCGCTTTATTATACTGATGAGGAATTAAGTAAAATTCCAAATGTAAAAAAATGGCTTATGTTGCTTGAACCTATTAAACAAGATATAAAATCGATATCAAAAAACGATATAGCTATGAGATCTTGGCTTACAGAAAAATTAAATTTAGTCAATTCTTTGCAAAATATTCTTACTTATCCTGGAGTTGAAGAAGCTTTAAATCAGGGAAAAATAGAACTTCATGCTTGGTATTATATTATCGAAACAGGCGAAATTTATGAATATAATTTTAAAGAAAAAACCTTTACTTTAATTCAAAATAGGAGATGATAATAATGAAAAAAATAATTTTAATTTTTTTAAGTTTTTTATATCTTCATGGCGATGATTTACAACTCATTGACACCAATGCAAGCGAAAATTCTGGAATTTATGGTTTAATTCAAAAATATATTGGAATTGAACATCAAATTAGAGAATTTAGAAAAAATAACGATGAAAATTCAAGTTCTTATAGTGGAATTTTAAAAGAATTTGAAAGAGATAAAAAAACGATATTATCTGAAATACCTGATATGATAGTCGAACAAAAAATTGATGAAAAGGCTATAGAAAATTTCTTAAAAAGAAAACAAGAATTATTGAAATTGCAGCAAAAAAGTTTAAATAAACCCTTTATTTATGTAGACACAACCTTAAATCTTACCTATTTTAATATGGTTGAGAGTTTTTTTTCGTCTTTATTTGAGTTAGAAAAACTTTTTAAAAATGCAGCTGATAGTGAAAGCATAGTATCTGCAGTTGATAAAGCAATGGAGGATTTGCAGAACTTAATTAATATTGATTTAGATGAATATAAAAATAAAATTACAAATCCAAAAGAGCTTGAAAAAATTGCCACTAAAGAAGCAATGATCAACAATACCTTTAATGCTTATGTGGAAATTTTAAAATATTTACGTTCCAATGCTCATTTATTAGAAAGCAATTATCTTTTCTCTCTTTTAGGGCTTCAAATTTGGATTGATAAAATCAATGCCTTTGTCAATATTGATTTTTTAAATGTCGGAAAAATAAGTATTTCTATTTTAGTTTTGATTTTTTTTATTTCCCTAAGACGCTTTTTTTCCAATATAGTTTATTTTTTTCTTGTACGCTTAATTTATCGTAATAAAAAAGAAGCTGATGATATTAAAGTTATTTTTATTGGAAATATTAAAAAGCCAGTAGGTATTTTACTCATTTGCTATGCTTTCTCACTTTGCCTTACTATAGCGTTTTATCCTGCACCTTTAAATATAGGCCTGAGTAATCTTTTTAATATAATTTACGCTGTTTTAATAGCTTGGCTTATTTTAAAAATTCTTGATGGTTATGGTGTGGTTTTGGTATCCAAACTAGCTAAGAAAAGTGAGAAAAAAGAAGTAGTTAATTTAGTCATTAAAATTTTATATTTTATTATTATTATCATAGCTTTACTTTATATTTTGGCTCAACTTGGTTTTAATATCTCAGCTATCATTGCTTCTTTAGGGATTGGTGGTTTAGCTGTTGCTTTGGCAGCTAAAGATATTATTGCTAATTTTTTTGCATCAATTTTATTATTATTTGATAATAGTTTTAATCAAGGAGATTGGGTTGAGGTTTCAGGTATTGAAGGAACTGTTGTTGAAATAGGACTTAGAAAAACAACTATAAGAACTTTTGATAATTGCTTAGTTTTCTTACCTAATTCAACCATTATGGGTGCTAATATTAAAAACTGGAGCAAACGTCGTATGGGACGTCATATAAAAATGTATCTTGGAGTAGGATATGATGCTACCCCTGAAAAATTAGATAATTGCATTAAAGATTTAAAAGAGCTTTTAAATTCAAGTCCATTAGTAGCTCACGAAGATGATGGTGCTTTAAAATATGGAGATCATACAACAAAATACCGCCAAAATTTAGTATCAATTAATGATCTTGAAGGTTATAAAAATGCTTGCTATGTAGGTTTAAGTGAATTTGCAGACAGTAGTATTAATATAGAATTATACTTTTATACCAAATCCATCCATTCAAAAGAATTTAGAGAAGCTAAGCAAGAATTAATGCTTGAATTTATGCGTATTATTGAAAGAAATGGTTTAACCTTTGCCTTCCCAAGTCGTAGTATTTATATAGAAAATTTACCTCCGCTTAATTTAAAACCATAAGAATAGCACTTGCTATTCTTATACTGGCATAACGCGAATATTTGAACTTAATTCCTCTTGTAAAATATTTTCAATAGCATATAAAGTAGCGCCACTTCCGCTAGAGCAACTACTACAGGCACCCAAATAGCGAATATAAACATCAATAGCGCCACCTTCAGCCTTTTGTATATCAATTACCTCTAAATCACCTCCATCATTATGAAGCATAGGGCGAATTTCTGTATCTAAAACGTTTTCTACTGCTTTTAACTGACCCACTAAAGTCATTTCATCGAAAGCAACGTCGTTTTTTGTTGCATTTTTTAATTTTTCTCTATCCATTTCAGCTCTTGTTTCAGCTAAAATATCTACAAGATAATGATCTCTTTTTTCATGTCCACCTGGTTTTACACAAGATTTACAAAAAGCACCAGCTTTGGTATATTGAGTGATTTCTTCAACTGTGTGTAAATCATTAAGTTTAATAACATCTTTAATGGTTCCAAGGCTTACTCTAGCGCACTCACAAACTATAATTTGATCTTCAAAATCTTCAGGATCAATTCCTTTATAGTGAGCAGCAGCTTGTTTAATAACATCATAAGCCATAACCGAACAATGCATTTTTTGAGGTGGTACAGCTGGAGTTTCTGGATTATCACGCATGGCAAATTCTACATCTAAATTTGTAATCTTTACTGCTTCATCTACGGTTTTTCCTATACAAAGATCCACCATAGTATCACTACTTGCTATAGCAGTTCCACAACCAAAACTTTTAAATTTTGCATCGATAATTTTATCTGTTTTTTCATCAACCAGCCAAAAAAGTCTTACCGCATCTCCACAACTTTCTGCTCCAAAATCAGCCACAATAAGTTTTGCATTACGTTTTTTAGCATCTTCTTCACTGAATTCTCCCATATGTTGAGGGTTATTCATTCTATCTTGAACTTTTTGAGAATACTCATCCCAAATCGATCCTCCAATTAAACTATTCTTTCCCATTTTTTATCCTTTTTATTTATAATTATTTGGATTGTAAGCATAAGTACAAGAAATTTTTCTTAATCTTTGTGTTGCATTTTTTATTTGTTCTGCAGCATAATCAATTTCTTCTTCTGTATTAAATCTTGATAAAGAAAGTCTTAATGCTGTATGTGCTAAATCATGCTCTGCGCCGATTGCTTCCATAATAGGATTACTTTCAAGTGCTTCGCTAGCACAAGCTGAACCCGTACTTGCTGCTATGCCATTTTTATTTAAATCCCAAAGCATAGCTTCACCTTCAACACCTTTTATACTTGCTAAAATAGTATTTGGAACTCTATGTTCTCTTCTTCCAACCACGGTTGTATCAGGCAAAGCTAAAATTTTATCTTCTAATTTATCTCTTAAACGACGTATATGAGAATCTTCAAAATCAAGCATAGTATTAGCTATGCGTAAAGCTTCTCCCATGGCTATTATATAAGGTACATTTAAAGTCCCACTTCTTCTACCACCCATGTGTTCTCCACCATGCAATAATGGAGTAAGTTTAAGTCCTTTTTTAATAAACAATCCACCAATACCTTTTGGCCCATGAAATTTATGCGCTGAAAAGGATGCGAAATCAACGCCAACATCTCTTAAATTAACCTTGATTTTACCTACTGCTTGTGTTGCATCTGTATGAAAAAGGGCTCCAAATTCATGAGAAAGTTCAGCCATAGCTTTGATGTCAAAGATCATGCCTGTTTCATTATTAGCCCACATAACGCTAACTAGTGCAGTTTTATCAGAAATTACCTTACGTAAATCTTCTACAGTAGAAACACCCTCTTCATTTACCGGAAGCTCTATAACCTTAACGCCAAGACTTTTTAAAAAATATGCTGCTGCGGTTACAGCTGGGTGCTCTACGCTAGAAATAATCACTTCATTACGTTCTTTGTTTAAAATATGATCAAAATATACACCTTTTAAGACCCAATTGATACTTTCAGTTGCACAAGATGTGATAACTATATCATCTAAATCATTAGCACCAAGTCCTATATAAAGCTTATCTAAAGCTTCTTTTAAGGCTGGATGCGTTGTACTTCCCCACTGATGAAGACTATTTGGATTACCATACATTTCTTTGAAAAATGGCAACATAAGCTCATAAGCATTAGGATCAATCATTGTTGTTGCATTATTATCTAAATAAACTTTCACTTTTTCATCCTTAATAAAATTATATCCATTTTTAATTTAGGATATTTTTTATCCTGTTAATCACATAGCAGATAATAACAGAAATTTATTAATTTTAGTTTAAATACTAAAAATTAAATTATAAATTAAGAAAAATAAAAAAATATTAAATTAAATTTTTTAATTTTTTTTCATAGTATTTTGTTATTTTAGAATCTTCTTTTGAGGTATGATTTATAATAAAATCCCTCACTACTAAATCCAACTTTTCAGTTAAAACGTGGATTGTTCTTGCCTCTCTTACGATTATTTCTTCAATTTCAAAAATAATACTTCGGTGAATTTTCATATGCTCTTTAATAAAAGGATAATTAATTTCTCTCATAAAAGCTTCTTCATCCGAAAAATGCCGATTTAGCATAACAAGCAATTCTTTTAAAACTTCTTTTAATTCTTTAGAATTTAATATGTCGATGATTCATTAAAGAAAGTTTAATAGAAATTTCAAAAATATCTTGATGTTGAGAATCTAAAAGCTCGTTATTCATAGAAACAATTTTTTGGTTAGAAATCATAATTTAAACTTTCATTTACTGATAATTTCAAATTTTAAATTATTGTTTAAAATTTAGATTATAATTTTTAAATACTTAAATTCACATTATTTTTTTATATTTACATCATAACAGACATATAAGAGTTAAGTATTTTATTTAAATTCGCTTGCTTTTGGCGACGATCTAGAAAATGATCTATAGAGCTAGAGCGCATAAAATTTGCTTTATCTATTCTGGATACATCTTCGCTTTGTTTTTTATACTCATTTTTTAAATCATTAAAATCATTTTTTATTTGATCGGTATAAATTTGAAAAATTGAACTAGAATTAGCAAATTCTTTCAAATCCATATCTTTTTGATAATTAATATATTGTTGAAAAAAAACAGAAAGCTTATCTTTAGAAATAGTTTTTTTATTGACCCCATTAACATAAAGATATAAATCAAAACTCATTTTTTCTTCATTATTTTTTTTAATATAATCTTCAATATCCATTTTTCCATCAAGAATTTTTTGCAAATTTTGACGAGAGGTAATATCTAAGTTAACTGGTTTCATAAAAAAGTTAAATTCATTCTCATTTTGAGTCTTGATATCTTGATAAATAAAATTCATTAAAAGTCCTGATTTTGAGACCTCTGAATTTTTTGTTAAATAAGGTTTTAAAATTTCATTAGAAGAAGTATTATTTAAGGTTTTATCAAAATGAAAACTAATAACTTTATTATCAAGCATTAAGGTATTAAGATGAAGATTTTTATCTAATGCAGAATTTAACTCTTCTTGATTATTATAAATTCTTGTAATTTTACCTAAAAATTCTCCATTTTCCGTGGAAAAACCTGCTGAAAGTTTTGAAATGCTATTGCGACTTAAATTGATATTATCATCTCCTATAAATTCATTATTGATTGCTTTTAAGGAGTTGTAATAACTATTTAAAAGATAGGGCAAATCTATTTTATTATAGTTAAAATTTTCATCTTGCTTTGTTAATTCTTTTGCTATATTTCTAACACTTTTGATATGAATATCATAGGATTCTGGAATATTAGCTATTTTATTTAAATCTTTATCGAAAAAGCCCTGCTCATTGATTCTAAAACCAAACTCACTCGCATAACTTACATTATTAAAAATGTAATTTAATTGTTCTAAATGATGATCCTCTTTCAAATTTGAAATTTCTCTATCCTTGATCAAATTCAAAGCAGAACTATTATTTAAAGGATTAGACAAAGCCAAATTTTGATAAGGATTTGCCGAATTTATTGTCATTGTTTAATCTTTCCAAAAATATTGCTATTTTTTAACAAGCAAAAGGTGTGCCAAGTTTATAAGATGATAAAAATTCAGTCAAAAATCAGTAAAAATTTATTATTATTTAGCTTTTCTAAATTTTTTGGAAAATAAATTTTATCCGAAAGGAAAGCGTATGCCAAAGATGAAAAGCGTTAAAAGCGCTGTTAAACGCTTTAAGGTAGGTAAAAATAAAATCAAAAGAGGTTCAGCATTTAGAAGCCATATTTTGACTAAAAAACCTGCTAAAAGAATGCGTGATCTTCGTACAGCTAAATACGTTCATAGTACAAATGTAAAAGCTGTAGAAAAGATGTTAGGAATTTAAGTTTTTGACCAAAGTCATTCAAACTCCCCTTAAAAATAAAATTAAGGGCAAGCTCCAAATTTGGACGCCACTTTATGAAAGGAAATAAAAATGGCAAGAGTAAAAACAGGTGTTGTAAGACGTCGTAGACACAAAAAAGTTTTAAAATTAGCACGTGGTTTTTATAGCGGACGTCGCAAACATTTTAGAAAAGCAAAAGAACAATTAGAAAGAAGTCTCGTCTATGCTTATCGTGACAGACGTCGCAAAAAAAGAGATTTTCGCCGTCTTTGGATCGTGCGTATCAATGCTGCTTGCAGATTAAATGATTTAAGTTATTCAAGATTTATTAATGGACTTAAAAAAGCAGGTATTGAACTTGATAGAAAAATCTTAGCAGACTTAGCAATGAATGATGCTGCTGCATTTTCAAAAATTGTGGAGGCTGTTAAAAAAGCGCTTTAATCCAAGATTATTTTCTTGGATTACCCCCCCCCGTCGTATTTAATTTCGCTAAAACGTTTTCGTAAAGTTTTAATTCATTTAAATTTTTATCCAAATGAGTGCTTGTATCACTTTTTTGTTCAAGCTTATCTGAAATTTCTTTCCCTAAACTAATAAGTTCAGAAATAGTTTTTGAAAATTCGTTCGATTTATCTCTGATAAAATTCATTTCTTGGGTGCTAGAATTCGAGCTTTTAGCAATAGACTGTATAGTTTGAATTACTAATTTTATAGCCGCTTCCATTTCTATTAAGCTTTCTTGGGTATTATCAGAAAGCTTTCTTACCTCATCAGCAACAACAGCAAAACCCCTACCCATTTTCCCAGCTCTTGCAGCTTCTATGCCCGCATTTAAAGATAAAAGACTTGTTTGTTCAACAATGCCAGAAATAAGGTTAAGCATTTTATTAAGCTGATCAATATTTTTAAAAGAAGATTGAATTTCTTTCTCTAAATTCATTTTTTCTTCACTTTGATATAAGTTATATTCTAAATAGTGAATAAAATTAATAAAATTTTCATCAATAGTTAAAAGGCTTTCTTTAATACTTTGAAAATCTTTGAAAGTTTCTTTAAAAATATTGGAATTATTGTCTATACTAACAGTGGTATTTTTCAATCTATCTAAAACGAGCTTATTAACCTTATTAATAATTTCAAGTTTTTGTACTTTAAAACTAAGATAATAATATTTAAAGTCGCTATATTTATTTACAAAAGTTTGCATATATACAGGATTAAATTCAGTTTTTTCATCTACTTCGTAAAAAAATATCGCTACTAAACTTTTAAAAATTCCAACGCCATAAATTTCTCCAAAACAAGAAAAACCTACAATGGGAAATTGATTTAATTTAATATCTTTTATAAATTTACTATTTTGGAATCTTCTTAGGATACAATCATTAAAAATTGCTGCCATAGGCTTCATATTGGGTTTATTTTGGATAAATTTCTCATAATCTTTTTCAAGATCTTTGATAAAATCAGTTCTTTTTAATAAAACAATTTCTTGACCATTGGCTATTGCGCCATAACTAAACAAAACCTTATCTGAAATGATTTTCATAGGGGAAATAAAATAATCATTACTAATTTTAATACCTAAAGTATAATTTTGTGCTTTATCAAGCTTTAATTCTTCAAAGCTACAAGAAAAATGCTTACATAAAGCTTCAATCGCATTTACAGACTGAAAAGTTTTTGTATCTAAGAATTCATATACTAATCTATTTTTAGGATCTGCATTTAAAACTGTAAATGTTGTATTTTTATCATGAGTTTCAGAAAAATTTTGAGATTTCATAAAATCAAAACGATATTTTGGTTTAAATTGAATATGCATACTAACAGCATGATGTTCTAGTATTTCGTGATTATAAACAATGCAGGTTCCTTGAAGATTATCCAAGTCTCCACTTGCACCAGCTCCTAAAATAGGGCAAGGATATTGAGCGTATTTATAAAGCATTTCTATGACCATGCTCTCGCTTCCGCTTACTCCATTATGAATTAAATAGTGCAAAGTATTACTACAATGTGCCTTAAAAGGAACATGCATTGACGCAATTTCTTTTTCTATATAAACTCTTCTATCTTGATAATCTTCTATATGATCAAAAAGATTGATTTTGTGGATATATAAATTTTCTATCATTTCATTGCCAAAAAGAATTAAAGCGATACCTTGAACATTATGTAAATAAGGATTATCAATGATTTGTTTATTTTGATTGATATTGCATAATAAATCAGAAGCAGAAATTAAAACTAATTCACATTCTTGAGGTAAATAATTTTTTATCTTTGTTGCTATATTTTTTAAATCAAGTTGATAGGAAGCAAATCCTATGGCTAACTTAGTTTTAAATTGCAAATTACTTAAAGTATTTTCAATTTCGTCTTCTAAAAAATAAAGAGTTTCCAAAGGTTTTGTTTTTATGATTTTTTTTTCATTTTTTTTAAAAAAGCTGTGAAACATTATTAACCTCGATAAATGTTATTCTTATTAAATCTATATATCTGTAAATAAGATTTTAATAAGATAATTAAAACTGTTTTTAATTGTAGTAAAATTTTATTAATGATAAAAATTATAAAATTTTATATACTAAGTAAATTGAAATTTAGTTATAATACATTTTTTAGTGAGAAATTTTGTAATTTAGTTTAGTCAAGGAAAATCTATGGCATCAGATATGAATGAAATTTTATTACAAAGTGTTGAAGTTCTACCTTCTTTGCCTGACACAATCAGCAAATTAAGAAAATATATTGAAGAATCAAGAAGCAATCTAGAAATCAATAAGATCGCTGATATTATCTCAAGTGATCCCTTAATGACAACCAAACTTTTACGTTTAGCCAATTCTCCTTTTTACGGCTTCTCAAGAGAAATTACTTCTTTGAATCAAGTTGTATCTTTACTGGGTATAGGGAATATTATTAATACCATTATGGCAGATTCTATAAGAGATAATTTTAAAATCGATGTTTCGCCTTATGGTTTAAATACTAAAGATTTTATAAATAAATGCAGCGAAGAAACTGCTTTTATTACAGATTGGCTCAATGAAGAAGATAAAAAACTGTCTCACTTTTTGGTTCCTTGTGCTTTGATATTAAGACTTGGTATAGTTATTTTTTCTAATTTTTTAATTCAAAATAATAAAGACGCTGAATTTTTAGAACATTTAAAAAAAATAGATTTTAGAGATCTTTCTTTAGTAGAAAATGAATTTTTAGGAGTTGATCATATTTCTTTTTTAGGCTTTTTGCTTTATCGTTGGAATTTTGATGATATATTAACAGAGACAATTTGTTTTATAAGATCCCCTCATGCGGCACGTAATGAAGTTAAAAAATCAGCTTATGCCTTAGCCGTACTTGATCATTTATTTATGCCGCATAGAAATTTTTCTGTTTTTAATGTAAAAGCGTCTATTGCTTTAATCGAAGAAGCTAAAACTCAAGGTGTAAAATTTAATTTAGATAATTTTATTTCAAAACTTCCAAAACAAATTAGAGAAGAAATAGAAAAAGAAAAAAAATAAGTTTATTTTTTCTTTGATTTAATGAAAAGTATTATTTTACCTCCTAATGAATTTTTAGATCATTATGTTTTAAATGCTGAATTTCACCGTTTAGTAGGCATTTCTAAAAATGCTTATAAATTTTGGAAAAATGTAGAAATAGGAAGATACCAAGGAACACGTGTTATTTTTTTGCATAAAAATTCTATTCTAAAAAAACATCAAGAAAAATTAAAATTATGCACAAATTTAAATGGTTTTGTATTAGCCAGTGCTTTTTGTTCTTTTACTACCCTTGCTCCTTCGCATTTAGTAAAAAATAATGATTCTTCTATTTATAAGTTATTAGAACTTAAAGAAGTGCAAGGGATTAAATTTGTAAATTTAAAAAAATTTTATGATTTTTTAGGGCTTGATTACCATCAGCATATTTACATAGAAAAATGCCATTTTTTCAGCCCAGCCCCTTTTGAAAAACGTATAAAAATTACTGATAGTATGTGTGTTGGATATTATTGAAGCGATGAATTTTAATCCATTTCATAAAATTCATCTTCGTCTGATTCATCATCATAGGAATAATCATCATCATCGTAATTATAAGATCGATGATTAGCATGAGTATATTCTTCTTCATAAGTATCATAATCTAAATTTTCTTCTTCATTTTCCATAATTTTCTCCTAAAATTAAAATTATAAAATTATTTTAACTCAAATTTGTTTGCTTTTGATATAATTTTTTGAATTTTTTAAAAGGTTTATTTATGAATTTAACTCATTTAGATGATAAAAATCGTCCAAAAATGGTAGATGTAAGCTCAAAAAATATCACTCAAAGACTTGCTAAAGCAAGTGGAATGATAAGTATGTCTCAAGAAGCCTTTGAAAGTATTAAAAATAATACAGCTAAAAAGGGTCCTGTTTTGCAAACAGCAATTATAGCAGCTATTATGGGGGCAAAAAAAACAAGTGAATTAATACCCATGTGCCATCCTTTGATGCTTTCTAAAATTGAAACTGATATAATTGAATTTGAAAAAGAATTTGCTTTTAAACTTATTGTTACAATTAAATGTGAGGGGAAAACTGGAGTTGAAATGGAGGCTTTAACTGCGGTAAGCATAGGGCTTTTAACCATTTATGATATGGTTAAAGCTATTGATAAAACTATGAAAATAGGCGAAATTATTCTTGAAAATAAGCAAGGGGGTAAAAGTGGTGAATTTGTGCGATCTTAATAAAGAACCCATTATTAATTATCCAACATTTTGGGATTATAAGGTTATTTTTGATATTCATGTGCATGCAGGTGAAATTTTTGAAAAAATATTAGGTCAAAGAGAATTTAAATACAAACACTCTAATACAAGTTCCAATGGAAAATATCAAAGTTTTTTGTTAAGCGTATATGTTGATAGCAAACAAGATCGTCTTGATATTTTTGAAAAGCTTAAGTCTGAAGCAAAATTTGTTATTTAAAGGAAAATTTAATGAAAAATACTTTGATTATTTTTGAAAATTCTTTATTGAATCTTAGTAAAAAAGAAGCTAAAGATTTATTAGAGGATTTGTGTTTTAATCTTGCTTATAAACAAATCACTCACAATTCTCATTATACGCAAAAAATTCTTAATTCTCTTCTAGTTGAATTTTTAAATATTTTAAAAAAATTAGATTTGCTCGATGATGAAAATACTACAAAAGTTATTAAAGCCTTAGTGAAAGCTAGCATCCAAGATGCACAAAATACGCTTTATGATTATATGAATGAAATTGAAATTCTAAATAAACAAGTTGAAAATCAAAAAAATTTGATAAAAAATCAAATCAGTAATCATTTTTTTGAATTTGAAAATATTTTACAAGAACATCTTGACAATCAAATTTGTAGTAGCTTAAATGATGCAATTTTATTTGATATAGAAATGCTTGGAATTTTAAAAGAAACAGCTGAAAGTGCTTTTTTGACAACCTTAGAAAAAGCTGAAGATATAGAACTTACGAGCAACGAAATTGCTAAAAATCTTGTTTATAATGCGATTTGTGAAGCACATTTTGAAAAAGAACGTATTTTAAAAATTTCAAGTATTGTTTTAAATACAGCTTTTGAAATAGCTAATGAATCAATGGCTTATGCAAAAGATCTTTGCCTAGGGGTAATCAAAGGAACACGTGATGGAATTGCTCTAGCAATGGAAAAATTTAAATCCTCGTTAAACTATGCAGCTTTTGAAGAAGATATTAACTTAAAAAGCAAAGAATTAATAGGCATAGAAGATGATTTTATTACACTCTTAAAAAAAGAAATTAAAAAACAAAATAATCCAGCTAAAGAAATAGTTGAAAATTTACTTGAATACGAGCTAGATAATCTTTTTGCAAAATTCAAACGTCTTGCAAGTGAAAGTAGAGAACAGCTTCTTTTAGTTTTAAATGATATTAAGAAAAATCCAAAAATCAATGATTTTAATAGACTAACTCAAAGTAAGCTCTATCGTTTAAAACAAGAAATTTATGAATTAGAAAATATAGCCAATGAAAAATACAAAGATATAAATTCCCAAAAGGCAAAAAAATTAGGCATAAGACTTTGGGAAAAAGCTAAAAATTTAATCAAAAAATAAATATCCTATTTTATATAGGATATTAAATATCTATTTCTATACCTACTGGAGCATGATCTGATCCAAAAATATCATCTCTTATAAAAGCATTTTTTAATTTATTTTTTAAATTATTTGAAATGAAAAAATAATCAATTCTCCAACCAACATTTCTTTCTCTTGCTTTCATTCTATAACTCCACCAAGAATATTTTTCCTTAACATCTCCATTGATTTCTCTAAAAGTATCTAAAAAACCAAGTTTTAATAAATCATCAATCCAAGCTCTTTCTATGGGTAAAAAACCTGAGGTATTTGCATTTGCTTTAGGATGGGTTAAATCGATCTCGCGATGAGCTGTATTAACATCTCCACAAATGATTATTTCTTTATTCTCATCTAAAAGTTTTTTAAGATAAATTAAAAAATCCGCATAAAATTTCATTTTAAAATTTAAACGCTCTTCATCTTTTTGTCCATTTGGAAAATAAATATTAAAAAGCACCACATTTTTAAACCTATGTTCTAAAACCCTACCTTCATCATCATCAAAAAATTCACATTTTTTTACTTCACAATCAAAATTGCAAAGACTCATAACACCTGAATATCCTGCTCTTTTTGCAGAATTAGAATACATATGTTTAAAAGGAAATTCATAAATTCTTTTAGGAAATTTATCTTCATGAGCTTTAATCTCTTGAAAACCTATAAAATCAATATTTTCTTTTTCTATCCAATCAAGTGCATTTTTATCGCAAATTGCTCTTAAGCCATTGACATTCCACGATAATAGTTTCATCTTTATCCTTAATAAAATAATAATTCCAAAATCATAGCACAAAAATTAAATTTTTACAGGCGATTAAACAAACTTTTATACAATAAATAATCTATATTTAAGGCAATTCTAATGTTTAAATTCACTTGGCTTCAATTTACACTTCTAAACTCTTTGTTGATTGTGGCACTTAATTTTAATTTATTTCATTTTGTGTATGAAAAAAGCTCTCAAAATTTTTTCATCACTTTTAGTTTCATTTTGATTTATTTTGGTTTTGTGCATACTATTTTTTCTTTGATTTTTATCAAATACTTAAGCAAATTTTTTTCAATTTTTTTTATTGTAGCATCTTTTTTAAGTGTTTATTTTATTAGTTTTTATGGGGTTTTGATCGATTCAAATATGATTCAAAATGCTGTACAAACCGATATTAAAGAAGTAGAAGATTTGATTAATTTCAAACTAGTAGTCACTATAATTTTAATTTTAATTTTTATCATTTATATTTTAAAAATTAAAATTGATTATAAGTCTATGAAATCTCATCTTAAAATTAAATTTATTAATATTATTTTAGGTTTGATCTTTATTTTTGCTATTTTTCTTCCACTGAGCAAAACTTTTATTCCTTTTGCTAGAAACTATAATGAAATAAGAATGTATAATATCCCTTTTTATCAATTATATGCTCTATATCGTTATTATACTCTTTTTGTTCAAGCTAAGCCTCAGTTTAAAGCTATAGAAAATGACGCTTATAAGGATGATAATCACACTAAAAAAATTTTAGTTTTAGTAGTTGGGGAAACTGCAAGAGCTGCAAATTACTCGCTTGGTGGTTATGCAAAAAATGATACTAATTTTTACACCAAAAAAGACAATGTTGTATTTTTCAATCAAGTATCTTCTTGCGGAACAGCCACTGCTATTAGCTTACCTTGTATGTTTTCAGTTTCAAAACGAATCGATTTTTCAAATAAAGAATATCAAGAAAACGCCATTGATATACTTAATAAAAGTGGTGTAGATGTTAGCTGGATAGATAATAATTCAGGAGGATGCAAAGGAGTGTGTAGTCGATTAAAACAAAAAATTCAGCTCTCAAGTGGCTATGATGAAAATTTACTGAGTCCATTAAAAAACAAATTAGACAATTTAAGCACTCAAAATATAATTGTTTTGCATTTGCAAGGTTCTCATGGCCCAGCTTATTATAAACGTTATCCTAAAGAATTTAAAAAATTTAATCCAACTTGTGATACAAATGATTTATCAAAGTGCACTGAAGATGCTTTGATGAATACCTATGATAATACCTTACTTTATACAGATTATATTTTAAGCAATATTATCTCTCTTTTAAAAGAAAAAAAAGGTTTTCAAAGTTCTTTATTGTATCTTTCTGATCATGGAGAAAGTTTAGGTGAAAATGGAATTTATTTACATGGTATGCCTTACGCATTCGCACCAAGTACACAAACTCATATTCCTATGATTTTTTGGAGCAATGATAGTGAGCTTATGAATTTAGCTAAAAAACATAAAAATTTAAAGCTTTCTCAAGATAATCTTTTTAGCACGCTTTTAGGCTATTTTGATATAAAAACTCATGTTTATGAATCAAATTATGATTTATTTAATCCTAAACTCAAGGCAAATCCATGAAACCAAAATATCATATTTTTAATAATGCCAAATATGCCCTAGAAGGAGTTATAGCTTTGTTTAAAAATGAAATGGCTTTTCGCATTGAAATTTGTATCATTATCCCTGCTATTTTTATCAGCTTTTTTTTAAAAATAAGCTTAATAGAGCATCTTATTTTAATAGCAGTTTTAATTCTAGTTTTAATCGCAGAATCCTTTAACTCAGCTATTGAAGCTTGTGTTGATCTTATAACCGATAAATGGCATCAAAAAGCAAAAATCGCTAAAGATTGTGCTAGCGCTGGAGTCTTTTTTAGTGTGATTTTGGCTCTTTTTTCTTGGATTTTTATTATAGTAGGCTTGATATGAATTTTGAAAAATTAATATGTGCTATTTTTGGTAAAAAACGCTATGAGCTTTTAAAATTTTTATGTGAAAATGCTGATGAAAATGGCTTTATCATGATAAAAATTAACGAAATTCAAAGCAAACTTAATTTAAGTAAGCCAACTATTATTGCTACTTTTAAATTTTTAGAAGAAAAAAAGCTTTTTAGACGCCTTAAAAATGGTTTATACCAAATTTATATTAAAGAAGAAATATAATTTAATTTATCTTTTTTATATATTTTGATAAATTTAAATAATTATTTTTCTAAATAAGGAGAAACAATGGTACTAAAAAATCCTTTGGATATGCATTTACATTTACGCGATGAAAAAATGCTTGATTTAGTAGCGCCATTTAGTGCAAAGGACTTTAAAGCAGGCGTTATAATGCCGAATTTGATCACTCCTATTACAGATATAAATTCTTTAAAAGCTTACAAACAAAGGATTATAAAAGCTTGCAATAATGAAGATTTTACACCTTTAATGACTCTATTTTTTAAAGAATATGATGAAAAATTTTTAGAGAATGCAAAAGATGAAATTTTTGCTATCAAGCTTTATCCTGCTGGTATTACTACAAATTCAGATAAAGGAATTTCAAGTTTTGATTTACAAAATTTAAAACCCACACTCAATATAATGAGTGAACTTGATATTCCTTTGCTGGTACATGGAGAAACTAATGATTTTGTAATGGATAGAGAAGCAAATTTTGCAAAAATCTATGAAAAATTAGCTCAAAATTTTCCAAATTTAAAAATAGTCATGGAACACATTACTACTAAAGTTTTATGCGATTTACTCAAAGATTATGAAAATTTATATGCAACCATAACTTTACATCATTTAATGATTACTTTAGATGATGTTATAGGCGGAAAAATGGATCCTCATTTATTTTGCAAACCTATAGCAAAACGTTATGAAGACAAAGATGCTCTTTGTGAACTTGCTTTTAGTGGATATGAAAAAGTGATGTTTGGAAGTGATAGCGCACCGCATCCACTGCATACCAAAGAATGTTGCGGTTGTGCGGCTGGAGTTTTTAGTGCACCTGTTATTTTGCCTACTCTAGCTGAACTTTTTGAAAAAAATTCCAATGAAAAAAAATTACAAAAATTTATCTCCGATAATGCTAGTGAAATTTATAATTTTAAGTTTGAAAAAGAAAAGATTATAAAATTAGAAAAAAAAGAATGGCAGGTACCGCAAAAATATGGTGACGTGGTGCCTTTCATGGCTGGGAAAAAATTGGAATTTAAAGTTAAATAAAACTAGTTTTTAACTAGTTTTATTGAAATTGTTGATTCAATTAAAGATTATCTTTTTTAACATCTTTCCATGCTAAAAACTATATAATAACCTAAATTTCGATTTTAAAAAATCAAAAGAGCTTAAATTATGCAAAAAAACACCTAAGCCTATATTTCCTTTTTAAAATTTTATCCACCTGCAAAAATATTAAAGGAAAATCTCAAAATCAAACCAATAATATGGTTTTTAAAGGTAAAAAAATAGCAAGAGAGTTAAGTTTGTCTTTACTTGCATTTTTATAGATTCCTTTAAAAATTTCAAATTTTTAACTAAAAAAATCCTTCACAATATTTTAGGATTTGTAAATGCTGTAACTTTGGGCACTTTTTGTGTAAATTTTTCAATGCCTACAAGCCCTGTATGAGAAATGTTCCCATTCGCAAGTTTTGAAGTTGGCATATCAATAGTTAAAACATTTGCACTTCCGTATTTGCAAAGTCCATTTTCATCTGGATCATACCAACCTCCCTCACAAAGTCTCACTACTCCTTGCATAATATCATCGCTAACAACAGCTCCTGCTAAAACTTCACCACGCTTATTAAATACTCGAACCAAATCACCATTTTTAATTCCAAGTTTTTTAGCATCTTTAGAATTTATAAGTATAGGTTCTCTATCTTTTACAGTATAGGTGTCTCTTAAGCTTGTTTGACAAAGTTGAGAATGCAAACGATTTCTTGGATGACTTGTGATCAAATGAAAAGGCGTTTGTTTGTCAGCATTTCCAAGCCATTCAATTGGTTCAAACCAAGTAGGGTGTGCCTTGCAATCATCATAATTGTATTTTTTAATTTTTTCTGAATAAATTTCTATAAGTCCAGAATCTGTTCCTAATGTATTTAAAATTGGATCTTCGATAAAATCTGTAAAACGAGTCCATTCTAAACTTTCCATAGAAGGCTTAAAAACAATAGGTTCATTTTTTGCCCAAAATTCTTCAAAACTTGGCATAGGCGTTGTAAAAGCTTTTCCAAAATTTTTAGTTTGTTTTAAAGCACTATTATAATATTCTTTGATTAGATCTTTAGCTTTTTTGCCATTTTGAGTATAAGCATCAAAAACATCTTTTCCATACTCTTTGCAAATATCAGAAAAAATCACATAATCATCTTTGCTTTCTGCAATAGGCTCAATAGCCTGTTTCATAGGAGCTATATGCATGTTAGAATAATCACCCGTCATAGTAATATCATCTCTTTCATAAGATGAAGTTGTAGGCATAATAATATCCGCCATTTTTGCAGTTGGAGTCCAATAAATTTCATTAACAACTACAGTTCTCGGTTTTCTCCAAGCCTTTATATTATTATTGGTATCTTGATGATGGACAAGTGGATTTCCACCAACCCAATAAATAAAATCGATATCAGGATAAGTAATTTTGCTTCCATTATGATCTATAGTTTTACCTGGATTTAAAAGCGCATCAGCAATCCTAGCCACTGGAAAAGAATATTTTGCAGAATTTTGCAACCACTCAGCACCTTGATCAGTTTGATTTGATTTTGCTAAACCTTTAAATTTACCATTTTTCCAAATTCCTAGTTCTCCAGCATTTATACCGCCTATAATCCCACTTTTGCAAGTTGGAACACCACCATTGCTATAATGATAACTTAAGCCAAAACCACCCCCTTTGGTTCCAATTTGTCCAAGTATGCAGCATAAAGTAACAAGCATCCAATGCGGTTGTTCTCCATGATGCGCTCTTTGCATACCCCATCCACTCATTATCATAGTTGGATTATCATAAAAAATTTCTGCCAAATTTGTTATGGTTTTTTCATCAATACCACAAATTTGACTAGCCCATTTAACATCTTTTTTAATTCCATCTTCTTGACCATCTAAATAAGCTTTAAATCGATCAAAACCAATAGTATAATTTTGCAAAAATTCATAATTAACCTTTTTCTTGGCAATTAAATGGCTTGCCATTCCCATCATCAAAGCTACATCAGTATTTGGACGAGGAGAAACCCATTTGGCATTTAAAAATTTAGCAGTTTCTGTTCTTACAGGATCAATACAAATAATTTTAATTTTACTTTCTTTTAATTTTTCAAAATAAGCTAAACCTCTTTGATCTGTAGATGTCCAAGCTATTCGTAAAGTAGAAAGCGGATCGGCACCCCAAATCACAACATATTTAGAATATTTTAAAATATTTTCCCAAGAAGTTTGTTGTTCATAAACTTCAATAGAACCTACCACATAAGGCATAATAATTTGAGATGCTCCTGTAGAATAATCACCTGTAACCCCTACAAAACCACCGGTTACATTTAGAAATCTTTGAAGCAAAATACGGGAATTTTGCATATTTCCACTAGACTTCCAGCCGTAACTTCCGCCAAAAATAGCACTCGTACCTTTTACATCTCTTGTTTTTTTAAGTTCTTTAGCAATGAGTTTTATAGCCTTATCATAACTTACACGTACGAATTCTTCTTTTCCACGAAGTTCTGGTTTTGGATCATCTGGATTTTCAAGATAAGATTTTCGAACATAAGGATATTTTACGCGACATTTATAAATCATATCTAAGGTGTAGTGTTGCAGAGGATTGTCCATTTTTGTCACCTTTTCCCAAGGTTCACTTTTAATCACCTTACCATCTTTAATAGTGAGTTTTAAAATTCCCCAATGAGCTGCTGTAATTACTTCTCCATTCTTAACAAGTCCAAGACTCACTTTAGAAGCTTCAATGCTCTTTCCTGTAGCAAAGGATGGAATAAATGGTAAAGTGCTTAAAGTTACACCAATCTTTAAAAATTTTCTTCTATCTAACATCTTTCTTCCTTTTTATTTTATTTTAAAATCTTTTGCATTTTTTTGTAAATATTCTATAACTAACCATTGATCTTTCTTATCTATGCTTGTTCTATTAACCATGGATTTAAAGATTGCTGGCCAAGCATTAACGTTAAATTCTTTTTCAGAATGCAAAGCATGACAAATTCCGCAATTATTAACAAAGAGCTCTTTAGCATGATTTAACATTTTTCTATTATCTTTAGAAAAATCTTTCTTATCTGCCCAAATTTCAAGATTTACTTTATCCCATTTTCCTTTCTCTCCTTTTTTTATTTGAGAATAATTTAATTTAATATTTTTAGAAAATGCAGCTACTATAATTCTTTGAGAATTATTAAAATAAATTACTGAAGGAAATTTTGGATTAATATAGCCACTAATTCTAATCATTACCTTGTTATTTTGATCTTTTAAAATTTCAAAAGGATTAGTAGGAAGTAATTTTCCAATAACTTTAGCATCATCTTTATTAAGATAAAGAGAAACAACTTCATCGCTATAAGCGATATTTTTAGCCCATAAAAAAATTGCTGGAATTAGTAAAGAAATAAAAATTTTCTTCATTGCAAATCCTTAAATAAAAATTTAATAAATAATCATTCTATAATTAAAATATTTAATATTTTATTAATATAATTAATTTTTAATATTTTTTTGTGTTAGCTAAAATCAATAGTCAAAATTAAGTATTTACATTGGAAAGAAAGATAAAAAGCATAAAAATTATCTATTCAATTATCATAAAAAATAGTTATTTAAAAATAACTATTTAAAAATAATGATTTAAGATAATAGTTTAAAGATTATGATTTAAAGAATAATCATTTGATTATAATTTAAAGAAAAGATTCTTAAAATCTTTTCTTCTTAACATCTTCTAATATATTATTAGCTATATCACTAACAGTATTAGAAATGATTGCACTCTCATTAGCAATTTCAACATTATCTTTAGTAGTTTGATCAATAGCAGCTACACTTTCATTGATTTGAGTAATACCTGCAGTTTGTTCTTTAATAGATTCTGCCATATCATTAATAGATTGAACAAGTAAGTTAGTATTAGCTTCTATTTCACTCAATGATTTTTGAGTTCTTTCTGCTATTTTTCTAACTTCATCAGCCACAACGGCAAAGCCTCGTCCATGTTCTCCTGCACGCGCTGCTTCTATAGCAGCATTTAATGCTAAAAGATTGATTTGATCTGCAATATCTCCAATAATACCTGTAACATTTTTAATCTCTTCTGATTGAGTGATTACATCAGAGGTTTTAACAGAAACATTTTGCATAGAAGAAGTAATTTCTTCTAAAGCAGCAGCAGTTTCTTCTAAAGAAGCTGCTTGAGAATTAGAAGAGCTAGTTAGGTTTTGAACAGCATTTTGTAATTTAGAACTTTCACTTGCTAAGTGATTAGCAAAATCAGAACTTTGTTTTAACATTTTAATGATTTCTTCACCTAAAGCATTAGTAGTAACTTCAACACTACCTCTAGCATTTTCTAATTTATTTCTAAAATCTAAGCTCTTATATTCTTCAAAGATTTTATGAATAGCATTCATATCAGAACCTACTTTTTCTTGTAAGACATCTAAGAGTTTATTTAAAACATTTTTAAGTTCTACAAGTTGAGGATTTCTTGGATTTGCAGTAATTCTTGCTGTTAAATCTCCTTTTTCTACAACTTGAACTGTAGAGACTGATTCTTTTACAGCTTGATTATCTTGTTCTAAACCTTGTTTAGTAATAAGGATGTTTTCATTAATGGCTTTTGAGATTTGACCAAACTCATCATTAGTTTTTATATTAATAGTAGAGACATTCTTTGTTTTATGATTGATAAAATCAAAGAAGGCATTAAGACCGTTTTGGATGATGGTGAGTGGGGAGAGAAGTTTGGCCGCTAATACGTATATCAATATAAAATTAATCACAATTGCAATTAATATAATTGCAATTTGAATATAACTCATTTTGTTAATAGGTTCTTCGATTTTATTAATTGATTGACCTGTGCAAACTCTGTTTTCTCCTACTTTAACACACATGGCAAGCCCTCGAGAGCCATCTTTTTTTCTTATATATTCAAAAGGTTCAAAATCTGCTTTTGTTCTAGCAGGAACTGTAATATGAGAAGCATCATAATCTTCAGTTAATTGAAATTTATCTGTAGCTGCAAAAATTTTATTATTTTTATCAAATGCAAAAGTTCTTCCTGGATTTGCTTCATATTCTTTTTGTAAATCTTTTGTTAAGATATCAATTGCTAGAACACCTATAAATTTACCATCTTTATAAAGAGCTTTAGAATAAGTAAAGCATGGAAGTTTTGAAGTAATATCAATATAAGAAGGAGTGATATAAATATCATTTGTTTTTAAAGCTCCTTGATACCAATCTCTAGTTCTTGCATCATAATTATCTTTTTTGCCATAAGTTCCAAAATCAACTCCCTTGGCATCTGAATCTGTATCTGATACAACCAATTCTCCATTTGGCTGAGCGATATATGCTGCTAAAAAACCGCCAGTATCTCTTAAAATCTTAAGCTCTTCTCCTACATTTTCCATAAGAGCTTTTTCATTATCTAATTCATTAATTGGAAAATGTAAAATTCTTGCACTATAACTTTGTAAAACTTTTAAATTAGCTTCTTGAAATCCCATAAGTGAATTTTTAGCTACTTTTATATAATTAGTTTCTGATTTTATCACCTGATCATAAATTAAAGTTTTAGCAAAAAAATAAGTAACTACTCCTAAAATCACTAAAATTGTAATTGATATTATATTTACAATAAGTGAGAATTTAATTTTTAAGCTTTTCAAAATTTTTCTCCTTTTGATTTTTAAATAAAAACTACAATTATACAGTAATAATTATTACATTTAATAATAAAAATTTATAATGATAAAAATAAAAAATATTTTTTACAATGTAAACTTTGTGTATTTAAATTAAGAAATAAATTATAAAAATTAATTAATTTTAATGTAAATTATTTTAATTTTTTTAACAACCATATATGGTTTTAATAACACTAAATCATTTGAAAAAAATTTTAAATCCATATTTACTTGTATAAAATTCAGAAATAATAAAACAATTCCCAAAAATTCTTATCATAATTAAATAAATTAAACCTGCAATTAAAAGAATAGTATCTTTACTACTTTGGTAAATTATTGTATGAAAAATCATGTTAAAAAACAAAATAAAAATTCATGACATAATCTGTCACAAAGATATCTTTTGCTTTCTTTGCAATCTTAAATCAAAGAGAAAGAATGTTACCTTTAATTTTAGGCATAAGTATTATAGGATATACAGAAGCTAAACTTAAAAAATAACATGATCAAGTAAAAAATACTTACGAGACCCATGATCCTAAGGATATTATTTCTGAAATAATTTACAATGCTACTAAAACCACCGACGAAAAATAAATACTTTAGAAAATAAAGCCTATAAAAATTAATATTAAACTAACATCATAAAACTATTTTTTCATATTGGATACAATATCTAATGTAAGAAGTATAGAAATATCTTCAGCGGTTTTAATAAATCTTTTATAAAAATAACTATTTTTATCTATTCTCAATTTATTTTCAGCTACAACTTTCTTGTAATTATTCACATATTTATCTAAAATAATTTTATAAATAGTTGCAAACTTAGTATCATTTATTATATTAGGATTTTTTGTATCTAATGAGTTGATATCTATTTTATTTTTTGCAATATATCCCATTATATCTTTTTTCATTTTATATATATAATTAACCAAAGTAATAAATTTGATAAAACCAAATAGTGTTATACACTCATCATTCAGTGTATATATATTTAATTTATCATTTTTAATATCCTTTTTTATATCATAATGCCCTATGATCTTAATATAACTTGGTTTAAATAGATTAAATTTAAAAGTAAGTATACTAAAATATCCTGCTACATTTAGCACTATCCTATCATCATTTAACGAAGATACTTCAATATCATCTGCTAACTCGCTACAATAAATACACAATAAACAAATTATAGTTTCTATATTATTTTTAACATGATTATCTAATTTTAAATTTTCATATTTTTTTAGCATTAATTTTAATTTATGGGTTTTATTTATTAACTTATTAAATTCACCTCTATTAATATCCACATAATCCAAACCGTTATAATCTGGGTTAAAATATGGAATTCTAGTGTTAATAAGATTATTATAAGATTCATTTATAAACATAGTATCCGATGAAATACTATCATACCAAATATACTCAGAGAATTTAATAGCTGGATGGTTTAATTTGAATACTTTAAAAAATTCAAAGTGTAATAAAATCCATGTATTGAAGATACTCCTTGATAATTATCCAATTCTATAGAAGGTATTTTCGGATTTATAAAATTAATAAATGTTGTACTAGATATTATATCATACTCAGAAAGAGTTCTTTCTCTATCATTATTAAATAAAATTCTTATTAAATATAATATAAAACTATTATATTCACGTGATGCTTCTTTTTTTATATTAAATATATCTTTTAAGCTTACAGGTATTTTTTTCATAGTTTTTCCTTTTTTGTATGTTTATATCACTTACTTTTTATAAATTAACATTAATTTATTCGATGTGTATTTTAGCATATATTTATTGTTTTTTACTTTGTAATAAATTAAATAAGTATATTTTTTAAAGTCTCTAGTTAATTTATTATCGCTTTAATTTATAAATGATTTTAAAAACGAGAAAAATGAAGTGGTGCGGATGAAAGGACTTGAACCTTCACGCATTGCTGCACCAGATCCTAAGTCTGGCGTGTCTGCCAATTTCACCACATCCGCAAAGTGGTACGCTCAAGAGGATTCGAACCTCTGACCTACGGCTTAGAAGGCCGTTGCTCTATCCAGCTGAGCTATGAACGCATAAAAGGTTGGTACGCCCGATAGGAATCGAACCCATAACCTACAGATCCGAAGTCTGTCGCTCTATCCAGTTGAGCTACGGGCGCTCTGATGGGGTGAGTGATGGGAATCGAACCCACGACCCTCAGGACCACAATCTGATGCTCTAACCGACTGAGCTACACTCACCATTTTATAATTAAAATGGTCGGGGTGAAAGGATTCGAACCTTCGGCCCCTTGGTCCCAAACCAAGTGCGCTAACCAGACTGCGCTACACCCCGAATTTAAAAACTAGTATTCTATCAAAAAAGAAATCATAAGTCAAGAAATTTATTCTCTAATGCGTAAAAAAACTGGAAAGCGTGGAAGTGAATTCTTAGTAAATCCGCTAAATTTATAGGTAATAATAGCTCCTATGGAAGGTGGATTTTTTCTATCTTTATCTTTTAATCCACTACCTATTTTGATGATTTTATTATCTGTTGTTTTGCATATTAAAGCACCGATTTGATTTTCAAATTTGCCCTTACCCTTTGTATAGCCAATCACTTGACATTCTGCATCATTATAGGGTTTTAATTTCAAAGCTTGTTTGCTTCTACCTCTTTCATAAGAACCTAAATTTTTGCGTATAACCACACCTTCGCCTTTATTTTTTACAATATTTTCATAAAAATCATTTAAATGTTTTTCATTTTTAATGGGAATTTGTGGAATGATTTTTATATATGGATTAGAATTTTCTTGTAAGTATTTTTCTAAAACTTGAAGTCTATTTTCAAGACTGCAAGGATTAAGATTAAATTCTTCACAAGCATTAGGTACATCAAAAACATTATAGCTCACTTTTTTCCATAAATTTATATCTATATGTGTTGTTCTTATGAGAGAAGAAATTGAATCAAAATTATTTCTACCCATCCAAAGTTCTCCATCAAGAGCAAAGGAAGGAAAATTTTTCATAAAAAAAGAAGGTGGTGTTATGATTTGATCCTTTCGAGTTTTTAAGGTTTTTCCATTCCAAATTCCACGAACACCGTCAAGCTTTTCACTCATTACATATTCATGCAAATTTTTATTTTGAAAATCTTGCTTGTTAAATTGGGTTAAAAGCAAGATTTCATCAGCAAAAGACAAAGAATAGAAGCAAAATAAAAAGAAAATTTTAATCAAGATAAATGAACCATATATCCTGTAGAATCTTTTTGTATATTATAATTATACACACCATCAAGATAAATCACGAGTCTATAATATCCTTTGTGAGATCCAAAATCTATACGTTTAAATATAGAATTTTTAAGACGTATATTTTTAGTCGGATAAATTGATGTGGATTTAAAATCAATAATAATCTTACTAGGATTGCCTACTGAAAAATCACTGATAAGGTCATCTTGAGTATTTAATTTAATCTTATTTTTATAAACAGTATAAGATATAAAATCATAAATTTTAGCAATTTGCAAAGGAATATCGACTTCTGTTGTTTTATTTGTTTCTTGACTAGTATTTTGCGGTATAGTAACAGAAACATCTAAAATTTTTGAAGGCTCTGGAGTTTTAGAATGTGTTAAAACATAAGCATCATGCCAATCGATGCTTTTATTAATATCAACACTTAATTTATCTTCACTGCCATCTGCTTTAATATAGTGAAAGGTAATGCCTTTTAAAATTCTTGCATCAGAATTAAATCTAAAAGTTCTTTCTTGAAATTCTTGTGGTACAATCATTTTTTCTTTTGTTTCTACTTTAAAGGGATTTTCATCAGCATTCAAAAAAGATGTAAAAATTAAAAATATTGTCAAAATTCTAGTTTTCATTTGGATACAATCCTTTTAATTCAAAATAATCTTTTTGGGCTTTAGCATTTTGCTTTTTAAGTAAAGATATTTGCTTAGTTAAATCTTCTTTGGTGGCCTCTAAGGAAAGTAAAGTATCTAAGGAATATTGTCCAAAAAGCATATTTCCAAAATAAATCGCTCCAACAACAACTATTAAAGCCCAACAAAACATTTTTACAATATGAACATAAAAGCCTTTTTTCTTAGTGCTTTCATCATATTCTTTTAATAAATCACTCAGAGTTTCTCTCCTAAATATTCATCATTATCTAACTCTATCTCAAGCAAACGATTATACTTTGCAGTTCTTTCCCCACGTGCCAAAGCACCAGTTTTAATCTGTCCTGTATTTAAAGCAACAGCAAAATCAGCAATAAAAGTATCTTCGCTTTCCCCACTTCTATGAGACATGATACATTTATAATTATTTCTTTGAGCTAAACGCACAGTTTTCATTGTTTGAGTAATAGTTCCAATTTGATTTGGCTTTATTAAAACAGCATTAGCTATTTTTTTAATAATACCCTCTCGTAAAATATCTTCATTGGTGACAAATAAGTCATCTCCAACGAGCTGAATTTTATCTCCTAATTTCTGAGTAAGCTTAATCCATCCATCAAAGTCATTTTCAGCTAAACCATCTTCAATACTAAAAATAGGATATTTTGAACAAAGTTCAATATATTTTTCAATCAAATCATCGCTAGAAAGAGCCCTACCTTCTATACGATATTTACCATCTTTAAAAAATTCAGTACTTGCTACATCTAAAGCTAATTTAATATTTTTTTCATATCCGGTTTTTTTAATACATGTCATTAAAAGTTCTAATGCTTCTTCATTACTAGATAAATTAGGGGCAAAACCGCCCTCATCTCCTAAAGCTGTAGAATATCCAAGACTTGCTAATTCTTTTTTCAAATTAGCATAAATTTCACAAACTGATCTCAAAGCCTCTTTAAAACTTGAAAAACCAAAAGGCATAATCATAAATTCTTGAAAATCTATATTGTTGTTTGCATGGGCTCCCCCATTAATAATATTACACATCGGAATAGGTAAAATACTTGCATTAACTCCACCCAAATAACGATAGAGGGGGATATTTAAAGAATTAGCAGCAGCACGTGCTAAGGCCATGGAAACACCTAAAGTCGCATTGGCTCCAATTTTAGAATAATTATTAGTCCCATCAAGCTCTTTTAATACCTCATCAAGTTGAGTTTGATTATACGCATCAAGCCCTATAATATTCTCAGCGATAATTTCATTAACATTTGAGATAGCATTTAAAACACCTTTTCCAAAAAATCTTTCATCATTATCGCGTAATTCTAAAGCCTCTTTTGAACCAGTACTTGCACCACTTGGAACTATAGCAGATCCAATACTCCCATCATTTAACATTATTTCTGTTTTAAGAGTAGGATTACCCCTACTATCTAAAACCTCAAAAGCTCTTACATCTTCAATCAATAACATCTTAATCCTCTTCATCGTTTTCAGAGGCGCTGATCATACCTTCAACACCTATGGAATTTTGAATTTCTTTAGTAATTTCTTCAGCTACTTCAGGATTTTCTTTTAAAAATGCTTTTGAATTTTCTCTACCTTGTCCCAATTTTTTATCTTTATAAGAAAACCAAGCACCACTTTTATCTACAATATCAAGTTTAACACCATAATCAATCAATTCACCTTCACGACTCAAGCCCTCTCCAAACATCACATCAAATTCAGCTTGTCTAAATGGAGGAGCGACTTTATTTTTAACCACTTTTACTTTCACGCGATTGCCTATAACCTCTTCACTTTGCTTTAAACTTGCTACTTTTCTAACATCTAAACGCACAGAGGCATAAAATTTAAGTGCATTCCCTCCAGTTGTCGTTTCTGGAGTTCCATAACCCATAGCACCTATTTTCATACGAATTTGATTAATAAAAATAACCGTTGTATTCATCTTATGCACAATACCAGTAAGTTTTCTTAAGGCTTGCGACATCAATCTTGCTTGAAGACCTACATGCTGATCTCCCATATCACCCTCAATTTCTGCTTTTGGTGTTAAAGCAGCTACGCTATCAACAACAATAAGATCGATAGCACCACTTCTAGCTATTGTTTCTACAATTTCCAATGCTTGCTCGCCAAAATCAGGTTGAGAAATATAAAGATTATCCGTATCAACACCCAAATTTCTAGCATATTTAACATCTAACGCATGCTCTGCATCTATAAAAGCACAAATTCCACCCGCTTTTTGACATTCTGCAATAATATGAAGAGTAAGAGTTGTTTTACCAGAACTTTCAGGACCATAAATTTCAATAATTCTTCCTTTAGGTACGCCTCCTATACCTAAAGCAAGATCTAAGCCAACTGATCCAGTACTTATACTATCAATTTGTTCAACTTCCTTATCTCCTAGCCTTAAAATTGTCCCTTTTCCAAAAGCTTTATCAAGGCTTTTTAAGGCTGCATCTAAAGATTTTTTCTTATTATCGTCCATTATATTCCTTAAAAAATTTTAATTTAAGAATTCTACAAAATAAAATTAAATAATGTTTTATTTTTATAAATTTTTAAATGAAATTTTATAAAATAATTTCAATAAAAAAATTACTTAAGGTTAAACTACACAAATGAAAAAAACGATAACAGTTGCACACTCTCCAGATGCTGATGATATATTTATGTTTATGGCGATTCATTTTGGCTGGGTAGGCAATCATTTTAATTATAAAAATACTGCTTTAGATATACAAACTCTTAATGAATTTGCGCTAAAAAATGAATTTGATGCTAGTGCTATTTCTTTTGGACTTTATCCATTAATCGCCAAAGAATACGCACTTTTACGCACAGCAGTAAGTTTTGGTCAAGGCTATGGTCCTAAACTAATTAAGAAAAAAAATAGCCGGTTAAAAAGAAATTTCAAAGTTGCCCTTAGTGGCGCTAATACAACCAATGCCTTAATTTTTCGCATGAAATATCCCGAAGCTAAAATCATTTATAAAAACTTTTTAGATATTGAAAATTCAGTTTTAAGTGGAGAAGTGGATGCTGGGGTATTAATTCATGAAAGTATTTTAGACTTTAATCAAAATCTTTGCGTAGAGGCTGAAATTTGGGATATATGGCTGGAATTAGCTAGAGAAAATTTACCTTTACCTTTGGGTGGAATGGCTTTGCGTCGATCTTTGCCTTTAAATGATGCTATTGAAATTGAAAAAGATTTAACTCTTGCCGTAAAAATCGCCGATTCAAATCGCAAAATTATAGCTCCAATGTTACTAGAAAGAAATCTAATCCGCGTGGATAAAGAAAAACTTGATACTTATCTTAATCTCTATGCAAATAAGAATTCTATTAGTATGAATGAAATTCAATTTAAAGCTATTGATACATTGTTTAGATTGGGTTATGATTACAAATTCTATGATAAAATTATAAATGTCAATGATTATCTTATACCTAGCGAATATAAACAAGCAAGAAATTCTTAAGGAGAAAACATGGATGAAGGTACTTTAGTTGGATTAGGGGTCCAAACTTTTAAAATCACACTTTTGCTATCTTTACCTATGCTTTTAGCAGGTTTGATCGCGGGTTTGATTATCAGTATATTTCAAGCAACAACACAAATCAATGAAATGACACTTTCTTTTGTGCCTAAAATTATTTTAGTAGTCATTGTAATCATCTTCTTAATGCCTTGGATGACAACTACGATGATTGATTTTACGCGAAATATCCTCAATCAAATTCCAACTTTTATTAAATGATTATTGATTTTAAAAAATATTCATCTATTCGCATAGGCGATGAATTTGAAGTTCAAATTTTAGATCAAATCAGTGATTTTGAAGGTTTTTTAATAGGAGGGGCTAATAATTTACTCATGAGCCCTAAGCCAAAAAATATAGGAATTTTAGGTGAAAAATTTGATTTTATTGAAATTCTAGATCAAAAATTAGATTTTTTGCATCTTCGCATAGGGTGCAGAACTAATTCTAGAAAAATATATAATTTTACTAAACAAAATAATCTTTGCGGCTTTGAATACCTTAGTAAAATTCCTGGCACCCTAGGAGGACTTTTGAAAATGAATGCGGGGCTTAAAGGAGAATGCATCAGTCAAAATTTAATCAAAATCGCTACTTCAAAAGGCGAAATTTTGCGTGAAAATATCGATTTTGATTATAGATTTTGTCCTTTAAAAATGCCTTTTTTTTGGGCAGAATTTAAATTAGAATTTGGCTTTGATCACGTAAAAGATAAAACTTTAAAAAATGCTAGAAACAATCAACCTAGTGGAGCAAGTTTTGGCTCCATTTTTAAAAACCCTCAAGGAGATTTTGCTGGACGTTTAATTGAGGCTGTTGGCTTAAAGGGTTTTAGCAAAGGTGATGCAATGCTAAGCGATAAACACGCTAATTTTCTCATCAATAAAAAACATGCAAGTTATGAAGATGCGATCTTTTTGATTGAACTTGCAAGAAAAAAAGTTTTTGAAGAATTTGGAATCATGTTAGAAAATGAAGTCATTATTATTTAATTTTTATTCTTATTAATTCAAAATACAGGAAAAAATATGCAAATTTATATCAATTTAGAAGAAATGAATAAATGGCAAATCAAAGATGAACTTAGAAAAATTCTATCTCAACTTGATCCTATAAGTGCACATGAAATAGCAAAAGAATTAAGAGAAGAATTTTTAAGCATTGAAGAATTACAAGAAAAAATTAAAAACATTAATGCATAAAATTAATGCATCAATGTTTTTACTTCTTTATCGATAACTTCTGATAGCATTTTAGGCATTTCATCTATGACATTTTGATAATTTTTGCTTAAATTTTTAACATCAAGGGCAAAATTTAATTTTACATTTTTTGCTTTAAGAATTTTACCATTATCTAAAGAAATAATCTTGAAATTGATTTTAGCAACAGCATCTTTAGTTAGGGTTATGAAATAATTCGTAGTAATTACATAAAAATCATCCAAATTAATCACGATAAGATAATCTATTGATTTGGTATAAATTTTATTTTTTTCATGCATCAAAAAAGGGCTAACATTTATCATTTTAGCATCTTTAGGGCTAAATCTTGATAAAATTTTAGAATTTTGATATAAATTATTTGCTATAGAATTTGCAAAATTTAATTTTAAATCATTAATCAATCTTTTAGAAAATAAAGTTGAAAACTCTTTAGCATCAACACTAACCCCATCAGATAAATATCCAAAATTTTTTCTAAAGCTTAAAACAATAGCAAAATCCTTGTCTTTATCTTTAACTAAAATAGGCTTTTTTTCAATCAAACTTGAGCTATCAAAAACTGCTTTTTGATCATCTAAATTAGAATTAATTACATTTTGTCCAAGATCTATCAATTCGAAATTATCTTCACTTGACTTTAATTTAATAATCTTTTTTTGCGATAAATTACTGGCAAAAAGATTCGAATTTAAAAACAAACTTATAAATAAAACAAACAATAATTTCATTAATTATCCTTTAATAATTATAAAAAATCTTTTAAAAAGTTTTTTTTAGAAACACATATGAAAAATTGCGATCTATGCTCTAAAGGACTATAAGAAATTAAATTTTTATCCAACATCCCCATAAAACCACCATTTAAATTGACTAAAAAATCTCCAGCTGCTATATCCCAAATATTTAATCTCTCAAGACGTCTATAAATTCCTGCTCTACCCTCTAAAATAGCACAAAATTTAAGTCCAGAGCCAATATTAATAGCTTCTAATTTATGTTTTTGTGCAAATTCTAAATCAATTTTGCTTAAATGATTGACACTTAATAAAGCTTTAAATTGATTATTCTTAAACTGTTTTTCATCTATATTTAAATACTGGTTATTTTTATAAACTTTGCTTTTTTTATGTCCATAATAAATATCTTCAGTTGATGGACTTTTAATAAGTGATAAAATAGGTCGATTCTCATGAATCAAAGAAATCATGATGCAAAATTCATCCGAACCTTTTAAAAATCCACTTGTTCCATCAAGCGGATCAATCAGCCAAAAAGTTTGTAAATTTTTACTTTCTTTTTGGCTTAAAATTTTTTCTTCAGATAAAACTTTTATATCTGTTTTTCCTAAAATATCATTTAAAATTTGATCAGATGCTAAATCAGCTGAAGTTAAAACTGAGCCATCTTGCTTTTTCCAATCTTTTAAATTTTTTCGCTCTTGCATAATAGCCTTAGAAGCCTTATTTGCAGCCTCAATAGCAAGTTCTAACCAATAATCCAAGCGCATTATTTTCCTTAATTTCAAATTTTACAAATCTAAATATCAAAAATTATTTTTAATATTTGAGATATATTTAATCACACTCATCACCAAAATCGCCTCAAATAAAGCCGTTAATATAAGTGCTGAATAAATTTCTTGATCAAGCACTTTTGCAGAATATCCAAGAGTGGCTGTTGCAATTAGTAATGTTAAAGGCATAGAATGACCCAGTCCAAATAAAATTATATTTCTAAAACCAATTATTTTTATAAAAACACTGGCGCATAAAATTCTTAATCCTATCATCACTAACATTAATAAAATAGCTTTTAATACAATATGATAATTTAAAATCATTGATAAATTAAAAGTTGAACCTGTATAAATAAAAAAAATTGGAATTAAAAAACCATAACCAAAAGTCGAAATTTTATATTCTAAATCTTTTTTATGACCTAAAAAAGTTGCTATAAAAGATCCTGCTATAAAAGATCCTAAAACGATTTCAAGTTTTGTGATAATCATAGCTACAATAATTAAAATAAAAATTGCCATACAAAACCTAATATCTTTTTCATTTTTATCTTCCCAAGGCATTAAAACAATTTTAAATTGAGGATACCACCAAAAAAGAACGCCAAGAAATTTAAAAATCAAAAAACAAAGGCTTAAAAAAATACCGAGATATAAAATACTTTGTACTACATCAACAATTTTTGTTTGTTCTTGCAAAAATGCTCCCGCTATTGTTAAAAAGACTATAGAAATAACCTCAGCTAAAGTTGCAACTATCATTGCTATATTTAGCCAATGGCATTCCTTTCCAAAATCCTTATAAAGCAAGGATAAAAGTCCTACACTCATAACAGGGATAATCAAAACAAAGACAAAAGCAAGTTTAAAAATCCACACAATCACCAAAGATAAAATATAGAGCAAAATAATATATAAAAAACTTTTTTTAATAATTTCTTTATCGAGACTAAAAAAAGTTCTTAAATTAATTTCCATACCCGCAATAAACATCAGATAATAAAAACCCACATTAGCTAAAATAGAAAAATTCTCGCTCTTACCAATAAAACCAAAATAAGCTACAATAGATCCTAAAATAATTTCAGTAGCTGAAATTGGCAAACGTAGAATTTTAGCAATATGTGGAGAAAATAATAAACAAAGCGCTATAACTATAAGAATTTTTAAATCAATTAAACCTTGTGTATTAATGACATTCTGATGCAAATGTAAATCCCATCTTTTTCAACTCGACTATATCACGACTTGGTTCTTCTCCTTTTGTTGTAAGATAATCGCCTATAACAATAGCACCTGCACCTGCTTTAAAAATTTCATATTGTCTTTGACCTAAAACAACCTCTCTTCCACCTGCAACCATAATTACAGTTTGAGGTAAAGCTTCTTTAGTATCACTAATAATCCTTAAAGCTTCATCAGCATCTAATTTAGGAACTTTTAAATTTAAATTATCATTAGCAATAAAAAAATTAATCGGACTTGAGAAAGGTTGTAATTCTTGTAAAGATTTTCTTAAACTTATCCTATCTTCAAAACTTTCACCCATGCCATAAATTCCACCACAACAAAGCATAAGTCCTGCTTCTTTAGCATTAAGATTAGTTTGAAAGCGACTTTCCCAAGTATGCGTGGTGCAAATTTGAGGGAAAAATTCTTTAGAAGTTTCAAGATTGTGATTATAAGAAAAAATTCCTGCTTTTTTTAACTCTTTAAGTTGTTCAACACTAGCCATACCATTACAAGCTATTAACAATAAATCAGGAACTTCTTTTTTAACCGCCTTTGCAGCTTCGCAAACATATTCTAACTTTTTATCATCAAGACCAAGTCCAGCGGTAACCAAACAAAATCCTAAAGCCTCGTTTTTCTTAGCAATTTTAGCCTCTAAAACAATTTGAGAAATTTCTTTACGTCTATATTTTTGAATATCTGTTTTTACATAAGCACTTTGAGTGCAATATTTGCAATCTTCTGAGCAATTTCCGCTTGCTATATTAGAAATAGCACAAAGCATGATTTGCATCGTTTCTCCTATCTAACAATTAAAACTTGCATTCTAGCAAAAAAAGACTTAAACAAATTTCTTTTATTCTTTTATTTCTTTTTTTATCTTGCATTTAAGACATTCTAAAAAAGTACCTTTTTTTAATTCTTTAATTACCAAATTTTCACCACACTCTTCACATTTTTCATCGCTTGGTTTATATTTTGAAATAAAATTACATTTTGGATAAGCACTACAACCATAAAATTTTCCACGCTTAGAAAAACGTTCTACAATTTCACCTTTTTGACAGCTAGGACAGATTATGCCTATACTATTGATTTTTTTTGTAGTGATATTTTCATCATTTGTTTTATTTTCATTTTTTAAATTTCTAGAATATTTACATTTTGGGAAATTTAAACAAGCCACAAATTCACCAAAACGCCCTTTTCTTATAGCTAATTCTCCTCCGCAATCAGGACAAGATTCGCCTAATTTTGTCACTGTTTTTTGACTTGCAATTTTTGTTTTTCCCTCTTCAATTTTTTTCATAAAAGGATAATAAAATCCTTTTAAGATATTTTGCCAATCTGCTTTATCTTCAGCAATATCATCTAAAGTATTTTCAAGATTTGAAGTAAATTTGCTATCCACAATATCACTAAAATTTTTTTCAAGCACTTCAGTTACATTAAAAGCAATATCGCTAGGGATAAGCTGTTTTTTATCAATTTTGACATAATCACGGCTTGTCAGTATAGAAATAGTTGGAGCATAAGTTGATGGACGGCCTATACCTAAGCTTTCCAATTTTTTCACAAGCCCTGCTTCAGAATATCTTGAAGGTGGTTCAGTAAAATGTGAATTCATTTCTAGTTTTTGAATTTTTAACTTCTCACCTTTTTGAAGATTAGGTAAAATTTTATCCTTATCCATATCCCCATAAACTTTATAATATCCATCAAAAAGAATTTTTCTACCGCTTATTTTAAATAAAGCTCTATCATTTTTTACAAAGACATTTTGTGTTTGAGAAATAGCAGGATTCATTTGACAAGCTAAAAAACGATTATAAATAAGTGTATAAAGCTTTAATTCATCTTTATCTAAAAAATTAGCTGCAATTTGTGGTGTAAAATCCAAATTTGTAGGACGGATAGCCTCGTGTGCTTCTTGCGCACCCTTAGCTTTTGTTACATAAATATTAGCCTTACTAGGCAAATAATCTTTTCCAAAATCTTTTTGGATTAATTTTCTTACCTTATCTACCGCTTCTTTGGCCAAATTCAAACTATCAGTTCTCATATAGGTAATCACACCCATCATACCTTGATGAGTATTAACCCCTTCATAAAGCTTTTGAGCTAGGATCATTGTTTTTTTAGGGTTAAACCCCAAACGATTGCTTGCACTTTGTTGCAAAGTTGAAGTCATAAATGGAGGAGGTGGAGCAATTTTTCTTTCCTTGCTCTCTATATTTTCTATCGTATAAATATCATTTTTACAAGCTTCAAGAATTAATTTTGCACGATCTTTATTGGTAATAGTAAGCTTTTCAATTTTTATTTTATCAAATTCAACTAACTCAGCATCCAAATCAGAATTAAAAATCATATCAATGCTAAAATATTCCAAAGGCACAAAAGCACGAATTTCCTTTTCTCTATCAACTATAATTTTCAAAGCAGCGCTTTGAACTCGTCCAGCACTCAAACCTCTTTGAATTTTTTGCCCCAATAAAGGACTTAATTTATAGCCCACTATACGATCCAATAAACGTCTTGTTTGCTGAGCATTAACCGAATGCATATTAAGTTTTCTTGGGTTTTTTAAAGCATCTTCAATAGCACTTTTAGTAATCTCATGAAATATGATACGAGGCAAAATATTTTCATCTTTTCCTATAGCTTTTGCAATATGATATGCTATAGCCTCACCTTCTCTATCTTCATCTGTTGCAAGATAAATTTGTGCAGCATTTTTTGCTTTTTCTTTAAGCTCTTTAACTAAACTACTGTGATCACTTGTTATTCTGTATTCTGGTATAAATTCGTCATTTTCTATTTTTATACCAAAACTTGTTTTAGGTAGATCCCTTATATGTCCTTTAGAAGCTATAACTTCATAATTTTTTCCTAAAAAATTACCTATAGTTTTAGCCTTAGCGGGAGATTCTACTATAATTAAATTTTTTTTCATGAGCTAAACCTCAAATGCTGATTTTAAAAACATTTCATTATCTTAATAAACAAAAGCTGAATTTAGCTAAAAAAATTTAAAAATTTACTTATAAATTGCCAAAAATAGAAACATATAATTAATTTGGAGTATAATAAAATAAAAAAGGCTTTAAAATGCAAAAAAAACATTATCAATTTCACCCCAATGATACAAAATTAGATAAAAAAATAGTTGAAATTACTGAAAAATCTACCTTTAAAATCGCAGTATTTTCTATGGCAGCTATGACTATGTTAGGTAGCGTAGTTATTTCTTCAGCATTGCCAGCCATAAGCAAACATTTTGAAAATCTTTTAATTCAAGCAGGTGCTACAAGCTCAACAAGTTTTACTTTAGCCCACCTTGATATCTTAGTAAGATTAGTTTTAACTATGCCTGCTATTTTCGTCGTTATCTTATCGCCTTTTGCTGGAATTTTGATGGATAAATTTGGCAAATTAAAATTTGTTTTTCCTGCAATGATAATATGGACTATAGCTGGTGTGAGTGGATTTTTTCTTAATAATATTTATGCTATTTTGCTTTCTAGAGCTATTTTTGGGATGGCTACAGCTTTTATCATGACAGGAGCTTCAGCTCTGCTTGGAGATTATTACAGCCATGGTGGTTTTAATCGACGCGAAAACGCCTTAAGTTTGCAAGGTTTTTTCTGTGCAGTCGGAGGTGCTGTTTTTATCTCTATTGCAGGTTTTGTTTCTAGTTATTCATGGCGTTATCCTTTTTTAGTTTATGGACTCGGGATACTTATTACTCTTATAGCTATACTTTATCTTTTTGAGCCACATTTTAAATTTTACAATCACACTAAAGTAGAAACAAAGACAAATTATTGGCAGTTTCTTCCTATTTATTTTATAGGATTTTTTATCATGGTTGTATATTATATTTCTCCAACACAACTTCCTTATTATATAGAAGGGCACTTAGGTTTAGATCCTAAATATATAGGAATTTCAATGTCTGTTTCTGCTCTTTGTTATGGGGTTTTTTCACTCAGTTATAAATATATTATGCGTTTTTTAAGTATTAAAAAAATTTATATTTTAACGTTATTTATAGTAGGATGCTCCTTTTTGTTATTGTTTTTAGTCCATAATTTTATAGCAGTTTTAATAGCCTTAGCGCTATTAGGAACTGGAGGGGGCATCATGCTTGTTAACAATACTGCTTATCTTTTTTCTATATGTCCAGAAGATGCAAGAGCTAGAGCTTATGGAATTTTAGCAAGTTGTATTTTTCTTGGACAATTTTTAAGCCCTATTATATCTCAACCCTTAGTAAGACAAATAGGATTGGTTGATGCTTTTTTAATATGGGCTATTGTAATTTTTACAGTTTGTATAATATTTATATTTTTGAAACAGAAAGCTAGGATTAATTAAGAATAAATCTTAGCTTTTCCACTATCAAATTCTGCCATGAATACCAAAAAAAATACTTCTTGACTTCATATTTATCTAAAAATTTACTTTATCTTATTTTGTCTAAATTTAAAAATAGATTTTTTAGAAATTTTAAAATCTTGCAAATTTTGAATAATATCTTTAAAAATTTATTCTAATTTTTTATCCTTTAAATTCTATCAATATATTTTTTTTCAAAGTCATGCTACTTTAAATATATTAATTTTTAACAGTTAGATATTTATCTTGAAAAATTAAATGTATTTTTATAAAAAAATTTAAATGTATAAGGTTTTGAAATATTCTTTAGATGTCGCAAATTAAAGTTTTAAAATTATTGCTCTCTATTTTAACCTTAATTTTAATATCTTTTTCTTTCTGTATTAAAGAAAATCGACTTAAATTTTAAACTAACTAAATTTTTGATTTAAAAAATAATAGCATTACTTTTTTAAAATGACAGCAAGGAATTTAGATTTCCTTGCTTATTTTTTGTATTATTATTTTACAAACCTACCGCACTTAAAGTCTGATACTTATTCATATAAATTTGAGCTTCAATTTTTCTCATTGTATCAAGTGCAACTTGTACCACAATAAGCACAGAAGTGCCACCAAATTGAAAAGGTACTCCCATAAATTTTACTAAAACCCAAGGTAAAGTTGCTATGATTCCCAAATAAATAGAGCCAGATAAAGTTAAACGGGAAGCAATTTCATTTAAATAATTTGAAGTTCCTTCTCCTGGACGAATTCCTGGGATAAAACCGCCTTGTTTTTTAAGATTGTCTGCAATATCCTTAGCATTAAATGCTATAGAAGCATAAAAATAAGCAAAGAAAATCACAAAGATAAAGGTTAAAATGTGAAATATATATCCATTAGGATTTAAAAAATCATTGACAGCTTGTATATAAGGATTTGTGCTAGTTTGTAAAATGGTTGTTGGAAACATTAAAATCGCACTTGCAAAGATTGGAGGAATAACTCCGCTAAGATTGATCTTAATTGGAATATAATTCATGATGCGTTTATTTTGGTTTTGCATTACTACTTTACGAGAATAAGAAATAGGGATTCTACGTTCTCCAAGTTCAACATAAATAATAGCACCTATTGTAATTAAAATCAAAACAAAAATAGCAAAAGCGGTTAAGAAATTCATTTCTCCTGAATTAACCTGCCCTATAGTTCCTGAAATGGCTCTTGGAATTCCTGATACAATACCTGCAAAAATAATTAAAGAAATACCATTTCCTATGCCTCTTTGAGTAATTTGCTCACCAAGCCACATTAAAAGCATAGTTCCTGCAAGCATTGAAATAGCGCAAAGTGCAATAAACATATTTAAATTTTCCATCATAATGGCACTTGATCCACCCTTGCCGTGCAAGCTTTGCAAACCTATAGCTACACCTATACTTTGAGCTAAAGTTATTAATATGGTAGCATAGCGGATAATTTGCATATATTTTTGCATACTATCGCGTTCTTTTTTCATCTTTCCAATACTTGGAAAAGTTGCTGCGAAAAGTTCCATTATAATAGAAGCAGTGATGTAAGGCATAATCCCTAAAGAAATAATAGAAAAACGTTGAGCTGCCCCACCACTAAAAACATTAAATAAACCTAAAGCATTATTTTGATTATGATTAAAAAAATCTGCAATCACATCAGCATTGACGCCAGGAACTGGAATATAAGCCAGAACCCTATAAGCAAATAGAAAAGCTAAAGTGATTAAGATCTTATTCGTCAATGCTCTATTCATTATTTTGTTCCAGTGACGCTAATATTCTCGTCTTTAATTTTTGATACTAAGCTTTTAGCACTAGCACCGATAAGTTTAACTTTTTTTACAGATTTTGAAAGCTTATGAACACTCTTAATATTTTCAATTGTAATTTCAGCCAAATCTTTTATAGCTGTAATTTTTTCAACATTAATTATATAAGGCTTTTCAATTTTAGATGTAAAACCCACTTTTGGTAATCTTCTTTGAAGTGGTTGCTGACCTCCTTCAAAACCTCTTTTTTCATTATAACCTTTTCTAGCAGTTTGACCCTTACCTCCTCTGGTAGCAGTCTTACCCATACCAGAACCTTGACCGCGGCCAATTCTTTTAGTTTTATGCGTTGAACCCGCTGCTTTTGTTAAATTCATTACTTATCCTTTTAACATTGTTAAAGCTTTAATGGTAGCACGAACCACATTAGCTGAATTATTTGAGCCTAAAGATTTAGTTAAAATATCTTTAATACCAGCAAGCTCTACAATAGGACGTGTAGAACCACCAGCAATAACTCCTGTACCTTCGCTAGCTGGTTTAAGTAAAATTCTACTTGCATTGTATTTTACTTCTACATCATGAGCAATAGTCGAACCTTTAGTTTTTACTTCAACAATATTTTTAAATGCATCATCGACTGCTTTGCGAATAGCATCTGGAACTTCTTTAGCTTTTCCATAACCAACACCCACTAAACCTTTGCGATTACCAACAATCACTAAAGCAGTAAATCTAAATCTTCTACCACCTTTAACTACCTTAGTAACCCTACCAATATCAACAATGACTTCTTCAAATTCTTCTCTATTATATTTTTCCATCAATTACCCCTTATAGCCTAATACCATTTTCTCTTAAAGATTCTGCTAAAACTGCGATTACCCCATGATAAACATAACCATTTCTGTCAAACACAGCTTGCTCAATTTTTTTAGCCTTCAATAATTTCGCAAATTCAGCAGCAATTTTTTTAGCTCCTTCTTTATTTGCTTTAATACCTAATTTGCGTCCATCTGCTGCAGCCAAAGTTACAGCTTTAACATCATCGATTGCTTGGATATAAAGAGTTCTATTTGATTTAAATACAGAGATTCTTGGAAAATTTTCACAACCAGAAATTTTTGCTCTGATTCTCTTTTTTCTTTTAATTCTTAAAGTTAATTTTCTTTTTAATATATTTGCTCTCATTCTTTAGTCCTCTTATTTCTTAGATGTCTTACCGGCTTTGCGGATAATACGCTCATCTGAATACTTAACGCCTTTTCCTTTATATGGCTCAGGTGGTCTAAATTCACGAATTTGAGCAGCAACTTGTCCTACTACTTGCTTATCGCTTCCTTTGACAATTACATTATTTTTATCAACTACAATTTCAATGCCTTCAGGAATATTATAATTAATAGGATGTGAAAAACCTAAACTTAGTTCTAAAATTTTTCCTTTTAAAGCAGCTTTGTAACCTACTCCATTGATTTCAAGAGTTTTTGAAAAACCTTGAGTCAAACCTATTACAATATTATAAGCTAAAGCTCTATAAGTTCCCCAATAAGCTCTGCTTTGTCTATCTTCACCTTTTGGAGAAAAAAGAATATTATTATCTTTAATCTCAACATTAACATGAGCTTTTGTATCAAGCTCTTTTGCTAAATTTCCTTTTTTAAATTTAAGTAAATTTCCTTCTAATTTAACCTCTACTCCACTAGGAATAACTATTGGTTGTTTACCTATACGAGACATATTTTTCCTTTTTATTTGTCTAGGATATTTCTACTTTTTGTAAAGAATGGATACCCAATGCCATAAAAAGCAGATTTTTACCAAATGGTACATAAAATTTCGCCGCCAACTCCAGCTTTATAAGCTTCATCGTTAGCCAAAACACCTTTGCTTGTGCTTACTACAATAGTACCATAACCATTTTTAAAACGTTTAATTTCATCTTTTCCTTTATAAACACGACGACCAGGCTTTGAAACTCTTTTAAGTTCATTAATAACACTTTTGCCTTTTTCATCATATTTTAAGATCACATTGATAAATTTCTTTTTATCTTCTTCGATAACATTAAAACTTTCAATATAACCTTTAGCTTGAAAAATTCCAACTAAAGCTTCAACAACTTTAGAATGTAAAAGTTTAGTTGTTTCAAGTTTTCTCATTCCCGCATTGCGAATTCTTGTTAATGAGTCTGAAATTATATCATTTATCATTTTATTTCCTTACCAACTTGCTTTTTTAAGACCTGGAATTAAACCTTCATTGCCCATTTTTCTTAAACAAACTCTGCAAATTCCAAAATCCCTATAAACTGAATGCGGACGTCCACAAATTTGGCATCTAGTATAGCCCCTTACTTTAAATTTAGGCTTACGTGCTGCTTTTGCAATCATTGATTTTTTAGCCATCTTTTCTTCCTTTTGCAAATGGTACACCGATAAGTTCTAATAGTTTTTGAGCTTGCTTATCGTTTTGTGCTGTTGTAACTATAGAAATATTCATACCATGGGTTCTTAAAATTTTATCATACTCAACTTCTGGAAACATAAGTTGTTCATCAAGACCAAAATTATAATTTCCGCGTCCATCAAAGCCATCTCTACTCAAACCTCTAAAGTCTTTTACTCTTGGAAGAGCAATAGAGATTAATTTGTCAAGAAAAGCATACATATTGTCTTTTCTTAAAGTAACCATAACTCCAACTGGAAACCCTTCACGAACTTTAAAACCAGCCACAGATTTTTTTGCTTTAGTAATAACAGCTTTTTGCCCAGCAATTAAAGAAATTGTGTCGGCAATATTTTGCAATACTTTTTGATCCTTGGCAAGCTCTCCAGCTCCTACACTAATAACTACTTTTTCAATTGCTGGAATAAGCATAGGATTTTTAATATCAAATTCTTTAACCAATGCAGGCTTAATGCTTTGATTATATTTTTCTTTCAATCTCATCATTGCTTACTCCTGAATTTTTGCCACATTAGAAATATCCATTGGCATTTCTTTATTAATAAATCCACCATTTGGATTTTTATCACTAGGCTTAATCGCTTTTTTAGCAATTTTACATCCCTCAACTACCACTTTAAGAGTTTTTGGATATACAGCTAAAACTTTACCAGTCTTACCTTTATCATCTCCTGTGATAATTTTTACGTTATCACCTTTTTTTATTTTTAATTTAACCGCCATTATAATACCTCCGGTGCTAGTGAAACAATTTTCATAAAGCCACCATATCTAACTTCTCTACCTATTGGTCCAAAAATACGAGTTCCTATAGGTTCTCTTTTATTATCAAGAATTACTGCAGCATTTTCATCAAAACGAATTAAAGAACCATTATCTCTATGAATTTCTTTTTTAGTTCTAACAATAACCGCTTTTACAACTTGACCTTTTTTTACTTTACCATTTGGCAAAGCTTTTTTTACAGATGCAACAATAACATCACCAACAGTAGCATATCTTCTTTTGCTACCTCCTAAAACCTTAATACACATAAGTTCTTTTGCACCGCTGTTATCAGCTACTGCAAGTCTTGTAAAACTTTGAATCATTACTCAACTCCTGTTGCTAATACAGATTTTAAGCGAAATGATTTTCTTTTAGAAAGTGGTCTGCATTCTACAGCAACAACAGTATCACCAACTTTAACTTCATTTCTTTCATCATGAATTAGATATTTTTTAAAGCGTTTTACGATTTTTCTATATCTTGGATGAACAACTTTTCTTTCAACCAAAATACTTGCTGTTTTTTCTCCAGCAATTTTTACAACAACGCCTTGAATTTCTCTTTTAAATGCCATTTTTTATCCTTATTTTAAAGCGTTAATTGCTGTATTTATTCTAGCAATATCTTTTTTAACTTCACTAACTTCTTTAGGATTAGTTAGTTGCATTGTTTTTAGCTTTTGTTTTAAAGTGAATAAAAGCACCTTTTTTTCTTTTAGCATTGTTGCAAGCTCAGCTGCTGTTTTATCTTTAATCTCAGTATATTTCATTTTGGCTCTCTCTTGTAACAAACTTAGTTTTAAATGGTAATTTATGCATTGCTAAAGTTAATGCTTCTTTAGCCATTTCTTCACTTACTCCTGCCATTTCATATATAATACGACCTGGTTTGATATTCATTACCCATTCTTCAACAGCACCTTTACCCTTACCCATACGAGTTTCTAAAGGTTTTTTAGTTAAAGGTTTATCAGGAAAAACTCTGATCCAAGTCTTACCTTGTCTTTTAACAAAACGAGTTAAAGCGATACGAGCCGCTTCAATTTGACGTGAATTAATTCTTCCAGCTTCAGTTGCTTTTAAAGCAAATTCGCCAAAAGTAAATTCAGTTCCACGATTAGCATAACCTCTGTTACGCCCTTTCATCATTTTACGATATTTTGTTCTTTTTGGCATTAACATGATTACTTACTCCTTCTTGTGCGTCTTGGTTTTTTAGCTGGAGCATTTTCTTCGGTTTTTTCAGCCTGCAAACCTTTTTGCAATACTTCACCTTTAAAAATCCAAACTTTAACACCTATGTTACCATAAGTCGTTCTAGCTTCAGCAAAACCATAATCAATTTTTGCTCTTAAAGTATGAAGTGGTACACGCCCTTCAAGATACCATTCTGTTCTTGCCATTTCAGCACCACCCAAACGACCAGAAACTGAAACTTTAATTCCTTTAGCACCCGCTTTTTGTGCTCCCTGAATTACTTTTTTCATTGCTCTTCTAAAAGCAATTCTTTTTTCAAGCTGAGTTGCTACACTTTCAGCTGCAAGTTGCGCAGAAGCTCCCGCTCTTCTTTCTTCTTTAATATTGATATTGACATCTTTTCCAATAAGATCTTGTAATTCTTTTCTTAAATTATCAACATCGCTACCTTTTTTACCAATAATAATACCTGGTCTTGCTGCAACTACAGTTACACGAAGCTTTTTAGCAGTTCTTTCAATTAAAATTTGACTGATTCCTGCATAATAAAGTTTTCTTTTTAAGAAAGCTCTTATTTTATAGTCTTCGCCAATATTTTCTACTAAATTAGCTTTAGTTGGAAACCATCTTGACTCCCAATTTCTATTGATTCCTAGTCTTAGACCAATTGGATTTACTTTTTGTCCCATTAGCTTTCCTTTTTCGCTGTTACTTTTTTAGTGCTTGTTTTTTTAGTTGTTGCAGTCGCCTTTTTTTCAGAAGCTTTTTTAGCTGCTTTTTCTTCGATCTTTGTTTCTACTTTCGCCACCTCAACTAAAATATGCGAAGTAGGTTTTCTTATGCGACTTGCACTTCCTCTAGCACGTGGTCTAAATCTTTTTAAGACAGCACCTGCATCCACACGACAACTTTTTACAATCACTTCATTTGCTTCAAAGCCACCATTTGCTACTGCACTTGAAATTGCATTTGCAATATACTTTGCTCCTTTATTTGGCATAAATTTTAAACTAGCCATTGCAAGTTCTGCATTCATCCCCTGAACTTCTCTAGCAATAAGTCTTGCTTTAGTTGGAGATAATCTTATGAATTTAATTAAAGCTTTACTCATAAATACCCCTCTCCTTATTTACCTATCTTTTTCTGAACAGAACCTTTATGGCCTTTAAATGTTCTAGTTGGAGCAAATTCTCCAAGCTTATAACCAATATGATTTTCAGTTATATAAACTGGAATAAAACTTTTTCCATTGTGGACGTTAAAAGTTAAACCTATCATATCAGGAATAATAGTGCTTCTACGAGACCAAGTTTTTATAGGTTTATTATCGTTAGCCTTTTTAGCAGCGATGACTTTTTTCATTACATGATCATCAACAAAAGGACCTTTTTTTAGTGATCTAGCCATCTTACTTTCCTTTTCTTCTTGAAATTATTAATTTGTCACTAGCTTTTTTACGGCGAGTTTTTGCACCCTTGGTTGGCTTACCCCATGGAGTTACTGGATGACGTCCAGAATTTTTCTTACCTTCTCCCCCTCCGTGTGGGTGATCAACTGGGTTCATCGCAGAACCACGAGTTTGAGGACGAATACCTCTGTGGCGATTTCTACCCGCTTTACCTATGGTAATATTAGACCATTCTTCATTGCCTACTTCACCAATACTAGCCATACATTCAGCTAAAACTTGTCTCATTTCACCGCTTGCAAGTCTTAAGATAACGTATTTTTCTTCTTTACCCATAAGCTGAGCATAAGCACCTGCTGAACGGATCATTTGACCACCTTTTCCTGGCTTTAACTCAATATTATGAACAATAGTACCCACAGGAATATTTTTAAGCTTCATTGCATTACCTGGTTTAATATCAAGTCCGCCTTCTGCTGCAGCAACAATATCACCTACGCTTAACCCACGTGGCTGAATAATATATCTTTTTTCGCCATCTCTGTAAGAAATAAGAGCGATTCTACAATTTCTATATGGATCATATTCGATTGCTTCTACTTTGCCTTCGATACCAAATTTACGACGTTTAAAGTCTATAATTCTGTAAAGTTTCTTAGCACCAGCTTCCTTATGACGGCTTGTAATCCTTCCATAACTATTGCGTCCTGCATGAGATGGAAGTTTAACAAGTAATGAACGAACACTTGGTTTTGCTGTAATATCCTCTGAACTTAAACCAGTAATATATCTTCTACTTGGAGTATATGGTTTATAAGTTTTAATTGCCATTTTAAGCCTCCACATTTTCTAAGCTAACACCTTCAGGTAGCTTAACATAGAATTTTTTATAATCGTTTCTTTGCCCCAAACGACCTCTAAAACGCTTAACTTTTCCACTCATTCTTAAAGAATTAATACTTTGTGGAGTTACGCCAAAATACTCTTTTAAAACAGCTTTTAAACCCGTTTTAGTCATCTTTGGAGAAGTTTGAATAACTACGACACCTTGCTCTTGCAAATTCAAACTTTTTTCTGTATAAAGTATTGTTTTAATATCAGTAATATCTGCCATAATTATCCTTCTTTTGTAATAGATTCTAATGCCGATTTTTCTACGATAACAGCATTAAACACAGATACCAAATAAGCATTAACTTCGGTTACATCTACAACATAGCAATTTGCTAAATTTCTATAAGCTAAAAGTGTTTTTTCATCAAGTAAATCTTTAACAATTAAAGCATCTTTTACGCCAAGTTTTTTAATAACAGCATTTGCATCTTTAGTTTTGCCGCTCTCTATAGTTAAAGAATCTGTAGCAAATAAAGCACCTTTAGCCGCCTTATCTGCCAAAGCTCTTTCAAGCGCTAATCTTTTTTGTTTTTTATTTACTTTTTGAAAGTAATTTCTTTCATTTGTTGGACCAAAAGCAACAGCACCGCCTACCCAAACATTTGTTCTAGTTGAACCTGCACGAGCACCACCGCGACCTTTTTGTCTCCAAGGTTTTTTACCTCCACCACTTACATCGCTTCTGCCTTTAGTATGAGCTGTGTTTGCTCTAAGACTAGCAAGGTAAGATTTTATATATAAGTAAAGGTTATGTGGATTTACTTCTGCGTATTTTGAAGGTAAATCAAGTTCACCTGCTTTTTCTAGTTTATCATTTAAAACGGTTACTTTACTCATTTTGCAATCCTTATTTTACCCATAGCTCCATTATATCCTGGAACTGCACCTTTAACAACTAAAATCTTATTTTCACTATCATAAGACACAACTTCATTTTTAACAGTTATTTTTGTATTTCCATAATGCCCTGCCATTTTCATACCTGGTTGAACACGACCTGGCCATTCTCTGTTACCGATAGAACCATGGCGTCTATGAAATCTTGAACCGTGGCTTGCCGGACCTCCAGCAAAATTATGTCGTTTCATAACACCGCTATAACCTCTACCTTTAGAATTGAAACTTACTTTTAAAATTTTAGCTTCACTCAATGGGGTTTCATCTAAATCGCCTGCTTCAGTATTTGCCACTTCTAAAGTTGCAAAACGATTAAATTCAGCAGAAAGATTGTATTTTTTTTGTTGTCCCGCGATACATTTATTATTTGTTTTACCTTTTGAATATGCTACTATCGCTTTTCCATTTTCAACTTCGCATACTTTTGTATTAACAACCTTTAGCAAAGTTACAGCGATACTTGGACTATTGATAGTTCTACTCATTCCAATTTTTTCTACAATATATTCCATATTCTATCCTTTATTTACCCATAGCTCTAACTTCAACGCTTACTTCTGGCGCCAAATCAAGCTTAGTTAAAGAATCAACTGTATCTGGAGTCGCTGCTACTATATCTAGCATACGAGCGTGAATTCTAATTTCAAACTGCTCACGAGAATCTTTATTAATATGTGGAGATTTTAAAACTGTATAGCGTTTGATTTTTGTAGGCATTGGTATTGGACCTCTAATATCCGCACCTGTTCTTTTAACAGCTTCTACGATTGCTGCAACTGTTCTGTCTAGTACTCGATGGTCATAAGCTTTTAGCTTAAGCCTGATTCTTTCCATAATTTTTCCTTTAAAAAGAACTCGTTAGCTTTAAACTAACCAAAAATAAAAATGAGAGTATAGTAAATTTGGCTTTCAAAAGTCAAGAAAATTTAATAAAAAATTATATTTTTATCCTTTTAAAAAGGAAAATAATATAATTATATCTGTAATAAAAATTTTGCAAATACTAAAAAAATAAATTTTAATTAAAATAAGTAAAATACAAATTTTCGCTATTTTTAATTGAAATTTTATTTTAGTGGTATTATATGCCTAAAATTTAATATTAAAACTTAGATTAATAATTGTATTTTTAGATATATAAAAACTTTTTAACAAAATATCAAAATTTACATATCTGGTAAAAATTTTACGATTTAATTTTAATTCAAAGAATTTAACAATTCTAATTAAATTCTTTGAAAATTTTTTCCATATTTAAAAATTTATATTTTAGCTTTCTTGATATTTTTTTATATCTAAATTTTTCATTTCCTTATCTGTTATCAGACTTACAACCATAGCGCCTGAAACATTACTACAAGTTCTTGCCATATCAAGTATAGGATCTATAGCTAAAATGACTGCCAATAAAGCAAAATGACTTTGCATTCCAAGTCCTGAAAGCATCACAGAAATAATCATTATTGTAATACCAGGAATTCCAGCTATCCCAAAAGAAGCAATAATACATAAAGCAACAGTTGTCAATATTTCACTCATTCCTATGGGTATATTTAGGGCATGAAACATAAAAACAGCTATCATACCTGCATAATATCCGGAGCAACCATTCATTCCCATAGTTGTACCAAGACTTGCAACAAAAGAAGCATTAGTATGGGTAACGCCTAAATTCTGAGTTAAAGTAGAAATAGTAACTGGCAAAGTTCCTGCTGAACTTCTTGAACTAAAAGCCATTAACAAAGCTGGAAAGGCTTTTTTATAATATATAAAAGGATTTAATCCATGAAATAATAATAATAATGCATGCAAAATAAAAACGGCCATAAAAGCGACATACAGCAAAGCTATAAAATAAATTGAATCAATAAGTACTTTATAGCCATTTAAAATCAACGCATTAGCAATCATCGTAATAATAAAATAAGGCATGATTTTAATCACATAAAGGCTAATTTTCATAATAACTTGATGTAAAAAACTAGTCAGTAAAGAAAAAATTCTAAATCCGCGATTTTCTTTTAAATTTCTGATTCCAAAAGATAAAATAAAGGCGAAGATAATTACTCCCAAAATATTATTTGAATTCATAGCGCTAATAATATTATTTGGAATTAAATTTAAAATAATCTCATCTAGGCTTTTAAGTTCATGAAGATTTTTTGAATTTGATTGAAGGGCTATATTATTTCCAAGATTTGCAATTATTGCAATAGTAATTCCGATACAAGCTGAAATACCTGTTGAAAACAAAAACCAAAAAAAAGCCCGAGAAAACAAAGCTTTCACTTGAATTTTTTCATCCAAATGTATAAGAACATGGATTAAAGAAATAAACACTAAAGGGATAATTAAAAGTCTTAAAATACTTATGTACAAAGTATTTAAAAAATTCATCCAAATATGAATTTCATAAAACCAACGCAAAGAATTCAAAGAATTAAATTTTGATATTTCCTCATTAGGAAAATCTGCCAAATAAAGCAAAAAATATCCCAAAGCAAAACCTAAAATTAAAGAAATTACCATAATCAAATAAAATTTTAGCTTTTTTTTAAAAAATTTAAGCAAAGCAAAAAGACAAGTGATAAAACAAAGTAGCAATAAACTTTTAATTTGGGATAAATGAAAAAAATTAATTAAAAAATTTTCCATAAAAAACCTCTAAAAATGTTATTTTGCAACCTGCAAACTTAAAAGGGCTAAATTATAGCATTAAAATTTTAAAAATCAATTTTATTATTTTATATAAATACAATAAAAAAATACTTGCTTAATTTTAAATATTTAATTTAAAATTTGTTTATTTTTATTTAAATTATATTATAATTATTAAATATTTAAAAAAGGAGGTAAGATATGAAAAATATCATTTCATTGATAGTATTTTTACTATTGAGTGTCAGTTGCTTAGAAGCTAAGCCAAAAATTGTAATTTTAGCCACAGGTGGAACCATAGCTGGTTCAATTGATAGTGAACTTGAAACAACAGGATATAAAGCTGGAGTTATAGGAGTAGAAACTTTAATCAAGGCTGTTCCTCAAATTAAAGATATAGCTCAAGTAAGTGGAGAACAAATTGCTAATATCGATAGTTCTAATATGAATGATGAGATTTGGTTAAAATTAGCCAAAAAAATCAATGAATTACTTAAAAAAGATGTTGATGGTATTGTAATTACTCACGGAACTGATACTATGGAAGAGACTGCTTATTTTTTAAATTTAACCGTAAAAAGCAATAAGCCTGTTGTTTTAGTAGGCGCTATGCGTCCAGCAACTGCTATGAGCGCAGATGGTCCTAAAAATCTTTACAATGCTGTAGCTTTAGCAGCCAACGAAAATGCAAAAAATAAAGGTGTAATGATTGCAATGGATGATAAAATACTAGGTGCAAGAGGAGTAGTTAAAACCCATACTCTTAATGTTGATGCTTTTACTTCACCTGATTTTGGAAATTTAGGTTATATTGTTGATGGAAAAGTCTTTTTCTACAATACAATTTCAAAGGATCACACTACAAAAACTCCTTTTGATGTTAGTAAATTAAAAACTTTGCCAAAAGTTGATATACTTTATACTTATTCTAATGATGGAAGTGGCGTTGCAGCTAAAGCTTTATTTGAAAATGGTACACAAGGTTTAGTTATAGCAGGAAGTGGAGCTGGAAGCATTCATGAGAATCAAAAAGAAGTCTTAAAGGATTTGATAAAAAAAGGATTGAAAGTAGTTGTAAGCACTAGAGTCGTTGCAGGATCTGTAGCAATAAATAAAGATGATCAAAATTTAGGCTTTATTAGTGCTCAAAATTTAAACCCGCAAAAAGCAAGAGTTCTTTTGATGTTGGCTCTTACAAAAACTCACAATAATACTCAAATTCAAAAATATTTTGAAAAATACTAAAATATTAAAAAGTCCAAAAAAGGACTTTTTAATATTTGATTTCATTGGATTGTAAAAAATCTCTTAATTTATCGTATTCTCCATTTTCCAAATAGCGATATTTTCCAGCTTTTAAAATACCCAAATCTAAAGCCCCAAAAGCCACACGTTTAAGATCCATAACTTCTAAATCAAAATGCCCAAAAAATCTCCTAAGTTCTCTATTTTTACCCTCATTAATAACTACTCTTAACTTAGTATAACCACCGCTAGAGCCAAAAATTTCGAAATCCAAAAAAGGAGAAAAAGTCATAGAGGTAATTTTGGTTTTTACATGAGCGCCTTTTTTTTCATTTTTTATCTCTAAGCCATTTTGCATAGCTTCTATGACTTGTTTATTTACTATGCCTTTGACTTTAAGATAATATTCACGCTCTAAATCACTATGCATTAAAGCATCAGCTATAACAGGAGAATCTGTTAGTAAAAGCAAACCTTCGCTTGCAAAATCAAGTCTTCCTACACTAAGCCAAGTATTAAATTGTCTTGGCAAAGTATCATAAATCGTCTTTCTTCCGCGATCATCTTTTTTACTGACTATTTCGCCTTTTTGTTTATGATAAATGATGACGCTAAATTGCGTTCTTTTTTGTAGCCTTTTTCCTTTTAAAAAAACCTTATCATCAAATTTAACATCATCACTTAAATGAGCTATTTTATTATTGATTTTCACTAAGCCCTGTTTAATAAGCTCATCAGCTTCGCGACGAGAATAACGACTATTATGCGATATAAATTTATTGATTCTCATTGATCACATTACAAAAATAGTTGGAACTATAGTTGGGTATTTTTTGATTTTTCTAAAAATATGCTTTCTTAATACCTGTCTGATTTGATTTTCTAAAAATCTTGGATCATTTAAAATTTCGTCTTTTACATTGGCAAAAAACTGACTCAAAATATCCGCCATTTCTTTAGAAAAAGCATGATCATGCTTATCAGCTACAAGTCCATAGCTAAAAACTCTAGGTTTGTTAATAAGAGTTTTTGTCGCTTTATCAAGCTGAGCAATAATCACTACAATACCATTATCCGCTAAATTTTGACGATCGATTACAACATCATCAGCAATTTGCTTATTGATTTGATTATCTACAAAAACTTTACCGGTTTTAACCGTTTTAACGCGCTTGATATATTTTTGACAAATTTCAACTTGATCTCCATCGCTCATAAGATAAATATTTCTTTCTGGAACTCCACATTTCATAGCTGTTTCTTTGTGCTTTAAAATATGATTATACTCTCCATGTACTGGTAAGAAAAATTTAGGTTTTACAAGTGTTAGCATTAATTTTTGCTCTTCTATGCTTGCATGACCGCTCACATGAATTTCGCTAAATTCTTGATATGCAACTTTAGCTCCAGCCTTTAAAAGATAATCAAGAACTGCAGATACATTAGCTTCATTACCTGGAATTGCCTTAGCAGAAATAATAATCTGATCTGTAGGTTTTATTTTGATAAATTTATGCTCATCCGTTGCCATTCTATATAGTGCACTCATAGTCTCACCTTGGCTTCCAGTGGTTACAATCAAAACTTCATTATCTTTAAATTTATTCACTTCATCTGCATCGATAAAAATTTTACGATCTAATTTAATATAGCCAAGCTCCATAGCCGTATAAAGATTTCTTTCCATAGAGCGACCTATAACACAAACTTTTCTACCATATTTTAGCCCATAACTTATTGCTTGAAAAACACGGTGTATATTTGAACTAAAGGTACTCATAATCACTCTACCTTTAGTCTTAGAAAAAATTTGATCAAAGGTTGGTCCTACTGAACTTTCACTTTTAGTATAACCTTCTTTATAAGAATTAGTACTATCGCTTAAAAGACATAAAACGCCCTCTTCTCCATAATAGGCCAAACGATTTAAATCACTAGGATAACCATCTATTGGAGTTTGGTCTATTTTAAAATCTCCTGTATGGATAATTGTTCCCGCATTGGTTTTGATTGCCAAAGCTGAAGCATCAATAATAGAATGAGTAATATGAATCCATTCTACACTAAATTCGCCTATTTCATAGACCTTTCTTTTCTCAACTGGTCTAAACCATTTTCTTTCAGCCTTAAGATTATGTTCTTCAAATTTATTTGAAATCATTCCAAGAGCTAAAGGCGTAGCATAAATAGGAAATTGGAATTCTTTGAAAAAATATGGCACAGCTCCTATATGATCTTCATGTGCATGAGTGATAATAATACCTTTTATTTTATCCTTAATTTTTCTAATATAGCTAAAATCAGGTATGATTATATCTACCCCGTGCATTGTTCCATCTGGAAAACTCATACCAATATCTACAATAATTGCTTCATTATTGGTTTCAAAAACGGTAATATTTCCACCAATTTCGCCAAGCCCCCCAAGAGGAATAACGCGAATTTTGTGTTCGCTAGAATTATTATATTTTAATGGATGTAAACGATTTTCATGTGAAACACGATTTGCCTCTATACATTCTGCAAGAGCTATTTGCCAATCTTCATTTCCGCTAAGCTTAGAAGGTAGGTTGCGATTTTTCTTTTTTCTTTTTTCTTTAAATTCTTCATTGGCATTAATCTTTTCATTTGAATTTTTAAATTTTGCCTGCTCTTGCGCTTCATTAGAATTTTCAGAATCTGTTGTTTTTTTCTTGCGATTTTTAAATTTATTATAAAATCTATTTTTTTTTGTTTTTACAGAATTTTCAGTATTTTCATTGTTATTTTCGTTCATAGTCTTCCTTTACTCTTTCGTAAATTTTAAGGTATGAATCAACGCAGATTTCATGTGGTCTTGAATTTAATTTAATTTCCAACTCTTTAAAAATCTTTTCCAATTCTATCTTATGGTTTTTTAAATTTCCCATAAGTTGCTTTCTTGGAGATTTGAAACATTCTTTTAAAAATCTCTTAAAAGTGTCGATATGGCAAAAATCTTTGTATTCCCTAAATTTAGTCATTTTTATCACCGCTGACATCACTTTAGGCGGTGGAGAAAAATATTCAGGACTAACATCAAAAAGTATTTCACAATCACAAATGACAGTGCTTAAAACTCCCAAAGCAGAAAAATCTTTTTCGCCTTGTTTGGCACAAAATTTCAATGCCATTTCCTTTTGTACCATTACTATTAAGCCGAAGCAATTTTCATCCTCTAAAACTTTCAAAATCAAATGACTTGCTATATAGTAAGGCAAATTGGCAACTAAAAAATACTTTTTTTCATCTAGGCATGCAACTTCACTTGCATCCTTATGAATTAAATTAAGCCTTCCGCACTCTAACTCTTTTTGAAATTTGTTTTGTAAAATAGGTATAAGATCTGAATCAATCTCATATGATTTTACATTAGAAATTTTCAAAAGCTCTTGCGTTAAATCACCTAAGCCAGGCCCAATTTCTACTATATTTTTTACACTATTGGGTATGGCTTGGATGATTTTATCTAATATGCTTTTATTATTTAAAAAATTTTGTCCGTAATGTTTTTTCGCTTTTACCATAATTCAATATTTTTATTTTAGCCAAAAATTCTTAATTTTAAGTCTTATTTAGTTAAAATTATACTAAAAATATATTTAGGAGAACTTTATGACTGTTTGTGCTGGCGGTAATGAAAATTTTTCCTTTGCTAAAAGTATTGGAATTGGTCTCATAGAATCGAGCATTAACTTAACAGAACTTTGTTTAAAAGAAAAACCTAAAAGCCTACTTTTTATAGGAAGTTGTGGAATTTACGACAAAGGAGAAATTCTTGGAATTTATGAAAGTTCTCATGTTTTTAATATAGAATATTCTCAAATCAGCGAAAATTTTTATACACCAACGCTTAATGAAATTCATTTTAATTCTGATGTTAAAAATGTTTCACAAGAAACATCTTATAAAATAAATTCTTCAAATTATATTTGTCAAAACACTTCTGCAGCTAAAAAATTAGCTCGATTTGGATTGGATTTTGAAAACATGGAAGTTTTTTCTGTCTTTAGCGTCGCAAAAAAATTTAATATTCAAGCAAAATGTATTTTGTGTGCGACAAATTTTTGCAATGAAAATGCTCATGAAGATTTTCTAAAAAATCATAAAAAAGCTAAAGAAAAATTAGAAAATTACTTACAAGAACACAAATATATTTAATCAAGGAAGAATATTGCAAAAGAGTATTAATATTTTAGATTTCCTTCCTGAAGAATTAGAAAATAAAATTCAACCAATGTTTCGCGTGAAACAAATTTATCAATGGATTTATCAAAAATACGCTGATAGTTTTTTAGAAATGAGCTCTTTACCTAAAAATTTAAGAGAAGAATTAAATAAAGAATATTATTTTGATGCAGTAAAATGTGTTTTTAAAGAAAAAAGTAAAGACGAAAGTATTAAATATCTTTTTGAATTAAAAGATGGATTACGCATAGAAAGCGTTTTGCTACCGATGAAAAAAGAGAAATTTAATGAAGAGGGAAAAAGAATAGCTCATGCAAAATTTACAATCTGTGTTTCATCTCAAGTAGGATGTAAAAGCGGATGTAGTTTTTGTTTAACCGCAAAAGGAGGGCTTAAAAGAAATCTTAGCGCTGGAGAAATTGTTGCACAAATTCTTTACATTAAAAAGGATAATCAAATTCCTTATGAAAGAAGAATCAATATAGTTTATATGGGGATGGGAGAACCTCTTGATAATCTTAAAAATGTAGCTAAAGCAGTTAAAATACTCTCCTGTAATGATGGTTTAGCTATCAGCCCTCGCAGACAAACTATCAGCACAAGCGGATTAGCTAAACAAATAAAAGAACTAGGCAAGATGAATTTAGGAGTACTTCTTGCTATATCTCTACATGCAGTAAATGATGAACTTCGCACAGAATTAATGCCGATCAATAAAGCTTACAATATCGCTGCTATCATGGAAGCGGTTAAAGAATTTCCTATAGATCAAAGAAAAAGAGTAATGTTTGAATATTTATTGATAGATAATATAAATGATAAAATAGAACACGCCAAAGAGCTTGTTAAGCTTTTAAATGGTATTAAAGCTAAAGTAAATTTAATACTTTTTAATCCTCATGAAGGAAGTTTATACCAACGTCCTAAATTAGAAAATGCTATCAAATTTCAAGATTTACTTAGTCAAAAAGGTATAACTTGCACCATAAGAGAAAGTAAAGGTCTTGATATCTCGGCTGCTTGCGGACAATTAAAAGAAAGGATAAAAACATCGTGACAAGTTTAGATATTTTTGAAATTATTTTTGTATCAATAGTAGTGATTGTTGGTTTTTCTGGAATGGCTTGGGTAATTTTTAAAGATAAAACAAATAAAAATTAATTCCAAAGCTATTTAACTTTATTAGTTGATACTCCTTAATCTGCAACAAAAAATAAAATCAATCATTTATTTTTAACTATTTTTAACCAAAGCTGATTTGATCTTGGAAATTCTATTTTTTGAAGTTGCTTTAGGATTTTTTTGAGTTCTTTAAAGTCCAAATCTAAAAATTCATTATGAAAGAAACCTTCCTCATAAATATTGAATTTTTCATCTGATATTTTTTGAATTTTTATAGATCTATCTTTTTTAGAGGTTTGGAAAATCAAAATATCTAAAGGACTTATTTGTTTCAAATTTTTAAAACAAATTTGAATAAAATCTTTATTTTGTATCATTACACTACTTTTGATATTTCTTTTACAAAATCAGCCTTGATTAAAGTCTTAGAAATATAAAAAATCTTGATTTTATCTCCATCAAAAATATACGCCAAACGGTAAGCTTGTTTGGGTAATTTTAACTTATACTCATAAATCGTTTTATCTTGATATTTACATCCTTTAACTTTTTTTATTTTATGTGGAGCTTGATTGATAAAGGTTTTTGTATTTTCACAAATAGTCTTATAAACTGATTCTTTATCTATTTTTAGATATAAAAAGAATCTTTCTAAATACGAATTATTCTCCAAAATAATATTTTTTTCCATAACTTATTTTTAGCATAAATTACTTAAAAATTAGCAAAATTATAAAAAATCTTTAATAAGTTAATATTTATAAAATAATAATTTAAAATTTATTAAATAAAGCGAGATAAAATTGAGAAATGGTGTCAAGGGGGAGACTTGAACTCCCGACCTCCGGCTTATGAGACCAGCGCTCTAACCAGCTGAGCTACCCTGACAAAAAGTTTTTGAGTCAAAATTATAGCTTTTTTTTCTAAAATTTTTCTTTATTCTAAAAAATTTTAGTTATAATAACGATTTTAGACAGGTGTCCGAGCGGTTGAAGGAGCACGCCTGGAACGCGTGTAAAGTGCAAGCTTTCGAGGGTTCGAATCCCTTCCTGTCTGCCATCGATTACAAATATTTTAAGAAAAAATATGTTTAAATCTAGATTATTTATGAATTTAAAAGGAATTTCAAGTGCTTTTGTTCCAAGATTTATATTTCAAAAAAATTTAGATAAAATTTTTAATGAAATTTTAAAATACAAAGATTTTGAATTAGAACATATAGCTACTAGAGTCAATTACTACAATAAAATAAAAAGTCATTTTAGTATTGAAAATAACAAAGTAAACAAAATAGGAAAATTGCCTTTTAAAAATACATCTTATGCATATGATGCTTATGAAATTAGTAAATATTTCAAAGATAGCTTTTTATGGAATAAAAAATTTTCAGATGTCAATTATATCTTTTCAAATCCCACAATTTGCAAATCAAGACCTATAAAAGAAAGTTCTAATAATATTTTACTCAATCTTGATAAAAATAGACATTTTGTATTTATTAAAGATCCTTTAAAATTTAAAGAAAAAAAAGATATAGCCATCTATAGAGGTGCAGTATATCAAGAACATAGAAAAAAATTTTTTGAAAGCTATTTTAATGCAAATTTTTGCGATATAGGAGATACTGGAAAACATGATAGCCTTTATAAGAAAAATTTTTTAAGTAAAAAAGAACAAAGCAAATATAAATTTATTATCTCTTTAGAAGGAAACGATGTTGCAACAAATCTAAAATGGGCAATGAGTTCAAATTCTTTAGTATTATCTACAAAAATGACTTGTGAAACTTGGTTTATGGAAGGAAAATTAAAAGCCAATGAACATTTTGTTTTAATTAATAATGAAAATTTACTAGATACAATAAATTATTTTATACAACACCCAAAACAAGCGATTGAAATTATCAATAATGCTCATAATTTTATCAATCAATTTTTAAATAGAAAAAAAGAATTTCATATTAGCATATTAGTTTTAGCCAAATATTTTTATTATTCAGACCAATTAAAAATCAATCAAAAAGAAATTTTGCAAATATTCCAATAAAATTACAAAAAATTTAATTTTTACTTAAAATTTTCAGGCAAAAAAAAGTAATATTTTATTAGAATTCAATTTCCTTAAAAATAAGGGGCATTAGCTCAGCTGGGAGAGCACAACGCTGGCAGCGTTGGGGTCAGCGGTTCGAACCCGCTATGCTCCACCATGGTTCCGTAGCTCAGTTGGTAGAGCACTACCTTGACATGGTAGTGGTCGTTGGTTCAAGTCCAATCGGAGCCACCATTTTTTAAACTTTTAATAATCCTTAATTTGATCATTCTAATACAAAATGGATTAAAATAAATTCTCATTAAAACGATATAGTAAATTAGTTATGATATAATTATTAGTTTTAAAAATATAAAAACTAAGATTTGATATTTTAAAGAAATTTTTCAAAATCAACCTTAAACGCGTTTAACAAGAAAAGGATTTTTTATGTTAAAAGAATTACTTGAAATTAAAAAAGAAATGGAGCCAATTATCCATGAAGCTAATGTCAAGCTCAATGTCTTAGCAAGAGAAGTTATTGTTCGTAGAAAAGAATATGAAATTTACGGTCCTATGGTTGATCGTGTATATCTTGATAATGCAATTTATGTTAAGGTAATGTCAAGTGGACGTGATACAAAAAGCGATAATGTTCCAATAAAAAATGGTTTTTATATGGTTTTTGTTGCACCAGAAAAAGAAAGCACGAAAGATATTAAAAACAAACTCAAAGTTGCTTATGAAGGACTTGATAATAAATTTATCTCTTCTTTAATCCGCTCTTGCCAACGCTTTAAAGAAATAGTCAATAAAACTCAAGCGACTTTAGCTAAAGCTTCTCAAATGAATGTTTTAGTAAAAACCAATCTAGGTGAAGCAAGTGCTGCTCTTAAATTTAATATCACTATAGAATATACTAGGGACAATCAAAAACTTTCACGCGAAAATTCAAAATCAGCTGGAAGCTTTAGAGATACAAAAACTGCAATCAATCTTGTTGTAGATAAAAACACAGAATCAAGAATTTGTGAAAAATTACTCGACGATGTTGAAAAATATTTTATCGGTGGAGGCAATTAAATCACTCACCGATAAATTTTACTCCCATTTTTTCACGCACTTTATCCATCAAATTCATCATTTTTAAGATTTCTTCATGATTCATTTCATCACATTCTATTTTATTTTGCTCTAGAGCTTTAAAACAGGCTTGAAATTCATATTCAAAGCCATTGATTTGACTTGGTACAAGAGAATGCTTGATTAGCTTTCTTTCTTTGTTATAAACCTTTATAGACTTAGGATTATTGATATTATCGACGCAAATATAACCCTTTGTTCCATTGATAACGCCTTTTCTATCGCTAATAGCAGCTACGCTTGAATTTAAAAAAGCAAAAGCACCCTTTTGAAATTCTAAAATAATTCCATTGCTTTCATCTACGCCACTAGGCATTTTTTTACAAGTTGCGATTATATTTTTAATTTCATCTTTTAAAAAACTAAGTGCAAAATTAAGAGTATAAATTCCAACATCAAGCAAAGCACCTCCACCAAGCTCTAAGCTTGTTATGCGGTTTTTATGCATGACATTGTAGGCTAAATTTGCTTCTATGCTAACTATTTCGCCGATTAAATCCTTTGCTAAAAAATCTTTAATGATGTTTATATAAGGCATATAACGCGTCCAAATAGCTTCAGCCAAAAGTAATTTTTTAGTCTTTGCTAATTCTATAAGCTCTTTGGCTTGTTTGAAATTTAAAGTAAAGGATTTTTCACAAAGGACATTTTTATAATTTTCAAGGCAAATTTTTATATGTTCGTAGTGCAAAGAATGCGGAGTATTGATATAAACAAGATCTATATTTTTATCTTCAAGCAATTTTTCATAATTTGTATAAAATTTTTCAAAACCATGTCTAAAAGCAAATTCTTTTGCATGATTTAAAGATCCCACCGCATAAGGATGGAATCTAGCTTGTTTTAGCATTGGTGCAACTTTGTTTGCTATAGAACCAGCACCTAAAAAAGCGACATTTTTTCGCTTAGAATTTGTAAGCATATCCTAAATAAGCACTATAATTTGTTTCTTTAGGATCATAGAAATTTGATCCAACTTGGTTTTGGTAAAAATTCTTAGTATTATAGTGTATTTGTTCTGCTTTAACACCCAATTCTATTTCATTATGCGGAGTGATTTCATAGATAGCACCCAATTTTGCCCCATAAACAAAACCATCATAATTTTGAGATAAAGTTAAAAATGAAGTTTTCAAATCAACATCTGTTTTTGCATAACCAGAATACACACCTAAAACCGCCCTTGTATTTGTAAAAAGCTTTGGAGTAAAATCATAACCCAATAAAAATTTTTGCGTAGAAAAATCACCCTCTATAGAAAGCACAGAAGTTTTTATAAAATCATTAAAATCATCAGAGCCAGCATAAGTAAAATAAATTCTATGAGATTCATTCAAACGATATCCCAATTTAAGATCTAAAACCGGAATTGTTTGTGAAATATTACCATTAAAAGTAGAGTTTTTATTTTTATTACTATGCTTAAGATCAGCTTTTACTTTAGCATTCATTAAAGCAGCATCAACACCTATAAAAAATCCTGATCTTTCATCTGCCATAGCTAGATTAGCAAATAAGCACGTGCCAGCAACTATACTCAATAATTTTTTATTCATGTTTTCCCTTAAAATTTTAATCAATCTAAAAAAATAATTAGATTTCTAAATTATATAATTTTAATATTTAATATCAAATTTATTTTAAATAAATTTTAATTTTTTATTCAAAAATGGGAATATTTTACTCACTTAGGTACTACAATATCACTACGACATTCTATAACTGTATGAACATTTCCACGAGGATTAAAATCTCCTATAACTTTGATCCATTTTGGTTTGAGTTTATCTTTTAGGGTGTTGTAAATTTCATTGATACTTGCTTCATGTGAAACATTTCTATACATAAAAGTATTGATATAAAGTTTTATAGCCTTAAGCTCTACTACAAATTTATCAGGCATATACTCAAGATATATAGTTGCAAAATCAGGATAACCACTCCTAGGACAACAGCACATAAATTCTGGCAAAGTAATCTTTATGATATAATCATTTTTAACATCATTTGGCCAAATTTCCATATTGTCTACATTAAATTCTTTGATTTCTTTTTCACCATAACGCATTTATTTTCCTTTGCAATAATTTAAAATCCAAATTATAGCAAATTTCCATCTTACAAAAAAATTATATTGTCTTTGAAACCAGAGGTTTTCATATCGCCGCGACCGCCTGTTCCTGCTTCACCTACTACTATGTTACCAGAGTTAGCAGTCACTTTGAAAAGATTGCCGCCAATTTCTTCAAGTCCTGAGTTATTTGCTACAGAAGCCATAGCCATTTTTGCAACGGCAAAGGTTTTACCATTGGTAAATTCACCTAAGATATTTCCTTTATCATCTACACGTATAGCATCTGGTTTTAAATTTCCAGATGGATAACCATCGGTTGCTTGGCTTGTGAGTGCTGAAGCTGAATTTGAGCTTACAAGACCATCATTAGCACCACTTGTACCAAAGCTGAGTTTGATTTGTTGATTTGGTGCTGCACCGTTATTTGGTGAGAAATTTAGGGTTCTAGGATTGTATGAGGATAAAGATCCGTCATTGTTAAATCTTGCTGTTCCTACAACGATATTGCTTGGGCCTTCACCTGTGGTATTAATCTCAGCAGGTTCAGGAACACGGATGATCATTTGCCATTCATTTCCTCCATCTTGAGTGGTGCTTTGTTTTACAAATTGTACTTCTAGGGTGTGTTTAGAACCTAAAGAATCATAAATTTCAAGTCCGGCTGAGAAAGAGCTTAGTTTTAAAAGTTCGCTTTGTTTGACTTGGTTTCCTGCAGGGAAAACTCCATCAAGGCCTTTAAAGATTTTAGTGAAGGCATCATTAGTGCTTACTTTACCTTGGCTGTCTGTGTAGGAGGTGATGTTAAAATTCATGTTTTTAGCATCTATTGAAACAGCTTGAGCTCCAGCACCTGCATTAGCAAGTATAGTTGATTTTTCATTCGCATTAGTGATGGAAAAAGCTCCTGAGTCATTGACAGTTACTTTTACACTTTGGTTAATATCATCAGCATCATATCCTTTTAAACCATCTCCATCATAATCTACCCCGTATCTGGCATCTCTTTGTAAGAGCTCTCTTAGATCTTCGGTGGAATGAAAGATTCTCGCATCAGTATTTCTTAAGCCTCCTTGTATAGCATCATAATAATTTTTAGAGGCAGGATCCGTTGGAGCATTCCCACCCGTTCCTGCTTCAAATCCTTTTCCTCCATCAGGATTATACATAGGAGATAAATTTTGCTGGGAAGAGCTATAGATATATTTATGAGCTGTGATGATTTCTACATGATTATTTACTCGACCCTCCATCAGGTTATCATTAAACCAATCACTATCTTGACCTGCTTGAGTTAATTGGACTGTAAATTTTTTATTATCTTCACTCCAAGTAAGATTTTGATGTTCACCTGCTGTATTTTCTTTATTTACTACTAAATTGATATTTTTCATATTATCGGTGGTGCCGTTTGAATTGTCATTAACAAATTCTATACCGCTACCATCAGCTGTTTTAACAGCTTTTACTCCTGTGCCATCTCGGCTATCATTTGGAACAGTAAAAGTGTTAATATAAGCTACTGCTTCATCAATGCTTTTAATAGTTGAATTTTGGATATGAACTCCGTTTAAAGTGATATCTAAAGTTACAGGATTATCCGTATTTCCCCAAAAAATAACATCATTTTGAGTTGCATGATTAGTTTCATCAAAAACAGTACCTTTTTCAGTAGTAAATTTCGCATCAGCATAAGATACCCAAATGCCTTGGCCTTCTCGTAAATTTAGTCCTTGACCGCTAGCGTTAAATAAAGAAGCGCAATCAACCCCTTTTTCGGTTACATCGATGGCATTTTTAGAAGTGGTGTAAAATTGAGTAGTGCCTGTGTCGTTTTCGTCTTTGGTTTCACCAGTTTTTTTATTGTAACCATGGATAGAATCTAAAGAATATAAGGGTCTGCTAGCTGTGCCTATGTTTAGACCGCTGTTTAGGTTTGCTTTAATGGCTACTTCGGTTGATTTTGCGGCGGGGATATGCATGCCTGGATCGATGAAGATGTTTTGAGGGGATCTTGATGAATCAATGCTTTGAGTATCCCAGTTGATATTCCAAATGAATCGATACTTTTTATAATTTTTTTCAAAATTATTTGCAACTCACTCTAAAAAGAGCGAGTTAGCAATAATTTTGAAGGTAGTCAAGTCCAATCCAGTATTACAAATCTACCAGAAAATAGACTTGTAAAGCAAGATTAGTTTCCCACAAAAGTGGGAAAAATTTTATAAAGAATCAAAAGATCAAAAATTTATTGTTTCAATTGGATCAAAGTTTGAAGCATTTGATCACTAGTTGAAATAGTTTTCGAATTTGCTTGATAACCTCTTTGGATGATGATAAGTTCTGTCAAAGAACGACTCAAATCCACATTTGACATTTCAAGCGCCGAGGTTTTCATATCGCCGCGACCGCCTGTTCCTGCTTCACCTACTACTATGTTACCAGAGTTAGCAGTCACTTTGAAAAGATTGCCGCCAATTTCTTCAAGTCCTGAGTTATTTGCTACAGAAGCCATAGCCATTTTTGCAACGGCAAAGGTTTTACCATTGGTAAATTCACCTAAGATATTTCCTTTATCATCTACACGTATAGCATCTGGTTTTAAATTTCCAGATGGATAACCATCGGTTGCTTGGCTTGTGAGTGCTGAAGCTGAATTTGAGCTTACAAGACCATCATTAGCACCACTTGTACCAAAGCTGAGTTTGATTTGTTGATTTGGTGCTGCACCGTTATTTGGTGAGAAATTTAGGGTTCTAGGATTGTATGAGGATAAAGATCCGTCATTGTTAAATCTTGCTGTTCCTACAACGATATTGCTTGGGCCTTCACCTGTGGTATTAATCTCAGCAGGTTCAGGAACACGGATGATCATTTGCCATTCATTTCCTCCATCTTGAGTGGTGCTTTGTTTTACAAATTGTACTTCTAGGGTGTGTTTAGAACCTAAAGAATCATAAATTTCAAGTCCGGCTGAGAAAGAGCTTAGTTTTAAAAGTTCGCTTTGTTTGACTTGGTTTCCTGCAGGGAAAACTCCATCAAGGCCTTTAAAGATTTTAGTGAAGGCATCATTAGTGCTTACTTTACCTTGGCTGTCTGTGTAGGAGGTGATGTTAAAATTCATGTTGTGGGCAGTGAAATTTAATGGTCCTTGAGTATTTGAAAGAGTAGGACTTGTGCTAGTTTCATTAGGATTGGTGATAGAAAAGGCTCCTGAGTCATTGACTACTACTTTAACAGCTTCATTGACATCAGCTGCTGCAAAAGAACCACTGCCATCATAATCCACCCCGTATCTGGCATCTCTTTGTAAGAGCTCTCTTAGATCTTCGGTGGAATGGAAAGTTCTTTCATTGGTATTTAATAAGGATCCATTCATTACTGCCTCATAATAATTTTTAGAGGCAGGATCAGTAGGAGCTTGTCCATTTGTTCCTGGAACATAATTTGCACCTCCATCAGGATTATACATAGGAGGAAGATCTTGGGCTGAAGAGCTGTAGATATATTTATGGGCGGTAATAACTTCTGCATTAAAACCACCTTGTAAATTATTAGGTGTTGATGCTGTTCCTGTCGTAGCTGTCCAAATAGAAGCATTATTTTGTGTTACAATGGTGTGTGTAAAACTACCTTCTTTTCCATCTGCTCCTTGTTGCCAATTTGAAGTCCAAACTTCACCTGCTGTATTTTCTTTATTTACTACTAAATTAATGTTTTTCATATTATCGGTGGTGCCGTTTGAATTGTCATTAACAAATTCTATACCGCTACCATCTTTATTTTTAACGGCTTTTACTCCTGTGCCTGGTCTGCTATCATTAGCTACGGTAAAGGTATTAATATAATTTACCGCCTCATCGATACTTTTAATATCTTCATTTTCAATTTTAACTCCATTTAAGACTATACTTAGTTTAGTTTTTTGGTTTTCATCACCCCAAAAAATATTTGTTTGATTAGTATGATTGTTTGCATCAAAGGCGCTTACACCTAATTTATTGGTTTGGTATTTCGCATCAGCATAAGATACCCAAATGCCTTGGCCTTCTCGTAAATTTAGTCCTTGACCGCTAGCGTTAAATAAAGAAGCGCAATCAACCCCTTTTTCGGTTACATCGATGGCATTTTTAGAAGTGGTGTAAAATTGAGTAGTGCCTGTGTCGTTTTCGTCTTTGGTTTCACCAGTTTTTTTATTGTAACCATGGATAGAATCTAAAGAATATAAGGGTCTGCTAGCTGTGCCTATGTTTAGACCGCTGTTTAGGTTTGCTTTAATGGCTACTTCGGTTGATTTTGCGGCGGGGATATGCATGCCTGGATCGATGAAGATGTTTTGAGGGGATCTTGATGAATCAATGCTTTGAGTATCCCAGTTGATATTCCAACCTTGGACAACATAACCTGCGTTATTGACAAAATTTCCATAAGCATCAAGTTTGAAATCCCCACTTCTTGTAAGGTAATTTGTCAAACCTCCATCATCACTCACCATAAAAAATCCATCACCATTGATCGCAACGTCGGTATTTTTATCGGTAGTTTGAATCGATCCTTGAGAATGAATTCTTGTCGTAGAACTTACAGAAACACCTAAACCAATTTGAAGTGGATTTTGTCCGCCTCTACCATCAGTTGGCGCTGTAGCAATCTTAACAGTTTGGCTAAACATGGTTCCAAAATCAGCACGAGAATACTTAAAACCTGTTGTATTAACGTTAGAGATGTTATTACCTTCAACATCCATTGCTGTTTGATGTGCTTGAAGTCCGCTCACTCCGGACCAAAGTGATCTCATCATGATTGAATCCTTTATAAAATATTGCTTTTAACGCATTCGCGTTTATGCAATTTTATAAGCAAGTTCTGTTCCAACTTTTGAAATTTTTGAGATAAATATAAGAAATTTTTTGAAATTTTAAAAATATAGCCTTAAACTCTTATTCTTAAATTTGCAGCATGAGTTAAGGCTACTGCTATAGCATCTGTGATATCTAAAGGCTTGATTTCTTTACTTAGTCCTAAAAGTCTTTTTACCATAAAGGCAACTTGTTCTTTTGTGGCTTTTGCCTTACCTGTGACGGCTTTTTTAACTTGTAAAGGGGTGTATTCTGCAAAATCTCCATGAATTTGTAAAATTTTTAAACTCAAAGCCCCGCGAAATTGCGCGAGTTTTAAAACGGTTTTTGGATTGTAAGCGAAAAAAATATCCTCTATAGCTACCTCATCAAATTGATGTGTTTTAAAGATCAGATCTAAACCTTCGCAAAGCTCTGTGATTTGATATTGTAAAGTGCTAGGCTTCATTTTAATGAGTCCTGCTTCTATCAATACATTTTTATTTTTATCTGCTTCTATAATAGCATAACCACAATTTCTTGAACCTGGATCAATCCCTAAAATTTTCATAACTAGCCTTAATAAAGATAAAATAAAGATTTTAACCTTTTTTTATAAAATTTAAGATAAAATTTATACAATTAAAAAATTCAAAGAGAGATTATGAACCCAAGCGAAATACTCCTAGCTTTAAAAAAAGAATTAAATCAAAACGAATATGAAAATTATATATCTATGTTAAAATTCAATGAAAAGCTAAGCAAAGCTGATTTTTTAGTTTTCAATGCTCCAAATGAACTTATCGCTAAATTCATACAAACAAAATACGCCCGCCAAATTTCACATTTTTATGAAGTACAAAGTGGAATTAAAGCTAATATCAACATACAAGCACAAAATCAAAAACATAGTAAAAATACAACTAAAATCGATATCGCAAATATCAAAGCACAAAGCACGATTTTAAATCCTTCTTTTACTTTTGAAAGTTTTGTCGTTGGAGACTCTAATAAATACGCTTATGGAGCTTGTAAGGCAATCGCACATAAAGATAAACTTGGTAAGCTTTATAATCCTATATTTATCTATGGACCTACAGGACTTGGTAAAACCCATTTGCTTCAAGCTGTAGGTAATGCTAGTTTAGAAATGGGTAAAAAAGTTATTTATGCAACAAGTGAAAATTTTGTCAATGAATTTACCTCAAATTTAAAAAATGGCTCTTTAGATAAATTTCATGATAAATATAGAAATTGTGATGTTTTGCTCATAGATGATGTGCAGTTTTTAGGAAAAACAGATAAAATTCAAGAAGAATTTTTCTTCATATTTAATGAAATCAAAAATAATAATGGTCAAATCATAATGACTTCAGATAATCCACCTAATATGTTAAAAGGCATCACCGAACGTTTAAAGAGTCGTTTTGCACATGGGATTATCGCTGATATCACTCCACCACAACTTGATACTAAAATCGCTATTATAAGAAAAAAATGCGAATTTAATGATATCAATCTTTCTAATGACATCATAAATTACATCGCAACTTCTTTAGGGGATAATATAAGAGAAATTGAAGGAATTATCATCAGTTTAAACGCTTATGCAAATATAGTCGGACAAGAAATTACACTTGAACTTGCAAAAAGTGTTATGAAAGATCACATCAAAGAAAAAAAAGAAAATATCAGTATAGAAGATATTTTAGCTTTAGTTTGTAAAGAATTTAACATCAAACCAAGTGATGTGAAATCAAACAATAAAAAACAAAATGTAGTAACTGCTAGACGCGTTGCAATTTACTTAGCAAGAGAACTTACTAGTCTTACTTTTTCGCAATTGGCTAATTTTTTCGTAATGAAAGATCATACAGCTATTTCACATAATGTGAAAAAAATCAAAGAATTAATGGAAAAAAATAGCGAAACAAAAATCAAAATAGAAGAATTAAAAAATAAAATTTTAGTAAAAAGTCAAATTTAAGTGAAAAAAGGTGAAAAAATAGAAAGGCTATGTGAAAAAAATAGAATTAAGCAAAGTATGATAAAATACAAATTTAATGATTTTTTGCTGAAAAATTTCACAATTTCAACAACCCTATTATTACGACGAATTTTAAAATTAAATATAAGCAAGGAGAAAAAATGAAACTTAGTATTAATAAAAATATACTTGAATCCGCTATACTTTTATGTAATGCCTACGTTGAAAAAAAAGATTCTAGCACGATTACTTCACACTTACTTTTTCAAGCTGAAGAAGATAAACTTATCATCAAAGCAAGTGATTTTGAAATAGGAATTAACTATAAAATAAGAAAAATTCGCGTTGAAAGCAGTGGTTTTGCAACTGCAAATGCAAAAAATATAGCTGATGTTATTAAAAGTTTAAATAATGAAGAAGTTGTCTTAGAAACCATCGATAATTTTTTATTTATAAGACAAAAAAGAACAAAATATAAATTGCCTATGTTTAATTATGAAGATTTTCCAGATTTCCCAAAAACAGAAGGGAAAAATCAATTTGATATTGATTCAAGTGATTTAAGTCGTTCTCTTAAAAAAATCTTACCAAGTATTGATACTAATAATCCAAAATATTCTTTAAATGGTGCTTTTTTAGATATTAAAACAGATAAAATTAATTTTGTTGGAACTGATACTAGACGCCTTGCTGTTTATACTCTTGATAAAAATAATTCTCAAGAATTTTCTATAAGTATTCCTAAAAAAGCTATTATGGAAATGCAAAAACTTTTTTATGAAAAAATAGAAATTTACTATGATCAAAATATGCTTATTGCTAAAAACGATAATTTTGAATTTTTTACTAAATTGATTAATGATAAATTTCCAGATTATGAAAAAGTTATACCAAAGGAATTTAAACAAAATCTTGAATTTTCAACCGAAGATTTTATTGACAGTCTTAAAAAAATTAGCGTTGTAACTGAAAAAATGAAACTTCATTTTAATAAAGATAAGATTATCTTTGAAGGTATAAGCTTAGATAACATGGAAGCAAAAACTGAACTTGAAATGCAAACAGGTGTAAGTGAAGAATTTACTTTAACTATAAAAATAAAATATTTATTAGATTTTTTAATGTCTATAGAAGAAGAAAAATTCAGCTTAAATGTTAATGAATCTAATCTAGCTTTCGTAGTTAAATCTCAAGGTTTATCTATGATCATTATGCCTATGATTTTGTAAGAAATTTTTTAAAAGCTTAGATAAAAAGGAAAATTATGCAAGAAAATTACGGTGGAAGTAATATTAAAGTTTTAAAAGGCTTAGAAGCTGTTAGAAAACGTCCAGGAATGTATATAGGTGATACCAATATAGGTGGACTTCATCATATGATTTATGAAGTAGTAGACAATTCTATCGATGAAGCCATGGCTGGACATTGTGATACTATTGATGTAGAAATTACTACTGAAGGAAGTTGTATCGTAAGTGATAATGGACGTGGTATTCCTGTAGATATGCATCCGACTGAAAATATGCCTACTTTAACTGTTGTCTTAACCGTTCTTCATGCAGGAGGTAAATTCGATAAAGATACTTATAAAGTTTCAGGCGGTTTACATGGAGTTGGAGTTTCTGTTGTAAATGCTCTTTCTAAAAAACTTGTAGCTACAGTTGAAAGAAATGGAGAAATTTATCGTCAAGAATTTTCAGAAGGTAAAGTTACAAGTGAATTTGGTGTGATAGGAAAAAGTAAAAAAACAGGAACTACAATTGAATTTTGGCCTGATAATACTATTTTTGAAGTGACTGAATTTGATTATGAAATTTTGGCTAAAAGATTTAGAGAACTTGCGTATTTAAATCCAAAAATCACTATTAATTTTAAAGATAATCGTGTAGGAAAAAGTGAAAGTTTTCATTTTGAAGGCGGAATTTCACAATTTGTAAGCGATATGAATAAAAAAGAAGCTCTAACAAAACCAATTTTTTTTAGCGTAGATGAAGAAGATGTCAATGTCGAAGTAGCTTTGCTTTATAATGATACTTATAGTGAAAATTTACTTTCTTTTGTAAATAATATCAAAACTCCAGATGGTGGAACTCATGAAGCTGGTTTTAGAATGGGTTTAACTCGTGTAATTAGTAATTATATCGAAGCTAATGCTAGTGCTAGAGAAAAAGACAATAAAATAACAGGTGAAGATGTAAGAGAAGGTTTAATCGCTGTTGTAAGTGTAAAAGTACCTGAACCACAATTTGAAGGACAAACTAAAGGCAAATTAGGATCTTCTTATGTGCGTCCTATCGTTTCAAAAGCTAGTTTTGAATATTTGACTAAATATTTTGAAGAAAATCCTATCGAAGCAAAAGCTATTATGAATAAAGCTTTAATGGCTGCACGCGGTAGAGAAGCAGCTAAAAAAGCTAGAGAATTAACCCGTAAAAAAGAAAGTCTAAGCGTTGGAACTTTGCCAGGAAAATTAGCTGATTGTCAAAGTAAAGATCCAAGTGAAAGTGAAATTTATCTTGTTGAGGGTGATTCTGCGGGTGGTTCTGCAAAACAAGGACGTGAAAGATCTTTTCAAGCGATCTTGCCTTTGCGTGGTAAAATTCTTAATGTTGAAAAAGCAAGACTGGATAAAATTTTAAAATCAGAACAAATTCAAAATATGATTACTGCTTTTGGTTGTGGTATAGGTGATGATTTTGACATTTCAAAATTAAGATATCATAAAATCATCATTATGACGGATGCGGATGTGGATGGATCGCATATACAAACCTTGCTTTTAACCTTCTTTTTCCGTTTTATGAACGAACTTGTAGCTAATGGACATATTTATCTTGCACAACCGCCACTTTATCGTTATAAAAAAGGGCAAAAAAAAGAAATTTATCTTAAAGATGAAAAAGCTTTAAATGATTATTTGATCGAAACAGGAATTGAAAGTTCTAATTATGAAGGTATAGGATTAAATGATCTTAAAGACTTTTTAAAAATCGTTGCTGCTTATAGATCGGTTTTAAATGATCTAAAAAAACGTTTTAATGTGATTTCTGTGATTCGTTATCTTATAGAAAATCCTGATTTTATCAAAGAAAATAATGAAGAACTTTTTAAAATCATCAAAGAATTTTTAGACAAGCAAGGGCATAATATCTTAAATCATTATATCAATGAAAATGAAATTCGTATGTATATACAAACTGAAAATGGCTTAGAAGAGCTAATCATCAATGATGATTTATTTGCGCATCCACTTTATGAAGAAGCAAATTATATCTTTAGTAAAATCAAAGAACGCGATTTAACTTTTGAAAAAGATATCTTAGAAATTTTAGATGAAGTTGAAAGAAATGCTAAAAAAGGAGCTTATATCCAACGTTATAAAGGTTTAGGTGAGATGAATCCTGAACAACTTTGGGAAACGACTATGGATCCAAGCATAAGAAGACTTCTTAAAATTACTATAGAAGATGCACAAAGTGCTAATGATACTTTTAATCTTTTCATGGGCGATGAGGTAGAGCCAAGACGTGATTATATCCAAGCACACGCTAAAGATGTGAAGCATTTGGATGTGTAATCAAATAAAGAAGATTTTTCTTCTTTATTTAGAAACTGATTTAAAGATAATTTTATGAAAAAATATAGTTTTTTAGATTTGATCATAGATGTTTTAAAAGAAACTGAATTTCCTTTAAGTGCAAATGAAATTTGGCAATATGCTTTAGATAAAAATTTTGATAAAAAACTCCAAAGTTATCAAAATGGAACTTTAACTAAAACTCCTATTGCAAGTTTAACTGCTAAAATTTATGTTAATTTAAACAGTAAAAATTCTTCAATTTTAGTTGTTTCTAAAAATCCAACGAAATTTTGGTTAAAAGAAAGAGAAAATGAACTCAATCTAGTAAAATCAAAAAATATAGAAATTCAAAAAGAAGAAAGTAAATTTAGAGAAAGGGATTTACATCCTTTAGTAGTTAAGTTTTTATTTGAAAGTCCTGATTTTAATCTTTATTCTAAAACTATTTTTCATGAAAAATCTCATAAAGGAAAAAGTGGTGAAAATGAATGGATTCATCCTGATATAGTAGGTGTGCATTTTCCTTTTAAAGATTATGAAAATGAAACTTTTAAACTTTGCAAGAATTTAAATCAAATTTCTTATAAAATTTATAGTTTTGAGCTTAAAATAAAACTTGATTTTTCAAATTTAAGACAAAGTTATTTTCAAGCTGTGAGTAATTCTAGTTGGGCAAATGAAGGTTATTTGGTTGCTTTGGAATTTGATGATGAGATTATGAATGAGCTTTGGAGATTAAATAATGCTTTTGGAATAGGTTTTATTAAGCTTGATGTTAGAGATATTAATGATTCTAAAGTGATTATTAAAGCTAGAGAAAAATCGAATTTAGATCTTATTACTTTAGATTTATTAGTAAATAAAAATAAAGATTTTAACGAATTTATACAAAATTTAAATAAGGATATCAATATATCAGATATTGAAAGAATAGGATATAAATTTTATGATGAAATTTATAATGATGAAAAAATGCAAAAATATCTAAAAGATAAAAAAATTATTTAAGAGTTTTATCAAAAAAAGAAATTCACTTTTTTTGATAAAATTAAAATTATTTATTTTCTAAAATAACAGCTAGAGGAACTCTTCTTCTAGTGTTGTATTGTTCTCCGTAGTATTTTTCAAGATAATTTAAAATCTTTTCTTCATCTTCAGCTGGAATTTCCCACAAGCCTTCTTCTGCTTGCATCCATCTAATAGCAGCTAACCAAGCTTGTTTGTTAGCGTGCATATTTGTAATAAGTCCTGAATTATGACAAGCAAGACAATTAGCCTCTACTAAAGGTGAAACAGGATCGATGATTAAACCTGTTTCTGGATTTACTTTATAATCTTGAGCAAAAGAAAAACTCAAGCTTAAAGCAAGTAAAAATAAAATTTTTTTAAACATAATCAAACTCCGTATACATTCACTCTATGGCAAGCATTGTTTAAATAACCGCCTGGATTCCATTGTGCTAAAACCATAGGTTGGCTTTTGTTTTCACTATCAACCGCTCTAGCCCAAATTTCATAATATCCTTTTGTCGGAATAGAAACTTCAGCACTCCATTTTTGCCACGCTAAACGATTAAGTGGTTTTTCTACTTTAGCTTTAGTCCAAGTTACACCATAATCACAACTTACAAAAACATCTTTTACAAACAATTCTCCCGCCCAAGCTTTTCCTCTAACTTCAAATTTTTTATTAACTTTTACTTGAGTGCCATTTTTTATATTGGTGATTACAGATCTTACCGGCATTGATTCTATGATTTTTGTTTCGCCTTTATAGTTAAAATCACCTGGTTTAACAGGATTTACAGGAACTCTATAAGATCCTTCCATTTTTTCACCATCATGAACTTTATTTCTTACAACGATTTTGCTTAACCATTTTCCACTTGTACTTGCAGGATAACCCCCACAAACTAAACGTAAAGGATAGCCATTATATAGTGGGATGTCTTTTCCTTCATAAGCCCAAGCTACTAATGTTTCATCTTGTAAAGCTTTAGAAATAGGAACACCACGGCTAATAGGAGCACTTTCTTCACCATTTAATTTAGTGTCTATTCCATAATATCCAATATAAACAGCATCTTTTTTAAGACCACAATCTTCTAAAATATCTTTTAATCTTACTCCAGTCCATCTACCACAAGCTACAGCACCATAACCCCATTGAGTTCCTTTAGTGCTAGGTAAAACTTCTGCTCTTCCATTTCCACCACATTCAACGGTTAAAGCATAAGTATAAGTTTTAAATTTCTTTTTCAATTCATCCAAAGTATAAGTTTTAGAATTTACAACACTTTCGCCACCAATTTCTAAAGTCCAACCTTTTTTTAATCTTGCTTTGATAGTTTCTAGAGTAGGTGGAACACCATTATTTCTAACAAAGAAATTTTCAGGTTTTGTAAAATCACTATCTAAAGCATAAATTTCTGTTTCTGCAGTCATTGGTCTATCACCATGATAGATCAAATCTTTTTTTCCTTCTAGTTTAAAATTTGATAATTCTTTCGCTAAAGCTTTGCTGCCTAAAAAATTTTTGAAAGAAAAACTAGATAACACGCTTATTCCAAGCAAACTAACTCCTAAATTTTTTAGAAAATCTCTTCTATTTTCTTCATTGTGATCAGTTTTTTTCATTGTAATTTCCTTTAATTTTTTAAATACGATAATTTTAGTATAATTTAAATAATCTAAATAATTTATAATATTAATGTTTTTCATTAAAAAAAATTATTATTTTAAAATAATGATACAAAACTAAGTATTTTATAATAAAATAACATTTCGATGATTTTTATATAATCAAAATTTTTATTATTTAAGGAGAAAAATTGACTTTACTTATAAATCCAGTTATAGTAAGTGTTTTGTTGATGAGCTTACTTTGTTTGTTTCGTTTTAATGTACTTTTAAGCCTTTTAATTTCAGCACTTGTAGCAGGAATGCTAGATCATATGCCATTAACAGAAAGCATGAACGTTCTAATTGATGGTATGCAAGGAAATTTAAAAACGGCTTTAAGCTATGTTATTTTAGGTGCAATTGCTGCGGCGATTTCTCGCACTCAATTAACAGCATATTTGATTAAAATAGTAAGTCATTTTATTTCTCATAAAAAATATTTATTGATTTTATCTATTGCTTTAATTTCTTGTTTTTCTCAGAATTTAGTTCCTATTCATGTGGCTTTTATCCCTTTGCTGATACCGCCACTTTTAAGTTTGTTTAATCGCTTAAAGATAGATCGTAGAGCGGTTGCTTGTGCTTTAACTTTTGGTCTTACAACTCCTTATATGGTTTTGCCTGTTGGATTTGGTTTGACTTTTCAAGATCTTTTAAGAGATAATCTTGAAAAAAATGGTATTAATGTGACTTTAAATGATGTCACCCATACTATGTATTTTGCAGCTATTTGTATGATCGCTGGACTTTTTTTAGCAATTTTTGTTTTTTATCGTAAACCAAAAGAATACAAAGAAATTGAACTAGCTAAAATCGACTTAGAAAATTTAACAATGACACGTAAAGAATGGGGTGTTTTAGCTGGATTGATTTTAACTTTAGTATTGCAAATTGTTACTATGAATTTACCTTTATCAGGACTTTTAGGCTTTATTTTAATGGTTATTTTAGGTGGAATTAAATATAGCAATGTTAATGAGATTTTTGATGATGGGCTTAAGACTATGGGATTTATCGCCTTTGTTATTCTTGTAGCAGCAGGTTATGGAGAAGTTTTAAGACATGGTGGAGCAGTGCAAGAACTTGTTAATTTTGTGATTCCATGGATAAAGCAAAGTAAATTTTTAGCTATTTTTTTAATGCTTTTAATTGGACTTATTGTAACTATGGGCATAGGAACTTCTTTTGGTACTATACCTATCATTGCTACGCTTTTTTGCCCTATTTGTATAGAGCTTGGTTTTAGCATTCCTTTGACGATTTTTATTTTAGGAGTAGCTGGAGCTTTAGGAGATGCTGGGAGCCCTGCTAGTGAAACTACAATGGGAACAACTGTAGGTTTAAATGCCGATAGACAACACGATCATATTAAAGATACCTGCATACCAACTTTTATTTTTTACAATGGTCCTTTACTGATTTTAGGAAGTATTATTGCTATGTTTTTATAGCATCTAGTTTATATTCTTATTTATGCTATAATCCTTATAAATAGTGAAATTAATTTATAAGGAGTGAAGATGAATTTAGAGGATATTTTAGAAAAAAATCAAAGCGTAGGACTTTATGATTCTAAAAATGAGCATGATGCTTGCGGGATTGCTGCTGTTGCTAATATACGTGGTATTGCTTCTTATAAAGTTATTTGTAATGCTTTAGAAATTTTAATGAATCTTGAGCATAGAGGAGGTTTTGGAGCTGAAGAAAATTCAGGAGATGGAGCTGGAATTTTAATCCAAATTCCACACGATTTTTTTAAAACTCAAGAATTAGGCTTTGAACTTCCTAAAAAAGGCAATTACGCTGTTGCACAAATGTTTTTATCTCCTAATTTAGAGGCTAAAGAAGAAGCTAAAGCCATATTTTTACAAGGTTTAAAAGACAAAAATCTTGAATTTTTAGGATTTAGAGAAGTTCCTTTTAATCCTAGCGATATAGGAAAGAGTGCTTTAAGAGCTATGCCTTATTTTTTACAAGCTTTTGTGAAAAAGCCTGATGAGGTTAATGCAGGAATTGAATTTGAAAGAGTGCTTTATGCTTGCCGTCGTCTTATAGAAAAAAGGGCCATAAATGTGCCTAAATTTTATTTTTCTAGTTTTTCTTCTAGAACTATTGTTTATAAAGGGATGTTGCTTTCAACGCAATTGAGTGATTTTTATCTTGATTTTAAAGATGTCAATATGAAATCAGCCATAGCGTTGGTACATTCTCGCTTTTCTACTAATACTTTTCCAAGCTGGGAAAGAGCACATCCAAATCGTTATATGGTGCATAATGGTGAGATTAATACTATACGAGGTAATGTTGATGGTATTAGATCAAGACAAGATTTGATGCAAAGCGATTATTTTGAAAATTTGGATGAAATCTTTCCAATTATTGCTAAAGAAAGTAGTGATTCTGCCATGTTTGATAATACTTTAGAATTTTTAGCTTTAAATGGTAGAACTTTAGAAGAAGCTTTTATGATGATGGTACCTGAACCTTGGCATAAAAATGAAAATATGCAAATTCATAAGCGTGCATTTTATGAATATCATTCTTTATTGATGGAACCTTGGGATGGTCCTGCAGCCATAGTTTTTACAGATGGTGTGATTATGGGGGCAAGTTTAGATAGAAATGGTTTTCGTCCTTCAAGATATTATCTTACAAAAGATGATATGCTAATACTTTCTAGCGAAACAGGGGCTTTAAAAATAGATGAAAAAAATATTAAAGCTAAAAAACGCTTGGAGCCAGGAAAGCTTTTACTTGTTGATACGGCAAGGGGAAGGGTGGTAACTGATAATGAAATTAAAGAGCATTATGCTAATGCTAAGCCTTATCAAAAATGGCTTACAAATTTGATCGATCTTGAAAAACAAAATAGTGGAGTTTATAAACACAAATTTTTAAAACAAGATGAAATTTTTAAACTTCAAAAAATTTTTGGTTGGGATGAAGTCGAGCTTAGCATAAAAACTATGGCACAAAATGGTAAAGAAGCAATCATTTCTACTGGAGTTGATACGCCTTTAGCTATTTTATCTAAAAATTACCAGCCTTTGTATAATTATTTTAAGCAGCTTTGTGCACAAGTGACTAATCCTCCGCTTGATTCTATACGAGAAGAAATTGTAACTTCAACAAGAATTTATTTAGGTTGTGAGGGAAATTTATTAAAACCCGATGAAAAAAATGCTAAACGTGTAAAAATTTCTTTACCAATTATCAGTAATGAAGAATTATTTGAGATTAGATCTCTGAAAAATTTTAAAGTAAAAGAATTTTCTATACTTTATGATTATTCTAAAATGAATTTAGAAAAAGCTTTAGATAATCTTTTTATAGAAATAGAAAAAGAGATAAAAAAAGGGACTTCTATTGTTATTTTAAGTGATAAAGGAGCTGATGAAAATAATGCTTACATCCCTGCTTTGCTTGCAGTTTCTGGAGTGCATAATTATTTAGTTAGAAAAAATTTAAGAACACATACAAGTATTATTATAGAAAGTGCAGAGCCAAGAGAAATTCATCATTTTGCTTGTCTTTTGGGCTATGGTGCTACAGTGATTAATCCTTATTTGGTTTATGAAAGTATTTATAAACTTATTCAAGATAAAGAACTTGATTTAAGTTATGAAAAAGCGGTTGAAAATTTCATCCATGCAAGCTCAAATGGTATAGTAAAAATTGCTTCTAAAATGGGCGTTTCTACTTTGCAAAGTTATAATGGATCAGCACTTTTTGAATGCTTGGGATTAAATTCTAAAATGATTGATAAATATTTTGGTTCTACTGTTTCTCGTATAGAGGGTATTAGCTTACATGATTTTGAAAAAGAGTTTCTTTATTTTTATAAAAATGTTTTTAATGACAAAGATTTTAAAGAAGAACATTTAATCGACCCTATGATTGTTTTCAATCTTCAAAAAGCGTGTCAAAACAATGATTATAAAATTTTTAAAAAATATTCTTCTTTGGTCGATGAAAAACAAATTACATTACGTTCTTTAATGGAATTTGATTTTAATGAAGCTATTAGTATTGATAAAGTAGAAAGCATAGAAAGCATAGTAAAACGTTTTAGAACAGGTGCTATAAGCTATGGATCAATTTCTAAAGAAGCTCATGAGTGTTTGGCTATGGCAATGAATAAAATAGGTGCAAAATCAAACTCAGGTGAGGGAGGTGAAGATGAACAACGCTATGAAAGCAATAAAAATTCTGCTATAAAACAAGTTGCAAGTGGGCGTTTTGGAGTAGATTTAAATTACTTAATTCATGCAAAAGAAATTCAGATTAAAGTTGCCCAAGGTGCAAAACCAGGAGAAGGAGGTCAATTATTAGGCTTTAAAGTTTATCCTTGGATTGCCAAGGCTAGACATTCTACTCCAGCTGTGACGCTTATTTCTCCGCCGCCACATCATGATATTTATTCTATTGAAGATTTGGCTCAGCTTATTTATGATTTAAAAAATGCAAATAAAGATGCCAAAATTTCAGTAAAGCTTGTTAGTGCAAACGGTATAGGAACTGTTGCTGCTGGTGTTGCAAAATCAGGAGCAAATTCTATCTTAATTTCAGGTTATGATGGAGGAACAGGAGCAAGTGCTAGAACTTCTATTTTGCATGCCGGAATTCCTTGGGAATTAGGCCTTACTGAAGCGCATCAAACTCTTATTTTAAATAAACTGAGAGATAGAATAAAATTAGCAGTTGATGGCAAACTTATGACAGGAAGAGATTTAGCTATAGCAGCACTTTTAGGAGCTGAAGAATTTGGTTTTGCTACTGCAGTTATGATAGTAATGGGTTGTAGTATGAATAAGGTTTGTCATCTTAATACTTGTCCAGTTGGAATCGCCACTCAAGATATCAATCTTAGAAAGAATTTTAAAGGAAAAGTGGATGAAGTTGTTAATTTTATGTATTTTATAGCTGAAGAATTGAGAGAATATATGGCTAAATTAGGTTTTGAACGCTTAGATGATATGATAGGTCGCGTAGATAAACTTTATCAAAAAAATGTTCAAGCTAAAGCAGGAAAAATTAATTTAGATAAAATTTTAAAATCTTTATCCACTTACAATAAAACCGCGGTGCATTTTAAAGATTATAAAGATAATAAACTTGAAAAAACGATTGATTATAGAATTTTACTCCCACTTTGCAAAAATGCTATAAAAAAACCGATTAAACTTTCTTTAGAAGTAGGCAATCAAAGTAGAACTTTTGCTACTATGCTTTCAAGTGAAATTTTAAAAATTTATGGAAAAGACGCTTTAATGGAAGATAATATTCATATTAAAGCTATAGGAAATGCTGGAAATAGTTTTGGAGCTTTTTTGATAAAAGGGATCAAGCTTGAGATTATCGGGGATAGCAATGATTATTTAGGAAAAGGTTTAAGTGGAGGAAAAATCATCGCTAAAATTTCAGATGAAGCAACTTTTTCACCTGAAGAAAATATTATTGCAGGAAATGCTTGTTTGTATGGTGCAACCGAAGGTGAAGTATATCTTGATGGTATAGCTGGAGAGAGATTTTGTGTAAGAAATTCAGGTGCTAAAGCTGTGGTTTTAGGAATGGGAATTCATGGATGTGAATATATGACAGGTGGGCTTGTGGTTGTGCTTGGTGATATAGGTGCTAATTTTGCAGCTGGTATGAGTGGAGGTGTTGCTTATATATTAGGAAGACACAATGAAGTTCATGTTAATACTGAGTTTGTAGATATTAAAGATTTGAGCACTAAAGATGAAAAAGAATTAAAAAATATGATAGAAAAGCATATTTTTTATACTGATTCTAAAAAAGCTAAAGATATATTAGATAAATTTGATAAGAAAGATTTTTTTAAAATTATGCCAAGGGATTATGAAAAAATGTTAAAAATGCTTGAAATTTGTAAGCATGAAAAAGATCCAGATTTGGCAGCTTTTTTGAAAATCACACAAGGATAATAAACTAAAATGAATTTATCATTTTAGTTTAAAACTTTTTCTATGTAATTTACAAATTCCAAATTTGGCTATTAATTCTCTATGAATTTTGGTACCATAGGCTTTATTTTTTTCAAATTCATAATAGGGGAATTCTTTAGCCAAAAAATTCATAACTCTATCTTTGCTTACTTTGGCAAGTATGCTAGCTGCACTTACTTGTAAAATTTTAGCATCCGCTTTAACTAGAGTTTTGATATTGTTAATTCCAAAATTCGTATTGCCATCATACAAAAAATGAGAATATGTTTTAAAATGTCTTTTTATAAGTGTTAAACCTGTTTTTAAACAAGCGCTAAGTCCTAGATTATCAATTTGTTCAGATGAAAAAGCTAGAATGAGATAGTTTGAATTTTGTATGATTATTTCATAAAGTTTTTCGCGTTTTTTTTCACTAAGTTTTTTAGAGTCGCAAAGTCCGTCTATTTTTTTATTAAGCTTGCAAGCTGCCATCATCATAGGACCTGCCAAAGCTCCACGTCCAGCTTCATCAATACCTACTAAATTTTCATCATATTCGGGTAAAAGTTCATTTTCTGGAAATAAAAGTTTCATAAAAATATTTTAACCAGTTTTTTATTTTATGTTCTTTATTTTGTTTGAAATTTTCAAGATTGAAAGTTTTGTAAATTTGTATAATTTTTTCTTTTTTTAAAAAAGAAGGATCGATTTTTATACCGATTAGATTATCTAAATTTTTGTCAATATATTTTTCTAATTTTATCCAGTTTTTTTGGTTTTATAAATCACTTTGTCTTTTTTTACAAAAGGAAAATGATAGTTTGTAAGTTGTGTTTGGTAAAAAGTGATATGAGGTTTATTGATAATTATTGCTTCATATGATTTTAGATTATTATATTTTGATATTTTTGCAGGATCAATTTCATTCCAATTACGAGAATCTCCTTTAACTAGAGCTTCTCTAAAACATAAATTTTCATTTTTAATAAGCCAATGATCTATTTCATCTATAAATAAAGTCTTACTTGTTGGTTTGGGAATGATATAAACTTGTTCTTTAATTACAGCAAAATCCATTCTTGCTATAGATACAACATCATTTTCATTTTTGGGAATATAAAAACTTTTATAAAGTTTTTGGGCATCATAAATTTGATCTACATCGATTTTGATAAACCATTCTCCCTTAGGAATAAAGCTAAGAACCCAATTATAATAGTAATAAAGTTTATTTTTTTCTTTTTTAGGGTTTTGAATTTGTATAGAAAAGGGATATTTTTTAGGAATAAAAGTTGGATATTTTTTACAAAATTCTAAAATAAATTCTTCACTTCCATCATCGCAATCATTATAAGCAATGATACCTCTTTGTATTGCTGGAAGAATACCTTCTAAGGAACTTTTTAAAGTTGAAATTTCATTTTTTACCCTTATAAAAGCCCAAGGATTTAGTGGCGATTTTGTATTTTTTGAATTTTTATCGAGGTTAAAAAATCCATAATGACCCCCCCCCATATTGTTCATTTTTTTAATAAAATATTCATTAGAAAAAGAATGAATTTGTTTTAATAATTTTGAGTCAATTAAAATATCAATATCATTAAGATTAATATCTTTTATCATATTTTAACAATCCTGATTAATTTTTGAAATATTTTAACACAAATAGATGTTTTTATTAATTAGAATTTTATTTATTTAAATTATTAAAGAAAGAGTGAAAATTTTTTACTGCTTAGGTATTTAAATTTGCATTATTAAAATACAAAAGCAGTGTTATTAAATTAGCCTAAAAATTCTCTTTTAAAATATTCTCTTGGAGCTTTACATAAAGGACAGGCTGCTGGAGCTTTTTTACCACGATGGATATGTCCGCAAACTTCACAAACCCATAAATCTTCTTCTTCGCTATTAAAGAATTCTTCTTCTTCAAGCATTTTTTTAAGAGCTAAATATTCTCTTTCATGTTCAATTTCTACTTTTCCAATAGCGGTAAATAGTCTTGCTATAGCTTTTTTACCTTCATCTTCTGCAATTTTAGCAAAATTTGGATACATGGTTGTATGTTCATAGTTTTCACCTTCTGCTGCGGTTACAAGATTTTTTGTTGTTACTTCTAAAGGTTTTCCATCTACGATTTCATGATAAGCTTTAAATTCAGCTCTTGCATGCCATTTTTCATTTTCAGCAGCTTCTCTAAAATGTCTAGCGACTGCATGCCATCCTTCTTCTTCTGCAACATCAGCAAATAAGTCGTATTTATTTCTAGCCATAGACTCTCCCGCAAAAGCTTTCATAAGATTTACAGCCGTTAAATCTGTTGTTATACATTGCATTTCTTCGCCACAACAGGTAAGTTTGCCTCCACCTACAACTTGAATTTCAACTTCATTGCCGCATTTTGAGCATTTATAAGTTTCATACTGTCTCATTTAGACTCCTTTTTTAAATATGAGCACGTATTATATTATAAAAAAATATTTTTGTCAATTGATAATTTTTATCAATTATAAAGATAAAAATTTTTAATTTTCGATTTCTTTTGTGATACGATTTCTTATATCACGACGTACAATTTCTATACCCCAAAGCCAAACTATATGCCCAAAAAATTCAGATAAGTGCTCATCAAAAGGAATTTCTGAAAGAGGAGGAACTTCTGCAATTAAAGGCATAACAATTACATGAGCAAAAAGATAAACAAAAAAACCAAAAACAGCTCCTTGCCACATTGTTATTTTGTGCCATTTTTCTGCTATCATACAATATGCTATTGCAAATATAATAGAAAATCCCACATGAACTATAAAAATCGACAAAGGCATTTGTATGCCTGAAAATGTATAAGTCCAATCGGTAGGTAATCCTAATTGTTCTAGAAAAATTTTAGGCGGAGTTGTGCGCTCTAATGCATCTATTGGCCAAAATATATTAGGATTTCGAGGAGGAAAAGGTACTTCCCATCCCCATTTTACAATTGCACCAAAAATACCTGCTAAAATCCCTATAAAAAATGCTAGAGTATATTTTCTATCAGTTTTCATAGTCTCTCCTTTTTTTGGATTTGATTACAATTAATTCTACTGCTTTCAATTTTTTTTGTCAATAAATATATTTAATTTATTTTAAATTTTAAAATATTCTTTAAGCTTTGTGCATATTTCAAAAAAATTTACTCCATCTATAGTGCGGTTTTTTTCAAAAAAATCATACATTCCTAAAAAACCATTTTCAAGTTCTTTGGATTTAACGCCATAGCTGATACTAAGTCCAGCTTCTATAAAGGCAGCGAGCTTATCGCAATATTTCAAAGCTTTACCGTCAATTGCTCCAAAATCATTTTCATTAAAAGAACTTAAGCTGCCACTGCAAAGCTCTATTTTTTTATTTTTATAAGTGCGATTTTCAAATTCATTTTTAACAAAATTAGGCTCCCCTGCTCTTCCTTCTCTAATGCCAAGTATAAAAGAGAATTCAGCTCTTAAATTTTCAGGTACAAAAGGGAGAATTTTTTCATTGATTAATTTCATTTCGTAATCATTTATAATTTCATGAAGACCTTCTATCCCATATTTAACAGGACTAATAATATCTCTTGTAAGACTCTCTGGTAAGTCATGAAATAAAGCACAATAAAAATTATTTTCCAATCTTTTATCACAAGCTTTGATTTTTAAAGAATAAAAATAACCTAAAATCGCAACTACTAGCATATGTCCAAGTACCGCAGTTTCTGGAATTCTTGGAGTTTGTGCCCAGCGTTTTTGAAAACGAAGTCTCCCGCTAAGATCAATTATCTTTGCTATTTTTTGATTTAATGCGATTTTTCTAGCTCCTATTAATTCATAGTAGTCTTCTAATTCTTCTTCAACTTTGTTTTTAATTTCATCAATATCGCTTAAAAAAGCTGAGGTTTGATAGACAATATTAAATTCCCATTTTGTAGCAAAATAAGAAGCGGCTTTTAAAATTAGCCTTTCTTTGGCATAAGAATTGCTATTAAGATAGTTTTCAAAACGCTTAAGAAATTCCCCATCTTCAATATCTATTATCATAGGTTCAATTTTGCTTAAAACCCAAGCATTCACTTCATCTTTTTTTTGGCGTACGATTTCATGATAAACATCAGGGCGTATATCAGTTACTACAACACGACTTAAAAATTCAAAAATACCCCCTTCTATAATCATTTTCATATCAATATCTTTTTCCATTTTGGCAATAAAATATGCGATAATAAATTTATGCGCTTGTTTGTCAAGTTCAACTAAATTTGCCATTCTTGGATAATCATTCCAGCGGCTAATAGAAGCGGCTTTAAAAATATGTTCTATAAGTTTTATATTTATCATATAATTACCTTTTAGATTAAAAAAATTCGTTAAAATAACAAAAATTATAACAAATTAAGGATAAGAATGAGTAAAAAGGCACTTTGTATAATCAGCGGAGGAATGGATAGTACTTTATGTGCTTATTTAGCTAAAAAAGAAGGCTATGAGATTGTAGCTTTGCATTTTGATTACGAACAAAGAACTCAAAAAAAAGAAAGAGAATGTTTTGAAAAAATTTGTCAGACTCTAAAAGTTGAAAAAACTTATATTTTGGATGTAAGTTTTATTAAAACTATAGGTGGAAATGCTTTAACTAATACAGAGTTAAGTATACCTAAAAATGAACTTCTTTTAAATAATGTCAATCCACCTATAACTTATGTTCCTTTTCGCAATGGAATTTTTTTAAGCATCGCGGGATCTTTAGCTGAAAAAGAAAACTGTGAAAGTATTTTTATAGGGGTTGTGGAAGAAGATGGTAGTGGTTATCCTGATTGTACTTTTGAATTTATAAAAAAAGCAGAGAATTTTATCAATAACGGAACGAGTAAAAATTTTAAAGTTTCACTAAAAACTCCGCTTATAAATCTCAATAAAGGGCAAATCGTTGAGTTAGCTTTAAAAGAAAATGTGCCTTTGGAGCTTACTTGGTCTTGTTATGAAAGCAATAATGAAGCTTGTGGGGAATGTGATAGCTGTTTGCTTCGTTTAAAAGGTTTTAAAAAAGCAGGAATAAAAGATAGGATTAAATATAAAAATGATTAGACACTATAAAGAATTAAGCAAAACTCAAATAGAAAAGCTTTTGGGGCTTTGGGAAGAAAGTGTTAAGGCAAGTCATGATTTTTTAGATGAAAAGAATTTTAAAATCATTAAAAAATATTTAATGGATTTTGATTTTAAAGGATTAGATTTTTTATTTGCTTATGAAAAAGATGAATTGGCAGGTTTTTTAGGTTTTCATCAAGAAGAAATTCAAATGCTTTTTATACACCCTTCGTTTTTTAATCGAGGTTTTGGATCTCAACTTTTAAAAAAGGCGATGCAGGATTTTAAGTTAAATAAAGTAGAAGTTAATTTTGACAATAAAAAAGCTTTAAAATTTTATCAAAAATTTGGTTTTCAAATCGTAGGGGAATATCAAGATGATTTCGGATTTAAGCTTTTAAAAATGCAAAAGTCCTAGCTTTAACTAGAACTTAAGTTTTAATTTAGAGTAAAGAGTTTATTTGCTCCATCTTGGTAAGAAAGAATATTGATTTTTCCATCTTTAAAGAAAATACTTCTTGCATTAGTTATAGTATTTGGAAAAGATAGAGTTTTAACAACTTCTTCTTTAACTGGATCAATCACTGCTATAACATTATGATTTTTACTTAGAGCATATATTTTTCCATCTTTATCAGTCATTGAAGTGATATAAAGATCGCCCAAAGTTCTACCTTCTTTAAGATCTGCTTTTGGTGTGAATTCTCCAGATAAAACAAGATCTTTTAAAGAGTATTTAGAGATAACAAAGGTTTTAGCATCTTTATTGTTTGGAACTGTAGCAAGATAAAAATATTTATCATCTGTAGTCATACTTGCTACGTGATTAAATTTAGATCTTACAGTGCTTAATCTTCCACGACCCAAATCTTTTCCTTGACCCTCAAAGTGATTGGCTCCTTTTACAAAATCAGCATATTGTAAAGTATCATTTGCATTTGGATTTTTCTTAAATCTTAAGAAAGATTTATTAGAGCCCATAAGGATAAATTTATCATTCATATAAGGAATGATTCCTATAATAGGATCAATGCTTGCTGAAAAATATGGATCAAGTTCAAAACTATCTTTTGTGGTAAAATTATTATCTAAGAAATACACATCCCATTTAGAACTTGCTACAAATTCATTATTGATAAAGTCTAGAGTATTGATTGCTTTATTGAAATTAATAGTTTGCTCATCTAATATTTTAAGATTTTCATCGATTTTTGCAAATGGAGAATTATTGACATCATTATCAAATTTAATTCCTAGTTTATCGCTTGCTGGTGCAAAAGCATAATCGGGAGCTTTAACATCGCGTTTTCCTAAGAAAGAGATATTTTGCCATAATCCATGCCAACTATCTGTACTCCAAATAATATATTTTGGATTAAGGGTAAATCTTACAGGATCTCCTTGGCCTACATAAGGGAATATTCCAGTTCCTACAAAAGCTTGAAAAACATTAGAAGCTACAATAATAGCACTAATAACAACAGCGGCAAGTGAGAAGCCGGTATATTTTCTAAATTTTTCACCATTTAATTCTTTATCAAAAGCACTGAATTTTGGCGCAAAAATAAAAATAAAACCTAAAAGCAATACAACAGCCCAAAATACAACTTCGGCCCAAAAATAGGTATGAATTCCAAAAACAGGTAAGCCAAAACCTTGATCTAAATCTTCCATAGCATGATTTCCAAAATGAGCAAAAGACTGATAAAGACCCGCTGCAGTCATAATCAAAAGAGCAGCTAAATATTTTCCTTTCATACCATAACGAACTATGAAAAGAGCCATTACCCCGATAAAAATCATCGCTTCTCTTTGTCCCCAGCAAAGTACACAAGGGCTATCAGCTAGAAAGTAACCAAAAATAATATTTGCAGTTCCTACAGGTAAAAGTATGATTAAAAAACCTGCTAGACACATTAAGGTATAAAATTTTTTTGCTTTATTAATTTCGTTCATTTTTTATCCTTTTTACAAATTCATTATGGTTAAAAGTCCAGTTGATTTGTGACCAACATAAAAAATAATCATCATAAGCCAAGCTATCATCACTAAACTAAAAGCCAAATTTTCTTTTTCTGGTTTTTTAATAATGAGTATTAAGGCAACAAAAATTAATAAAAGTTCCAAAAACTCCATAATAACTCCTTTTTAGCTAAAGTTATTAAATTGTACCTCATTAAAATAAAATAAAAATAAAATATTTAATCTGTATTTATAAAATACAGAAAAAATTATTTAAAATTATTAAGTTTTTGCGAAAGCTTAGAAGCCCCATTGAAAACATTGCTAGAAATATTATTTATTTCACAAGAAAGATTTTTAATAAGATTAGCAAGTTCATTTACCTTATCAACGCTATTTCTTAAAACAATCATTTTTTCTTGCACTTCTGTACTTTTATCTTTCATAAATTGAGTCGATTGTATAGAGCTTTCTAGCTTATGCATAGAATTAATAAGTTCTTGTTGCAAACTATTAGTTTTGTCTGAAGTTTCTTTCATGGACTCGTGAATAAGATCCATCAAAGATTTATTATCATTGATTTGTTGTACAATAGTATTAACAGTAGCATTAATACTTAAAAGAGATTTGCTTGTTTTCTCAGCAAGTTTTCCAACCTCATCGGCAACTACTGCAAAACCTCTACCATGCTCACCCGCTCTAGCTGCCTCAACAGCTGCATTAAGGGCAAGTAAATTGGTTTGATCTGCTATATCTCTAACAGAGTCAGTAATTTCTATAATATTGTCAGCACTTTGAGTTAAGTTATCCATATTAACAACAACATTTTGTTCTTTTGCATTATTTTCATTAATAAGATCAACAAGTTGAGTAAGGGTGCTTCCGACTTTATTCATCAGTAAATGCATATCTTGCATATTATCAACACTTTCTTGTGCTAAATTTCCAGCTAAAACGATATGATCATCTAAGACATTGGTAATTTCTTTAACATTTTCAATTTGATTATTTTGAGAATTTGAACTCTCTTCAAGAGTGTTAGCATTGTTTTTCAATTGTTCAGAATTTTTATGATTGGCTTCTGCATTTTCAATTGCTTCAAGTACAGAATTTTGAACAACCGAAATAAAAGTATTAATATATGCAGCACTTTTTCCTAATTCACTTTTTGGATCGATATTTAATCTAGAGGATAAATTAGCTTCTTTGCTAGCTAGATTAGTACTTAATTTTTCTAAGATTCTTACAGGAATAATAACTTTTTTTAAGGTAATAGAAATAAATAAGATTAATAAAACAAAAATCAAGGCAAAAACTCCAATTGCCACATATAATTTTTGTATATTAATTTTATCAATATTTGATTGTGTGATTTGATTGAGGCGATTAAGCTCTTTGGCCAGTGTAGCATCAGTATAAATAGTTGAATCACCTTGCATAATTTGAATTTGTTTTAAAATCATTCTATAATGGGTTGCAAAAAGCTCTAGGGTATCATTATTTTTCATCATCGATAAATTTTGTATTAAAGCATCTAAATGTTTTAAGGTGGTTTTTTCTAAAACATTTTCTGTCGCAATAATCCTAAGAATAGCATTCATTGTTTTTATATTTTGAATATCTTTTTTGCTTAAATTATTTTCAGTTTCATCAAAATAATCTTTAGCTAATTCAAAAAGATAAAATTTAGAATTTACTGCAATTGAATTTGCTGATTTGAAATGATCTAATTGTGCTAATTTTTCTTGAAAAATAGTTTCAGTGCGAGAACCATCAATCCCTAATTTTTTTAAGTTTTTTAGCATATTTTCCATTTGTTCAACTGCTGCAACACTTTCATCATAATTGATAAAATTAAAACTATTTTGAAAAACTTTATCAATACGGGTATTTAAAATTTGAAGTGTCTGCAAGGTATTTATAATTTCTTTAGCATTTTTGCTTGAGGTGTAGTTATTAAAAATAATTCCTAATAATATAAAAATAGCAATCAATGTACAAATTGCCAAAAAAATAAATTGATATAAAAAAGAAATTTTTTTATTGGATGCTGTCATGGTATTCTCCTGTTAAGCTTTCTAGAAAAGCTACTATATCATCTACAGTTTCTTGATTTAAAAATTTTCCAAGTTGATAATAAGCCATAAACTGGACACAAGCATCTAAAGTTGGTATACTTCCATCGTGATAATAAGGAGCTGTTTTGGCAATATTTCTAAGGCTTGGTACTTTAAATACCATTTTATCGCTTTCTTTTTTTGTGATTTCATAACGTCCTAAATTTTCTTGATTAGGATATTCTTGAAAAATACCAATTTTTTGAAACATATTACCACCTATATTTTGTCCTTGATGGCAAGAAATACAACCTTGAGCTTTGAATTCTTCATAGCCTCTTTTTGCTTTTTCAGAAATTGCATTTTTATCCCCTTTTAAATATCTATCAAAAGGAGAATCTGGAGTAATAAGTGTTTTTTCAAATTCTTTAATCGCATCAGCTATATTATCTACAGTAATTTCTCCATAAATATCTTTAAAACTCTTTACATAGTCAGGATTTGCATTTACTTGTTTTAAAAGAAATTCTGGAGTTAATCCCATCTCTTTAGGATTAAACAAAGGTACTTTTGCCTGCTCTTGTAGATTTTGTGCTCGTCCATTCCAAAATTGGACAAAATTAAATACAGAATTAAAAGTTGTTGGTGTGTTAAAAGGCGTATCTAGTTGATTGTTTACTCCTATTGAATTTGTAGTGTTGTCAACCCCATAATTATTAATATTATGGCAAGTATTGCAAGATATCTTTCCATCTTTAGATAAGGAGGTGTCCATATATAATTTTTTTCCAAGAATAGCTTTTTCTTTGTTATAGTTTATTTTATTTGGAAGCGGAGTGATCATATCAATTGCAAATGTTGTCGTTATTAAAAATAACATCGTATAAAATATTTTCATTGTTTAGTTTCCTTAATTTTTAAAGTTTCATAATCATAATGTAAAATTTATTAATTAATAATAAATTTTTAAAGCATTAGATATGTAAGATTTGTATAAATTCATTTTCAATATTTTTTTTAGAATTGATAATAAATTGATTATTTTTAAAAGTAAATTTTAAAGCATTAGCATGTAAACATAAACGTTTGGCACCTGTTAGACGGATTCTTTCGCTAGGATTTATTTTTCCATCTAGTATAGCTTCAATTTCTTCCTTTTTTAAACCATAAAGCGGATCACCTAATATAGGATATTTTGCATGATATAAATGAATTCTTATTTGATGCTGCCTTCCTGTTAAAGGTTTGCAAAGCAAAAGAGTGCAATTATATTTAGGAAAAAAATTTAAAATTTCAAATTCGGTCAAAGCTTTTTTTCCTTTTTCGCAGATTTGCATTCTGGTTTTAACATCATCGTAATTTTGGATTAAATCAATACAGGCATCAATCTTAAAATTTTTTTCTATTTTCCCTGAAACTAAAGCTAAATACTCTTTTTGAATTTGTCTTTTTTCAAACATGGTTTTAAATTCAATTTGGGCATTTTTATTTTTTGTAACTAGAATTAACCCACTTGTTTCTTTATCAAGGCGATGGGCTATGCAAGCTTGTTTTCCCCATAAATGCCAAATTTCGTCGCTAAGACTATATTGGCAATGCCTTCCATTAGGATGACTTAAAACACCACTCGGTTTTTCAAGCACAGCAAAATCTTCATTTTCAAATACGATTTCCACTCCTCTTGGATGATTTTCATAAACAATGAGCTCTACAATTCCATTTAAAATTTTATTTTTTTCTTCAACTAAATTTCCATTACAAAAAAGTCTTTTTTTATCAATCAATCTTTGCGCTTCATTTATGGGAATTTTTAAAGATTCCATTAAGACTTGAAACGCCTTTTTTCCATTATTAGGTAGTTTTATTTTTATATAGGGCATTTAACTTCTTTCTTAGAATTTTTTAGATAGAATTCTATTTTTTATGATTTAAAATTATAGCTAAAAAGGTTTATAAAGCATGGTTGTAAGATATAGCAGAGAAGTTATGGCTAAAAAATGGGATATTAAGGCTAAATATGATGCTTGGTTAAAAGTAGAATTAGCTGCTGTTAAAGCTTGGAATAAATTAGGTCTTATTAATGATACCGACTGTGAAAAAATCTTAAAAAATGCAAAATTTGATATTGATAGAATCGATGAAATTGAAAAAACAACTAAACATGATGTTATAGCTTTTCTTACAAGTGTGAGTGAAAGTTTAGGAGAAGAGAGTCGTTTTGTGCATTATGCAATGACGAGTTCTGATTGTATTGATACTGCTGTTGCTTTGCAAATCAAAGAAAGTTTAGAACTTATTTTAGAGGATATTTCATTGCTTTTAGAGGCCATTAAAAAACGAGCTATGGAGCATAAAAATACTTTGATGGTTGGAAGAAGTCATGGAATTCATGGCGAACCTATAACTTTTGGTCTTGTTATGGCAATTTGGTATGATGAAATTTTACATGCTAAAGATCTTATAATGCATGCTAAAGAAGTGATTAGCTATGGTAAAATTAGTGGTGCGATGGGAAATTTTGCTCATGCTCCTTTAGAATTTGAAGAAGAGGTTTGTAGAAATTTAGATCTTAAGCCTGCTCCGGTTTCTAATCAAATTATCCAAAGAGATCGTTACGCGCAAGTGATTTCAGCTATTGCTATTTTAGCTTCATCTTGCGAACAAATTGCTGTAGCAATAAGGCATTTTCAAAGAACAGAAGTTTATGAAGCTGAAGAATTTTTTAGCACAGGGCAAAAAGGAAGTTCAGCGATGCCGCATAAAAGAAATCCAGTTTTGAGTGAAAATATTACGGGACTTTGCAGAGTTCTTCGATCTTTTGTTAATCCAGCGTTGGAAAATGTTGCGCTTTGGCATGAAAGAGATATTTCTCATTCTAGTGTAGAGAGATTTATTTTACCAGATGCTTTTATAACAGCTGATTTTATGCTTACACGTCTTACAAATTTAATTGAAAATCTCTTAATATATCCGGAAAATATGATGAAAAATTTGAATCTTACCGGAGGACTTGTCTTTTCTCAACGTGTTTTATTAGAGCTTCCTTTCAAGGGAATTAGTCGTGAAGAAGCTTATAAAATCGTTCAAAGAAATGCTATGAAGGTATGGTCTGATTTGCAAAATGGCAAAGAGGCAATTAATGATAAAAATGAAAGTTTATTTTTAATAGCGCTTTTACATGATGAGGATTTGAGAAAAAGTTTAAATGAAGAGGATATACGTAAATGTTTTGATTATAATTACTATACAAAAAATATTGATGCTATTTTTGCAAGAACATTTAAATAATTAGGCTAAGGAAAACAATGAAAGTTATAAAAAGAAATGGACGAACAGAAGAATTAGATATTGCTAAAATTAAAAAATGTACTTCCGATGCTGTAAGAGATTTAGAGGGTGTAAGTTTAAGTGAATTAGAGCTTGATGCTAAAATTCAATTTAGAGATGGAATTTCAACTGAAGAAATTCAAAAAACTCTTATTAAAACAGCTGTAGATAAGATAGATATTGATTGTCCAAATTGGACTTTTGTTGCAGCTAGGCTTTTTTTATTTGACTTATATAAAAAAGTTAATGGCATGAATCGTTATAATCATTTACGTGATTATTTTGAAAGAGGTGAAAAAGAGGGGAGAATTTTACTAGGTTTAAAAGAAAAATATGATTTAGATGATTTAAATGATTATATCAAGCCTGAGCGTGATATGCAATTTACTTATTTGGGTGTTAAAACTTTATATGATCGCTATTTAATTAAAGACAGTAAAGGTATGCCTATAGAGCTTCCACAACAAATGTTTATGGCTATAGCTATGTTTTTAGCACAAAATGAATTCAATCCTGGAGAATGGGCTAAAAAATTTTATGATTTGATTTCCAAATTTGAAATTATGCTGGCTACTCCAACTCTTTCAAATGCTAGAACTACTAGACATCAACTTAGTTCTTGTTATATAGGGAGTACTCCTGATAATATTGAAGGAATTTTTGACTCTTATCAAGAAATGGCGCTTTTATCAAAATTTGGTGGTGGTATAGGTTGGGATTGGTCCAAAGTTCGTGCTATGGGTGGAAGTATAGACGGACATAAAAATGCCGCTGGAGGAATTATTCCTTTTTTAAAAATTACAAACGATATTGCTGTTGCAGTTGATCAACTTGGAACAAGAAAGGGTGCTATCGCAGTTTATATAGAGCCTTGGCATATGGATATAAGCGATTTTATAGATTTAAGAAAGAATTCTGGAGAAGAAAGACGTAGAGCGCACGAGCTTTTTCCTGCTTTATGGATTAATGATCTTTTTATGAAAAGAGTTAGAGCTAACGACAAATGGACACTTTTTGATCCTGCCGATACAGCTGATTTATGTGATTTGTACGGGGAAGAATTTGAAAAACGTTATGAAGAATACGAAAAAGATGAAAGTATTGTTAAAGAAATTGTAGAGGCAAAAGAGCTTTGGAAGAAAATATTGTTAAATTATTTTGAAACAGGTTTGCCATTTTTATGTTTTAAGGATACTGCTAATAAAGCTAATCCAAATTCTCATGCAGGAATTATTAGAAGTTCAAATTTATGTACAGAAATTTTTCAAAATACTGATCCTAATTATTATCAAATTAAAGTTGTTTTTGAAAATGGAGATGAAAGACATTTTGACGAAGAAGAGCGTGTAATTATAGACGGTGGTTATGAAAAATCAGCCAAGAAAATTTCAACTTTAGATAGTATTGATGGTAATAAAGTTTATATAGTTGAAAAGTATAAAAATGATGGTAAAACCGCTGTATGTAATTTAGCAAGTATTAATTTAAGCAAGGTGCATTCTAATGAAGATATCGAACGCGTTGTACCTACAGCTATTCGTATGCTTGATAATGTAATTGATTTGAATTTTTATCCTCATAGGAAAGTTAAAGATATAAATTTAAAATCTCGCTCCATAGGACTTGGAGTTATGGGTGAAGCACAAATGCTTGCTGAAGCTAGAATTCATTGGGGGAGTGAAGAGCATTTTGAAATAATTGATAAGATTATGGAAAAAATTAGTTTTGAAGCTATAAATGCAAGTTCTAATTTATCCATAGAAAAGGGATCTTATCCTGATTTTCAAGGATCAAACTGGAGCAAGGGAATTTTTCCTATTGATGTTGCTAATGAACAGGCTAAAGCTTTAACTTTAAGAGAAGGTTTGTTTAATCAAAGCGATTGTGATTGGAATAAGCTTCGAGAAAAAGTTAAAAAAGATGGCATGAGAAATGGATATCTAATGGCAATCGCTCCTACTTCCTCTATATCTATTTTAGTAGGGACCACTCAAACTATAGAACCTGTTTATAAGCGTAAATGGTTTGAACAAAATTTGAGCGGTATGATACCTGTTGTTGTTCCAAATTTAAGTCTTGAAACTTGGGAATATTATACTCCAGCTTATGAACTTGATCAAAGAATTTTGGTAAAAGCAGCTGCTATACGCGGAAAGTGGATAGATCAAGGGCAAAGCTTAAATATCTTTTTATCGTTGGATAAGGCAAGCGGGGGCTATCTTAATGAAATTTATCAGCTCGCTTGGGAGCTTGGTGTTAAATCTACATACTATTTAAGAAGTGAAAGCCCTAATAGCGAAAAAGTAAATGTGGCTGATCGTAGTATAGAGTGTGAGGGATGTCAGTAAAAATTTATTAAAGTTTTTATTTTTAAAAACTTTAAATTTAAAATGATTAAAAAAAAGAATCTATTTTTTTAATCATTTCTTTTGCATCATTGATGCGATTGATTTCATCTCTAAAAGCTGAAGCTTCTTTATGACCCTTGGAATACTCATGTAAATGTTTGCGAAATATACTTACGGCTTGATTTTGATAATGCTTTAACATTTCTTCAAAATGAGTTAGTATGATTTCTTTTTTTAATTTTTCTTCAACTTTTTTGTTGTGTTTTATTTCATAAAATATCCAAGGGTTACCTATACTTGCCCTTCCTATCATCAATCCATCGCATTTTGTAATATTATAAACTTCAAGAGCGTTGTTTGCATCGATGTCTCCATTGGCAATTACTGGAATTTTTACACTTGCTTTAGCAAAGCCTATAGAATTATAATCAGATTTTCCACTATAAAGCTGTTTTCTTGTTCGCCCATGGATGCTTATAAAATCAACACCTAAATTTTCGCAAATTGTTGCCATTTTTTCAGGATATTTTTCATTAAATCCTAATCTAAATTTGACACTTGTTAATTTTTTTTTATTGGTTTGCTTGATTACTCCCACTAAAGTTTTAAAAAGTTCTAAATCGTTTAATAAAGCACTACCAGCACATTGCTTAACTACTTTATTCACAGGGCAGCCGCAATTAAAATCAATACCGTCTATAAAATCCATCTCATTAAGTATTTCAACAGCTTTTTTAAGTATTTCTTTATCGCCTCCAGCAATTTGCACAATATAGGGTTTTTCTAATTCTGAACGTTCTAGCATATGTAAAGTCTTAGAGCTTTCGTAAACTAAAGCATTAGAGCTTATCATTTCACTGATAGTTACATCAGCTCCAAATTTTTTAACTACATTTCTAAATGGTAGATCTGAGAAACCTGCCATTGGAGCTAGAAATAAAGGTTTATTGGTAAAATCTATCATTGTATAAGATGATTTAAATCAAATTTAATATTATTTTCTTTAAGGATTAAAAAAGCTTTAAAATCGTTAAATTTTTTTTCATCTTTTCTGATTTGCTCTCTTAGTTCATCTAAAAGGCCAAATTCGGCAAGTAAATATAAGTATGCTTTTAAAGCTTCATTTTTTTCATTTTTTATTTTGGAAAAAATTCCTAGTATTGCATCTGGATTAAAAAATTTAGTGCTTATTTTTGCAATGCTTAAATATTCCTTTTCGTTTAAGAGAGAATGAGACAATAAAACTTCAAATTCAGCAGTATTAAGTTCAAGACTTCCATCTTTAAAGCGTTTTATTAAGTTTAAAACTTGATGAGAATTTTTAGAAATTTTAATATTTTTAATTTGTTCATAATTACCTTTTTGCAGAAGGGTATTAAAGGCTAATTCTTCAAATTCATCTTTAATTTCAGTAATATTTTTTATTTTAGAATAAGCATAATTAATATCATTTTGAATGCGATTTTGCTCATTTTTTAAAAATAAAATATTATTATTTGGAAGTTTAAATTTAGAAATATTTTTATATTCTTGATTATTTAAAGCGTCAATGAGATCTAAAATTTCATTGATTTTAGTTTCATTTGGAATTTTTTCATGAGTCTTTAAAATTTTTGCAAATTGTGCTACTTTTCTAAATTCTTGAGTATAAAAGCTTATATTTAACTCTTTTTCTAGAAGTAAATTTTGAATATAACTTTCAAACTTAGCAGAATCTTTAAAGAAATGTTTAAATTTAAAAGTTAATAAAAAATGATAGAAAATTATATGAAAAGTGGCAAAAAAAATCAAGGGAATTAAAGGTAAAATCAGCCAAATCATAATTGGAAGTTCAAAATTATAAGTGCTAAAATTTAGAGTATAGCTACCAAGTTTTAAATACCAAGCAAATGCAAAAATTATAAGAGTGTAAATAAGGCTAGCACCCAAAAATAATTTAACTTTCATAAATTTTTTCCTTTTTCTAAATTTTCGCGACAAGTAATACAATATTTTGCATGAGGTTTTATTTTAAGTCTTTCAATGGCAATTTCATCATCGCAAGATTCACAAATACCATAAGTATTATTTTTGATTTTATTAAGAGATTCTTCAATTTCTTTTAATTCTTGTTTTAAGTTGGCACTAATAGCAAGATCAATTTGAGAATTTGTTTCTATAACTGAAAAATCAACACTATCGCTAGGAACGCTATTGTGTAAGGCTTCGATTTCTTTGGAATTACTTTGTAAATCTTCTTTGATAGCTTTTTTTCTTTGTTCTAAATTATCTTTAAAAAAGTTTAAGTCATTTTTTTTCATAAAATTTCCTAATTCATTTGTGGTAGGGATGATTGGAGTTAATGCAAAAGGCGCGATAAATTTGTTCTAAAAGCAAAGTTTTAACAAAATAATGTGCCAAAGTCAATTTACTCAACGAAAAGCTAAAATCTAATTTTTCTGTAAATTCTTTTCTTAGTCCATAAGCCCCACCTATAAAAAAACTTAATTCAATTTTATCTTGTATCATTTTGGCAAATTCTAAACTCGTTAGTTCTTTACCTCTCTCATCAAGAGCTATATTAAAACCTTTTTTGTGTGTACTAAATGCTTCTTCGTAGCTTTTTTTTGCTAATTCTGGATTGTTAAGATTTTGCGCATTGGCTATTTTTTTATTAAAAAGATTATATTCTTTAATTGTGGCAAATTTAGATATTAATTTGAAATATTTTTGATCTAAAATTTCAAATTCATCGTTTTTTTGTATATAAAAAATATTAATTTGCAAATCAATTTCCGCAAAAAAACTTAAGTACATCACTAAGATATTTTTTCATTTCAGATCGCTCAACTATTGCATCTATAAGCCCATGTTCTAGTAAAAACTCGGCTCTTTGAAAGCCTTGTGGCAAATCAGCCCCTATGGTTTGTTTTATAACTCTTTCTCCTGCAAAGCCTACCAAAGCTCCTGGTTCTGCAATTACTAAGTCTCCAAGCCAAGCAAAAGAAGCACTAACCCCTCCCATAGTTGGATCTGTTAAAATGCTAATATAAGGAATTTTTTCTTTACTTAAAAGTTTTAAAGCGGTACTTGTTTTACTCATTTGCATTAAAGAATAAGTGCTTTCTTGCATTCTAGCACCTCCGCTTGCACTTACAATTACTAAAGGATTTTTGTTGCTAATGGCTCTTTGTATAGCTCGAACTATTTTTTCACCTTCTACTGATCCTAAAGAACCACCCATAAAGGAAAAATCAAACACAACTAATTGGGTTTTAATTCCATTGATTGTGCATTCTCCGCTTACAACTGCTGACTTTTTACCTGTTTTGCTTTGATTTTCGCTTAATCTTTTTTTATAAGATTTACTATCAACAAATTTTAAAGGATCAATAGCTTCTAAATTTGTATCAAATTCTATAAAACTATTTTCATCGCTTAAAAGATTAATTCTTTCTGTAGGAGAAATCCTCATATGGTGAGAACACTTAGGACATACATTAAAACAAGATTCTATTTCTTTGTAATACATTAAAGCATGGCAGCTTGGGCATTTTATCCAATGATTTGGTGCTTCTTTTACGCTAGGTTGTTGTCTTCTAATTTTTGAAAAAATATCTGCAAAATTCATAAAATCACCTAATTAGATTTAAAAGATTTAAGAATTATATCAAATTTTTCTTATCTTTTCTTGCAAAAGATATTTTTTAATATAAATTTCCATCCAATGGAATTTATTTATGATAAATATTTAAATTTTTAGATGTTTTAACGCATCTAAAAATATTAAAAACGTGTTCCTAGATTAAATTCAAAAGTACTTGTATCATCGCCTTTTTTCTTATTTAACGGTTTAGCAAAGATAAGTTGTAAAGGCCCAATAGGAGTTATCCATTCTAAGCCCACGCCTGTACTCATTCTCTTGATTTCATCTAAATTTTTGCGCCCAATCATACCATAATCAAAAAACATGCTTCCACGGAGTTTTATTCTGTCTATTAAAGGAAAGCTAAGTTCTACGGAATTAGCAAAAGCTATGGTTCCACCCACTTCATCACCCCATTCATTTTTAGGACTTACGGTTCTGCTTTCAAAACCACGAATTGAGCGAATACCGCCTAAATAAATTCTTTGATTAATCGGTAAATAACCTCTATTCCAAACTTTATAAAAACTTGCTTTGTAGCGATAGATAAGGTCATAACCTATATAATCTTGCAAACCTTGATAAAAATTAAATCTAGTACTTGAGGATAAAAATTTTTGATCTCCGCCAATTCCAGCGTATTCAAGGCTTGTTGAAGCAATGATTCCTGATCTTGGTAGATAATAATCATCCGTATTATTAAATGAAAGGGCTGGAGATATAGAACTTTTAATACTTTTTCCAAGATCATAACCTGTTCTTAAAAGAGTTGGGCTAAGATGGTAGATATCACTTTGCTCTAGATTGTAGGTTAGACTTACATTATAATATCTTGCAAATTGACGCCCAAGGGTAATATCAAACCCATAGTTTTTTTCTGAATAATTATCCCATTCATAATCATTAGAATAAAGAGTCCCTCCTAAACTATATTGGCTATCAAGAACTCTTGGATCGAGCAAACTGATTCTTCCTGATAAAGTATCATTGCTTTTGTCTACACTTACTGAACTTTTAATCCCTGAGCCAAAAATATTTGTATCAGAAAGAGAAGCATTTAAAAGCAATCCATCACTTGATCCATATCCTATACCCCCAGAAATTGCACCTGTAGAGGCTTCTTTAACATCGACAATAAGATCAATATGTGTATCATCAACTTTTTTTTCTTTAATATTAACATCATCAAAATAAGAAGTTCTTTTTAGAGCGTTTTTAGATTCAGTCAAATCTGTTCTATTGTATAAATTACCTTCGGTGATATATAATTCTCTACGTATAACACGATCCACTGTGCGAGAATTATTTGCAATAATTACATTTCTGATATAGACTTTTTCATGAGGAATGACTTTAAAATTAATTGTAGCTTCATGAGTTTCATCATTTTTTTGGATATCTGGATAAACTTCAACAAAGGCATAACCCAAATCAGCACTTTGCGTTTCTAAAGTTTTTACATCTTTTCTAACATCTTCAATATTAATAATCTTGCCAACGCTAGAACGCAGATTTTTAATTGTTTTTAAATTTTGTTTTTCTTCAAATAAAGGATTTTCTATAGAAATATTTTTAATTTTATAGGGTTTACCTTCTTTGATAAAATAAGTTAAATCGGCTTGATATATATCAGTATAAGTTTTTAAATAGGGCGCAGAAACTTGTACATCCAAGTAGCCTTTTTTCATGTATTCATCGCTAATTCTTGCACTATCATTGTTTAATTCAAATATTTTAAGCTTTCCATCATTTCTTCCCCACATCCAGCCCATAAATTCTTTTTCTTTATTAATTACGGCAGGTTCTATGTTGGAATAAGATAGCTTTTTAGCTCCACTTAAATAAACATTGTTGATAATAATATTTTCCCCACGATTTACTATAAATTCAAGCTCTAAGCCATCTGTATTGTTTAGAGTTTTTGTTTTATACTCTACAATAGTGTCAAAATAACTTCTTGCTTCATAGTAATTTTTAATTCGATCACATGCTTCTTTAGCACTTGATTCATCAAATAAATTACCCTTTTTAATCCCAAGTATGCTTTCAATCTGTTTACGGTCATTAGAGGCAATCCCTGTAACAGTGATTTTAGCAATACTTGGTTTTTCTGTAACAATAATATTTAAAATTCCATTATTTTCTTTTACAGCAATATTATCAAAATAATTTTGCTTATAAAGATTAAGTATGGCTTTATTAACCTTAGAAAGATCTAGTTTTTCTCCAATTTTTAAGCCAGTAATATTAAGCGCACTTGTATTTGAAAGATGATTTAAGCCGCTAAATTTAATTTCTTTTATAACAGTAGCACCACTTAAAGTGGCCAATAAACAAACACTGATAATTTTTTTCATTGATTTTTTTACCTAATAAATAAGCTTTATATTAAAAAGTTATGATTATATCAGAAAAATTTTAACAAAAACAAGATATTTTAAGGTTGTTTAAAATTGGTTAAATTAAACTTCTTCAAGATTTTTAATTTTCCATAATTTTAAGTATTTACTATATTTTTATAAAATTTTTTAAAAATTAAATTAAATTATTTTATTGATTTTTAGGAAGAAAAGATGGCAAGAAGAAAGAAAAAAGCTTTTTATCTGTATTTTTTAATCCTTGTTGTTTTGGTAGCTTTTTTTATTGTAAAAGAAAATATAGTTAAAAAAAGTTTGCCTCAAATTCTTATGCCTGATATTGTCTATACAAATCTTGAAAAACCTATTTCTGTACACATTAAAGATGAGAATCATTCTATTGAGAATGTACAAATCATTTTAAAAAAAGATGATCAAGATACTGGAACACTAATTGCAGATGAAAAAATAAAAAAATTAAATGATATTACTTTACAAGTTGTTTTGCCAAAAAGTAGTGAAAAATCAAAATCTTTTATTATGGAGATTATTGTTAAAAATGATTGTTTTTGGAATATTTTTGATAAAGATAAGGCAAAGAAGCAAATCGCAATTATAATTGATAATACTGCTCCTAAAATAAATATTTTAAGCAATTCCTATCAAATTGAACAAGGTGGAGCAGCAAGCGTTGTATTTTCTGCAAAAGATACTAATTTAGATCAAGTTTATATCCAGACTAATAGAGGAAAAATTTTTAAAGCAACTCCTTATGTTAAAGATGGTTATTATGCAGCTCTTATTGCTTGGGATGCAAGAGATGATGAATTTAGGGCTTATGTTATTGCAACGGATAAGGCTGGAAATATTTCTAAAGAGCGTATAAGATATTATTTTTTAAACAGAAAATACAAAGTTTCTAATATCAATCTTACTGATGGATTTTTAGATGGTAAAATTGAAAATTTAGCCCAAGAATACGCTCCAAAAGATAATAATTTCACGCGTTTTGATAAATTTAAATTTGTCAATGAAACCTTAAGAAATGATAATGAAAAATTGATACATGAAATTACGTCAAATGTTTTAGAGGACAAAATTAATGATTTTTCTCTTAATTTATTTTTGCCACTTAAACATGCGTTAAAAGTTGGGGATTTTGCTGATCATAGATATTATTCTTACAATGGTCAATTTGTTAGCGATTCTTATCATATGGGTATAGATTTAGCTAGTGTTAGAGAAGCCCCAATAATTAGCAATAATTCTGGAAAAGTCATATTTGCACAAAAAAATGGAATTTATGGACTTAATTTGATTGTTTATCATGGATTTGGTGTTTATAGTCTTTATGGACATTGTTCATCTAAAAATATTAATGTTGGTGAAAATATAGCCAGTCAAAGTGTGATTGCAAGAACAGGAAAAAGTGGTTTGGCTCTTGGAGATCATCTGCATTTTGGAGTTTTAGTTCAAGGGGTAGAAACGCGTCCAGAGCAGTGGCAAGATAGAAAATGGATCGAGGAAAATATTTATAAAGTTTTAAATACTGGAAAAAAAATAATTTTAGGACAGCAACAATGAAGCAATTAACTTTAGCAAGATCAGTAAAAGGTGTGGGCATAGGGTTGCACAAAGGTGAACCTATTGAGATTACTCTTGAGCCTCTAGAGGCTGATAGTGGTATAGTTTTTTTTAGGAGCGATTTAAATGTAAGTTATAAAGCGATTCCTGAAAATGTAATCAATACTCAAATGGCTACTGTTTTAGGAGATGATCGTGGTTTTATTTCAACTATAGAACATTTAATGAGCGCAATAAATGCTTATGGAATTGATAATGTGAGAATTGTTTTAAATGCAAATGAAGCTCCGGTTATGGATGGATCAAGTATTAGTTTTTGCATGATGCTCGATGAAGCAGGAGCTATGGAACTAGATGCGCCTAAAAAAATTATGGTTATTAAAAAACCAATAGAAGTAAGAGATGGAAATAAATTTGTAAGATTGATACCAACTAAAGAACCTCGTATTAATTATACAATTAAATTTGATAATGCTGTTATAGGTGAGCAAACTTATAATTTTGAATTCAGTAAAAAAAACTATATAGAAAATATAGCAAGAGCTAGAACTTTTGGTTTTTTAAAAGATGTTCAAATGCTTAGAGATAAAAATTTAGCCCTTGGCGGTAGTTTGGAAAATACTATAGTTGTAGATGAGAGTAGAATCTTAAATCCGGAAGGTTTGCGTTTTAAAGATGAATTCGTAAGACATAAAATTTTAGATGCTATTGGGGATTTAACCTTGCTTGGATATAGAGTTTTTGGTGATTATATATCTTTTGCTGGAAGCCATCATTTAAATCATTTGCTTACTAAAGAGGTATTAAAAGATAAAGAAGCTTATGAGATAGTTAGCCTTGAAAAAGCAAATGTAAAAGCTTATGAAAAGGTTTTTGCATAAAAACTTCTCTTTTGCTTAATGCCTTATCTAAGCCTTTAATGCTTGGTATTTATAAAAACAATCTTCTAGTAAAAAGTATAACAAGTTATGAAAAAGCGAGTGAATTTATACCTAAAATTTTACAAGAATTACTTCAAGATTTCACCTTTGATGAGCTTATTTATGCTAATGGTCCAGGTTCTTTTATGGGAATTAAAATTTCTTATGTGAGTTTGAGTACTTTAAGTATAGTTAGAAATATCCCATTATTTGCAATCAGTGCATTTGAATTAAATAACAATCAGCCTATTAGTGCTCATAAAGAAATGTGTTTTGTAAAAAAAGGGGATGAAATTTTTTTAGAAAAGGCTACTTCAGGAGAGTTTGTTTTGCCTTTAAATTTAAGCAAGCTTAATAAAAAAAATGATAATCTACCTTTTTATTTTTTACCTGCAATTTAAATCATTTTATTAGGAATCAATATTGAAAATTTTAGTACCGGCAACGAGTGCAAATTTAGGGCCAGGGTTTGATTGTCTTGGCTTAAGTATGAGGCTTTTTAATAGCACTATTATCGAAAAATCCAATTTTTTTAGTATTAGCGTTTATGGAGAAGGTAGCGAAAATTTAAGTCTTAAAAAAAATAATATTTTTGTGAGTATTTTTAATGAATTTTATGAAAGATTGAGTGGAAAAAAAGAAAAATTTCGCTTTATTTTTGAAAATAAAATTCCTTTATCTAGAGGACTTGGGAGTTCTTCTGCTGTGATTGTTGGGGCTATTGGTGCAGCTTTTGAAATGGCTGGATTTAAGATTGAAAAACAAAAAATTTTAAATGAGGCTTTAAAATATGAAAATCATCCAGATAATATAGCTCCAGCAACTTTAGGTGGATTTGTAGTTTCTGTGATTGAAAATGAAAGTGTTTTTAGTATAAAAAAACCTATAGATGACAATTTAAGTGCTGTTGTGGCTATTCCAAATGTATTTATAAGTACAGATCAAAGTCGCACAGCTTTGCCATCAAGTTTTAATCTTAAAGAATGTGTGTTTAATTTATCTCATTCTTCTTTTCTTACAGCTTGTTTTTTGGAAAAAAAATATGATTTATTAGCCATAGCTAGTAAGGATTTAATACACCAAACCTGTAGAATGAAAAATTTACCTGAACTTTTTGAGGTGCAAAAATTTGCTCTAGAAAATAAAGCTTTAATGAGTACTCTTTCAGGATCAGGTTCTAGTTTTTTTAATCTTGTATATAAAGAAGATGCAAATTATTTAAAACAGCAACTTGAGCAAAAATTTAAAAATTTTAAAATTTTAGTTTTAGAATTTGATAATAAAGGTTTTGAAATTTGCTAAAAAATGAAAAAAAAAGATATAATTCTAAAAATGCAGACAAACATAAACCAGTTAGAATGTGCGTGGTTTGCAAAAATCGTTTTTTTCAAAAAGAATTGCATAGATTAAAGGTTTTTAAGGCTGGGTTATACCAAAATTTAGCTTTTGGTCGTAGTATTTATTTGTGCGATCATTGTCTTTTAATTGAAGATGAAAAATTTCAAGCCACATTCTCGAAAATATGTAAAAAATTAAATATAAAAATCACTCAGCAGAATATAAAGGAGATCATTTTAAATGGCAAAAATTAGAATTCATGAAATCGCGAAAGAATTAGGATATGATAGCAAAGAAATCATTGAAAAGGCAAATGAATTAGGGCTTAATATTAAAACTGCATCAAATGCCGTAGAACCTGATGTTGCTGCCGGAATTTATGAATATATACAAACCAAAGTTATCCCCGAAGCTTTTAAAAAAAATATTAAGCAAACTCCGGCAAAAAAAACAAAGGCCAAAATAAAAGAAGATAAAGTTCAAGCTACAAAAATCACGACTTCAGCAAAACAAGAAAAAGTAGAAAAAAAAGAAATGATCAAGCCAAAAGAAGAAATTAAAGAAGAATCTAAAGAAAAAGTTCAAGAAAGTTTAGCAAGTGCTACTTTAGCAAAAAGAAGAGGTCTCGTGATCGTTAAAAAGAAAAAAACTGAAGAAGAGCTTGTAAAAAAAGAAGAATCAAAAAATGTCTCTGAGCTTTCTTCAAATCAAGAAAGAATTAATTTAAAAACGATGTTTTCAAATACTGATCTTGATGATTCTGCAAAAAGAAAGAAAAAAGATAAAAAATCTAATATTGCAGTAAAAAAAGAAAGTGCCCAAAAAATGGATTTGCTAGGAAATCAAGATTTTGCTGAAATTTCTTTAGATGATGAAGATGAGGTTGTTTTACCTGATTTTAGTGTCAAAGAAGAGGAAAAACCAAATAATGCAATTAAAAAACAGCCTAATTTTTTACGTCAAGCTGTTGGTAATTCTGTTAATTTTGCTGAGGGTGGAATTCAAAGAAGAAGTCGCAAAAAGCCACCTAAAAAAGTAGAAAAAAAAGAAAATGAAGCGATTACAAGTGTTGAAATTCCTAAAGAAATTAGAGTATATGAATTTGCCGATAAAATAGGTAAAAGCACAAGTGAAGTAATTTCAAAACTTTTTATGCTTGGCATGATGACAACTAAGAATGATTTTTTAGATGAAGATGCTATTGAGATTTTGGGCTCTGAATTTGGTATAGAAGTAAGCATTACCAATGAAGCAGATGAATTTGATTATGTAAAAGATTATGAAGCTCAAGATGATGAAAAAGATTTAATTACTAGAGCGCCTGTTATTACGATAATGGGACATGTCGATCATGGTAAAACTTCATTGCTAGATTTTATTAGAAAATCTCGTATTGCAAGTGGCGAAGCAGGTGGAATTACTCAGCACGTGGGTGCTTATATGGTGAAAAAAAATGATCGCAAAATCACATTTATCGATACTCCAGGTCACGAAGCTTTTACAGCAATGCGTGCAAGAGGTGCGAGTATTACCGATATTGTTATTATTGTTGTAGCTGCTGATGATGGGGTTAAGCCTCAAACAAAAGAAGCGATTAATCATGCAAAAGCTGCCAATGTGCCTATTATTATAGCGATTAACAAGATGGATAAAGAAGGCGCAAATCCTGATATGGTAAAAACTCAACTTGCTGAACTTGAGATCATGCCAGTGGAGTGGGGTGGAAGTTATGAATTTGTAGGTGTGTCTGCTAAAACTGGAATGGGGATAGAAGATTTACTTGAAATTGTGCTTTTGCAAGCTGATATTTTGGAATTAAAGGCAAATCCTAAAAATTATGCAAAAGCAAGTATTATAGAATCTTCTATACAAAAGGGTCGTGGTGCTGTGGCCACTGTAATAGTGCAAAATGGAACTTTAAAAGTAGGTGATACGGTTGTAGCGGGTGTTTCTTATGGAAAAATAAAAGCTATGAGCGATGATCAAGGAAAAGCTCTTAAAGAGATCAAACCAGGCGAATGTGGAGTGATAGTTGGTTTAAGTGAAGTAGCACAATCAGGCGAAATTTTAATCGCTGTTAAAACTGACAAAGAAGCAAGAGAGTATGCAGCTAAACGTTATGAATATAATCGTCAAAAAGAACTTAGCAAATCTACAAAAGTTAGTATTGATGAACTTGGAGCTAAGATCAAAGAAGGCAATATTAAAGCCTTGCCTGTTATTTTAAAAGCGGACGTTCAAGGAACTTTAGAGGCTTTAAAAGCTAGTTTAGAAAAGTTAAAAAATGATGAAATTAAAGTTAATATTATCCATAGTGGAGTAGGTGGAATCACGCAAAGTGATATTGAACTTGCTAGTGCAAGTGAAAATTCTATCGTACTTGGTTTTAATATACGTCCAACAGGAGAAATCAAAGAGCGCGCTAAAGATAAAGGCGTTGAAATAAAAACTTATAATGTTATTTATAATCTTTTAGATGATGTTAAAGCATTGCTCGGGGGTATGATGAGTCCTATTATTTCTGAAGAGCAACTAGGTCAAGCTGAAATCAGACAAGTTATTAATGTGCCAAAATTGGGTCAAATTGCTGGTTGTATGGTTACAGAGGGTGTGATTAATAGAGGAGCTAAAATTCGTCTCATACGAGAAGGCGTGGTGGTTTTTGAAGGAAGCGTAAGCTCTTTAAAACGCTTTAAGGATGATGTTAAAGAGGTTGCAAAAGGCTATGAATGTGGAGTTGGTATACAAGGATGTGATGATATGAGAGTAGGCGATTATATAGAAAGCTATAAAGAAGTTGAAGAAAAAGTGAGTCTATGAATCCATCTGAGATTAAAAAATTACGCACAGAAAGCATTTTAAAAGAGCTTATTCCTGAAGCTTTGGCAAATTTAGATGACGAAAATTTGAAAAATCTTTGCGTTGTGGATGTAGAATGCAAAAAGGGTAGATATGATGCTTTTGTATATCTTGATAAGATGTTTTTTAACACTCATGAGCAAGAAAAAATTCTCAATACTTTAAAAAAGGCATCAAAGGCATTGCAAAATTATTGTATGAGTGAACAAGGTTGGTATCGCTGTCCGAATTTTCATTTTAAATTTGATGATAGGCTTGAATATCAAAATCATATGGATGCACTTTTTGAAAAGATAAAAAAGGAAAAAAATGAATCTTGAGGCCTTATGCAAAGAAGCAAATTTAGAACTTTATGATAGTGAATTAGTCAGTGAAAATGGAAAAAAAATTTATCGAATTTATGTGATGAATCCTTTAAATGAAAAAGGTGAAAGAGTGGGGATAAATTTGGATGATTGCGCTAGACTTAGTGAGATTTTATCGCCTATTTTTGATGTAGAACCACCTGTAAGTGGAGAGTATTTTTTAGAAGTTTCAAGCTGTGGGCTTGAAAGAAAGCTTGGTAAAATAGAACATTTTGAAAAAAGTATCAATGAGCTTGTAAAAATCACAACCAATGAAAAAGAAAAAATCGAAGCAAAAATTCTTAGCGTTGAAAATGGAAATATAAATTTACAAACCTTAGATAATGAAAAAATCACTCTTAAATTTAGTGATATAAAAAAAGCTAGAACTTTTGTGCAGTGGTAGTTTGAAAATGATTTAAATAATAATTTATTACAAGTTTTAAATTATGATTGATAAAAAAAGGAATAATTTATGATTGAATTTTCAAATGAAGATAAAGAAGAATTTATAAAAGCTATAGATGAGTTAATAAAACAGGTAGATGATTGTATTTCAAGAAATAAAAGAACAAAACAAGGTAAAATTAGCATCGAGGGTTCCTCTAGTCAAAATATTAAGCAGTATTTAGAATTTATTGATAAAAAATATAACTATTCTTTTAAAATTGCTATAGGAAATTCTGGAGGCTTTTTAAATTCTGATAGTTGGATTATGTTTGCCAGAAATGATTTGCTAAAGGAAGGCTTAATTAATGGTAAAAAAATAACTCCGACAAAAGGGGTTTATATATTTATAGCATATTCTGGTTATTTAGAAGATAATAAACACATCGTATTGAAATTTGGTTTTCCGCAAGGAAATATTGAAAATTCTAGATGTGTAGCCATAAATAAAATGGAAAATGATGGATATTTAAAAAAATTTGATTTTATTTGTGATTTGAGCGATAAAGATAAATTATTAAAAGACTTTTTAAAAATGATGAATTATTTTAATTCTTTCAGTGAAAATGATTTTCGATTAAATAAAAATAATAAAATAATTTTTAAAAATCAAATTCTTTACGGGCCTCCAGGTACTGGAAAAACTTATCATACTATAGATAAAGCTTTAGAAATTTTGGGTGAAAATTTAGAAAATAGAATAGACAAAAAAGTAAAATTTGATGAGTATGTAAAAAATGGACAAATAGTTTTTACGACCTTTCATCAAAGTTATGGATATGAAGAATTTATAGAAGGCATAAAACCTATTATAAATAAAGATAATGGAAATTCCAAAGAATTAGATTATGAAATAAAAGATGGAATTTTTAAAAGAATATGCAATAGAGCGTTGAATAAAGAAAGAAAAGTTGATAATAATGAAATTGATGATATAACTATTAATAATGATACTCCAATATGGAAAATTTCTTTAGGACCTAACGCTTCACTAAGAGACAAGTGTTTTAAGGAAAATAAAATTTATATAGGGTGGAATAAAATTCCAGAAAATATGAATGAAGAATTTTTAGCACTTGGTACAAATGATAAAAGCACCATTAATAATTTTAAAGATGAAATGCAAATAGGCGATTTGGTATGTGTGTTTAATTCTTTAAAAACTATAAAAGGCGTTGGTATTATAAAAAGTGATGTCAAATACGGCGACGATAAAGAAGAATATCGAACTTACAGAGATGTTGAATGGATATCAAAAGATAGCGAAATTAGCTTATATGAGCTTAATGATAATAAAAATTTAACCTTAAAAACAGTTTATAAATTGTGGAGAATCAGGGCTAATGATTTATTAGAAAAAATAAAAAACGAAAAAGAACAAATTGATATAAAAACTATTGATGATAATACAGAAAAGAAATTTGTTATTATTATTGACGAAATCAATCGCGGTAATGTGAGTAAGATTTTTGGTGAGCTTATAACTTTGATAGAACCAAGCAAAAGAATAAGCAAGGAAGAAGAGCTAAGGGTAACTTTGCCTTATAGTGGTGAAAAATTTGGGGTACCTGAAAATGTTTATATTATAGGTACCATGAATACAGCTGATAGAAGCATAACTTCGCTTGATACAGCCTTAAGAAGGCGTTTTGAATTTGTAGAGATGATGCCTGATTTAAGTAAATTAAGTAATAAATTTGTAAAAAAAGATCAAGAAAAAGTAGAATTGCAACAATTACTTGAAGCAATAAATACTCGCATAGAATACTTGCTAGATAGAGAAAAGACTATAGGACATGCATTTTTTATGAATATTGAAAATTTAAATGATTTAAAATGGGTTTTTCAAAATAAAATTATCCCTCTATTGCAAGAATATTTTTATGATGATTATGCTTTAATCAATGCTGTTTTAAATAATAATGGCATGATTGAAGAAGTTGTAGAAAATAAAGAAAATGATTATTTGCATAGTATTAGGAAGCTAGAAATATATAACGAGAAAATTATTTATAATATTACCTCTTTTGATAGTAAAATTTGGGATAATGAAATAACGTATCAAAAAATTTATAAAAATCAAATTAGCGATAATAAAACCAAAGAAAATTAACTAAAACAATGACTAATGTTTTTCAAGTTATTGAGTATCAAGCTTTTGGTGAGAATGACTTAAAAAAAGATTTTGGAAATAGGGCAAATAAATTTTATAAAGAATTAGAAGAATTTGCTAAAAATAATGAAATTTTTTTAGGTTTTAAAAATAAAAATACTTTAAAAGCTAAAAATTATGTAGGCATGATACAAACAAAAAGCGGGATTTTGGAGATTTTGCCCAAGTGCACCGATCTAGAAAATTATCAAGGAGAAAAAGATGAGAATTTTAAAAAAATAAATTTTCATCAACTAAAACAAATTTATAAACTAGATATACAAAAGAACGGGTCTAAAAACGAGATTAAAATAGAAAAATTTGTAAATTTTAACTATGAAAAAAATTACAACTTTCCTTCTAAGCAACTTTTGTTAAATTTGCTTACAACCTTAAAAAATTCTCCTTTTAAAAAAAGTCATATTTCATCTTTAAAAACTTCTAAAATGCCTTTATTTGAAATTTTTATTTCTATGTTTTTAGAAGAATTAGATATAGTTTTTAAAAAAGGATTAAAAAAAGATTATGTGAGTATACAAGATAACAGGGCTTTTTTAAAGGGAAAATTGCTTTTTAGAGAAAATTTAAAATACAATCTCACTCATAAAGAAAGATTTTTCACACAAAGTGATGAGTTTATCTTGGATGTTCCGCCAAATCGTTTGATAAAATCTACTCTTGAATTTCTAAAATCCAAAACAACAATACATAAATTTAAAGTCATAAAAGTCTTGCAAATGTTTGATGAGGTGCAGTTATCTGAAAATTATAAAAAAGATTTCGAGTATAAAATTTCAAGACATTTTGATTATTATGAAACTTTGCTTTCTTGGTGTAAAATTTTTTTACAAAATGAAACTTTTACTCCTTATAAAGGAAGCAACGAAGCTTTTGCTTTGCTTTTTCCCATGGAAAAACTTTTTGAAGACTATGTAGCTCATATGTTTAAAATAGCCAATGAGCAAGTTAAGATTAAGACTCAAGATAAAACAAAATTTCTAATGAGTAAAAATAATATTGAAGATTGTTTTTTACTTAAGCCAGATCTTCATATCCAAGATCATATAATCGCAGATACTAAATGGAAAATTTTAAGCGATAGTGATGATAAAAAACAATACCCTATCGTACAAAGTGATCTTTATCAAATGTTTGCTTATGCTGTTACATTCAAGGTAAAAGAGGTTTGGCTTATTTATCCTTTGTGCGGGAGGACTTTAGAATTAAAAGAGAAAAGCAAAAAGGATGAGTATTTTTTTAAAGCAAGTGATCTTGCAAATTCTACAAAAGATCGCATAAAATTAAAAATCTTATTCGCACCCTTACCTTTTGCAAATGATTTTTATACCTAAATTGATTAAAAAACCAAAACAAGCGATGATAATAATACAAGCTCCGCTAGAAAGATCAAAATAATAGCTAAGTAAAAGCCCGCTTAAGCAAAAAATCATACTTAAAAAACTTGCTAGAATCATTATAAAGCCAAGTTTTTTGCTAAAATTTTCAGCAATAAAGCTAGGGATACTCAGTAATGCCATAATAAGAATAAGTCCAACAAGACGGATCGAAATACAAATACAAAATGCCATCAGTGCGATTAAGAGATAGTGAAAAAAAGTTGTGTTGATTCCACGTACCTTTGCAAATTCAGCATCAAAGCTTATTGCTTCAAATTGTCTATAAAATAAAAGCATTAAAAAAATCACAATCGCATCAATCAGTCCCATTAAATATAAATCTTGATTTTCAACTGCTAAAATATTTCCAAAAAGATAGGCCATAAGATCAGTATTATAACTGGGACTTAAATCTATAAGTATGATACCAATTGCCATACCAAATGCCCAAATCACAGCAATAATATTATCACTTCTATGCTCATAACGTTTGACTAAAAAGGCAACAATAAAGGCTAAAATTAAGGTAAAAATACTTGTACTAAGCAAAATAGGTAAAGAAAAATAAAAAGCAATCCCTATACCTCCAAAAGCCCCATGCGTAATGCCTCCAGCCATTGAAAAAAGCCGATTAATCATGATTAGAGTGCCTATAATTCCACAGGCAATACTGACTAAAATTGCCGCAAAAAGAGCGTTTTGAAATATAGTAAAATGAAAAATTTCAAACATTATTTTTCCTTAGAAAGACACAGTGGTTTTTAAATTTTCATCTTTGCATTTATGATTACATAGGCAAGAATTTAAACTCATTTCTACATCGCAAAAATGAGAATGATTTTCGTATAAATGTTTTAAAAAATCATTCTTCTTTTTTTCCTTTTGATTGGAGTGCAAAAATAATTCTTTATTTAAGTGCGCGATTTTATCGCTATAAGCAAGGACTAAATTGATATCATGACAAACAAGTAAAATGCCAATACCTTTTTCATGTAAAGATTTCAAAAGTTCAAAAATTTGAATCGCTGATTTGCTATCAACACTCGCAGTTGGTTCATCTAATATAAGCATTTTGCATTCATCTACCAGAGCCCTTGCTATAAATACGCGTTGTCTTTGTCCTCCGCTTAATTGATTGATTTTTTTATTCCAAAAATCTTGCATTTGGACTTTTTTTAAAGCTTCTAAGGCTTTGTTTTTATCTTCTTGTTTATAAAAACCAAATTTTTTTTTATTGATAAGTCCCATAAGTACAACCTCTAGGACTCTAGGATTAAAATTCGGATTAGCTAAGGTATGTTGTGGAACATAGCCAATTTCAGTTTTTTTTATTTGTTTAAATGTGATTGAATTATGCGAATTTAAAAGTCCTAAAATCAACTTTATGAGTGTAGATTTTCCAGCACCATTTGGGCCTATTATAGACAAGAAATCTTGGTTGTTATAGGTCAGGTTGATATTTTTTAAAACACATTCTTTATTGTAAGAATAATTAAGATTTTTAATAGAAAAAAATTCCATAAAATTACCTATTTTAAAGCTTTAGATAAGGCATCGCTGACATTTAAAAGTTCTTTTTCCCAATCTTTTGAAAGATGATTGATAACATAAATTTGAGCATCGCATTGACGAGCTAAGGCTTTTGCCGCATTTTCAGGAAAACCATTTTGAACAAAAATAGTTTTAATGTGTTTATTTTTAATAAAAGTTATCAGTTGTTTTAATTCTTTTATTTTAGGTTCTTTTCCTAAAATTTCTACAGGAATTTGAATCAAATGATAGCGTTTGGCAAAATAAGCCCATGAAGGATGGTAGACAATAAATTCTTTTTGTTTGGTATTTTCAAGTTTTGAAGAGATTTGTAAATTGAGATTATCTAATTCTGCTAAGAATTTATTTAAATTTTCCTTATAAAAATTTTTATTTTCAGGATATTTTTGAGCTAAAGCATCATAAATATTTAAAGCCATAGTTTGAACCAATATAGGATCTAGCCAGGTATGAGGATCTTTTTGTTCACCATGATGAGAATCTTGAAAATCTAATAATTTAATATTCTTTTGCATATTAATAATTTCTAAGTTAGGAAAATTATGGTGAAATTTATCTATAAAAATTTTTTCAAATTCTAAACCTATGGTAAAATAAATTTCACTTTGCTCCAATTTTTTCATAATACTTGGTTTAAACTCAAAATGATGTTCATTGGTCTTAGGGGGTAAAATAATATTAACTTTTAAAGTATTTGCAGCTATTTTTTCAATAAAAAAGGCTTGAGGTGGTATGCTTACACTTACAATGGGAGTATTTTTATTATTTTTTGTGTTAAAATTTTGAGCCAAAACTAAATTTAAAGAACCTAAAACTATAAACAGAAAAAATAGTTTTTTTATCATTAAAAACCTTATATTTTAAATATTTTATGAGATTATTTTTTAATATAAAATAAATTTTTGATTCGCTATAATATCATTTTTTTTGTAAAAATTATTTAAAATTGAAAAGGGAATATTTATGGGGAATTTAAAATTTAAAGTTTCTTTTGTTGCGAGTTTAATTATTATAATTTGTTTAAGTGTTTTAAGTGTTATTACTTATTTTTTTGCTAAAACTTTAATTTATGATCAGGTGATAAAATCAGAAACTAATTATATAAAAGTAGCTAAAAATTCACTTATGGGATTTCAAGAAGCTAATTTAAAAGTTTTACAAAGTTATAGTGCAAGAATTTTACATTTTCCAATTAATGAATTAGATAATGAAAAAGCTCTTATGGAAAATGTAGGAGAAGAGCTTAAGATTTTAAGAGATACTGGCGGTTTTTTAGCAGCATATATCGCTCAGCCAAATGGAGAATTGGTTGTATCAGATACAGATTCAGATGCCAAGGGAGTTGATTTTGGAACTTATGGCAAAAAAGATAATTATGATGCAAGAACTAGAGATTGGTATCAAGGAGCTTTAAAAACAAATGATATTTATATCACTCCTTCTTATATTGATATTACTTCAAAACTTCCATGCTTTACTTATTCTAAAGCTCTTTATAAAGATGGTAAATTTATAGGTGTTCTAGCAATTGATATCTTAACAAAAGATTTACAAAAAGAATATGAAGCAAATCCAGGAAGAACTTTTGCATTTGATAAAAATAATAAAATTTTTGCAGCTACAGATAAGGAGCAGCTTCAAGAAGGCTATAATATCGATCAAATTGCAGCCTTATCCAAAACAAAAGCAGATTTTGAACCTTTTGAATATATAAGAAAAAAAGATAATAGTGAAAGATTTGCTATGTGTGCAAAATATGAAAACTCAACCATTTGTATAGGAGAACCACTTGATATTATAAGAGAACCTATTCTTAAAATGACTTATATACAAATCGTTTCTTCTGTGATAATGGTTGTAATCATTTCTTTCTTATTGTATATTTTTATTGCCAAACTTCTCTCCCCACTCACCATCATCCAAAACGGTCTTAATGCCTTCTTTGATTTTATCAATCATAAAACAAAGAATGTCTCTACTATTAATATAAAAACTAATGATGAGTTTGGTCAAATCTCAAAAGCCATTAATGAAAACATCCTTATTACTAAACAAGGTTTAGAACAAGATAATCAAGCTGTAAAAGAATCAGTCTCTACAGTTCAAGTTGTAGAAAAAGGAGATTTAACAGCAAGAATTACTGCAAATCCAAGAAATCCTCAACTTGTAGAACTTAAAAATGTTTTAAATAAACTCTTAGATGTCTTACAAGAAAAAGTAGGTTCTGATATGAATGCTATTCATAAAATCTTTGAAGAATATAAGAGCTTAGATTTTAGAAATAAATTAGAAAATGCTAGAGGTAGTGTTGAAGTTACTACTAATGCTTTAGGTGAAGAAATCATTAAAATGTTAAAACAAAGTTCTGATTTTGCTAATCACTTAGCAAGTGAAAGTTCTAAATTACAAAATGCTGTTCAAAACCTAACTAGCTCTTCTAATTCTCAAGCAGCTTCTTTAGAAGAAACTGCTGCTGCTTTAGAAGAAATTACTTCTTCTATGCAAAATGTTTCTGTTAAAACCTCTGATGTAATCACTCAATCAGAAGAGATTAAAAATGTTACAGGTATTATTGGAGATATTGCAGATCAAATCAATCTTTTAGCATTAAATGCTGCTATAGAAGCAGCGCGTGCAGGAGAACATGGACGAGGCTTTGCCGTTGTGGCTGATGAAGTTAGAAAACTAGCAGAAAGAACTCAAAAATCATTGAGTGAAATAGAAGCTAATACTAACTTACTTGTTCAATCTATTAATGATATGGCAGAATCTATTAAAGAACAAACTGCAGGTATTACTCAAATCAATGAAAGTGTAGCTGCTATTGATCAAACTACTAAAGATAATGTTGAAATTGCTAATGAGAGTGCAATCATTTCTAATACTGTTAGTGATATAGCTAATAATATATTAGAAGATGTTAAGAAGAAAAGATTTTAAGAATCTTTTCTTTAAATTATAATCAAATGATTATTCTTTAAATCATAATCTTTAAACTATTATCTTAAATCATTATTTTTAAATAGTTATTTTTAAATAACTATTTTTTATGATAATTGAAGATTCATTATTAAATTAAGCAATTAATCTTTTAATGGATTTTTTATTAAAAGATTAAAAGCTTTATTTTTGATTTAATAATTTCTTTAATTTTATCTTTTGTAACTAAATTTTTAAGTTCATTACTTTCTGCTTTAATTCCATTCATACTTAAATGCCATAAAGCATTTTCTATAGCTTCATCTTTTTTTCTTTCTACTATGCGTGTTTCATCAAAAATAAATTTATAAAAAGTTATATTTTTTTCTAAATATTAAAGATTTTTATTTATTTTATTAATACTACTTTAAATTAAAGATTTATTGATATTAGTTTTATTTATTTGTATAGTTAAAAAAAAAAAAAAAAAAAGAAACATTTTACAATTATATTTTAATTATTTTTTGGGAATGAATATGAATTTGTGGGATAAAAAGGCTAAAAGCTATGCAAGATATGCAAAATTAAACGATATCCAAAAGCAAACTTTTAAGAAGTTAAATGAATTAAATATTGATTTTACAAATAAAAATATTATAGATATAGGTTGTGGCACAGGTGTTTGGACTTTACATTTAGCACAAAAAGCAAAAAGTGTTTTAGGTATAGATAATTCTAAAGCTATGCTTGAAATTTTAAAAGAAGATGTTATAAAAAATAATATTAATAATATTAAAATACTTCATTTAGATTTTGAAAATTTTTATAAAGAAAATCAAGAAAACTTTGATATAGCGTTTTTGAGTATGTCTTTAGCTTTGCAAAATGAAAATGATTTCAAAGCTTTTTTAAATTTAGCTTCTCAAAGAATATATCTTGGCTGGGCTGATTATAGAAAAAGTGATTTTTTAGACCCAATATTTAAACATTTTAATACTGAATTTAAAGGATTTAATAAACAAGATTTAGAAAGTTTTTTACTAGAAAAAAATATAACTTTTTATAAATTTATTTTTGATGAAACACGCATAGTAGAAAGAAAAAAAGATGAAGCTATAGAAAATGCTTTATGGCATTTAAGTATGAATGGAATTAAAGCAGAAAGTAATGAACTTAAAAATTTAGTTACAAAAGATAAAATTAAAGAAATTATTAAATCAAAAATAAAGCTTTTAATCTTTTAATAAAAAATCCATTAAAAGATTAATTGCTTAATTTAATAATGAATCTTCAATTATCATAAAAAATAGTTATTTAAAAATAACTATTTAAAAATAATGATTTAAGATAATAGTTTAAAGATTATGATTTAAAGAATAATCATTTGATTATAATTTAAAGAAAAGATTCTTAAAATCTTTTCTTCTTAACATCTTCTAATATATTATTAGCTATATCACTAACAGTATTAGAAATGATTGCACTCTCATTAGCAATTTCAACATTATCTTTAGTAGTTTGATCAATAGCAGCTACACTTTCATTGATTTGAGTAATACCTGCAGTTTGTTCTTTAATAGATTCTGCCATATCATTGTTAATAGATTGAACAAGTAAGTTAGTATTAGCTTCTATTTCACTCAATGATTTTTGAGTTCTTTCTGCTAGTTTTCTAACTTCATCAGCCACAACGGCAAAGCCTCGTCCATGTTCTCCTGCACGCGCTGCTTCTATAGCAGCATTTAATGCTAAAAGATTGATTTGATCTGCAATATCTCCAATAATACCTGTAACATTTTTAATCTCTTCTGATTGAGTGATTACATCAGAGGTTTTAACAGAAACATTTTGCATAGAAGAAGTAATTTCTTCTAAAGCAGCAGCAGTTTCTTCTAAAGAAGCTGCTTGAGAATTAGAAGAGCTAGTTAGGTTTTGAACAGCATTTTGTAATTTAGAACTTTCACTTGCTAAGTGATTAGCAAAATCAGAACTTTGTTTTAACATTTTAATGATTTCTTCACCTAAAGCATTAGTAGTAACTTCAACACTACCTCTAGCATTTTCTAATTTATTTCTAAAATCTAAGCTCTTATATTCTTCAAAGATTTTATGAATAGCATTCATATCAGAACCTACTTTTTCTTGTAAAGACATCTAAGAGTTTATTTAAAACATTTTTAAGTTCTACAAGTTGAGGATTTCTTGGATTTGCAGTAATTCTTGCTGTTAAATCTCCTTTTTCTACAACTTGAACTGTAGAGACTGATTCTTTTACAGCTTGATTATCTTGTTCTAAACCTTGTTTAGTAATAAGGATGTTTTCATTAATGGCTTTTGAGATTTGACCAAACTCATCATTAGTTTTTATATTAATAGTAGAGACATTCTTTGTTTTATGATTGATAAAATCAAAGAAGGCATTAAGACCGTTTTGGATGATGGTGAGTGGGGAGAGAAGTTTGGCCGCTAATACGTATATCAATATAAAATTAATCACAATTGCAATTAATATAATTGCAATTTGAATATAACTCATTTTGTTAATAGGTTCTTCGATTTTATTAATTGATTGACCTGTGCAAACTCTGTTTTCTCCTACTTTAACACACATGGCAAGCCCTCGAGAGCCATCTTTTTTTCTTATATATTCAAAAGGTTCAAAATCTGCTTTTGTTCTAGCAGGAACTGTAATATGAGAAGCATCATAATCTTCAGTTAATTGAAATTTATCTGTAGCTGCAAAAATTTTATTATTTTTATCAAATGCAAAAGTTCTTCCTGGATTTGCTTCATATTCTTTTTGTAAATCTTTTGTTAAGATATCAATTGCTAATACGCCTATAAATTTACCATCCTTGTAAAGAGCTCTAGAATAAGTAAATACAGTTTCATTGCTCACAGGATCAATATAATAAGGTTACACATAAATTGAATTTATTCTTTTGGCTCCTTGATACCATTCTCTTGTGGTTGCATTATATCCATTATCCTTGCCATTTATCCTTAAACTTTTTCCATGTTTTTCACTCTCAATATCACTTACAATATTATTACCATTTGGCAAACCTATATAAACAGCTAGAAGATTTGCAGAGCGTTTGTAAGATTTAAACATATCTCCTATATTCGCCAATAAAGCCTCTTGAGAATTTAACTTTTCATAAGGAAGTGCTAAAATATCTTCACTAAGTTTTTGTAAAGATGAAAGATTTTTAGCTCTAAAATTTTCCATTTCAGTTTTTGAAACTTTTAAGGCATTGATTTCGGTCTTTTCTATGGTTTTAAATAATGCGTTTTTTGTAAATAAAAAACCCACAACTCCTAAGATAACTAAAGCAATAATTGCTATGACATTTGTTACAAGTGAAAGTTTAAATTTTAAACTTTTCATTATAAATTTTCTCCTTTTTTTAAAAATCAAATAAGATATATTAACTCTTAATTATATAAAAAGTAAAAATTAAAAATAAATAAAATTTATTAAAAATCAAAAATTGATATTAAAAAATGTTACAAAAATACTCATAAAATATTCATCATATTTAAAAAATTTATATTAAATTTTTTAAATTAAATTATTTATTTTTTGTTGCTTTTAATGATAAAAAATTTTTAAAAATTTATTTTTCGTATTAATATTTTTAATTTTTGAGAATAATTTAAAGTAAAAAGTTTTAGAAAATTTATTATTTAGGATTGATTTGGATTTGGTAAAACAGCATTCATACTACCCATATTTGTATTTTGAGGAGTTGAATCGATTTGTTCTAAAAGTTTTATAGTTTCATCAAATTCAAAACTTTCTTCAGGATTTTGTCCTAAAAATTTTTGCATAAAATCTTTTTTAGCAATAGCTTCATCAAGTTCTCTGTCGCTTCCTTTTTGATAAGCACCAATACGAAGCAAAACTTCATTTTCTTTTAATAAAGAATTTAATCTTTTAAATTTTCTTGCTAAGAGTTTGTGTTCGGGTGTGATGATATCTCCCATAACCCTTGAAGCTGAATTTTGTATATTAATAGGGGGATAAATTCCAAAATCAGTAAGTTCTCGACTCAAAACTATGTGTCCATCTAAAATCGATCTGCTTTGATCTGCAATAGGATCACTCATATCATCCCCATCTACCAAAACAGTAAAAAAGGCTGTTATGGTGCCTTTTCCCTCTTCCTTTCCGGTTCTTTCCATCAATTGTGGCAAAAGGCTTAAAACACTAGGCGGATATCCTTTGGTTGTAGGAGGTTCTCCTAGGGCAAGTCCTATTTCTCTTTGAGCCATGGCAAAACGTGTTACACTATCCATAATAAAAAGAACATCTTTACCTTGTTCTTTGAAGTATTCTGCTACACTCATAGCACAAAATGCACCATATTTACGCATCAAAGCACTATCATCACTCGTTGCTACGATAATAACAGTATCGTCAAGTTTTCCACCTAAATTTTTTTGAATAAACTCAGGAATTTCACGACCCCTTTCACCGATTAGAGCTACCACTTTTATAGGAGCTTTTGAATTTTTAACTATCATACCCATAAGAGTAGATTTTCCCACTCCACTTCCTGCGAAAATACCTAATTTTTGTCCTACTCCGCAAGTTAATAAAGCATCAATAGTTTTAACACCTACAGGGAAAACTTCTTCAATTAAACCTCTTTTCATTGCATCAATAGGAGCACGCATAATGGGCATATATTTACTCACTTCAATAGGAGCTTTTCCATCTTTAGGGCGCATAAAAGGATCAACTACACGCCCTAAAAGTTCATCACTCACTCCTATTTGCATTCCAGCATCACTAATAAAAGCACGATCGCCAATTTTAAAACCTTCGATAAAACTAAAAGGACTTAAATAACTAAATTGCTCTTTTATTTCTACAACCATAGCTAGAGTATTTAAATTTGGATTTTCATTAGAAACAAGTTTGACAATATCTCCAACCCCTGTTTTAAGTCCTCGAATTTCTATACTAGTAGCTGATATTTTTGTAATCTCTCCAAAAACGGCACTTAAATTTTCTTTACCGAGTTTAGATCGAAGTTTTTCTAAATTCATTTAAAAACGAACCTGTTTGGGAGAATTGATAAGTTCAAAAAATTCTTTACGTGTTTTTTCATTTTTTAAGAATAATCCTCTAAGAGCTGAAGTAGAAGTAGTAGAATTAACTTTTTGAACTCCACGCATTTCTACACACATATGGCGTGCTTCTATAACAACTCCTACCCCTTTTGCATTAACATTTTCCATAAGTGCATCAGCAATTTGTTCTGTAAGTTGTTCTTGAATTTGTAAACGTCTTGCAAAAATTTCTACCAAACGAGGAATTTTACTTAAACCTACAACTTTTTGATCAGGAATGTAAGCTACATGAACACGTCCAAAAAATGGTAAAAGATGATGTTCGCAAAGGCTATAAAATTCTATATCACGGACTAAAACCATTTCATTATTAGAGCTTTCAAATAGGGCATTATTTAAAATATCTTTAATATTTTCATGATAACCTTTAGTTAAAAATTGAAAAGCTTTAAAAACACGATTAGGAGTTTTTAATAATCCTTCTCTATTAGGATTTTCTCCTACGGATTTAAGTATAGTTGCTATACATTTTTCAAATTCTTTTTGCAAAATTATCTCCATAAAGGTTTATTTTAATTTTTATCATTTTATCATAAATTGCTTTAAAATTTTATGCAAGTAATAAGGAAAAATTTGCTATTATTAAAGCTAAATTTTATTTTGTAAGGAAAAATAATCATGGAAGTAAAAGCAAAGCAATTAGATTCTGTAAATGCGACTGCTAGTGTAAAAATTCCTTCGGGAATGATTAAAAGTGAAGTAGAAAATTTAGCAAAAAAAGCTTCTAAAAATATAAAAATGGATGGTTTTAGACCAGGAAAAGTTCCAGTCGCAGCTGTGCTTAAAAGATATGAAAAAGAATTGACTCAAGATGCAGAACAAAATCTTTTTAAATCTGCTGTAGATAATGCTTTAAAAGAGTTAAAAAAAGAAGCCAAAGAGCTTGTTGGTGAGCCTTATTTTGAAAAATTTGATCGTCAAAATGGAGAAATCATTGCAGAATTAGCACTTTCTTTCAAACCAGTTCTTAAGCTAGATGGTTATGAAAAGCTTATCCCAGAATATCAAACCCCTAAGGTTACAAAAAAAGAAATTGATGAAAAAAAAGAAGAACTATTAAAAAGATTTGCAACTCCTGAAGCTATTAAAACAAAAAGAGCTTTAAAAGAAGGAGATTTTGCCAAATTTGATTTTGAAGGTTTTGTGGATGAAAAGCCTTTTGATGGTGGAAAAGCTGAAAACTATATTTTAGAAATAGGTTCTAAACAATTTATACCAGGTTTTGAAGAAGGTATGGTAGGAATGAAAATAGGAGAAGAAAAAGATATTAATGTTACCTTTCCTAAAGAATACGGCGCCTCTCATTTAGCAGGAAAAGATGCAGTATTTAAAGTAAAGCTTCATGAAATTCAAGAACTTAAAATGCCAGAACTTGATGAAGAAATGATTAAAAAACTTTTACCAAACGAAGAAAAACCTAGCGTAGAGCTTTTAGAGGAAAAATTAAAAGAGCAAATTAAAAATGAAAAATTATTTAAACTTGTAAATGATGAGTTAAAAGCTAAATTTGCAGATGCTTTAATTGCGGAATATAATTTTGATTTACCGCGTGGTATAGTAGAGCAAGAAACAGACATGCAATTCCGTGCAGCATTTAATACTTTTAGCGAAAAAGAAATTGAAGAGATTAAAGCTGATAAGGAAAAATATCAAGAAAAACGTGATTCTTTTAAAGAAGAAGCACAAAAAAGCGTAAAATTAACTTTTATTATTGATGAACTTGCAAAAATTCGAAATATAGAAGTAAGCGATCAAGAACTTGTTCAAGCAATTTATTTTGAGGCATATCGTTATGGAATGAATCCAAAAGAACATTTGGATAATTATAAAAAACAAGGAGCTTTACCAGCTGTAAAAATGGCTTTGGTTGAAGAAAAACTTTTTAATGATATTTTTATGCCAAAAACAGAAAAATCGAGTAAAAAACAAAAAGAGGATAAATAATGGTTATTCCTTATGTTATTGAAAAATCAAGTCGTGGAGAAAGAAGTTATGATATCTATTCTAGACTTCTAAAGGATAGAATCGTAATGCTTAGCGGTGAAATTCATGATGAACTTGCGGCTTCAATTGTAGCTCAACTTCTTTTTTTAGAGGCCGAAGATCCACAAAAAGATATTTACCTTTATATTAACTCTCCAGGTGGAGTGATTACAAGCGGTTTTAGTATTTATGATACTATGAATTACATCAAACCGGATGTATGTACTATTTGCATAGGTCAAGCAGCTTCTATGGGGGCATTTCTATTAAGTTGCGGTGCAAAAGGCAAACGTTTTGCATTACCTAATTCAAGAATTATGATTCATCAGCCTTTAGGTGGTGCTAGAGGACAAGCAACAGATATAGAAATTCAAGCTAAAGAAATTTTAAGACTTAAGACTATACTTAATGATATTTTGGCTGAAAATACTAAGCAAAAAGTTGCTAAAATAGCTAAAGATACAGAAAGAGATTTTTTTATGTCGGCGCAAGAAGCTAAAGAATATGGTTTAATCGATAAGGTTTTAGAAAAAAGTTTTAAGTAATTTTTAAGGTGATAGCATTTTATGGTTAGAAAGATTATTACTTATCCTAATCCGAGATTATTTTTAAAATCAGAACCTGTTATAGAATTTGATTCAAATTTACATCATTTGCTTGATGATATGTATGAAACAATGATTGCAAGTCAAGGAGTAGGTTTAGCTGCCATACAGGTTGATATCCCCTTAAGAGTCTTATTGGTTAATATTCTAGATGAAAACGGAGAGCAAAAAAAAGAAGATTTGCTTGAAATCATTAATCCTGAGATTATACCTTTAAGCGAAGAAACAATTGTCTATACTGAGGGTTGCTTGAGTATTCCTGATTTTTTTGAAGAAGTACGGCGCTATAATCATATTTTGTTAAAATATCAAGATCGTTTTGGAGAACACAAAGAATTAGAAGCTAAAGATTTCTTAGCTGTAGCCATTCAGCATGAAAATGATCATTTAAATGGTCATTTATTTATAGAAAAAATTTCTTTTTTAAAAAGACAAAAATTTGATAAAGATTTTAAAAAGAAATTGAAAAATCAAAAAAAAATTAAATGAAAAAATTAAAATGCATCAGTTATGATGAAAATTTAGATATTATTGATGTAGAATCAACCTTTACAAGAGGTTTGCCTAATTTAAGTATAGTAGGACTTGCAAATACAGCGATAAAAGAAAGCATTGAACGTATAAAAGCGACACTTTTAAGTTGCGATTTTGTATTTCCAGCTAAGAAAATTACTATCAATTTAAGCCCATCAGGAATTCCTAAAAAAGGATCGCATTTTGATTTAGCTATTGCTATACTTATTTTACTTCAAAATGAAGAATTAGATGATTTCTTTGTAGTAGGAGAATTAGGACTTGATGGAAGTATAAAAAGTACAAATGAACTTTTTTCTCTCCTTTTATTTTTATCTACTAAAGTAAATCATGCTAAAGTTGTTGTCCCAAAAAGCATAGCTTTAAAAGCGTCTATGATTCCTAATTTAGAGATTTATGGACTTGAAAATTTGAACGAGGCAATTGAATTTTTTAAAGAAAAGAATTATGAAAAATTTAAATTTTTACAAAATCATCCCTTATTTAACAATCCTTTAAAAATCAATGGTGAAATTTTTATCTCTAATAATCAGTTTGATTTAGATTTTAAAGACGTAAAAGGGCAAGAGAAGGCTAAAAAAGCTTGTATGATTGCTGCACTTGGAATGCATAATATACTTTTTGAGGGGAGTCCTGGGAGTGGAAAAAGTATGTGTGCAAAACGCTTAGTTTATATTATGCCTCCTCAAAGCTTAAGTGAAGTGTTAATACAAAATGCTTATATGTCTTTAAATTCTAAAGAATGTGAATTTGCTAAGACAAGGGCTTTTCGTCATCCACATCACACTTCTACTAGGGCAAGTATTTTTGGGGGTGGTGCTAAAAATGCTAAAATTGGAGAAGTAGCGCTTGCAAATGGAGGGGTTTTATTTTTTGATGAATTTCCGCATTTTAATAAACAAATCATAGAAAGTCTAAGAGAGCCTTTAGAGGATTATAAAATTCATATTTCAAGAGTAAATTCTAAGACTACTTATGAAACAAAATTTAGTTTTGTTGCAGCACAAAATCCTTGCCCTTGTGCTAATTTATTTTCGAAAAATTTATCTTGCACTTGTACAGATAATGAAATTAAAAAATACAAAAACCATATTTCATCTGCTGTGATGGATCGTATTGATTTGTATGTTGCTATGGATGAAATTAGCAAAGATGATAAAGCAAGTATGACTTCAAAAGAAATGAGTGAAAAAATTTTGCAAGGTTTTATTTTTGGAAAAAAACGAGGACAAAAAGAATTTAATGGAAAATTAAAGGATGAAGATTTGCAAAATTTTTGCCCCTTGGAAAAAGATGCTAAAGAAACACTTGATTTAGCAATTTCTCGCTATAACCTTTCTTTAAGATCTGTTAATAAAGTTTTAAAAGTTTCAAGAAGTATAGCGGATTTACAAGAAAAAGAAATTATTAATAAAAGTCATATTTTAGAAACTTTAAGCTTCAGAATAAGAGGTTAATGATGGAAAATAAAAGCATAGCTATTTTTATTGATGCGGAAAATATTCCTGCAAAATATGCTCAAAGTATTTTTGATATTGCTTCAGATTATGGAGAGATTATTATCAAGCGAATTTATGGAGATTGGACCCAAAAAAGTATCCAAAATTGGAAAGAGCAAATTGCGCAATATTCGCTCATTGCTATGCAACAATTTAATTTTGCAGCCAATAAAAATTCTAGTGATATGTATTTGATTACAGAAATCATGAGTATATTTTATGAGAAAAATATTGATATTTTTGTAATTGTTTCAAGTGATAGTGATTATACTTCACTCATTCAAAAACTTAGAGAAAATAAAAAGCAAGTTATTGGAATGGGGCTTGAAAAATCAATTCAATCTTATGTGAATGCCTTTAGCGAATTCTTTTATCTAGATCAAAATGAAAATAAGAAAAAAACTGTTTTAAGCAGTGATTATTTAAGGACTTTAGTCAATATAACAGAACAACTTATTGATGAAAAAGGTCGTGCAGAATATGCTCAAATTCGCACCAATATGAATAGAAAATATTCTGATTTTAATCCTCAAAATTATGGATTTAAAAATTTTCGTGCTTTGATACAAAAATTTTTATCCAAGATGAAAAAATTTAAAGAAAAAAGAGAAAAAAATATTTATTTTTTAGTGGCCAAAGACGATGAAAGCTATTACTGATAATATACGACTTTTAGAACAAAATGCTATAAATAAAGGCTTAAGCGAAACTATCTTAATGGAAAACGCTGGCACAGCTTTGGCAAGGTTTGTTTCACAAAAAGCTAAAAAATTAGGAGTTAAAAATTCTGAAATTTTATTTTTATTAGGTGGTGGCAATAATGCAGCAGATGGGCTTGTTGCTATAAGACATCTTAAAAAAGTTAAAGCTTATAAATTGGGTCTTAGGGAAAATGATACATTTAAACAGCAAGAGCAAATTTTAATCAATTTTGGCTTTAAGATGATAAAAAAAGAACCTAAAATTCATAAATTTAAAATTATTGTTGATTGTATTTTAGGTACAGGTTCTAATAGGGCTTTAGATGAAAAGTATTGTTTATTGTTGGAAAAAATCAATAAAAGTAAAGCTTTAAAAATAGCTTGCGATATTCCTACAAATTTAAATTTTAATCCTTGTTTTAAAGCTGATATTACAGTTTGTATGGGTGCCCTAAAAGAAATTTTATTAGAAGATTTTACTAAAGAATTTGTAGGGAAAATAAAACTTTTAAATTTGGGTGTAAATATGAAAAAATTTGCCCCTAGTCAATGCAATCTTTTGGAAAAAAAAGATCTAAAAACGATCAAAAGAAATGTAAATTCTAACAAAGGCAAATTTGGTCATGTTTATATAGTTGGAAATTCAAGTGCAGGAACTTTAGCAGGACTTGGAGCGCTTAATTTTGGGAGCGGACTTGTATCTTTAGTTGCTAAAAAAACTTTCTCTCCTCTGTTAATGCTAAAGCGAAAAATTTCAAAAGAAGCCACAGCTATAGCTTTGGGTATGGGGCTTGAAAATTTGGATTTTTTAAAAGATGAAATATTGCAAAATATTCCTTTGGTATTAGATGCCAATTGTTTTTTAAGCGAAGCAATTTTGTGGTATTTAAATAGAGAAGATGTTGTAATTACTCCACATCCTAAAGAATTTACAAGACTTTGGAAAATGTGCTTTGATGAAGAGTTGAGTGTGGAAAATTTACAGAAAAATCGTTTCTTTTATGCCAAAAAATTTGCTAAAAATTATAATTGTGTTTTAGTTCTTAAAGGGGCAAATCCTATTGTAATACAAAAAGAAAAAATATTTGTAATTAATCTAGGCAATGAAGCTTTGGCAAAAGGTGGAAGTGGGGATGTTTTAAGTGGAATGATAGCTACACTTTTAGGGGCTAAATTTAAAGCTTTAAAGGCGGCTAAAAATGCTTGTTTAGCCCATGCTCTAGTTGCTAAAAAATATAAATTTAACAAAAATAGCTTTGATGCAATTAAACTTATAAAAGGATTAAAATGCTTGTAAAATTAGCAATTCTTTTTAGCGGAAACGGAAGTAATTTAGAAAATATTTTAGAAAAACTTCACCAAAAAACCATAAGAGGTAATACTTATGAAGTAGTACTTTGTCTTTGTAATAAAAAAAATGCCTTTGGTATACAAAGAGCTAAAAAATATGGACTTGAAAGTGTGATTGTTGAGCATGAAAATTTTTCTTCTAGAGAAGAATTTGATCAAGTTTTGGTAGAAAAAATTCAGCAAAGTGGAGCAGATTTGACAATATTAGCTGGATTTATGAGAATTTTAAGTCCTATTTTTACAAAAAATATTAAAGCAATTAATCTTCACCCTTCCTTACTCCCACTTTTTAAAGGAGCTCATGCCATAAAGGAGAGTTTTAAGAGTGACATGAAGGTAGCTGGAGTGAGTGTGCATTGGGTTAATGAAGAACTTGATGGTGGAAAAATCATTTCACAAAAAGCTTTTGAAAAAGAAGAAATGAATTTTAGTGAATTTGAAAAAAAAATTCATGATTTAGAGTATGAGATTTTACCTGATAGTGTGATAAAAATATTTGAATCTTAATAAGGAAAAATAATGTTTGAATGGATTTTTAACTTTGATTCTTGGATTGTTTTGATTACCTTAACAGCGCTTGAAATTGTGCTTGGGATCGATAATATCATTTTTTTAGCTATTTTGGTAGCTAAATTACCTCCAAAATCTCGGGATAAGGGTCGTATTTTAGGTCTTGCTTTTGCAATGATAACAAGAATTTTACTTCTTTTATCGCTTTTTTGGGTTATGAAACTTACAAAACCTTTATTTGATATCGTGGGTAATGAAATTTCTGGTAGAGATTTGGTACTTTTACTTGGTGGACTTTTTTTGATTGTAAAATCAATGAAAGAAATTAAAGATCAAATTCTGCACAAAGAAGAAAATGAAAGTCAATTTAAGGCAAGCAATAAATTATGGGTAGTTATAGCTGAAATAGCAGTTATAGATATAGTATTTTCTTTAGATAGTGTAATTACAGCTGTAGGAATTGCTAAAGATGTTACGATTATGATTATAGCAGTAATTTTTGCCGTAGGGGTAATGCTTTTTGCTTCTAAACCCATTGCTAATTTTGTTGAAAAATATGCTAGTATAAAAATTTTAGCACTTACATTTTTAGTATTAATCGGGGGTGTGTTAGTAGCTGAAGGTTTTGATATACATATAAATAAAGCTTATGTTTATGTTGCCATGATTTTTGCTTTAATTGTGCAAATGTTAAATATTTTAGATCAAAGAAAGGAAAAAAATGCCTAAAGATGTTAATGGAGTTGAATTAAATTTAGGAGATAATGTAAATGTGATTAAAGATCTTAAAGTAAAAGGGGCTAGTACTACTTTAAAAAGAGGAACAACAATAAAAAATATTAAATTAAGCTCAAAAGATAATGAAATTGAAGCAAAAGTAGATAAATTTGGAACCATTGTTCTTAAAACAGAATTTTTAAAGAAGATTTAGGTAAAAAATTGCGAATTTTGCTCATACTGCGAGGAAATTATTATGCAGGACAAGAAGAATTTATCATTGAAAATCAATTGCAAGATTTTACACTCGATTTGAATTTTTTTCGCTCTCTTTCTGGAAGTGTGAAAGAAATTCCGAGTGAATATAGAAATTTAAACACTAAAGATGATACTCAACTTTATAAAATTTTATTCACTCTTTTAGAATTACGTATGCAAAAAGGTGAATTTTGTGTTGTTAATACATATGATCAAATCTTAAAAAACTATAAAGAATTAGCAAATAAGTATCGTTACTCAATTTATATTGTAGAATTTAAAAGTTCTTTAGAGCAATGCTTTAAAAAAAATATACAAAAAGCTAAAGAAAAAGGCTTTTTAATTCCTTATGATCTTTTAGAGAGAATGCATTTTTTACTAGAGAAAATTCCTAAAAAGTATCCAATTTTAGCTCCAGATAATTGGAGGGAATGTCTTTATAAGGTTCCTAATTTAAGCAATTATAAAAAAATTCATCATATAGGAGATATCCAAGGATGCTATAGCGTTTTAAGAGAATATATTAAAAAGATTAAGGAAGATGAGTATTATATTTTCTTAGGAGATTATATCAATAGAGGCATAGAAAATGGTAAGGTTTTAAAATTTTTATTAAAAATTTGTGAAAAAGAAAATGTGTGTTTACTAGAAGGAAATCATGAAAAATATCTTATAAATTGGGCAAATGGAGAATTTGCCAATTCCAAGGAATTTAATGAAAATACATTAAAAGATTTTAGAAAAGAAAAACTCACTCCAAATGATGCACAGAAATTTTATCCTTATTTAAAAGAATGTTTGTACTATAAATTCGAAGATAAATTAATTTTTTGTTCTCATGGGGGTGTGGATGTTTTACCTTCTAATCCTTCTCAGATTAGCTTTATGCCAAGTTATGATTTTATTTATGGAGTTGGACATTATGAAAATAGTCAAAGCATCGCTAATCAGTTTTGCAATTTAAATAAAGAAAATATTTATCAAATTTTCGGACACAGAAACAGAGAAAAACTACCAACTCAAATTGCAAAGCGTGTTTTTTTATGTGAAGGAAAAATTGATGCTGGGGGATATTTGCGTGTTGTAACCTTAAATAAGCAAGGATTTAAATGCATAGAAATAAAAAATAATATTTACAAGAAGAAATAGTTAATCTATCTCTTCTTCATTGCCAGTTTTTTTTACAATTTTAACTCGTTCTATGGAATTGCCATCCATTTTTTTAACTTCATAATAGCACAATTCATCCTCAATACGATCACCTACTACCGGTAAACGACCTAATAAATTAAAAACATAACCCCCTATAGTTACTTGTTCAAGATCTTCATCGTAGCTAATTAAAAGCATCTCTTCAACCGTTTCTATATCACAACGTCCTTGAAATTCATAAATATTTTCAGCGAGTTTTTTATAGCTATCTTCTTCATTTTCGTTTTTAATTTCACCAATAATTTCTTCCATAATATCTTCTACGGTTAAAATTCCAGCAGTGCCACCATATTCATCAACAACAAGTGCAGTATGGGATCTTTCTTTATTCATTCTTACTAAAACTTTTGAAATACTGATGTTTTCAGGAACTAAAATAAGAGGTTTAACAAAAGAGTCTAAATTTTTATCTTTAGAATTAAGTTCATTTTGAACTATATCACGTATATGAATCATCCCTAAAATACTATCTTTAGAACCATCTATATAAGGAAAACGTGTGTGTTTATGATCACAAATAATTTGCATATTTTCTTCATAAGTTTTTTGCTTATTTAAACAAATCATATCTTTACGTGGTGTCATAATTTCTTTTGCAACTGTATCTGAAAAATCAACTGCATTGCGGATAATTTCAGTTTCAAATTCGTCTAAAATACCGCCTTTTTGACTTTCGCTTGCAATGATTTTAATTTCTTCTTCGCTATGGGTTAATTCACTTTCTTTAGCAGGTTTAATTCCAAAAATTTTTAAATTAATTGCCGCTAGAAAATCAAAAATTTTAATAAAAGGCAAAAACAATATCCAAAACCAATTTAGAGGTCTGGCTATCCAAAGTACTGCTTTATCAGCTATAGCTATAGCTATAGATTTTGGTACAAGCTCTCCTAAAACCACATGCAAGAGAGTGATAATGCTAAAAGCAATAATAAAAGAAATAGTATGGATAAAAACAGCATTAAAACCTAGTTTTAATAAAGCAGATTCAAGCATTTTTGCAATTGCTGGTTCACCGATCCAACCCAAAGCAAGGGAACTTAAAGTTATACCTAATTGACAAGCGCTAAGATAAGTATCAAGTTTAGAAGTAACTTCTAATGCCTTTTTGGCACCTGGTTTTTTTTCTTTAATCATTTCTTCGATTTTTGTTCGTCTTACTTTTACAATACTAAATTCAGATAAAACAAAAAATCCATTTAAAAGCACTAAAAATAATGCAACAAAAACCATAAATATAGAATATCCTAAATCAAAAGATGAAGAAGGTAAAGTTTGATTTAAATCAAAAACCTGACTGGGGTCCAATGAAACTCCTTATAAATTAAAATAAAATATTTAATTATACACAATTAAAAGTAAAATTTTTGCTTAATTTTTTATTTTATAATCTATGCTGATTTGAAATTCTTTTAAACGTTTATAAATACTTCTAAGTTGAGTAATAGTTGTCCAATTTGTAATAAAAACACTAAAAGAACTTCTTACCTGATCAAACGTATTATTTATCTGCATTACAATTCCAAGTGTTATAATACCTCCAAAAAGACTTGGAGCCATGATTAAAAAAGGAATAATAACAATGATTTGCTCAAATAAAATTAGCCAAATATTAAAATAACCATAATGTAAAAAAAGCCTTTTGTAATTAAATTTAAGTCCAGTAAAAAGTTCTATTATGGTTTCGTTTTTTGCAAATTCTTTTCGATTATCTTCTGCATAGACCAATTCTTTTCTAAAAGCTGCTTCTGATTTTTGATTGTTATATTCTAAGCTTGGAAGTTTAATCCCTACAAACCAAGAGGCTATCAAGCCGCCTAAAGAAATAAAAAGAGCAACATAAACGAGCAAGCCATCTATATTTTTTAAAAAATATAAACTTGAATTTTCATTTAAATTGAAAAATAATGCTTTAGTAGCTAAATCGCTTAAATTCCATAAAATAGGAATAAAAGCCACAAGAGTCATCAAGGCTTTTACAAATGAAAGTCCAAGGCTTTCTACAATTTTGGAAAAATTATAAACATCTTCTTGAATTCTTTGAGAACTTCCTTCGATATTATCATCTTTATTTTTCCAAAATTTTAAATAAGAAAAAGTCATAGCTTCTCGCCATTTAAAAGCATAAATACTCGCGAAATAAATATTGATTGTTGCAATAATAACATAAGGGATAGCAATTCCTAAAAAAACAAAAATGAGTGAATAAAAATCTTGCAAATCATAGAAAGGTTTCTCAAGTATTGCGGGTGTATAAAGAAAATGTTGCAATAGGGTTTGATAATAATAAATTGCCAATTTATTAATAAAATTCGCATTTTCAAAAGAATTTTGAGCCTGTTCGTTAGCTTTGATAATGCTTTGTACCACTGAATTAATTTGATCTAGAGATAAATTTTGTTTTAAAATATTTTTATCTTTAATTTCTTGAGAAATTCGAGTTGAATTTTGTTCTTTATAGGATTTTTGATCTTTTAAAATTGTAATAATTTGCTTAAAAATATCTTTGTCAATATAGGATGAATTTTGCATAGCCTCAATATCTTGTCTTTGTTTGTTTTCATTTTGAATTTCTTGAATTTTTTTAGCTTTAGCTTTTTCATATATAAGACTTTGATTATAATCTTTAGAGTTAATATGAAGTTCTCTAAGTAAAGAAGGTGTGATTTTAAAATTTTGTTTAAATTTTGCTTCGTCAAAATTTAAAATAATAGCATTAATTTTTGGTTTTTGTATAGCATTATAAAAGTCATTATACCAAGAATTAAGCGCTACATTAAAACTTGTTTGAAGATATAAAAAAAGCAAAAGCAAAAAGAGTCCTAAATAAGCCCATAAAGCCCATTTTTTAGAAGCAAAAAAAGAACAAAACATTAATCCCCTTATTTAATTATATTTTGATATTCTACTTTAGCAAGGTAAAAAATGATATAATACGGCATTTAGCTTATTAAAGGAATAAATAATGAAAAATCTTTTAATCATAGGTGCAGGAGGAGTTAGCCGCGTAGCTACCGTAAAATGTGCGATGAATTCTGATACTTTTTCTAAAATCACTTTAGCTAGTAGAACTAAAAGCAAATGTGACGAAATTGCCACTTTTATTAAAGAACGTTTAGGAGTGCACATTGAAACTGCTCATATTGATGCTGATGATAGTAATGCAGTTGTAGAGCTTATTAAAAAAACTGGGGCGCAAATTTTACTTAATGTTGCTCTACCTTATCAAGATTTAAGTTTAATGGATGCTTGTATAAAAGCAGGAATTCATTATATAGATACGGCAAACTACGAACATCCTGATTTGGCCAAATTTGAGTATAAAGAACAATGGGCAAGAAATGAAAAATTTAAAGAAGTTGGAATTTTAGGACTATTAGGAAGTGGATTTGATCCTGGAGTTACCAATGTTTTTTGTGCTTATGCGCAACAAAATTTGTTTGATGAAATTCATTATATTGATATTTTAGATTGTAATGCAGGCGATCATGGTTATGCTTTTGCAACTAATTTTAATCCTGAAATTAATCTACGTGAGGTATCAGCTAAAGGGCGTTATTGGGAAAATGGACAATGGATAGAAACAGAGCCTATGCAAATAAAAATGGAGTGGGATTATCCAGAAATTGGGGTTAAAGATAGTTATTTGCTTTATCATGAAGAACTTGAAAGTTTAGTTAAAAATATTAAAGGGCTTAAAAGAATTCGATTTTTTATGACCTTTGGCCAAAGTTATCTTACTCATATGAAATGTCTTGAAAACGTTGGAATGCTTGGAATTAAACCTATAATGCATCAAGGAAAAGAAATTATTCCTATAGAATTTTTAAAGACTTTATTGCCAGATCCTGCAAGCTTGGGACCAAGAACTAAAGGTTATACAAATATAGGTTGTGTAATACGTGGAATAAAAGATGGCAAAGATAAGCAAATTTATATTTATAATGTTTGTAATCATGAAGAATGTTATAAAGAAACTGGCGCACAAGCTGTAAGTTATACTACAGGAGTTCCAGCAATGATAGGGACTAAACTCATTGCTAAAGGAATTTGGCAAGGTAAAGGCGTGTTTAATATGGAAGAATTTGATGCTAAGCCTTTCATGGATGAGCTTAATTCTAGCGGGCTTCCTTGGAAAATTATCGAAATGACGCCAAGTTTAGGAGAGTAAGTGTAAAATCACTTACTTTTGTCCTATATAAATGAAATGTTGGACACTTCCTTCAAAATTGTAAAGATTGATAAGTTCATAATCACCCCAAAATAAAGGTTTAAAAGGCTTAAATTCTTCTTTTAATTCTTCAATATCTTTAGTGAAGCGAATAAAAGAAGATCCACTTAATCTACCACTTGGACATTCTTTGACTTCACATAGGCCATTTTCCATGATTTCTCCTCTTTCATACATACTATAACCTTTATCGCTCATCATAGTTGCAAAGATGATAGCACCTTTATTGCAAATATCATACAATTCTTGAACAGTTTGTTTAAAGCTTTCAAAAGGAAGATAATAAAGACTTTGATTGGCTAAAATTAAATCCATTTTTACATTAAAAAGATTTTTTATGCTTGAATTAGGAGTAATAACATGAAAATTATTAGAGTTTAATTTAGGATCTCTTTCCCAAATTTCTTTTAAACTAGGAACTATATCTAAGCCATAAGCCTTATACCCCCCCCCCAGTAATATCTTGAAGATATTTAGAATGCACACCATTGCCACAACCAAAATCTAGTAAATTTCCACTTGTTTTATTGAGTTTGTATTTTAAAATTCTTTCGTAAAATCTTATAACATGACCATCAGGATATTGTAATCCATAACCCTCTTTTTCATATTTTTGAGTATAAGCAGATAAAGAATTATCCATAATTTCTCCTTTATATTTAGATGTAAAGTTTAATATTATACAAATAAAATAAAAATTATAACCTTAAAATAAAGATGCTAGCAAATAAATATTTTTGATTTAGACTTTAATGTTTTTAAAAATTAGAAATTTCAATTTCATCTTGAGTCATTTTTTATCTTTAATCTATTATTGTAGATTTTTAAGTATATTTGTTTTATGTTTTTTTATTTATTAAATGAGAAAGGAAGTTTTTTATAAAAAGACTTAAAGTATATTTTAGTATTATTTTTTTTAGGTTGCGGAGAAAAACCTCCTATTTAAATTGAAACTTTTGAACAATATAATCCATATCTTTCATTCAAAATCAAAATTTTTAAAAATTACTTATTTGGTGGATTCTGTGAAAATCACTGATATAATTCCTAATCATGAAAAATGCAAAGTTTTGGGTATCTTAGATGAAGGTAAATTTAAAATTGATAAAGTATTCAAATATGGGAAATTTGGGACTATAAATGGATGCGGTAAATTGTTAGAAATTATAAGAAAAACAGATAAAGAGAATGGAATTTTAAATTTTAATTATTCCGCATAAAGCGGAATAAATTATTTTACCGGATGAAGTTCATTAGCGTAAAAGCTAATAGAATTAATTCCTTCTTTTAGAGCCCATTCATAAGCTTTTGATACAAAATCCCAATTAATATGAGCATAGAATTTTTCTAAATAAGCAGGACGGGCATTGCGATGATCAACGTAATAAGCATGTTCCCAAACATCTACTACAAGTAAAGGAATTTTATCTTCAGTGATAGGAGTAGCAGCATTTGAAGTCGCAACTAATTCTAGTTTTTGATTTTTGCTATTATAAACAAGCCAAAACCATCCAGATCCAAAAAGACCAGTAGCACCTTTAATAAATTCAGCTTTAAAATTATCTAAAGAACCAAATTCTTTTTCTAAGGCTGCTTTTAAATCCCCTTTTGCCTCACAGGCATTAGGAGTAATGCAATCAAAATAAAAATCATGATTATAAACTTGAGCTGCATTATTAAAAATTCCACCATTTGATGATTTGATAATACTTACAAGATCTTTGTTGGCAAATTCAGTTTCTTTTATAAGATTATTTAAATTGGTTACGTAAGTATTATGATGTTTCCCATAATGATAATTAAACGTCTCAGCACTTAAAAAATCGCCAAAAGCATTGATATCATAAGGTAGTTTTCTTAATTCAAACATATTTTCTCCTTTTTTATTTTTGGTAAAAAATTGTAGCATAAAAAATCATAAAATAAAGTAATTTAATAAGCTTTTATGAAAAATATTTTTTAGGTTAATTTTTGAAAGATTTATAGTGGTGACCCATACGAGACTCGAACTCGTGTTACCGCCGTGAAAGGGCGATGTCCTAACCGCTAGACGAATGGGCCTTTTTTTGTATTTTAAAAATTAATAAAGCGAAATTATATATTTTTAATTCTTAAATATTCATTAAAATTATTTTTTATATGAAAAAATTAATATTTTTTGATTATAATTTCATTTTTTTTGGAGTTTTTATGGATTATTTGAGTCTTATTTTACTCTCTTGTGCTTTAGCAATGGATGCTTTTGCAGTTTCTTTATGCAAAGGATTTAGTGTTAAGAGATTAAATTTAAAACATTATTGTATTGTAGGTGCTTATTTTGGCGGTTTTCAAGCTTTAATGCCTGTTTTTGGTTATATTATTGGTTTAAGTTTTGCATCTTTTGTAGCAAGTATTGATCATTGGATAGCATTTATTTTGCTTGGCTTTATTGGAATAAAAATGATTAAAGAAGCATTTGAAAACGAAGATTGTGATATTAATGCCAATCAATTTAATTTTAAAATCATGTTTTCTTTAGCTATTGCAACCAGCATTGATGCTTTAGCGGTTGGAATTAGCTTTGCATTTTTAGAAACTCCCTTATTTATAGCAGTTTTATTTATCGGTTTTATTACTTTTGTATTTTGTATTTTAGCTTTAAAAATAGGTAATAAATTTGGAGTTTTCTTAAAAAATAAAGCTGAATTTTTAGGAGGAGCTGTTTTAATTATTTTGGGTGTGAAAATTTTAATCGAGCATTTATTTTTTAATGCATAAATTTTTGTTTTAAAAACTCGAAAGCTTCATTAAAATTTAAAGATACACTTTGAAATTTTTTGTTAAAAGTTCTTTGTCGTTTGGCAAGTTGTGCAGTGTGTGTTGTGATTAAATTTTCAAGTTCATTAAGAGAAATTTTGCCATTTAAATATTCTTTGCATTCTTTTAGACCTATACAATTTAAAGCTTTAGCATCATGATGAAATTTAGAAAAAAGTTCTTTAGCTTCTTCTAAAAGACCATTTTTAAGCATTTTTTCAGTTCTTATTTTTATACGATCCCTTAACAAATTACGCTCCCAAATAATTTCATAAATTTCTATATTTTTTAAAATTCCTTGCTTGCGAGTTTGTTTTAAAAAAATACTTGGAATTTCTTTTGTGATTTCATAGATGCTTAACCATTTTCTCAAACGATAGGTGTCGTTTTTTTCTATTTTAAAATCAGGATCAATTTTACATATTAAAGAGTAAATTTCATCGTTACTTAGATCAGTTTTTATTTCTTCTATTTTTTGACTTAGACCATCTATCATAGTTTTTAAATAAAATCCAGTTCCACCTGTTATAATTAAAGGCAAATTCTTTAGCTTGGCAAATTCTTTAGCTTTTTGATACTCTTTAATAAATAAATCTACATTAAAATGTTCATTAACGCTGATTAAATTTATGCCAAAATAATGAAAATTTTCGAGTTCTTCTTTGGACGGTTTAGCACTTGCAATATTAATTTCTTTGTATACACAAAGACTATCAAGGCTTAAAATAACTGCATCAAAATTTTTGGCCAATAAATTAGCTAGATGAGTTTTTCCGCTCGCAGTTGTTCCAATAATAGCTATTTCAAAAAACATAACGATAAATTTATCCTAAAATTTATTAAAATTTGAGTAAAATCATAGCAAAAATTTTTAAAGCGGAAAAATGAATTTATTTTGGACAAAATTTAAAGATATTTTAGAACTCATTGTATTTAAGCATTCTATTTTTGCCTTACCTTTTTTATTTTCATCTATGATTGTAGGCTCAAAACTTGCAAATGATACAGCTTGGTTTGGTTTTAAGGCTTTAATTTTAGGTATTATTTGTGCTGTGAGTGCTAGAAATTTTGCCATGGCAAGCAATCGTTTAATGGATGAAGATATAGATAAAGATAATCCACGTTGTGCTAATCGCCCTAATATAAGTGGAAAAATTGGTAAAAAAAGTATTTGGTTATTTATTATTGTAAATGCTTTGATTTTTATACTTTGTTCTTATTTTATCAATACTTTGGCTTTTTATCTTTCTTTGCCAGTGCTTTTTATTTTAGCAATTTACTCTGCTTTTAAGCGTTTTAGCTCTTTAGTGCATTTGGTTTTAGGTTTTTGTTTAGGTTTGGCACCTATAGCTGGAAGTGTTATCGTGATGGGCAAAATTCATATTTATAGTGTTATTTTGTGTTTAAGTGTTACTTTTTGGACTGCTGGTTTTGATTTACTTTACTCTTTACAAGATATGGATTATGATAAAAAAACAGGACTTTTTTCAATTCCTGCACAATTTGGAGCTAAAGCAACTTTGTTAATTTCTGCCTTTTTTCATATTTTAGCGGTGTTATTTTGGTTGCTTTTTGTCTGGCAAGTTTGGGGTATAGCTTTAGGATATATTTCATTATTAGGTATATGTGTTTGTGCTGTCATTTTACTTTTTGAACATAAAATTGTTCGCAATAATTTTAATCATATTAATAAGGCATTTTTTACTTTAAATGGTTATTTGAGTATGATATTTTTTATTTTTATTTTGGTTGATTTATTATGGAATTAAAATTATTTAAAGCCGGATTTGAAGCTGAATTAGAAAGTTGCAAAATAGAAGATAATTATTTTTTACAAGAATATCTTAAATTAGGGGCTATTTCACAACTTTCAAAATGGAAAAAAATGGCAACTCGTATCGATTTTAGCGATGGAGAAAAAATAATTTTTGATTTAATTTTAAGTTTAAAAGAAGATATTTTAAGAGTTGAAAGTGCTATAAATAAGAATGAAAAATTTATACCTTTAAAACAAAAAGCTATTGTAGAATCTTTAAATTTTGAACATCTTAATTTTTTAGAAAATATTTTAGAAATTGATAAAGAATATTATATAAGGTTTAGTCTTAATAATCAAAAAATGGCGCTTTTTGCAAAAGCTAAAAGTCAAACTTTAGCACAAATTATTAAGATTAAACCTGAAGATAAAACAGCATTTGATGCCTTTGTAGTTGAGGTACAAAGAGATATGATTAGGAATAAAAAGGAGCTAGAATTATGAGTAATGATGTGATTTATTTAGTTTTTGTATTTGTGCTTTTAGTTGCAATGTTAGCTTATATTAATATTAAAGAAAGAGAAAATAATACAAAGCTTGCAAAACTTCAAGGAGTGATAGAGGATATAACTAAGGAAATGCATTATTTTCGTAAAGAGCTTGGAGTAAAAGAAGAAGGTGAAAATGATGAAGAAGACTACAAAATCACACTTTTAAAGGAAGAAATGCAAATTGAACTTGAAAAACAAATCAGCGCTAAAATCACTCCTGTTTTAAGAACTCTTAAAACGATGGAGCATATTATAGAAGATTTTCAAAATGAACAACAAAATCGTCTTTTAAATTTAGAACAAAAAGCACAAAGTATGACCAAGCTTACTCCAAATTATGATACAGAAGAGCAAAAAATTATTGATCTGTTTAAAGAAGGAAAAACTATAGAGCAAATTGCCAAAGACTTAAGAATAGGAATTGGAAATGTCGAACTTGTTTTAAAATTTAAACAGCTTATAAAATGATATTTAGGGGTTTTAATGCTAATAGACCAATTTGGTAGAAAAATTAATTATCTTAGAATTTCAGTAACACAACGATGCAATTTTCGTTGTCTTTATTGTATGCCAAAAATTCCATTTAATCACCAACCAAAAGAAAATTTGTTGAGTTTTGAAGAACTTTTTTTATTTGTAAAAGCAGCCATTGATGAAGGAATTGAAAAAATTCGTATCACTGGAGGTGAACCTTTATTACGTAAAGATTTAAGCATTTTTATCAAAATGATTCATGATTATAAAAAAGAGCTTGATTTGGCTATTACAACTAATGGATTTTTATTAAAAGATTTTGCTAAAGATCTTAAAAATGCAGGATTAAAACGCTTAAATGTTTCTCTAGATACTTTGGATGAAAAAAAGGCAAAAAAATTAGCACAAAAAGATGTTTTATCGAGTGTTTTAGCTGGAATTGAAGAGGCTTTAAATGTCGGATTAAAAGTTAAATTAAATACCGTTGCACTTAAAAATTTAAATGATAATGAGCTTATAGCTCTTTTAGAATTTGCTAAATCTAAAAATATGCAAATTCGTTTTATAGAATTTATGGAAAATACTCATGCCTATGGTAAGTTACAAGGTTTAAAAAGAGATGAAATCATTCAAATTTTAAGTCAAAAATATGATATAAAACTGATTAAAAAAGCAGAAAAAGCTCCAGTGAGTCTTTATAGTGCTAATGGTTATGAATTTGGGATTATAGATCCACACAGTCATGAATTTTGTGATTCTTGTAATCGTATCCGTCTTAGTGCTGAAGGACATTTAATACCTTGTCTTTATTTTGATGAAGCTTTGAGCATCAAAGAAGCAATTAAAAAAGGTGATGTTAAAGCTGCTGTAGAAATTTTACAAGAAGTTTTACGTAATAAGCCTGAAAAAAATAAATGGAGTGTTGTAGATAATGAGACTTCAATGCGTGCCTTTTATCAAACCGGGGGTTAAAATTGCAAATTGTTGAAATTTTTTTAAGTATCCAAGGAGAGGGCAAATATACTGGAAAATTAGCTATTTTTATTCGTTTTGCAGGTTGTAATTTCAATTGTAGTGGTTTTGGGGTTGAAATTAAAAAAGATGGAAAAATTCTAAAAGGTTGTGATACTATAAGAGCTGTTTTTACTCAAGAATTTAAGCAAAAATATAAAATTTTAAATGCAAATGAAATTTTTAATCAAGTAATAAAACTTAAAGATAAGTTTAATCCTATCATAGTAATTACAGGTGGAGAGCCTTTAATTTATCATCAAAATCCTGAATTTATTACTTTAATCAAATCTTTATTAGAGGAAAATTTTGAAGTTCATTTTGAAAGCAATGGTAGTATAGAAATTGATTTTTTAAAATATTCTTTTTACAAAGAATGCATTTTTGCATTAAGTGTTAAATTAGAAAATAGCGGAGTAGATCGTCATAAACGTTTGAATTTTAAAGCTCTTAAATCATTTAAAAATAATTCCAAAGATAGTTTTTATAAATTTGTATTGGATGCAAATACATTAAAAACCTCTTCGGAAGAAATTTCAGAAATTTTAAAAGAAGCTCCTAATGAAGTTTTTTGTATGCCTATGGGGGAAAATCAGATTAATTTAGATAAAAATGCTAAAAAAATTGCTGAATTTTGTATCAAGAATGGATATAATTATTCTGATAGAATTCATATTCGTTTATGGAATGATAAAGAGAGCGTATGATTATTAGAAAATTATTTGAATTTGAAAATGCCCATATTGTTAGATTTTGCTCTTCAAAACGTTGTAAAAGTAGCATACATGGACATTCTTACAAAGTCGAAGTTTTGCTTGAGAGTAAATATTTGGATAATGCTGGAATGGTTTATGATTTTGGACTTTTAAAAACTTATATTCGTCAAATTATTGATAGTTTTGATCACGCTATTACACTTTTTAATCAAGATGATCAATCTTATTTGCACGAGATGAAAAAATATTCTCAAAGATGGATTACTTTGCCTGTTAATGTGAGTGCTGAAAATTTTTGTCGCGTGTTTTTTATACTTATTGATGCTTTGCTTAAGCAAACAAAGATGGTTAATGGAGAGCAAGGCGTGAATTTGCAAAGTATTATAGTCCATGAAACAAGAACAGGCTATGCTCAAGCTTTTAAAGATGATGCTTATTCAGATATTTTGCCAAAAATTTCTCTTAATGATATTGAATTTTCACCAGCTATTAAAGCAGAGTGGAATGATATAGATTTTTATGACAAATTAAAAAATTCATATATTTTTACAAATCCTAAGGAGATCTAATGGGCAAAATTTTAATTACTATTATAAGTTTTCTTATTGCTTTATCAATTAGTGCTTGCAGTGATAATGATGAGTTAAATTCTAAAAAACAAAATTCTATAGAGGATAAAGTTGAGTTAGAAAAAAATGATGAAACAACGCAACTAAGCGATACAAATTTGCCTTTACCTGTGGATGATGAATCGGACAATTTTAATATAACTTATAATACAAATTCGAGTATAGTAGGTTCTTTATATAAACAAAAATGTGCCAGTTGTCATGGAGAAAAAGGAGAATTAAAACCTAAAAAAAGTGTAGCTATTAGGAACTTAAGTTTTGAAAATTGGACTTTAAAAATTCAAAAATTAAAAGATAATTCTCATGCTTTTTTAACAAAAGAACAAAGCGATAATTTAGCAAAATATATTATTAAGGTAAAATAATTATGGAACAAAGTTATCATTTTTTTATAGCATTACATCTTTATAGTCTATATGCAAGTGGATTTTTAATGTTTTTTTATTTGATTTTAACTCAAGGCAATTTCAAAACAGAATTTATTTTTATTCGTAGAATTCGATTATTTTTGCCTATATACTATACTTTTTTAGCTTTTATGCTTTTTACAGGTTTTTTACTTTTAGCCATAAAAAAATTTCAAATGAGTTTAAATTTTTGGTTAATGATTGCATCTTGGATTTTAATTTTAGCATTGGCAATTTTTCATTTTATACAGTTTAAAAAAGCTCGCAGAATAAGACGTTATATCGCTTTTAGATGGATGAGTTTTTTGATTTTATTTTGTGAAATGTTATTGTTATTTTTGCCTTTTGTTTTAAAAAAATATTTATAAAATGCAATTTTTGTATCATGAACAGGCTGGTGAGGAAATTTTAAAATTAAAAGGTGAAGAATTTGCTCATTTAAAGGCAAGAAGGGTTAAAGAAAACGAAATATTAATTTTAAGAAATTTAAAGGATAAGTTTGCTTATACCTATAAAATTTCTAATGTGGAACGTCATTCTTGCCAATTGCATTTTTTAGGTAAGGAAAATAAAACAACATATAAAAATACCGCTTTAAATTTAGCTTTAGCTGTGATAGATATCAAGATTTTAGAAAAAACACTTCCTTTTTTAAATGAACTTGGGGTCGAAACTTTACATCTTGTTTTTACTGATTTTTCGCAAAGAAATTTCAAAATAGATTTAAGTCGCTTTGAAAAAATTATCATCGCATCTTGTGAACAATGCGGAAGAGAAAGTAAAATGAAAATACAAATTTATAACCATGTAAAAGATTTTTATGAAAAATTTCCAGAAGCTGTTTTGGTTGATTTTGAAGGAGAAGTAAAGGAATTTGATTTAAATAAAATTTATTTTGTGGGTCCTGAAGGAGGATTTAGTCAAAGTGAGAAACAAATTTTTAAAGAAAAAATTAGATTGAAAGCTCAAAATATTCTTAAAAGTCAAACTGCTATTATATCAATTGCCTCAAAAATACTTCTTTAAAAAACACTTAAATTAATCTAATTTTTATATTATATTTACTATAATCACCGTTTATTGTTTTATTTTTTAAGGAAAAGTTATGAAAAAAGAAATTCACCCAGAATATGTAGAATGTAAAGTTAGTTGCGCTTGTGGCAATACTTTTGTAACTAAGTCTAATAAAAATGAATTAAGAGTAGATATTTGTTCGAGTTGTCATCCTTTTTTTACAGGAAGTGAAAAAATAGTTGATGCTGCAGGTCGTGTAGAGAAATTTAAGAAAAAATACGCAATGCAATAATTATGCTCTATTTTATTCCTACTCCGATAGGAAATTTAGGCGATATATCTTTTCGTGCTTTAGAACTTTTAAAGACTTGTGAAATTTTTTTTTGCGAAGATACAAGAATAAGCAAGTCTTTGCTTTTATCACTTTCTCATAAATTTAAAATTGATTTTAAAACTAAAAAAATGATTTCCTTTCATTCTCATAATGAAAAGGAAATTTTAAAGAATCTAAATCCAGAAATTTTTTCTCAAGATATAGCTTTTTTAAGTGATGCAGGTATGCCAGGTATTAGCGATCCTGGGTATGCTTTAATTGATTTTGCTTTAAAAAATGGTATTAAATTTGAAGTTTTACCAGGTGCAAATGCAGCTTTAGTTGCTCTTGTAAGTTCAGCTCTAAGTGAAAAAGAATTTGTTTTCATGGGTTTTTTAGCTAATAAAGGCAAAAATCGTATAAAAGATATTCAAAGAGCTTTAAATCATTCTTATGCGAGTATTATTTATGAATCGCCTAAGCGAATTTTATCTTTGGTGGAGCAAATTTCTTTTATAGATGAAAATCGTGAAATTTTTGCAATAAAAGAAATTTCTAAAAAATTTGAAACAAAATTTAAAGGTAAAGCCAAAGAAGTTTTTAATGAACTAAAAGAAGCAAATTTGAATGGAGAATGGGTACTTGTTATTTCAAAAAATCATCAAAATTTAAATTATAATTCTTTATTAGAAAGTGATATTTTAGAGCTTGATATTCCTCTGAAAACCAAAAGCAAACTTTTATCCAAAATCAATGGAAAAAGTCCAAAAGAAATTTATGCAAAACTGCTTTTAAGTCAAAATTAGATACAATCAAATTTATGATAGTTTATGGAAAACAAATATTTTTTTACATTCTGGAGCATCATAAAGATCTAATTAAAGAGCTTTATTTGGCTAAAGAATGTGATAAAGAAATTTTTAAGAAAATTGCAAATTTTGGATTTAAAATTAAAAAACTTGATTTTAAAACAGCTCAAGCTTATGCTAAAGGTGGAAATCATCAAGGTTTTTTACTTGACATTGAGGAATATCAATTTAAAGAATTAACTTCCTTAAAAAAAAGCGATTTTATAGTGATACTTTGCGGTATTAGTGATGTTGGAAATATAGGTTCTATTGCACGAACTAGCTATGCTTTAGGAGCTGGTGGAATTATTTTTATTGGAGAAAGATTAAATATGGAGGGAGTGATACGTACAAGTAGTGGTGCGGCTTTGGATCTTGATATTGTTTTAAATCGTGATATTTTATCAGTTATAAATGAGTTAAAACAAGTTGGATTTAAAATTTTTGCTAGTGCAAATGGAGGGAAAGAAATTCATGATTTTAGATTTGAAAAAAATAAAAAAGCTCTCATTTTAGGAAGCGAGAGCTTGGGATTGAGCCAAAAAATAATAAATAAGTGTGATGACTGTTTAGGTATAAAGATGAAACATGGTTTTGATAGTCTTAATGTCAGCGCAGCTTTTGCAATACTTTGTGATAGGATGATAAATGCTTAATTGGAAAAAAATTGAAGATTTTAATTTAAAAGAAGTTGTGGATAAAACACAAATTGAACTTGATTTTTTAAATGCCTTGATTAAAAAAGATTTTTCAACTTTGCACCGTTTTAATGTAAAAGGTTTTATAAAAATTTTGAGTCGAGAATATGATCTTGATTTTACTGATTTTAATGAAGAATACGAAGCTTATTTAAATGAAAATAATTTAAATACCGTTAAAAATAATAATATAAAAATTACAACTCCAAAGCTTGATGCTTACCATCAAAAATCAACTAATTTTGCCGCTTTGATTATACTTTGTATTATAGCTATTATTCTAGCTTTAGGAATTTATTATTTTGACACAATTAAAGGTTTTTTTAAAAACGAACAAAATAATTCTAGCACAGCAGTTGTAGATATTATAGGACAGGCGCAAAATAATTTAAAATCTTTAGAAGGCAATGTAGTTGTAATTAATAATGAAACTAAAGAAAAATTAGATGAAAACGTAAGTTCTGAAATAATATCTAATGATCAAGATTCTCAAACACAAGGTCAAAATACAATTCAAGAAACAGATGAAAATATAACAATAGAAAATAACAAAACTGACGAAGATATTATACCCAAAGAACAAAATACTGAATTAGATAGTATTAATAAAAATGCTCATTTTAAAATTTCTACTAAAACTTGGATTGGTATTATTGAATTGCAAAAATATAAAAAAACAAGTTTTGTTAAAAGTCAAGATTTTACCCTTCCTTTAGATGTTGATCAGCTGGTTTTAACGGGTCCTTCTGCTTTAAGTATTATTGATGAAAACAATAAAGAGCATCAATTTCCAGCTGGAAGCCCTAAACGCTTTTTAATTAAAGATGGTAAAATTAAAAATATTACATTAGCTGAATTTATGAAATTTAATAAAGGCAGAGAATGGTAAGAATATTTTTTTCCTTTTTCTTTTCTATACAGACGGTATTTGCGATTTCAAGTTTAGAATTAGCCCAAAATTTAGTTAATGATTCTAGTAAAAATTCTCAACTTAATCTTTTATTTGCAAATTCTTCTTATTTAGATGATAAGGGAAATTTAGATATTGCTAATATTTCAAGAGTTTTAAAAACCAATTCTTTGCTTAATTTAAATTTGCCAAATTCTCAAACTTTAAAATTAAATTTTAGAGCAAAAGCTGATTCGGTTATTTTTTTTAAAATTTTATCTGATGCTTTGGTTGAGAGTGGATATGTTTATTTTATTCCTACAGAGTTAATTTTACATGAGGGAAATATTGATTATACAGTGCAAGTTGATTCCCAGTATATATTGGATCCAGGAACCTTGTATAGATTATTGAAAAAAAATTCAGTTTATATAGATGATATCAAACAAATTGGACCTTATTTTTATCAATATGATTTAAATTTTGATAATGCAAAATTAGATACTAATGTTAACATTGCTTTAAATTCTTTAACTATTTTGGAAAGACCTCTTAAGGATTATATTTTCACAACTAAAAATGCCTCTAAATTAGTCATAGATGCAAGCGATGCTGATTTTTGGTTTCCTAAAATATTGTTTTTGGATAAAAATCTCAATTTAATTAAAAGTATAAAAAATAATAAACAAAATAATCATTTTGAAGAATTTATTCCAAGTGGGTCGGTTTATGTTATAGTAAGTGATATGTATAGTTTAGATAATATTCGTAGAGGTTTAAAGGTGCTTTTGAAAAAATAAAAGGAAAAAAATGTTTGATGAAATTCGTTTTAATACTATAGAAAGATTGCCAAATTATGTTTTTGCAGAAGTTAATGCAATAAAAATGAATGCAAGACGTTTAGGGAAAGATATTATCGATTTTTCTATGGGAAATCCAGATGGAAAGACTCCGCAGCATATTATTGATAAATTATGCGAAAGTGCTAATAAAGATAAAACCTCAGGTTATTCCGCTTCAATTGGAATTTTTAAATTAAGATTAGCTATTTGTGATTGGTATCAAAGAAAATATAATGTTAGCCTTGATCCTGAAACCGAAGTTGTTGCAACTATGGGCTCTAAAGAAGGATTTGTTAATCTTGCTAGAGCAATTATTAATCCAGGTGATGTAGCCATAGTTCCAACTCCTGCTTATCCTATACATACTCAAGCTTTTATTATAGCTGGGGGCAATGTAGTTAAAATGCCTTTGATTTATAATGAAAACTTTGAATTAGATGAAGATAAATTCTTTCAAATTTTAAACACAACCTTACAAGAAAGTGTTCCAAAACCTAAATATTTAGTTGTTAATTTTCCGCATAATCCTACAACAGTAATTTGTGAAAAAAGTTTTTATGAAAAATTAGTTCAAATTGCAAAAAAAGAAAGATTTTATATTATTTCAGATATTGCCTATGCTGATTTAACATATAATTCTTACAAAACTCCATCAATTTTAGAAATCGATGGTGCTAAAGATGTAGCTGTAGAAACTTATACTCTTTCAAAATCTTATAATATGGCTGGTTGGAGAGTGGGTTTTGTAGCAGGAAATAAGCGTTTAATTAATGCTTTAAAAAAAATTAAATCTTGGTTTGATTATGGCATGTATACTCCAATACAAGTAGCAGCAACCGTTGCGTTAAATTCTGATCAAAGTTGTGTTGAAAAAATTAGATTAAATTATGAAAAAAGAATGCAGGTTTTAATCGAGTCTTTTTCTAATATAGGTTGGAATTTATCAAAACCTAAAGCAAGCATGTTTGTTTGGGCAAAACTTCCACCTCAAAAAGCTTATTTAAAAAGTTTAGAATTTTCAAAGCAACTTTTACAAGAAGCTAATGTGGCTGTTAGCCCAGGAGTTGGCTTTGGAGAAGCTGGCGATGATTATGTGCGTATTGCTTTAATAGAAAATGAAAATCGTATACGTCAAGCTTCCAGAAATATAAAAAAATATCTTAAAGAATAATCATGAAAGTAGCGATTTTAGGTTATGGAACCGTAGGTAGCGCAGTTGTTAAAACTTTACTAGAAAATCAAAAGATAATTAAGGCTAGATGTGGACAGGATATTATTCCAGTAATTGCTTTAGCAAAAACTCCAAAAAATAATGCTTTAATTCCAATAACAACAAATGTCAATGAAATTTTAAATCGAGATGATATCGATGTTTTTGTTGAGCTTATGGGTGGAATCGATAAACCCTATGAACTTATAAGTGAAATTTTAAAAAAAGGAAAAAGTGTTGTAACAGCTAACAAAGCTTTATTAGCTTATCATCGTTATGAGCTTGAAAATTTAGCTAAAAATTTAGCATTTGGATATGAAGCTAGTGTGGCTGGAGGTATTCCAATTATTAAAGTTTTAAAAGAGGGCTTAAGTGCTAATAATATTATAAGTATAAAAGGTATTTTAAATGGTACCTGTAATTATATTTTAACTTGTATGCAAGAGGGAATGGATTTTAACAAGGCCTTAAAAAAAGCTCAAGAATTAGGTTATGCCGAATCAGATCCAAGTTTTGATATACAAGGTAAAGATGCTGCCCATAAGCTTTTAATTTTAGCCAGTATTGCTTATCATTTGGATGCCAAGCCTGAAGATATTTTAATTGAAGGTATTGAAAACATAGGACCTGAAGATATGTATTTTGCTAAAGAGTTTGATTTTACAATTAAACTCTTAGGTATTGCTAAATTAAAGAATTCTTGTGTAGAATTGAGAGTTCATCCTACTATGATCAGCAAGGATAAAATTCTCTCAAAAGTAGATGGTGTGATGAATGCGATTTCTATTGAAGGAGATTTGCTAGGAGAAAGTTTATATTATGGAGCTGGAGCTGGAGGAATGGCAACTGCAAGTGCTGTTATTTCAGATCTAATTGATGTTGCAAAGGAAAATCTTAGATCACCTATGTTAGGTTTTAGAAAAAATATTGAATTTAAACTTTTAAAACAAGATGAAATTTATACAAAATATTATTTAAGAATTAAAGTTGAAGATAAAATAGGTGTGCTATCTGAAATCACACAACTTATGTCTAAAAATTTAATTTCAATAGATAGTTTTTTACAAAAATCTAAAAAAGATGAAAACTATACAACTTTATTTTTTACCACACATTTTACTTATGAAAAAAGTATCAAAGCCTTGATTAAAATATTAGAAAAACAAGACTTTGTTAAAGATAAGCCTTTTATGATGCGTATAGAAGAGTAAAATGGGATTAAAAGCTTATCTTGATGGAATTAAAGGAGAAGATCAAGCTTGTATTTTTTTAAAAAAACATAAATTTACTATTTTAGAGAGGAATTTTCATTCTAAATTTGGTGAAATTGATATTATCGCTATAAAAGATGATATATTGCATTTCATAGAAGTTAAATTTACCCAAAATAGCTATGATATTTATGAACGTTTTGATTATAATAAATATCAAAAAATCATCAAAACTATTAAAGTTTATCTATTGAAAAAAAGATTAAATAATGATTTTCAAATTGATCTAATTTGCGTTAAAAATAATATAATAGAATTTATTGAAAATGTTAGTTTTTAAGCTGATATTTAAAAAAATAAATTAAAATTAGATAAAACTACGAAAGGAATAAAAAAATGGGAAAGTATATAGAATTAACTTCTGAAAATTTTTCACAAGTAAAAGAAGGTGTCGCGTTAGTTGACTTTTGGGCTCCTTGGTGCGGACCTTGCAGAATGCTTGCTCCTGTAATTGATGAACTTGCAAATGATTTTGAAGGAAAAGCAAAAATTTGTAAAATCAATACAGATGAACAAGGTGATTTAGCAGCAGAGTATGGAGTAAGATCAATTCCTACTTTAATATTTTTTAAAAATGGAGAGGTTGTAGATCAACTTGTAGGTGCGCAATCAAAACAAGCTATCACTGATAAACTTAATTCTCTACTTTAATCTTAAAAAGCTAGTATATTCTAGCTTTTTCAAATTTCAAATTTATACTAAATAATAATTTTTATTATCTACTATTAAGAATAATTTTTATATTATTATTGACAAAAATAAAAATAAAAGGAAAATATATGTTAGATTTAGCAATTATAGGTGGAGGTCCAGCTGGTCTTAGTGCTGGTCTTTATGCAACTCGCGGTGGCTTAAAAAATGTAGTAATGTTTGAAAAAGGTATGCCAGGAGGGCAGATCACTTCAAGTTCTGAAATTGAAAATTATCCAGGTGTGGCGCAAGTTATGGATGGAATTTCTTTTATGGCTCCTTGGAATGAACAATGTATGCGTTTTGGTCTTAAACATGAAATGGTCGGTGTGGAGCAAATTTTACAAAATGATGATAAAACTTTCACTATTAAATTAGAAGGTGGAAAAACAGAAACAGCAAAAGCTGTAATTGTTTGCACAGGATCAGCTCCAAAAAGAGCAGGTTTTAAAGGAGAAGATGAATTTTTTGGAAAAGGAGTGAGTACTTGTGCAACGTGTGATGGATTTTTTTATAAAAATAAAGAAGTAGCTGTTTTAGGTGGTGGAGATACAGCATTAGAAGAATCTTTATATCTTGCTAATATTTGTTCTAAAGTTTATCTTATCCATCGTAGAGATGAATTTAGAGCCGCTCCTTCAACGGTTGAAAAAGTAAAGAAAAATGAAAAAATTGAATTGATCACTAGCGCGAGTATTGATGAAGTTTATGGTGATAAAATGGGTGTTAGCGGAGTAAAAGTGAAGCTAAAAGATGGGAGCATTAGAGATTTAAAAGTTCCAGGAATTTTTACTTTTGTTGGTTTAAATGTGAGAAATGAAATTTTAAAGCAAGATAATGGCCAATTTTTATGTTCTATGGAAGAAGGTGGGCAAGTGAGTGTTGATCTTAAAATGCAAACGAGTGTTTCTGGGCTTTTTGCTGCAGGAGATTTGAGAAAAGATGCTCCAAAGCAAGTTATTTGTGCTGCAGGAGATGGGGCTATAGCTGCACTTAGTGCTATGGCTTATATAGAAAGCCTACATTAATATTTTTAGGTTAGAAAATTTCTAACCTAATTTTGATAATTATAAAAATCTTCTTTCAAAAATAAAAATAATTTATTTTAAAAATTTTTTACATTAATACAGAAGTATTGCTTAAATATTTAGCATTATTTTAACTTCATTATTTAATAAATCAATTTATCAAAATTTTATACTAAAAAATTTATAAGAAATCTCATTATTTGTTATTGAATAATTAATAAGAGCTTAGAATAATTCATAATTTTTATGATTTTATATGTAATATTTCTTAATTTCAGTGTAAATTAATAGGGGGGGGGGTTATAATTTTTTCGAATTTAATTTTAAGGAGAAAGAATGAGATTAATCATTTGTATTTTGTTGCCTTGGCTCGGTTTTTTTACTATAGGCAAACCCTTTTCTGCAATTATATGTTTTATTTTGCAAATTACCCTTATTGGCTGGCTACCCGCTATGGTTTGGGCTGTATATGCTCTTAACCAATATAAAACAGATAAAAAAATTGCAAATATTTTAAAAAACCAAGAAGGGAAAATTTAATGAAATATTTATTATCTATTATTTTAGCTTTTATTTTAGGCGCTTGTTATCAAAAAGGTTTAGAAGTTAATCAAGATAAATTAAATTCTATTGTTATAGGAAAGAGTACTCAAGAAGATGTAGAAAAAATTATAGGTTATCCTGTAAGAAAAACAAGTTTGGGCAATAAAGAGGTATGGTATTATGATTTTACTAGAATTTCTTCTGTTCCTGGATTTGATAAAGACGAAAGCACAGTTTTTGAATTTAATAAAAAAGGCATAGTAGTTAAAAAATATAAAACTTCAGGTTCTGGAAATTCAAATCCTTTGTTAGGTGGGTAATTTAAATCAAAGAAGAAGTCAAAAAAAGAAGCGAACTTTATGCTAAAAAAGAAAGAGTTTTTATAGAAAAAGAAGAAATTGTCAATAAAAACAATAAATTATTTAGAGTAAAGACTCAAACATCAATCAGTCCTGATGGGGAAGAAGAAATCACAAAGACTGAAACATACCAAATTACTAGATAAAGGAAAAAAATGAAAAAAATGTTATTTGCGATAGTTGCAGTATTTTTTATTGCTTGTGGTGGAGATAAACTTGTTAAATTTGAATACGAAAAAGGGAATAAAGAATTATTTGAAAAGGCAAATAATCTTATTAAAGAAAAATATCCAAATTATAATCTTTACTCATGGAAATCGCTAGAAAATATTTCAAGTATTCAAGAAGCTAAATATAGAATGAATACTATTGAAGATAAATTTTCTGATCAAGAATATTTCAAAAATGATGAAGAACATTATAGTAATTATATCTTATTAGAAAAAAATGGAAGATATAGATTAATAAAAGTTAAATGCGACAAAGCGTATAGTGATACAAATGCCTTTGGTGTAAAAATAAAAAGTCCAGATAAAGATAAATGCGAAATAATGGAAATACCAATATTACAAAAATAAAAGACTGAATATGAAACAATTAACCCCTTCAATTTTGCCTTCAAACTGGATAGATACCTTAAGCTATTATATAGAAAATGCAGTATCGCCTATGTTTCAAAAAATGTTTCAAGGCGTTCATAACGCCTTGTTTAGTGGAATGGGAGCAAGTATTTTTGCAATTTATTGCATTATATGGCTTTTAAGACAAACGCAAAATGGATATATAGCATTTTAATGATTTAAATGTTCTTACATTTAAAGATATAAATGATAATATTAATTCTTTCTTTATATACACCTTGTTAAACGAAATAACAGGATTAATCAAAAAAATAATGTAAAGAAATAAAATAGTAAAAATATAATAATTTTCTCCAAAAAAGGAGAAAATTAAATTTTTCAATGAAAACTCAAATAAGGCATAATAAATTTAATCCAAGGTATTCCCACAAGAAAATAAATTACCATGTAAATTAAAGCAAAAATTCCACCTAATAAGAAAAACTGAGGTCCTTTGATATAATTACTTCCAAACCATAAAGGAGAAGATCCTGTTCCATAAGGAGTGATGATACCCATAAAGCCCATTGGTAATGTAAGTATTAGCATAACTTCTGCTGGATTTGCTCCCTTGATAGAGCTAGCCAAAGATACAAAAACGGCGATGATGGCTGTAACATAAGCAGTTCCTGAGGCGAAGAAATATCTAAGCCAAGAAAATAACATTAAAAGTAAAACTGTGGCAATAAATGGCTCAAAACCTGAAAGTTTATGTCCTAAAGAATTAGCTAAATAATCTAAAAATCCGACATTTTTAAGTCCACCTGCCATTGTAACAAGAGTTGCAAACCATACGAGAGTATTCCAAGCTGGCTTGTTGCCTAAAAAATCTTGCCAAGTAATTATTTTGCAAGCTATCATTAAAATAATCATGATTAAAGCTGTAGTTGTAGCATTGATTTTAAAAAAGCCTGATCCAACCCAAAGCACTAATCCAATAAGAGCAATAATAAGCATAAAAATTTGAGAAGTTGGCATTTTTCCTAAGGCTTGATATTTTTCATTTGCCCAAATAGCTATTTCTTTTGATCCTTTAACTTCTGGTGGATATATGAAATATCCTAAAATTGGAGTAATAACAAAAAGTATTAATCCTACTGGCAAAAAGGCTAAAAACCAACTAAGCCAATCTACGACCATAACTCCATTTTTAGAGATTAAAGAGAGAGCAAGTGGGTTTGGAGCTTGACCTGTAAGAAAAATAGAACTCGTAAGGCAAGAACTTGCTAGACCCATCCATACAAGATAAGCACCGATTTTTTCTAGGATTTTTATCCGCATAGCTTTCAAACATAGGGGAGATGTTGCTGACTATAGGATAAACCGTTCCTCCACTTCTTGCAGCATTACTAGGTATGAAAGGAGCTAAAACTAAATCTACTATAGCAATAGCATAACCTAAACCCAAGGTAGATTTTCCAAGTTTTGAAACGAGATAAAGAGCCAATCTTTCACCCAATCCTGTTTTTGAAAAACCAAGTCCTATAGTAAAAGCAGCAAAAATAAGCCAAACTACAGAATCAGAAAATCCTGATAGTCCCCATTTTATCGCGACAGAATCTTTAATAATGGTTTCTATGTTATTAGAACCAACAGGTCCAACTTTAAATAAAACAGCTAAGGTAACCGCTATAACTCCAATTAAAGCAGGTGAAATAGGTTCTAAAATCAAGCCTATAATAAGGCCTATAAAAATACTAAAATAAAGCCAAGCGTTAGCATTTAAACCTTCTGGTATTGGAATAAAATAAACGATTAATCCAACCACAAAAGGTATAAAAAGTTTTACATAAAACATATTTGTCCTTTTTAGAATTTAAAAATAAATTATATCTTAAGAATCTTATATTTAAATTTTAAATTAATAAAATATTTAAAGTTAAAAATAAATTTTTAACTTATGGTTCTAACAATTAAACTTGTAGGTAATTTGAAGTATTTTATAAGTTCTTCTTCTTTTTTTCGCATTTCTCCATTATCTTTTTCATGATCAAAGCCTAATAAATGAAGCATAGCATGAATAAATAACAAGCTTAATTCCTCTTCATAGCTATGGCCAAATTCTTTCGCTTTTTCTTGGGCTAATTCTGTGTTGATGACTATAGAGCCTAAAGGAATATTTTCATCTATATTTTCAAGTGGAAAAGATAAGACATCAGTTGTTTTATTTTGATTTCTTTGATTTAAATTAATTTCTTGCATTTCTTTATTATTAACAAAAATAAGTTCAATATCTTTCGGACTTAAAAAATTGGCTATTTTTTCCAAAAATTCATATTTTTCATCGCTAAGTATCATAGACCTTCCTTGATTAAATTATATAAATTTTGAATTTCTTCATCATTAAAAATTCGAGAATTTTGATTTTCATAAAAATATTTAATTTTTTTTTCTTCAAATTCATATCCTAAAGCACAGTGATTATGTGAAGGTAAAAAAGCTCTTATAAGAGTGATTTGATTTTGAATTTTTTCTTCACAAGAAAAACAAATAAAATCTCGAAATAATCTACCTTCAAATTCTAAAATTTTAAGATAAGCATCCACTATAACTCTTTTAGGATTTTGTTTTTCAAATCGTTTAACACATTCTTCTAAAAGTAAAAAATAAAATTCTTCAATCACTTCCGTATCTTTTAAATGATTAAATAAAAGACGAATAAATTCTTGCCAAATAAACATTTTTTCTCTATGCATAATCCAAGAAAAATTTAAATGTAATACATCTTTAAGTCTTGGAAGAAAATTTGGATGCTCATCTAAGGAAAAATCAATTTTATATCCATTTAAAATACTAGAATGTCTTACTCCATAAAAACGATAAGTTTTTATAAATCTTTTTGGACTTAAGATAGAAACGATCAAATCCTCATCTTTTACCTTTTGAGTATGAAGTATAAAACCCTGCATAGCAATTTATAAGAAATTTAACTTATTATTTTAACTCCATAAGCTTTAAGCAAAGAAAAAGCTGAATATTCTAAATTATTATCAAAACTAGCAGTAGAATTTTGATATAGGATAATTTTAGAATCAGGATTTGCGCTAAAAGCCAAAATAATATTAAAAAATACACAAATATGTGAAACAAGACCGCAAAAATAAATTTCTTTATATGAATTTTGATTGATGAAATTGGCAAAATCTAAACTACCAAAAGTATTTTTATAAAAAATTTTATGGGCTTTTTGCAAAAAAGGATCAAATTCACTAGGCATTTTCCAACCAAGAGTTCCTTTAATGCAATGTTTTATAGGAAGATTTAATCCTTCTTTGCTTTTTAAATAATCTTGATCATGTGTATCACAAGTAATAAGAAGATGTGTAGTGTTAAAGTCAATTTGATTTAAATGATTAAGAATATTTTGTTTAATTTCTAAAGCTTTTTTAAAACCTAAGCTTCCATTGATAAAATCATTTTGATAATCAACAATAACAAAAGCTTTTTCCATAACTTTTAATTTTGATTAATCCAAAAGGTTTCCATGTGTAAATTAGAAAAAGCAGTTTTTAAACTAGTAAAAAGTTTAGGATGCTCTTTTTCTAGGCTAGCTAATAGTTGTTTGGATTCTTCTCTTGCATGTGGAAATTTTATATTTTTTTCACTAAGTTTCATACCTGGACAAAACTCATTTCCTATGACTTGAAGTTCATTTTGTATGGCATTATCTCTAAGTTGCCTTTCTCTAACAAAAATTAAAGGACGTATTACTGTTATGCCACGTTTGCTTTTATAGATTGGAGCTAGCGTTCTTAATGATCCATTGTAAATAAAATTCATAAAAAAACTTTCTACCGCATCATCTAAATGATGAGCAATAGCAAGCTTATTAAAACCTTTTTCAAGAGCATAAGTATATAAAGCTCCACGACGCATTCTTGAAAAATAGCTACAGAAACTAGAATTTTCTCTTATGGTATCGCCTGATACTTCATAGATATTAGAATCAAGAATATTATGTTTAATTCCATGTTCTTGACAATGAGCATGCAATTGAGAATAATCTTCTCCCATACCATAACTTAAAGTGACAGCTTCGAGCTCAAATTTAAAAGGAGCATGAGCTTGCATACGATTTAAAAGATGTGCTAAAGCTAAAGAATCCTTGCCACCACTTAAACCTAAAAGAACACGGTCTCCATCCTTAATAAGTCCAAATTTAGCATTTGCTTGAGCAACTTGTCTTATAAGCTTTTTGCTGAGGTTTATCATAATTTCTCGCACATTTTAAGAACAAAATTAGCTGAAATTTTTGCAGAGTTAATTACAAATTCATCAAAATCAAATTCAGCTTTTTCTCCAGCTTTGTCGCTCATAGCTCTTAAAATAAAACAAGGTATTTTTAAAGCATCACAAACTAAAGCAACACTTGCACCTTCCATTTCACAAGCATCAGCTTTAAAAATTTCTCTTATTTTTGCTTTTTTTGCTTCATCACAGATAAATTCATCTCCAGTTGCAATGATTCCTGATTTTAGTTTAATATTTAATTCTTTGGCAACTTCTAAAGCAAGATTATTTAATTTCTCATCTGTTTTTATAAAAATATCATTTCCAGGAACAAAACCAAGTGGATGCCCAAAAGCTGTTATATCAAGATCGTATTGAGCTAATTGTGTAGCATAGAGCAAATCACCTATTTCTAATTCTGGATTAAAAGCACCTGCTACACCTGTAAAAAGTAAAATTTCGGCTCCAAATTTTTCGATCATTATGCTTGCACTTAGGGTTGAATTGACTTTTCCTATTTTAGAATAAGCTAAGATAAGTTCATGATTTTTATAATTTGCTAAATAATAAGTATTATTTGCATATTTAATACTTTTATATTCTTTTAAAATCTCAAGTAAAGGAGTTATTTCTTCTGGCATTGCACCTAAAATTGCTATTTTCATTTTATGACCTTTAAAAATTCATCAATATCGCTAAAATTAGTTAAAGAATAAGTTTCTTTTGGGCTTATTTTTTTATTTAAGCCTTTAAGGATATTTGAACCAAATTCTACAAAGCAATCAATTTCACTTTCATAATTTTTAATACTTTGCTTATAAAGAACAGGAGAAATAAGTTGAGATTTAAGCAATTTTAATGCTTGTTCTTTATCGGTATAAATTTTAGCATTTGCATTTGAAACTACAGCTTTAAAATTTGGTTTGAGTATTTTTTCAAGCTCTATACAAAGTTTTAATGAAGCATTTTCTAATAAAGGGCAATGACTTGCAACACTCATATTTAAAAGCATTACTCTTTTTGCTCCAGCTTTTTTAAATTCATTTTCATAATTTATAAGATCAGATTTTAAACCTGCTACAACAATTTGACCATCACAATTATAGTTTGCTGCAAATATTTTTTTGCTTTCTCCTTGAGCTTTTTTGCAAATATTCTCTACAATTTGATCTTCTAGCCCTAAAACAACCATCATTCCTGCTTCAAGTTTAGAACAATCTTCTTGCATAAACAATCCTCTTTTATTGACTAAAACAAGGGTTTGTAAAAATTCTAAAGCTCCATTAACTGCCAAAGCCGAAAATTCTCCTAAAGAGTGTCCTAATGAGAATATAGCCTTTAGATCTGATTTTTGTTCTATTAAAGCTGTATAGGCCATTAAAGAATTTAACACAATAGCAGGTTGGGTATATTCGCTTTTATTTAACTGTTCATTTTCTTCAAAAAGTAAATGCTTAAAATCAATCTTGCAAAAATCACTTGCACTTTCAAGAAGTTCTTTTGCGTTTTTAGAATTTTCATAAAAGCTTTTTCCCATTCCAGTAACTTGAGATCCTTGTCCTGGAAATATATAAGCAATATTTATTAGTGACAACCGCAACCTCCGCCACCGCAGCAACCTCCGCCACCATGATGATGATGATCGTGATGTCCTCCACTACAACCGCAACTATGGCTTCCTGCAATAATTCCTGTTAAAATTTCATCTTCGCTAGCTGGTCTAACATCAACAATATTAAGCGAAAAAAGCAAATCTCTTCCGGCATAAGGATGATTATAATCAACAACAACATCATTTTCATTGATTTCTTTAACGGTTACGCGAACGGTTTCGCCATTCTCACCTTCACCAAAAAGCTCCATACCTATTTTTAAGTCAATTCCTGCAAATTGTTCTTTAGGTAATGTTTGGATAGCATTAGCATCATATTCACCTAAACCTTTTTCTTTTTTAATTAAAACATCGCTATTGCTTGGACAATTAAGCTTCATAATTTCTTCTTCTAAGCTTTCTAAAATTTGTCCTTTTCCAACTATAAAAGAAATGGGTTGAGCATATAAATTAGATTCTAAAACTTCTTGAGTATTTGCATCTTTAAGTTCGTAAAACATTGAAACGACATTATTTTTTTCTATTGACATTTTTTTCCTTTTTTATTTTCTATTTGGTGAAGCTTTTGCTTCGGGTGTATTTGGATAATTTTTCTTTAAAGCTTTATAAAATCCATTAGCTGCTTTTGTATTGCCTATTTTATCTAATGAAATTGCAGTATGATATAAAAGCTTTGGAAAATAATCCCCTTTAGAACTGATAGCAGAGCTTTTTTTGTAAAAAACAATAGCATCATTGTAATTTTTTTGTTTATACTCTATCTCTCCTAGCCAAAAATTTGATCTTGCTGGTTTGTATTTTTGTGCTATAAGATAATTTAATTTGGTTTTACATTCTTCATATAAATCTTTATGGAGATCTTGTATTGCTAAGTCTAAAATTTCATTGTTTTTTTTCTTTTTCCATGAATCATCTATAGTTTTATTCACATCTTGAATTTCTATATTATTTGTAGCATGATTGTCTTTTTTTTCATTAAAATTATCATCAGTATGGTTATGTGAAGTGTTTGATGAAATATTGTTTATGCTCAAATTTATATCTTTAAGTTCTTCCTTGGATACATAATTTGCATTAATAGAATCTACTAAAGAACTAAGTTCTGTTAAAATTTTTTTAAACTGTTTATTATTGGCTTCTTGGATTTTTCTGCTTTCTTCAACATATTTTTTTAAATTTTGAATTTCTACAGTTAGGTTATTTTCTAAACTATCATTTTTTGATTCTAACTGAGTTAATCTAGAATTAGATTTTGCATATTGAGAATTAATACCCTCTAAGGTACTTTGCAAACCTTCAATTCTTTCTTGAATTTCATCAATTCTTGCATTTATTTGAGAATTGTTATTGCTTAAAGAATCAAGTTTTTCTTTGAGTAATCTTTCGCTCGAGCTTAAACCATATGCATTATTACTTGTTATATCTCCTGCTCCAAAAGCCGAGTTTTCAGCATGAAGTAAAGTAGCTCCAGTAAAAAGAGCTACTAAAAGTATTTTTTTCATAGATTATTTTGAAAGTTTAAATTCAGCACGTCTATTTTGTGCATCGCAAGCTTTTGTTTTTTCTGTACAAACTGGATTTGTTTCACCATAACTTTTAATAGAAATTCTATCTGAATTTACTCCTTGAGCTACTAAAGCTTCTTTAACAGCTTTTGCTCTTTTTAAACCTAAAGCTTGGTTATATTCATCAGTTCCCCATTCATCACAATTACCCTCAACTGTGATATTAGCTCCGCTTACTTCAGTATTGAAGATATTTGCATTATTATTGATAACATTTTGCATATCTGGACGAATATTGAATTTATCAAAATCAAAATATACTTTGTTTAAAGTATCATTAAGTTGAGAAATTCTTGAATCAATATCCCAATTATCTCTTCCACTTGAACCTTTGTTAGAATCTACACTAGTATCACTACTTACGCTAGTACTTTTTGTGCTACATCCACTAATGATTACTGCAAACGCGGCAATCGAACTAAAAATAATTTTTTTCATTTCCGACCTTTCCAATATGAATAGATTTAAAGGTATTATATCTAAATTTTTTATTAATTGCAACTCATAATACTAATTTTACCAATCAATAGATTGAATTTTTCCAAGCTTTAAAGGAAAGTAAAAAGTTTTATTTGCATTTACTCTTATAACACCTAAAGCACTTTGTGCACCAAGATACTTAATAAAAACTATACTACCACCATCACTAGAAAATCTTGGAAATAAATTTTTTCCATTGGCTGTAAGTTGTCTTACATCGTTACCATTAATTGATGTTAAATAGATATTAAAAACTCCATATTGATTAGCTTCTCTGCTAGAATATACTAAAAAATCCTTATAAGTGGAAACTGCTGAGTTATTTTTTCCGTGAAAAACAGCTTGTTCGGCACCACTAGAGCCATCTAAATTTTTTAAGAAAATATTTGGATAGCCTAAACGATCACTGACAAAGACCATTTTGTCATCATTATTTCCTATAAAATTACCATTAACATCAATGCCAGAATAATTAGTAAGTTGTGTTAATTTTTTACTGCTTAGGTCATATAGATAAATATCAGGTTGATCTTTTGGAGCCATAGTGATAAGAAGCTTATTGCCATCTGAGCTTACATCACTAGCTACAACCATACCACCACTTGATAAAATTTTATTGGCTTTATTAGAATTTAAATTATAACGATAAAGTGTAGGCATATTGTTATCATAAGCTGTGTAATAAAATATAGTTTGCTCTTTATTGCCCCATTTTGGGAATAAATTTAAACCGCCATCAATAATAACTTTTTGATATGTTAGAGTATAATCAGCTATGATAATTTGACTTCTTTTAGAGCTTGAATTTCTGGCTATTAAAATTTTATGATCCATCCAATCAATCGGAGGTAGACCTAAAGCACTAACAGAAGCTTTGATACTTTTATGTGCTAAAAAAGGATATTGGTCAATACTATTTAATGTATAAGTTTGATTTGATTTTTCAATTCCTCCAGCTTTAATTTTAACATTTAAATTTAAGCTATTTCCATTTTGGCTTAGAGCATATTCAAAAACATAATTATTTTTTTCAGTAGCATCGCTTACAACATCAAAATTTGAACTTACTTTTAAATCATTGACAATTATATTATAAAAACTGCGTTTTAAAGCAGCATCATTTATATTAGAATTATCTTTAACGATAATTTTTGGTAAAACTACACCTGAATTAACGACCGTAATTGTTGGATCTTCAGCCCAAAGAACACCCACAAAGAGCAAAAAAACAGTAAAAAATTTTTTCATTTTTTCTCCTAAATTATTGTTGATTTTTTATTTCATCTTTTAAATTCATAATTATACTTATACTTTTATTTTGAGGTGGATAAGTTATGAATTTTCCTTTTTGACTTTCTAAAAATTCTGCTACTTTAGCATCATATAAAGAATCACCACTTTTTTCCACTGAAGTATAACCAAATTTTCCATTTTCATCAATAAATATTTTTACCCTTACGCTGATTTCTTTGTTGTTAGGATAGTACTGTTTCCATCTTTGAGTAATGACACGTACAACTTTACCTAGAAATTCATCATAGACACCCATTTTTTGAGTTTCAGTACTTTCGCCTTGAGTGAGATTTTCTTCTTCGATTAGACTATCATTGAGTTTTTTAATAAGCTCTGAAGCTTGAGGTTTTAGAGTTGTTGAGCTTTTTGATTGAGCATTTGCCTGTATTTTTGTTGTTTTTGCATCCTGCATTTCTTTTATATTGCCAAAAAGTTCATTGAAATTATTTGCTTGTTGATCAATATCTTCGGTTTTAACACTTTGATTTGTTGTTTGTGCGAAAAGTTTATTGATATCAACTTGATCATTTGGCTTTTGTAAATTTTTTGATGTATTTGGATTGGTAGAAATTTGTTTAGAAGGCTCTGAAAGTTCAATATCAATAAAACTATCTTTTAAATCTGTATATTGTATAGCTGGAGCAACTTGGGTTACAAGCCTAAAAAAAACAAAGGCAATAACAATTAAATAAACTACTAAAGCCAATAAAAAAGAATTTAGATTGCTTAAACCATATTTTTTCATATTTTTATTCTGTTTGTAATGCAACTTTGGTAAAACCTAAATTTTTAATACTTCTTAAAACATAAATAACATCATCATATTTTAAATTTTTATCAGCTCTAATAAAAACAGGTTCATCAGTATTAAATTGTGATTTTTTTTGTGCTAAATTATCAGCAAAACTTACAAAATTATATTTTTCTTGATTTAAGAAAATTTCTTTTTTAGAATTAATACTTACGATCAAGCTTTTTACAGTTGGAGCACTTGTGGATTTTTGACTTCCTTGAGGGAGATTTATTTTTTCTTCATAAGTGATGCTTGGAGCTGTGACCATTAATATGGCAAGCAAAACAAGCATAATATCTACTAAAGGTGTAATATTAAGTTCTGGTTTATGTTCTTCAAATAGCATTGTAAAGCCTTAGTTATGATTGGATAAAACTTTAATTTCGCTATCAATAATGCTTAAAAGTTCAAAAGCTCTAGCTTTAATAACAAGATGGAAAGTATAAGCAGGAATAGCAACCAAAATTCCACAGCCAGTTGCAACTAAAGCTTCGCTAATTTGTGGCGCAATAATGCTTAAAGAGTTTTGACTTCCAAGACCTCCAAAGGTCTCTAATATAGAAATAACTGTTCCAAAAAGACCTATAAAAGGAGAGGTTGAAGCAATAATGCTAAGCCAAGTTAAACCACCTGAAGCACGTCGAGTAGCTAAATTTTTATAAATTTCTAAATGATTAAGGCTTGTGTCTGTGCATTTTCTTAAAATAGAATCGGTTCGACTCAAATCCTTTTCCCCTAAAAGTAAAGTTTCTAAACTTTCTTTTTCTTTATTTTTCCAAGCTGCTATATAGCTCATTCTTGAAAAAAAAATAGAAAAAGAGAGGATGAAATACAATGAAAGCCAAATAAGAACTACATAGGTAATTATGCTTGAATTACCAAAAAAATTAAATATTGCTTCAAAATTCATTTGTTAACCTTTTATATTGTCTATTTTAGAAAAAGTGGCAGCTAGGGCAATATTATCTGAACTCATTGATTTGATCAATTCTTTAGCCTTGGCAAGATTTTTTTGTATTTCGCTTTCATCAGATCCCGAAATCCAAACCGCTCCTTTTGCTAAAACGCTAGTTTTATCTTCATCTACTTTAACATGTCCTGCATCAATTGCGATTAATTCATGGTTAGAATCATTTTTTTCTATATCAATAATACCTGATTTTAATGAAGAAACTAAAGCTGCGTGATTTTTTAACACGCCAAATTCTCCTTCGCTTCCTGGTAAAGTGACTGATTTTATATCGCCTTCATAAATTACACCCATAGGTGTGATAATTTCAATTTTAAATAAATTATCCATTATTAACCTTTGATTTTATCAGCCTTTGCAATTGCTTCTTCAATATTTCCAACCATATAGAAAGCATTTTCTGGCAAATGATCATATTTGCCTTCTAAGATTCCTTCAAAACCGGCTATGGTTTCTTCAAGAGAGATATATTTTCCTGGGCTTCCAGTAAAAACTTCAGCAACAAAGAATGGCTGAGATAAGAATTTTTCTATTTTTCTCGCTCTTTCAACTATAAGTTTATCTTCTTCACTAAGTTCATCCATACCTAAAATAGCAATAATATCTTGCAAATCTTTATATTTTTGAAGAACAGATTGTACTCCGCGCGCTACTTTATAATGTTTTTCTCCGATAATATTTGGATCAAGCATTCTTGATGTAGAGTCTAATGGATCAACTGCTGGATAAATTCCTTTTTCAGCAATAGCTCTATTTAAAACAGTTGTTGCATCTAAATGAGCAAAAACAGTAGCAGGGGCTGGATCGGTTAAATCATCGGCTGGAACATATACAGCTTGCACTGAAGTGATAGAGCCTTTTTTAGTCGAAGTAATTCTTTCTTGAAATTTACCCATTTCGCTTGCCAAAGTTGGTTGATAACCAACAGCTGAAGGAATTCTTCCTAAAAGAGCTGACATTTCGGAACCTGATTGAGAAAATCTAAAGATATTGTCAATAAACATTAACACATCAAGTCCCATTTCATCTCTAAAATATTCTGCCATTGTAAGACCTGTTAACGCGATACGATTTCTTGCACCTGGTGGTTCATTCATTTGTCCATAACATAAAGCAACTTTATCTAAAACGTTACTTTCTTTCATTTCATTATAAAGATCATTTCCTTCGCGAGTTCTTTCACCAACGCCGGCAAAAACTGAATATCCGCTATGTTTAAAAGCAACATTGTGGATAAGTTCCATAATAATAACAGTTTTTCCAACACCAGCTCCACCAAAAAGTCCTACTTTTCCACCTTTTGCATAAGGTGCCAATAAATCGACAACTTTAATTCCAGTTTCAAAAATTTCACTTTTAGTGCTTTGATCTTCAAAAGCTGGTGGATCTCTATGGATTGCCCATTTTTTATCAAAGGTGATTTCTTCACCTTCATCTATTAAATCACCAGTTACATTGAAAATTCTTCCTAAAACTTTTTCACCAACAGGTACACTAATAGGAGTTCCTAAAGCTTGAGCTTCCATTCCTCTAACTAAACCATCTGTCATATCCATAGCGATGGTTCTAACTCTATTATCCCCTAAATGTGCGGCTACTTCTAAAACGAGTTTATGTTTTTTTCCCTCGCTTTCAAAATTAACGACAATAGCTTCATTAATTTGAGGTAAATAGTTATCAAAATCTACATCAACAACCGGACCTAATATCTGTGAAATAAATCCTTGCATTATTAATACTCTCCTTAAAAATTTACTATTTCATTGATTCAACGCCACTGATAATTTCTATAAGTTCAGTGGTAATAGATTCTTGTCTTGCTTTATTGTAAGCAAGGTTAAGCTGTTTTACTCTAGTTTTTGCATTATTGGTTGCATTATCCATAGCTTGCATTCTAGCACTATGCTCAGCCGCTAAAGAATCGATTAATGCATAATATATATTATATTCTAAGTAAGTTTTTATTAAATCTTCTAATAAGCCAACATTATCTGGTTCAAGCTCTAAAAGAGAACTCGGCTCCGCTTCATTTTTTTTAGGCTCTACTGGAATGAGATGAGAAACTTTCAATTCTTGGGTGATCATATTTTTATATCCATTGTGGATTAAAATAACTTCATCTGTAATTCCATTAATATAATCATTAACAGAAGAATGAATAATCGAACAAGCTTGTTCATAGCTTGGCGTAGAACTTAATCCAATATATTTTTCAAATAATTCTATTCTTTGAAAGCTAAAATATTCAACACCTGTTTTGCCTATAGCTTTTAGGCGAACATTAATATTTTTTGCTTTATAATCTTTTAATAAATCATTAACTGCTTTTAAAGTTTTGATATTAAATCCGCCGCATAGCCCTTTATCTGCTGTTATAAAAATTAAATCAACATTTTGAATTTTATTTCTTTTATGAAATAAGGCAAATCTTGAATCATCTTCATTATAGATAATTTTATTGATTTGAAATGAAATTTCACTTAACATTTCATCAATTTTTTCAGCATATACTTTTGATTTTCTAGCTGCTTCTTCAGCTTTTTTTAATTTAGCTGTAGAAACAAGCTTCATAGCATTAGTCGTTTTTTGTGTATTATAAACGCTTTTTATTTTTCTTTTAATTTCTTTTAAATTAGACATAAAAGACCTTATAGCTGATTTGATTTAAACTCATTAATAACTTTAGTTAATTTTTCTTCTAATTCCGCATCTAAAGCTTTTTTGGAACGAATTTGTTCAAAAACATCTGGATATTTTGTCTCAATAAATGAATAAATTCCAGTTTCAAATTCTTGAATTTTTGAAACTGGTATATTATCTAAATGTCCTTTAGCGCCAGCAAAAATTAAAACAATTTGTTTTTCTATACTAATTGGTGCATAAGGAGGCTGTTTTAAAAGCTCTACCATTCTTTGACCACGTTCAAGTTGTTTTCTGCTTGCCTCATCAAGATCACTAGCAAATTGAGCAAAAGCTTGGAGTTCTCTATATTGTGCAAGATCCAATCTTAAAGTTCCAGATACTTGCTTAGTTGCTTTAATTTGGGCGGATCCACCAACCCTAGAAACAGATAAGCCAACATTAATTGCAGGGCGAATTCCAGAGTTAAATAAATCTGTCTCTAAAAAGATTTGTCCATCGGTAATAGAAATAACATTAGTTGGAATATAAGCTGAAACATCTCCAGCTTGTGTTTCTATAATTGGTAAAGCAGTAAGTGACCCTGCGCCTAATTCATCACTTAACTTGCTCGCTCTTTCTAAAAGTCTTGAGTGAAGATAAAAAACATCACCAGGATAAGCTTCACGACCAGGAGGACGACGTAAAATTAAAGACATTTCACGGTAAGCTACAGCATGTTTGCTTAGATCATCATAAACAATTAGAGCATGTTTAGCATTGTCTCTAAAAAATTCTCCCATGGTAACACCAGTATAAGGTGCAATATATTGAAGAGATGCTGGATCACTTGCACCAGCATTAATAACTATAGTGTAATCCATTGCCCCATGTTCTTCAAGTTTTTTCACAACTTGAGCTACTGTGCTTTGTTTTTGTCCAATAGCAACATAAATACAAATGACATCTTGTCCTTTTTGAGCTATAATAGTATCAATAGCTACAGTCGTTTTTCCTGTTTGTCTATCACCAATAATAAGTTCTCTTTGACCACGACCAATTGGAACTAGAGCATCTATTGCTTTAATTCCAGTTTGCAAAGGCTCATGGACGCTTTTTCTCGCCATAATACCTTTAGCTTTTTCTTCTACACAACGAAATTCGTTACTATCAATAGGGCCTTTAGCATCAATTGGTTCTCCTAGAGCATTAACAACTCTTCCAACTAAAGCATTCCCCACCGGAACTTTAAGAAGTTTTTTTAAGCGTTTTATAGAAGATCCTTCTTTTAAACCTTCACCTTTTCCAAGTATAATAATACCTACACTACTTTCTTCAAGGTTAAGAGCCATACCTTTATCGCCGTTTTCAAATTCAACCATTTCACCGGCCATGATATTTTTTAATCCATAGGCTTTAGCAACGCCATCTGCTATAGAAATAATTTTTCCAGTTTCTTCAATTTCAAGGTCTAAATCAAAATTTTCGATTTTTTCTTTTATAATAGAACTGATTTCATCAGCTTTAAAATTCATACATATTCTCCTTAAATAATTTTAAGTATATATTCACTTATTTTATTTTGAAAAGCTTTTATTGAAAAAGCAATTTCATAACCTAATTCTTCTAAATAAATTTTAATACCATCATTTTGACTTATTTCATTTTTTAATTTGATTTTTGTATTTAATTTTAAATTAAGTTTATTTTCAAGTTCCTTTATTTTGTCATCATTTAAAATTTCTTTTGAATATATAATACCTTGGCATATATTTTCTTTTAAAGCCCTTTGTCTTTGAAGTTCTTTAAAAATTTGAGGGATATGATTAAGTCTTGAATTTTTTAATAGTATTTTTAGAAAATTGATAAAATTTGGATTTATTTTTTCAAAAAAAGAATTTAATAAATCTAATTTTTTATCTTTTTGAATTTGATTAGAATTGATAATATCTTTAAATTTAGGCATACAAAAAGCAGAATTCAAAACAGATAAACGATAATAAAAATCTTCCATATCTGTTCTTTTAATAATAGCTTTTGCATATTTTTTTGCAATTAAATTATCCATATTAAGACACTTTCTTTGATATTATATCTATAATTTCATTTTGTTTTAATCTTATATCTTCAAAAATTTCTTGTAAAGCACAAGAAACAACTTCTTTTTTCATTTTTCTTAATTCGTATTTTTTTTGATCTTCAAAATTTTGCTCAAGCAAAGTAACTTCATTTTGAGCTTCTTCTTTGATTTTTTGCATATAAATATCTGCTTCTTTTTTAGCCATAGATATAGCTGCTACAGAATTAGCTTTAGCTTCTTCGATTTTTTTCATTATATCGATTTTTTTCGCTTTGCTTTCTAAGAGATTTTTTTGAATTTCATCAATTTTAGAAGAAATTTTTATAATACGATTTTTATAAAAATTCTTAAAAAAATTTGCCGAAAAATAATATAAAATAGCTATAAAAATAAAAAAATTAATAGTTCTAGGAACAATATCATACTCAGTTGCAGCCATTGCATATATAGGACTTAATAAAATGAGACTATATAAAATTTTCATTCTTTTATTCCTATTTTTTTAATATTATTTTGCAAAGCTTGTTTTAAATCTGGCAAATATTGACTCAAATTTTCTTTAAATTCTTTTTTTTGATTTTCGAGTTCTAGATAAAAACTATTCATTCTTCGCTCTAGTTCTTCTTTTTTGGCTTTAATGATTTGATTGGCCTCTTCTTTAGCAGCATTGATTGCTTGCTGTTTAATTTTAAAAACCTCTTCTCTGGTATTAGCATAAATTGCTTCAACTTCATCATTAGCATTTGATATATCTTGAGAGTATTGCTTTGCTTTAGCTTCATCATTTTTAATAGAATCATTTCTTTCGTCTATAGATTTTAAAAGAGGTTTATATAGCATAGTATTTAAAATGACTATCATAGCTAAAAAAATAGCCATAGTAGCAAACATTATAGATGGATGCATATCTTCAAACATAAAAATTTCCCTTTTTTTGCTATAATTCCTAAAAAACTTCTTATTGTAGCATATAAAACATAAGAATTGTGTTAAATTAATTAAAAATTTTAATTAACTTGTTAATTTCAGCGATATTTTCTAAATGAATAATAAAATTATTTTTCTTATGGGTGCAAGAAAAGCCGATTTTATTTAAAATTTGTTTTAAGCTTTGCATAGAATTTTCAAATTCTGTATCTTCTTTTTCAGCATTATTTTCTATTTTTTCTTTATTTTTTAATTTTTGAGCAATTTTTTCTGTTTCTCTTACATTGAGTTTTTGACCTATGATACTGTCAACTAGCATTTTTTCATCTTTTTCATTTAATCCAACTAAAACTTTAGCGTGACCTTGAGAGATTTTACCTTCAATAATAAGTTTTTGAGTTCGATTATCTAAATTTAAAAGTCTTAAGGTATTAGTAATTTGAGTTCGACTTTTATGAATAAGTTCAGCTAAATTTTCTTGAGTAATATTATGCACCTCGATTAAATCTTTATAAGAATGGGCAAGTTCTATAGGATTTAAATTTTCTCTTTGAATATTTTCTATAAGAGCAAGTTCTCTAAGTTTAATTTCATCTCTATCAGATACAAAAGCCAATATATTTTCTTCGCCTAAAATTTGAGTAGCTCTTAGTCTTCTTTCGCCTGCAACTAAAATAAATTTATCTTCTTTTTGCAATACTATAATAGGTTGTATTAATCCATATTCTTTAATAGAATTTGCAAGTTCGTTTAAAGCTGTTTCATCAAAAACTTTTCTTGGTTGAAAGGGATTTGGGATAATTTTTTTAATCTCAATAAGTTTAACTTGATTTTTATCAAGCCCAAGTTCTCTAGTATATACTTCTTCTACATTTCCCATGAGGCTTTTTAAACCTCTATCTTTATTTAATCCCATTTTTTATCCTAAAATTGAATAAGCTAAATTTTGATAAGCTAAAGATCCAGGCGATTTTATATCATAAAGTATGATAGGTTTGCCAAAACTAGGACTTTCTGCTAATTTAACATTACGTGGAATAACGATAAAATCATCCTCATTGCCATTGATTGTAAAAAGCTGTTTTTTAAAATTTTGCTTTAAGTCCTCTACAACATCCTTAGAAAGATTGTTTTGAGAACTATACATAGTTGGCAAGAAACCTCTTACTTTAAGTTTAGGATTAAGTGTTTTTTTAATGATTTTAATAGTATTTAAAACCATAGCAACACCTTCTAAGGCATAAAATTCACATTGTATAGGGATGATAACACTATCACTTGCAGCAAAAGCATTGATAGTAATACTTCCAAGTGCTGGTGGAGAATCTATAATGATAAAATCATATTCATCTAAAACTTCTTGAATTTGATTTTTTAATACGGTTTTCTTTTCATTGTTTTCGCCCTTAGCAAGTTCTTGCTCTATACCTACAAGTCCAATATTTGATGGAGCTAAATGAAGTTGTGGTAATTCTGTTTTTAAAATAATATCAGAAAGCTTTTTTCTGCCTATAAAAACATGATAAATATTATATTCATAATTATTGCGGTTAAATCCAAGTCCTGTTGTAGCATTAGCTTGAGGATCAACATCAATTAAAAGTACTTTTTTTTCTGCTACTGCTAAAGAAGCTGCTAAATTTACAGCTGTTGTTGTTTTTCCTACACCACCTTTTTGATTTGCTATTGTAATAATCTCGCTCATCTTAAACTATATACCCTTTTATTATCTAATAAAATTGATCCATCTTGATATAAACAAGCATCTTTAAGTGAAAAAATTCTGCCTTCATAATGGACGCTAAAATGTCTTGATTTTTCAAATTCTAACATATACTTGCTAAAAATATTCTTCCATAAAATTTTTTTTTCTAGCTTTTTTACAAACTCTTTAACTAAAATTTCAATTGGTATTTTAATATCACATAAAGCCCTATTTTCTGGAGCAAAAGCTATATTCAATCCTATGCCTCCAATGATAAAATTAGTAATTTTTGTACTTATAATCCCCCCAGCTTTTTTATCATCTAAATATAAATCATTAGGCCATTTAAGCCATATTTTAGAACCTTTATTGGCTAAAATTTCTTTGATTAAATAGGCAAAATAAATGCTAACTGAAGCTAAAGGTAAATCTTTAGGTAAATCTTCTTCTTTTAAGCAAAAAGAAAGATGTAAATTTCCCTTTGAGCTTTGCCATGAATTTTCCCTACTTCCTACTCCTTGAGTTTGTTCTAAAGCATATAAAGCAGTATTGTTTTTTATTTTTCCACTGCGAATTTGATCACATAAAAAAAGATGAGTTGAATTAATACTTTTAATACAAACAATCTCCAACTTTTAACCTCTTTCCATTTAGATAAGTACGTCCATCAAGGACTTTTTTTCCACTTTCTTGCAATTTTTTTATACGTAAAATGCCTTGTTTGCAAGATAATAAAAAACTTTCTTTTTCTAATTCTAAAATTTCTCCTTCTTGATTAAATTGCTTATTTTCATCTATAAGTTCTAATTCTAAAAATTTTAAACCATTGTTTAAAAAAATATTTGGCCAAGGATTGAAAGCAAGATATTTTTGATAAATTTCTTTTGCATTATATAAAACAATCATCCCATCTTCTTTTTTTATTTTTGTACATTGGGTTGCTAAATTTTCATCTTGTTTTTTTGGGATTAAATTTTTAAAATTTAAAAGAGTGGAAATGATAAGCTTTGCAGCTAAATTTGCTAATATTTCAAAAACTTCGCTTGAATTTTTATTTTTAATATTACATTCTAAACTTTCAAGTATGGGGCCTGTATCAAGTCCTTCTTCCATAAGCATAGTACAAACCCCGCTTTTTTCATCACCATTTAAAATAGCACTTTGAATAGGGCTAGCACCACGATATTTTGGTAATAAAGAAGCATGCAAATTCACGCAAGGGGCTATATCTAAAATAGCTTTAGGTAAAATTTTTCCATAGGCAGCTACTACAATAAAATCAGGTTTTAAATCCCTAATTTGTTCAATAATTACTTCATCTTTTAATGATTTAGGTGTGAAAATTGGAATATTAGGGGAGTGATTATTTAAAAAAGCTTTAGTGTGACTTGGAGTTAAAATTTGTTTTCTACCTACAGCCTTATCAGGTTGAGTAAAAAGTGCTATAATATTAAAATTTTTATTTTCTAAAAGAGCTTTTAAAATGCAAGTTGCATAAGCTGGGGTTCCCATAAAAATTATTTTTTTCATTAGATCCATCTTGATATTTTTTTTAAAATGGTATCTAATTTGAATTTAAAAATGCTTTATCTTTAGTATTCTTTATTTTTTATTATTTGAAAAGTTTATAATAAAAAATAATTTGGAGTTGAAAAATGTCTTTTATCATTGAAATGCTTAAAAATAATAAGTTAAAATTTTTATCTTTTTTATTTTTTTCTTTTTTAACGAGTATTGTTGGAGTTTTTACTTTAATTTTTATAAATGATTATTTGCTTAAAAGTGTGCAAAATATACCTATTTTTTACTTTCTAATTTTACTTTTAGTTTTTTTTATAAGTTCGACTATAGTAGAGCTTGGATTGAGTATTTTTGGGCAAAATTTTATTTTTAAAATGCAAAAACGCATTGTAAAACAAATTCTAGATACTCCTTTATTACGTGTAGCCAAAGTGGGAAAAGCAAGAATTCTAGCATCTTTAGGTTCTGATGTTAGAAATATATCTTTTGGGCTTTTGCGTTTGCCTGATTTTTTGCAATCAAGTATTTTGATTTTTTGCACAAGTGTTTATTTATGTTATCTTTCTTTTGAAATTTTTATTTTTTGTGCTGTTTGGATTGCGATTATTTTTATAACAAATCATTTTTTAATGATGAAGGTTTATTATTATTTTCGCAAAGCTAGGGAAAATGATGACGCTTTGCAAAATAATTATCAAAATATACTCGATGGGCATAAAGAACTTTTAATTAATCAAGATAGGGCTAAACTTTATTATGAACTTGAATTTGAAAATAATGCTAAAGCAAAAAAAATAAATAGCACCCTAGGAAATCTCTTCAATAATTTATCAAATAATTGGACCAATATAACGCTTTTAGCTTTGGTAGGCATGGAATTTTTTCTAGCTTTAAAGTATGATTTAGCAAGCGTAAATGAAGCAACAACTATAGCTCTTTCTATTTTATTTTTGAGAACTCCTTTGGTTTCTATGATCTCTTCTTTTCCTACCTTGCTTTTAGCAAAAATCGCTTTGGATAAAATTGAAAAATTAGAATTAGATGAATATAAAGAAGGTTTTGAAAAGATAGATTATATTAAAGACTGGAAACAAATTTCTTTTAAAAATGTTTCTTTCTCTTATGATAAAAATTTCAGTTTAAATCCTGTAAATATTGATATAAAAAAAGGCGAACTTGTATTTTTAATCGGTAAAAATGGAAGTGGAAAATCAACTTTTTGTATGCTTTTAACGGGACTTTTTAAGCCAAGTAATGGTGAAATTTATGTAGATAATATACGAATTGATGATGAAAAAAGTTTAAAACAATATAGATCGCTTATTTCTGCTGTGTTTAGTGATTTTCATCTTTTTAGCAAAACTTTAAGTAAAAATGGTTTTGCAAGTGAAGATAAAATTGCTTTTTGGCTTAATTTTTTAGAGCTTAAGAATAAAACAAGTGTTGTAGATAATGAGCTAACTTTTACCAAGCTTTCCACGGGACAAAAAAAGCGTTTAGCTATGCTTATAGCTTTGCTTGAACAAAGAGATGTTTTAATTCTTGATGAATGGGCTGCAGATCAAGATCCGGTATTTAGAAAATTTTTTTATAAAAAACTTTTACCCTTACTAAAAGCACAAGGAAAAACTATTTTTGCCATTACACACGATGATGCTTACTTTGATAGTGCTGATCGAATTTTACTCGCACAAGAAGGTAATATAAGTGAGCTAAGAGGAGAAAATATTAAAGAAAAAGCTAAAAATTTAATCGATCAATTTGAGTGAGATTTAATGATAATTTTTTAGATTATAATGTGGATGATATAATATTTTTTAGTTTTTAAAATTCCCTAGAATTTTTACTTTGTAATTAAAATAGCATGCTTATAAAAATTAATATTTATATTCAATAACTTTTGAAATATTATAAAATTTTATATTTTTAATAGTTATTTGCTTAAACTTTTGTTTATATTTAAGCAAATAATAACTTTTTTATAGAGTTTTTTCTATATCAATGTAAAATTTAGCTATTTTATTATAAGCAACTTCCCAAGCTTTAAGAGTAGCTTCATCTGGATTTAAAAGACTTTTTATGGCTTTTAAAAGACAAGTTCCAACTATAGGATAGTGCTCCTCTTTAACTCCTAATTTCACATGAGTTATGGCAACTTTATCAACAAAAGATCTCATTTTTTCTAAATCATCTATATTTTTAGCTGCAATTAAAATTGCCATTGCTAAAGCTTTTGGTTGTTCTCCTGAAATTTGTTTTTCCATGTTAAACATAGATTTTACTTCAGGATAATCATTAAACATGATTTTATAAAATTCTTTGGTAAGTTCCTCTCCATTTTTTTGTAAAGTTGGTATACAATCTTTAATGATTTGAATTTGTTCTTGAGTCATATTTCCCCTTAAAATAATATTTTAAAACAAGGGTAATTATATATAAAATCAAAGGATAAAAAAATAACCTATGTTAAATTATTAAAAAAATCTCTCATAAGCATAGCTAAGCCTTTGTAAAAATCGCTTTTTGCTTCTTTTTCTAAATCTTCATTCCAAGCATTAAACCAAGTAAAAAATTCTTTTTCTAAAAATTCTTTTAATATTTCTTCGTTATTGTTTTTTAGCAATTCTTTAATAAATAAAAGTTCGTTAATCAAACTATCTTGAGGTTCGTTTTCTAAAAAAGTCAAAAAATTATATTTTAAAAAGATATTTTTGACTTTTTCGGAATTGTTTGAATAAATTTCTTTGTCTTTATCAAGATAAAAAGAAGCATAAGGTGGAGCTTTAACAAAATCAATATCGCTTAAAAAAAGACAGGTAAAATCATATCCTATTATTTTTTCATCTTCTTTAGAATAGCTTAGTAATTTTAGAGCTTGTTTTTGCAAAGGATTTTCATTTTTTAAAAACCACCTTTGCCAGAGTTGTTCTTCTTGAATTTTCTTTAACAAATCTTGCTTAGGCGGATTTTTAAAAAAAGTAATGAAAATATCTATTGCTAGATGTTTCATTGAGGATATCCAAGCATTATTTGTGTGCTTATTAAGCCATAAAATAGCATTCTAGTAATAAATACTCCTATAAATGCACATAATAGGGCAAAATAGGTAAAAAATTTGCTTTGGAATTTTTCATAAAGATAGTTATTTAAATACCAACAAGTAATACTTAAACCTAAGAAAGCAAAAGATAAGCTAATAAACCAAATATAAGCTCCTCCTAAAAGCTCAAAAGGATTTACAAGTCCCATAATCCAAGTTTGCCCTACATGTAAAGTTTGTAAAACAATAGCTGTACTTAGGAGCCCTATACCTATAAGTCCTGCAAAAAAAGACATTTTTCTTTCATGCTTACTTTTTTCAAAAAAACAATAATAAAGAATAGAACCTAAAAAAATTGCACTAGCAAAAAAATAAAGTAAGGTGATTTTAAAATCCCAAGTTGGAACGCTTTTTTCCATAGAACCATAAGCTCCACTCATAAAGAAAATTCCTAAAATTCCAGATAATAATGCTAAAAAAAAGATCCATTTTTTATTTTTATAATAAAGTAAAAAACCAAAAATGCAAACAAGAGAAGAGAATAAAATTTCATTATTCATCCAACCTATATACCATTGATTATTAGCATAAAAAAATCCAATACGATTTATAACATTAAAAATATGCTTTATATCATTTAGGTGAAAAAAAGAAGGTATGAAAGCTATGATCATAGCTATACCTAAAAAAAGTCCAAAATATTTTAAATGAGTAAAATTCTTATAGCCATTTAAAAAAGCAGGAGTATAAACAAAACTAAGACCTATTACTGCTTGAGCTAGTATGGTAAAAAGTACCAAAGGCATTTCGCTAAAAATATGATTAAAGGATGTCATTTTTTACTCCTTGATAATTTTGCGGCAAATAAAAAATTGCACTTTTATTTCCCGAAGGTAAGCTATGTTTTTCAGGCACTATGCATAAATTTGGATGCGTAATGCTTGCATCAGGTAAGGGGGTTATCGAAGCTAAATTCCCGTGTTTTTCTCTTAGTTTGGCAATATCTCCAGCTTTCAATGCTCTAAAAGGACAAGAATCCACACAAATTGGATTTTTTCCTTCTTTGAGTCTATCATAACAACCATCACATTTGCTCATATGCCCACTTTCGTGATTAAATTGTGGGGCTCCATAAGGACAAGCCATAGCACAAGCCTTACACCCTATACACATGCTATCTTCAACTTTCACTATACCCCATTTTACCTTCATAGTTGCACCTGTAGGACAAGCTTTAAGACAAGCTGGTTCGGAGCAGTGATTGCAAGATATAGAAGTATAATAAGCAAAAACATTTTGTTCTACACTTCCATCTTCTTCTTTGCAAGTCCAATTACCGCCTTCTGTTTCAAAAACACGACGAAAATTTACACCAACGGGCATATTTTTATAATCTTTGCAAGATAAAGAACAAGTTCTACATCCTACACATTTGCTTTGATCGAGCATGAAGCCAAATTGTGAGTTTTCTTCTAAATTCATTTTATACTCCTTAAACTTTTGCAATTTCTACTAAAATAGAATGTTGCCCATTACCTTTTGAAATAGCAGTTGGTACTATACTTGCCAAAGAATTAACACAAGTTCCCACATCGATACCATTTTCATATTTAGCCCAAGCTCCTTGAGGAGTGACTGCACAGCCTGGTATGATTTTTGGCGTTACCTTTGCCATTCCTTGGATAATACCTAAGTCATTTCTAACTTGGATAATATCACCTGTTTTAATACCTCTTGCTTGTGCATCTATAGGATTTATCCAGATTTCTTGAGGATTTGTTTCTCTAATTTGTGGAATTTCCCAAAAACTAGAATGAGTCCTCCCTTTATAGTGATATCCATAAAATTGTAAAGGATATTTTTCTTTTAAAGGATCAAGTATACCCTCTCTTTGACTTTCAAATACAGGAATAGGAACAATTTGTTGCCCTTCTCTTAATTTCCAAGTTTTTTGCATTTTGGCAAGTTCATTACTATAAATTTCGATTTTTCCACTAGGGGTTTTTAAAGGATGATTGATGGGATCTTTTATAAAATCTTCAAGTGCAACAACGGGTTTGACTGGATTAAATTTTACAAGTCCTTTTTCACACATTTCTTCAAAATTTGGCAAGAGTGGATTTTTTTTCATGCTTTCTTCATAAAGATATTTTAACCAATCTTTTTGGGTTTTTCCTTCGCTAAATTCTTGCTCTATGCCTAATCTCTTAGCAAGTTCAATACACATTTCATAAATAGGTTTTGCTTCACCTACAGGCTCTATAGCTTTTTGGCAATAAATAATATAAGGTCTATTGCTATAATATCCTGCGCTAGGTCTAATAAAATCTTCTTGCTCTAGCATAGTCGCATCAGGTAAAATATAATCAGCATAATTATTCGATGGAGTTCTTGTAACATTAATATCAACAATGCATTCACACAGACTTTCATCACTTAAAATACGATCAACTTCTTTAATAGTGCTGTGTTGATTGGTTAAACAATTTCCTGCTGTATTGAAAATAAATTTGATATTTTGTTTGAGTTGTTTTGTCCCTCGCACTCCATCACTAAGATCTGTCATTTCTTTACCACGATAAATAGCATCAGTATATAAAAAACAAGGGATAGAATCTTTAATAGGATTTTTATAAGGCATTCCCATAATATCATAAGTTTTACTTGATCCAGTGCGACAACCTGTATTGCCTCCTTCTATGCCTATGCTGCCTATCATACAGGCTAACGTTGCAATAGCTCTTGCATTTTGTTCCCCATTAGAATGCCTTTGCACTCCCCACCCTTGCTCGATAAAGCAAGGTTTAGTTAAAGCAATTTCTCTTGCAAGTTGAATGATGCGGCGAGATGGAATTTTTGTGATTTTACTAGCCCACTCAGGAGTTTTTTCTATGTCATCACAAACCCCTAAAACATAACTTTCATAACTTGAATTTTTGGGTGCATCGCTTGGTAGGGTGCTTTCGCTAAAACCTATAGTATAAGTATCAAGAAATTTCCTATCAAGCAAATTTTCTTTAATCATAACATAAGCTAAAGCTGCAATTAAAGCTGCATCTGTTCCAGGAGCTATTGGAATCCATTCATCACAATGCCCTATGCAAGAGTCATTATATCTTGGATCAATATGGATAATCTTACAATTACTTTCTTCTAAAGCTTTGTGATAAGCATAGCCTATACCACCTCCACCCATTCTAGTTTCTACATGATTGGCACCAAAAAAGATAGCGAGTTTTGCAGAACGCAGAGTCGCAATATCGCTCGCTGGAGATCCTCCATAAAAATAATTCATAGCATTTGTAATTTGAGCTGTTGAATAAGAATTATGATAATTTAAATAACCTCCATATAAGCTTAAAAGTCTTGCCCAAGGACCCGAGGTGCAGCGATTAATAATAGTTCCAGTAGTTCCTGTAGCATAAGTGATAAAAAATGCTTCATTTCCATATTTATCTTTAGTTTCTTTCATTTTTAAAGCGATTTCGTCAAATGCTTGTTCCCAAGAAATAGGCATAAATTTACCTTCACCTCTTTTTCCTACTCTTTTTAAAGGTCTTTTAAGACGATTGGCATTATAAACCTTATATCTTGAACTTCTACCTCTAACACAAGCTCTAGCTTGACGTGTGTCAAATTCATCTTTTCCTTCATTGTCTGTGCTAACGTATTTTATAATTCCATCTTGAGTATGAACTTTAATAGGGCATTTTGTTCCACAATTTACATTGCATCCTGCCCATTTTATTACCATAGGAGAAGTTTTTAATAAATTTGAGCTTAGTTGCATAGGAGTTAAAGCTAAACCACCAAACAAGGAACTCCATTTTAAAAAATCTCTACGATTTTGCTGCATGTGTACTCCTTTATATTTTGTTACAAAATATTTAATTATTATAATCCAAAAAAATATAAAATTCAAATAAAATTAAGATAAAAATATCTAAAAATAGGAATTTATTTGTATAATTTTAATATTTAATTATCATTTATATTTATTCTAATTTTTGTAAATATTTAAATTTTGTAATTTAAAAATTTTATATTAATTTATCCCCCATAGGGGCTTGTAGCTTATATTAGTTTTATCTTATAATTAAATAAATATATTATTTCAAGGAAAAAGATGTTGAGATTTTGGGTTTTTATCTTAGTTTTATTTATCAATTTACAAGCAAAGATTCCAAAAGACACTTTAATAATCGCAGTAGAAAATGAAATTTCAAGGATAAACCCTGCATATAGCGAAGATCATGATGTGCTTATTAATCTGATTTTTTCAGGACTTGTTTATTTTGACCAAGACATGAATTTAAAACCGGATTTAGCGAAATCTTGGAAAATTAGCGAAAATGGATTGGTATATGATATTTTTTTAAGAGATGACGTTTTTTGGCATGATGGTATAAAATTTAGCGCTCAAGATGTCAAATTTAGCATAGATGCTTTTAAAAATTCGAAAAACAATTCTCCATTATATGTTAATTTTGATAATGTAAAAAAAATACAAATAATCAATCCTTATCATATAAAAATTACACTCGATAAGTCTTATCCAGCTTTTTTAGATGCTTTAAGTATAGGAATATTGCCAAAGCACTTGCTTGAAAATAAAGATTTAAATACTGCTCATTTTAATGAGCATCCTATAGGCACTGGAGCATATAAATTTGTTGAATGGAAAAAAGGAGAATATGTAAAATTACAAGCTAATGATAAGTTTTATCGAGCTAAGGTTAAAACCCCAAAATTAATCATCAAGCATATTTTTGATCCTTTAATTGCAAGTATAGAGCTTAAAAATGGCACAATAGATGCTGCTTTGATTGATAATTCTTTATTAAATATTTTTAAAAATAATCCAAAATTTAAGATTTTAAGAGAAAAATCAGTTGATTATAGGGCTTTAATGTTTAATTTAAATAATGAATTTTTAAAAGATGTGAGAGTAAGAAAAGCATTAAATTATGCTGTAGATAGAGAAAGTATAGTGAAAAATCTCTTGCACGGATATGGCACAGTTGCATTTCATCCTTTGCAAAATTCTTGGGCTAATCCTAAACATTTTAATTTTTTTAATTATGATCTATTAAAGGCAGAAAAATTGCTTTTAAATGCTGGTTTTACTAAAAATAAAGATGGAATTTTTCAAAAAAATAGAAAAGAGTTAAAATTTCAAATTTATGCCATGAGTAATGATCCTTTAAGAGTAAGTTTGGCAGGAATTTTGCAAAGTGAATTTAGAAAAATTGGAGTTTTAACGCAAGTTATATCAAAACCAGCTGGTAGTTTTGATTATTCTAAAGCTGATAGTTTTGTTATTGGCTGGGGAAGTCCTTTTGATCCTGATTTTCATACTTTTAGAGTTTTTGAAAGTTCTCAAGATAGTGATTTAAATGAACAAGGTTGGAATTTTGGACATTATCATAATAAAAAAGTTGATGATTTTTTGCTTAAGGCTAGAAATACTTTCAATATAAATGAACGTAAAAAATACTATAAAGATTTCATTGATGCTTTATATGATGATCCTCCTTTTATTTTTCTCGTTTATTTAGATTTTGCTTTAGTTTATGATGCTGAGATTAAAGGAATTGAGTCTAGAATTTTAGGTCATCATGGCGTAGGTTTTACCTCGAATATTTATGATTGGAGTAAGCAATAGTGCTTTTGCGGTTTATTTCGGGTATTATGGTTGCATTTTTAAGCACTTTTTTATGTTTTGTTATGCTTTATTTTAGCAAAGGTAATATTGCTTATGCAAATGGTTTAAATTCTCAAAATAAAGAATTTGTTAAAAGAATAGAAAAAAATTTAGGACTTGATAAACCTTTATTAATTCAATATAAAAATTGGCTTTTTAAAGCTTTTAGGGGAGATTTTGGAGTATCTTTTTTGAGTGGAGAAAAGGTATTAAAGATCATAAAAGAAAGATTTTTAAATACTTTGATTTTAAGTTTTAGCGCTTTAAGTATTTTATTTTTTTTGAGTATTTTCTTGGCTTTTGTAGAATATCATTTTAAAAATAGTTTTATAGAAAAAATAATTACTTTTATAACATTAAATTTTTTTGCTCTACCTCCTTTAGTGATCGCATTAATTTTTATATTTATTTTTAGCTTTTTTGGAAATTTTTTATCAATGGATGATATAGAATTTAAAAATGATTTTTTCAGTCGTTTAAAATATCTTGTTTTTCCTATTTTGGTTCTTGTTTTATCTCATTTAGCCTTATATCTAAGAATAGCAAGAAATCTTATTTATGAATGTTTTGATCAAATTTTTATTCAAAATCTTTACGCTAGAGCTTTAAAGCAAAGGGATATTGATTGTTTGGTTTTAAAGTATTGTTTAGGTTCAATTGTTTCTTATTTTGGAGCTACTGCTTTAAATTTTGTTATGGGAACTTATATTGTAGAAAATATTTTTAATTTTAGCGGTGTTGGATTTTTAATGATTCAAAGTATTATTTATAAAGATTTTCCTGTAGTTTCGGCTTTAATTTTTTTAAGTGTTCTTTTTACAACATTATTAATTTTTATCAGTGATATCATTTCTCAAATTTTAAATCCAAAATTAAGAAAGTATTCTCTTGTTTAAATTTTTTATTTATCTTTCACCTTTAATTGCTTTATTCATATTAGCTTTATTGGCGCCATTTTTAGCTTCATTTGATATCTTATCAATACATTTACAAAATGCTTATCAAGCTCCTAGTCGAATTTATATTTTAGGAACTGATTTTTTAGGTAGAGATTTATATTCTCGTTTGCTTTTTGCTTTAAGAAATTCCTTAATAATAGGAGTTTTTAGTTCGTTTTTATCTATTTGTTTTGCGATTTTTTATCTTTTTTTAGCTCGCTTATTTTTTTATGCTTTTTGGATGAGGATATTAGATCTTTTTTTAGCTTTACCCTCTTTTTTATTATTAATGTTTTTTCAAAATTTTATTAGTATAAATATGTTATTAATGAGTGTGCTAATCGCTTTATTGCATTGGTGTTTTATCGCTAGAATAATTGAAAGCGAATTAAAAAAAATGCAAAGTTTGGAATTTTACAAAGCGAGTATAGTTTTAGGAAGAACTCCTTTGAAAATTTTTTTAAAAGACCTTTTACCAGCTTTGAAATCATTGATTTTTATACTTTTTGTTTTTAATATTATCCATGCTATTGCTACAGAATCTACTTTAAGTTTTTTTGGACTTGGTGTAGGATTTGAAATTCCAACCTTGGGAATTTTATTAAATGATTTTTCAAAAGCAGTGTTTGTAGGAGCTTGGTGGATTATTTTTTTTCCGCTTTTAACTCTTGTATTACTTTTTTTACCACTTTTATGGTTGGGTAATTTTTTACAGGATCGTTGGGGGTTAAGATCTTGAGAATTAAAAATTTAAACATAAGTTTTAAAAATAAAATTTTGCTAAAAAATATTAGTTTTGATTTAAAAAAAGGTCAAGCTTTAGTTATATTAGGAGAAAGCGGAATAGGGAAAAGTATATTAAGTAAAGCTTTAGTAAGACTTTTAAATTCTGATTTTATTTTAACTGCCGATGAATTTAGTTTTAATGGAATTGAAATTTTAAAACTAAATAAAAATCAACTTAGGCATTTTAGATCCAAAGTAGCGCTAGTATTGCAAGATAGTGAATCAAGCTTGTATCCTTATATAGATATAGGAAAATTATGTTCTCTCATTTTAAAAACTCATACAAATTTAAATCAAAATGAATATAAAAAATATGTTTTTTCTTATTTTGAAAAATTAGGATTTGAAAATTTGGATTTATTGTGGCATTCTTATCCTTATGAGCTAAGTGTAGGAATGGCTAGGAGGGTGAGTTTAGCTTTGGCTTTGTTACATAGACCAGAAGTTTTAATTTGTGATGAGATAAGTGCTTCATTAGATGAAAAAAATAATCAAAAAATTATTGAAATTTTAAAAGATTTAAAAAAAGATAAAGCTTTAGTTTGTATTACTCATGATTTACATTTAGCAAATTCTTTAGCTGATAAATTTCTTCTTATAGAAAAAGATCAAGCTAGGCTTTATATTTCGAATCTATTTTTGGAAAAAAATAATGCTTAAAGTGCATCATTTAAGTAAATTTTATGAAATAAGAAAACATTGGTATTTAAAGAAAGAAAAATATATGATTTTTAAAAATATCAATTTTTCTTTAGATCAAGGTGAAAATTTAATGATTTTAGGGCAAAGTGGTTGCGGAAAAACGACTTTAGCAAAAATACTTTGCTTTTTAGAAAAACCAAATGAGGGTGAAGTTTTATATAAAAATCATAATCTGCACAAGATAAGCAAAGAAAAACAAAGACTTTTAAGAAAAGAGATACAATATTGTTTTCAAGATCAAAAAATGGCTTTAAATCCTTATAAAAAAATTAAACATTTAATACAGGATGGCTTGGAAAATTTTTATTTAAAAAAAAATAATGATATAATTTTTGATTTTTTAGATCGCTTTGGTTTAAAACAACAAATTTTAGAACTTAAACCTTATGAACTAAGCGGTGGAGAAGCTTCTCGTATAGGACTTATTCGTGCTTTAATTTTAAAACCAAAATTATTGATTTTAGATGAAGTAACTTCAATGCTTGATACAAAAAATTCTAATGAAATTCTTTATTTTTTAAATCAATATCAGCAAAAATATAATATTTCTTATATTTTTATAACTCATCATAAAAATTTATTTGATAAATTTAAGTATAAAAAAATCCAATTTTAATATAAAATTAACACAATTTTTTTTACTCTAAGTTTTAATATAGAAAATTTAGAGTAAAATATTATCTTTATTGGGATAAATTTTATTGCAAGACAATAAAAAATGTTTAAAATTGAAGAAGGAGAGCAAATGTCTCATATAGATGTGGCACACCCTTATTTTGGTATCTTTTTAATGATAGTGCTTGCTAGCATAATCTTTTTTGGATTAGTTTTTTTAGCCTCAAAAATTGGTAATAATTTTGCGTCAAAAAATCGAAAAAGATTAGGACTTGGAATTTATGAATGCGGCCCTATACCTGTTAAACAAGCAAATAAAATTAATTCTCAATTTTTTATTGTCGCTTTGATATTTATTCTTTTGGATATTGAAGTTGTATTTTTATTTCCTTGGGCTTTAATTTTTAAAAATTTAGGATGGTTTGGACTTTTAGAAGTATTCGTTTTTATTTTGCTTTTAGGAGTAGGTTTTTTATATGCATATAAAAAAGGAGCGTTTACATGGCAGAGCATCAAGTAAATTATGCTAGCGGTTTACCGGTAGTTTTAACCAGTGTTGACAAACTCGTTCAATGGGGTAGAAGCAATTCTTTATGGGCTTTATCATATGGTTTGGCATGCTGTGCTATAGAAATGATGGCAGCAGGGGGTTCAAGATACGATTTTGACCGATTTGGAACTATTTTTAGAGCCTCTCCTCGTCATAGTGAAGTGATGATTATTGCAGGAACTCTAAGCAAAAAACACGCCGAATTTACAAGAAGGCTTTATGATATGATGCCTGAACCTAAGTGGGTTATTTCAATGGGAAGTTGTGCAAATACTGGAGGAATGTTCAATACATATTCTACGGTACAAGGAGTAGATCGTATTATACCTGTAGATATTTATGTCCCAGGTTGTGCTCCTCGCCCTGAAAGTTTTCAATTTGCTTTAATGATTTTGCAAAAAAGAATTCGCAAAGAAAAAGCAAGTCGTAAAATTGCACCAAAAAGGTTGGTATAAAGATGAGAAAATATAGCGATAAAAAAGATGTTCAATTAAAAAACTACTATAAAGATAGGTTTTATCATGCTCCACATACAACCAAGATAAATATTGATAATAGTGATTTTAAACAAGATTATGAAATTTTAAAAGATCAAATTGGAATTTTAGATTCTTTTGTAGAGCTTGATTTTTGGGTGATTAAAATCAATAAAGAAGACAATATTAAAACCTTGCAAATTCTTAAAAATTTAGGTTATGTATCTTTTACAGAAGCAAGTGCTGTTGATTTTGTTGCTTCTAAAAACGGTTTTGAAGTTTTTTATCAACTTTTAAATATTGATAAAAAAATAAGAGTAAGAGTCAAAACTTTTGTAGGAGTTAAAGAAAGACTGCAAAGTGTTACTAGTGTTTTTAAAGGGGCTAATTGGAGCGAAAGGGAAATTTATGATATGTATGGAATATTTATCATCAATCATCCGAATTTAAAACGTATTCTAATGCCTGATGATTGGTATGGTCATCCTCTTTTAAAAACTTATCCTTTAAAGGGAGATGAATTTGCACAATGGTATGAAATTGATAGAATTTTTGGAAAAGAATATCGTGAAATTGTTGGACCTGAACAAAGAGATTCTGGTTTTGTAGATGATAAAGATACTCTTAATTTTGCAAGAATTTATCATGAAACCGCTAAAGGAACCAACCCTAAAGAAGTATCCTTTAAACAAGAATATCAAGAAGATGAAGGTGTTGCTTTTGTAAAAAAAGTTAAACGAGATCAAGCAAAAATCTTAGAGAAAAGGCGTTAAAATGCAAATTCCTAGCAAGTTAAAACCTTATTATGAAAATATAGCTTTTGAACAAGAAGATTCGAAGATGATTATTAATTTAGGGCCTCAACATCCTTCAGCACATGGAAATTTGCGTCTTATTTTGGAGCTTGATGGAGAACAGGTTGTTAAGGCACGTCCAACTATTGGTTATATGCATCGTGGTATGGAAAAAATGGCTGAAAATATGATCTATCAAGAATTTATTCCTACGACTGATAGAATGGATTATGTTGCAGCTTCTTCAAATAATTACGCTTATTGTGCCGCGGTTGAAAAATTATGTGGTTTAGAAATTCCGCGTAGAGCTCAAGTTATTCGTATGATACTTTTAGAGCTTAATCGCATTGGATCACATTTACTTTGGCTTGCAACTCATGCACTTGATATTGGGGCTATGACGGTATTTTTGTATTGTTTTAGAGAAAGAGAATATGTTTTAGATTTGATTGAAAAATATTGTGGAGCAAGATTAACACATTCTTCAATGAGGATTGGCGGAGTAATGCTTGATTTGCCTGAGGGGTTTTTGCAAGAACTTTTAGCCTTTTGTGATAAATTTCCTAAAGATATTGCTGATTATGAAGCTTTATTAGATGATAATCGAATTTGGCGTTTAAGAACTGAAAATGTTGGTGTGGTAACTAAAGAACAAGTTTTAAATTGGGGTTGTACTGGAGTGCTTTTAAGAGGAAGTGGAATTTGCTACGATATACGCAAAGAGGAACCTTATTTACTATATGATGAGGTAGATTTTAGTGTACCTTATGCAACTCAAGGGGATTCTTATGCAAGATATAAAATTTATATGCAAGAATTTAGAGAAAGTCTTAAAATTTTAAGACAATGTGCAGCTCTTTACAAGGATACACCACCTGAAATTTTAGCTAATCATCCAGAATATGTTAGTGCTTCAAAAGAGCAAATTTTAACACAAAATTATTCACTCATGCAACATTTTGTTTTAGTTACTCAAGGTTTAAAACCTCCAAAAGGTGAAGTTTATGTGCCTACTGAAAGTCCAAAAGGTGAATTAGGATTTTTTATTCATAGTGATGGAAGTGGGAGGCCTTATCGTTTAAAAGCTAGAACTCCTAGTTATTGGCATTGTTCTTTTTTTGAAGAAATGCTAGTGGGAACATATTTAGCGGATGTAGTTGCAATCATGGGTAATGTAAATATAGTTTTAGGTGAGATTGATCGATGAGAAGGGTAGATTTAAGAAAGAGCAAGGTGCTCTTTGAGGATTTAGCACAAGTTATTAAAGAAGCTAAGGCAGGAGAAGTATTAGTGATTCTTTTTGAAATTGGTGATTTTTCTGCCGTAGAAAAAAGTTTTTCTTTCGTAAAAGAAAATGGATGCGAACTTCTTAATTCTTTAAAATTTAATCAAGTTGATTGGACTATAGTTATTAAAAAGGAAAGTGTATGATTTATGAAAAAGCACTTTGTTTTTTAGATATGCCAAGTATCAAAAATAAAGATTTATGCACTCGAATTCAAGGGGAAAATATTAATATTTCCTGTCTAGAAGATAAGTTTTTAAAAGCTAAATTTTATAAATGCGAAATTGCGAGTTTGAGTTTTGTTTTAGCTTTGCTTTGTAAAATGAGCGATGAAAATACTTTTAAAGATTTAGATGAAGGTTATTTAAGCGCTGAATCTTGTTTTGGGGAAGAAGAAGCAAGTGATACATTAAATTTTTTAAAAATGGCAAAATATTTAATTATAGATAAAAATATTGATTTATATAAAGATAACGAAAATATTAAATATTTTTTAAATTTTTTAAGTGAAAAATTTAAACTTAAAATTATAGATACTAATGAAAAAGAATGCAATTTTGAAAATGCAAAATTTCATCCTTTAAAAGAATTGGATAATTATGATGGATTAGTGCTTTTTAAAGCTGATTTAGAAGATAATAATTTACATTGCTCAAAGCAATTTTTACAAATTTCAAAATGCAAAGATCGAAGCGAAGTAGAAATTTTAGCCAAAGATTTCAATCTTAAGACCACACTTTGTTTAGATGAAAATTTACAAGGTACTATTGGTTTTTTAAATCATGAAAATTTTGGTTTTGATTTTACTCAAATTCGCATAAAGGAAGCAAAATGACAGTTAAAATAAATGGTATAGATTGCGCCTTTGAAGAAGGCGAATATATCCTTAATATAGCAAGAAGAAATGATATTTTTATTCCTGCAATTTGTTATTTAACCGGCTGTAGTCCTACTTTAGCATGTCGTATGTGTATGGTAGAGGCTGATGGTAAAAAAGTTTATTCTTGTAATACTAAAGCAAAAGATGGTATGGTTGTAGAAAGTGATTTGCAAAATTTATGGGATGAAAGAAATGAGATTATGCAAGCTTATTGCATTAATCATCCATTAGAATGTGGAGTTTGTGATAAATCCGGAGAATGTGAACTTCAAAATTTTACACATAAATCTAGAGTAAATACGCAAAAACATTGGATTAAAGATACTCATAAGCCTCATAAACACTGGGGAATGATTAATTATGACCCTGCACTTTGCATTGTTTGTGAACGTTGTGTTACAGTTTGTAAAGATAAAATTGGAGAAAGTGCTTTAAAAACTGTTCCTCGCGGAGGGGATAGTGTTGATACCAGCTTTAAAGAAACAATGGGTAAAGATGCCTATGCAATTTGGACGAAATTTCAAAAAAGTTTAATTGGTCCTTCAAATGGAGAAAGTTTAAATTGTTCATTTTGTGGAGAGTGTACAAGTGTATGTCCAACAGGAGCTTTAATTGGATCAAAATTTCAATACAGTTCTAATGCTTGGGAGCTTACAAGAATTCCAGCGTCAAATCCTCATTCTAGCGATTGTGAGCTTATGTATTATGATATTAAACAAAGTGGCATTGGTGATCAAAAACCTAAAATTTATCGTGTAAGTAATGATTTTGCTTTCGCAACTTTAAATAAAGCTGCAAGATTTGGTTTTGATACTGAAAATGAAGCTATAAAGGATGAAAAAGCTTTTAATGAACTTGTAACTCTTTTTGAAAAAAATGAAATTAAAAATATTAAATTTAATAGTTTTATAACTAATGAAGAAGCTTTGATTTTACAAAATTTAAAGCATAAATTTAATCTTAATCTTATTAATGAAGAGGCTTTAAAATTTAAAGAATTTCTCAATGAATTCATAGAAAATTCAGGAGAAATGTATAATGCTATAAGTGATGATATTACTAAGAGTGATTTTTTAGTAGTTTTGGGGACTTTATTAAGATATGATGCGCCAACTTTAAGCTATAAAGTTAATAATTCTTTAGTGATGAATAAAGGAGCTGGAATTTATTTTCATCCTATAGGAGATTTAGGCGTTGAAAAATATTCTAAAAATTTTATTTCATGTATTCATAAAAGTGGAGATGAGGAACAAATTTTATATTTTTTACTTCAAAAATTTTCAACAGATGAAAGTGTTAAAACTCATTTAGCAGAATTTTTTGTTAAAGAAAATAAAGAAATTGAAGAAACGATTAATGAAGAAGTAATTGAAAAAGTTATAGAAAAAGATAAAGAAGGAAACGAGGTTGAAAAAGAGGTAAAAAAACTTGTTCCAAAAAAAGTAAAAAAGAATATAGAAGTGCAACGTTCTGTTTTTGCTAAAAATTTAGGTTTAGATGAAGATAAACTCGAAGATTTATTGCTTAAAAAGTCTAAATTTACTCTTGTGGTAGGTAGTGATTTTTATTTTCATCGTGATGCCAAAAAACTTGCTAAATTATTAGCTTTGGTGCAAACAAGTACCCCTTTTAAAGTTTTTTTAAATCCTACGCATACTAATACTTTAGGTGTAGCTATGATTTGTGATTTAAGTGCTGATAAGGTTCAAGGTAAAACTTTGGGTTATAATGAAAAAGGAGATTTTACATTTTCTTATGAAGAGCATGCTAATTTAGCAAGTTCTAGTTTAAATCAACAAGAAGGAACATTTTTAAATTATGATAAAAGAATAGTTCCAACAAATGCTGCTTTAGAATTTGGTGGATATTATTTAAATGATTTAGCTAATGCTTTAGGATTTGATCAAGAATATACAATTGATTATACAAAAAGATTGCCTATAGATAAAGGTTTTTCTCCTATTGAATTTGATAATCTGGAGAATTATTATACTAATGGTGGAGAATGTAAAAGAGGTTATCAACTCAATTTGAATTGTTTCAAGAAAAATGCCAAGAAAGAATTTGTGACTCCAAATTTTAATATTTTAGAGCCAAAAGATAATGATATTTTACTTTATAGTGCAAATCCTAGTTATCAATTTGGTAGATTTTCTAATCGCGCAAGTGCAATTAGCGAAGCAATATTTATTGGAATTAGTGAAAATTTAGCTAATGAAAGAAATTTAAAAGATAAAGATTTGGTAAAAATTACCATCAATAACAAAGAAATAAGCTTGAGTGTGCGTGTAGATAAGGATCTAAAAAATGGAGCTTATTTGCCATATTTTGATGAAAAAATTGATACTTTGAGTTTTTTTGATCAAAGATTTGTTTTAGCGCAAATACAAAAAATAGGAGCAAACAATGAGTGAATTTGCTTTTTTTGCTTTAGTAACTTTAATAAAATGTGTTATTGTGATTGCATTTTTTGCTACATTAGCAGGACTTGCAACCTATGCTGAAAGAAAGGTTTTGGCGTATTTTCAACGTCGTATAGGACCTGATATGGTTGGTCCTTTTGGTTTAATTCAACTTGTTGCTGATATGATTAAACTTTTTACGAAAGAGGATATTATTCCTTATAATTCTCAAAAAATTATTTTCGCAATCGCACCTCTTTTGTCTGCTATTTGTGCCTTTGTTTCTTTAGCAGCTATTCCAATGTTGCCTGAATTTACACTCTTTGGACATATTGTTCAGCCTTTAATTTCTGATATTAATGTAGCTTTACTTTTTGTTATAGGAACTTCTGGACTTTGTTTTTATGCAGTATTTTTAGGTGGGCTTTCAAGTAATAACAAATGGTCTATTTTAGGTGCTGCAAGAGGGCTTGTGGCTATTATTTCTTATGAAAGTGTTGGAGCCTTAGCTTTAATAGCTATTGTCATGCTTGTGGGCTCTTTTTCTTTGGTAGATATTAATAATTATCAAAATGATGGAATTTTGTCTTGGCTTATTTTTAAACAACCTTTAGCTTTTATACTTTTTATTATAGCCCTTTTTATTGAGACCAATAGAACTCCGCTTTGTTTAACTGAAAATGATGCTGAAATTGTTGCTGGTTATGGAACAGAATACTCTGGACTTCGCTGGGGTATGTTTTTTATCGGGGAATACGCTAGTATGATAGCGGGTGCTATTTTAATTTCTTTATTGTTTTTAGGAGGTTTTAATAGTTTTTGGATTATTCCTGGTTGGATTATGATGATATTAAAATCAGTGTTTATTTTCTTTTGGTACTTTTGGGCTAGAGCCGCTTTCCCTCAATTGCGTCCTGATCAGGTAATGAGAATGTGTTATTTAATTTTAATTCCTTTAGCGGTTTTAAATCTTTTAATTACAGCCTTAGCAGTGCTTTTATAGGAGTTTAAATGAAAAATTATTATTTGGTTGATGAAAAAAGAAAAACACCTATTACGACATGGCAGAAAATTTTACAGGCTTTAAAAAGAAGTATCAAACTCGAGCTTTTTGTAGGTTTATGGGTGGTAATGCGTGAAATGCTTAAGAGAAATAATAGTGCAACTATAAAATATCCTTTAGAAAAACTCCAACTTGATAATCGCTATCGTGCAGTACATAGACTTATGCGTTTTATAGAAAGTGAAAATGAAAGATGCATAGGTTGTGGACTTTGTGAAAAAATTTGCATTAGTAATTGCATAAGGATGGAAACTTCTTTAGATAAAGATGGGCGTAAAAAAGTAAATAATTATAGTATTAATTTAGGGCGTTGTATTTATTGTGGATTTTGTGCTGAAGTATGTCCAGAACTTGCTATAGTTCATGGTTTAGAATATGAAAATGCAGCCGAACAAAGATCTTATTTTGGTTATAAAGAAGATTTTTTAACCCCTATCGATCGGCTAAAACAACAAGTAGAATTTGAAGGTGCTGGAAGTCTAAGAAAAGATGCAGACTTATTAGTTAAAAAAACACCAAATTATTATGATGCGATGCAAAATAAAGCTTTGGAGAACCAAGATCAAAGTTCGCAAGGAGAAGTCAAATGATAGAAACTTTAGCCTTTATATTTTTTAGTGTATTTGTTTTGGGATTTTTTTTAATAGCAGTTTTAAGTAAAACCATGCTTTATTCTCTTTCAGCTTTAGCTGGAGGAATGATATTTTTATCAGGGTTTTATTTTTTATTGGATGCGGATTTTCTAGGTGCAATACAAATCATTGTTTATGGTGGCGCCGTGCTTGGAATTTATAGTTTTGCCATGATGTTTTTTGATGCTTCTAAAAATTTTAAGGAAAAAATTAGGGCTAAAAAAAGTTTTTTTGCTTTGATATTTTTAAGTGCAGTTTTTCTTTTGTTTGCTATTTTAGGTTTTAAATACCAAAGTGTACAAACAGATTTACCTTTGCAAGATCTGACTTTATTTGATAATAATCAACAACTTGCTTTGCAAGTTTTTTCAAAATATCTTTTAGGTTTTGAATTTATAGCTATATTGCTCTTAATTGCTCTTGTTTGTGCTATAGTGCTTACCCATAAAGAGCTTTTAAAGGAAAAACAATGATAGAAAAATATTTTTTTATAGCCATTTTAATGTTTATAATTGGACTTGTTGGAATTTTAAAAAGACAAAATCTTATTATGTTATTTATTTCAAGCGAAATTTTGCTTAATGCTGCTAATTTAGCTTTAGTAGCAGCTTCAAAGATGCATCAGGATTTAAATGGTCAAGTTTTTGCACTTTTTATTATAGGCATTGCAGCTTGTGAAGTTGCTGTTGGGGTAGCTTTGTGTGTGCTTTGGTATAGAAAAAATGGCACTTTGGAATTAAAAAGTTTAAAAGAGGAGGCTTAATATGCAAAATTTAGTTTTAGTTTCACTATTGAGTCCTTTTGTATCTTTTTTATTTGCAAGTTGTTTTTCTTTAACACAAAGAAAGGTTTTTGTAGGTTATATATGTGGCATACTTATAGCTATTGGAACTTTTTGTTCTTTGTATTTGCTTTTTAACAATTTTAGTAATGACATTAGTTTTTTTGAGTGGTTTATAGGTGTTAATTTTGGTTTCAATATAGATTCCATTTCTCTTACAATGATGTGTGTGGTTGGTATTGTAGCTACTTGTGTACATTTTTATAGTATTTTTTATATGTCGCATGATGAAGGATTTAACAAATTTTTTGCTTACTTGGGACTTTTTGTTTTTTCCATGCTTTTTTTAATCACAAGTGATAATTTTTTAGGTCTTTTTGTAGGTTGGGAAGGCGTTGGACTTTGCTCTTGGCTTTTAATAGGTTTTTGGTATAAAAACAATACTTATTCTTTTGCAGCTAATGAAGCTTTTATTATGAATAGAATTGCTGATTTGGGTATGCTTTTAGGAATTTTTTGGCTTTATATTCAAGCGGGAACTTTAAATTACGATGAAGTTTTTTCTAAAGTGCAAAACCTTGATCATAATGCTTTGGTTTTAATAGCAAGTTGTTTGTTTATAGGCGCTATGGGAAAATCTGCACAATTTCCTTTTCATACTTGGCTTGCTGATGCTATGGCTGGACCTACTCCGGTTTCAGCTTTAATTCATGCTGCAACCATGGTTACAGCAGGAGTATATTTGGTTATTAGGGCGGGAGAAATTTATTCTTTGGTTCCTGAAGTTTCCTATTTTATAGCTATTCTTGGAGCTTTTGTTGCTATATTTGCTGCTTCTATGGCTTTAGTGGCAAGAGATTTAAAACGCATCATAGCATATTCTACCTTATCTCAGCTTGGATATATGTTTGTAGCAGCTGGACTTGGAGCTTATGGTATAGCTTTATTTCATTTAGCGACGCATGCCTTTTTTAAATCTTTATTATTTTTAGGTGCTGGAAATGTAATGCATGCCATGAATGATAATTTAGATATTAAAAAAATGGGAGGATTATTTAAACCTTTGAAAATCACTGCTATTTTTATGACTATAGGATCTTTAGCCTTGGTAGGAATTTATCCTTTTGCAGGATTTTTCTCAAAAGATTTAATTTTAGGATATTCTTTCATTATTCATAATCATGGAATATTTTTAGTACTTTTAATTGCGGCCTTTATGACAGCTTTTTATAGTTTTAGGCTTTTAATGCTTGTATTTTTTACAAATTCAAGACATGATGCACATCCTCATGAAGCAAGTAAAATAGCACTTTTAGCTATGACGCCTTTGATGATTTTAGCAATTGTTTCAGGATTTTTTGAACATAATTTTTTTAAATATATCAGCTCTAAGCTTGTATTTATAGATGCTCAAGATCATATTGTAATGATTTGTGCAAGTGCTGCGGGAATTTTAGGAATACTTTTAGCTATCATTGCGTATAAATTTTCTTGGTTTAAGCCAAGTATAGAAAAAAATAAAATATATAAACTTTTAAGTAACGATTATTTTATACCCCATTTTTATCATAAATTTATAGTAAATAAATATGAAAGCTTATGTGCAATTATGAAACATTGTGATATTTTTATTTTTGATGCAATTATTGAAAAAATTTCTTTTTATGTTAATTTAATTTCTAAAAAAATGATTATGCCAAATAGCTTAAATTTAATGCTTAGATTTTTAGTAGCTGGTTTTGTGATTTTACTTATTTTGGCAAGGATGGTGTAAAATGCTGAATTATTTAATTTTATTTCCTTTAGCTGCTGGTTTAATTACTCTTATCTTAAACCGTGGTGGAGTAAAAATTTTTAGCGTTTTAGCAAGTTTAATTATACTTGTTTTAAATGTTAAATTTTTCTTCGATGGAATTAATGGGGTTGATTTTGAATACAAACTTCCTTTTAAAATAGCTAATTTATTTGAATATCATATCGGAGTAAATAGCATCTCTTTAATCTTAATGCTTTTAAGCTCTTTGATGATATTTTTAAGTTTTTTATTTTTAAAAATTGAAAAAAAAGCAATTGTTTCTTGTATTTTCTTTTTGGAATTTGCAATTATGGGTTTATTTTCTGCACTCGATGGTTTATTATTCTATGTATTTTGGGAATTTTCTCTTTTACCTTTATTATATATCATGGGTGTTTATGGTAAAGATTATAGACCAGGCATTAAATTTTTTATTTATGCTTTTGCCGGTTCTATTTTAATGCTTCTAGCTTTGATTTATCAAGCGTATGCTACTTATAAACTTTTAAATGTCTTCACATTTGACTTAGAAATTTGGAAAAATAATGCTTCTGCATTTAGTCTTAATGAACAGCTTTTACTTTTTGGAGCATTTTTTATCGCTTTTGCTATTAAAGCACCGCTTTTTCCACTACATACATGGGCACCAAAAGTTTATGCAAATTCACCGATTTTAGTTTCTATGATGCTGGTCGCTTTTAAAATGGCTCCTTTTGGTTTTTTACATTTTTGTTTACCACTTTTTCCAGATGCAAGCGTTTATTTTACACCTTTAATTGCAGCTTTGTGTATTGTAAGTATTATTTACAATGCTTTAATTGCTTATCGTGCATCAAATTTAAAAGAATTAATCGCTTATAGTTCAATTTCTCATATTGGAATTATGGTTTTAGGGATTTTTTCTTTAAATATTTTGGGAATTACCGGAGCTATATTTTATATGTTTGCACATGGTTTGGTTACAGGAAGTTTATTTTTAATGGCTGAACTTTTGTATAAAAAATATGGAACATTAGAAATTTCATATTATCATTCTTTAGCTCGTAAAGCACCTTTATTTACCATCTTTTTTACTTTGATTTTGCTTGCTAGCATATCTTTACCTTTAACTATATCTTTTATAGGTGAATTTTTGGCTCTTTTGGGTATAGCTAAAGTAAGTTTGCTTTATGCATTCTTAGCAGGATTTGTAATTATACTTGGAGCTATTTATATGCTTGCTGTATTTAGAAAAATGTTTTTTATGTCGCAAGTTACAAATCTTGAAAGTTTTTCTTTATGTACAAGAGAAATTATTACTCTTACTATGGTAGTTTTTTTAATTTTTGCTTTAGGAGTAGCTCCAAAAATTTTCTTAGATCCGCTAGAGAAAAATGTTAGCTCTCTTGTTGAATTAATGAAAACAAGGGCTATAAATGAAGAAAATATTAATTTTTTAAATCATATCAAAGGAGAAAACAATGTTAGATAATATCAGTAATTTAAATATCTCCTTATCTTATCCTTTTTTATTTTTAATCGGTGTTGCTATTATTCTTTTATTGTGTTCAGCTTTTGGAAAATTTCATAGGACATTCTATGTGGGTACTTCAGCCTTATCTTTAATCGTTAGTACTTTTTTAATTTTAAGCAATGTATCCTCTTTTGGCTTGGGCACTTCAAAAGCATTTTTAGGAACTTTAAACAATGATATCTTTTCTTTTTATAGCTCTTTAATTATTCTATGTTTTTCATTTTTATACCTTTTAATGCAAAAAGATGAAAATAAGGGCGAATTTTATAGTTTATTTATGTTTATGATTTCTAGTTTATTGCTTATGGTATCAAGTTCAAATTTGGTTTTAATTTTTATAGGACTTGAATCATCATCTTTAGCTCTTTATACTCTTATAGCAATGCGTGGAACTCACAATGCTGTTTCAAGCGCTATTAAATATTTTACTCTTGCTGCTGTGGGTTCTGGATTTTTTGTAATGGCTTCGGCTTTGATTTATATGAAAACAGGAACTTTAGATTTGGATACAAAATTAGCATTGGAAAAAGATCCTATCCTTTTAACTGCTGGGGTTATGATTTTTGTTTTATGTGCTGTAAAACTTTCTTTAGCTCCTTTTCATTTTTGGTTAAAAGATGTATATTTTGCAACTTATTCAAATTTAGCAGCTTTTATTTCAGTAGTACCAAAAATAGCCATGTTTGTAGTAGTATTAAGACTTTTTGGGTTTTTTGATCATATTGGATTTGAAAATATTATCAGCATATTGGCAATATTTTCTATGTTAGTTGCTGCGATTGCTGCATTAAGTCAAAAAGATGTAAAAAAAATGTTTGCTTATAGTTCTGTTGTACATTCTAGTTTTGTTCTGGCTGCTTGTATTCCTTTATTTGATACCAAAGAAGGAGTTTTAAATCCTATATTTATTTATTGGGTTTTGTTTAGTTTTTCCAATTATGGTGTATTTTTAATTTTAAGTAATTTCCGTTTTACTTCATTTGAAAATCTTAATGCCTTGTTGGTAAAAAAACCTTTAATTGCTTTATCTCTTGCTTTTTGTGTACTTTCACTTGCAGGAATTCCACCTTTTGGAGCTTTTTGGGGGAAAGTTATTGTTTTAAAAACTTTAATTATTGAAGATTATTGGTATTTAGCTGTATTTATGGCTTTAGCTTCAGTATTTATGCTTTATTCTTATTTAAAAGTGATCATTCATGCTCTTTTTGTTAAAAATAGTTCTGAAGCTTTTTGTGTGCAATTTAATTTTATACAAGGTTTTGTTTTAGCTATTTGTGTATTAATAAGTATTTTTGGTGTTATTTTTATAAAAATATAATATAATTATTTTATGAGAATTATATTTTTACTTTTATTGAATATTTATATTCTTTTTGCTTTTGAATTAACTTTAAATACAGGCCGCGAAAATAAACAAAGTTTCGCGGTTTTGCATGTTCAAAATGATTCAGATTTTACTTGTCAAAAATTTGCAATTGAAAATAAAATACGTTTTGAATGCATTATTCCAGGCATTGTTGACACTCCTTTAAATAATCAAAATTTTGCAGCATTTGATTTGAAATTTTTCAAAGAAACCCAAAAAATTAAAATGATTATATTGCCTAAAACAGATGCAAGAATGTTTGATTTATCTCAAAATATATATATTGATAAAGAATTAAGTTATTCTACCTCACATAAAAGCAAAGGTTTTACTTTTGTTTTTACAAATAATTTAATCAGAAAAAAAGATTATGATGGACTTAATTTTGGCATTCATTTTCCTTATGAGAGCTTACCTTATGTGGGAGCGCTTGATTTAAATTCTAATCCCGTCGTAATTCCTCAAAGTGCAGATATTAATACTTACTTACGCATTAAAGATGAATATGATAAAGCTAACTATCAGCAAGTAGTTATCGATGCTGATAATGCAATAAAGCGTTATATAAATAGTATTTTTATGAGTGAATTTATTCTTTATAAATTAAGAGCTGAAAATCAACTTTATACTCAAGATCCTAGTTTTAGAGATAGGAAAATTTTAGAAAAAATGATTGTGGATGCTAAAAATTGGACTCGAACTTTTACAAGCGATAGGAATTTTTTTGAAGTATCTTATATAATGTTAAGAGTCTATATTGCCTTATCTAAGAATTCTGATATTAATTATATGATGTCAATTTTAAACAATCAGCCTAATAATTATTTTTCTCAAATGGCAAAGCTTGATTATGCAGATTATCTTTATGGCTTAAGAGAAAGAAACAAAGCTATAGATATTTATGAAGATATTTATTTCAATACTAAAAATTTGGATTTAGCTGCTAGAGCAGCGATAGCTTTAGCTAAAGATTATATTTTAAATAATAATATCAATAAAGCAATAGAATACGCAAATGTGATTTTAAAAGCTAATCCACAATATTTCGGAAAAGATGAATCAAGATCTTTGGATCTTGCTAAACTTTTTGATCAAAACCAACAATATAATATTAGCTCTAATATCTATCAAAATATTTTTAACAAGATATCAAGAGTAAATCAAAAATATGAGGAAGTTTTAAAAGATTTGGCTTTAAGTTTGTCTCGAGTAGGAAAAGTAGATGAAGCTAAAAAATACCTAAATTTATATTTAAATGAGTATTTAGATGATGGTAAATATTTAGATGAGATTAAAAAGGCTAGAGATGAGTTATTTTTCGCGATGGGTGATGAAAATTCTACACTTTCGCATAAGCATTATGCCATGCTTATGAAAGAATATGCTCAAAAAGATGAAAATATAGTTAATAAGGCTTTAGATAAGGATATGCAACTTTACTATAAAGAAGGAAATTTTAGCGCTATTTTGGGATATAAAAAACAAATAGAAGAAAGAAATCTTCCTAATTCTTTAAAATTATTACAGCAAGCCGCAGTTGATCTTTTAAATAAAGAATTAAAATCTGATAATTGTATTGAGGCAACATCTATTTTTGCAGAATTTAAAACTTATGAAATAGGGCAAAGAATAAACAATAAAAAACATATGTTAAATTGTTTTATTAGAACTTCTAAAATCGAAGAAGCTATAGATTATGCAGATAAAAATTATAATGAAGATCCTATATTTTTTGGATTAAAAAAAGCTTCAATGCTTTATGACAATAAGCAATATGGACAAGTTTTAAAAATTTCCAAAGAAATAGCTCAATCAAAAATTTTAAAAAGTGATGAGGAAAATTTTAAAGCTTATTATTTGCAATTTTTATCCTATTTGAAAATGGATGATTATAATAAAGCTATTAGTATATTGAAAATTTTAGAAACTTTTCCAATGAATTTTAATATGGTTGAGGCCTATGATGCTTTATTATCTTATGCTAATGATCATAAAATGCAAACAACAATTCTTACTTATGCCCCTAAGGCTATTGATTATCAAAATTTAAAAGGAATTAATCTTTATAGTCCAAATCTTGAATTTATTTATCTTGGTGCTCTAGCTAAAGTGAATGAAAATGAAAAATCTTTAGCAGTTTTAACTGATTTATTAAAATTAAAACTTTCTGATGATGATAAGGCAAGAGCTTTGTATATACAAAGTTTAATTTATGAAAGAACAAAAAATATTCAAGCTGAAAAAGAAAGTTTGCAACAATGTTTAAAATTAAAACCTTCAAATTGGCAGAATTTATGTCGCGATAAGAGTCAAATTTTAAAATAGTATTAATTTTATTTGGTATTTTTTATCCAAAAAACTTTATTTTATATTGAAACATAATTATTTATTAAACAATCTTGAAAATCAATTTTTATTAATTTATAACCTTATTTAAAATATAATAGATAAAAATATTTTAGGAGAAAAAATGAAAGAGAAAAAGAAATCTTTCAGTGTATCTTTAAAATTAACCTTTTATGTTGGTATTTTAATAGTTATTATATTGGCTATTACAAGTACTATTAGTTATTTTGAATCTAAAAATAATACTTTTACATTACTTAAAAATACTCAACTTAAAACCGTAGAAGATGTTGCAATGGCATTTGATAATTATGGAAAAAGTAGACGAGTTGCAATGGAAATTTTAGCTAAAGAAATTCAAAAAATATTAGATAAAAGCAATGATGAAGAAATTTTTAGCTTATTAGAATCTTTTAAAGAAGCATTTGGTTTCAAGCTTGTTTTTTTAGGTTTTGACAATTCTGGACGAGTTCTTTTATCGGATAGAAAAATATTAGATTCTAAATCTTTTAATTTGCAAAATGCTGGATGGTATCAACAAGCACATGGTTCAACTAAAGCTATTGTTTATGGACCTTATAAATCTGCAACAGATGGTGTTTCTGGGTTAACTTATGCAATGCCAATATATAAAAATGGAAAATTTATTGGAGCTGTTGGAGGCGATTATAGTTTAGAGCAATTTTCAAAAGATGTTTTAGCTTTTGGTCATTCTGCAAATACTTATGCTGCAGTTTATAGCCCAGATGGAGAAATTTATTTCCATCAATATCCAGAAAGAATTTTAACAAAAAATCAATTGAGTATTAATATAGCTAATGCAATCAATACTAATCCGAACTACTATCTTAATCCAAAAGAAGAAAAGGCACTTTTTAAAACAAAGGATGATAAAGGAAATTTATATCAAGTGCTATGTAGTGCAACAATCAATCCAAAATTTAGAGTATGTACAGTTACAGAAGATCAAACTTATACAGGAGTTGTTAGAGCAATTCTTTTTAAACAAATTCTTATAGGTATTATCGCAACTATCATTGCTCTTATCTTAATCAGAATCCTAATCACAAAAAGCCTCTCCCCACTCACCATCATCCAAAACGGTCTTAATGCCTTCTTTGATTTTATCAATCATAAAACAAAGAATGTCTCTACTATTAATATAAAAACTAATGATGAGTTTGGTCAAATCTCAAAAGCCATTAATGAAAACATCCTTATTACTAAACAAGGTTTAGAACAAGATAATCAAGCTGTAAAAGAATCAGTCTCTACAGTTCAAGTTGTAGAAAAAGGAGATTTAACAGCAAGAATTACTGCAAATCCAAGAAATCCTCAACTTGTAGAACTTAAAAATGTTTTAAATAAACTCTTAGATGTCTTACAAGAAAAAGTAGGTTCTGATATGAATGCTATTCATAAAATCTTTGAAGAATATAAGAGCTTAGATTTTAGAAATAAATTAGAAAATGCTAGAGGTAGTGTTGAAGTTACTACTAATGCTTTAGGTGAAGAAATCATTAAAATGTTAAAACAAAGTTCTGATTTTGCTAATCACTTAGCAAGTGAAAGTTCTAAATTACAAAATGCTGTTCAAAACCTAACTAGCTCTTCTAATTCTCAAGCAGCTTCTTTAGAAGAAACTGCTGCTGCTTTAGAAGAAATTACTTCTTCTATGCAAAATGTTTCTGTTAAAACCTCTGATGTAATCACTCAATCAGAAGAGATTAAAAATGTTACAGGTATTATTGGAGATATTGCAGATCAAATCAATCTTTTAGCATTAAATGCTGCTATAGAAGCAGCGCGTGCAGGAGAACATGGACGAGGCTTTGCCGTTGTGGCTGATGAAGTTAGAAAACTAGCAGAAAGAACTCAAAAATCATTGAGTGAAATAGAAGCTAATACTAACTTACTTGTTCAATCTATTAATGATATGGCAGAATCTATTAAAGAACAAACTGCAGGTATTACTCAAATCAATGAAAGTGTAGCTGCTATTGATCAAACTACTAAAGATAATGTTGAAATTGCTAATGAGAGTGCAATCATTTCTAATACTGTTAGTGATATAGCTAATAATATATTAGAAGATGTTAAGAAGAAAAGATTTTAAGAATCTTTTCTTTAAATTATAATCAAATGATTATTCTTTAAATCATAATCTTTAAACTATTATCTTAAATCATTATTTTTAAATAGTTATTTTTAAATAACTATTTTTTATGATAATTGAAGATTCATTATTAAATTAAGCAATTAATCTTTTAATGGATTTTTTATTAAAAGATTAAAAGCTTTATTTTTGATTTAATAATTTCTTTAATTTTATCTTTTGTAACTAAATTTTTAAGTTCATTACTTTCTGCTTTAATTCCATTCATACTTAAATGCCATAAAGCATTTTCTATAGCTTCATCTTTTTTTCTTTCTACTATGCGTGTTTCATCAAAAATAAATTTATAAAAAGTTATATTTTTTTCTAGTAAAAAACTTTCTAAATCTTGTTTATTAAATCCTTTAAATTCAGTATTAAAATGTTTAAATATTGGGTCTAAAAAATCACTTTTTCTATAATCAGCCCAGCCAAGATATATTCTTTGAGAAGCTAAATTTAAAAAGCTTTGAAATCATTTTCATTTTGCAAAGCTAAAGACATACTCAAAAACGCTATATCAAAGTTTTCTTGATTTTCTTTATAAAAATTTTTCAAAATCTAAATGAAGTATTTTAATATTATTAATATTATTTTTTATAACATCTTCTTTTAAAATTTCAAGCATAGCTTTAGAATTATCTATACCTAAAACACTTTTTGCTTTTTGTGCTAAATGTAAAGTCCAAACACCTGTGCCACAACCTATATCTATAATATTTTTATTTGTAAAATCAATATTTAATTCATTTAACTTCTTAAAAGTTTGCTTTTGGATATCGTTTAATTTTGCATATCTTGCATAGCTTTTAGCCTTTTTATCCCACAAATTCATATTCATTCCCAAAAAAATAATTAAAATATAATTGTAAAATGTTTCTTTTAACTATACAAATAAATAAAACTAATATCAATAAATCTTTAATTTAAAGTAGTATTAATAAAATAAATAAAAATCTTTAATATTTAGAAAAAAATATAACTTTTTATAAATTTATTTTTGATGAAACACGCATAGTAGAAAGAAAAAAAGATGAAGCTATAGAAAATGCTTTATGGCATTTAAGTATGAATGGAATTAAAGCAGAAAGTAATGAACTTAAAAATTTAGTTACAAAAGATAAAATTAAAGAAATTATTAAATCAAAAATAAAGCTTTTAATCTTTTAATAAAAAATCCATTAAAAGATTAATTGCTTAATTTAATAATGAATCTTCAATTATCATAAAAAATAGTTATTTAAAAATAACTATTTAAAAATAATGATTTAAGATAATAGTTTAAAGATTATGATTTAAAGAATAATCATTTGATTATAATTTAAAGAAAAGATTCTTAAAATCTTTTCTTCTTAACATCTTCTAATATATTATTAGCTATATCACTAACAGTATTAGAAATGATTGCACTCTCATTAGCAATTTCAACATTATCTTTAGTAGTTTGATCAATAGCAGCTACACTTTCATTGATTTGAGTAATACCTGCAGTTTGTTCTTTAATAGATTCTGCCATATCATTAATAGATTGAACAAGTAAGTTAGTATTAGCTTCTATTTCACTCAATGATTTTTGAGTTCTTTCTGCTAGTTTTCTAACTTCATCAGCCACAACGGCAAAGCCTCGTCCATGTTCTCCTGCACGCGCTGCTTCTATAGCAGCATTTAATGCTAAAAGATTGATTTGATCTGCAATATCTCCAATAATACCTGTAACATTTTTAATCTCTTCTGATTGAGTGATTACATCAGAGGTTTTAACAGAAACATTTTGCATAGAAGAAGTAATTTCTTCTAAAGCAGCAGCAGTTTCTTCTAAAGAAGCTGCTTGAGAATTAGAAGAGCTAGTTAGGTTTTGAACAGCATTTTGTAATTTAGAACTTTCACTTGCTAAGTGATTAGCAAAATCAGAACTTTGTTTTAACATTTTAATGATTTCTTCACCTAAAGCATTAGTAGTAACTTCAACACTACCTCTAGCATTTTCTAATTTATTTCTAAAATCTAAGCTCTTATATTCTTCAAAGATTTTATGAATAGCATTCATATCAGAACCTACTTTTTCTTGTAAGACATCTAAGAGTTTATTTAAAACATTTTTAAGTTCTACAAGTTGAGGATTTCTTGGATTTGCAGTAATTCTTGCTGTTAAATCTCCTTTTTCTACAACTTGAACTGTAGAGACTGATTCTTTTACAGCTTGATTATCTTGTTCTAAACCTTGTTTAGTAATAAGGATGTTTTCATTAATGGCTTTTGACATTTGACCAAACTCATCATGACTATCAATTTTTATAGTTTCAATATCTTTAGTTTCGTGATTTAAGAAATGGAAGAAATTTTGCAAGTAATGTAAGGTAGAGCTAATTCTATTGCTTACTAATTTTCTAACGCAGATATAGATAACGCCTAAAACTACTACCAAAAAGATAATAGCAATAATAATGATTGAAAATTGTAATTTATATACAGGAGCTAAAACAGATGAGCGAGGAGTTGTAACTAAAATACTCCAATGACTTGAATTATTAAGAGTGCTAAATGATACTACTGAAGCATAAGACATAAGTCCAGTAGAAGTTAAAAAATCATCCATAAGTAAATCTTTATGATTTTTAATAGCTTCTAAAATAGGTCTAACTGAAGGAGAATGATTGTAGTCATTAATTTTTTGCAATAAAGCTTTGGGATTTTCATGTATAACAAATTCTCCATTATCTGTTAAAAGCAATCTTTGATCACCATCATGAAAATTTAAAGAAGGATCTAATAAGGTCTTAGACATCTCTGAAAATTCTAAAGTAAAGCCTAAAGTTCCTACATATTTTCCATTTTTATTAAATAAAGGCATTCCAAAATTAATTCCTATAAATTCACCATTTCCATAATTTAATTTCTTTGGTGTTCCAAATTCAATTTTTGGATTATTTATATCATTTTGTTTTTCTGCTTTTGATAAGATAGAAATTTGGTCAAATACATTTTTTAAATGTGTTATTTTTATCCCTCCAGAAATTCCTGGAGTTGTATCATTAAATACCATAGAAAAAGAGCCATCTTCATTTATATATTTTTCTTTATCACTTCCAATTATAACTGAAGGATCTTTTAAATATAAAAAAGCATATGTAGTATGAATACTTCCATCTAAAGTATCTTTGATTAAATTTTCTACAATATTTGAATTAATTTGTCCATCATCTTTTATGATATCTTGAATAGCTGAATCAGTTGTGTTAGATAGCATTATAGGCTCATTAAGCGCAGCTTCCATATAGTTGACGTATCTTTTTGAAGCTATTGTTAGAGATTCTTCTGCTTGATTTTCCATATTTGATGTAACTTGAAAAGAGATAAAAAAAATCATTACTGCTAAACCTATTATAATACTTATAGCAGTACATAAAACCAATTTCGTGCCAATACTTAAAGATTTAAACATCTTTTAATCCTTTCGTAAAAATAATTTAAATTTTTGCAAATGAATATAATATCTATATTTATTTTAAAAACAAATAATTAAAAAGTAATGATAAATACTTATATTAAAAGCATTTAAAAGTATGATAAAATTCTACATCGCTAAAGCTTGGTGGGAATGGCACTGAAGCTGAAAAATTTTTATAAGTATTTCCAGGAAGATTATTTATAATTTCTATAGTGTAAGAAACACTTGTATTTTTCATTTTGGCATTTCGGATATTTTTGTCGTCAAAAATATCTCCATTGACATGTTGTTTATTGAATATATTAAGCATTAAATAACATTTTTTAATATTAAATTGAGTTAAATTTTCTACTTTTCCATTGATAATAACACTTTCATTTCTTAAATCTCTAGTATAAGATAAATTATCAAGTTTAGCTTGAATGGTAAATTGATTGATTGTTAAAAAGATAGAGTAAATTAGTAGCGCAGAAAAGATAGTGTTGATAGTATAAGCTATTAAAGCTATCTCTTTGTGTTTTATTTTTAAAAAAATTAAAATACAAATTAAAATAAAACAAATAATGATAATAATAAAAGCGAGTAGATGATAGATTGTAAGCTGCATTAAAAACACTCTGAAACTAGATGTATGGTAAAATTGTTTTCATATTGGAAATTTTCAAAGGCAACCCTTTGAGATTGGGTTGTATTTTTCTTTAAATTTTTTACTTCAGCGCTTTTTTGTCTATAGGGTATAAATTTATCTTTATATCGATCAATAAAATTATCTTTTGGTGAGACATTTTTAAAAATCTTTGTTGTAATTTTACATTCCTTAAAATCATGCTTTGATGTATTGTTTATATTAAAATCAACAATTAAATCTCCAGAAGTATGCAACATTTTTTGAGATATAATTTCGAGGGTTCTACTTCTTACTTCGTGATCAATTATTTTAAATCCAAAAATATAGATTATAAAACAAAAAATCAAATTTAAAGCAATGATAAAAAGTGCTATAACTGGTCTATGGCGTAAAAACACACACAAAAGTGAAACTCCGGTGAAAAGAAAAAAAATGAATAAAATGAGCATATAATCAACTAGATATAAATGAGTGGTATAAAAAAGCACAATTTCTCTTATTTTTTCTATCACCGTTTTTTCCTAAAAATTATTGAAGAGAGCTTTGTTTTTTTGCATCTTTTGTATCAACCCAAATATTAGGTACAGCTCCTCCAGGTGTTAAGAAAATTTTAGCATCTTTATTGATTTTTAAAGCCTCGTTAAATTCTTTTTGTGTTTCTATTTGTTTTAAAGTTAATAAAGAATTATTTAAACTATTGGCGATTTCTTTATTAGAATAAGCTTGAGCATCAGCCTGAATTTTAACAGCAGCAGCTTTACCTTTAGCACTGATGATAGTTGCATTTGCTTCTCCTTCTGCTAAGGCTGCTTTTTTTAAAGCTTCTTGGTTAGCTCTTTCAACTTCATATTTTGCTCTCTCTGCTTCTTGCTTAGCAATTTGAACCCGTTCTATTTGTTCTTTTACCTTGGAAGGCAAAATAATTTCTCTTAACTGAACCGCACGAAGTTCAACAGGTTTATTTGGTTGAGTAGATATTGTTTTTCCTATCCCTTCTTCAATTTGAGCTGCTATAGTATTACGGTTAGTAGGTAATTCTTCAGCTGTATATTTCCCTACAACACTTCGCACTACATCACGCACAACAGGATCAATAATTTTATTTTCCCAATTTAATCCCCATGTTGCAATAGTTTGTGGCACTTGAGAAGGATTTAAGCGATACTGAACTGTTACATCTATAAAAACTGGAAGCCCTCTTGAATCTAAAACAGATATGCTATTTTTATTGATAACTCCTGATCCAAAACTTAAATTTTCATTAGCACCTTCAAAAGATGCGTAATTGATTTGTCTTATTCTTGTATCAATAATAGTAATTTTTTGAATAAAAGGTAAGAAAAAATGAAGTCCTGGCGTGATAGGCTCAGGATCGTATTTACCGGTATTTGATTTGATTCCCATTTCTCCAGAATTAATTATCACAAAAGGTTTGATTAATATAACAAATATTATTAATATTGCTATAGTATAGACAAAAGGTGAAATTTTTCCAAAAAATTTAAAATCAGACATTTTGAAATTGAAATTTTTTTGATTATTTTCATTGGAATTTTTATTTTTTTTATTAAAATAATCATTTAAATCAGCTGGCATTTTATTCCTTTTTTTGATTTGATTTCCATTGTTTAAAATTTTTAGGACTGAATTTTATCAAAAATAAACTAACAATAAACTTTTAAGAATATTTTAAATTGATTACATTGAAATTTACCGAATGAAAAATAGATTCTATTTGAAATTAAGACAAAGTTTTGTATTTTTATTTCTAAGATTTAATATTTTTAAAAATCAAAAATTGTGATGTTTAACGGTTTATAAAATAGTTATGAAATTTTTAGATTATTTATATTGTTTTGTTTTATTAAATTTGAAATAATTACGAAAATCAATAATAAAGGAGAAAAAATGCCAATTGTTAATATAAAACTAGCTAAACCCGCATTAACCAAAGAGCAAAAAGCTGAGCTTATAGCAGATATTACTCATCTTTTGAGCACAAAATATAATAAAAATAAAGAAAGAGTAGTTGTAATGATAGAAGATATAGAAAGTTACGATATAGGTTTTGGTGGAGAAAGTGTAGAGCAAATTAAAATAAAGGCTGCAAAATGAATAATTTAAAAGTAGGAGATAAGGCTCCAGAATTTGAGCTTTTAAATCAAGATGGAATTAAAATAGCGCTTAAAGATTTTATCGGAAAAAAAGTAATTTTATATTTTTATCCCAAAGACAACACACCAGGTTGTACAACAGAAGCTTGCGATTTTAGTCAAAATTATGATCGTTTTAGTGATAAAAATGCTGTGATATTAGGTGTAAGTCCAGATAGTATTTCTAGTCATGAAAAATTTATCTTTAAATTTGATTTAAAACATATTCTATTGAGTGATAGTGAAAAAGAGGTGGCAAAGCTTTATGGTGTCTGGGGGCTTAAGAAAAATTACGGAAAAGAATATGAGGGCATTATTCGTTCCACTTTTGTAATTGATGAAAATGGAAAAATTGCACAAATTTATAGCAATGTTCGTGTAAAAGACCATGCTTTAAAAGTGCTTGAAAGTCTTTAATGCTTGTACATATTTGTTGTAGCGTGGATAGTCATTATTTTATAGAGGAATTAAGAAAGGCTTATCCTAAGGAAGAAATTATAGGTTATTTTTATGATCCTAATATTCATCCTTTAAGCGAATATGAGTTGCGATTTTTAGACGTTAAAAGAAGTTGCAAAAAGCTTAAAATTAAACTTTATAAAGGTAAATATGAGTATGAAAAATGGCTTGATGCTGTGCGTGGATTTGAAGATGAGCCTGAAAAGGGAGCAAGATGTAAGATTTGTTTTGATTTAAGAATGGGATCTAGTGTAGAATTTGCTGCTAAATTGGGTCAAAAAAAACTTACAACTACGCTTTTAACAAGTCCAAAAAAAGATTTAGAACAATTAAAAAATGCTTTACAAAAAGAATGCGAACCTTATGGTATAGAATTTTTAGCTCCAGACTTTCGTAAAAATGGAGGCACTCAAAGACAGTTTGCCTTAGCTAAAGAACAAAAACTTTATCATCAAAATTATTGTGGATGTATTTATGGACTAAAAAAGCAAAAACAAGATAAAAATTTTATTGATGAATTAATATCCCCAATCAATAGACAAATTTTGCCAGCAAGTATAGAGGCTAGAATAGCTTTTTATAAAAAAATTAACACTCTTGAAAAAAAAGGAAAAAAATTTGAAATTAAAAGGGATAAATTTTTAAATTATCGGCTTTTAAATGCTTTAATAAAATTTGATAAAAAACCGATTAAGTCCTATATTTTATTTTATTCTCATTTTAAAAATTCTTACACAAAATTGAGTATAGGAGAAGATAAAGCAGATTTTTATGTTAGTTTTAAAGATGAAATCAATTTTTGGAGTTTTAAATATTTTAATTCTTTGTTAAAAAATAAATTTAAGACTTTTGAAGAGTTTTTAAATAAACCTTTAAAAATTAATCAAGAAATCAATTTGAGACATAGGTTGTTTAATTCTTATAATCTTTCTCCTGTGATTATCTTAGATCAAATCTGTCAAGGGCGTTATGAGATTTATGCTAAAAGTGAGATTTATTTTGATACAGAGGAAAAAATTCTTTTAATTTAAAAATAATTTTTATGCTTTTGTTAGTATTTTTTTTGTAAAATTTCGATTTTCTATAAAAACACACATGAGGCTTAAAATGATAAATGTATCGCAAATTCAAGAAATTTTACCGCATCGTTATCCTTTTTTATTGGTCGATAGGATTGTTGATTTGAAGAAGAATGAAATAGTTAAAGGATATAAAAATATTAGCATTAGCGATCCTATTTTTTTAGGTCATTTTCCAGATCATCCTATTTACCCAGGTGTTTTAATTTTAGAAGGAATGGCACAAACTGGTGGGGTGTTGGCCTTTGAAAGTATGGATGATAAAGTAGATCCTAAAAGTAAAGTTGTATATTTTACCGGCATTGATGGGGCAAAATTTAGAAATCCAGTACGTCCAGGAGATAGACTTGATTATGAAATGAAAGTAGTGAAAAATCGTGGAAATATGTGGGTTTTTAAAGGTCAAGCTTTTGTGGATGAAAATTTAGTTGCAGAAGCTGAACTTAAAGCTATGATTGTGGATAAGTAATGACAAAAATTCATCCTAGTGCAGTGATAGAAGAAGGTGCAATTCTTGGTGAAGATGTTACAATTGAAGCCTATGCATATGTGAGCAAAGAAGCAAAAATAGGGAATAATGTTACCATAAAGCAGGGAGCTAGAATTCTTTCAGATACGACAATAGGGGATGATTCTAGAATTTTTTCTTATGCTATTGTGGGAGATATTCCACAAGATATTTCTTATAAAGATGAGCAAAAGAGCGGTGTTATTATAGGTAAAAATGCAACTATAAGAGAATTTGTAACTATTAATTCAGGCACGATAAAAGGAGATGGCTTTACTCGTATAGGAGATAATGCTTTTATTATGGCTTATTGTCATATTGCCCATGATTGTATTTTGGGTCATAATATAATTTTGGCTAATAATGCAACCTTAGCGGGTCATGTTGAACTTGGAGACTTTTGTGTGGTTGGAGGCTTAACACCAATTCATCAATTTGTAAAAGTAGGGGAAAGCTGTATGATTGCGGGCGCAAGTGCCTTATCTCAAGATATTGTTCCATTTTGTTTAGCAGAAGGAAATCGTGCTAGTATTAAGAGTTTAAATTTAGTGGGTATACGCCGACGTTTTAATAAAGATGAAGTAGATATTTTAAATAAGGCTTTTAAATTTTTATTTAGAAAAGGGAATTTAAAAGATAATGCCCAAGAGCTTTTTAAAATTACCCAAAGCGAAAATGTTAAAAAAATGTGTGATTTTATTCTAACAACAAAGCGAGGAATTCCAGTATATAGAGGTAAGAGTAATGCCTAGAAAATGTAGTTTTTGTAATGAATTTGAAAATTCTCAAAGAAGAATTTTAGAAAATGGTGATCATAATTCTTTTATCTGTGAGTGTTGTGTTGAGGCAGCTTATAATATTATTTTTGGAGAAGAGAAAGAATCCAAAGAGGTTAAAGAAGGGCATAATATCAATTTTAATGATATGACACCAAAAATTTTAAAAGAGCATCTTGATCGTTATGTTATTGGACAAGAAAGAGCTAAAAAAGTTTTTAGTGTAGGCGTTTATAATCATTATAAAAGATTATTTAGATCAAAACTTGATGGAGATGACACAGAACTTTTTAAGTCAAATATTTTACTCGTAGGCCCAACTGGAAGTGGAAAAACTTTGCTTGCACAAACTTTAGCTAAATTTTTGGATGTGCCTATAGCAATTTGTGATGCAACATCTTTAACTGAAGCAGGTTATGTCGGAGAAGATGTTGAAAATATACTTACGCGTCTTTTGCAAGCTGCTGATGGGGATATTGAACGTGCTCAAAAAGGTATTGTTTTTATTGATGAAATTGATAAAATTGCAAGGATGAGCGAAAATCGATCTATTACTAGAGATGTAAGTGGAGAGGGAGTTCAACAAGCTTTGCTTAAAATTATAGAAGGTAGTCTTGTTAATATACCACCAAAAGGTGGAAGAAAGCATCCAAATCAAGATTTTATTCAAATAGATACTTCAAATATTTTATTTGTGTGTGGAGGAGCTTTCGATGGCTTAGATCTTATATTAAAACGCAAATTAGGCGATAAAGTTGTAGGTTTTTTTGATAATATTCAAGAAAATAAAGCTTTGCTTGATAAAATTGAACCAGATGATTTAGTTCATTTTGGTCTTATACCTGAATTAATCGGACGTTTGCATGTTATAGCATCTTTAAATGAACTTGATGAAGATGATATGGTGAGAATTTTAACAGAGCCAAAAAATGCTATTGTTAAACAATATCAAAAGCTTTTTGCAATTGATAATGTTAATTTGAAATTTGAAGATGAAGCCTTAAGGGAAATTGCCAAGTTAGCTCTAGAAAGAAAAACTGGAGCTAGGGGGCTTAGAAGCATTATAGAAGAAATGATGGTAGATTTAATGTTTGAATTACCAGAATATAAAAATTATGATATTATTATTACAAAAGAAGTTGTAAGAGATAATGCCAAAGCATTATTAATCAAAAAGAAAATAAGTTAAAATAAAGGAATATGATGATTTTAGATCAACTTATAGGATTTTTTTCGAGCGATATGGGTATAGATCTTGGAACGGCCAATACTCTTATTTTAGTTAAAGATAAGGGTATTGTTATTAATGAGCCTTCTGTTGTTGCGGTTGAGCGTGAAAAATATGGTGCCAAGGCTAAAATTTTAGCTGTAGGAAAAGAAGCTAAAGATATGGTAGGTAAAACTCCTGGAAATATAGAAGCTATTCGTCCAATGAAAGATGGAGTGATTGCTGATTTTGATATCACTGAAAAGATGATTCGATATTTTATAGAAAAAACTCATAGAAGAAAGTCTTTTTTACGTCCTAGAATTATTATTTCAGTTCCTTATGGTTTAACTCAAGTTGAAAGAAAAGCGGTTAGAGAAAGTGCTTTAAGTGCTGGAGCTAGAGAAGTATTTTTAATAGAGGAACCTATGGCAGCAGCTATAGGAGCAAATTTACCTATTGATGAACCTAAAGGAAGTTTAGTTGTGGATATAGGTGGTGGAACAACTGAAATTGGTGTAATTTCTTTAGGCGGTCTTGTAATTTCAAAATCGATTAGAACAGCTGGCGATAAATTAGATATGAGTATTGTAAATTATGTTAAAGAAAAATATAATTTAATTATCGGGGAAAGAACGGGAGAAGAAATAAAAATTACAATAGGATCGGCTATTCAACTTCCAAAAGAACTTTCTATGGTAGTTAAAGGTCGAGATCAAGTGAGCGGACTTTTAAGCCGTATAGAGCTTACAAGCGAAGATATCAGAGAAGCGATGAGAGAACAACTTAAAGAAATAGCAGATGCTTTAAAAATGGTTCTTGAAATGATGCCACCTGATTTAGCAAGTGATATTGTTGAAAATGGAGTTGTTTTAACTGGAGGAGGAGCTTTAATTCGTGGTCTTGATAAATATCTTTCAGAGATTGTTCGTTTGCCAGTATATATTGCTGATGAACCACTTTTGGCTGTGGCTAAGGGAACAGGTAAAGCATTGGAAGAAATTTCAATTTTGCAACAACTAACTAATGAAGAATAAGCTCATTTTTATTCTTATTTTATTTTTTTTAATATTTATATCTTTTTATTACGGAGGGTTGATTAAAAAAAATATTCTTTTTGTAAATGATGTAGTTATAGAAAAATTTTACGGAATCAAGGATTTTATTTCTGAAGAATTTTCTAAACATTTTAATCAAGCAGAGCAAATTGAAAAACTCAAAGCTAGAAATCGAGAGTTAGAATATATGGCAGTTTTAACCACAAGTTTTGCTAATCAACTCAATCGAATTTTGGAGGATAAAAATTCAACCAAATATTTACCTCAAGTTTCTTTAACAAGAGCTATTTCTTATGTACGATTAAATGATTATAAGAGATTGTGGCTTGATTTTGCTAGAGTTCCTCCTGATAAAAATAAAGGTTTAATCTATCAAGGATATACAGCCGGTATTGCTATAAATAAAAATGATAGGGCTATGGCAATTTTACAGGGTGATGAAAAATGTGTTTTTGCAGTCTATATAGGAAAAGATAAAATTCCTGGACTTCTTCAAGGTGAAAATGGTAAGATTATAGTTAATTTTATTTCAAAATCTGCAAAAATACATATAGGGGATGAAATTTTAACTAGTGGACTTGATAATATATTTTTTTCAGATATTCCAGTGGGTAAAGTGATTGAAATTAATAATGGAGAAATTTATAAAAGTGTTATAGTAAAACCTTATGTTAAAATCAATATTCCTGCCTATCTTTATATTGTCGATAGTGTATAATTAAAGAATTTTTTCTTCTTATAAATTTAAAAAAATATATCAAAACTCAAAGTAAAATTTGTTATAATTATGGCTAAATTTACGCTACTTAGGAAGGATTTATGCCAAAAAGAACCGATATAAAAAATATTTTACTTATAGGAAGTGGACCTATTGTTATAGGACAAGCTTGTGAGTTTGATTATTCTGGGACTCAAGCAGCTAAAACCTTAAAAGAATTAGGCTATCGTATCGTGCTTATTAACTCCAATCCTGCAACCATTATGACAGATCCAGAATTTGCAGATGCAACTTATATAGAACCTATTACAAAAGAAAATATTTTAAATATTATTAAAAAAGAAAACATTGATGCTATTTTGCCTACCATGGGTGGACAAGTAGCACTTAATGTTGCAATGGAAGTTTATGAGAGTGGATTTTTAAATAATATTAAGTTTTTGGGTGCTAATCCTGAAGCAATTAAAAAGGGAGAAGACCGTCAAGTTTTTAAAGAATGTATGAAAAAAATTGGTATGGATTTGCCAAAATCGATGTATGCGTATAATTATGATGATGCTTTAAAAGCTGTTGATGAAATCGGTTTTCCTTTAATGATACGTGCTTCTTATACTTTAGGCGGTGCTGGAAGTGGCGTTGTTTATAATATGGATGAATTTAAAGATCTTGCTAATACAGCTTTAGATTTATCTCCTATACATGAAATTCTCATAGAGGAAAGTTTACTTGGATGGAAAGAGTATGAGATGGAGGTTATACGTGATAAAAATGATAATTGTATCATTGTTTGTAGCATAGAAAATCTTGATCCTATGGGAGTGCATACGGGTGATAGTATCACTGTAGCGCCCGCTCTTACCTTGACTGATAAAGAATATCAAGTTATGAGAAATGCTTCTTTTGCTATTTTACGTGAAATTGGAGTGGACACTGGCGGAAGTAATGTCCAATTTGCTGTCAATCCAAAAAATGGCAGGATGATAGTTATAGAAATGAATCCAAGGGTTTCAAGATCAAGTGCTTTGGCAAGTAAAGCAACAGGATATCCTATAGCAAAAGTGGCTACTCTTTTAGCGGTTGGTTTTACTTTAGATGAGATAAAAAATGATATTACAGGGACACCAGCCAGTTTTGAACCTGTACTTGATTATATTGTTACGAAAATTCCTCGTTTTACTTTTGAAAAATTTCCAAATGCAGATGCAACTTTAGGTACAGCAATGAAAAGTGTGGGTGAGGTGATGGCTATAGGACGGACTTTTAAGGAAAGTATCCAAAAGGCACTTTGCTCTTTAGAAAGATCTTTGAGTGGATTTGATGAGATTAAATTTGAAGATAGAAATGACCTTATATTTAAAATTCGAAATCCTAATGAAAAAAGATTGCTTTATATTGCACAAGCTTTTAGAGAAGGATTTAATATAAAAGATCTTTATGAATTAAGCAACATAGATCCTTGGTTTTTATCTCAAATTAAAGAAATTGTAGATTTTGAAAAACAAATTGACATGGATATTTTAAATGATAAAATTCTTTTAAGAAAAGCAAAAACTATGGGCTTTTCTGATAAGATGATCGCATTACAAGTTAATTTGAAAGACAATTTAGAACTTAGTCAAAATGATATTTATTATGCAAGAATAAAACATAAAATTATAGCAGAATTTAGCGAAGTGGATACTTGCGCGGGCGAATTTAAAGCTTTAACCCCTTATTTTTATTCCAGTATTAATGCGAGTGAATTAACTCAAAGCAAACAAGAAGCAAGAGATAAAAAAGAAAAAAAAGTTATGATTATAGGAGGTGGGCCAAATCGTATAGGACAGGGCATAGAATTTGATTATGCTTGTGTACATGCTTCTTTTGCTTTAAAAGATATGGGAATAAAAACTATTATGTATAATTGCAATCCAGAAACTGTTTCAACTGATTATGATACGAGTGATATTTTGTATTTTGAACCTATTGATTTTGAACATTTAAGAGCTGTAATTGAGCGAGAAAAACCTGATGGAATTATTGTGCATTTTGGTGGTCAAACTCCATTAAAATTTGCTAAGCGTTTAAGTGCTTTTGGGGCCAAAATTATAGGAACTAGTGCAAGAGTGATCGATATGGCTGAAGATAGAAAGAAATTTGCTGAATTTATTGAAAAATTAGGTATTAATCAGCCTAAAAATTCTACAGCAATTACAGTAGAAGAAGCAGTATTAAAAGCGGGAGAAATCGGTTATCCAGTTTTAGTTCGTCCAAGTTATGTTTTAGGCGGTAGAGCTATGCGTGTAGTAAGCAATGAATCTGAACTTCGAATTTATATGCAAGAAGCAGTAAGTGTAAGCGATAAAAGTCCAGTTTTAATTGATCAATATTTAGATAATGCTACAGAAATTGATGTGGATGCAATTTGCGATGGAAAATATGTTTATATTGCTGGAATTATGGAACATATTCAAGAAGCAGGAGTTCATTCTGGTGATAGTGCTTGTTCTTTACCACCTTGCAATATTGATGAAAAAATGCAAAGCTTAATTTCAGAAAAAACAGCAGATATAGCTTTAAATTTAGGAGTTGTTGGACTTTTAAATATCCAATTTGCTATTTATAATAACGAACTTTATATCATAGAAGTTAATCCTAGAGCGAGTCGAACTGTGCCTTTTGTCAGCAAAGCTACAGGTCTTCCTTTAGCTAAAATTGCAACGCGAGTTATGTGGCAAGGTGATCTAAAAGAAGCTTTAAAATTTTATGATCGTTTTAAAGTTGTTGATTTTGCACGTAAAATTTTACAACCTAAGGCTTTAAGATATGTTAGCGTGAAAGAAGCGGTTTTTCCATTTGCAAAGCTAAGTGGTAGCGATTTGGAGCTTGGACCTGAAATGCGTTCTACTGGTGAAGTAATGGGGATTAGTAAAGATTTTGCTAATTCTTTTGCAAAAAGTCAAATTGCGTCATTTAATCATTTGCCAGAAAGTGGAGTTGTATTTATTTCTTTAAAAGAAAAGGATAAGAAGTATGCTAAAAAAATTGCTACAGAGTATGCTAAATTAGGTTTTAAATTAATAGCAACGAGTGGAACTTGTAAAGAAATACAAGCCAATGGTTTTGATTGTGAACTTGTGCATAAAATTTCTGAAGGTCGTCCAAATGTTGAGGATAAATTAAAAAATGGTGAAATTAATCTGGTGATTAATACAAGTGATAGTCATAGTTTTCAAGGAGATACGAAAAAAATCCGTGAAAATATTATACGCTTTAAAATTCCATATTTTACCAACTTACGTTCAGCTATGGCAGGTGCTAAATCAATTAAAGCTATACAGGAAAAAACTTATTTGGAAATAAAAAGCTTACAAGAACATTTAAAAGCTTAAAAATCCATGATCTATTTAGCGCAAACAGATACGACAGCTGGTTTTTTAAGTAAAAATTTAGAAGAAATTAATATCTTAAAAGGCAGAGATAAAGATAAGCCTTGTCTTATTACTTCAGCAAAGTTAAGTGAGTTACAAAATCTTACAAGGGTGCCAAAAGGTTTTAAAAATTTAGTGCGCCGTGCTAAGAAAACTACTTTTATTTATCCTAATCATCAAGCTATTCGTATTGTTAAAGATTGTAAACATGCTAAATTTTTGTCTCAAAATGGTTTTTTTTATTCTAGTTCTGCAAATAAACATGGAAAAAAATTTGATGAAATATGGGCTAAAAGCGTAGCTGATGTGATTTTAGATCAATTTTTTTTTGAAAGTACTCCCTCTAAAATATTAAAAATTAGAGGGAAAAGAAAACTAAAAATCCGATAAAGCTTTTAAAATTTCTTCAAAAGCTATACAAAATTGCTCTAAACCTTCTTGCAATAAAATATCATAAGATTGTTTTAACTCATTTTCTGCGATTATTTGATTAAGTTGTGTTTTAATTTCTGTATCATTTAAGGTATTTTTAAAATTATATTCCCAATTAAATGCTTTTATAGCATCAAGTGGAGCAGTATTTACACTGTTTTCAAAAAGAAGTTCTTTAATATAATAATCTTTTGATAGATCATCTCCTTTTACTCCAGTGCTAGCAAAAAGTGCGCGGATATTAGGTTCATTTTGACTTACAATATAATTATAGGCTAAATTTGCATTTAAGATGCCTATGCGATTTTGTTCTTTTGCTTTTGCATTTAAGAGTCTATCAAAGCGACTTACAAAGATACTAATTACAGCTTTTGGAGTATTTAGATTTCCTTTTAAGTGAGCTTGAGATTTTCTAAATTCTATCAAGCCTTGGTTAAGAGCTTCAAAGCATTGTTTATTTTGTTCTTGTGAAAAAATTAGTGTCGCATTTACATTGATACCGTTTTTCATAAGTTCATACATGACTTCATAAGAAGCTTTAGTTGCTGGAATTTTAATCATAACATTTTCTTTAGCGATAGCTGTATAAAGTTTTTTTGCCTCTCCTAAACTTAAAGCAGTATTATCATAAAATCTTGGATCTATTTCTATACTAATAAAACCATCATTTTTTTGATAAAATAAAGGGGCAAGTTTATCAGCAGCCTTTTTAATATCGCAAATAGCAAGTTCTTCGTAAATTTCTTTTGCTTTTTTACCTTTTAAAGCAGCAATTTTGCTTTGGTAAATTGGAGAATTTAAAATAGCATTTTTAAAAATTGCTGGATTAGAGGTTGCACCATTAATCCCAAGAGATAAAAGGTTTAAAAAATCATGATCTAAAAAACTATTTTCAATAAAATCACACCATAAAGAAAAATTTTTCATTTATATAGCCTTTATTATTTCTTTTAAATCTTTTTTATTTATACAAATATCGGCTTTAGATTGCAAAAGTTTATTGGCGCAAAATGCAATTTTTAAGCCACTTTCCTCAAACATAGCGATATCATTAAAGCCATCTCCAACACACATAACTTCTTCATTTTTTAAGCAAAGCATTTTTTTAAGTTTTTGAAGCATTAATCCTTTAGAATTTAAAAACATCATTTCTCCGCCTACACATCCAGTAAGAATATTATTCTTATGATGTAGATGATTAGCAAAACCTAAATCAATATTTAATTTTTGCATAGCTGGGTTAATACCTTCATAAAAACCACCGCTAAAAATTACTAAAAATATATTTTTAGATTTTAAAAATTCGCAGAGTTCATAAGCTCCATTCATCAAGGGAAGTTTTTGTCCTATTTCTAAAGTTTTTGTATAAGACATGCCTTTAAGATAAGATACTTTTTTAACAAGAATTTCAAAAAAATCAAGTTGTTCGTTAGAATTTGTGTAAGTGATATTTTTTACTTTATCACCTACACCATAAGAATCAGCTAAAATATCTATAGTTTCGCCATCCATCAAAGTGGAATCAAAATCAAAAATACAAAGCTTTATCATTAAAATTCACGTTTAAGTAAGGCTTCAACTTTTAAGATGGTTAAGATATTTTCATCTCTTTTGCCGATGCCATATATCATACCTTTTTCTTTCAATAAAGTTTCAGGTGGCGGATCAATGCGGTTTCTGTGAATTTTGATAGCTTCTGTTAATCTATCTATCACAAAACCCGCATTGCCAGAAGCATTGCTACCCGCGTCAGTTGAACCTCTTAAAACGATATAACGAGTTTGAGGAGTCATTTTTGAACTACCTAAATGAAATCGTTGCGCTAAGTCAATAAGAGGCATAACATTACCACGCATATTAAATACACCTAGAACATAATCAGGTACACTTGGAACCCTTGTATATTCTATAGGTTTAATAATTTCTTGGATATTAAGGATTGGAATAGCATATTCTTCATCTCCAACCACAAATCCAACAAGTTGAATAATATCATCTTCTTTTTGATCGATATCAGGACCAGCTATCTGAGTTTGCTGTTTTTGCAATATTTGCTCTAATTTTTCATTACTCATATTCTTATCCTAGTTTTAAATTTTTTCTCACCACATTTTCCAAATATTCTGGAGAATAAGGTTTTGTAATATACTCAGTCATACCTACTTCTACCCCTCTTAAACGATCTGTTTTACTTGTTCTAGAGGTTACAGCTATGAGTGGTAAATTGCGATATTTAGAATATTTTCTAATTTCAGCTGCTAAGGTATAACCATCCATTCTCGGCATTTCAATATCTATAAGCATAGCATCGATATCGTATTCGCCAGATTTAACAATATTAAGCGCCTCAGCTCCATTAGTTGCTTCGATTAAACTTACTCCAAGCGGTTCTAATGCTTTTTGCATTAAAGTTCTATCCATTTTAGAATCATCTACGATTAAAACTTTATAATCGCTTGGTTGTTCTTTTACCTTTTTAGAACTAGCTTCGAGTTGAGCTTTAATATCAACTTTGATTTCTTTGGCCATATCCATCATAGCACCTACATCAATGATTAATGTTACTCTACCATCACCACGTATTGTAGCTCCAGCTATACCTTGTATATTTTGTAAATATTCTCCCATAGACTTGATAACAATTTCTTCTTGTCCTACGAGTGTATCCACTATAATACCAAGCTTACTTTCAGCTACACCGATAACTACAACATAGGTTTGATCGCCACTTTCAAGTACTTGTTTGACGCCAAATACATCAGAAAGCCTTACAAGAGATAAGACTTCATCTCTTAAGCGTAATACATTTTTACCTTCAATGGTATAAATATCATCAACCGGCACTCTAACTGTTTCAAGAACACTTGCCAAAGGAATAGCATAAAATTCCTCTTGAGTTCCAACAAGTAAAGATTGAATGATTGCCAAAGTAAGAGGAATTTTAAGTTTAAAAGTGCTTCCTTTACCTAATTCACTATCAATTTCAATAACACCATTGAGTTTTTCAATATTGGTTTTAACAACGTCCATACCAACGCCACGTCCAGAAACATTGGTAACTTTAGCTGCAGTTGAAAAACCTGGTTTAAAAATAAGTGCAAAGGCTTCCTTGTCTGTCATTTGATCCGCTTCTCTTTCTGTGATCAAATTTTTCTCCATAGCTTTTGCTTTTAAGCCATTTGGATCAAGTCCTTTACCATCATCAGTGATTTCAACAACTATATGATTTCCTTCATTGTAAGCTTTAAGTTGGACTATACCTTTCTCAGGTTTGCCATTAGCTACACGAGTTGCTGGATCTTCTACTCCATGGTCGCAAGAATTTCTAATCATATGCATAATTGGATCGCCAATTTCTTCAACAATAGATTTATCAAGTTCTGTTTCTTCACCAGAAATTTCAAGCTCTATTTGTTTGCCAAGCTCACGACTTAAGTCTCGAACAACCCTTGGAAATTTATTGAAAACTTTTGCAATAGGTTGCATTCTGGTTTTCATAACTGCTAATTGAACATCAGTTGTAATAATGCTAAGTTGGCTTACAACTTGGTTAAGTTCCTCAAGGAATTTTTCACCTTCATAACGCTCTTCAACATCATCATAAATTTTAAGTAAGCGGTTTTTGCCAAGAACAAGCTCTCCAATTAAATTCATCAAATGATCTAATCTTTTAACTTCAACACGTATAGTTTGATCCATACCACCGCCACTACTTGATGCTGGAACCTTTTTTTCACCACCGCTATCTGTTTTTTGTGGAGTTGGTGTTGTTGCACTTTTCTTTTTTTGCGCGCGACGAGCTTGATCTTCAGCTTTTCTTACTTTTAATAATCTTTCGATTTCAGCTTCCACTTCAGAATCGCTTAATTGATTAACATCCACTTCTGGCTCTTGCGCAGGCTCTTCTTTAGGAGTTTCCACTGGTTTTTCTTCCACTGGAGCTGAATTTCCAACTGGAGCTTCTCCTTCTGAAATAGCCGTCAATCTTGTACAAATTGGATCTATATCCATGCCTATGGCTGTGTCATTTCCATTATCACGGATAGAGTTAAGCAAAGTTTTCATTCTATCAATAGATTCTAAAACTACGTCCATGATATCTGGAGTGATTTTTAATTCCCCGTGTCTTGCTTTATTTAAAACATCTTCCATATGATGGGTTAATTTTGTTAAAACATCAAAATTTAAAAAGCTTGATGAGCCTTTTACTGTATGTGCAACACGGAAAATTCTATTAAGTAATTCTAAATCTTCTGGATTTGATTCAAGTTCTACCAAATCATGGTCGATTTGCTCAACTAGCTCAAAAGCCTCAACTAAAAAGTCTTCAAGTATTTCTTGCATATCTTCCATATTTTACCCCTGTTCTTGTGATTGGTGTTTTTTTAAAACTTTAGTTATTTCGCTAAAGAAATCACTAGCATTAAATTTAACCAAATAGCCTTCTCCACCAGCTTCTTGGACACCCTTTTCATTCATAAACTCATTTGACAATGATGAATTAAAGACAATTGGAATATCTTTAAAACGTGCATCATCCTTAAGACGTGCTGCAAAATGGAAGCCATCCATTTGAGGCATTTCAACGTCACTAATTATAATTTTTAAAATATCACATAAATTTTCACCATAAACTTGACTAAGTTCTTCAAGTTTATTTAAACCTTCAACACCATCTTTAGCTTCGATAACTTGCAAACCTAATTGTTGCATCATATCTTTTACACGTTTTCTAGCTGTTAAGCTATCGTCTAAGATAAGTGCTGTTCCGCTAAATTTTTCTAATTTATAATCAACATCGGTTTTAGGTGAATAAATTCCTAGTTCCTCTATCACGCTTTCTAAATCAAGTATTAATAATACTTCATCATTTTCTATACGTGTAACCCCAGTAATTTTACCTTTATCTAAGGCACCAGAACCTGCTGAAAAACTTGCTGGTTCTATATCTCTCCAATTAATACGACGAATTCTTTTAGCTTCATGAACGATAAAGCCTATAAGAATATTGCTAAATTCGGTAATAATTACTCTAGGTTTTAGCATAGTACTTTCTGGCTCAGTGATTTGCATCCATTTTGCAAGATTAACTACAGGAATAACAATACCACGAAGATCAAAAATTCCTTCGATATATTCAGGTACCCCTGGAAGTTCTGTAAGAGTTGGAATTTTGATAATTTCTCTAACTTTAGAGACATTTACTCCATAAATTCCTTCATAAATCTTATCTTGTCCTTGCTTAAAGATACGGAAATCGACAAGCTCCATTTCATTTGAACCCGTTTTCACGATATTTTCATCAAACATTTTGACCCCTCAATTTCTGTTCTCGAAATTCAATTTCTTGTTTGTATTCTACTAAAAAAAAACTTTCCTTATGTGCAAAATTATCAGGATTAAAATATTTAATGTTTTTTTTGTTAAGAATAAAATTTTGATGATAATGTCCCTCGCATACCCAAGAGCCTAAATTATTGTATTTGAGATATCTTTCATTAGCTAAATTTTCAAAATTTTGAATTTTATAAAATAGATTTTTTTGATTTTGATTTTTTAAGATTTTTTTTGATATAGCATGAAAACTAATTTGATTTATCCAATTTAAAAATACAAGTAAATAATGATTTCTAAGGCTTTTTAAAAGAATTTGTAAGCATGGAGATAAAAAAATATCTCCATGTGCTAAAAAAATATAAGAATTTTCATTTTTAACTTTACTTGTATGCAATTTAAGTTTTAAAGGTTGCGTTTTTATAGGAAAAATTTTTACTTTTTTAAAAAAGCAAGAAAGATTAAAATCATGGTTTCCTTCAAGATAAATAATTTCTATAGTTTGTGCTAATTCTTCAAGCAGATAAATATAAGGTTTTGCAAAATCATGAGTAGCAGAAATTTCTCCGATAAGCAGATCAAAAATATCACCCATTAAGATAAGTTGAGGTGTGGAAATTTCATTATTTTTCAAAGCTTGTAGAAATTTCCAAAAACCTCTTCGTTGAGTATTTTCATGTGCATCGGCAATTAAAATTGCTTTATCTTTTAGGATTAATTCTTGCATCCTTAGAATTTCAAAGGTTCATAGCTAATAGAAATGATTTCAAATTCACTTTCACCTTTAGGTAAGCGAACTTTAAATTCATCGCCTTCTTTTTTTCCAAGCATGGCTTTTGCTATAGGTGAAGCAATGGAAATATAACCTTTATCAAGATCTCCTTCACAAATTCCAACAAGAGTGTATTTACTTTCTTTTTCAGTATCTAAATCCATAATCACAACACTAGATCCGAATTTTACGCTATCGTGTTCATAACTTGCAGGGTCTATAACTTGCGCACGAGCTAGCAAATCGCTAAGTTCTGCTATGCGACTTTCAATTAAGGCTTGTTTTTCTCTAGCCGCGTGGTATTCTGCATTTTCTTTTAGATCCCCATGACTTCTTGCAGTGTCGATTTCTATGACGACTGCTGGGCGTTGATTGTCTTTTAAGTCTTTTAATTCAGCAACTAATTTATCATATCCAAATTGACTCATTGGTTCTTTTTGCATAATTTATCCTTTTAATTTTCATCAAGTATTTTAGCTAAATTTTTTGCACTTCCAAATTTTAAATATTGTTTTAAAAAATTAACTTTAGCAAAAAAACTCTTATAATCGTATTTAAGATAAGCTTGATATAAATTTTCTACATTGACTTCATTTTGCAAGAATTCAGGATTTAATTCTTCTTTTCCTGCAAAATCACAAAAAATATTTACAAGACCGATGTGTTTTAATTTCACAAAAAGCTTTGCTATAAAAATATCAATCGCCTTTGCCTTGTAAGCAAGCACAAAAGGAGTTCCGACCAAAGCCGCCTCCAAAGTTGCTGTGCCGCTGCAAATAAAGGCAAAATCTGATTTTTTTAAAACTTTAGGTGTATTACTCTCTATTTTAAATTCGCTAATATCGCCATAAATATCGAGTTTATTAAGATTAAAAGGAGGGATACAAAGGATCTTTTTACCTTGAAAATTTTTAGAAAGCTCTTTAAAAATAGGCATTAAGCGTTTGATTTCACTTCTTCTTGATCCAGGTAAAAAAGCAACGATTTTTTCACTTTCTTTTTTTGAAAGTAGAATTTGTGCATCTTTTTCATCTTTAAATTCTTTGATTTCGTCTAAAAGCGGGTGTCCAACGTAAATACTTTTGCTAAAAAATTGATCATCAAAAGGTAGGATAGAAGCTAAAACATCAAAGTGACTTTCTATGATGGGAATTCTTCCTTTTTTCCATGCCCAAACTTGAGGCAAGATATAATAAATTCTTTTTATTTTAGAATTTGCTTTTTTTAAAGCTTTCGCAAAAGGGATGTTAAAAGCGGGAGAATCTATGCACAAAATTGCATCAATTTTTTGAGTAAAAGCTAAATTCACAAGCTCTTTTATCGCGCGTTTTGCCTTAAAGATAAGAGGTAAGATCTCTACAAAACCCATAGCACTAAATTCGTGTGAGCTGTAGAGGGGTTTTGAGCTTAGATTAAACTCATCACATAAGTTTTCGTCATAAATTCCTACTAAATCAAATTCTCTATACTCATTTTTATAGGCTTTTAAAATTTCTTTTAAGTGCAAATTTGCTGAAGGTTCTAAGGCACAAACGAGAAAGGTTTTCATTTTTTACCCTCTTTTAAATTTTTAGAAAAAGAATCATAGCTAATTTTCACTTAAAGAATTTGCTTGAAAATTAAAATCATATATTATTAATAATTATTGTCAATAAATAAATTTTTACTTAATATTTTTCTGATATAATCTTTATCATGGAATTTACAATCAATCAAATTTTAATAGCGATGATTTTGACCATTTTGGCAGGATTTTCAACAGCTATTGGTTCAGTGATAGCATTTTTCAGCAAAAATGATAATCTTAGAATCCTTTCTTTTGGACTCGGTTTTTCTGCTGGTGTGATGATATATATTTCTTTCATGGAAATTTTACCTTCGTCTTTTATAGATTTTAAAAAATATTATAATTCAAGTTATGGAGAACTTTTGGCACTTTTGTGTTTTTTTGGAGGAATTTTTTTATCAGCTATCATTGATAAATTTATCCCTGAAGATGTTAATCCGCACGAACCAAAAGAGGATTTAAGTGAGCTTAAAATTTGTCCTTTGCCTAAGAAAAATGAAAAAGCTCCCGCTTTTCATGCAGGAGAACCTCTTAAAAAAATTAATACCAAGGCTTTAAAAAGAACAGGAATTTTTACCGCACTTGCAATAGCAATACATAATTTTCCTGAAGGTTTTGCAACTTTTATTTCAAGTCTTGATAATCTTAATTTTGGTGTAGCTATTGCCGTAGCTGTAGCGATACATAATATTCCTGAAGGAATGGCAGTTTCTTTGCCAATTTATCATGCTACAAATGATAAGAAAAAAGCCTTTATTTATTCAGCACTTTCTGGTGTAGCAGAGCCTATAGGAGCATTTGTTGGAGCATTTTTGATTTTGCCTATTATGAATGGACTTACTTTAGCTATTACTTTTGCTATAGTGGCTGGAATTATGGTATTTATTTCTTTTGATGAGCTATTACCTGCCGCAAAAACTTATGATAAAGCCCATGATAGTCTTTATGGATTAGTTTTTGGTATGGCTGTGATGGCAATAAGTTTGATTTTATTAAATCCTTAGATTAAATCAAGAGTTAAAAACACCTTGTTTTGATTTCTTTTACTGGTTTTTTAATTAAAAAGTCATCATTTTGTAATAGAAATTTGAGATATTTTTTCTTAAAGATTATATAAAATAAGTTTTTATATTTTATTATTTAGTGTTTTAAACCATTTATAAAATTTGTCCAATTCTTCACATTTGATAGAACTAGGATATTGCTGTCTTTTTAAAATCATCTTCTTGGCGAATTTTTAAATTTGCAAAAATTTTCTTTATTTAATTCTCTTTTTTAAAATACTCTTTTGCATCACTTCTATATTATAATTGAATTTAGAGTATCTTCGCTTTTACTTATATTAAAAATCTTTCCCAAATTAAAATCAATTTTTAACTACTCATCAACATCTATGAGAATATTTTTTCTCTTATATCTTCTATGTAATTAAAGGCTTCAATTAGCTGTGTAAAAATAGAATAAATTTTCTAAGTTGCTCTCATCATTTAAAACACTTTTCAATATTTTTCCTGTATATTCCATGATAATATAAGCTGTATAAATATTTTCATAAAGATAATAATTAAAAATTCTAACAATATTTTTATGATTTAACTTATATAAAATTTTATCTTAGTATGTTATTGATGCATTTTTCTTGGTATTCTTATTTTTAAAAAAATTATTTAATTTCTTGCAGATAGTAGCGAAATTTGACTTAAAATGCAGAGAAAATCTCTGCGTAAATTATTTTCTATATCCGTATTTTTTAAATACTTTATAAGCATCATCACTTTTAAGATAAGTGATAAAATCTTGAATTTGTTTATCCGCATCATTTTTTGCGACTATGTTGAAAGTTCTATATACGACTAATTTTTTTTCGATATTGACAACGTCGCCATAATCTGGATTTGCCTTAGCCCAATCAATCCAAGTGATCCACGCATCTGCTTTTTTTTCTAAAAATAATTTTTTGGCAGCACCACTATTAGGAGTGAAAGCAACGATATTGTTTCTAAAATCTTGAATCATTTTTATATTTTGAGTTCTTCCTATCATATCTTCCCAAACGCCAGTTCCTGAAGTATTGCTTTTTCCTGCACCTTCTGGGACAACGATTTTCACTCCTTTTTTGGCAAGATCTTCTAAGCCTTTGATTTTTAAAGGATTGCCTTTTTGAGTAAGAATGATGGCTTTTCTAAAATACAATGGTTCGATTTTTTTAACATCAAATTTTTTATCAAAATCTGTTGTAATAGCTAAAGCTGATTGATCTGAAGCGCCAAATAAAATATCTGCATCTTTTTTTGCTTTTTCTACCCAAGTGGCTTGAGGACCAAAGGTAAGATTAACTTTTGTGCCAGTTTTTTTCTCATATTTTTTTGCTATTTCTTGTAGGGCAAAGTGAGGACCACCTGGACCATACATATTAATATCTGCAAAAGCTAAGCTTGCAAAAACTGCACAAGCACCAAATAAATTTAGTATTTTTTTCATTTTTCATCCTATTAAAATTTTAATGAAATGCGATTATAATACAAGATAATTAATTCTTTTTCCTAAATATAAAAATTTTAAGGAGTTTTTATGGATATTGCTCAAAGATTTATTAATTATACTAAGATCAATACTACAACTCATAAAGAAAATGGTTTAGCGGGTATTATGCCTTCAAATCCTAATGAAATGCAACTGGCTAGTTTGCTAGAAAAGGAACTTAAAGAGCTTGGATTGAGTCAGATTGTTAAAAGATCAAATTCTATCACAACAGCACTTTTACCTGCTAATGTTTCCAATGCACCTCGTATAGCTTTTTTTGCACATTTAGATACTAGCAGTGAGCAAAAAAATGATACTAAGGCACAAATTACACATTATGAAGGTGGAGATATTTGTCTAAATAAAGAATTAGATCTTTATCTAAGGGAAAGCGAATTTAAAGAGCTTAAAAATTACAAAGGAGATGATATTATCCATACTGATGGGACGAGTTTGCTTGGAGCGGATGATAAAGCTGGTATTGCTGCAATTATGGATATGCTTGAATTTTTTGTTAAAAATCCTTCTTTAAAGCATGGAGATATTATTGTGGGTTTTTTACCTGATGAAGAGCAGGGATTAAGAGGGGCTAAAGCTTTTGATGTGAAAGAAGTTAATGCTGATTTTGGGTATTGTTTAGATTGTTGTGGCATAGGAGAATTTATCTATGAAAATTGGAATGCTGCAGATGCTATAGTAACTTTTCAAGGAGTTTCAGCACATCCTATGAGTGCAAAAGGTAAGCTCGTAAATTCACTTATTTTAGCCCATCAATTTATTTCTATGCTTCCAAGGGGTGAGGCGCCTGAATACACAGAAGGTAAGGAAGGGTATTTTTGGGTAAAAGAATTAAATGGAAATAGTGCAAAAACGATTTTAAAAATAGATATTAGAGAATTTGATGAAGAAAAATATAATCAAAGAATACAATTTTTAAAAGATTTGTGCAATTCTTGTGAGAAATTATGGGGCAAACAAAGCATACAAATTCATCTGTCTCATCGTTACAAAAATGTTTTTAATGCCTTAAAAACTAAGGATTGTCTTCCTGTAAAATTGGCCTTAAAAGCCTATGAAAATTTAGATATAAAAGCAAAGATTATTCCAATGCGTGGCGGTTATGATGGGGCTGTGTTATCTGAAAAAGGGCTTATGTGTCCAAATATTTTTACTGGAGCACATAATTTTCATTCTATTTATGAATACTTGCCACTTAAATCCTTAAAAGCAGCAAGTAAAGTTTTGCAAGAAATAATTCTTTTAGCAAGTGAAACTAAAGCATAATAAAAGCAATTACTATAAGAGAGATAATTGAACCTAATGCAGTTCTTTTTACAATTTCTATTGTATTAACTCCAGCGATACCTGCTACAATAATGCTTGCTGCCATGATAGGTGAAACAACCCTTCCAAGCACTCCAGCAACTGTAGCTACCATTCCCAATGCGACCTGATCAAATCCTAGAGCTTGTGCGTGTATAGTGATTGATTGATTAAAGGCCATAGTTGGAGCATCGCCTGAGCCTGTTACCATAGCCATTAAAAAAGGTATAAAAGTCCCTCCAAATCGGACGTAATGTTGTTCATTTTTTAAAATTTCAATCACAGCATCGATGGCTCCACAGGCTTTTAATCCAGCAGCAAAAACACTTGCAGCTACAATAATACCTACAACATTAGCATAAGAGCTTCCCATACCATTGAAAAATTCTTGACAAATTTTACTCGGACTACTCATGGTTACTACCATAGCTAAGATAGCACCTAAAAGCATTGCTTCTGCGACTTGAATTTTTGTTGTCCAGTCTAAAATAGGATTTAAAAATTCAATTTTTGGTAAATCACTAGCACCAATGATTAAAATGATAATAGGAACTAAAGGCATTAAAGCATATAAAAAATTTGCTTTTTGAATTCCTTCTTTTGTTTGTGTCTTACTCTCATAAACAATTCCTTTTGTATAGTCTTTAAAAATAAGAGCCATAATGATTAAAGAAATACAAGTGATGATTGCAGAAACTAAAGTATAATTAAACTGGACGCTTAAAACCTGAGGAATACTTAAACCACTCATATCAGCAATGATGCCATTATGAGAAGTTCCAGGGCTTAAAGCACTTCCTAAGGTTCCACTTACTACAGCAGTTGCCGCCATAGCAGGTTTTATCCCAGAAGCCATCAATAAAGGGATCAAGGTTGCCCCAACAGCCGCAGAACAACCTGCTGCAGAAGGAATAGCTATAGAAATAAAAAAAGTTATTATAAAAGCAATAGGAATTAAGAAAAAACCTAAATTCTTTAAAGGAGCAGTGAGTAATCGGACTAAATGAGCATCACATTGGGTAAATTTCATTACAAAAGCAAAGCCCATACTAGCACAAATAGCTTTAAGTAAAGAAGCTTGAGTCATTGAAAAAGTAAAAGCATTTAAAGCATCAATTGGTTTTAAAGAAACTAAGCAAAGAATAAAACCAACACCAAATAAAGTAGTTTTTGTTTCAGCTTTTTTAATAAGTAAAATAATAGTAACTAAAGTTCCTATAGCTGCTAATATCAGATAAAAATCATGCATTTTATTTTCCTTTAATAAAGATACTCTTGATCAAGATTTAAAGTTGTGCTTTTCATAGGATATTCAAATTTAAGTACTGAATTATGTCCTAGAATTTTGATTTTATCATCTTTTATTCTAAGGGCTGATCCTTCTGGTATAGCGTAAATTGTTTCTTTAGGATTGGCAATAAGAAATTCTTCCAAGCGTTCTTCGCGGCTTTCTCCATTATGTCCTTGAATTTTTCCACTGATAAAATGAGGATTGATTTGATGAGGAAAGAGATTGAGCGCATCAAAGCTTTTAGGCATAATAATAGGCATATCATTGGTTGTTTTTATGCTTTTTCCTGCTATATTAGAACCTGCACTCCAACCTATATAGCACGCTCCTTCTTTGATACGTTGAGTTAAACAATTTAGAAGATCATATTTGTAAAGTTTATATAAAAGCATAAAAGTATTTCCGCCACCTACTAAGATAACTTTGGCTTTTGAAATAGCTTCTTGGGGATTATTAGAATGATGAATTGAGATAATATTTTCTTTATTTAAACTTTCTTTTACTTTTTTTTCATATTCTTCGTTAGTTCTTCTTACTCCAGCATAAGGGATAAATAAGATTGGATCTTGTTTAACATCGCATTCTTCTAAAAAATTTTCTATAAGATTTTTAGCATGAGTTAAATAACCCGTTTCTTTGTAGCTTGAACTGCTTAAAAGTAAAATATTTAACATAAGAATTTCCTTTTTAAGATAATTTTTTGGCAATTATATCAAAAATCATTGTTTTTAAAAAAATATATTGTTTTAAAATTTTTACTTTATTTATAATTTAAATAAAAAATTAATTCTTAATTTACCTAAAAAGGTAAATTAATTAAGAGGAGTAGCTTCTACTATAGCAGGGGTAAAGAACATTAATTGAGATGGATCGATAAAAAATCCAGGACCAATGATACATTTTTTAATTCCTATGCGTTTTTCTAAAGCAACTTGAGGATTATAAAAAGTTGACATACATTCAACCCCGCCTAAAACTAAAGAACGAATTTGCAAAGCTGAACTTGTTGTAGGCATGATAGAAAAAACAGTTTCTAATTTTTCATCTTCTAAATCTTTTTTACAAGATTTAGCATCAAAAAAGCCACTTTCTAAGATGGCTAAGCAAATATCATCATCATTTGGATTAACAAATTGTACATATCCAAAAGGAAGTTTATCGGCTAAAGTGTCTTTTGCTTTTAATTTATCGCTTAAGATAATCTCTCTTAAAACCCAATTTTGATCAGTTAAATCTTGCGAACTTTCTCTAAAAACACTGACTGAAATACCTGTATCTAGTGACCTTATTGCAAACATAGGTGTGTAATCAGGTAAGTCTCCTTTGGGTTCAATACCAAAAGCTAAGCTCATTAATGCGGCACATAAAATTAAAATTTTTTTCATTTAAAACCTCCTAAAATTTACCGGAAAATGATCAGAAGCTAAAAAACTTCTAATACCTGCTAAAGCTAAAACAGCTGTAATTAAAGGAGGTCTATAAGCAGCAGCTTGGTTAGAGTTTCCTGTTACAGCATAATCAATTGTATTGCCTGAAGTTTGAGTAAAAGAAGGTGGATATACTACATTGATACGTCTTCTTAAATCAGCATCTAGTAAAGGGGTTAGTTGATCAGGATTGCGATTAAAATCTCCCATAATCATCCAATTAATATCAGGCATATTTCTAAAATGCATATCTACAGCTGTTACTATAGCACCAGCGTCATTCCCACCCCTAGCTAAAGCATGGATACTAAAAAAAGCATCATTGCCTATTCTAATTCCTATAATAGGTCGTGAGGCTACTGTTGGCGGAGGCAAAACGATGACTTCATCAGCTCTTATTCTACTAACTATGGCCATATTTACTCGATTGGCGCCAACATCTACTCTTGAATAGTAAATATAAGCAATATTTGGACGTGATAAAGAACCTAAATTCCACTCATATTCATGTATAGGAATTCCAACGCCTACGGGTTGGACTTGTCTTGTGGTCATAATAGCTGTTGCTGGCAAAACACCAGCTTCTTGTATGGCAACTATATCTAAAGGATTATCTCCAGTAACAAGCTGTCTTACACTGATATTCCATTTGCTTTCAGTTGAGGCTGAAGAACCTTGCATATTCCATGTTCCTGTAGAGTAATTCTCTAAAGCTGCAAAAACAAAACTAATATTAATAGCCAAGAATAAGATAATTTTTTTCATAATTGCTCCTTAAGATAAGGCGAATTTGTTCCATAAGCAGGAGTTGTAATATACCATTGTTTATCTAAAGTTGTTTCACCAGCCTTAGCACAATTTTGCAAAAAGATTTGATAAGAATCAAGATTAAATTCATGCATAACATCTTTTACAGGGGTTTGTATGCATTGTTCTGTGCCAAGATTTTTAATCTGATAAGCTCCATTGCTCATAGGAATGAGTTTCCAAAATTGTGCTTGATTGCTTTGGTCGCAAGGATAATGAACTATACCACTACCATAAGCATTTAAACAAGTATTTGTTTTGGCATTTTTAATCATAACAATATCATTAGTAAATTCAATCAATTGCCATACTCTAGCATCTTCTAATTTTCTACTATTATATAGACTATAGCCCCATATCCAATTTCCTGGATTAATTCCCCATACAGTAAGTGCTGCTCCATTAGGATTCATAATGGTTACAAAATCACTCGTATAGCTAATACCTCCTACAGCTGAAACATCGTTAAAATCTCCATTTGATTTTAATCTTGGTCTTGGAGTTTGAGTTGAATTTGCATCAGCAGAATCAAAACGAATGACAGGTGGCACTAAAGGTATATCTGGAAATTTTTCTCCTTCAACTAAACTAGGAGTATCTTGCTTGGCTGGTTTAGTTGGCTCTTGACCTATTTTTAAAGGATCATTATCATACATATCTCCATAAGAGCGTCCTAGAGGATTGAGTTCTTTAGTCGAACAAGCCGAAAATATTACAGCAAAAACTAGAAAAAATAAACTATATTTAATTTTTTTCATAGGCAATATCCTTAATTTTGATATTTAATATCATAACATATATTTACAAATATTTACAAATAATTTAATTAAAAATTTAAGTAAATATTAATTAAAGTAATAAAAATTATTATTTTTTGAATATAATTTCATCTTACTTTTAAAAATAAATGCTATATTTAAAATTTTTAATTCTTCAGTCTAAATTCTAAAGGGTTTAACTATGAAAGAAATTCTTATTACTAATGATGATGGATATGAAAGTAAGGGTTTAAAAAAACTTGTTGCAATGCTAAAAAAGGAATTTAAAGCAAAAATAACTGTAGTAGCACCATCAAGCGAAAAATCAGCCTGTTCTCACTCCATTACTTTGGTAAGACCTCTTCAATTTGTAAAGGTAAAAAAAAGATTTTATAAACTTGATGATGGAACTCCAGCTGATTGTATTTATTTGGCTTTACATGCTTTTTATAAAAAGAAATTGCCTGATCTTGTCATTAGTGGTATCAATAAAGGAGCAAATGTAGGAGAGGATATTACATATTCTGGGACTTGTGCGGGTGCTATGGAGGCTGTTTTGCAAGGAGTTCCTGCTATTGCTTTTTCGCAATTTTATAAAAATCATGAAAAGATAGATTATGAAAATGCATTAAAAATAATTAAAAAACTTGTAAAAAAAATTTTTAATCAAGGGTTTCCTTTGGATAAAAAAGAATTTCTTAATGTGAATTTTCCTTCTTCAAAAATTAAATTTAAAGGAATTAAAATCGCTAAAGTGGGAAAAAGAATTTATAATTATAAAGCCCATTGCAATACCAATCCAAGAGGAAAAAAATATTTTTGGCTTGCAAGTGCTAATTTGGATTTTGAGGAAGAAAAAAAATCTGATATTGCTCTTTTAAAAAAGGGTTATGCAACAATTACACCAATAATGCTTGATTTAACAGCTTATAAAAAATTAAAACAAACAAAAAAATGGCTTAAGGAAAAGTAATGTATGATAGATTTACACGTATTAAATGGTTAATTACAGAAGAAAATTTAGACAAAATTTTAAAAACCAAAGTTTTAGTTTGTGGTCTTGGAGGAGTTGGCGGAATTTGTGTTGATGCGTTATTTAGAAGTGGTTTTACAAATCTTACTTTAATCGATGGAGATTGTTTTGAGGTTACAAATCAAAACCGTCAAATTCATAGCGAACATATAGGCGAGGAAAAAGCAAAAGTTTTTGAAAAAATTTATAAAGCACGGGGTATTGTAGCAAGAATTGATCAAGAATTTCTTGATCAATTTGATTTAAGTTCTTTTGATCTTATCATTGATGCAATTGATGATATTCCGGCTAAAGTAGCTTTAGCAAATTCGATTGATTTTGAAAAACAAATTTTTATTTCTTCTACAGGTGGAGCAAGAAAGCTTGATCCTACTCGTATTAAAACGACAAGTATTTTTAAAACTTATGGTGATGCTTTAGCAAAAAAATTTCGTTATGAACTTAGAAAATCAGGTTTTAATAAAGATTTTGATGTAGTTTTTTCAGATGAGGTGCCTTGTTGTAAAGATCTTGGTTCTTTTATGGGGGTTACAGCTTCTTTTGGTTTAGCTTTAGCTTCTTTAGCGCTTAAAAAAGTTATAGATAAAAAATGATAAGAATATTTATTTTATTCTTACTTTTTCAAAATTTTATTTTTGCTAAGAATTTGCCAGATTTTTTTAAAGGACAAAATCTTAGCGGAGTGATGATTTTTTATGATGGTAAAAATTTTTATAGCAATGATTTTTTAAAAGCCAAAGAACGTTTTTCTCCAGCTTCAACTTTTAAAATTTTTAATGCTTTAATCGCTTTAAATTCCCATGTAGTTAAAGATACAAGCGAAGTATTTTATCATTATGAGGGTGAAAAAGTTTTTTTGCCCTCGTGGGCACAAGATGCGAATTTAACTTCAGCCATAAAAAGATCTCAGGTTCCTGCCTTTAAAGAACTTGCAAGAAAAATAGGCAAGGTAAAAATGCAAGAAAATTTAAACAAGCTTAATTATGGTAATAAAAAAATTTCTAAAATAGATACCTTTTGGCTTGATAATGCTTTACAAATTTCAGCCAAAGAACAAGCGGTTTTACTTTTTAAACTTGCTAATTTAAAACTTCCTTATTCTAAAAAAATTCAAGAAGAAGTTATTAAAATGATTGAATTAAAACAAAATGATGATTTTATTCTCTATGGTAAAACAGGGTTTAATGATAATATCGCTTGGGTTGTGGGATTTGTTTATTTAAAAAAAGTTCATTCTTATTGTTCTTTTGCTCTTAATGTAAAAATTTCAAATTTTAAAGATTTGTATAAAAGAGAAGAAATTTTAAACCAATATTTAAATAAAATTTTTTAAGCTAATCTATACCTTAAATAAGGCATAGGATAATATTTATTTTTGAAAATACAAAATTATTTGGATAAAATAAACCAATTAAAAAGGTTTGTTATGTATGAAATTATTTATTATAATAATAAAATTATTAAATTTATAAACAATCTTGAGCCAAATTATAAAGAAAAAGCTTATAAAATGATACAAGAATTAGCCATAAACGGCAACAAGCTCGATGAACAACACAGCAAAACAAGATGTGATGATATTTTTAAGATCAGGTTAAAAACTCCAAGGCATTCGATCAGAATTTTTTATGCTTTTGAAACGAAATTATTTATTTTACATGCTTATGCTAAAAAAGACAATGCGACTAAAAATAAAGATCTTGAAATTTGTGTTAAGAGATTAAAAGATATTAAAAGAATGCTTGCTTAGCTATTCTTTTAAAAATCCATACTCATAAATTTTTGGCTCTATTTTTTTAGCTAGGGTGTTTAAAGATTCGTTGAGTTGGCTAAGTAAAAATTTATAGTGTTCATCTTTTGCTTTAGCAGGAGTATTCATCTTGCCTTTTTCATCCCTACCTTGAAAGAATTCTTTGATATCATAAAATGAAGCATTGATTAGATAGTTTTTATCTTCGCTGTGCGTGTGATAGTATTTAAAAAGTTCTTTTCCCGCTTTTAAAAGTTCTTTGGCTTGGGGGCTAAATTCTATCTTTGCTAACTCATCACCAAATAAAGAATTCTCATCTTTGATTTTGCCATTTATAAATTTATACATAAAATCACTTTCAAAAGCTTCTTTTGTGATGTTTAATTCTTTTTCGCTAAAAGGGATGAAGTGATTTGTCCCTTCTTTTGAGCTTATTTTATTTTGCCCATGAAAAAGCATAAAAGCTAGACAATCACTTTTAAATTCATCATCTTTATCGTATAGTTTATTTGGATACAAAAACTGATCTCTATCGTTTATCCAAGTAGCTGCTATAGCGTGACGCACTGAAAAATATATACTCATAGGTAAGATATTATTACGAGTAATCAATGTAAAAATTTTTTTCTTGATATCGTTACTAGTTAAATTATTTGTAAAAAATACTCCTACATTATTTTGAAAATCAGAACCTATCATTCTTAAAAATCCTATATTTTCACTTTCCTTGTCATAAAAATTTCTAAGCCATTCAATCATATATTTATTTTTTGGAAATAAAACTTTTTTGCCTAAAAAATTTCCATTTTCATTAAATACGTCAAGTTTTATTTTTTTAATTTCTTCTTTTTTGCTCATATCCCATATCAAAAACCCTATAGGAAAATTTCCTTTTACATTATCAAAAGTATAAGCAGGCACTATAAAGCCTTTTAAAAACTTAGCTTTAAAAATTTCTCTAAATTTATTAGATTGTTGAGCATTTATATATTTTAATGTAGAAAAGCTAGCCAGTATAGCTCCTTCAATCTCACAATAAATTCTTATAAAAAATTGCATAAACAATTCTTTTGTTGCTCCACCTAATTTAGAACTATATTTATCATAAATCATACTATCAGATACAGCTGTTTTATTTTTACCTGTGTTATTTCTAGTTGAAGTTGTGCTAGCCTCCGCATAAGGTGGATTGATAAAGATTATTAGTTTTTTGCGCTTGTTTTCATCCTTTAAAATCTCTTGCAAATTTAAAGGTAATTTTGATTTTTGGATAATTTTACCCTTATCATCCACTTCATCAAAGAATTCATCATTTAAAAAGTCAAACTCAAAAACATGATTTTCAAATAAATTCGCTCCATTTTTTATACGCTCATGTATTACATCGATATCGGCTTTATCAAGAGTGGAGCAAAAAATATTTTTTTTATTTGTAAAATTGGCGAGTAAATTTCCAGTTCCACCAGCTAAATCCCATATATAATACTCATCTTCATAATCTTCCCCAAAAGTTTTTGATAGATATTCACAAGCCTTATCTACCCAAATTCTAGGAGTAAAAAACGCTCCCTTTCGCTCTCTTATATCTTGATCGACAAGCAAATCTCTACGTTTTATAATATAATCCCAAAATTCTTCTCTTGGCGGACGCTCATAAATAGCCCAAAATTCTTTATGGGCTTTTTGATGGTCTTTAAATCCTGTTTTTTCGGCGATGATAGAGCCTAATTCTGTCTTTTTTTCATTAAATTCATAATAATCTTTTTTCAAAACAGCAAAAAGCTTTTTAACTATGCTAACATTATCTTTTGATAATAAATCAGCCAAATAAAAATCAGCGTCGATTATCCCGCTTTTTTTAGCCAAATCCCAGTCTATACTGATACTATCTTTTACACTTTTGCTCCATTTATAATATATACTTACAAAATTGTTTTTATCGATTTTAAATTTACTTATATTTTCGCTTGTGAGATTTTCTTTGATAAAGGCTTTTAATTCTTCATCATTTTTTTCATAGTAAAAAATTTGTGCTTCATCTAAAATAGTGTTAAGTTGCTTTAAAAGTTTTAAAAATTGTTCGCTTTTGTGATTACTTGGCGTAACGCTAAAATCTATATCATTTTGATAAAAAACTTCTTGAATTTTTATAAAAGGTAAAAAAGCCATTTTAATGCCATCAAAGGCACAAAGTAAATTTGGGGTTTGTTCTGTGTAAAATTTATATTTTCCTATGGTGAGTATAAGCTGTATGAAGGATTTTTTTATATCGCTTTCTCCTTTTTTTGCTTCAGCCCAAAGTAAATTAATCTCGCCTAAATTTTTATGTTTGTAAGTTATGGTAAAATCGATTTTGGAACCAGAATAACTAAATTTTGTAAAATAGGTATCTTTGATTTTGCTTTTTAAAGGTTCTTCGCTTAAATGGATAAAATTCATTGTTTTTCTCTCTAAAATATTTATGAAATTATATTAATAATACTTAAAAAAATTATTTAATTTTCCCTACAATGATAGGATTAAAAGCTTTTATGGAAAGTAAAAGCGTATCGCCGATTTTTACATCTTGATAATCTTTTAAAAACTCTTCTTCGCTAAGTGTGATTTTAACGATATCTTGATTTAAAAGTAGGGTAAAAATGATCAAAATATCGCTTTTTTTAACTTCAAGCAAGGTTGCATTTAAGCGTAATTTAGCACTTAAATTTGCTTGTGTAAAAAATTCATTTTTGATTAAATTTTTAATGATTTTGCCATTTTGAATTTCTATGATTTTATGGCTTAGTTTGTAAATTTCAGCTATATCATGGCTTACGAGTAAGGTTGTGATTTTAAAATGATGTAAAATTTTTGCAAGTTCATCTTGTAAATTCATACGCATTTTAAAATCTAAAGCGCTTAAAGGTTCATCTAAAAGTAAAATTTTAGGTTCTCTTATTAAGGCTCTTGCTAAAGCGACTCTTTGAGCTTGTCCGCCTGAAAGTTCTTTAGGATACGCTTTGGCTAATTCTTTTAAATTCATAAGTTCTAAAAATTCATTGATTTTTGTTTCGTTTTTGTTTGCATAACTTAAATTTTCTTTGACATTCATATTAGGAAATAAGGCATAATCTTGAAACATAAAGCCTATTTTTCTTTTTTGTATGCTTAGATTGATATTTTTCTTACTATCAAACCAAATTTCATTATCTACTTCTAAGTATCCGCAATTTGGTTTGATTAGTCCTGCTATGATTTTAAGCAAGGTTGTCTTTCCAGCTCCACTTTCTCCAAAAATAGCTGTGATTTCTCCTTGATTGATTTGGGTTTTAAATTCAAATTCTTTAGAATTGATTTGATGTTTTAGATCAAGCTTTAGCATTAAAATTCCTAAAAATTTAACTTTTTATTGACAAAATATAAACTTAAGAGTATGGCAAAAGAAAGAATGAAAAGCGTAAAAGCGTATTGATGTGCTAGGGTATAATTTAAGGTTTCAAGTTCATCATAAATTGCAATACTAGCGACTAAAGTTTCTCCTTGTTTGTGTCCGCCTATCATCATTACAACTCCAAATTCTCCCATAGTGTGAGCAAAACTCATTGCACAAGCTGAAAAGATACCTGCTTTACAATTGGGCAAAATGACTCTAAAAAGAGTAGTTATTTTGCTTTTGCCTAAAGTATAAGAGGCGTATAAGAGATTTTGATTGATTGATGAAAAAGCACTTTGTAAAGGATTTATCATAAAGGGTAGAGAAAAAATGATAGAAGCAAAAACGAGTCCTTCAAAGGTAAAAACTAAAGAAAGGTGAAAATATTTTTGCAAAAATTCTCCTAAAAAAGTATTGGTTGAAAAAGCAATCAAAAGATAAAAACCTAAAACACTAGGAGGTAAAACCAAAGGCAAATTGATACAAGTTTGCAATAAAGCTTTAAAAGGAAAGCGAGTAAAGCTTAAAATATAAGCTAAAAAAACACCTATAAAAAAAAGTATAAAAGTGGTAATAAAAGCTAGTTTAAGAGTTAAAAAAAGTGTTTGCAAAAAAGAAGGATCAAGCATAATTGGTCCTTAAAATAATATCATTTGATTTAATAAAACAAAGCCATTCTTGTTCGAGAGAAAGTTTCAGTTCCAAAGCTTTTTCCTTGGTGATCAAGCTAGAAATTTTTTGATCGTGGAATTTGAAAAATACATGATACAAAAGCTTTCCTTCTTTGATTTTTGAAATTTTTGCTTTAAAAGAATTTTCTACACTTAAACTAGAATTTAAGGTAGCAAAGCAAAGCTCATGTTCTTTAAAAAGCATCTGAATTTCTTGATCTAATTTAAGTTCTTTAAAGGGGCTAAGCATTAAAACTTGAAAAATTTCATCTTCGCAATTTATTTTTACAAGTATTAAATCATCTTGATAGATGAGATCACAAACCTTACCTTTTAAGATATTCATGGAGTATCAAATCCATATTTTTTAAAAATTTCCCTTGCTTTAGCTGAACTAATAAAATCACTAAATTCAAAGGCTAGTTTTTTATTTTTGGCGTATTTTGTGATTACAAAACTTTGTTTTAATGGGGTGAAATATTTTGGATCGATAATACTTGCTTTACCTTTAGGATGGTTGATAGGAGAAACTAAAGAATAAGCTACAATACCAAGTTCAGATGCTTTAGAATCAACATATAAAACTGGCTGAGCAATGTTATCTCCTAGGATAATTTTATTTTTTAAACTTTCACCTAGATCAAGTTTTTCTAAAATTTCTTTAGCAGCAACTCCATAAGGAGCGATTTTTGGATTTGCTACGCTTAGATGATTGATTTTTGTTAAATTTTTTTTAAGATTTTCAAGATGGATTAAATTCGGGTCTAAGCTATATAAGGCTAAAACACCCAAAGCATAAATTTTTGGTTTTTCTAAAGCGTTTTGATCTTGAAAAATTGCCTCAGCGTATTTAGCATCAGCTGAAAAAAATAAATCAAATTTTCGCCCTTGCTTTAAAAGTTGGTAATATTTGCCAGAAGCGCCAAAAATCATTTCTATGGTATCATTTGGGTGAGTTTTTAAAAATTCATCTTTAATTGCACTCATAGCCTTTGAGGCTGAAGAAGCAACAAAAATACTAAGATTTTCTGCTTTAAGGCATAAAAATAAAAACATACAAAAAAATAATATTTTTTTCATGAGTAATCCTTCCTATCGAAATTTGCTAGGATTATAACAAAATAATTTTTATACTTTTTTTACATAAATAAAAATAGGATGATAGGTGAGTTTGTTTTGAAATTTTTTTTCATAGTCTTTTAAAAAAGTTTTCGTTAAGGTATGATGGCCTAAAGAATTTACCCCACTTAGTTTTAAATGCCTAAAAACTTCTAAAGGACTTTCAAATTCTAAAGTGATAAAATCTTCTTCTATAAGGATTTCAAAAAAATGCTCTTGTAAGATTTTTTTTATTTCAAAAAGAGAAAGATATTTCAAAGAAAAGCCTGTGCTTTTTGTGATTTGTTCTAAATTTTTTTCGCCAAAAGTGGATAAAAGCAAAATACCTTTTGTATCAAGCATATTTGCAAGAGTAGGAAGTATTTTTTTAAAATTAAGCCATTGTAAGGTTGCATTTGAGGCGATAAGATCGAATTTTTGAGTGCTTAAAGGATGCTGAGCTATATCATTCATATCAAAAATTTCTACTTTATCTTGAGATTTATAATCTAAAATATCATTTAAAATGTATTTTTTAAAGATGATTTTCTTTTTTAATTTTCGTGTGAATTCTCCTTGTGCACAACCAAATTCAAAGACTTGATCAAAAAATTTATTTGCAGGGATTTTTTCGCAAAGTCTATCTCCCATCCAATTTTGCACTTTTGCAGCTTTTTCATAGCTTGATTTGGCTTTTAAAAAATTCAAAACTCATCCCAAGAATGAAAGTGAAAAAAAGCAAAATGAGGTTCATTTAAAAAAATTAAATTTTCAAAGCTTTTTTTTAAAGCATTTTGTGGAAAAATTTCATCTTGATTACTTGAGTAAATTTTATCCCAAGTTAAATAATCTTTTTGTTCTTTTAAAGCAAAATTAAAAAGCGTATTAAGTTCATTTTTTAAAGTATTTTCATCTTTAAAGATAAAATTTTTAGTTTTTTCTTTATGATTTTTAAATAAAGAGCTTTTAAAATTTTCTAAATTAAATTTTTTCATAGTTTTACTAAAAAGTGTAGGATGGATACCTTTTTCTTTATCTATGCCTAAGTTGGTTCCATTGAGGGCAATTTTTTGATCAAAATCATATTCTTTTAAAAGATAATTAGCAAGACAAACTCCCATAGAAAAAGCTATTAATTTAATTTTTGAAAAAGCTTTAAAATCGAATTTAAAATCTAAATTTTCAAAATCATAAAACAATACAACATTTTTTTCACTTTTTAAGTGTGAAAAATGGCTCGGATGACTTGCAAAACCTCCAAAAACAATAATAAGTTCATCGCAATTTAGATTTTTACATAAAAAAGTATTTTTCATAATAACTCCAAAATTTGCTCAAGATCATTTTGATCAAGTCCTGCATGTAAAGAAAAGCGAATTCTGGCTGTATTTTTGGGCACAGTAGGTTCTTTGATTGCTGGAGCAAAGATGCCACCTTTTTCTAAAATTTGAGCTATCGCTAAAGCTTTTTTATTATCTCCTAAAATCAAGGAAATAATATAAGAATCCCCTAAAATTTGCAGATTTTTTTCTTGGAGTTTATCTTTTAAAAATTGACTTAGATGATATAAATTTTCTCTTTTATTTTGAAATTTTGCCATATTTTTAAAAATAAAAAGTGTAAAAGCAACATTGATAGGAGGTAAAGCTGTAGAATAGATAAAAGCACGTGCTTTATTGATGAAAAAATCTTTATATTTTTTAGCACAAATCATACAAGCACCCATTGAAGCAACAGCTTTTCCAAAGGTAAAAACTAAAAAATCAATTTCGTTTTCTAAACCAAGGGATTTTGCAAATCCTAAACCCTTTTTATCAAAACATCCAACACTATGAGCTTCATCAATATAAAGTTTTATTTTTGAATAATTTTTTTTAAGTTCAACAAGAGCTTTTAAATCGCTAAAATCTCCATCCATACTAAATAAAGCTTCGCTAAGTATGATGATATTTTCATATTTCTCATAATGTTTTTGGATCAAAGATACTAAATGATCTAAATCATTGTGTTTATAACGGAAAAAATCAGCCCCATTAAGTCTTAATCCATCAATCATACTCGCATGGATCAATTTATCAGCCAAAAAAAGAGTTTTATTTAAGCTTGAAAGTGCGGCTATGCAGGATAAATTTAAATGATACCCGCTGTTAAAATGAAGTATTCCTTTATCTTTAAAATCGGCTTTTAAATAATCTTCTAATTCTTCATAAATTCCAAAATTTCCACTTAAGCTTCTTGAACTTGAGCTTGAAAAATAGTTATATTCTTTTTTTAAATTGCTTAAAAATTCTTCTTTTAATTCTTCATCATA